>NZ_JAJLRA010000170.1 GCF_020991365.1 Streptacidiphilus sp. ASG 303
GAGGAGCCGGTGGTGCCCCAGAGCGGTGTGGAGGCGGCGGTCCCGGCCGCGCCGAAGAGGACCGCGGCGGCGAGGCGGCGCAGCAGCGGGCTCGGTGCGGCGGCGGGGGTGGGCCGCCTGCGGTGGCGCCCGCGGTCAGGCACCGCCGTCCCACTCCACCGTGCCGTGCACGCGCCTGCGGCCGGGCTCCGGGCCTGCGCCCCCCTCCTGCGGCGCCCCGGCGCCCCACTCCGCCGGGCGGAGCGCCCAGGCGAGCGTCCGCGCCCCCCAGACGCCGAGGGCGAGGCC
>NZ_JAJLRA010000171.1 GCF_020991365.1 Streptacidiphilus sp. ASG 303
CCGGCCGGGGCGAGCCCGGTGGCCCTGCTGCTCCAGGAGCCGCAGGCGGTCGAGGGGCCGGTGGTGGCGGTGCTCTCCGGCGGGAACGTCGACCCGCTGCTGATGCAGCGGGTGCGGCGGCACGGCATGGCGGCGGCGGGCCGGTACCTGTCGCTGCGCCTGCTGCTGGTCGACCGGCCGGGGGCGCTGGCGACCCTGCTCGGCGTGCTCTCCCGGGTGGACGCCACCGTGGTGGACGTGGCGCACGTGCGGACCGCGCCGCAGATCGGCCTCGCGGAGGCCGGGGTG
>NZ_JAJLRA010000172.1 GCF_020991365.1 Streptacidiphilus sp. ASG 303
AGGCGCGCGAGCCGTCGCGGCTCCACACGCCGGCGCTGAGCCCGTACAGGGTGTCGTTGGCGATCCGCAGGGCGTCGTCGAAGCCGTCGAAGCGGGTGACGGAGACGACGGGGCCGAAGATCTCCTCCTGGAAGATCCGCATGCTGTTGTCGCCCTCGAAGACGGTCGGGGTGACGTAGTACCCGCCGGACAGCTCGCCGCCGAGGTCGGCCCGCTCGCCGCCGGCCAGGACCTTGGAGCCCTCGGCGCGGCCGATGTCGAGGTAGGAGAGGATCTTCTCCAGCTGG
>NZ_JAJLRA010000173.1 GCF_020991365.1 Streptacidiphilus sp. ASG 303
GGGCGGGGGTCCCGCCCGCCCCCGGCGTGCGCCCGCGGGTCCGGTCCCTCCCGCCCCGCCCCGCCGGTCCCCCGGCAGTGCAGCAGGCCGGGCAGCCGGGTGCGCCACGGGTGGCGGCGGGCGGCCACGATCCGCACGACGGTGGCCCCGACGCCGGCGGCGCCCACCACCGCCGCGGCGGCCCGCAGCGTCCTGCGCCGCCCCAGCCGGTCCGCCGCCTGCTCCACGGCGTCCGTCAGGTCCTCCACGGTGTCCGGCAGCCCGGAGCCCCCGTCCTCCGCCACCGC
>NZ_JAJLRA010000174.1 GCF_020991365.1 Streptacidiphilus sp. ASG 303
GTCGCCGTCCGACTGGTTCCCGCGCGCGCAGCCCACCGGGCCACCGCACTGATCACGGCCGGGATCTCGGCCGGCACCGTCGTCAGCCTGCCGCTCGGCGCACAGGTCGGCCACCTCGCGGGTTGGCGGACCGCCTTCCTCCTCGCCGCGGGCGCCTCGCTCCTCGCACTCTCGGCCCTGGTGCTGAGGCTGCCCGCGCTGCCGGCCACCGGCGCGGTCAGCCTGACGACGCTCACCACCGCCCTGCGCAGGCCCGGTCCGCGGACCGCCCGGCTGGGCGCGGCGCT
>NZ_JAJLRA010000175.1 GCF_020991365.1 Streptacidiphilus sp. ASG 303
TATTCATCGGGATATCAAGCCTGGGACTATTGTTCTCCGTGGGGGGGACTGGACTAGTCCAGTGCTGCTGGATCTTGGTCTAGCTAAACAGCTGGATTCATCTACAATCACCGTCTACCCCGGCCACATAGGACCTTATCCATATATGGCTCCTGAGCAACTTCAGGGTATGAGGGCTCGAAAATCCGCAGACCTGTGGGCGATCGGCGTGACAGTTAGGGAATTGATCTGCGGCCGGCACCCGTTTTACGAGCCTGGCCAGGCATTCACTATAGATGAGGCAATGG
>NZ_JAJLRA010000176.1 GCF_020991365.1 Streptacidiphilus sp. ASG 303
GCCGAGCGTCTTGAAGAGGGTGACCTGCTGCTCCTCGGCGGTCAGCCACTTGATGAGGTCAGCGGCCTCCTAGGCGTGCTTGGAGGTCCGCGGGATCGCCAGGTAGGAGCCGCCCCAGTTGCCGGTCTTGCCGGGGCCGGGGGCGACGTCCCACGTGCCCTTGCCCGCGTCGCCCGCATGGCACTTGATGTAGCCGCCCATCCTGGCCGGGCAGCTGAGGGTGGCGTACTTGACGGTGGAGAACGACTTGTTCCACTCGGGGGTCCACTCGGGCTGCTCGGCGCGTT
>NZ_JAJLRA010000177.1 GCF_020991365.1 Streptacidiphilus sp. ASG 303
CGGCGGCCTCCCGGGTGTCAACCTCCGGGGCGCCACCCCGCCCCCCTCCGTCCTGGGATAGCCTGGCCAGCGGTCTCTCGAAGTCGAGAGACCTATCAGGGTCCGGCATGGCGGGCGTGCTCTGCCGGAGCACTGACCCCTCACTCAGGCATCAGCTGGAGAAGGCAGACCATGACCCGCACTCCCGTCACCGTCACCGTCACCGGCGCGGCCGACCAGATCGGCTACGCGCTGCTGTTCCGCATCGCGTCGGGCCAGCTGCTCGGTGCCGACACCCCGGTCAAG
>NZ_JAJLRA010000178.1 GCF_020991365.1 Streptacidiphilus sp. ASG 303
GGGGCAGGCCATGCGCATCCTGGACACGGACGGGACCGTCCTGCGCGACTGGCGGCCCGGACCGGACGACCGGGCCAATCACGAGATCGACCGTGGGCAGCTCCGCGACCTGCTGCTCGGCCCTCTCGACGTCCGGTGGGGGCAGGGCGTGGCGCAGGTGGTGCCGGGGACGCGGGACGGCGTCCTGGTCCGGGTCGCGGACGGGCGGGAGGAGACGTTCGACCTCGTGGTCGGCGCGGACGGCGCCTGGTCCCGAGTCCGCCCGGCGGTCTCGCCGGCGACGCC
>NZ_JAJLRA010000179.1 GCF_020991365.1 Streptacidiphilus sp. ASG 303
CATGATCGGCGTGAACGATTCGCTCAACGAGGTCTTCACCACTGGCAACGCCACCACCCTCACCGACTTCGCCAGGTCCAACGGCATCCAGCAGATCGGCTACTGGGCCCTCGGCCGCGACAAGGCCTGCGCGACGAACGGCACGCTCTCCAGCACCTGCAGCGGCACGCCGTAGAGCCCCTACCAGTTCGCCGCCGTCTTCAACGCCGTCGGCGGCGGGGGCGGCACTCCGCACACCGGTCCGATCAGCGGCTACGCGGGCCTCTGCCTCGACGACAGGAGTG
>NZ_JAJLRA010000017.1 GCF_020991365.1 Streptacidiphilus sp. ASG 303
GGGGGGGCGGGGGCGGGGGGGGGGGGGGGGGCGGGGGGGGGGGGGGGGGGGGGGGGCGGCCCCCCCCCCCCCGGGGGGGGGGGCCCGCCGACGGCAGCGCGGGCCCGGGCGTCCGGACGCCACGGCCGCCCAGGGCGGTCAGGCGTCCCGGGCGGTCAGGCGTCTCAGGCGTCGATGCGGGAGCGGTCCAGGGTGGCGGCGGAGTCCACGATGAACTCCTTGCGGGGGGCGACGTCGTTGCCCATCAGCAGGTCGAAGACCCGCTCCGCGGCCTCCAGGTCGCCGAGGTTGATCCGGCGCAGCGTGCGGTGGCGCGGGTCCAGGGTGGTCTCCGCGAGCTGGTCGGCGTCCATCTCGCCGAGGCCCTTGTACCGCTGGACGGGCTCCTTCCACCGCTTGCCCTTGCGCTGCAGCTCCAGGAGCAGGGAGCGCAGTTCGCTGTCGGAGTAGGTGTAGAGGTACTTCTCCTGGCCGCGGCCGGGGTTGGTGAGCTCGATCCGGTGCAGCGGGGGGACGGCGGCGAAGACCCGGCCGGCCTCGACCATGGGCCGCATGTAGCGCTGGAAGAGGGTCAGCAGCAGGCAGCGGATGTGCGCGCCGTCGACGTCGGCGTCCGCCAGCAGGACGATCTTGCCGTAGCGGGCCTGGTCGATGTCGAAGGTCCGGCCCGAGCCCGCCCCTATCACCTGGATGATCGAGGCGCACTCGGCGTTCTTGAGCATGTCCGCCACGGACGCCTTCTGGACGTTCAGGATCTTGCCGCGGATCGGCAGCAGCGCCTGGAACTCGGAGTTGCGGGCGAGCTTGGCGGTGCCGAGCGCCGAGTCGCCCTCGACGATGAAGAGCTCGCTGCGCTCCACGTCGTCGCTGCGGCAGTCGGCGAGCTTGGCGGGCAGCGACGAGGTCTCCAGCGCGGTCTTGCGGCGCTGCGCCTCCTTGTGCTGGCGGGCCGCGACGCGGGTCCGGGCGGCGGCGACCACCTTCTCCATCACAGAGCGGGCCTGCTGCTTGTCGTCCCGCCTGGTGGAGGTGAGGAAGGCCTTGAGCTCCTTGGCGACCACCGCGGCGACGATGCGGGAGGCCGCCGAGGTGCCCAGGACCTCCTTGGTCTGGCCCTCGAACTGGGGCTCGGCGAGGCGCACGGTGACCACGGCGGTGAGGCCCTCGGTGGCGTCGTCCTTGGTGACGTCGTCCTCGGCGACGCGCAGCAGCTTCGCGGAGCGCAGCACCTCGTTGAGGGTGCGGGTGAGGGCGCGCTCGAAGCCGGCGACGTGGGTGCCGCCCTTGGGGGTGGCGATGATGTTGACGAAGGAGCGCAGGGTGGTGTCGTAGCCGGTGCCCCAGCGCAGCGCGATGTCGACGCCGAGGTCGCGGGTGACCTCGGTGGGGGTCATGTGGCCGCGGTCGTCGAGGACGGGGACGGTCTCCTTGAAGGTGCCGGAGCCGGTGAGGCGGAGCACGTCGCTGACGGCCTTGTCGGGCGCGAGGAACTCGCAGAACTCGCCGATGCCGCCGTCGTAGTGGAAGACCTGCTCGTCGACGGTGTCGGTGTCGAGGAGCCGCTCGTCGCGGACGACGATGGTCAGGCCGGGGACGAGGAAGGCGGTCTGGCGGGCGCGGTTGTGCAGGTTCTCCAGCGAGAGCCGGGCGTCCTTGAGGAAGATCTGGCGGTCGGCCCAGTAGCGGATGCGGGTCCCCGTGCGGGTGCGGGGCACCTTGCGGACCTTGGCCAGGCCGCTGCCGGGCTCGAAGGGGGCGTCGGGCGAGAGCTCGGTGAAGAGGCCGGGGGTGCCGCGGCGGAAGCTGACCGCGTGGGTGTGGCCGCCGCGGTCGACCTCGACGTCGAGGCGGGCGGAGAGGGCGTTGACGACGGAGGCGCCGACGCCGTGCAGGCCGCCGGAGGCCGCGTAGGAGCCGCCGCCGAACTTGCCGCCGGCGTGGAGCTTGGTCATGACGACCTCGACGCCGGACAGGCCGGTCTTGGGCTCGACGTCGACCGGGATGCCGCGGCCGTTGTCGCGGACCTCGACGGAGCCGTCCTCGTGGAGCAGGACCTCGATGCGGTCGCAGTGGCCGCCGAGGGCCTCGTCGACGGAGTTGTCGATGATCTCCCACAGGCAGTGCATCAGGCCGCGGCTGTCGGTCGAGCCGATGTACATGCCCGGCCGCTTGCGGACGGCTTCGAGCCCTTCGAGGACGAGCAGGTGCCGCGCGGTGTAGTTGGAGCCGTCGTCGCCGGCGAGCAGGGCGGTCGGCACGGTCGTTTCGGCGGTCACGCGGTGCTACTCCTCGATCCGTCTGGGTGATGGTGCGGCCTTGGCGGGGGCGCGGGGGCTGTACGCGCTGCGCGAACACGGACTTGAGGATGCGTCCGCCCGGAACGCGCCGCAGGGCACCGCCGCGCACCGCCGCCGGGGCCAGCCTAGGGGGGCCGCCCCGCTGAGGTGCAGGCTACCGGTGCGGGGGCGGGGGCTTATGCTCCCACCCGGGTGCGTTCTATGCTACGCGCACCTCGGACAGCAGTTCGATAACACGTTCGAGTGATAGACACGTCACGGGCGCCGGGACGCATGAACCCTCCGCGGCCGGGGCACGTCCTCACCAACACAACGGAATCCCCCAGACGGCAAGCAGGCGAACCGGCGGCGAAGAGGCCGCCACCGTACGCCGCCACCGGTCAGCCGGCCGGGACCGGCCCCGATCCGCCCACAGTGATCAGAAGGTTGCAGAAAGAAAAGCTGTGAGCGGGAACGAATTCGGCCTGGTTGGATGTTGACCCTGGTACGACAGCTCGTCGAGCTAGAGAAGAGGCGACGTGACCACTGTTCTGACCCCCGCGAGCCCGCTCACCGCGGCTGACCGTTGCGACCGTTGCGGCGCCCAGGCTTACCTGCGCGTCGTGCTGGCCAGTGGCGGCGAGCTGCTCTTCTGCGCCCACCACGGGCGGAAGTTCGAGCCGGAGCTCAAGAAGATCGCCGTGGAGATACAGGACGAGACCGGTCGACTCTCCGCGACCTCCGCCACGGCCTCCACCGAGGAGCGCTGACACGAGCGACACCCCACCGACGAGCTGAGGCCGGCAGGACCGGCAGCCGGGCGGCGGACCGAGGCGGTCCGCCGCCCGGTTTTTGCATTCCCGGGCATGACGGCACCTCACTCGGAGTGAAATGACGCACACTCAGGGTGTGCGGTCGGGGCGGAGCACGCCTCAGAGGTGGCCGCGGACCTCGTCGGCGAGCGCGCCCAGGCGGGTGTAGACGCCCGGGTGGCCCGACTCGGCGCAGCCGGTGCCCCAGGAGACGAGCCCCACCAGCTGCCCGTGGACCACGAGGGGGCCGCCGCTGTCCCCCTGGCAGGCGTCGCGCCCCCCGGAGGGCGCCCCCGCGCAGAGCATGGCCGAGCCGTCGAAGCGCCCGTTCGGACCGCCGGGGTAGTCGTCCGCGCACACCGCGTCGTCGAGGACCGTCACCTCCACGGCGTGCAGCCGCGCCGCGTAGCGCCCGGCACCCGTCGTGTCGCCCCAGCCGAACACCGTGGCCCCGGTACCCGGCCGGTAGGGGTTCCGGTCTCCCTGCGCCACCAGGGGCAGGGTCGGGCGGCCCTCCTGGGGCTCGGCGAGGGTCACCACGGCGACGTCACGCGTGTTGGCCTCGAAGGAGTACTCCGGGTCGATCCACACGTCACGCACCGCCACCTCCGTGCCCGCGCCGCCGGTGATGTCGGTCCGGCCGACGATCACGCGGAGCCCGGGCCGGTTCGCCCGGATGCCGGTCGACTCGTCGTAGAAGCAGTGCGCCGCGGTCACCACCTTGGTCGGCGCCACCAGGGCACCGCCGCAGAACTGGCCGGAGCGGGTGGAGCCGAACTGCAGCCGGCTGGCGAGGGCCACGACCCAGGGGTGCTGCTCGGTGGAGTCCGGCGATCCCCCCACGATGCGCCGCTCGGCGTGGGCGTCCTGCGCGGTGCCGCCGGCGCCGGTCGCGGCCGCCAGCGGGATGAGGGCCAGCAGGGCCAGGGCGGCGCCTCGGCGCGGTGGTTCGGCGGCACGCGCCCGACGGATGGCCAGCACCGGTGTCCTCCTGGAGGTATCTGCGACAGACAACCGACCCAGCGTAAGAGAACGATGACTCTCCGTGCCCGGAACGGGTCGCGGAACAACCCTTCCGAGGGACGGCACGCCGCGGGGCCCGGAGCATCCGCTGCTCCGGGCCCCGGGGAAGAGGCCTCGCCGTCCCGCCCGCCGCCCGCGGAGGCGCGCTCCGCGGGGGTGCGCCCCCGTGCACGGACACCCCGTGCACGGACACCGCCGACGGGCGGCCCCGCGCGCGGACGGACCTGCGGGGGCGCCCCGCACGGACACCGCCGGCCCGCGGGGACGCACCCCGGGGCCGGCGGCACCGGCAGTGATCAGTCCAGGTAGTCGCGCAGCACCTGGGAACGGGAGGGGTGGCGCAGCTTCGACATGGTCTTGGACTCGATCTGGCGGATGCGCTCACGGGTGACCCCGTAGACCTTGCCGATCTCGTCCAGCGTCTTCGGCTGGCCGTCGGTGAGGCCGAACCGCATGGAGACCACGCCGGCCTCGCGCTCGCTGAGGGTGTCCAGCACGGAGTGCAGCTGCTCCTGGAGCAGGGTGAAGCTGACCGCGTCGGCGGGGACGACCGCCTCGGAGTCCTCGATCAGGTCGCCGAACTCGCTGTCGCCGTCCTCGCCCAGGGGGGTGTGGAGCGAGATGGGCTCCCGGCCGTACTTCTGGACCTCGATGACCTTCTCCGGGGTCATGTCGAGCTCCTTGGCCAGCTCCTCCGGGGTGGGCTCACGGCCCAGGTCCTGGAGCATCTGGCGCTGCACGCGGGCGAGCTTGTTGATGACCTCGACCATGTGGACCGGGATGCGGATGGTCCGCGCCTGGTCGGCCATGGCGCGGGTGATCGCCTGCCGGATCCACCAGGTGGCGTAGGTGGAGAACTTGTAGCCCTTGGTGTAGTCGAACTTCTCGACCGCACGGATCAGACCGAGGTTGCCCTCCTGGATCAGGTCCAGGAAGAGCATGCCGCGGCCGGTGTAGCGCTTGGCCAGCGAGACGACCAGCCGGAGGTTGGCCTCCAGCAGGTGGTTCTTGGCGCGGCGGCCGTCCTCGGCGATGATCTCCAGCTCGCGCTTGAGCTTCGGCGCGAGCTTGTCCCCGTTGCCGAGCTTGTCCTCGGCGAAGAGGCCCGCCTCGATCCGCTTGGCGAGCTCCACCTCCTGCTCGGCGTTGAGCAGCGGGACCTTGCCGATCTGCTTGAGGTAGTCCTTGACCGGGTCCGCGGTGGCGCCGGCCGCAGCGACCTGCTGCGCGGGGGCGTCGTCCTCGTCCTCGTCGGAGAGCACGAAGCCCTCGGACTCCTCCTCGGGACCGGCGGGCTCGCCGTCGGCCTTGGCGCCGGGCAGCGCGGTGTCCTCGACCAGCTCCTCGTCACCGAGGGCGTCGTCGCCCTTCTTGCCCGCCTTGGCGGCGGTCTTCTTCGCCGCCGTCTTCTTCGCGGGGACGGCCTTCTTGACCGCGGCCTTCCTCGCGGGCGCGGCCTTCCTCGCGGCCGAGGCGGCCGGGGCTGCGACCTCGTCGACGGAGTCGTCCGCGTCGGCGACGGCGACAAGCGGGGCGGCCGCGACGGCGGCGGCGGCCGTGCGGGCCGCGACGGGACGCACCGGGACGGACTGCGGGGCGGCCGCCGTGCGCGTGGTGACCGTCTTGGTGGCGGTGCGCTTCGCGGTGCTCTTGGCAGCGACGCTCTTCCGGGTGCGCTTGGAGGCGGACGGGTCCGCCGCGCTCACCATCAGGTCCACCCCCTCCTCGATGAGGACCTGGTTGAGGCTGCGCATGACGTTCTTCCACTTGGTGACCGGGATCTGGTCCGCCTCGAAGGCCTGACGCACGTCGTCACCGGCGATCTGCCCCTGGGCCTTGCCCCGCTCGATGAGCGCCATGAGAGCGGCGGACTCGGCGATCTCGGGTGGGAGCGAACGGGATGTGCTGGCCGACACGAACAACCTCTCGGACGTGAGTGGACGGGAAGCCGGCTCCGTCCCCCCGCCGATGAGGGCAGGAGGAGTACCGGTGCGCGGCAGGTGCGCGGACGGTGCGGGTCGGGTTCGGGCTTCACGGCTGGGCTTGCGGGACAGGAGCAGCGCCGCAGGGCAACACAGCATTCTGACATGCCGCCCTATTCCGGAGCTGCTTCCACCTCCGTACACATCGCTGCGCAGACTCAAGTGTTACGCATGCCCTCCGTGGTGCGGGTCACACTGCCCCGACGCAGTCCGGTCGGCATTCGCGCGGGGCTCGACGGCGCGCGGGGGGCGCGCGTCCGGGCCCGCAGTGCCGCGGGGGCGCCGCCGGCCCGGCGCGCGCTCCGGCCGGACGGCCCGCCGGCGCCCCCTGGCCGCCCTCCTCGGGCCGCCCCGGCGGCCGGACTGTCCCGGCCGGACCGACCCGGCCGCCCCTCTCCGTCCAGCGGGCCCGGGCCAGGACGGGGCCCCGCCCGGACCGTCACCGGCGGCGGGCACGGCCGCCCGGGGATTCGGCGACCGCCTAGGCCGTGCCGACCGTCCCGGCCGGCACGCCGGAGGCACCTGCCCTTCCCGCGGCACGCCGACGACGGGAGGCCGCACCGTGACGGCGGCAGGGCCCGGAGGGAGGGGCGGCGGGCGGGAAGGAGGCGGAGGAGGCGGAGGACGCGGGCCCGGCGGGTCCGCCCGACGGCGTGGCCGCGCCGGTCGCCGCGCGCCGCTCCGCCGTGGACCGGCCACCGGATCCGGCCCCCACCCCCTCGGCCCCTCCGGGCTCCCCCGCGGGACCCGCACCGCACCTGGCGCGCCTCCGGTTCCGCGCGGCGCGCCGGACGCCGCCCGTGCGGGCCCCGGGCGGACGGCGGTCGGCTGTGGGCGGTCGGCGGCGGCCGGTCGGCGGCGGCCGGTCGGACGGCCCCGGCGCAGTCAGTGCTCGCGGGGCCCGGGGACGACGTGCTCGACGTCGGAGAGGACGAGGTCGGGGTGGACGGTGAGGAGGGACCGCATCGCCGCCTCGGCGGCGGTGCCGTCGCCGGCGCCGAGCGCGTCGAGCAGGCGGACGTGCAGCAGGGCGGACGCCTCCGAGGGGCGTTCGCACGCGGTGGCGGGGCCGCCGCTGATCTGCAGGGCCGAGGCGACGATGCCGGAGAGGTGCTCCAGCATCCGGTTGCCGGCGAGCTGCAGCACCAGGGCGTGGAACTCGGCGTCGGCGCGGGCGAAGGTCACGGGGTCGGCCTGGGCGGCGGCGTGGCCCATGATCTCGGCCATGTCGGCGAGCCGCTGCTGGACGTCCTCGTGGCCGTGGCCCGCGGCGAGGCGGGCGGCCAGCGGCTCGATGGCCCAGCGGAGCTCGAAGAGCTCGCGGCGCTGGTCGTCGCGCTGGGGGCCGAAGGCCCGCCACTCGATGATGTCGGGGTCGAGGAGGTTCCAGTCGCTGACCGGCCGGACGCGGGTGCCGACGTTGGGGCGGGCGCTGACCAGGCCCTTGGCCTCCAGCACGCGCAGCGACTCGCGGACGACGGTGCGGGAGACCTCGAACCGCTGCCCGATCTCCTCGGGCACCAGGGGGCGGTCGGCGCCCAGGTCCCCGGCGACGATCATCTGGCCCAGCTGCTGCACCAGCTGGCCGTGCAGGCCGCGGCCGCGGCTGCTGGTGGTCTTGCGGCCGATCCTGGCGAGGTCGCCCTCCGCGCCCTCCCAGCGGGGGGCCGGTGGCACCGGCCGTTCGGACAGTGCGTAGCGGTCCAGCTCGTCGGCGGCCGGGACTCCCGACTCGACGGAACGGTTGGGGTTCATGGTGGGGTGCGCAAGGGTACTCACAGGTCCTTTGTCGGCGACAGCCGCCTGCGACTTGAGAGCTTTCGTGAAAAGCACACGAAAGGGTGATCGCCCATCAGTCGACAATTGACTTTCTATCAGGACCCAACGCTCATTGGCGTCGTAAGTGGATCGATTCGCCCTTCACATCGTCCGTCGCCGCAGCTGGAACGCCGTCCAGACGGCGAGCAGCACCACCGCGGACAGGCCCGCCGCGATGCAGGACGCGGGCAGGGGTGCGGTGAGGCCCGTGCCGTGTCCGCCGCGGCGCAGCAGAGCAGTCGCGGGATCCCGCAGGACCACGGGCAGGACGGCGAGCACCGGCAGTGCCGACAGCCCGGCCGCGGCGCCGCGCAGCAGGCCGGCCGCGAGCAGGCACGTCCACCCCGCCCCCACGGCCAGTGCGGCCGAACCGGGCAGTGCCGCAAGGAGTCCGCCCGGCCGGGGCGGCACGGCCCACCCCAGGCCGCCGGGGGCCGCGGCGCGGAACACGGCCGCGTCCACCAGCGCGGTGGCCGCCGTCAGGCCGACGGCCACGACCGCCACGGCGAGCAGTTTCGCGACGAGGAGCCGAAGCCGCCGCCCGACGGGGACGAGGGATGCGGAGAGCGCGGGATTCCTGAGCTCGTGGCCGTACGACAGGGCGCCGAGCACGCCCGATCCGAGGGCGGCGAGGGGGAACGCCGACCGAGGGGGCGCGGCGGTGAGCCGACGGGCCGCCTGTGCCGCGGAAACCGCCCCGACGGGGTCACGTCGGCAGGCCACGGCGGCGAACACGGCTGCTGCAACCACCGTGGCGGCCAGGACGAGCCAGGTGGAGCGGAGGCCGGCCAGCCGCCGCGCCTCGTAGGTCAGGGTGTGCACGCGGTCACTCGCTCCAGGGGCGCGGGCCGGCCTGCGGCTCGGACAGGGACGGAACAGGCGGGGCGGAGACGGACGGGAGGGACGGGGGCAGGGCGGCCCGCTCCTCCGTCGGCTCCCGGTGCGGGGGCCGGACGGCACCGCCGCGGAACGGCGCTGCGGGGAACGGCGTTGCGGAGTCCGGGGCCAGCGGACGGTCCTCACGCGGGGAGCCCACCACGGTCGCCGCGACCGCCGCGCCCGGTGAGAGGACGATGACGGTCTCCTCCGGGTCGGGGACCGGCACCAGGGGCCGCCCCTGAGCGTCGCGGCTGCGTACGGCCCCTGCCGGCCAGGCGGAGGCGGAACCCTGCCCGGCGGCGGTGGCGGCGGCAACGGGAACGGCGATGGCGGGAACGGCGGCGGCAACGGGAGCGGCAACGGGAGCGGGAGGGGAGCCCGCGGCGACAGGGCCCGCGGCGGCGACGGCGGCCCCCGGGGCGGACGCGACGGGGAGCTTCACGGCGGAGGAGCGCGTGGCACCGGCGCGGACGGTGCCGGGAAGACCGCCGGGGACGGCCTGGCGCACGCGGCGCGGGGAGACCCGGTCCGCGAGTTCGTGCAGCAGGACACCGTTGCGGTAGGCGATCTCGCCGATCTCGGTACGGCCCATGCCGGCCACGGCGATGGCGGTGCCGCTCTCCGGCCGCACCTCGGCGCCGCGGGCCAGCAGCAGGTCGGCGAGCCGTCCGACCTGCGGACCGCGGACGGTGACCTCCCTGCGGACCCGGGTGTCCACGAAGTCGCACACGGACTGGTCGGCCACCTGCCGGCCGCCGTCCAGGGTCACCACCCGGTCGGCGGCCAGGGCGGCCTCCTCGGGATCGCGGCAGGTGAGCAGGACGGTGCCCCCGGACGCGGCGAAGGCGCGCAGGAAGGCGTGGTACCAGGCCGCGTTGCGCTCCGACAGGCCGTCGGTGGGCGCGTCCAGGAGCAGCACGAAGGGGTCGCCGAGCAGGGCGGCGGCGAGGGAGAGCAGGCGCCCCGTCGCCGGGGAGAAGGTCCGCAGGCGGTGGTCGGCCACCGGGCCGAGCCGGGTCTGCTCCAGCAGCAGGTCGGCGCGCGCGCCGGATACGCCCAGCGCGGCCGCCAGCATCCTGAGGTGGCCGCGCGCGGTGCGGCCGGGGGCGCCGGAGTGGCCGGTCCCCGGACGTGCCTGCAGCACCACGCCGACCTCGCGCTCGGGACGGCGCAGGGCCCGGTACGGGCGCCCGCCGAACAGGGCCGCGCCCCGGCCGCGTTCGAGGCCCAGCATCAGCCGGACGGCGGTGGACTTGCCGGAGCCGCCGGGTCCGAGCAGGGCGGTGACCGTGCCGGGACGGGCGTCGAGGGTGAGGTCGAGCAGGGCGGGGGCGCGGCCGCGCCGATAGGTCTTGGTCAGCCCGGTGGCGTGGATCATCGGTGGCTCCCACTCGTGCGCCCGGGACCCGCCACCGCTCCGCCGGGCGGCTCCGCGGCGGCCTCGGGGGGCCCGGGTCAGCACGATAGAACGGGCCGCGTGCCATTCCGGGCATTGCCGGGGCGCCGCCGGGCACCCGGCGGCCGGGCCCACCCGATCGGGCGACGCCGGGGTACGGGTGACCGGTTCGCCTAGGCTTCCGGGCGCAGCATCGGGGGGTTGAGCACGGTGGCCCCGCCCGCTCTGAACAGCTGGGCCGGGCGACCTCCCTGACGGGTCGTCGTCCCGCCGGACGGCACCAGGAAGCCGGGGGTCCCGGTGACCTTGCGGTGGAAGTTGCGCGGATCGAGCGCCACGCCCCAGACCGACTCGTACACCCGGCGCAGCTCGCCGACGGTGAACTCCGAGGGGCAGAAGGCGGTTGCCAGCGAGGAGTACTCGATCTTCGACCGGGCGCGCTCGACCCCGTCGGCGAGGATCGCGGCGTGGTCGAAGGCCAGCGGCACGCCGCCTTCCGCACCGTTGCCGAGCAGTTCGCCCACCGGGGCCCAGCGGGCGCTGCGGGCGTCGCCCCCGGGACGGGGGGCGGGCAGGTCCGGGGCGAGGGCGAGGTGGGCCACGCTCACCACCCGCATCCGCGGATCGCGCTGCGGGTGCCCGTACGTGGCGAGCTGCTCCAGGTGGGCGCCGGCGCCCTGGGCGTGGCCGCCCCGTGCACGCTCGCCCCGCACGAGGTCGGCGGGGGCTTCGGCCTGGGTGTGGTTGGCCTGGGCCCGCAGTCCCGTCTCCTCGGCCAGCTCCCGGGCCGCGGCCTCGCCGAGCCCCTCGTCGGGCCGCACGAACCCGCCGGGCAGCGCCCAGTAGCCCTGGAAGGGCGGCTCCCCCCGGCGGACCACGAGCGCGCACAGGGCGTGCTCGCGCACGGTGAGCACCACGAGGTCGACCGTGACGGCGAACGGGGGGAAGGCCGACGGATCGTAACGCGACATGGGGCCGATCCTAGTCGTCTCCCTGACGATAAACAGCGGAACGGGGTCGGGACGGGGCGCGGCCCGCGGCGGCGGCCCCGGAAGGTACGGTGCCCGGGCACGACAGCCACCAGTGCGTTCCAGGGAGTTCCTTCATGTCCGTCCTCCGTCTGCCGGGGATCGTCTCGACCGACCACGTCGTCCAGGTCCCCCTGGACCACGCCGACCCGGCCGGCGAGCGGATCGAGGTCTACGCGCGGGAGGTGGTGGCTGCGGGCCGGGAACGCGAGGACCTGCCGTGGCTGCTCTTCCTGCAGGGCGGTCCGGGGAACAAGGCCGCCAGGCCGCTGGGGCGGGACGGCTGGCTGGGGCGCGCCCTGGAGGACTACCGGGTGCTGCTGCTCGACCAGCGGGGGACGGGCCGCTCCACGCCGGCCGACCGCCGGACGCTCCCGCTGCGGGGCGGCCCGGCGGAGCAGGCGCGGTACCTGGCGCACTTCCGGGCGGACGCCATCGTGCGCGACGCGGAGGCCGTCCGCAGGCGGCTGCTGGGCGAGGAGGGCCGGTGGAGCCTGCTGGGGCAGAGCTTCGGGGGCTTCTGCACCCTGACCTACCTGTCCCTGGCGCCGGAGGGCCTGCGGGAGGCGTTCGTCACGGGCGGCCTGGCGGGCCTGCGGACCGGCGCGGAGGCGGTGTACCGGGCGGCCTATCCGCGAGTGGCGGAGAAGAACCGCGAGCACTACGCGCGCCACCCGCAGGACGCGGAGGAGGTGCGTCGGATCGCCGGACACCTGCGGTCCCGTCCGGTGCGGCTGCCGGACGGCGGCCTGCTGACCGCGGAGGCGTTCCAGTCCCTGGGCATGCTGCTGGGCACCGGGAGCGGCTCCCACGTCCTGCACTACCTCCTGGAGGAGGCCTGGGTGGGCGGGGCCGGCGGCCCCGAGCTGTCGGACACCTTCCTGGCGGGCGTACAGGCGCACCTCTCCTTCGCGGGCAACCCGCTCTACGCGGTGCTGCACGAGTCGATCTACGGGCAGCGCTCGGTCGACCCCTCGGGGACCCGCTGGGCGGCGCAGCGGGTGCGCGGGGAGTTCCCGGCGTTCGAGGTGGACGGGGCGCTGGCGGGGGACGGCCCGGTGCTGTTCACCGGCGAGATGATCTACCCCTGGATGTTCGACACGGACCCGGCGCTGCTGCCCCTGAAGGAGGCGGCCGAACTGATCGCCGAACGGGAGGACTGGCCCGACCTCTACGACCCGGCGCGGCTGGCCGCCAACGAGGTGCCGGTGACGGCCGCCGTCTACCACGCCGACATGTACGTGGACACCGCGCACTCGCTGGAGACGGCTCGGAGCGTACGCGGTCTGCGCACGTGGGTCACCGACGAATGGGAGCACGACGGCCTGCGGGTGAGCGACGGCCGGGTGCTGGACCGGCTGATCCGGATGGGGCGCGGCGAGGTGTGAGCGGGGGCGGACGGGCCCGCCGGCGGGGGCGGCCGAGCGGCGGGCGGACCGGCGGCGGTGCGGGACGGGAGGTCACACGGCCCCCGCTGCCGGACGGCCGGGCCGGCCCCGCCCGGCCGAGCCGCCCGGACCGCTCCGACCGTCCCGGCGTGCCAGCCGCCGGGCCCGCTCCCTGCGGACGGTCGCCAGCAGCCGGTCGGGCCGCAGGCCTCCGTTGAGGGAGTCGTAGAGGAGCTGGGCGAGGGTGTAGTCCGGGTCCGCGTCCAGCGCCCGGGCGAGGGCCACCCTGGTGGTGGCGGTGTCCCCGGCCAGCCACGCCGTCCAGGCCAGCAGGGTCAGCGGAGCCGCCGCGTGGTCCTGGAAGGGCGCGACGCACCTGCGTGCCAGGAACAGCCACAGCCGCCGGGCGGCCGCCAGGTCGGTCGGCTCGGCGAACTCGGCCGCCCGGTCACGGGTCCGCTTGTCCTGCAGCCCGAGGACGAGCCGCACGGCCTCCTCGTCGTCGAGACGGTCGGCGCCGGCGCGGAAGCGCTCCATGGCGGCGTCGAGGAGCGCCCCGGTCCGCTCCCCGACCTGCCGGGCCCCGCCGGGGCGGCCGACCTCGGCGGCCAGGACGGGGGCGACCCGGGCGAAGGCCTCCGCCAGCTCCTGCGCCTCGGGGGGACCGACGGGTTCCATGGCGGCGCGGAGCTCCCGGCGGCTTCCCCGGACGGTGAGCCCGGCGTAGGTGGCGGCGGCCGCGACCGGACCGGCGTCGCCCGCGGCGCGGACGGGGGTGCCGTCCGGGTCGCAGCACCCCGGCCGGCGGCACGCGTAGGACCACCAGCGGCCGTCCGAGACGCAGAGGGCTTCCTTGACGTCGAGGCCCAGGCCGCGGAAGGCGGTGTCGAGCAGCTCGGCCAGCGGCCGGAGGCCGTCCGCGACCGCGCGTCCGTCCCGGCCCGGGCCGGGGTCCCGGACGAGGTACAGCACCACGCCCCGGGGCCTGCGGTCGTGTGCCTCGGACAGCCGGACCAGGAGGCGGGCCGTGTCGGCCGCGACCCGCTCCCAGTCCGGCCGGCGGGGGATGTCGACCCGCACGGTTCCGCCCTGGCGCAGCCCGGGGCCCTGGAGGCCCAGGGCGACGATGCTGTCGTCGGGGTGGAAGCCGAGCAGGTAGGGGAGCATCTCGGCCATGTCGGCGGGGCCGCGCATCCTCACCACGGGCTGCCCGGCGGAAGGGCCCGGCGGTCGCGGGCCCGCACCTGGCAGGCCGCCCGCGCTCCCGGAGGGGGTGCCGGGGCTGCCGGCGGCGCCGGTGCCGGCGTCGCGGTCGGTGCCGGTGTTCCGCGCGGTGTCGCGGTCGGTGCCGGTGCCGGTGTCGGCACCGATGTCGGTGTCGCGGTCGGTGTTCCTGCTGGTGTTCTCGTCTGCGCTCATGGCGAGCACTGTGCCGGGAGTCCTGCGCCACCGCCGGGGTGGCCGTCGCGCCTGTGGACGACACGCGCCGTGTGGATAACCGTGTCACCCGTACGGATGAGGCACGCGGGCCCGGTCCGGCGCGCCGGTCCGGTGGCGGCCGCCGTGGGGCCGGTTGTGCACAGGTCCGGGGCGGCATTGGCCGGATGTCGGCGGGGCGGGGTTGTATGGGGGCATGGACGCGCATCCGACCACCCCGCCCCCCGGCCCCTCGGGCTCCTCCGACCGGTCCGACCGGACCTCCCCCGACCGTGCGGCCGTCCGCGAGCGCGCGGACGAGGTGCTGCGTCGGCTGGCCGGTGACCGGGCGCGGCTGCGCGAGGACCAGTGGCGGGCCATCGAGGCCCTGGTCGTCGACCGCCGCCGGGCCCTGGTGGTCCAGCGGACCGGGTGGGGGAAGTCCGCGGTGTACTTCGTGGCGACCGCCCTGCTGCGCGAGCGCGGGTCGGGCCCGACCGTGATCGTCTCCCCCCTGCTCGCCCTCATGCGCAACCAGATCGACTCCGCCGCCCGCGCGGGCATCCGGGCCCGCACCATCAACTCCGCGAACATCGACGAGTGGGACACCGTGCAGGCCGAGGTGGCGGCCGGCGAGGTGGACGTCCTGCTGGTGAGCCCCGAACGGCTCAACAACCCCGACTTCCGGGACCAGGTCCTCCCGAAGCTCGCGGCCTCCACCGGTCTGCTGGTGGTGGACGAGGCGCACTGCATCTCCGACTGGGGCCACGACTTCCGCCCCGACTACCGCCGGCTGCGCACGATGCTGGCCGAGCTGACGCCGGGCGTCCCCGTCCTGGCCACCACCGCCACGGCGAACGCCCGGGTCACCGCGGACGTCGCCGAGCAGCTGGGCACCGGCACGCCGGGGGGCGGCACGACGGGCGAGAGCGCATCGGACGACGGCGACGGCGGGGCGCTGGTGCTGCGCGGCCCGCTGGACCGGGAGAGCCTCACCCTGGGCGTCCTGCAGCTCCCCGACCCCGCCCACCGGCTGGCCTGGCTGGCCGACCACCTGGACGAGCTCCCCGGTTCCGGGATCGTCTACACCCTGACCGTGGCCGCGGCGGACGAGGTCACCGCCTTCCTGCGGCAGCGGGGGCACACGGTCGCCTCCTACTCCGGCCGCACCGAGGACGCCGAGCGCCGCGCGGCCGAGGCGGACCTGCTCGACAACCGGGTCAAGGCGCTGGTGGCCACCTCCGCCCTGGGCATGGGGTTCGACAAGCCGGACCTGGGCTTCGTGGTGCACCTGGGCTCGCCCAGCTCCCCCATCGCCTACTACCAGCAGGTCGGACGGGCGGGCCGCGGCGTGGACCGGGCCGAGGCGCTGCTGCTGCCCGGGCGGGAGGACGAGGCGATCTGGCGCTACTTCGCCTCGTTGGCCTTCCCGCCGGAGGAGCAGGTCCGGCGCACCCTCGACGTCCTGGCGCAGGCCGACCGGCCGGTCTCGACCGCGGCCCTGGAGAGCCGGGTCGACCTGCGCCGGACCCGCCTGGAGACGATGCTCAAGGTCCTGGACGTGGACGGCGCGGTGCGCCGGGTCCGGGGCGGCTGGACGGCGACCGGCCGCAGCTGGGCGTACGACGCCGAGCGCTACGCCCGGGTCGCCGAGGCCCGCGAGAGCGAGCAGCAGGCGATGCGGGAGTACGCGGCGGCCGGCGGCTGCCGGATGGAGTTCCTGCGCCGTCGGCTGGACGACGAGCAGGCGGCCCCCTGCGGCCGCTGCGACGTCTGCGCGGGCCCCCGCCACTCCCCCGAGGTCTCGGCGGAGGCGCTGGAGGCGGCGCGGGCGGCGCTCGGCAGGCCTGGGGTGGAGGTGGAACCGCGCCGGATGTGGCCGACGGGGATGGAGGCCGTGGGGATCGCCCTCAAGGGCCGCATCGCCCCGGAGGAGCAGGCGTCCACCGGCCGGGCGCTCGGCCGCCTCTCGGACATCGGCTGGGGCACCCGGCTGCGGGCGCTGCTGGCGCCCGGGGCGCCGGACGGGCCGGTCCCGGGCGAGGTGGTGGACGCGATGGTGACCGTGCTGGCCGACTGGGCGCGCGGCCCGGGCGGATGGGCGGCGCCGGGCGGGGGCGCGGCGCGCCCGGTGGGTGTGGTGACCGTGGCCTCGGCCACCCGCCCGCAGCTGGTGGAGAGCCTGGGCGCCCGGATCGCGGGAGTCGGGCGGCTGCCGCTGCTGGGCCGGGTCGAGTACGGGCCCGCCGGGCCGCCGCGTGGGGCGCGCAGCAACAGCGCCCAGCGGCTGCGGGCCCTGCACGACGCCTTCGTGGTCCCTCCGGAGCTGGCCTCCGCGCTGGCGGCCGCGGGAGGTCCCGTCCTGCTGGTGGACGACCTGTCCGACACCGGGTGGACGATCACGGTGGCGGCCAGGCTGCTGCGGCGGGCCGGCGCGGAGGGGGTGCTGCCGCTGGTGCTGGCGGTCCAGGCGTGACCGGGCGCCGAAGGACGGCCCCGGTCGGCATGATCTCCCCGTGCGATGTGGAATATATCCGGCAGAGCATGGGGTAACGGGCAGCGTTCGTCATTTCATCATTGCCGCTCGTGCCGGTGGGACGTGACAATTGGGGAGCGTCCCCCGACTCCGGCCCCTCGGGCCCGGCTTCCGGCGTGCGCGCACACCCGCACACCGCGAGAGCATGCGGAAGGAGGAACGTGATCGACGGCATAGGCCGCGGCCTCACGCCCTCCACCATGAGCCGCACGCTCGACCTGGAGGCGTGGTCCGCCCTGGGTGCACCGCTCCTGCGGGACCCCCGCGCCTTCGTCGCCGATCTCCACCAGCGCCACCTGCCCCCTCCGGGGACGGTCGTGGTGGGAGTCCTGGACGCGTTGCACCGGCTGGTCGGCTCGGCGTCGTTCACGCCCAGGCCCAGCAGCGGCGACGGCTGGCAGCACCGCAACGCGCTCCTCGCCCACCTGCGGCGCATCGTGCCGCACGACCTCCGCCGGACCGCTCCCTCGCGGACCGCGGTGCTGCTGCTGTGCCGCGAGGGCGACGGGGGCTGGACCCCCCAGGACGGCGCCTGGATGTGGGGGCTGCGCGACGCCGCCGGACTGCACGGCCTGCGGTGCGGCTCCGTCATCACCCTGACCCGGCAGGGTTGGCAGGTCCTCGGCGACGGCCGCCGCGGCCGCACCCCGCACGCCGGATCATGGGCCTACGGGGGGCCGCCCGCCGTCGCGGGGCTGACGGTGCACGACGGGCTCGCCGGGTACGACGGGCCGGTGCCGGACGGGCTCACGGGACACGACGGTCCGGAGTGGGCCCACGGCCCCGCAGGGCCGGTGCGCCGTACCGCGGCCCGCTGAACCCGGCCGCAGGCCGCCCTGCCGGGCCCGCACCCGGGCGGGCAGGCGATCGGTACGCGGCCGGCGCGTGGCCGGACGCAGGACCAGAGGGACGGGAGACGGGCGGACGGGGAACGGCGCGGGCCGGAGAACACCGCCGCGGGGGCCCGGCCGCGGTACGGCCGGGCCCCCGCGCTCCGAAGCGCGGTACGGCCCTCAGGCGTGGGCGGGCTGCCGCACGCCGTCCACGAGGGCGCGCAGCTGAACGGTGTCGCCGCAGGCCACGACCAGCGACCGGGCCCTGCCCAGGGCGCCGGACAGCACCTTCGCGGTCTGCTCGGGCGCGCCGTTGGCGGCGATCACCACGACCTCGCGGCGGGCCTGGCGGGCGGCACGGGCCTCGGCGTAGAAGACGTCGCCGCCCTCCTCCAGCTGGGCCCAGTAGCGGTCCTCGCCGAAGGACACCTCGTGCTGCTGCCAGGGGTGGGCCTCGCCGGTGGTGAGGACCAGGATGTCGCCGGGGGCCCGGCCGGCCTCCAGCAGGCGGTCCACCGCCTCGTCGGCACACTCCAGGGCGGTCTGCGCGGTGGCCTGCACCAGCTCGACCTCCGGGGCGGAGGGTGCCGCGGGGCGCCGTGCGGCGGGGCCGGGCTTGGGGATGCGGGTGTTCCGCGGGCCCGGCCGGTCGCCGCGCGGTGGCGCGGGGCGGGGCGGGGCCGGTCGGGGAACCGGCGCGGGGGCCGGTGCCGTGCTGGCGGGGGACGCCGGAGCGGCGGTGGCCGCTGCGGGCGTACGGGGGGCTACTGCGTCCGACTCGCGGGGGAAGGGAACGCCGGGGCCCGGGATGCTCTCGTGAATCTCCGGCTCCTCGGGGAAGACAGGCATACCGGGATGTCTATCAAATGCAGGTGCGGCGCGCAGCAGGGCCCCTCCTGTCGGGGCCGCGGGAGCAGGTGGTAAGGCGGCGGGGCATGCCCCCCGAATATCCGACGGGACGTCAGATGTCGAGCGCCAACTGCCCCTCGTCCCGGGCGGGCGTCCGGACCTTCTTCAGGTGGCGCCAGGCGGGCAGGGCGTCCAGGTAGGACCAGGACAGTCGGTGCCACGGACTGGGCCCGTGCTCGGCGAGGGCGGCCCGGTGCACCGGGGAGGGGTAGCCCGCGTTGTCGGCGAAGCCGTACACGGGGAGGTCCGCGCCGAGTTCCGCCATCGCGGCGTCGCGGTGGACCTTGGCGAGCACGGAGGCCGCAGCCACGGAGACGCACTTCTGGTCGCCCTTGACCACGGTGCGGACCTTCCACGGTCCGCCCAGGTAGTCGTGGCTCCCGTCCAGGATCACGGCGTCGGGACGGACCGGCAGCCCCTCGAGGGCGCGCACCGCGGCCAGCCGCAGCGCCGCGGTCATGCCGAGCGCGTCGCACTCCTCGGCGGAGGCGTGCCCGAGCGCGTGGGCGGTGACCCACCCGGCCAGCACGCCCGACAGCTCGGTGCGGCGGCGCGGGGTGAGCAGCTTGGAGTCGGTCAGCCCCTCCGGCGGGCGGCGCAGGCCGGTGACGGCGGCGCACACCGTGACGGGGCCGGCCCAGGCGCCTCGGCCCACCTCGTCGACGCCCGCCACCACGGCGGCGCCTGCGCGGCGGAGCGAGCGCTCCACGCTGTGGGTCGGGGGTTCGTACGGCACCCGCCCAGACTAGCGCGGGCCCCGGGGGCCGCCGTGGCGTCCCCGTCCGCCGGACCGCGCCTTCCGGGCGCCCGCGGGCTCAGGGGAGGGGGCGGACCATCGGCAGCAGCACCTGGTCCACCACCTGGTCCGCGAAGTCCTCGGGCAGCGAGCCGCCGTGCAGCTTGGCGCGGTAGAGCAGCAGGGCGGGGGCGACGTCGGCGACCAGCGGCACGGCGGCGCCGGGGCGCACGTCGCCGCGGGCCTCGCCGCGCCGCAGGATCTCCAGCACGGCCCGTTTGGCGGGCTCGACCACCCGCTTCATGGTGAAGGCGGCGAAGACCTGCGCCCGCTCGTGCTCCAGTTCGGCCATGAGGACGCGCACGGCACAGCCGCCCGGCGACTGGACGGTGGCGCACATCCGGCGCATCAGGTCGCGGAGCTCCTCGCGGACCGACCCCCGGTCGGGGATGTCAGTGGCGGGTGGCAGGCTCGAGTCCAACGCGTCGAGGACGAGGTCCTGCTTCGACGCCCAGCGGCGGTACAGCGCTGCCTTGCCGGTCTGCGCCGCACCCGCCACGCCCTCCATCGTCAACCGCGCGAACCCGCCGGAGGTCAGCTGGTCCAGGGTCGCCTCGAAGATCGCGCGCTCCAGCGCCTTGCCGCGGCGCCGCACCGGTGCGGCCACGGGGTCGCGGGGGGCCGCCGCCTTCGAGTGGTCGGGTGAAGAGGTCATCCGCCGATTCTCCGTCAGGTTCCATAAGGAACGGTTGCGTACACAATCCCTCCCTCGCTAGGGTCGATCCTAGTGAACGGCAGCGTTCCTTCCCAGCCCGCCGACAGGTGCGCCGTGCCATACGGCACCCGCGGGCAACCCGTATCCAGGCTGACGGACAGAGCCGACAGGGGGCACACGGTGGCCGTCTCGGACACACTCATCAAGCACGCACCACCCAGGGCGAGCAGGGGGCAGCACCCGGGGGTCGCCCTCACGGTCATCGCCGCCACCCAGCTCATGGTGGTGCTCGACGCCACGATCGTGAACATCGCACTGCCGCACATCCAGGACGCACTCCACTTCACCACCACCGACCTGTCCTGGGTCATCAACGCCTACACGCTCACCTTCGGCGGCCTGCTGCTGCTCGGCGGCCGGGCCGGCGACATCCTCGGCCGCCGCCGGGTCTTCATCGTGGGCGTGCTGCTCTTCGGCCTCGCCTCGCTGCTCGGCGGGTTCGCAGTGAACTCCGGCATGCTGCTGGCCTCCCGCGCGCTCCAGGGCATCGGCGGCGCGATCTGCTCGCCGACCGCCTTCGCCCTGATCGCGACCAACTTCAAGGAGGGGCCGGAGCGCAACCGGGCCTTCGGCGTCTTCTCCGCCGTCGCGGGCTCCGGCGCCGCCATCGGCCTGCTGGCCGGCGGCCTGCTCACGGAGTTCCTCAACTGGCGCTGGGTGCTCTTCGTGAACGTCCCGATCGCCGTCGCCATCGCGATCGCCGCGCCGCTGTACATCAACGAGTCCGAGCGCCACCCGGGCCGGTTCGACCTGGTCGGCGCGCTGACCTCGACGCTGGGCCTGGTCTCCCTGGTGTACGGGTTCATCCGCGCCGCCTCGGACGGCTGGAGCGACACCTGGGCGGTGGCCTCCTTCGCGGCCGCCGCCGTCCTGCTGGCCCTCTTCGTGGCCACCGAGCGGCGCACGGCGCAGCCCATCACGCCGCTGCACATGTTCGCCGACCGCAACCGCAGCGGCAGCTACGTGATGATGCTCTGCCTGGCCGCGGCGATGTTCGGGATCTTCTTCTACGTCACGCTCTTCGTCCAGCGGACCCTGGGCTACAGCCCGCTCAAGGCCGGCGTGGCGTTCCTCCCGATCAGCGCGTCGATCATCACGGCAGCGCAGATCTCCTCCCGCTTCCAGGCCAGGACCGGCCCCAAGCCGTTCATGGCGACCGGTGCGCTGCTGGTCACCACGGGCCTGCTGTGGCTGACCAGGACGACGGCGAGCAGCGGCTACCCCGAGGGGGTGCTCGGACCGACGGTGCTCTTCGGCCTCGGCATGGGCTGCATCTTCGTCCCGCTGATGCTGATCGCGGTCTCCGGGGTGCCGCCGCGGGAGACCGGCGCGGCCTCCGGCCTGCTGAACGCGACCCAGCAGGTCGGCGGATCGCTGGGCCTGTCCATCCTCACGACCGTCTTCGGCACGGCGGCCAGGGACGAGGCCAAGCACCAGCTGCCCTCGTTCCTCGCCCAGGCCACGCCCGCCCAGAAGGCGGAGGCGCTGAGGACGCAGCAACTGCCGGGCCACTGGGGGAACGAGGTGCTGGTGCACGGCATCTCCCAGGCGTTCGTCGTCGGGGCGGCCCTGGCGGTCGTGGCGCTGCTGACGGCGGTCTTCGTCATCAAGCCCAGAGCGGCGGCCCTCCCCGCCGAGCCCGTGCACAGCGCCGGCCTCTGACCGACGCACCCGGTGGCCGGCAGCCGGCGAGCCGGACGCCCGCCGGGGCCGGGTGCGGAGGAGGTGTCCTCCGCACCCGGCCCCGGCAACAGATCCCAGGCGGCAGGCGGCAGTTGGCAGTTGGCGGGCGGGCCTAGTACCCGAAGCGCCCCTCGTCCACGGGTTGTCCCGCCCGGTCGCACGCGCTCTCGGGATCGACCAGCGGGTGGTCCCGCAGCAGGGCGCGCGCCCTGGCCTCGCTCAGGCTGGCCGCGTACCAGGGGGGCGACTCGCGCTCCAGCGTCCCCGCGACCTCCTCCAGGGCGCAGCTGCGCTGGGGCTCCGGCAGGCGGTCCAGGGCGGGGACGGCGTCGGCGGAGAGCAGGCGCAGGTAGCCCAGGTCGATCCGGCCGGTCCGGTCGAAGCGGGAGACGTTCTGCCGGGCGACCAGCGCGTCGGGCGAGGCCAGGCCGTACGCCAGGACACCGACCGCCGCGCTGAGCGCCACCGCCCGGGGGAGCCAGCGCCCCGACCGCAGGAGTCCCGCCGCCATCAGCAGCAGGAGGACCGCCCCGAGCCAGATCTCGACCGCCCCCACCCAGACCCGCAGCTGCGTCAGCCCGTAGGCGTCCACGTAGAGCTGCATCCTGCGCAGCGCGGAGGCGACCACGACCACCGTGAGGAGGCAGAGCGTGCCGAGCAGGCAGCGCACGAGCACGGTGTCGCGGCGGGTGGCGCGGGGCGCCCGGCGGTGGGCCGCCGCCACCACGGCCAGGGTGAGCACCGTGACGCACAGCAGCTGCCAGAAGCCCTGGCGGGCGTACTGGGCGTAGGTCAGGCCGGTGGAGCGCAGCACCGCCGCGTAGCCGCCGAAGAGCACCACCAGCTGCACGCCGATGAAGACCGCGAAGAGCACGTCGAGCACGACCAGCGGCAGCGCCCACTCCAGCAGTCCGCGCGGCCTGGCGGGCCTGACGGGCAGCCGGTCCCAGCGCCGCGGGGACGCAGCGGTCCTCGCGGCGGCCAGGGCCAGGGCCGCACCGCCGCCGAAGAGCAGCACGCGCAGCGGCACCTCGGCCACCGGCACGCTGGGCACCACCCCGCTCAGCAGGTCGGCGAAGGCCGCGTCGGCGCCGGCGAACAGCGCACCGAAGACCAGCAGCAGCACCAGGGCGAGCCCGGCCGCACGCAGGACCGGCCACCACCGGTCACGGGCAGGCAGCGAACGCGCACGCAGCCCCTCCCAGGCCCAGGCCGCCCCCGGCGCCACGGCGAGGAGCAGGCCGGCCGCCCCCAGCAGGACGCCCGCCCAGCGGCGCCCGCCGTGCAGGGCGAGCGAACCCGCCGCCAGCGCACCCGCCAGGGCGAGGAAGACCGGCCACCCCGCCTCGCTCAGCGCGGGGACCGCGAGCAGCAGCAGCGCCGTGGCGGCCCAGGCCAGCGTCCAGGGTCTGGCCCGCCGCCGGGCGGCCCGTGCGGCCGCCGCGGCCCCGCCGGCGGCCGCCGACGCCACCAGCAGCAGGCCCGGGCCGATGCCTGAACCGAGCAGCAGGGTCGACAGCAGGCCCGTGAGCAGCACCGCTCCGAGCACCCAGGGGCCCGCCGGGGCCGGCCCGCCCTGCGGCCGCACCGCCTTCCTCCAGGCGGGCGTCACCCGCGGCACGGCCCACGGCACGGGCGGGAGGCCCCCGGCAGCCGCCCCGGGGGCCGCCCCGGCCGCCGCCGTCCCAGCCGCCGCCCCCTGCGGCGGCGGACCTCCCGGCCCGGTCCCGGTCCCCGGGCGTGCCACGGCGGCGGAGCCGCCGGTGGCGGGCGTCGCGGGCACGCCGTTCCCGCCGCCTGCTCCAGGCGCCCCGGCAGCCGGCGCGGTGTCCGACATGATGCCCCCCTCGGCCTTACCGGGGCCCGTGCGGCCTCGGCGTGGACGGAACTGTAGGGCTCCCGATCATGGGGGTCACCGCCCCGGAGGGCCGCCGGGCCCTTCTGTCGACATCCTGTGACGAAGGGCCCGGCGCCGGAGGAGGCTCCGGCAGGGGTCAGTAGGAGGCGTACAGGGAGTAGGCCGCAGCGGCCTTGACCGAGCTGCCGAAGGACGCGGGCCAGCTGCCGAAGGCGACCCCGCCCGCGCTGTAGGCGCCCTGCCCGGCGCTCCCTGCGCTGTACCGCATGTTGTTCGACGTCCCGTCGGCGCCGTTGGTGTTGTACATCAGCCAGTAGGTGGTGTTCGCGCCGAGCGTGGCGGTGAGCGGCAGGGTGTTCCAGGCGTTGGCGGTGAGGGTGCCGGTCGCCGTGGAGGCGACCAGGGTGCCGGGCGACCCGGCGTTGTCGGTGTAGACGGCCAGCTGGTACTTGTCGGCGGGCGCCGCGCTGACGCTGCCGACGTAGACCGACATCGACTTCAGCGACACGGCGGCGGCCCCGGTGGTGACCTTGCTGCCGTTCATGTGGTTGGCGTTGCCGTCGTCGAGCTGGCTGCCGGCCTGGGTGTTGCCGAGGGTCTGCAGCGGGACGCCCCCGGTGGTGAAGCCGGCCGTGAAGGGCGACGCCATGGCGTTCCCGGCGGTGTCCTTGATCTGCTGCACCGTCAGGGTGTAGGCCGTGTCGGCGGTGAGCTGCTGTGCGGGCGTCAGCACCGCGGCGTTCGCGGCGGCGTCCCAGGCCACCGCAGCGGGCACGGCCGCGCCCGCCGCGGTGCGCAGGGTGACGGTGGAGCCCGTGACGGTGGCCGGGTCCACGGGCTCGTCGAATCCCACCCGGACCGCCGTGGTGAGGGCGACGTCCTTGGCGCCGTCCGCCGGAGCGGTGGAGGTGACGGAGGGCGGGGTGGTGTCCTGGCCGTAGGTGGCCGTGTAGGAGCCCGGCTTCGCGTCGAAGAAGGCGTACTGCACGCCCTTGACGGTGTCGGTCCGGTACGGGATCGGGGCGCCCCCGAACGTGATGCCGGCGAGGCTGCCGCCGGCCGAGGAAGCCGGGACCATGCCGCGCAGCCCGTTGGCGCCGCCCGCCACGTCGAAGGTCAGCCTGCCGTTCTGCCAGGCGAGGTTGGTGAAGGTCGAGCTGTTGCGGGTGTCCAGCCAGGTCAGCATCTGGCGGCCGGAGACCACCGGGACCCCGTGGGCCTTCGCCGAGGCGATGATGGCGTCGGAGGCCGCGGACGCCGCGTAGTCGGTGTGGATGTTGGCGGTCAGCGCGGCGTAGTACCCCTGGGAGCCGTAGGCGGCGTCCAGCAGGGTGTCGACGGTGTACGGGTAGGTCTGGCCCGACTCGTCGGTCATCTGCGTGGTGGCCTGGTAGGTGTCGATGACGCTGCCGTCCTCGTCGGCGAAGCGCATGATCTCGCCGGTGCCGTTGAAGAACCCCGGCCGGTTCTTCGTGAAGGACGCCGGATAGTAGTAGTAGTCCGTGTCCAGACGGATGCCGTTCGCCTTCTTCACCTTGGGCTGGGTCGCCCAGTCGTCCCACTCCACGCAGTGGGTGCGGCTGCTGGACGGGCCCGGCAGGGCGGGGTACTTGGCCTTCCAGGCGCCGAGCTGGTCCTGGTAGAGGCCCGACAGCGCGGAGGCCGCGCCCCACGGCCGGCAGTCGGTGGTGACGTGCACGCCCACCTCGAAGCCCTGGTCGGTGTAGGCCTTGGCCTGCGCCGCGGTCATGGGCCCGCTGGTGTAGAGGTACGACGACCCGCGGACGCACTGCCAGGCCGCGACGTCGCAGCCGGACGGGCTCTGCGCGATGTAGCCGTCCCAGCGTCCGGCGGTGCCGCCGATGCCGTGGTCGTCGCCGGTCATCACCACCACGGCCTTCACGTCGCGGGGGAAGTACCAGAAGCGGGGCAGCGGCTTGCGCGGGCGGTCCATCTGCGTGATCAGGTTCACCAGCAGCCGCTGCTGCTCGTCGGCGATCGGGATGATCGCCTTGTCGAGGTTGTTCCAGTCGGGCTGGCCGTTGGTGCCGAAGAACATCTCGCTGGCCTCGTAGCCGTCCGTGGAGTCGCGCTGCTGGCCCGCCCAGGCGACGTTGCCCTGCCGGGTCTGGACCACGGACTTCGCCAGGTCGTAGGTGAACGCCGCCGCCTGGCCGCCGGAGGAGCCGACGCCGCGCAGCGTCACCGCCGGGTCGTTGGTCGCCGTCGTGGCGTCCCCGTACAGGGTGGCGACGGCGGTCGCGCCGTCGAGCGTGTAGCGGTCGGCGGCGCCGTGGTACTGCATGGTCGCGCCCGTGATGCCCGCGCCCGGGCCGGAGGAGGTGTCGATCTTCAGGTAGGCGTCGGAGCGGACCGCGCCCGCGTCCGCGATCCCGAGCAGCGGCGCCAGCTTCTTGTCGGGGCGCATGGCGACGAGCTTCCCGCCGCCGGTCGTCCAGTCGCCCAGCATGGTCGCCTGCGCCTGGGTCAGCGGCATCTCGCCGAGCAGGGCGACGTCGTAGCCGGCCAGGGTCGCGGAGGTCACCTGCGAGATGTCCAGGACCTTGAAGTACGGGACGCCCTCGGCGGTGAGGATCTCGCCGTAGTAGCGCGAGTAGGGGTTGGCCGCGGAGGCGATGACCAGGATCGGCCCCCCGCTGCCGGAGCCCGGGCCGGGGTCCGGGGGCGGGGTGGTGTCCACCGTGTAGGTGGCGCGGACGGCGAAGGACACCGACTGGTAGGCGGCGTTGCCGAAGCCCGAGGGCCACGTGCCGAAGGCCGTGCCGCCCGTGGCGTAGGCACTGCGGCCGCCGCTGTCGTACGTCATGTTGTTGGCGGTCGAGCTGGACGCGTTGGTGTTGTAGGCCAGCCAGTAGGCGGTGTTGGGCTTCACCGTCGCGGAGACGGCGACGGTGTTCCAGCTGTTCGCGGTGAGCGCGGCGGAGGCGCTCTTCGCGATCAGCGTGCCCGGCGCGTTGGCGTTGTCGCTGTAGAGCGCGACCTGGAACTGGTTGCGCGGGGCGGCGCTCACCGCGCCCACGTACACGCTCATGCTGGTCACGGTGCCCCCGGACGCCCCCGTGACGTAGCGCGTCGCGTTCATGTAGTTCGCGTCGCCGCTGTCGGTCCGGGAACCGGGCGTGGTCGCGCCCAGGACCGCCGTGTCGGCGGCCGCCGCGGCGGCCGCCGTCCTGCCCGCCGCCGTCCTGCCCGCGCCGGGGGCCGCCGTCCTGCCCGCCCCCGCCGCACCGGTCACCGCCGCCAGTACGGCCGCCATCACGACGGCCAGCCTCTTCGTGCGCCCCACGCCGACCCCCCGGCACGCGCCGCCGTGCCCTGACGCCCCGTCGGCGCGGGGGTCGCGGCGGACTCCGGCTACCGGTTCTACCGGCTCCCGCCCGCGCCGTCCACGGATTACCCACATTCCGTGCGCGCACCGCCCACGAACGGGTACCGGACCGCCGCTTGCGGCCCCCGCGCGGCAGGGCGCCCCCAGCCCCGGCACGGGGAGGCCGGCGCAGGACGCCGGGCCCCGGCGCCGGGGCCCGGCCGGGGCCGGGAACGGGGGCGGCCCCCGACCGCGGTGGGTCGGGGGGCCGCTCGCACGGGGCCGGACGGCGTCCGGTCCGCGCAGGGGATCGGCTGGACCTGGCCGTCCCGGGGGCGCCCCCGCCTTTCGGCCTCCTCAAGGGGGATCTCTGCGTCCCAGGTCCAAGGGCTCTCCGGCCCGGCTGGAACCACGTCAGGAATCGGCCTCGTGCACCCGCGGTGTGCCCTCGCCCCGGCCCGGCTGTCGATGGATGTGTCATGACGTGGGGATAGAGTCCGCCGATCGCTTGCAGGTGAGTTGAAGGAGCTCAGATGGCGAGGACCACTCCGCCCCGGCCGATCGACGTCGCCACCGTGTTCCCCGAGCTGGGGCCGCTGGCACGGCAGGCCGTTCGCCTGCACCCCCGCCCAGGCCGGCCCACGATCCACGAGAGCTCGGTCGGCGGCCCGCTGCTCTGGCCTGCCGACGAGGACTGGCCCGCATGCAGTGACGAACACGGACACTGGGACCGGCCGGTCTCACTGGAGGACGTCCGCCGGTACCGCGACCTGCTGGAAGCCGCATGGCTCCGGCCGCGGTCCCCGGGGGAGAACCTCCTCACGGCAGAGCAGCGGGCGCACATGGACAAGCTCAGAGAAGGACACCCTCCGCACCACGAGCCGAATCCGCTCCTCCCGGTCGCACAGCTCCACCTGCGCGACATCCCGGGACTCTCCGGGCCCGAGGGAGCAGATGTCCTCCAGATACTGTGGTGCCCGCTCGACCACGCGGAGGGCATACCCGCGGCCCGCCTTTTCTGGCGGGACTCCGCCGACGTCCGCGAGGTGCTCGCCCAGCCGCCCGTCCCGCTCGACGTCGACCACTACGGCAACTACGTGCCCGAGCCCTGCGTGCTGCACCCGGAGGTCGTCACCGAGTACCCGGCGTCCCACGAGCTTCCCGACGAACTCGGCAAACGCCTCAGCGCCTGGGGGCGCAACGCGTGGGCAGGGCTGCACCCGGAGGACGACGGCCACCACGGCAGCACGTACTACCAGGACGAGCACAGCGTTGCCCCCGGCTGGAAGGTCGGCGGGTGGGGCCCGTGGAGCTTCCGCGACCCGTCGCCCATGAACTGCGGGACCTGCGGCTCGGAATGCCGGCCCCTTCTGACCGTCGACTCGGGGGAATGGGACGGCGGAAGCGGCAGCTGGATCCCGCTCGAGGACCGCGACCACACCGGTCCTGTCGGGATCAGGCATCCGTCCAACCCCCCGATGGTCCAGATCGGCCGCGGTTACACCCTGCAGATCTACATCTGCCCCACGTCCTTCGACCATCCCCACCTCGAGACCATGCAGTGAGCCGATTTCAACTTGTCTGAGGGGATGGCCAGTTGGTGCGGGTGCGGGGTCCGGGAAGGGGTGAAGCTCCTGGTAGATCGGTTGTCGACCAAGAGCAACCTGTCCGCCCGGAGCTTCGCATGCTTGTCCACCCATCGGGGATCGATCTGTCCAGCTCGACCCTGCGGTACCTCTCCCGCCTGCTGGCCGCTCGGCGCCGGGAGCTCGGCACGCGGTGGCGCCGGCTCCCCGCGGACCGGCAGGCCCTGCTTGCCCTGGCCCACCTGCGGTGTGGCCACACGCCCCCAGCCTCCGGCCGGGAGGGACCCCAACGCCCGGCTCGCAGCCGGCTTCGGCGTCGGGATCGCCACCGTCCACCGCTCCATGACCGAAGCGGTCGAGGTCCTGGCCGCAGTCGCCCCGGACCTGGCCACGGCCACCCGCACTGCCGCACGCAAGGCGTTCGTCATCCTCGACGGCACCCTGCTGCCCATCGACTGGGGGCACCTCCCGGCCGGAGGCTGGGGGCGATCGCCGCCGACCGGCCGTACTACTCCGGGAAGCACAAGAAGCACGGCATGAACGTGCAGGTCATCGCCGACCCTCCCCCGGCCTGACGGCCGGGAGGTGCCCCCAGGGCGGCTGCTGTGGGCCTCGCCCGCCCTGCCCGGCGCGGTCCACGACATCAGGGCCGCCCGCGCCCACGGCGTCATCGACGCCCTGGCCGAGGCCGGTGTGCGGTGCTGGGCGGACAAGGGGTACCAGGGTGCCGGCGGCACGGTGCGCGTCCCCTACCGCGGCCGCTGGGAGAAGCTCTCCGCGGGCCAGAAGGCCGATGGGGGCACCCCCGGCCTTCGGCCGGGGGTGCCCCCACGCCAGGATCCGCGCGGTCGGCGAACAGGCGATGGCCACCTTGAAGTCCTGGCGCCTGCTACGCAAGCTCCGCTGCAGCACCACCCGCATCACCGACCTGGTCAGGGCCGTCCTCGCCCTTCACCTGGCGACGTCAGGCTGAGGGTGGAAAAGCCTCTGTGTCGTCAGCCCAGTCCCGCGGGCCAGCCGCCGTCCTTGATCAGATGACCACCGCCAAGCCGTCGTCAGGCAGGGCAGCGACTCAGTTCGGCATCGGCTCGGGCTCGGCGCGGACCTCCGGTTCGGCATCTGCCAGCAGCTGGCGCAGGATGGAGGTGTCTGCGGTTCCGGCGTCCACTGCGGCGTCGATGGCCGGCCCGAAGAGCGGGTCGAGTCCCGCGTCCAGAGCTAGTACTTTGCCGCGCCCGACGTCCATACGCCAGCGCCCGCGCCCCCGCTCTACAAGCGAGGAAAGAGAGAGGGAGTACAGCGCGTCGGAGGCGGCAGCGACCTTCATGGTCCGGCTCGCGGGGGCCGACACGACAATGACCGATCCCTGGTGAGGGATCCAGTCCACGAGCTCGGACCAGCGCCCCGCGTCGACGGCATCGAGTATTTCATCGAGGCCGGACCTGCGCCGCAGCACCGCAGAGGCAGAGCGCAGCAAGGGCTCGCCTTCCGAAAACAGTTCGGCCTGGCCGACCGCGGCAGCGAGGACATCCCAAGGCACCTCGCGCCGTTCCCCTGCACCTGGCCTGGCCAGTGCGGTCCGGCCGCCCAATGCGTCCGCCTCCCGCAGCAGTCCGTACGCCGAAGCGGTGGCGCCGTCCACTGCCCGGCCGGCGTTCTCGGCCTCGGCCTCGGGCAGCGCCTCGATCAGCGCGATGCGCTCCTCGATCGGTGGATGCGAGTCGTACAGCGAGACCTTCTCACGCGGCGGGTCGACAAGCATCCGCTCCGCCTCGCGTCGCCACGTCTCGGTACCAAGGAAGCGCCGGAACCTCGGCAGCATGTCCTCGGCCGGCGGTCGGAGCCCCAATGTCCAGCCGATCCCCGACTGCTGTTCGGTGTAACGGCCGTGCGCCGCATCGAGCGCCCGCACCTGCCGCAGCGCCGACACCGCGGCGGCCCGGCCCGCGATCCGCACGGAGGCGCGGTCGGCCGCGACCTCCTGAGCCCGCGAACTCGCCTGACTGACGCTCAGGCACATGCGGGCGTAGCGGGCGAAACCGCGGCCGATGCCGTGCCCGAAGCCCTGCGCGTCCCCGTAACGGGCCACGATCTGCCGGAGCCCGGCACGGTTGCGCGCGGTGAGGGCGGCCAGCCGGGTGTCGAAGTGGGCGTAGTGGCCGAGCTCGTGGGCCAGCACCGAGTCCAACTCCGCCGTCGTCAGTCCAGCCAACAGTGGCAGACCGAGCACCATCCGCCGTCTTCCGGGGATCAGACCCAGCAGCCAGGAACTCTGCCACACCGCGGCCTCGACCTCGTCGACAAGCCAGAGCTCGGCCGGTGGACGAGTTCCGACGGCCCCGGCAACCCGGTGGACACGCTGCCACAACTCCGGCTGCTCCTCCGCGGACACGCGGACCCCGTCGGGACAGCGCCGGTTGCCGCGGGCGACAAACAGCCCCCGCACCAGGGGGTAGCAGAGCAGCGCGCTGAATCCCCAGATCTGCAACGGCGAGGGGCCGCCACTGCGGAGCCACACCTGGGTGAGCACCACGTTCACCGTGACGATGACCGCGAGCGCGCCCACGGTGAGGGTGTAGAAGCCCAGCAGCAGGGCGAGAGCCTGGGCTGTACGCAGGGACGTGCGCATGAACAGTCCCCCTGGGGTAGCTCGTGGATCAATGAGAAAGGTGATGCTAGCGATGCCCGGGCGTCCGCGCCGCCGAGTTCCGTTCGCCTCCAGTCTCGATCTTTCGTGACGGCCCGTCGGTTCCCGGTGGGCGGCTTCGGCTGTTCGGCTTGGTGCCGGGTATGGCTGTGGCGTCGGGTGGGCGCCGGGTTCCACTGCTCCGGTCGCGGGGTGGTTCGTAGGGGCAGGTCGTCCTCGCTGCTCAGCCTGGTTTCGAGAGGGCTTGGAGTCGCTCGGACGCGGTGGTGACCACCTGGGTCCAAGGCCAGTGGCGGGCAAGGCGGCGGCAGCTGCCGGTGGTGACGGGCTGGGCCACGGCGGGGAACAACCGCAGCCGCAGGCGCTTGGACTCCCGGCCTCGGACGGCCCCGTCCAGGGCGAGCATGGACATCCAGGCCGGCAGGTCCAGGGCGAGCTGGACGATCTCCGAGCAGATGCGATTCTGCGCGGCGTCAGCCAGGGGCAGGTTCCGCAGGCCGGTGTCGCGGGCCGCCCAGATGCGGTCCTCAGTGCAGGCCCGCCGACGGTGCCGCAATTCCGCGCCTGCGATCGGGATGTCGACGCCGTTGGTCGCGGAGCAGACGATGCGCATGCCGTCGGCTTCGGTGATGAGCAACCGTGTCCCGCGTCAAGCAGTTGGCAGGTTCTCGGGCTCGGGAAAGTTGGGGACGAGGGGGTCGGCCAGTCCGAGGTGGACGTCGTGGGGCCGGTTCCAGGCGAGTGCCTCGTGCGGGCGGGCGGCGTTGTACTCGATCCGGTAGTCCTCGGCGTGGCGGACCAGGTCGAGGGCGTCGGGGATCTCCCCCAGGAACAGCTTCTCGTACTTCAACGAGCCGAAGCCGCGCTCGCGTGAGCCGTTCCCGGGCCGGACGCGGCCACGGTCGCCGCGCTTGGGCACCCTGCCTGGCACGGGCCTGGTGGCGGCGCCAGGTCCGTTCGGGCACACCGGTCAGACGACAGAACCTCGCGGTCGGCATGCCCGCCTCCGTGCGGATCACCTCGAGGTCCGCGACGGGCCCAGACGGCCCTCGGCGGACTTCTCACACACCCGCAGCTCGACCGCGGCCTCACCGAGCACCTGAGTCAGGTCGGCGACCTGCACCTCCACCTGATGTTCGCGGCTGACGGGACCGGTCTTGCCCGCCGCCAGCCCTGAACGGCCGGACTCCAGGAACCGGCGCTTCCCGTTCCCGACGGACTGCTCGGAGACCTTCGCCCGACGGGCGGCCTCCGCCACGGTCATCTCACCGGCCAGGATCGACAGCACGATCCGGACCTTCTCCTCCGGCGGCACAGACGGCGGCCTCACCATGATCGATCAGACTCCTTCACCGCCGGCAGGACCCACAAGAAACAGGTCCGGCCACAGAGTCTGACGCGCGACAGCCAGACCCTCACCGCACATGCCATGCCGTCTCCAGACCAGTGTGTCCCCCCGGAGCGGGTGCTCCGGGGGGACACACTGGTTGGTCACACTGCCGTCAGTCGGCGTTTCGCCTGCAGCTCCTCCAACGGGCGACGAGGGGACACGGCAAGGATGGTCATTTTCAGCTGCAGCCGCTGGTCGAGCCGCAGCCCTCGCAGAGGTAGCAGGAGCCGGCGCGGCGCATCTTCGTGCCGCAGGAGAAGCAGAGCGGGGCGTCGGCGTTCAGGCCCTGCTGCGCCTCGACCAGCTCCGTGGAGGAGTGGACCTGCACCGGCACCGGCTGGGCGGCCGCCCGGGGCGTGGCGGGCACGTCGGCGGGCCGGGACTTCTCCCGGGGCGCGGACTGGGCCAGGCCCTCGACGTCCACGTCCTCCTCCTCGGCCGGCTCGTAGGAGCCGGTCTCCAGGTGCCGCTGGCGCTCCTCGGCGGAGTGGATGCCGAGGGCGGAGCGGGTCTCGAAGGGCAGGAAGTCCAGCGCGAGGCGGCGGAAGATGTAGTCGACGATCGACTGCGCCATCCGCACGTCCGGGTCGTCGGTCAGGCCGGCCGGCTCGAACCGCATGTTGGTGAACTTGGAGACGTAGGTCTCCAGCGGGACCCCGTACTGCATGCCGACGGAGACGGCGATGGAGAAGGCGTCCATCATGCCCGCGAGGGTCGAGCCCTGCTTGGACATCTTGAGGAAGACCTCGCCGAGGCCGTCGTCCGGGTAGGAGTTGGCCGTCATGTAGCCCTCGGCACCGCCCACCGTGAAGGAGGTGGTGATCCCCGGGCGCCCCTTCGGGAGGCGCTTGCGGACCGGGCGGTACTCGACGACCTTCTCGACCGCGGCGGCCGGCTTCTCGGCGGCCTTCGCGTCGCTGCCCTTGGTCTTGGCCGAGAGGGGCTGGCCGACCTTGCAGTTGTCGCGGTAGATGGCGAGCGCCTTGACGCCGAGCTTCCACGCCTCGAAGTAGATCTCCTCGACCTCTTCGACGGTGGCGCTCTCCGGCATGTTGACGGTCTTGCTGATGGCGCCGGAGATCCACGGCTGGATCGCGGACATCATCCGGACGTGGCCCATCGGGGAGATGGCGCGCTCGCCCATGGCGCAGTCGAAGACCTCGTAGTGCTCGGGCTTGAGGCCCGGGGCGTCGACGACGTTGCCGTGCTCGGCGATGTGGGCGACGATCGCCTCGACCTGCTCGGGGTGGTAGCCGAGGCGGGCCAGGGCGCGCGGGACCGTGTTGTTCACGATCTGCATCGAGCCGCCGCCGACGAGCTTCTTGAACTTGACCAGGGCCAGGTCGGGCTCGACGCCGGTGGTGTCGCAGTCCATCATCAGGCCGATGGTGCCGGTGGGGGCGAGCACGGACGCCTGGGCGTTGCGGAAGCCGTTCTCGGCGCCGAGGCGCAGGACGTCCTGCCAGGCCTCGGTGGCGGCGGCCCAGACGGGGGTGTCCAGGTCGTCCATGCGGGTGGCCGCGGTGTTGGCCTCGGCGTGCTGGCGCATGACCCGCTGGTGCGGCTCGGCGTTGCGGGCGTAGCCGTCGTAGGGGCCGACGATGGCGGCGAGCTCCGCGGAGCGGCGGTAGGCGGTGCCGGTCATCAGCGAGGTGATGGCGCCGGCCAGGGCGCGGCCGCCCTCGGAGTCGTAGGCGTGGCCGGTGGCCATGAGCAGGGCGCCGAGGTTGGCGTAGCCGATGCCGAGCTGGCGGAAGGCGCGGGTGGTCTCGCCGATCTTCTCGGTGGGGAAGTCGGCGAAGCAGATGGAGATGTCCATCGCGGTGATGACGAGCTCGACGACCTTGGCGAAGCGCTCGGCGTCGAACGTGTCGTCGTCGCGGAGGAACTTCATCAGGTTGAGCGAGGCGAGGTTGCACGAGGAGTTGTCCAGGTGCATGTACTCGCTGCAGGGGTTGGACGCGTTGATGCGGCCGGACTCCGGGCAGGTGTGCCAGTGGTTGATCACGGAGTCGTACTGGATGCCCGGGTCGGCGCAGGCCCAGGCGGCCTCGGCCATCTTGCGGAAGAGCTTCTTGGCGTCGACGGTCTCGATGACCTCGCCGGTGAGGCGGGCGCGCAGGCCGAACTCGCCGCCGGTCTCGACGGCCTTCATGAACTCGTCGGAGACGCGGACCGAGTTGTTGGCGTTCTGGTACTGGACGGACGTGATGTCGTCGCCGCCGAGGTCCATGTCGAAGCCCGCGTCGCGCAGCGCGCGGATCTTCTCCTCCTCCTTCACCTTGGTCTCGATGAAGGCCTCGACGTCGGGGTGGTCGACGTCCAGCACGACCATCTTGGCCGCGCGGCGGGTGGCGCCGCCGGACTTGATGGTGCCGGCGGAGGCGTCGGCGCCGCGCATGAAGGAGACGGGGCCGGAGGCGTTGCCGCCGGAGGTGAGGAGCTCCTTGCTGGAGCGGATGCGGGAGAGGTTCAGGCCGGCGCCGGAGCCGCCCTTGAAGATCATGCCCTCTTCCTTGTACCAGTCGAGGATCGACTCCATGGAGTCGTCGACGGCCAGGATGAAGCAGGCGCTGACCTGCTGGGGCTGGGGGGTGCCGACGTTGAACCAGACCGGCGAGTTGAAGCTGAAGACCTGGTGGAGGAGGGCGTAGGTCAGCTCGTGCTCGAAGATCTCGGCGTCGGCGGGGGTGGCGAAGTAGCCGTTCTCCTCGCCGGCGGCGCGGTAGGTCCTCACCACGCGGTCGATGATCTGCTTGAGGCTCCACTCCCGCTGCGGGGTGCCGACGGCGCCGCGGAAGTACTTGCTGGTGACGATGTTGACCGCGTTGACGGACCAGGAGTCGGGGAACTCCACGCCGCGCTGCTCGAAGTTGACCGAGCCGTCACGCCAGTTGGTCATGACGACGTCCCGGCGCTCCCAGGTCACCTCGTCGTAGGGGTGGACGCCCGGGGTGGTGTGGATGCGCTCGACCCGCAGGCCCCGGCCGGGCCTGGCGGCGCCCTTGCCGGTGCCCTTGGCGCGTGAACCGCGTGCGGAGCCGCTCGTCGTCTCGGTCACTTCTCCTCCTCCTGGGCAAACGCCCTGCGTGCCCCGCAGCTTCCCGGGGCACTGCCTCTCGCATCAGGTGGGCCCGCACGGGGCCGGGGGCGCCCTGGGGTCAGGGCGCGGGGGCGGGGGCGGGCACGGGGGCGCCCTCCTCCGCCGCGGGGGGCCGCTCGTCGCGGAGTTCCGCGATGGCGGCCTCGAAGTCCTCGAGGGAGTCGTACGCCCGGTACACCGAGGCGAACCTCAGGTAGGCGACGACGTCCAGCTCCTTCAGCGGGCCGAGTATGGCCAGTCCCACGTCGTGGGTGGACAGTTCGGCACTGCCGCTGGAGCGCACGCACTCCTCGACCCGCTGCCCGAGGAGCGCCAGGGCGTCCTCGGTGACGGGGCGCCCCTGGCACGCCTTGCGGACACCGGAGATGACCTTGTCGCGGCTGAAGGGCTCGGTGACCCCGCTCCGCTTGATCACCATCAGGGTCGCGGTCTCCACGGTGGTGAAGCGCCGGTTGCAGTCGGGGCACTGCCGGCGCCGCCGGATGGCGGTGCCGTCGTCGGTGGTGCGGCTGTCGACCACACGGCTGTCGGAGTGCCTGCAGAAGGGGCAGTGCACGGGGGCTCCCTTCCTTCGTCAGCGGGCATCACCGACACCGGGAGGACGGGTGACGACCCCCCGGAGCAGCGACAAGTGTAGGCGACGCCCGGAGGGCGTGATCCCCGGGGGACCACAACCTGTGGGCTCGGGCATCACTCTAGCCACAAGATGTGGTGTCCGCTGCACGCGTACGGGTGGCGTGTCGGTAGCGCCCGGTTCACCGCCCGCAATCGGCGCTGGTCAGCGCCGAGCGGTCGCCGGGGGCCCGCGGGGCCCGCGGGGAAGGTCACCCGGACGGCCGCCCGGAGGGGCGCGCCGGGCATGCGCGGGGACCGGCGGGAGGGGCCTGACGGAGGGGCCGCGGGGGCGGGGACACCCCTTCCGGGCGGCGCCCGGAGGGGTGACGCGGACGGGTGGCGCGGACGGGTGTCGCGGAAAGGCGTCCCGGTCCGCCCCGGAGGGAAAGCACGGGCGCCGCGGCGGAGGGGGCGCACGGGCGCCGCGGCGGAGGGGCTGCGGTGCACGGCCCGGGGCCACTAGACTGATCACGTCGAACACGTGCTCGTATAGCCCCTTACACCGAAATGCTTGATCAAGTCAGCCGACTCGCTGTAAATTCACTCGAACGTGTGTTTGGCGCAACCTTTCGATAGGAACTACCGTTGGCCTGTTCAGGGAGAACTTCCGTCGAGAGGGGCCGCCGTGACCACCGCAGAAAGCAGCACCGTCCCGGTGCAGGAACGCTCCCAGAAATCCATGGACCAGAATCAGGAAGACCGCCGCGCCGCCGGATCGGGCCTCGTTCCCGACCAGCCCGTCGAGCACGCCGCCGCACAGGACGCCGCGCTGCCGGGCGGCCATGACGTCCCCACCCGGTCGCTTCCGGGCCGGCCGCCCGGAATCCGCACCGACGAATCGGGCCTGACCGACCGCCAGCGCCGGGTGATCGAGGTGATCCGGGATTCCGTCCAGCGCCGCGGATATCCGCCCAGCATGCGGGAGATCGGCCAGGCCGTCGGGCTCTCCAGCACCTCGTCGGTCGCCCACCAGCTCATGGCGCTGGAGCGCAAGGGGTTCCTGCGCCGCGACCCGCACCGCCCCCGCGCCTACGAGGTGCGCGGCGTCGAGGTGGCCCGGCCGAACACCGCGGACAACGCGGGCCGCCCGTCCACCTCGTACGTGCCGCTGGTCGGCCGGATCGCCGCCGGCGGCCCCATCCTCGCGGAGCAGACGGTCGAGGACGTCTTCCCGCTGCCCCGCCAGCTGGTCGGCGACGGGGAGCTGTTCGCCCTCAAGGTGAGCGGCGACTCGATGATCGAGGCCGCCATCTGCGACGGCGACTGGGTCACCGTGCGCCGCCAGCCGGTCGCCGAGAACGGCGACATCGTCGCGGCGATGATCGACGGCGAGGCCACCGTGAAGCGCCTCAAGCGCGAGGACGGCCACATCTGGCTCCTGCCGCACAACGCCGCCTACGAGCCGATTCCCGGCGACAGCGCGACCATTCTCGGCAAGGTCGTGGCGGTCCTGCGCCGTATCTGAGACGACCCGTCCGGCCGCCCGCGGAGCCGCGCGCCCTCTCCTCCGAGAGCAGGGCACGCGGCTCCGGCCTTTCCGCCGTTCGGCCTGGCCCGGCTATTTCCGCTTCGCGACCGCCCGGGGCGGGGGCGCGGAGGAATTGACGGCCGCCAGGGAGCGCCGCACCTGATTGCGGTCGGTGGTGTACCAGAAGTCCGGCATGGAGGAGCGGAAGAATCCGCCGTACCGCGCCGTCGCAAGCCGCGGGTCGAGGACGGCGACCACTCCCCTGTCGTCGGCCGCCCGCACCAGCCGGCCCGCGCCCTGGGCCATCAGCAGCGCCGCGTGCGTGGCCGCGACCGCCATGAAGCCGTTGCCGCCGGCCTCCTCCACGGCCTTCTGCCGGGCGCTCATCAGCGGGTCGTCCGGCCGAGGGAAGGGGATCCTGTCCATGACCACCAGCTGGCACGCGGAGCCGGGCACGTCCACCCCCTGCCAGAGCGAGAGGGTGCCGAAGAGGCAGGTCTCCGCGTCGGAGGCGAAGGCCCGGATGAGCTCGCCCAGGGTGTCCTCGCCCTGGAGCAGGATCGGGTGGTCCAGCCGCTCCCGGAGCGCCTCCGCCGCCGCCTGGGCGGCACGCATGGAGGAGAAGAGGCCGAGGGTGCGGCCGCCGGCCGCGCCGATGAGGTCGGCCAGCTCGTCCAGCATCTCCGGCCGGTCGGGCTCGCGGCCCGGCGGCGGAAGGTGCCTCGCCACGTATAGGATGCCCTGCTTGGGATAGGAGAACGGCGAGCCCACGTCGAGCCCGCGCCAGACCGGCGGGGCGCCCTCCCCGCGCTCCCGCTCCGGCTCGTCCGTGCCGCGCTCCTCCGGCAGGCGGCCCTCCGGCGGCAGGCCGACCGAGGCCGCGACCCCGCCGAAGTCGCCGCCGAGCTTGAGGGTGGCCGAGGTCAGCACCACGGAGCGCTCGGCGTAGAGGTTCTCCCGCAGCAGGCCCGAGACGGTGAGCGGGGCGACCCGCAGCGAGGCGGCGCCCATCCCGAAGCGGTCGCTGCGCTCGATCCAGACCACGTCGTAGGGCGACTCCTCCAGGAGGCGGTCCGCGGTCTCGTGCAGGGACTCGGCGGAGGCCAGGGTCTGCTTGCGCACGGCGTCCTCGTCGGAGACGCCCTTGTCCCGGACCTCGCCGAGCGAGGTGATGACCGCCCGGCACGCCTCCCGGATCGCCGCCACCGCGTAGGCGAGGTTCTCCGGCAGCTCCTCCACCCGGCCGGGCTGGGCGACCTCCATCAGGCCGTGGTAGTTCTCCGCGGCCGCCTGGAGGGCGTCCACGGCCTTCTCGTTGGCGAGCCGGGCGGCCCGCTTGACCGTGCGGTTGACGGCGGCCGCGGTGAGCTCCGCGGTGGCGACGCCGGTGACCCGGGAGACCAGCTCGTGGGCCTCGTCGACGATGAGCAGCTCGTGCTCGGGGAGGATGGGGGCGCCCTCGATGGAGTCGATGGCCAGCAGCGCGTGGTTGGTGACCACCACGTCGGCCGCCTTGGCCCGCTCGCGGGCCTTCTCCGCGAAGCAGTCCTGGCCGTAGGGGCAGCGCGACGCGCCCAGGCACTCCTTGGAGGTGACCGCCATCTGCGCCCACGCCTTGTCGGAGACGCCGGGGGTGAGGTCGTCCCGGTCGCCGGTCTCCGTCTCGTCCGCCCAGTCGCGCAGCCGCAGGATGTCCTTCCCCAGCTTGCTGCTGGGCCCGCCCAGGGCCTCCGCCGGGTCGAAGAGGCCCTCGCCCTCGTCGCTGGGGGTGCCCTCGTTGGCACGGTGCAGGCAGAGGTAGTTGGAGCGGCCCTTGAGCATCGCGAACTGCGGCGTGCGCCGCAGCAGCGGGCGCAGCGCCTCCACGGTCCGCGGGAGGTCCCGCTCGACCAGCTGGCGCTGGAGCGCGAGGGTCGCCGTGGCGACGACGACCCGGTCCCCGTGCGCCAGGGCGGGCACCAGGTAGGCGAGGGACTTGCCGGTGCCGGTGCCGGCCTGGACCAGCAGGTGCTCGCCGGTGGCGACCGCGTCGGCGACGGCCTCGGCCATCCGCACCTGGCCGGGGCGCTCCACGCCGCCGACGGCGGTGACCGCGGCGTGGAGGAGCTCCCGGACGCGGGCGCGCTCGGCGTCGGGCACGGCGTGGACGGAGGCGTCGTCCGCGACGGGCGGGACGGCTCCGCCGTCCGCCGGGTCGGGGGCGTCGGCCCGGGGACCGGGGGTCTGCGGGCCCGGCGTCGGGGTGGAGGTGTCGTTCGTCATGGCGCGACCAGACTACGGGGCGCCGCCGACAGCGGGGCGGCCCCCGGCGGACCGGGCGGGCGCGGCCGGGCGCGCGGACAGGTGCGGGGCCGGCGGTGCGGGGCGGTGCAGCGGGTTGGGCACGGTGCCGTGGACGGCGGCGTGCGGCCGCTGCGGGCGGTCGCGGTAGCCGTCGAGCAGCAGGCGGTTGCGGTTGAGGCAGAGCCGTTCGATGCGGGGGGTGAGCAGGTCGAAGAGGGCGAATCGGTCGGCCGCGCCGGGGAAGCGCCGCTGGTACGCGAGGACCTCCTCGCGGACCATGCCCCAGAACTCCTCCTCGGGCACGCCGAGGTGGGCCTCCACCAGGGGGGCGAGGTAGCGGTAGACGCCGACGAAGAGCCCGGAGTGGATGAACTGGCAGAGGAAGTCGGGGCGTTCGCGCAGCAGCACGGCGGCGACGTCGGCGGGCATGTCCGCGAGCTCCGGCAGCGGCCGGTCGCTGACGTTGACGTCGTCGACGAAGTCCTTGACCGCGAGGCGCACCGGGACGTCGCGCTCGTCGAAGAGCACGACGGCGTTCTCGCCGTGCGGGGAGAAGACGGTGCCGTACCGGTAGAGGAAGTGCAGCAGGGGCGGCAGCATCACGGCGAACAGGCGGCGCAGCCAGTCCCGGGCGGCGAGGCCGGAGCGGGCGACCAGCTCGGCGGTGAGCGGGCGGCCGTCGCAGCCGGTCTGCAGGAGCGCGGCCAGGGTGCGGGCGCGCTCGCCCGGGGCCAGGTGGCGGGTGAGCGGCTCGCGCCAGATCGCGCCGAGGAGCTCCTTGTACTGGTAGGGCGCCTCGGGGAGGTCGCCGTACACCGGGTGCTCCACGGTGACGGAGGCGACCTCGCCGAGCAGGACGACCCGGCACTCGTCGCGCAGGAAGGGGTCGCGGTCGCGCAGGGAGTGGACCCAGGCGGTCACGGCGGGGGCCGCGAGGGTCCGCTCGGTGGGCAGGCCGCGCCACACCAGCGTGTTGAGGATGGAGAGCGGGAGCTTGACGTGGTGCCGGTCGGGCCGGCTGGCGTTGAGGAAGGTGCGGATGGACTGCTGGGGCAGCCGGAGGTCGTTGTCGGTGGTGAGGGGGATGATGTCCCCGGCGGCGATCGAGGGCGCGAAGAGGGGGACGACGGTCTCGTCCCACTGCCAGGGGTGGACGGGCAGGAGCAGGTGGTCGTCGGGGTCGGCGCCGCGGGCGAGGAGGGCCCGCCGGAAGGCCTCGCGGACGTCGGGGTCGAGCTCCGCGTCGTAGAGGCGGTCGGGGGTGTCGAGGCCCGCGGTGCCCCGGTAGGCGGCGAGGCGGGTGTGGACGGCGATCCACGGGAGGCGCTGGGGGTTGCGGGACTCGGGGGCCCAGCGGGCGGTGTCGGCGGCGGAGAAGCCGAGGCGGCCCTTGCTGGGGACGATCCAGGGGTGGCCGGTCTGACGGCCCTCCAGGTCGGCGTGGTCCAGGTCGGCGAGCCGGGCGGCGGTGAGGGGGTGGGCGGCGTGGTGGGCGTCGGCGGTCAGGGTGGCGGTGAGCTCGCGGACGAGGTGGCCCGCGGTGTCGCCGCTGATGCCGAGTGCGTGGCGGGCCGCGTGGAGGAGCCGGACCGGGTCGGGGTCGGCGCCGTCCGGCGCGGTGACGCTCTCCGGGTCGACCCGCCAGCTCCCGTAGGCGCCGCGGCGGGCGGTGAAGCGGTAGTCGCCGCCGGGGAGGGCGAGCCGGTAGGGCAGGGCGGGGGCACCGGGGGGTGCGGCAGGGGTGCCGGGGGACGCGGCGGGGGTGCCGGGGGCGAGGGGCTGCGGGGCGAACAGCTCCTCGTAGCTGAACTCGGCGATCATCTTGGCCGCCAGGCCGCGGCAGGCCTGCCGCCAGGGCCCGGGGGCGAGGTGCGGGGGGAGGTGGAGGGGGCCTTCGGGGGCGGAGGGACGGGCAGGGGACTTCTGCACGGTGGGCTCCTGGTCGGGGACCGGGGGTGCGGGGACGGTGGTCCGGGGTGGGGGCCGCCGGCCGTGGACGGTGGTCCGGTCGGCCGCGGGGCACGGGAAGGGCTGCGGGTGCGGGTGCGGGTGCGGGCGGGGACGGCGGACGGGAGGACCGCCGGGGGCGGTCAGGGGGGATCCGCCGGGGAGCGGCGGACGGGCGGAGCCGGCGGGGTCGGCTGCGGGGAGCGGTCGCGGACCATGAGGGCGGCGCGCTTCCCCGGGAGGTCCAGGTCGGCGGTCCGGCGGAAGCCCGCGGCGCGGAAGGCGGCGACGGAGGCGGCGTTGCGGACGTCCGGCTCGGCGACGACCCGGGTGCAGTGCGGCAGGGCCCGCAGGACGAGGTCGGCGACCGCCCCGATCAGGAGGCCGCCCAGCCCCCTGCCGCGGGTGTCGGCGGGACCGAGGAGGAGGTGGACGCCGGTGTCGTGGGGCCGGGCCGGGTAGTGCAGGGCCAGCGGGTCGAGGTCGGCCCGGTAGAGCTCCCAGTAGCTCACGGGCCGCCCGTCGAGGACGCCGACGCAGGGGACGCTGCGCCCGTCGCCGGCGAGCTGGGCGCCGACGTGGTCGGCGGTGGTCCCCGGGGGGCCGTCGAGCTCCCAGAAGGCGGCGACCGCCGGGTCGTTCATCCACGCGGCGAGCATCGGGAGGTCGTCGGGCAGGCGGACCGGGCGGAGGCGGAACCGGCCCGCCGGGGTGTCCGCGGCGGGCAGGCGCCCGAGGTCGCCGAGCAGTCCCCCGGGCGGGGCGTCCCCCGGTGCCCGGGTCCGGGTGCCCTCCGGCGCTCCGGACGGGACGGTCATGCCGGGCCGCCGGGGAGGAGGTCCGGGGTGCCCGCCCAGGCCACCGGGTTGGGGACGGTGACGTAGACGGACTGGGTCTCGACCGGCCCGACCAGTTCGTCCATGCCCCGCAGCCGGGTGAGGAGGTTGGCCTTGCAGCGCAGTGTCGGGGAGTCCAGCAGCCGTGCGGGGAGGGTGGAGCCGGTGGCGGCGGTGCGGTCGGCGGCGAGGAAGCGGCGCAGGGCGGCGAGGAGGAGGCGCTCGTCGGCGAGCCGCTGGGAGCCGAACGCGCCGACCAGGCCGAGGAGGTGGTTGATGCCCAGGTAGTAGGCGAAGCGCTCGTCGGCGACCCGGTCGTCGACGAAGGTGTCGCTCCGGGTGCCGATGCCCGGCAGGCGGGCGTCCAGGGCATCGGCACGGGAGCTGCGGAAGTAGTACCCCTGGTTGTCGCGGTAGCGGCCGCCGGCGGGCCAGCCGTCGGCGTCGAGGAGCACCAGGCTGTTCTGCTGGTGGGCCTCCAGGGCCACCCCGGCGCGTCCGTCGAGCCAGAGCACCGGCAGGACGGCGGCGTCGAGGTAGCGCAGGAACCACTCGGCGGCGACGGTGGCGAGCGGGCGGCCGGTGCGGCGGGCGAGGCCGTGCAGCAGGTCGGCGAGGAGGGAGGGGGCGGCGGGGCGCCCGGGTGCGGCGGGGTCGGGCAGCGGCCGCTCGGCGACCAGGCCCGCGACGCACAGCACTCGGTCGGCGGGGCCGAAGGGCTGGAGGCGGACGGCGGTGTCGAGGCCGCCGGCGGTGCCGGGCGGCAGGCCGGGGATGTCCACGCCCAGCCAGGCCGGGTCGCGGACGATGTCGTAGCAGGGGTGGTGGGCGTGCCACTCCGCGGCGAGTCCGCTCTCCAGCAGGCGGTGGACCTCCACCCCCCGGTGGAGCTCCTTGCGCAGGTTCTCCCGGCGGGAGTTGGTGATCCGCAGGCCGAGGGAGAGCTTGAGCATCCAGGGGGTGCCGGGGCGGCAGACGGTGCGGACGGAGGAGGTGGGGTACCAGGGGTCACCGTGCGCGCCGAGGTCGTGCAGGCGGCCCTCGTCGAGCAGGGCGCGGACGGCGGGACGCAGCGCCAGGTCCTTCGCCTGCCAGGGGTGCAGGGGCAGGGCGACGGTGCCCGGGGGCAGGACCGCGGCGCCGCCGAGCAGGTCCTCGGCGATGCGGGCCGCCGGGACGGCCAGGGCGGAGTCGGCGGCCGCCAGGTCGCGGTCGGCGGCGAACCAGTGGAGGCGGAAGGATCCCCGCAGCTCCGGGGAGTAGGCGTCGGCCTCCGCCCCCCCGATGCCCTCGCGGCTCTTGGGGGTGGGGTGGAGGGGGTGCCCCAGCAGCAGTGCCTGCTCGCCCTCCAGGAAGGGGAGGGGCGGGCGGGCCGCCGCGGCGGGCTCGGAGCGGCGGTGGGCGAGGAAGCGGGCGGTGCGGCGGACCGAGTCGGCGACGCGGCCCGCGAGGTCGGCGATGTCCGCGGCGGAGGCGGGGCCGGCCTCCCGGGTGAGCAGGGCGGCGGCGGTGACGGCGTCGACCGGTACGGCGTCCCGTGGGGCTCCGGCGGGGGCACCGCCGTCCCGGTGGCCCTCGTGCTCCGCGGCCGGGGCGAGCAGGGCGGGGCCGAAGCGGTGCCAGCCGGCGGCCGACCAGTGGCGGACCGGCGCGGTCAGGCGGGCGGCGCCGGCCGCGACCGGGATGCGGAGGACGCCGTCGGGCGGCGGGGCGACGCCGGTCTCGCGGACCCAGCAGCGCAGCAGGCTCTCGAGTGCGGCGTGGTCGGCGGCGAGGTCCGGGTCCGGGTGGAGCAGCGGGTCCGGCCCGGGGGGCTCGGCGGGCCCGTCGGCCGGGGCGCGGCCGCCCGGTCCGGCGGAACCGTCCGGCCGGGCGGCTGCGGCGGCCCGCCAGGGGGCGGCCGCCGGGTCTGGACCGGCGGCCCGGACGGGGTCGGCGGCCTGGACGGGGTCGGCGGCCTGGACGGGGACGATGGTGCTCGGGCCGGTGAGGGCGGGGTCCACGGGCGCCTCCTGCTGGGCAGCGTTTCCGAGCGGCGTAGCGGCGGCAGCGGCGCTGCCCGGACACGTCCGCGGGTTAGCTGGTAAGGCTTACCTTAGTTCGGTGACGGCGGGCAAGCGGCCGGCCACTCGAAGTGGTGATTCCGGCCGCCCGTTTCACCCCGGGGGGTGACGCGGCGAACCGCCGGCCGCGGGCGGCGCGTACAGGGGGCCCGGGCGGTCGTCACGTTTCGGTGACCGTCCGTCAGCGCCCGCAACCGGGGGGCGATGTGCCCCGTCGACCTCGGAGGTGGGAAAGTAGTGCCGCCCGACGACGGCGCGAGCCGTGTCTTGAACTCTGGGGGAACTGAGCTCATGTCACCCATACGCAGGGGGCCCCTGCGCCGCCGGACGACCCGCACCGGCACCGGCACCTCCCTCGCCGCCGCCGCCCTGGCAGGCGTCACCCTGCTCGGGGTGACCGCCTGCACCAGCGACGGGGGCTCGTCCGAGGCGGGCGGGAGCGTCACCGCCCGGGCGACGTCCGGGGCCGACGGGGGCCTGCCGGGGGACCTGGCCAGCGCGCTGCCGAGCGGCCTGCCCAGCGGCCTGCTCGACGGCCTGCCGAGCAGCCTGGACCAGTTGAAGAACTGGACGTTCGACGACTGGGACAAGTGGGCCCAGGACCACGTCTTCAACAACCCGGTGATCAAGGGCCTGTGGGACCCGCAGAAGATGAAGCAGGCCCGGCCCAAGGACCAGGCGCCCCCGGCGGACCCGCCGAACGACAACGGCAACGGCGGTACCGACAACGGGAGCGACCCGGAGCCCGCCCCGATCCGGGCGACGGCCGTGGAGCGCCCCTACACCAAGTTCGGCGCCGTCGGGAAGATCTTCTTCGACGAGCCCGAGGGCACGGCCGTCTGCTCGGGCACCGTGGTGAGCGACCCGGCGCACCCCGGGAAGAGCAACCTGGTGTGGACCGCCGGCCACTGCGTGCACGGCGGCAGGGGCGGCGACTGGTACAAGCACATCATGTTCGTGCCGGGCTACAACAGCTCGGGCGTGGGCAGCGGCGGGCAGCAGTCGCTGGACCGGGCGCTGGCCCCGCTCGGCCAGTGGTGGGCGGACGACATCGTCACCTCCCCGCAGTGGGCGGCCGAGGGGCCGCCGGCCACCCACGGCCCGGTGAACAAGTCCAGCCAGTACGACTTCGCGGTGCTGCGGGTGCACAACCCGCAGGGGGACGGCCGCTCGCTGGAGGAGACGGTCGGCAGCGCGATCCCGGTGTACTTCAACGCGCCGCGCACCGCCATGGCCCCGGTCGCCAACTGGGGCTACCCGGCCAAGGAGCCCTTCGACGGGCAGGAGCTGTACCGCTGCCGCAGCACGATCCCGCCGGTGCGGCTGTCCTTCGACACCAGCCGGCCGCCGATGCTCGTCATCGGCTGCACGATGACCGCCGGCTCCAGCGGCGGCGGCTGGTTCACCCGGATGCCGGACGGCAGGACGGGCCTGGTCAGCGACAACTCCATCGGCCCGGTGGACAACCCGACCTGGGAGGCCGGCCCGTACCTGGGCACGGTGGCCCAGAAGATGTTCGACTACTTCACGCGCAAGTCGTCCTGACCCGCGGGCACGGCGCGACGGCCACGGCGTACCGGCCCAGCTCGGCCGCCAGGTCCGCGGCGACCTTGGCCCGCAGCAGCGTGCCCTCGGCGGTGTGCTCGGTACCGGTGATCTCGCCCTCGGCGTGCACCCGGGAGACCAGGTCGCCGCGGGTGTACGGCACCAGGGCCTCGACCTCGATCGAGGGCCGCGGCAGCTCGTCCTCGACCAGCTTGAGCAGCTCGTCGATGCCCTGGCCGGTGCGGGCCGACACCACGATGGCGCGCGGCTCGCGGCGCAGCAGCCGCTGGAGCACCAGCGGGTCGGCGGCGTCGGCCTTGTTGACCACGACGATCTCCGGCACGTGCTGCGCCTCGACGTCGTTGATCACCTGGCGGACCGCCGCGAGCTGCGACTCCGGCTCGGGGTGCGAGCCGTCCACCACGTGCAGGATGAGGTCGGCGTCGGCGACCTCCTCCATGGTGGAGCGGAACGCCTCGACCAGGTGGTGCGGCAGGTGCCGGACGAAGCCCACGGTGTCGGCGATGGTGTAGACGCGGCCGCCCGGCGTGGTGGCGCGGCGCACGGTCGGGTCCAGGGTGGCGAACAGCGCGTTCTCCACCAGGACGCCCGCGCCGGTGAGCCGGTTGAGCAGGGACGACTTGCCGGCGTTGGTGTAGCCCGCGATGGCCACCGACGGCACCTGGTGGCGCCGGCGCTCCTGCCGCTTGGTGTCGCGGCCCTTCTTCATGTCGGCGATCTCGCGGCGGAGCCGGGCCATCTTGACGCGGATGCGCCGCCGGTCCGTCTCGATCTTGGTCTCACCGGGGCCTCGGGTGGCCATGCCGCCGCCCGAGGAGCCGGAGCCGCCGCCGCCCATCTGGCGGGACAGGGACTGGCCCCAGCCGCGCAGCCTGGGCAGCATGTACTGCATCTGGGCGAGCGAGACCTGCGCCTTGCCCTCCCGGGACTTGGCGTGCTGGGCGAAGATGTCGAGGATCAGGGCCGTCCGGTCGACGACCTTGACCTTCACGACGTCCTCGAGGTGGATCAGCTGGCCGGGCGTGAGCTCGCCGTCGCAGACGACGGTGTCGGCGCCGACGGCGGCGACGATGTCGCGGAGCTCCTTCGCCTTGCCCGAGCCGATGTAGGTGCCGGCGTCGGGCACGTCGCGGCGCTGGATCACACCGTCCAGCACCTGGGAGCCGGCCGTCTCGGCGAGGGCGGCGAGCTCGGCGAGGGAGGTCTCGGCCTCCTCCGCCGTGCCGTCCGTCCACACGCCGACGAGCACCACGCGCTCCAGGCGGAGCTGCCGGTACTCGACCTCCGTGACGTCCTGGAGCTCGGTGGAGAGGCCCGCGACACGGCGCAGGGCGGCGCGGTCGCTGCGGTCGTACTGGTCGCCGTCGAAGCCGTGGTCGAGGTCCTCGTCGATCCCCGCGAGGTCCTCGTCCATGAGGGCTGCCGCCCGGAGGTCCTCCGGGCGGCGAGCCGCGCGCCCGGTGGAGTGGTCGCGGTTGTCGAACGTGGAGGTCATCGTGTCCTTAGGGGTGCTGGAACGGATCTGCCGCCGGGATCGTGCCCGGCGTCTCGCCCGGCCTCACTCGGCACTCCTGGTGAACGCCGCGGCGGCGCCGCGGATTCCCGACGATGGTCGCACGCCCGGCGCCGCGGGGTCACCTGCATTTGCCCGGCGGCGGGTCCCGCCCGGGCCCGGCCGGTAGACGTCGTACACCCCCGAGACGCGCAGCATGGCCCGCATGAGGGGGGCCAGTGCGGCCGGGTCGGGCAGCTCGACGGTGTAGGTGTGGCGGACCCGCAGCTCCTGCGGGGGCTCCACGGCGGCGGAGACGATGCCGACGCCCTCGGCGGCGATGGCGGCGGTGAGGTCGGCGAGCAGGCGCGGACGGTTGAGGGCGTCCGCCAGCAGGGTGACCCGGTAGCCCCGGCGGCGCGGGCCGGAGGTCCAGCCGACCTCGACCGGCGTCCTCCCGGCGGCCCGCATCTGGCGGCCGGCGGGGCAGTCCCGCCGGTGGACGGCGACGGTGCCGCCCCGGATGGCGAAGCCGGTGACCCGGTCCGGGGGGACGGGGGTGCAGCAGCGCGCCAGCCGCACGGGGACGTCGGGGCGGCCGCGCACCTCCACCGGGCCCGCCGTGGGGGCGGCGGCGCCGGGCCCGCCGTCACGGCCGTCCCGGTCGGCGCCGCGGGCCGGGGCGGCGGGCGGCGGCCCGCCGTCGGCGGCGGGGGCCGGACCCTCCGTGGCCGGGCCGGCGGCGGGATCCTCCGCGGCGGGGGCCGGGTGGGCCGCCAGCCAGTGCTCGATGGCCAGCCGGGCGCGGGGGGTGCGGACGTGGCGGAGCCACTCCGGGGAGGGCCCGGAGGGCTCGCCGGGCCCGGGCTCGGTGAGCACGCCCACCACGTCGCCGTCGCCGAGCTGGGTGGAGAGGGCGGCCAGCCGCCCGTTGACCCGGGCGCCGATGCAGCGGTGGCCGACCTGCTCGCCGAGGGCGTACGCCGCGTCCACGCAGGTGGCGCCGGCCCGCAGGGTGAGGGTGGCGCCCTCCTCGGTGACGGCGGTGATCTCCCGGTCGTCGGAGAGGTCCGCGGTCAGGGTGGACCAGAAGGTGTCCGGGTCGGGGGTGTCGCGCTGCCAGTCCAGGAGGCGGGTGAGCCAGCCGGGGCGCGCCGGGTCGGTGCGGTCCAGCTCGTCGCGGTCGGGCTCGGTGCGGCCGGGCGCCTCCGGCCCGTCCGCATCCAGCCCGGACGGGGCGGGCGCGGACACGGCGGTCCCGGACCCGGCGGTCCCGGACCCGGCGGTCCCGTCCTCGGCCGGCCGGTCCCCCTCCGGGCCGCCGCCGGGGCCCTGCGGCTCCGGCTGGCGGGGGCTGCCGAGCGCGACCACGCCGAACTCGGCCACCCGGTGCATCCGCCGGGTGCGGACCAGCACCTCCACCACGTCGCCCCGCTCGTCCGCGACCGCGGTGTGCAGCGACTGGTACAGGTTGAACTTGGGTGCGGCCACGAAGTCCTTGAACTCGCCGGGCAGCGGCGTCCAGCAGGTGTGCAGCTCGCCGAGGGCGGCGTAGCAGTCGGCGTTCTCCTCCACCACGACCAGGACCCGCCCGAGGTCCGCGGGGCGCAGCTGCTGGGGGCGGCCGTCCGCCCCGGGGGCGGCGAGCCGCTTGAGCAGCACGCGGTGGACGGAGACGCAGTGCCGGGGCCGGACGGTGACCTCCGCCGCGACCCCCGTCTCGGCGAGCTGGCGGCGCAGCCGGGCGGCGAGGTCGGCGAGGGGCCCGGTGGAGGTGTCGGCGGCGGCGACCAGGGCGGCGGTGCGCCCGTACTCCTCCGGGTGGAGGGTCGCGAAGACGATGTCCTCCAGCTCCGTCTTGACGACCTGGATGCCGAGGCGCTCGGCGAGCGGGATGAGCACGTCGCGGGTGACCTTGGCGATCCGCACGCGGCTGGCGGGCTTCATGTGCCGGATGGTGCGCATGTTGTGCAGCCGGTCGGCCAGCTTGATGACCATCACCCGGACGTCGTTGCCGGTGGCCAGCAGCATCTTCCGGAAGGTCTCCGCCTCCGCCGCGGCGCCGAAGTCGACCTTCTCCAGCTTGGTGACGCCGTCGACGAGGTAGGCGACCTCCTCGCCGAAGTCCGCCCGGACCTGGTCCAGGGTCATCTCGGTGTCCTCCACGGTGTCGTGGAGGAGGGAGGCGACCAGGGTGGTGGTCTCGGCGCCCAGCTGGGCGAGGATCATGGTGACGGCGAGCGGGTGGGTGATGTAGGGCTCGCCGCTCTTGCGCGTCTGGCCGCGGTGGCCGGCCTCGGCGCTCAGGTAGGCCCGGCCGAGCAGGGCCAGGTCGGCGCGCGGGTGGTGGGCCCGGTGGGCGCGGACGATGGGCTCGATCGCGTCGGGGAGCGGGGGCCGGCCGGTGGCCAGCAGGGCGGCGCGGCCGGCCCTGCCGAGGGCGGCCCGTCCGAGGCGGCGGACGGTCCTCGGGACCCCGGCGGCCGCGGCCCGGCCCGGGGGCTCCTGCACCGCGACCCGCTCCGCCGGGGCCGGGCGCGGGGAGGCCTCCGGGGAGGCCTGCCTCGGGGCGGGTTCGCGGAAGGGCGGCTGCCGGGTCGGCGGCTCCTGGGCGGGGGGCTGCCGCGGGGGCGTGGTCGGGGCGTGCGCGTCGGCCGACGGATCACCGGCTCGAATGGTCATGGGCACCTCCGGCAGCGAACACCGGAGCGCGTCCCGACCCCGGTGGTCCATGCTACCGAGCCCATCACGGCAGGCGACGGTTCACCTGCGGAGCGTCAGAACAATCACCCGATAGGGGGGATTCAACGGAAGCGGCGCTGGGGAGCGGGACCGCTCAGGCCGTCGCGGCCAGCCAGTCGGGGAGGATGACGCCCTCGGCCACGATCACCGCGGGACCCGTCATCTCCACCCGGCCGTCGGGGTGCTCGGTGATCACCAGCCGGCCGCCGGGCACGTCGACCGTGCAGGTCGCGGACCGGCCGGTGACGGCGGGGTCGGCGCCGTCGCGGCGCGCGACGGCCACGGCGACGGCACAGGCCCCGGTGCCGCAGGAGCGGGTCTCGCCGGACCCGCGCTCGTGGACCCGCATGGCCACGTGGGCCGGACCGCGGTCCACGACGAACTCCACGTTGACGCCGTCGGGGTAGGCCCCGTCCGGGGCGACCGAGGGGGCGGTCAGCAGGTCGCCCGCGTGGCCGAGGTCCTCGACGAAGGCCACGGCGTGCGGGTTGCCCATGTTGACGTTGCGGGCGGGCCAGCGGCGGCCGCCGACGGACACCTCGACGGACTCCGGTCCGGGCAGCACGGCGCGGCCCATGTCCACGGTGACGTCCCCGGGGCGGCCGTCCGGCCCGTCCTCGGCGACGTGCGCCCGGCGCACCCCGGCCCGGGTGGCGACGGCCAGGTCGCCGGGCTTGGCGTGGCCGGCGTGGACCAGGTAGCGGGCGAAGACCCGGACGCCGTTGCCGCACATCTCGGCGACGGAGCCGTCGGCGTTGCGGTAGTCCATGAACCACTCGGCGTCGCCCGCGAGCGCCGCGGCCTCCGGGTGGGCGGCGGAGCGGACCACCCGGAGCAGGCCGTCGCCGCCGATGCCGGCGCGGCGGTCGCACAGCCGGGCGACCTGGGCCGGGCCGAGGTCGAGCACGCCGTCCGGGTCCGGCACGATCACGAAGTCGTTCTCGGTGCCGTGGCCCTTGAGGAAGGCCGGTCCGTCGGAGGTCGGGGTCGCACCCGGGGTGTGGTCGCTCACGGTGCCAGCGTACGGGTTCGCCCCGGTGCAGGTCGCGGCGGTGCGGGTCGCGGCGGGACAGGACCGGCGGGGCGGGCGGAGGCGCGGGGCGGGCGTCAGCCGCGCAGCAGGGCGACGCGCCACACGGCGAGACCGACGGCGGCGAGCCCGACCAGGGTGTACGCGGCCAGGGGCCGCCAGCCCGCCCGCTCGCCGGAGCCGCGCCGCGGCAGGCCGGGCCAGGTGTAGCCGACCCGCCGGGCCGCCATCGCACCCCAGCCGACCGAGGCCGACGTCAGCAGCAGCCCGAGCATCCCGACGACGGCGCCGCCGCCGCCCGACTCGAAGGCGAGCGGGAAGGCGAACATGAGCGAGCCGAGGATGCCGACCACCGCGATCGGCAGCGTCTGCCACCAGCGGAGCCGCCGCCTGGGCCGGATCTCGCGCTCGTGGACCACGCCGTCCGGCGGGGCGGCGGCGGTGCCGCCGATCAGCTCCAGGCCGCCGGCGAAGGGGTCCTGCGGATCCAGCGGGGCGAGCGGCGTCCCGCCGATCCGGTCGGGGAGGGCGGCGCGCAGTCCCGCGGCGGGGGCGTCCAGCCTCCGGTCCGCTTCGGGGCCGGTACCCGTCGACACGCGGCCTCCCCGGACATTCGACGCATGGTGCGACAAGAGATCGTCACCCTGATGTGGTCGATGATGGCACGCCCCCGGGTGGTCACCGCGCGTCACACGAGGTCCTCGGGTGATCCGTGGCCATCACGTGATCCAGCCGTGACCGCGGTGTCCCTCTGCACCTGCACATGCGCCCTGCGTATGCACCGGCCGCCCCGGACGCACGCCGTGCGCGGCGCACGCGCCGGAGGCCGGACCGGCCGGCGCGCGGCCCGCCCGGCGCCGTGTCCGGCGCCGGGCGGGGCCGTCCCCGGTCCCGGCGCCGCGTCAGGCCGGTCCTGCGTCAGACCCCGCGCCGTGTCGGGCCCGGACCAGCTCCAGCGCGCGCCGCAGCAGGTCGCCCGGGTCGGAGCCGGTCCCGCCCGGCAGCCAGTGGATCCGCGGGTCGCGGCGGAACCAGGACTCCTGGCGGCGGGCGAAGCGCCGGGTGGCGCGGACGGTCTCCTCGCGGGCTTCGTCCTCCCCGCACTCCCCCGCGAAGTGGGCCAGCACCTGCTGGTAGCCCAGCGCCCGCGAGGCGGTGCGGCCCTCCCGCAGGCCCGCCGCCTCCAGCGTGCGGACCTCGTCGAGCAGGCCGGCCTCCCACATCCGGTCGACCCGCAGCGCGATCCTGGCGTCCAGCTCCGGGCGGGGCACCGCCACACCGAGCTGCACGGTGTCGTAGGCCGAGGTGTGGCCGGGGAGGCTGGCGGTGAAGGGGCGCCCGGTGATCTCGACGACCTCCAGGGCCCGCACGACGCGGCGGCCGTTGCTCGGCAGGATGGCCTCGGCGGCGGCCGGGTCGAGGGCGGCGAGCCGGGCGTGGAGCGTCCCGGAGCCGTGCTGCTCCAGCTCGGCCTCCAGCCGCTCCCGCACCCGCGGGTCGGTGCCGGGGAACTCCATCACGTCGACGGCGGCCCGGACGTACAGCCCGGACCCGCCCACCAGCACCGGGGTGCGGCCCGCGGCGAGCAGCCGGTCGACGACGGCTCGGGCCAGCCGCTGGTACTCGGCGACGCTCGCGGCCTCGGTGACGTCCCAGACGTCGAGGAGGTGGTGCGGGACGCCGCGGCGCTCCTCGGGGGTGAGCTTGGCCGTGCCGATGTCCATGCCCCGGTAGAGCTGCATGGAGTCGGTGTTGACGACCTCGCCGCCCAGTTCGCGGGCGAGCGCGACGGCCAGGTCGGACTTGCCGGCGGCGGTCGCGCCGACGACGGCGACGACCCTGGGCTGCGCGGACGGGCCGCCGGGGGCGGCGGGAGCGGCGGGACGGGCGGGGGTGGGGCTGGTCACGCACCCAGTTTCGCAGGCCGCGGGGGATGGTCGGCCCGGGTGGGCGCCGCTCCGCGGGGGCGGCGGGCGCAGCGACGGCGCCGGACCCGGACAGGGCGCTCCAGCACGGACCCGGCGGCGTCCCGCGTCAGGTCCAGGCCGCGACCAGGTAGCCGACCCCGTAGGGCGCCTCGTCGTACAGCAGGCGGCCGCCGAGCCCGGCGCCCCCGGCCGCGCCCGCCAGCACCTGCCAGGGCGCGCGCCCGGCGGCCATCAGCTCGGCCGCGCGGTCCGGCGGCAGCGCGGCCAGGGCGGCGGTGTCGGCGGCGGCGAGGGCACGGGCCGCTGCGGCGTCGAAGGCCTCCGCCCGCTCGTCGAGGTAGCCCGGGGCCTTGAGCGAGCGGCGGGCGCTGCCGTCGCCGAGCACCAGGAGCGCGGTGCGGGGCGCGGCCTGCGCCAGCTCCGCCCCGAGGCGCAGGCAGGCGCCGGGGTCCTCGTCCGGCCGCACGCACCTGGCCTCGCAGGGGCCCGTCCACCCGGCCCGCTCCAGCAGCCAGGCGCCCACGGCCACCGACGCGGTGAGCTCGCCCCACACGCCGTCGCCGGGGTCCCGGCCCAGGCCGAGGCGGACGGTGCGGTCCACCCCGTAGCGGCGGAAGGAGCCCCGGGCACCCCAGGGGAAGGAGTTGCGCCAGTCGCCGTCGTCGCTGTCCGTGGTGCCGACGACCCAGAGCCGGTCGGGCCGGGCCTCGGCCACGGCGCGCAGCGCCCGGTCGCAGGCGTCGCGCAGCGCGTCCAGCTCCGGGGCGGCGCCGGCGGCGACCTCGGGCACGAGCAGCGGCGGGCAGGGGCAGACGGCGGCGGCGACCAGCATGATCCGCACTCTAGCCGGGCGGTGCGGCGCCGGGCACGGCGCGGGGCGGCGGGAACGCCGCGCGGCGGGGCGCCGCGCGGCGCGGGGTGCGGGAACGGCGCGGGCCCGGCGGGGCGTCGTCCGCCCGCCGGGCCCGTGCGCACGGGTGCCGGTGCCGTCAGTCGCAGCCGCAGGCGCCGCCGGGCGCGGCGGGCAGCGGGGCCGGGACGCCGACGGTGGGCAGGCCCAGCATCACCCCGGCGGGCGCGGCGGCCGGGGCCGCGTGGCGCCGTTCCCAGGCGTCGCCCGCGCGGGTCCGGCGCACCGCGAGCGGGGCGCCCTCGGCCAGCAGGTGGTGCGGGGCGGCATAGGTGACCTCGACGGTGACCATGTCGCCCGGGCGCGGGGCGGTCCCCTCGGGCCGGGTGAAGTGCACCAGGCGGTTGTCGGGGGCGCGGCCGGAGAGCCGCTCGGTGCGGTCGTCCTTGCGGCCCTCGCCCTCGGCGACGAGGACCTCCAGGGTGCGTCCGAGCTGCTTCCTGTTCTCCGCCCAGGAGATCTCCTCCTGGAGGGCGACCAGCCGCTCGTAGCGCTCCTGGACGACCTCCTTCGGGATCTGGCCGTCCATCTCCGCGGCCGGGGTGCCTGGACGCTTGGAGTACTGGAAGGTGAAGGCCTGGGCGAAGCGGGCCTCGCGGACCACGTGCAGGGTCTGCTCGAAGTCCTCGTCGGTCTCCCCGGGGAAACCCACGATGATGTCGGTGGAGAGGGCGGCGTCCGGCATGGCGGCGCGGACCTTCTCGATGATGCCGAGGTAGCGGTCCTGCCGGTAGGAGCGGCGCATGGCGCGCAGCACGGTGTCGGAGCCGGACTGCAGCGGCATGTGGAGCTGGTGCATCACGTTGGGCGTCTCCGCCATGGCGGCGATGACGTCGTCGGTGAAGTCGCGCGGGTGCGGCGAGGTGAAGCGGACGCGCTCCAGGCCGTCGATCCGCCCGCAGGCGCGCAGCAGCTTGGAGAACGCCTCGCGGTCGCCGATGTCGGAGCCGTAGGCGTTGACGTTCTGGCCGAGCAGGGTGACCTCGACGACGCCCTCGGCGACCAGCGCCTCGACCTCGGCGAGGACGTCGCCGGGCCGGCGGTCCTTCTCCTTGCCGCGCAGCGCGGGGACGATGCAGAAGGTGCAGGTGTTGTTGCACCCGACGGAGATGGCGACCCACGCGGCGTACGCGGACTCGCGCCGGGAGGGCAGCGTGGAGGGGAAGGTGTCCAGCGACTCCAGGATCTCCACCTGGGCCTCGGACTCCACCCGGGCGCGCTCCAGCAGCGCCGGCAGGTGGCCGATGTTGTGGGTGCCGAAGACCACGTCGACCCAGGGGGCCCTGCGGACGATGGTGTCCCGGTCCTTCTGGGCCAGGCAGCCGCCGACGGCGATCTGCATCCCCGCCCGGTTCGCCTTGACGGGGGCGAGCCGCCCCAGGTTGCCGTACAGCCGGTTGTCGGCGTTCTCCCGCACCGCGCAGGTGTTGAAGACGACGACGTCGGGGCTGCCGTCCTGGTCGGCCTTGACGTAGCCGGCGTCCTCCAGGAGGCCCGACAGCCGCTCGGAGTCGTGGACATTCATCTGGCACCCGTAGGTGACCACTCGGTAGGTTCGCGCGCTCATCTCAGGGCCAAGGGTACGCGCCCCGGGCTCCCCGCCGCCCCTCCCCTCCGGAGGCCGCGGATGGCAGGATCCGGGCATGGCCGACTCCGCAGCACGCCCGCTCCCCCGCCTGGCCGCGGCGGTCCGCAGCCGTGCCTCGTCCCGGCTGTGGCGCGCGGGCACGGCGCTGGCCGTCGTCGCCTCCCTCCTGCTGGGGTGGTGGCTGTCCGCCCCCGAGGCGCCGTCCTACCCGCGGGGCACCGTCGGCTTCGCGACCGGGGTGCCGCGCGGTGTGTACCAGAAGTACGGGACGATGCTGCGGGCGTACGTGCGCACCGCGATGCCGGGGGTGGACCTGCGGCTGGACGCGTCGGAGGGCTCCCCGGACAACCTGGAGCGGGTGGCGACCGGGCGGGACTCCTTCGCCATCGCCACCGCGGACGCCGTGGCCGTCTACGACGGGCCCGGGAGGGAGCGGCTGCGGGCGATCGCCCGGCTGTACGACGACTACCTGCAGCTGGTGGTGCCGGCCGGCTCGCCGGTGCGCAGGGCGGCGGACCTCAGGGGGCTGAGGGTCGGCGTGGGCCAGCCGCAGTCCGGGGTGTCGCTGGTGACCAAGCGGCTGCTGAGGGCTGCAGAACTGGACCCCGCCCGGGACATCACGCCGATGCCGATGGGTATCGGCGCCGCGGCCGACGCCCTGCGGGACGGGCGGATCGACGCCTTCTTCTGGTCCGGGGGCCTGCCGACCGGGGCGGTGGAGGACCTCTCCCGCCAGATGCGGATCAGGCTGGTGCCCCTCGGCGAGCTGGCCGGGGCGCTGCACCAGGGCGGCGACGACGGCTCGGAGGCGTACCGGGCCGCGGTGATGCCCGCCGACGCCTATCCGCTGGCGATCGCCCCGGGGAAGCCGGTGCCGACAGTGGCCGTGGCCAACCTGATGATCACCCGTGACGACACCGACACCTCCCTGGTCCAGCGGATGACCCAGGCGGTGGTCGGCAGCCGGGACGCGATCGGGGCCCAGGTGCACGCCGCGCAGCTGATGGACCTGCGGACGGCCGTGTACACCGCCCCGCTGCCGCTGCACGAGGGGGCGCGCCGCTACTACGCCTCCGTGAAGCCCTGAGCCGCCCGCGGGTCGCGCACCGCCGCGCGGGACGCCGTATTCGACCGGTTCCTCCCGGCGTTCCCCGGACGGGAGGGGAGGGGAGATGGTCCCGCCCGGCCGGGCCCCCTAACCTGATCCCCTGAACGGCTGAACGGCTGAACGGCCGGACGGCACTCGAGCCAGGGGGCGGGGCATGCAGACCGGGGGTGGACCCGACGGCGAGGAGCGCGCGCAGGGCGCGCCCGCCGGGCGGGAGCAGGAGGACGGCCCCCGGGCCGCCGACCGGGACGGGGCCGAGGGGCACCCGGGACGCCTGATCGACAACCGCTACGAGCTGCAGCGCCGCCTGGGCCGGGGCGGCATGGGGGTGGTCTGGGAGGCCAGGGACACCCGGCTGCACCGGCAGGTGGCGGTCAAGGAGCTGCTCTTCCGGGGCGCCGTGGACCCCGAGACGCAGGCCCAGTGGGTGGAGCGCGCCCGCCGCGAGGCGCAGGCCATCGCCCGGATCGGCCACGAGCACGTGGTGACGGTGTACGACGTGACCGAGGCCGACGGCCAGGTGTGGATCGTGATGGAGCAGGTCGACCCGCGCTCCCTGGCGGACCTGCTGCGGGCCAACGGGCGGCTGCCGCTGCAGGACGCGGCCCGGATCTGCCTGGAGGTGCTGCGCGGGCTGCGGGCGGTGCACGCCGCCGGGGTGCTGCACCGCGACGTCAAGCCGCACAACGTCCTCTTCCGGCGCGACGGCCGCGCGGTGCTGATGGACTTCGGCATCGCCACCTTCGAGGGCGCCGCCCAGGTGACCCGGCTGCACGAGACCGTGGGCACGCCCGCCTACCTGGCGCCGGAGCTGGCCGTCCCGTCCGACCGGCGTCCGCCCGGCCCGGCGAGCGACCTGTGGTCGCTCGGCGTGGCCCTGTACGAGATGGTCGAGGGCAGGCTGCCGTTCCGCGGCGCGACCCCGTACGAGGTGCTGCTGGCCGTCCGCGAGGAGGAGCCCCCGCCGCCGGTGCACGCCGGTCCGCTGGGGCCGCTGCTGGCGGGGCTGCTGGCCAAGGACCCGGCGGACCGGACGACCGCGGACCGGGCCGAGGAGCTGCTGCGCCACGTGGTGCAGGACACCCCGGCGACGCCCTCCTCGCTCGACCTGCGGACCTGGCGCCTGGTCGGGTCGGACACCGGCACCGGCGACGGGGGCGGGGGCGGCGGGGCCGGTTCCGGGGGTGCCCGCCGGGACGGCGGCCCCGCCGAGCCCGGCCCCGGCGGGGACCGGCCGGTCCGGCGGGCGTGGTGGCGGGACCGGCGGCTGCGGCTGCCGGCGCTGGCGGTCGTGCTCGCCCTGGTGGCGGGCGCGGCCTGGCTCGGCCACCGCGGCCGGGACGCGCAGGACGACCTGGCGGACTCCCCGACGATGGTGCAGGCGCGCCAGCGCGGCATGCTGGTCATCGGCGTCAAGCAGGACCAGCCGGGGCTGGGCGTGCTCAAGGACGCGCGCCGGAACCTCTACCAGGGCTTCGACGTGGACATGGCCTCGTACATCGCCCGGGACCTCGGGTTCGGGGCGTCCCGGGTGCGCTTCGTCACCGTGAACACCCTCAGCCGGGAGCTGATGCTGCAGAACGGCTCGGTGGACCTGGTGGTGGCCAGCTACAGCATGACGCCGGAGCGGGCCCGGGAGGTGACCTTCGCCGGACCGTACTACCTGACGGGGCAGGACTTCCTGCTCCGCACCGACCAGACCGGCGTGCAGGGCGCGGAGGACCTGGCCGGCCGCACGGTGTGCACGGCCCGCGGATCGACCCCCGGGGAGCGGCTGGCGAAGTACTACCCCGCCATCAGGGTGGCGTACCGCAACAGCTACCAGCAGTGCGTCAAGGACCTGCTGGCCCGCCGGGTGGACGCGGTCTCGACCGACGAGATCATCCTGGCCGGCTACCAGGAGCAGTACCGCGGCCGGCTGCAGTTGCTGGACGCCCCCTTCGGATCGGAGGCGTACGGCGTCGGCATGGCGCTGGGCGACGAGGCGATGCGGCGCCGGGTCTGCGCGTCGATCGACCGCTACGTCGACAGCGGCGCCTGGCACGCCTCGTGGAAGCGGTGGCTGGAACCGCTGGGCCTGCTGCAGCCGAGGCCGGGCACCTGCTCCGACCAGACCTGGCGGAACGCCGGCTGACGCGGCGCGGGCGCGGCGGGACGGCGTGGCCGGGGGCGATGTCCCGGGGGGGCGGCCGGTGTCCCGGGGCCGGCGGTCCGGCCTCAGTCCGCCGTGCGGCGCGGGGCGGTCAGGGTCACCCGCAGCCCCGTCGGCTCGCCCGGGCCGAACTCCAGCGCCCCGCCGGTGGCCGCCAGCAGGGTGCGGGCGATGGAGAGGCCGAGGCCGGACCCGTCGACGTTCTGGTGGCGGGGGCTGCGCCAGAAGCGGTCGCCGATCCGTGCCAGCTCCTCGTCGGTCAGTCCGGGCCCGCCGTCCGCCACGGTGACGGCGACGTCGTCGCCGCGCAGGGCCACCGACACCCGTACCGGCTCCCCGCGGGGGGTGAACTTCAGCGCGTTGTCGACCACCGCGTCCAGCGCGCTGCCGAAGCCGACGGGGTCCGTCCAGCCCAGGGCCATCGGCGGCCCCTCCCAGGCCAGCTCCACACCGCGCTGCCCGGCGACCGGCCGCCAGGCGTCCACCCGCCCCAGCGCCAGCCTGACCAGGTCGGTGCGGACCGCCTCGGGGCGGGCGTGCTCGGCGGTGGCGAGCCCCAGCAGGTCGTCGAGGACGCGGGCCAGGCGGCGGCCCTCCTCGCGCACCGCGGCCAGCTCCTCCTCGTGGCCCTCGGGCAGTTCCAGGCCCAGCAGCTCGATCCGCAGCATGAGCGCGGCCAGCGGGTTGCGCAGCTGGTGGGAGGCGTCGGCGACGAAGTCCCGCTGGCGCTGCATGGACAGCTCCACGTGGTCGGCCATCTCGTTGAAGGACCCGGCGAGGCGGCGCAGCTCCGGGGGGCCGCCGGCGGGGGCGACGCGGGCGTTCATCCGTCCGGTGGCGATCTCGTGGGTGGCCCGGTCGAGGACCCGCACGGGACGCAGCACCCAGCCGGTGAGGCGGACGGAGGCCAGCACGGCGAGGGTCATGGCGGCGGCCTCGCCGGCGCCCAGCAGCAGCCAGCGGCGCAGGATCCGGGCGCGCAGCGCGCCGGTGGGCGAGTCGGTGTAGACCACGGCCACCACGTCGCCGTCGCGGACCACCGGGGAGGCGACCGTCAGGGTGCGGTCGTCCGACCAGGGCCAGACCTGCGGGGGGTTGTGGCTGCGTCGGCCGTCGAGCGCCTCCTGGAACGGCTCGCTCCGGGGGCCGTCCTCCTGGCTCCACCAGCGGCCCGGGGAGACGGCGAGGGCGCGTCCGCTGCGGGAGAAGACCCCGGCCCGGATGCCGTACACCTCGCTGTACCGGACGACCTCGGCACGCAGGACGTCCAGCGGGGCGGAGTCCCCGCTGTCGGCGGGGACGTACTGGGCGAGGCCCGCGAAGCGGGCGGAGTCGTCGATCCGGTCGACGACGACGCGCTGCTGCTCGGCGGCGGCCTCGGCGGCGGCGAGGGGCACGCCGAGGGCGGCCAGGACGCCGGCCATCAGGGAGAGGAGGATGCCGAGGAGGCGGGTGCGCATGACGGGTCAGCGGCCGCTTCCGGGGGCCGAGGGCGGGGCCGCCGGGTTCCGGGCCGCCGCGGGCGGGGCGGGCGGGGCGGGCGGCCCGTCCGGGGGCTCGGGGACCAGCCGGTAGCCGACGCCGCGCACCGTCTCCACCAGCGCCGGCAGCGCGAGCTTGGCGCGCAGCGAGGCGACGTGGACCTCCAGGGTGCGGCCGTTGCCCTCCCAGCCGCTGCGCCACACCTCGCTGAAGATCTGCTCCCGCCGGTAGACGACGCCGGGGTGCTGGGCGAGGAGCGCCAGCAGGTCGAACTCCTTGCGGGTGAGCGGGACCTCGCGGCCCTCCACGGTCACCCGGCGGCACTCCCGGTCGATGGCGATGCCCCGGGCCGCCAGCGGACCGGCCTCGGCGGCCCGGTCGGCGGAGGGCGGCGCGCCGGCGCGGTCGGCGGGCGGCGCGGAGCCGCGGCGGGCGACGGCGTGGATGCGGGCGAGCAGCTCGCCCATGTCGTACGGCTTGGTGACGTAGTCGTCGGCGCCGAGGTTGAGGCCGTGGATGCGGGACCGGGTGTCGGCGCGCGCGGTGACCATGATCACGGGCACCCCGCTGGAGTCCCGGATCCGGCTGCACACCTCGAAGCCGTCGCGGTCGGGCAGGCCGAGGTCGAGCAGCACCACGCGGTAGGGCTCCGCGCCGTCGGGCACGAGCGCGTCGAGCGCCTCACTGCCGCTGCGGGCGTGGCGCACCTGGAAGCCGTGCCTGCCGAGTACGGCCACCAGGGCGGCCGCCACGCGGTCGTCGTCCTCGACGAGGAGCAGGCGCATCCCGCTCTCCCCTTCCGCCCGGGTTCCCTCACGGCGCCGTCCGGCTCCGTGCCGTCCGGACCCGTCCGTGTCGCTGTCGGTGTCCGTGTCGCTGTCGCTCTGTCCATGTCGCTTCGGCAGGCCGCCGCGGTTCCCTGAATCCACGCCCAGGCCACCCGTCCGGGTCAACCCCGATCCGGTGAACCCGCAGGTACCGTTATTGACCTGGAACCTTGCCGACGGCGCCGTCCGCCACCTGCGGGGAGGCCCCCCGTGTCCCGATCGTGATCCTCAAGTTCCGCTCAGATCTGCTGACGGAGCGTCGCACGCGCTCCTATGGTCGCCCCACCGGGGCTGCGGACTCCGCCGGTCCGCGCCCCGGCTGAACAGCCGGTACGGCCGGACGGTCGGCACGGCCGGGCAGCCGGTACGGCCGGCGGGGAACGGGCAGCCGGCGGAAGCAGCCGGCAGGACGGCGAGAAGGAGCAGTGTGCGCATGACCGAGGCCGCCACCTCCGGGACCACCGCCGGGGCCGACGCCCTGGTGTCGCTGAAGGGCGTGAACAAGCACTTCGGTGCCCTGCACGTGCTCCAGGACGTCGACCTGGAGATCGCCGCGGGCGAGGTGGTCGTGGTGATCGGCCCGTCCGGCTCCGGCAAGTCCACCCTCTGCCGCACGATCAACAGGCTGGAGACGGTCGACTCCGGCACCATCACCGTGGACGGCCGGCCGCTGCCCGCCGAGGGCCGGGAGCTGGCCCGGCTGCGCGCCGAGGTCGGCATGGTGTTCCAATCCTTCAACCTCTTCGCGCACCGCACGGTGCTGGAGAACGTCGTCATGGGCCAGGTCAAGGTGCGGAAGGTGCCGCGCGACCAGGCCGAGGCGAAGGCCCGGACGCTGCTGGACCGGGTCGGCGTCGGCGCCCAGGCCGACAAGTACCCGGCGCAGCTCTCCGGCGGCCAGCAGCAGCGCGTCGCCATCGCCCGCGCCCTGGCCATGGACCCCAAGGTGATGCTCTTCGACGAGCCCACCTCCGCCCTGGACCCCGAGATGATCAACGAGGTCCTGGAGGTGATGCGGCAGCTGGCCGCCGAGGGCATGACCATGATCGTGGTCACCCACGAGATGGGCTTCGCGCGCTCCGCCGCCAACCGGGTCGTCTTCATGGCCGACGGGCGCATCGTCGAGGAGAACACCCCGGAGGCCTTCTTCACCGCGCCCCGCAGCGACCGGGCCAAGGACTTCCTGTCGAAGATCCTCCACCACTGAACCGGGCCGCGGCCGCCCTTCCGCCCCGATCCCGCCCCCTCCCGCCCCCTCCCGTCCGCTCCCGCACCCTGCCGCCGAGCAGGCCGACGCCCGCTCCCCGTGGCCGGGGGCCGGGCGAGACCCCGCCAAGGAGAGAACCCGCATGAGGACTCGTCGCACCGCCGCGGCCGCACTGGCCGTGCTCGCCCTGACCGCCGTCGCCGCGTGCGGCAAGGAGGGGTCGCCGAACGGCGACAGCTCGGGCCCCGCCTCCTCGTACGAGGTGAAGAAGGACGTCTCGGTCTCCGGCTCCCCCACCTTCGACGCAGCGAAGAAGCGCGGCAAGCTGATCGTCGGCGCCAAGGCCGACCAGCCGAACCTCGGCTTCGAGGACGTCGCCAACGGCACCCGCACCGGCTTCGACATCGAGATCGCCAAGATGATCGCCGCCGACCTGGGCTTCCCCGCCGACAAGGTGGAGTTCAAGACCGTCCCGTCGACCAACCGCGAGACGGCGATCTCCGGCGGCGAGGTCGACTACTACGTCGGCACCTACACCATCAACGACGACCGCAAGCAGAAGGTCTCCTTCGCCGGCCCGTACTACGTCGCCGGCCAGGACCTGCTGGTCGCCAAGGACAACACGGACATCACCGGCCCCGAGGCCACCAAGGGCAAGAAGGTCTGCTCGGCGACCGGCTCGACCTCCATCGAGCGGATCAAGAAGTACGGCGCGCAGATCGTCGCCTTCGACACCTACTCGCAGTGCGTCGACAAGCTGCTCGACGGCTCGGTGGACGCCGTCACCACCGACGACGCCATCCTCAAGGGCTACGCCGCCAAGTACGAGGGCAAGCTCAAGGTCGTCGGCAAGCCGTTCTCCCAGGAGCCCTACGGCGTCGGCCTCAACAAGGACGACAAGGCGCTGCGCGACGCGATCAACAACGCGATCGAGGCGCACGAGAAGAACGGCGACTGGAAGAAGGCGTACGACGCGACGCTCGGCAAGTCCGGGTCGACCGCCACGCCCCCGCAGCTCGCCCGCTACTGACCGAACCCCGGGGCGGCGGCCGTCCGGCCGCCGCCCCGGCCACGCCCGAATCCCCACCCCGGGAGGAGGAAGGCCGCCTTGGACCTCCTGTTCCGCGACCACAACCTCGCGCTCTTCCGCGACGGCTTCCTGCACACGGTCGAGCTGACCGCGATCAGCGGCCTGCTCGCCCTGCTGCTGGGGGTGCTGCTGGCCGCCTTCCGCGTCTCGCCCGTGCCGCCGCTGCGCGTCTTCGGCACGGTCTGGGTGAACGTGCTCCGCAACACCCCGCTCGTCCTGCTCTTCTTCGCCGTCGTCTTCGGCCTGCCGAAGATCGGCGTCTCGCTGGACTACTTCACCTTCGCCGTGCTGGCGCTGGGCTGCTACACCTCCAGCTTCGTCTGCGAGGCGGTGCGCTCGGGCATCAACACGGTGCCGCTGGGCCAGGCCGAGGCGGCCCGCAGCCTGGGCATGACCTTCGGCCAGACGCTGCGCCTGGTGGTGCTGCCCCAGGCCACCCGCACGGTGGTGGCGCCCCTCGGGTCCGTCCTGATCGCGCTCGCCAAGAACTCCGCGATCGCCGGCGCGTTCAACGTCTTCGAGCTCTACGGCGTGATGCGGACCTGGAACGAGCGCGGCTACGACATCGTCGCGATCTTCTTCTGGGTGGCCGTGGGCTACCTCGTCATCACCTTCGCGATCAGCGGGCTGTTCCGCGCCCTGGAGAACCGACTGGCGGTGGCACGATGAGCGGCAGCGTCCTCTACGACGCCCCGGGCCCCCGGGCCCGCCGGCGCAACCTCGCCGTCGGCGTGCTCGCCACCGCGGGCATCGCCGCCCTGGTCTGGGTGGCGGTGGCGCGGCTGGCCTCGCACGGGCAGTTCTCGGCCGACATGTGGGCGCCGTTCCAGTACAAGAACGTGCAGGAGCGGCTGCTGCACGGGCTGCAGGACACCCTGACCGCGTTCGCGTTCGCCGCCGTGCTGTCGCTGGCCCTCGGCGCGCTGCTGGCGGCCGGGCGGCTCTCGGACCACCGGCCGGTGCGCTGGTTCTGCACCGCCTTCGTCGAGTTCTTCCGGGCGATGCCGCTGGTCATCATGATCTTCGCGCTCTACCAGGGGCTCTTCGGCGACGCCCCGCTGTGGGCGCTGGTGGCCGGCCTGACGCTGTACAACGGCTCGGTGCAGGCCGAGATCTTCCGCGCCGGCATCAACGCCGTGCCCCGGGGGCAGGCCGAGGCGGCGTACGCGCTCGGCATGCGCAAGTCCCAGGTCATGGGCGGCGTGCTGGTGCCGCAGGCCGTCCGGGCGATGCTGCCGTCGGTGCTCAGCCAACTGGTCGTCACCCTCAAGGACACCTCGCTCGGCTACATCATCACCTACGAGGAGCTGCTGTACGTCGGCAAGCTGATCGCGGGCACCACCAGCACCGCCGAGGGCTACCCCTACGTGCCGGTCGTGCTCGTGATCGCGCCGGTCTACATCGGCCTGTGCCTGGCCCTGTCCGGCCTGGCCCGGTGGCTGGAGACCCGCGGCCGCCGGAACCGCGGCGCGGGGCCCGGCGCACCGGCGAAGGACGCGGGGACCGGCGGCGCGGGCCTGCCGGCCGCGGCGGGGCCCGCGGCCGCGGGATCGGCGGCCACCGGGGAGTGAGCCGGCGGGAGGCGGGCCGCCGGGGAGCGGACCGTCTCGGCTGACGCAGCGTCAACCGCCCCCGGAGCGCCCGGCGCCCCGGGGGCTCCCCGGTCTCCACGGCGCGATCCGGCGTGCACCCGGAGCTGCTTGACGCGCCCCCCGGCGATCTGTTGCATTGCTCTTCGTGACAGGATGCGGGGTACTGCGGCCAGGCGGCCCACCGGGCGGACCGACACACCGTCGGCTGCGCCGTACGCGACCCCCGCAGCCCCTCCCGGGAGCCGCACCGTGGATCCGGTGATCATCGTCGGGGCCGGACCGGTCGGCCTCGCCCTCGCGCTCGACCTCGCCCGCCACGAGGTGCCCAGCGTCGTCCTCGACGACGGGCCGGGCCTGTGCCCGGAGTCGCCCCGCACCACCGTCCTGCGCCCGGACACCGCGGCCCAGCTCGCCCGGCTCGGCTACACGCGCGCCGCCGCCGACGGCGCCGCCTGGGACGCCTGGCACGTCCTGCGCCGCCGCCAGGAGGTGCTCCGCCTCGACCTGTCCGCGACGCCCGTCCTCCACCTGCCCCAGCACCGCCTCCAGCGCGGCCTGCGGGACGCCGCCGGCGCCGAGCCGCTGGTCGAACTGGTGCCGCTGCAGCGCGTCGAGGAGCTGGAGCAGGACGGCGACGGGGTGGGCGTGCGCACCCGGCACGCCCAGGACGGCCGGTCCACCTGGTGGCGCGGCAGCCACCTCGTCGGCTGCGACGGCGCCCGGTCCACGGTGCGCCGCCTGCTGCGCGTCCGCTTCCCCGGCCGGACGGCCGTCGACCGGTACGCCGTCGCCACCCTCCGTGTCGACCTGCCCTTCCCCGGCGAGGCCCGGCTGCACCGCGACCCGCCGTGGCGCGGCGACCGCGAGGCCCTGGCCCGCCCGCTGCCCGACGGCGTGTGGCGGCTCGACTGGCGGCTGCCGCCCGGCCGCCCCTCCCCCGCCGAACCCGTCGACCCGCACGCCACCTGGCCCGGCATCGTCACCGGCGACACCCTGGTCGCCCGGGTCCGCGCCACCCTGGCGGGCTGGTGCGGCGAGGTCCCCCGCTACGAGCTGCTGGCCGCCGCCGACCACACCGTGCAGCAGCGGCTCGCCGGGCGGTTCCGCACCGGGCGCTGCTTCCTCGCCGGCGACGCCGCCCACCTGCACGGTGCGCTCGGCATGCAGAACCTCGACGACGGGCTGCGGGACGCCGCCAACCTCGCCTGGAAGCTCGCCCTCGTCTGGCACCACCACGCCGGCGACGCCCTGCTGGACTCCTACGAGGCCGAGCGGCGCGGCGCGGTCGGCGCACGGCTGCGGGCCGTGGACCAGGCCATGCCGCTGCTGCGGCCCGTCAAGGGCTGGCAGCAGGCCCGGCGCAGCCTGCTGTCCGGCTCCTTCCGCCGGCACGCCCCGCTGCTGGCCGACGGCACGCTCGGCACCGGGCGCTTCGGCAGCCCCCCGGCCTACCCGGGCGGCCCCGGCGGCCCGGCCCGGTCCGGCGGGACGGGCGGCGGCCGGGGCGGGCGGGGCGCCACCGCACTCTCGGAGGGCATGGCCTCCACGGCGCCGGGCGTCCTGGTGCCGGACGTCCCGGTGATCACCGCCGACGGCGCGCACCACCGGCTGTACGAACGGCTCGGCCGCGGGTTCCTGTTGGTCCTGGTGGCCCCCGGCACGGGGGTGTGGGCCAGCGAGCACTGGCTGGGGGCCGGGCTGATGCCGCGGCTCGCGGCGTCCGCCGCGGCGCTGCCGGCGCCCGCCGAGGTGGTGGTGGCCGAGGTGTACGAGGGTGCGGCCGCCCACACCGTGCTGCTGGTCCGGCCGGACGGCCACCTGGTCGGCACGGTGCAGGGGCACCGGCCGGAGGAGCTGCGGGAGCTCGCGGACCGCGCCCGCGGCGGCCCCGCCGCCCTGCCCACCGCGGAGCCCGCCACCGAGCCCGCCGGCTGAGCCTGCCGGTCGGGCCCGGGGTCGGCCCCGGGGGTCGGACCCGTGCGGTGAGCCCGGGGGCCGCATACGCGGGTCGGGCACGGGGGCCGCACGCGGCGGTCGACGGCGCGGCTGAGCAGGCCACCGGCGCCCGGGGCGGCGCGCAGGGGAGCAGCACCGCGGGACGGCGGGACGGCGGGATGCGGCGGTGCTGCGGGATGCGGGGGTGCGGGCCACCGGCGGCGCGGTGCGTCCTTGACCGGGTTCCGCTCACGTGGTTGAGTCCGACCGTGGGACTTCTCGGCATCAGGCTCTTCCGCCGTACGCACCTGGACACGGTCCGGTACGTCGGCTGCCTGTGTTGCCGCTGCGCCGTCTGACCGACCCCGTCCGCGGATCCCGCCGGCCGCCGCCCCGCAGCCCGCGCCGTCCGCGTCGTCGCGCCCAGCGCAGCCGCCCCGCCGCACTCCCGGCCGGGCCATCCGCACCCGCAGTCGCCCGCACCCGGGCGCCGCCCCAGGACGGTCCTCCTTGCCCCGCACCGACTCATCCGCGTCCGCGTCCACCCGCACGTCCGCCGCCTCCTCCCGTACGTCCGCGCCTGCCCCGCCGGTGTCCGCACGCGTGACGCGGGGGAACCCGGCGACCGGCAGCCGGGCGGCCGGGAACCCGAGGACCGGGAACCCGGCGGACGCTCCTGCCGCAGCCGCTCCCGTGGTGGCCGCTCCTGCGGACGGCGGCCCCTCGCTCGCCGAGCTGCTGGACTTCGCCCACCGCACCGCCGCCGACCCCGCCGTCCTGGCCCGGCTGCCGCTCCGTCCGGAGGAGCGGACCTGGATCGCGCTGGAGGGGCCCGGCGGCAGTGAGGCCTGGGTGATCGGCTGGCCGCCGGGGAGCGGAACCGGCTGGCACGACCACGGCGGCTCCCGCGGCGCCTTCGCCACCGCCGCAGGCCGGCTCACCGAGCAGTCGCTCGCCGCGGAGCTGCCCACCGAGGGGTGGCGGACGCTGGAGCTGATGGAGGGCGTCGACCGCGAACGCGACCTCCCGGCCGGGCGAGGACGGGCCTTCGGCCCCCACCACGTGCACCAGGTGGTGAACACCTCACCGGAGGGGCACGCCGTCTCGGTGCACGTCTACCACCCGCCGCTGCCCCTGCTGCGGCGCTACAGCAGGGACGGACAGGTGCTGCGCCTGGAAGCCGTCGAGGAGCCCGGGGAGTGGACGCGGTGACGGGGGCACCCCGCAGCATCGACCAGGTCCTCGCGGCGGTCCGCGCCCGTCTCGACAGGGTGACGCCCCGTCAGGCGGATGCCGCGGTGCGGGAGGAGGGGGCGCTGCTGGTCGACATCCGCTACGCCGCGCTGCGCGAACGGGACGGGACGGTGCCCGGCGCCCTGGTCGTGGAGCGCAACGAACTGGAGTGGCGTCTCGACCCGCAGTGCGACCACCGGCTGCCCGAGGCCGTCCACCACGGTCTGCGGGTGATCGTGCTCTGCAACGAGGGCTATGCCTCCTCCCTCGCCGCGGCCTCCCTGCGGGAACTCGGCCTGCACCGGGCCACCGACATGGTCGGCGGCTTCCAGGCGTGGGCCGCCGCCGGCCTGCCCGTCGAGCCGCCGGCCCCGGAGTGAGCAGAGTCGGAGCGGCCGGCGGCGGAACGGACGTCGGCGAATGGACGGCGACGAGCGGACAGCGACGAGCGGACGGCAGGGCGGTCGGCCGTGCGGTGTGTGCCGTGCCGGAGATGTGAGCCCGCCGGCCGCGGGCCCCGCTCCGCTGCCGGGACCCGGCGCGTCCCCCGCGCACCGGCCCGGGCAGGGGGGCCACCGCACGGCCCGGACCGGCACCGGACGCCCGAAGCCCTGTCGGCGGACGGGCACCCCTCCGGCGGCCGGACCGGCGGACAGCAACCGCCGGGCGGCTCGACCGTCGGCGTGCTCCGTGATCGTGCGCCGAGCCGTCGGGAGCCGGTCTCCGCGGGTCCAACCGCCCTGCGCCCAGCCGCCGGGTGCCCGGCTGTCGGGTGCCCGGCCGCCCGGTGCTCGGTGCTCGGTCGTCGGGCTCTCGATCGTCGGGTGCTCAGTCGTCGGGCAGCCAGTGGTCCAGTGCCTCGCCGGACTCGCCCTCCTCGGCGAGCGCCTCCCGCACGACCCGCAGGGCCAGGCCCTCGGGGTACCCACGGCGGGCGAGCATCCCGGCCAGGCGGCGGATGCGCACCTGCCGGTCGAGGCCGCGGGTGGAGCGCAGCTTGCGGTCCACCAGGGCGCGGGCGGTCTGCGCCTCCTGCTCCGGGTCGAGCCGGGAGACCGCTTCGTCGGCCACGTCGCCGGAGACCCCCCGCGAACGCAGCTCCCGGGCGAGGGCGCGCCGGGCCAGCCCGCGGCCGGCGTGACGGGACTCCACCCAGGCTCCGGCGAAGGCCGCGTCGTCGATCAGGCCCACGTCCTCGAACCGGGAGAGCACCTCCTCGGCGGCCTCCTCGGGGATGCCCCGCCTGCGCAGGGCGTCCGCGAGCTGCCTCCGGGTGCGCGGCGACCCGGTGAGCAGCCGCAGGCAGATCGCCCGCGCCTGCGTCGCGGGATCGCGCGTGTCGGGCTCCTCCTCCGCACGGGAGGAGGGGCCCGCCGTACGCCCGGACCGGCCGGTGCGTGTGCGTCGGCCGGACCCGGCCGGGGACCGGCGGGCCGGCGCGGACGGCGGCCGTTCGCCCCCGTCCCCGTCGGGCGCAGCCGGTCCGGGCTCCGGCCGGGGCTCGTGCTGCTGGTACGAGGTGCCCCCGACGCCGCTGGCGCACCAGTCCAGGGGACCCCAGTCGCCCGTCCCCGGTTCTCCGCCGGGGACGGGCGGCTCGGCGCTGCTCCGCATCGGCGGATCAGGCCTTGGCGGTCTTCTTGGCCGCCGCGGCCTTGGCGGCGGTGGCCGTGATGGGCTTGGCCGCGTCGTCGGCGGCGGCGGCCGGGACGGCCGGAGCAGCCGCGGCGGCCGGGTCCGCCGGGTCGGCGGCGGGGGTGTCGACGCGCGGTCCGACGCCCAGCTTCTCCTTGATCTTCTTCTCGATCTCGTCGGCGAGGTCGGGGTTGTCGCGCAGGAAGTTGCGCGCGTTCTCCTTGCCCTGGCCGAGCTGGTCGCCCTCGTAGGTGTACCAGGCGCCCGACTTGCGGATGAAGCCGTGCTCCACACCCATGTCGATCAGGCCGCCCTCGCGGCTGATGCCCACGCCGTAGAGGATGTCGAACTCGGCCTGCTTGAACGGCGAGGCCACCTTGTTCTTGACGACCTTGACCCGGGTGCGGTTGCCGACCGCCTCGGTGCCGTCCTTGAGGGTCTCGATGCGGCGGATGTCCAGGCGCACCGAGGCGTAGAACTTCAGCGCCCGGCCACCGGTGGTGGTCTCGGGGGAGCCGAACATCACGCCGACCTTCTCGCGGAGCTGGTTGATGAAGATCGCGGTGGTCTTGGACTGGTTGAGCGCACCGGTGATCTTCCGCAGCGCCTGGCTCATCAGGCGGGCCTGGAGGCCCACGTGCGAGTCGCCCATCTCGCCCTCGATCTCGGCGCGCGGCACCAGGGCCGCCACCGAGTCGATGACGATGAGGTCGATGGCCCCGGAGCGGATCAGCATGTCCGTGATCTCCAGGGCCTGCTCGCCCGTGTCGGGCTGCGAGACCAGGAGGGCGTCGGTGTCGACGCCCAGCTTCTTCGCGTAGTCGGGGTCGAGGGCGTGCTCGGCGTCCACGAACGCCACGATGCCGCCGGCCCGCTGGGCGTTGGCCACCGCGTGGAGGGCGATGGTCGTCTTGCCGGAGGACTCCGGACCGTAGACCTCCACCACGCGGCCGCGCGGGAGCCCGCCGACGCCGAGGGCGACGTCCAGGGCGATGGAGCCGGTCGGGATGACCTCGATCGGTGCACGCGCCTCGTCACCGAGGCGCATCACCGACCCCTTGCCGAACTGTCGCTCGATCTGCGCGAGTGCGGTCTCGAGGGCCCGCTCGCGATCGGTACCTGCCATGGATTCCACCCTGCTGGTTTGTGCTGTGCGCTTCATCGTCCTCGACGCTAGCGCGTACCACTGACAATCGGGCCCGGGCGGCCCCGCCTGTGGACAACCCGCCGGGAACCAGCATACAGAACACAAGTTCGATTACCGGGGGGAACGGCACCCCGGGACCGGGCCCGGGACACCCCGGAGCAGCACCGGCGCCCCGCGGGAGCGCCCTCAGCCGCGGTCCGGACCGCCCGCCGCGGACCCGCCCCCGCCGCCGTCCCGACCGCCGCCCGGACCGCCGTCCCGACCGCCGGCGTCCCCGCCGCCACCTGCCCCGGGACCCGCCCCGGGGCCGGTCCCGGGGCCGGTCCCCCCGCCGCCGCGGCGGCGCCGGGAGACGAGCCGGCGCAGGCGCCGGGCCGCCTCGGCGCGCCGCAGCCGCCGCAGCCGCCGCGCCTCGCCCCGGTCGATCCGCGGGTCGTGGGCGACCTCGTAGCGCCGGACGTACGTGCTGACGAACCCCTGGAGGGTCGCCGCCACCGGGATGGCGATGACCGCGCCCACCCCTCCCAGCAGGGCGGCCCCCGCGACCACCGCGCCGAACGCCACCGCCGGGTGCACCTCCACCGTCCGCGCGGTCACCCGGGGCTGCAGCAGGTAGTTCTCCACCTGCTGGTAGACGACCACGAAGACCAGCACCCACAGCGCGTCGACCGGGTCCACGGTGAGCGCCACCAGGATCGGCAGCGCCCCGGCCAGATAGGTGCCGATGGTCGGCACGAACTGCGAGACCACGCCCACCCAGACCGCGAGCGCGGCCGCGTACGGGATGCCCAGGGCGAACAGGAGCGCCGCGTGCGCCACGGCGGAGAAGAGCGCCAGCAGGGCGCGCGAGTAGAGGTACCCGCCGGTCTTGGCGAGGGCGATCTCCCAGGCGCGCAGCACCTCGGCCTGCCGCGACGGCGGCAGCAGCGAGCAGACCGTGCGGCGCACCCGGGGGCCGTCCGCCGTGAAGTAGAAGGTGAAGAGGGCGATGGTGAAGAGGCGGAAGAGGCCGCCCACCAGCGTGCTGGACAGGCCCCAGACGTTCCCGGCGGCCTGCTGGGCGTACCGCTCGACGTCGCCGGAGTCCCGCAGGATTCGCCGCTGCAGCTCGTCCAGGGTCAGCTGCGTGTGGAAGGTGGCGTTGACCCGGCGGACCAGGTCGTCCAGCAGGTGCGGCAGCTGCCGCGCCACCTGGCCGACCTGGTCGACCAGGAGGGTGCCCAGGGCGGCCAGGAAGCCGGCCATGCAGAGCAGCACCACCAGGAAGACGACGAGGGTGCCGAGGCCGCGCCGCACCCCGCGGGCCGCCATCCGGTCCACGGCGGGCTCCATCGCCAGGGACAGGAAGAAGGAGACCAGGAGCATGGTGAAGAGGCCGACCAGCCGGTGGAAGGCCCAGTCGGCGAACTCGAAGAGCCCCGCGAAGGCGAAGCCGAGCAGCAGCGCCCTGGGGAGCCAGGGGGGCATGGCCTCGCCCCACCGGGAGGCGCGCCCCGGTGCGGGCGCGGACCCGGGGGCGCCGGGGGCCTGCCGGGGCCCGGGTCCCTGCGGGATCCCGGGGGTCTGCTGGGGTTCGTCGCTGCCGGCCACGGGCCCAGTCTCACCCATGCATGCAGCGGCCCGCGCACGGACCCGCCACCCCGCCGCCCGCTCCGCCGCAGGTCCGGCGGCCCGGGGCGCACCGGGGAGCAGAGCCCCGGGGGCACGGGGCCCGGGGCTCACGGGTTCCCGGAGGGCTCAGCGGTGGGCCGCGGGCACCTCCATCGCCGCGCACACCGCGCGCCAGACGTCCTTGGCCTCCCACCCCGCGTCCAGGGCCTGGTGGACGGTGCGCCCGCCGAGCTCGGTCATCACGTGGTCGCGGGCGAAGCTGTCCGCGTACGCCTCGCCGAAGTGGGCGTTCATCCTCCGCCAGAACTCTGTCAGCCGCATGGCGTCCAGTATGGCGCCCCGCGCCGCCCCCGCCGCCGGGGGCGGCCGCCCGACGCACCGGCGCCGCCGCGGCCGCCCCGCACCCGGGGTCCCGGGCCCGCGGCCCCGGGCGGGCGGCCGGGCGGCGCGGTGGCCCCGGTACGGGGCGCGGGGCGGCTACGGGCCGGAACCCGGAGCGGGCGGGTCCGGCGGGACGGCGAGCACCCCGGCGCCGAAGTAGCGGGGGTCCGCGCACAGCTCCGGCCCGAGCGGGCAGCGCCCCCGCCGCGCCGCGGCGGTCAGCGCCTCCCGCAGCCGGTCCGAGCCCCAGTCCGGGTGGGCGGCCGCCGCCAGCGCCACCGCGCCGGTGACGTGCGCGGCCGCCATCGAGGTGCCGGCCAGCGCCGCGTAGCGCCCGCCCGGCCAGTCCGAGACCACGGCCCTGGCCGAACCGCCGTCCGGGTCGCCGCCGGGTGCGGCGAGCGTGATCCGGCCGCCTCCGTAGTTGGAGTACCCGGCGAGCGCGCCGGAGCGCTCCACGGCGCTCACCGCGACGACCCCGGGCAGCTCCGCCGGCAGGCGGATGCACTCGCTGCCGAGGGTGCGGACCACCGGGGCGGCGCCGGCGGTCCGGTCGTTGGGGCTGCGGGCGTCGGTGCGGGGCGCCCCGAGGTCCTGGGCGTCGTTGCCGGCCGAGGCGACCACCACGGCGCCGCGCTCCTGGGCGTAGCGCACCGCGCGGGCGACGGCGGCGATGACGGCCGCCTGGTCGGGGTCCTCGGGGCAGTTGTACTTCCACGGGTCGGAGAAGTAGCTGTCGTTGATGGCGCGGGCCCCGTGGTCGGCCGCCCACAGCAGCCCGCAGACGATGTTCTCGGCGTAGTACTGGCCCTGCGGGCCGAGCAGCCGCACGGCGGCGATCCGCACGCCGGGGGCCACCCCGACCACGCCGTCGCCGTCCCGGGCCGCGCCGACGATGCCGGCGACGTGGGTGCCGTGGCCGCTCTCGGGGATGGTGCCGTCGGGCCGCCAGGCGCCGTCGGAGCGGTCGGGCCTGCCGTCGGCGCAGGACGCCGAGCGGTCCGGGTCGACCGCGGCGCGCAGGTCGGGGTGGCTGTCGTCCACGCCGGAGTCCAGGACGGCCACCACCACGCGGCCGAGCGCCTCCTGCCGCCGGTCGCCGCCGAACCCGCTGGGCAGTCCGGCGACGTCGCCGCCCGGACCCGGGTCGGCGCCGATCATCTCCAGGTTCCAGGCGGGCCGCTCGCGGGGGTCCGGGACGGTCGGGGTGTTGTCGGCCGGAAGCAGGTCCGCCGGGCGGCCCCGGGCGGGGGCGGCGTCCTGCGGCCCGGGTGCGGCGCCCTCAGGCCCGGGTGCCGCACCCTGCGGCCCAGGTGCCGCGTCCTGCGGGAGGGGGGCGGCGCCGCGCGGGGGCCGGGGGCCGCCGGGGCGGCGGAGGTCGCCGGGGTCCGCCAGGCTCCCGGGGGGCGCGGGCACGGGGGCGGTGCGGGCGGCGCCGGCCTCGGCGATGCCGGGGCGCCGCCGCAGCCGGTCCGCGAAGGAACGGCTGTCGGCGTAGGCGAGGACCACGCCGATCTGGGGGTAGTCCTGGACGACGGTGCCGCCGGCCGCGCGCACCTCCCGTCCGGCGAGGGCTGCGCCGGACGCGTCGTCCCGGTCGGCGACGACCAGGTAGCCGAGGTAGGCGTGGCCGGGGCCGCCCACGTAGGGGACGGCCCCGCCGAGGATCAGTGCGGCGAGCGAGAGCACGACCAGGCACCGGACGGGCAGGAGGAGGGTACGGCGGCTCCTGACCTGCTGCACCGCACCTCCAACCGTCGCCGGCGCCCTGCGGGAGATCACAGGTCCTTTCATACGATATGAGCAGAATGTGAGGTATGCCGCGCCGGGCTGGACCGGACGCGGGACGGCGGTCCCGTCCGGGGCCGGCTGTCAGTGGGGCGGGGCACCATGGGGGGATGGCGCGACGCACCCCCGCCCCGAAGGGCGGCCCCGACCCGGACCCCGGCCCCCGGGACGCCGCGGACCGGCGGCCCCGCACGGCCGGCGGACCCCGGTCCGGCCCGCGGTCCGGTGGGCCGTCCGGCCCCGGGCCCGGCGCACCCGCGGGCGCGCCGTCCGACCCGCTCGCCGGGTTCTCCCCCGCGACCCGGTCCTGGTTCGAGGGGGCCTTCCACGCCCCCACCCCCGCCCAGGCCGGCGCCTGGCGGGCCATCGGCGAGGACTCCGACGTCCTGGTGGTGGCGCCCACCGGCTCCGGCAAGACGCTCGCCGCCTTCCTCTCCGCCCTGGACCGCCTCGCCACCGTCCCGCCGCCCGCCGAGGCCGTCCGGCGCTGCCGGGTCCTGTACGTCTCGCCGCTGAAGGCGCTCGCCGTCGACGTCGAGCGCAACCTGCGCTCCCCGCTCACCGGCCTGCGGCAGACCGCGGTGCGGCTCGGCCTGCCCGAACCCGAGGTGCAGGTGGGCATCCGGTCCGGGGACACCCCGGCCGCCGAGCGGCGCCGCTTCGCCACCCACCCGCCGGACATCCTCATCACCACCCCCGAGTCGCTCTTCCTGCTGCTCACCTCGGCGGCCCGGGAGGCGCTGCGCGGTGTGGAGACGGTGATCCTCGACGAGGTGCACGCCGTCGCCGGGACGAAGCGCGGCGCCCACCTCGCCCTCACCCTGGAGCGGCTGGACCACCTGCTGGAGCGGCCCGCCCGCCGCATCGGCCTCTCCGCGACCGTGCGCCCGGTGGACGAGGTCGCCCGCTTCCTCAGCCCGCAGCGCCGGGTGGCGGTGGTCCAGCCGCCGTCGGCGAAGGAGTTCGACCTGTCGGTGGTCGTCCCGGTGGAGGACCTGGGCGAGCTGTCCGGGGGCCGGCCCCCGGAGCAGGACGGCCCCCCGGGCGACCCGGCGCGACAGGCGTCGATCTGGCCGCACGTCGAGGAGCGGATCACCGACCTGGTGCAGGAGCACCGCTCGACCATCGTCTTCGCCAACTCCCGGCGCCTCGCCGAGCGGCTCTGCAACCGGCTCAACGAGATCGCCCACGAGCGTGCGGGCGGCGGACCGCTGCCCGAGGACCACTCCCCCGCGGCGACCGCGGCGCAGGCCGGGGCGAGCCGGGCGGCGCCGCCGGTGCTGGCCCGCGCCCACCACGGCTCGGTCTCCAAGGAGCAGCGCGCCGTGGTCGAGGAGCAGCTCAAGGCCGGGGTGCTGCCCGCCGTGGTCGCCACCTCCAGCCTGGAGCTGGGCATCGACATGGGCGCCGTCGACCTGGTCGTCCAGGTGGAGTCGCCGCCGTCGGTCGCGTCCGGCCTGCAGCGGGTGGGCCGGGCCGGGCACCAGGTCGGGGCGGTCTCCACCGGCGTGGTCTTCCCCAAGTACCGGGGCGACCTGGTGCAGGCGGCCGTGGTCACCGAGCGGATGCGCGAGGGCCGGATCGAGTCCTTGCGGGTGCCGCGCAACCCGCTGGACGTGCTGGCGCAGCAGGTCGTCGCGATGACCGCCCTGGACACCTGGGACGTCGACGAGCTGCTGGCCGTGGTGCGGCGCGCCGCGCCGTTCGCCGCGCTGCCGCAGTCGGCGTACGAGTCGGTGCTGGACATGCTCGCCGGGCGCTACCCCTCCGACGCCTTCGCCGAGCTGCGGCCCCGGGTCGTCTGGGACCGGGTGGCCGGTACCGTCGCCGGGCGCCCGGGCGCCCAGCGGCTCGCCGTCACCTCCGGCGGCACCATCCCCGACCGGGGCCTGTTCGGGGTCTTCCTGGCCGGCGCGGACCCGAAGAAGGGCGGCGGCCGGGTCGGCGAGCTCGACGAGGAGATGGTGTACGAGTCGCGCGTCGGCGACGTCTTCACCCTGGGCACCACCTCCTGGCGGATCGAGGACATCACCCACGACCGGGTGCTGGTCTCCCCCGCGCCCGGCGTCCCCGGCAAGCTGCCGTTCTGGCACGGCGACGCGCTGGGGCGGCCGCTGGAGCTGGGCCGGGCCCTCGGCGCGTTCCTCCGGGAGGTCGGCGGCCTCGCCCCCGACGCCGCCCGCGAGCGGCTGCGGGCCGCCGGGCTGGACGAGTGGGCCGCCGCCAACGTGGTCTCCTACCTCGCCGAGCAGCGGCAGGCCTGCGGGCACGTGCCCGACGACCGGACCGTGGTGGTGGAGCGGTTCCGCGACGAGCTGGGCGACTGGCGGGTCGCCGTGCACTCCCCCTTCGGCGCCCAGGTGCACGCCCCCTGGGCGCTGGCCCTCGGCGCACGGCTGCAGGAGCGGTACGGGCTGGACGCGCAGGTCATGCACGCCGACGACGGCATCGTGCTGCGGCTCCCCGACGCGGACCTGCTGGACTTCCCGCAGGAGCTCGACCCGTTCGCCGGGGCGGCCGGCGCCGGACCGGCCCCCGGCGCCGACGAGGCACCGCTCGGCGCGGACGCCGCCGTCTTCGACCCGGGCGAGGTGGAGCAGCTGGTCACCGACCAGGTCGGCGGCTCGGCCCTGTTCGCCTCCCGGTTCCGCGAGTGCGCGGCCCGCGCCCTGCTGCTGCCGCGCCGCAGCCCCGGCCGCCGCACCCCACTGTGGCAGCAGCGCCAGCGGGCCTCGCAGCTGCTCCAGGTGGCCTCGGAGTTCGGGTCGTTCCCGATCGTGCTGGAGGCCGTCCGCGAGTGCCTGCAGGACGTCTTCGACGTCCCCGGGCTGGTCGAGCTGATGCGCGACATCGAGGCCCGGCGGGTCCGCCTGGTCGAAGTGACCACGCCCGAGCCCTCCCCCTTCGCCCGCTCGCTGCTCTTCGGCTACGTCGCCCAGTTCCTGTACGAGGGCGACTCGCCGCTGGCCGAGCGGCGCGCCTCCGCACTGTCGCTGGACTCCCGGCTGCTCGCCGAGCTGCTCGGCCAGGCCGAGCTGCGCGAGCTGCTGGACTTGGACGTCCTCGCCGGGCTGGAGGCCGAGCTGCAGCGGCTCACCCCCGACCGGCGGGTCAAGGACGCCGAGGGCGTCGCCGACGCCCTGCGGCTGCTGGGCCCGCTGACCACGGCGGAACTGGCCGAACGGGGCGCGGAGCCCGGCTGGCCCGCGGAGCTGGAGGCCGCCCGCCGCGCCATCCGGGTGCGGATCGCCGGCGAGGAGCGGTGGGCCGCGGTCGAGGACGCCGGGCGGCTGCGCGACGCCCTGGGCACACCGCTGCCGGTGGGCGTGCCCGAGGCGTTCACCGAACCGGTCAAGGACCCCCTCGGCGACCTGATGGCCCGCCACGCCCGCACCCACGGGCCGTTCACCGCCGCCGACGCCGCCGCCCGGTTCGGCCTCGGCACCGCCGTGGCCGCCGGCGCCCTGCACCGGCTGGCCGCCGTCGGGCGGGTCGTCCAGGGCGAGTTCCGGCCCGGCGGCAGCGGCAGCGAGTGGTGCGACAGCGAGGTGCTGCGGCGGCTGCGGCGGCGCTCGCTGGCCGCGCTGCGCCAGGAGGTGGAGCCGGTGCCGCCGCGCGCGCTCGCCGCCTTCCTCCCCCGGTGGCAGCACGTCGGGGCCGGCCGGCTGCGGGGCGTGGACGGGCTGGTCCGCGCCGTGGAGCAGCTCCAGGGCGCCCCCGTGCCCGCCTCCGCCCTGGAGAAGCTGGTGCTGCCCTCCCGGATGCTCGACTACTCCCCCGCGATGCTCGACGAGCTCACCGCCGCCGGCGAGGTCGTCTGGTCCGGCGCCGGGGCACTGCCCGGCAAGGACGGCTGGGTCACGCTCCACCTCGCCGACACCGCCCACCTGCTGCTGCCCGAGCCGCTGCCCCTGGAGACCACGCCCGTCCACCGCGCCCTGCTGGACGCCCTGGCGGGCGGCTACGGCCTCTTCTTCCGGCAGCTCGCCGACCGGGCCGCGGCCGCGGCGGCCGCCGCCGGGGACGCCCCGCCGTCCGACGCCGCCCTGGCCGACGCCCTGTGGGACCTCGTCTGGGCCGGGTACGCCACCAACGACACCCTCGGCCCGATGCGGGCCCTGCTGGGCTCGGGCCGCACCGCGGGCTCCACGGCCCACCGGGCGCCGCGCGCCGTCCCCCGCGGCCGCATCGGCGGCGCGGGCCGGGGGCTCGGCGGCCGCGCCGGACACACCTCCCGCACCGGGCCGCCCACGACGGCAGGCCGCTGGTCGCTGCTTCCCGAACGGACCGGCGACCCCACGCTGCGCGCCACCGCCGTGGCACAGACCCTGCTGGACCGGCACGGCGTCGTCACCCGGGGCGCGGTGGCCGCCGAGCGCGTGCCGGGCGGCTTCGCCGCCGCCTACCGGGTGCTGTCCGCCTTCGAGGAGAACGGCCGGGCCCGGCGCGGCTACGTCGTGGACGGCCTGGGCGCCGCCCAGTTCGCCACCGACGGCGCGGTGGACCGGCTGCGCGCCGTCAACGGCGCCCTGGAGAGGTCGGCCGCCGCCGATGCGGGATGGGGCGACCCCGACGGGGGGCCGGGCCTGCCCGGTCCCGGCCCCCTGCCGCCGGGCATCCGACCGCCCGGGGGCCGCGGCCCCCGGGCCGACGACGGCCCGCGGGCCCTGGTCCTGGCGGCCGCCGACCCCGCCAACGCGTACGGTGCGGCCCTGCCCTGGCCCGACCCACCCGGCGCCGAGGACGCCCGGTCGGGGCACAAGCCGGGCCGCAAGGCGGGGGCGCTGGTCGTCCTGGTCGACGGGGAGCTGGTCCTGTACGTGGAGCGCGGCGGCAAGTCGCTGCTCTCCTGGGCCGACGACGCCGACCGGCTCGGGCCGGCCACCGAGGCCCTGGCACGGGCGGTCCGGGAGGGGGCGCTCGGCGGGGTCACCGTGGAGCGGACCAACGGGGAGGCCGCCCTCACCTCGCCCCTGGGCCGCGCCTTGGAGGAGGCCGGGTTCCACCCCACCCCCCGCGGGCTGCGGCTGCGCGGATGAGCGGCGCCGCGCACGGCGGCCGCCGCGACCGGCGAGGAGGCCGGGGCCGTACGGCGGCGGCTCCCTCGCCGTGCTGACCCGGCGTCAGCGACGTCCGGCTGCCGGTGGCGGCTGCCACCGGGTGCGTGCGACACCGGCACCCGGCCGGAGACGCCCGGTCCCGCCGGACCGCAGCGGGCCGGGACGCGCCCGGGTCAGCCCGGAACACGCCCCGTCAGGTCGTGCCCCGTCAGGTCGCGCCGCGCCGGGACGCGTCCGGCCGGGCCAGGCCCGGCGGGTCCGCGCTCGGCCGGTCCGCGCTCCGCCAGCATCCTGCCGCGCAGCGCCACCTCCAGCTGGAAGCGCACCCCGGGGTCGACGAGGGCCTGGCCGAACAGCTCTTCCACCCGGCGCATGCGCTGACGCACCGTCTGCGGATGGATGCCCAGCCGGGCGGCGATCTCCGGTCCGCTCCCGTTGGTCTCCAGTCTGGCCAGCAGGGTCTCCTCGATACGGCGGCGCTGCTTCTCCGTCAGCGCCTCGAGCGGCGCCAGACGGCGCTCCGCCAGCAGCCGCACCAGCTCCTCGTCCACCAGGAGCAGCAGCGTGTCGAGCCGGTCGTCGCAGAACACCGCCCGCGGCGCCCGCTGCTGCGCCGGGTCCGGAAGCAGCCGGTCGAGCAGCAGCCGGGCCCAGCGCAGCGAGTGGGCGGCCCGCTCCGGGGCGACGGCCGGGCCGACGACGGCGGTCCGGCCCGCCAGGACGGCCCGCAGCAGGGCCGCCCGGCCGGGGTCCCGGGGCTCCGGCACCAGGGCGAACGCGTCGGGCCGCTCGAAGTCCCAGAGCACCCCGGCGGGCCAGTCCGGCGCCGCGGCGGACGTCCGCGGGGCCCAGGGGTCGGCGGGCGGCCCCAGCACCACCGCGCTGACCTCCTGCGGCCAGCGCCACTCGGCCGCGCGCGCCGCCTCCCTCACGAGCGGCGGGGCCGCTCCCTCCGCGAGCAGTTCCAGGAGCCGGTGCCGCCGCCGCTGCCGGGCGCCCGCGGCGTCGGCCTGGGCCTCCGCGTAGCCCTCCACGGAGGCGCAGGCGATCCCGTCGATGTGGGCGAAGAGCGCCTCGGCCAGGACCGCGCGCAGGGCGGGACTCATCCCGGCGCGCTCGGCGACGACCGAGTAGCGCCGCCAGGCGAGCCTGGCGCCGAGCCGGTAGGCGGCCTGCAGGGCGTCCAGGCTGCGCCCCTCCCGCAGTTCGCCGCGCCCCAGGGCGCGGAACACGCGGGTGCCCTCCTCGTCCGGGGCGTCGTCGCCCGCGATCAGGTCGGCGAAGCGGTCCAGCGCCTGCCGTACCCCGAGCTGGATGCCGGTGCCGAAGGAGCCGTGGAGCGGCCGGGCGAACTCCGGTATCCGGCGGCGGACCTCCGCGACGATCTCCGCGGTCAGCCTGCGGTGCTCGGCGCGCAGCAGCGGCGCGAACTCCGGCGGCAGCGCGGCCCACGGGCGGTCGTAGGAGACCTCCGGCGCTCCGGGCCCGCCGGGGCCCGCCGCCGGTCCGCCGGCCCTGCCGTCCCGTACCGGCGGCATCCGTCCCACTCCCTCCGCACCCCCGGCCCTCCGCAGGTGCAAGCGGACGACTGCCGGCGGGGACGGCGCGACGCGGTGGAACGCCCTGCCGAAACGGAGGATTTCCGACTCCGCCGCAGTATCGAATTGCTTCCGGACCCGTGTCAACGCCGCATCCCGCGCCTTTCCGTCCTGTGAAGGATTGCGCACGGAACGGCCGTGTGCAGCGGCGCCGGCCGCCGGTTCCGCCGGCCCGCACCGGCCGCGCACCGGCCCTGCACCGTCATGACGGTCCGTCACCGTCCCTCGGCGGAAGCTGCTCACGGGCGCCGGAGGAGCGTCCGCGACGGGAGCCCGCAACACCGGCGAAACACTCGCCCCGGCGAGTGTTTCCCCGTACCGGACTCTTCGCCCGCCGCCATCTTCGACCCGCCGCGTACTTCTCCGTTGACACCCGGAAAGGCCGGATCCTACGGTCTGGCCAGCCTGCGGGAGGGATTGCCCGCGCCCCCGAATTCCTCTCCGCAGGTCGTATTCCTCGTTCCTCGCCATTCCCGCGCACGCCCCGGCCGGCATTCCGGCCGGGGCGCCACCGGTGACCCTGCGCACCACCCGATCGACCGCGCAGGCACCCCGAGCGAGAGGACCTGCCATGCGTCCCACCCGTCGCCGGCACCTCACCCCGAGCACGCGGAGCACCTCCACAACCCGCCCCGAACCCGCAACCCGCCCCGAACCCGCCACCTCCGACGGCACCGCGACCCACTCCGGCAGCACTGCCCGCCGTACCCGCCGCACCCTCCGCGCGGCCGCCACCGCCGCCGCCACCTCGGCGGCACTGGCCCTGTCCGCGGTCGTCGGCGCACCCGCCCAGGCCCAGCAGCTCCCGGTGAACTACAACTTCTCGTCCGGATTCGTCCGGGGGTTCCTGACCCCTCAGAAGGCGCCGCCGGGGGCGAACAACTGGAGCTGCCGTCCGAGCGCCGCCCACCCGGACCCCGTGGTGCTGGTGCACGGCACGTTCGGCAACATGAACAGCACCTGGCGCGGCGCGGCGCCGCTGCTGGCGAACAACGGCTACTGCGTCTTCGCCCTCACCTACGGGGGCCCCTCCCCCGACTCCGCCATCCAGGGCGTCGGCCGCATCACCGGCAGCGCGGCATCCCTGGCCTCGTTCGTCGACCGCGTCCTCGCCGCCACCGGGGCCGACCGGGTCGACCTCGTCGGCCACTCCCAGGGCGGAGCCGTCGCCCGCTACTACACGAAGTTCCTCGGCGGCTCCACGAAGGTCCGCCGGCTCGTCGGAATGTCCCCGAGCGGCCACGGCACCACCCTGGACGGCCTGACCGGGCTCGGCCAGGCCCTGCACATCCTCGAGCCCGTCAACCGGCTGCTCAACACCACTTTCCCCGCCCTGGCCGACCAGCAGGCCGGCTCGCCGTTCATCACCGCGCTCAACGCGGGCGGCGACACCGTGCCGGGCATCTCCTACACCACGGTCGTCACCCGGTACGACAAGGTGGTGACCCCTTACCAGACCGCCTACCTCAGCGGCCCGGACACCGTCAACATCACGGTGCAGGACCAGTGCGAGGCCGACCTCACCGACCACCTCGAGATGTCCTACGACCCGGTGGCCCTCACCTACGTGCTCAACGCCCTCGACCCGGAGCACCCCCGCAGCATCCCCTGCCAGGTGGTGCTCCCCCTGACCGGCCCGCTGCACTGAGGTCCACCCGCCTCCCGCACCGGGACCGGTGAGCCCCCGGGCCGCACGGCGACACCGCCGCCGCGGCCCGGGGGCGCGCGGCATGATGGAGGGGTGCCCGAAGGCGACAGCGTGTACATGGCCGCCACCCGGCTCCGCGAGGCGCTCGCGGGCCGGGTGCTCACCACCGCCGACCTGCGGGTGCCCCGGCTGGCGACCGCGGACCTGGCCGGCCGCGAGGTCACCGCGGTCGTCCCCCGGGGCAAGCACCTGCTGACCCGCGTCTCGGGCGGCTGGACCCTCCACACCCACCTGCGCATGGACGGCCGCTGGCAGGTGTACCGACCCGGGGAGCGCTGGCGCGGCGGGCCCGACTGGCAGGTCCGGGTGGTCCTCGGCACCGAGGCGGGCGCAGCCGTCGGCTACCGGCTCCCCGTCGTGGAGCTGCTGCGGACCGAGGACGAGGCGCAGGCCGTCGGGCACCTCGGGCCGGACCTGCTCGGGCCGGACTGGGACCCGGAGGAGGCCCTGCGGCGGCTGCTGCGGCAGCCCGACCGCCCCCTCGGCGAGGCACTGCTCGACCAGCGCACCCTGGCCGGGATCGGCAACGTCTACCGCTGCGAGCTGTGCTTCCTGCGCGGGGTCACCCCGTGGACCCCCGTCGGCGAGGTGGACCGTCCCGGGCGGCTGCTCGACCTGGCCCACCGGGCGCTGGACGCCAACAAGCTGCGGTACGGCCACGTCACCACGGGCGACACGCGGCCGGGCCGGCGGCACTGGGTCTACGGCAGGGCGGGGCAGCCGTGCCTGCGGTGCGGGACCACGGTGGCGGTGGCGGAGCGGGAGGACCCGTCCCTGGAGCGGATCACCTACTGGTGCCCGGTCTGCCAGCGGGGTCCGTCCCCGGTTCCGCAGACCCCCCGCAGAGGCCTTCCCCGCCGCTGACCCGGCGGCCGCAGAGGGACGCCCCACCCGGAGCGCGGAGCTGCCGGCCGGCGGCGCGCACCCGGCACCCGGGGATGCAGCCGTACGGCCCGGCCGGACCGCGCGAGACGGGAGGGCAGGCATCCGGGAGGCCGGCGGACGAACTGCCGGAGGACGAGCTGCCGGCGGACGGGGCGCCGGAGAGCGGACGCCCGGAGTCGGGACGTCCCGGGCCGGGGCCTTCCGGGTCCGGGCGGACGGGGCGCCGGCGACGGACCGGGCCGGTGCGCCGGCGGCTGCAGTGCACGGGCAGGAGGCTCAGCCCGAGACCGCTGCCGGCCAGCGCCCCCAGCACGGATGCGGTCCCGCCCGGCAGGACGGCCGGGCCGGCGAGCAGCAGCCACCAGCAGAGCGCCGACAGCAGGGCCGCGGCGGCCCAGGCCGCCGGAGTGCGCCGGGGCAGCGGGACCGCGGCGCGGCAGGCGGAGACCGCCGTACGGACGGCGCGCGGGACGGTGTCCGCGGAGCGCGGGGTCGTCGGAGGCCGATGCGTGGACCGATGCATGGGACCCGCCTCCCTGGGGCCTCGAAGGGGCCGGTCGCGGAGTACGGACGGGTGGGGCCAGGACGGTGGGGCACGGGCGGGGCGGTGAGGTCACGACGGTGGGGCACGGACCGGTCGCGGTACCAGGGGCCGGGCGGGGACGAAGGAGGACACGGCCCCTGGGGCCAGGGCCCCTGTGGGCTCCGGCCCCGCGGTCCGCCCGGTCCGCAGGGGCCGGACCCGCGGGGTCAGGTCTGCGGGGTCAGGTCTGCGGGAGCCAGGTCCGCGGGAGCCAGGTCCGCAGGGGTGAGGGCGCACGGCTCGGCGGCCGCGCCGCTCCCGGCGCGGCCGCCTCCACCGGGTTCAGCTCTGGTTCTCCGCCTGGAACATCCAGTACTGCTTCTCCATCTCGGCCGTGAGGCCGATGAAGAGGTCCTGGGTGACCGGGTCGGGCTTCTCCGTGGCCTCGATGCGCTCGCGCATGCGGCCGATGGCGGCGGCGAACGCCTCCACCAGGGCCTCCACCACGTCGGTGTCGCGCACCCAGCCCGAGGGGAAGTCGGGCAGGCCGCTGGTCTTGGCCACGGTCGCGGCGCGCCCGTCGGGGTTGACGCCGATCGCCGCGGCCCGCTCCGCCACGGTGTCGGAGTAGGTGCGGGCGGTGGTGACGACCTCGTCGAGCTGCAGGTGGATGGAGCGGAACCGCGGGCCGATCAGGTTCCAGTGGGCCTGCTTGGCCAGCAGCGAGAGGTCGAGCAGGTCGACCAGCGCGCTCTGCAGGGCGTTGCCGGTGACCTCGCGGTCGCTGTCGGAGAGCGGGCTCTTGACGACTGTCATCTCTGGGTTGCTCCTCCCGCCCCGGACGGCGGCGGCCGCCCCGGGCAGCCGGGGACTCGATCACGCCGACCGGAGCGGTCTCCGGGGCGGCACCGGTCGCATGCCCCCGATCCGGCGGACCATTCGGGCCGGTGGGGGCGTTCGGACCGTTCGGGGAGGAGGGTGCCCGGACGGGCGGCGGCGGGCGGCCGGCCCGTCAGGCGGCCACCACGTCGACGGCGGCGGCCTGGGCGGTCTTCTGGGTGATCGAACTCATCCGGTCGGCGGCGGGGCCGGGGACCGGGACGGGCTCCAGCACCGGGCGCACCGGCTCGCCGGCGGCCAGCTCGGCCAGCGACAGCTCGTCGCTCACCTCGCGCATGACCTCGGACATGCGGACGTCCAGCGCGTCGCAGATGGCGGAGAGCAGCTCGGAGGACGCCTCCTTCTGTCCGCGCTCGACCTCCGAGAGGTACCCGAGGGAGACGCGTGCCGCCGCGGACACCTCGCGGAGGGTACGGCCCTGACGCTGGCGCTGCCGACGCAGCACGTCACCCAGCAGGCGACGGAGCAGGATCATCGGTGGCTCCCTCCTCGGACCGCGGATCGAGACGTCACGTCCCCACCGTACCGCCTTGCCCGCATCACGTGCGGGGGCCATGGTCGTGTTCACTCTCGGCTGTACGCATGGCCCCTCCCTTGTGGTTCCCGCTATGGACGCGCCGTCGGGCGCCCCGGTGGACGCCTGCAACACCGGGCGCCCCTCACCCATTCCGGTGCCTCCCGGCCCCTTCACGGTCCTTCCCCGCACGGTCCCGCCCCTCCCCGTCCACACCCCGTTCCTCCCCGTCCCCGACGCGGGGGCCGGGCCCGGCGGGAGTCCCGCCGTGGGCCCCGGCGGGGAGTCCCAGCTGGTCCTGGAGCAGTTCCAGGGCGGCGGCCACCGCCTTGCGTCGGATTGTGGCACGCCCCCCCGACAGCACGGGCGAGGAGACCGCACTTCCCCCCGGGCCGACCACCGCGAGGTGTACGGTGCCCACCGGCCTGCCGTCCTGCGGGTCCGGGCCGGCCACGCCGGTGGTGGCCACGCCGTAGACGGCGCCCATCAGCCGCCGCACGCCCTCCGCCATCTGGAGCGCCACCCGGGGGTGGACGGGGCCCTCGGCGGCCAGCAGGCCGCCGTCGACGCCGAGGACCGACTCCTTGAGGTCGGTGGCGTAGGCCGTCACCGAGCCCCGGAAGGTGCGGGAGGCACCCGGGACGTCCACCAGCTGCGCGGCCAGCAGGCCGCCGGTGAGGGACTCGGCCACGGCGACGGTGCCGCCGGCGGCGCCGAGCGCCGCGTGCAGCCGCCGGGCGAGGTCGGGGACGGCGTCGCCGCCGTCCCCGGGTGCGGGCGTGCTCATACCCGGATCATGCCCCCGCACGGGCGCGGGCAAGCCCGGCCCGCCGCAGCACGAGCGCCTGGCGGACGTAGTCCGCGCCGGTGCCCACGGTGAGCAGCACCGCGACGCCCATCAGCACCGCCCGCGCGGTGGCCAGCCAGCCGGTGAGGGGCAGCACGTACATGCCGACCGCGATGCCCTGGGTGAGGGTCTTCAGCTTGCCGCCGCGGCTGGCCGGGATGACGCCGTGCTTGATCACCCAGAAGCGCATCAGGGTGATGCCGAGCTCGCGGGCGAGGATGACCGCGGTCACCCACCAGGGCAGGTCGCCGAGGACGGAGAGCCCGACGAGCGCCGCACCCATGATCGCCTTGTCGGCGATGGGGTCGGCGATCTTGCCGAAGTCGGTCACCAGGCCCTTGCGGCGGGCGAGTTCGCCGTCGAAGAGGTCGGTGATCATGGCGACGGCGAAGGAGGCCCAGGCGACGGCGCGCCACTTGGGGTCGTGGCCGCCCGCGGCGAGGAGCAGCGCCACGAAGACCGGCACCAGCAGCAGGCGCAGCATGGTCAGCAGGTTGGCGACGTTCCAGATGCCCGGCGGCGGCCCGCTGCCGTCCGCCGCCCCGCCGGCGCCCGGCGGCACCGACGGGGGCACGGGGGCGTGGTGCTCCGCCATGGCCTCTCCCGCCGCCTCGGCGGCCGTCAGCCCGGCCGCCTCCTCCACGCGGGCGCCTCTGCCCCCCGCCCGGGCCCCACGGGTCACGCGCCGCCCCCCGCGCCGCCGTCGAGCGGCTCGGCCACCAGGTCGACGCCCTCGGCGGCCACCACGCGGGCCCGGACGAACCGGCCGGGCGCCGCGTCCACCGCGCCCGTGAGCGTGGTCAGGCCGTCCGTCTCCGGCGCCTGGTGCGCGGCGCGGCCCTCGACCACCGGCCCGTCGCCGTCGCCGTCCTCGGCGTCGTCGTAGGGGACCACCGACTCCACCAGCACCTCGACCTCGGTCCCGACGCGCTCCTCGGCGCGCTGGGCGGTCATCTCCTCCGCCAGGCGGCTCAGCCGTGCCAGCCGCTCGGCGACCTCGTCCTCGGGCAGCTTGCCGTCGTAGCCGGCGGCCTCGGTGCCGTCCTCGTCGGAGTAGCCGAAGACGCCGATCGCGTCGAGCCGGGCGTGGGTGAGGAACCGCTCCAGCTCCGCCAGGTCGGCCTCGGTCTCGCCGGGGAAGCCCACGATGAAGTTGGACCGGACGCCGGCCTCCGGCGCCTTGGCGCGGATGCCCTCCAGCAGCTCCAGGAAGCGGTCGGTGTCGCCGAAGCGGCGCATCCGGCGCAGCACGGCGGGCGCGGAGTGCTGGAAGGACAGGTCGAAGTAGGGCACGACGCCGGGGGTGCCGGTCATCACGTCGATGAGGCCGGGCCGCATCTCGGCCGGCTGCAGGTAGCTGACCCGCACCCGCTCGATGCCGTCGACGGCGGCGAGCTCCGGCAGCAGGGCCTCCAGCAGCCGGATGTCGCCGAGGTCCTTGCCGTACGAGGTGTTGTTCTCGCTGACGAGCATGACCTCGCGGACGCCCTGCTCGGCGAGCCAGCGGGTCTCGGAGAGGACGTCGGCGGGGCGGCGCGAGAGGAAGGACCCGCGGAAGGCGGGGATGGCGCAGAAGGAGCAGCGGCGGTCGCAGCCGGAGGCGAGCTTCACGGAGGCGACCGGGCTGTCGTCCAGCCGGCGGCGCAGGGTGCGGGGGCCGGAGGCGGGCGCCAGGCCCTCGGGGAGGTCCTCCGGGGCCCCGTGGCCGGGGACGGCGACCTCGGTGGCGGCGGCCTGGCGCTGGACGGGGGTCAGGGGCAGCAGCCTGCGGCGGTCGCGGGGCGCGTGCGCGGTGTGGTGGCCGCCGGAGAGGATGGTCTGCAGGCGGTCGGCGATGTCGGCGTAGTCGTCGAAGCCGAGGACGGCGTCGGCCTCGGGCAGGGCGTCGGCGAGCTCCTTGCCGTAGCGCTCGGCCATGCAGCCGACCGCGACGACGGCCTGGGTGCGGCCGTGGCCCTTGAGGTCGTTGGCCTCCAGCAGGGCGTCCACGGAGTCCTTCTTGGCGGCCTCGACGAAGCCGCAGGTGTTGACGACGGCCACGTCGGCGTCGGCGGCGTCCGGGACGAGCTGCCAGCCGTCGGCCTCCAGCCGCCCGGCGAGTTCCTCGGAATCGACCTCGTTGCGGGCGCATCCGAGCGTGACAAGGGCGACAGTACGGCGTTCTGGCATGCCGCAAGGTTAACGCGCGGCCCCCGGAGGTGTGTCTCCGGAGGCCGCGCGGCCGCCGCGGCGGGCGGCGGGGGCAGTGCAGGGCCGGGCTGCGGGGCCTACGCGGCCTCGGGGTCGCCCGGGGTGTAGGTGAGCCTGACCACCTGGCCGTCCGGCCCGGCCGGGCCGAGGTCCTTGCCGTTGACGTACAGGTGGACGGCGCCGGCGTTGCCGAGCACCAGCCTGATCTTCCTGGGGTCGGTGAAGGTCTGGTCCTCCCCCGACTGCAGGTTCTTCTGGAAGAGGGTGTTGCCCTGGCTGTCGATCGCGGAGACCCAGCTGTCGCCGTTCTGGGCGACCAGCTTGACCGTGACCCGGTCCGCGGGGGCGGCCGCGATCGGCGACTCCGTGCGCGGGGTGGCGGGCGGGGTCGGCCGGACGGTGACCGGGGCCGACGCCTTGCGGCTGGGCAGCGGCGTGGAGGCGACCTTCTCGGCGTGCCCGGCGCCCCGGCCGCTCGCCAGGTTGAAGCCGATGAGCGCGACGACGGCGACGATCGCGGCGACCATGGCGGCCGTCCAGTTGGGGCGCCGCCGCTCGGTGCGGATCCGCTCCGCCTCGAAGATCTGCGCCGGGCGGGCGGAGGACGGCGCGCCGCCGTGCTCCGCGTCGTACCGGGCGACCAGGGCGTCGCCGTCCACGCCGACGTACCGGGCGATGGCCCGGATGTGGCCGCGGGCGTAGAAGTCGCCGCCGCAGCGGCTGTAGTCGTCCTCCTCGATGGCGTGCACTATCGGCACCCGGACCCGCGTGGCGGAGCTGACCTGATCGACGGTCAGCGCGGCGTCGATCCGGGCGGAGGCCAGGATCCGGCCGATCGTGGGCAGGGGGGCGGCGGCCGGCACGGCCTCGGCAGGCGGCTGGAAGGAGGCGGGTACGGGCGGTCTGCGCCGCCCGATCGCGGAGGACCCGGACATCGTCGGAGCGGAGCCGGGCGCGGCGGTGTCGGACCGGCGGTTGTCGCCGAGCGGGGACTTGCCGATGGTCACTTGGGCGCCTTTCGAGCGTTGGCCACCTGCTGGAATATCAGTCTAGAGGGGGTGGGAAACCCTTTATCAAGCCGGGCGGGACCGAATGCGCACGGCCCGTGCCCACGCACCCGGCGGGCCCGGTGGAACCGGCGTCCGGCCCCCCGTGCCCGGACCGGCCCGTACCCGGACCGGTCGCCCGGTCCCGGCCGCGCCGGCCGCGTGTGCGGACCGGCGTCCGCACGGCCCCTGCCCGCGTGGACGCAGCGGCACGCCGATCGGTTCCCCACCTCCCGAACGAGTCCGGGACCGGGAGGTCACCCCCGGAGTTCGACGAGGACGCCGTCCAGCTCGTCCGGTTTGACGAGGACGTCGCGGGCCTTCGACCCCTCGCTCGGGCCGACGATCCCGCGCGACTCCATCAGGTCCATCAGCCTTCCCGCCTTGGCGAATCCCACACGCAGCTTGCGCTGGAGCATCGAGGTCGACCCGAACTGGGTGGAGACCACCAGCTCGGCGGCCTGGCAGAGCAGGTCGAGGTCGTCGCCGATCTCCTCGTCGATCTCCTTCTTCTGGCCGGACCCGACGGTGATGTCCTCGCGGTAGGAGGGCGTCAGCTGCTCCTTGCAGTGCTTCACCACCGCGGCGACCTCGGCCTCGGTGACGAAGGCGCCCTGCATGCGGACCGGCTTGCCCGCGCCCATCGGCAGGAAGAGCGCGTCGCCCTTGCCGATCAGCTTCTCCGCGCCGGGCTGGTCCAGGATGACCCGGGAGTCGGCGAGCGAGGAGGTGGCGAAGGCGAGCCGGGAGGGGACGTTGGCCTTGATGAGCCCGGTCACCACGTCGACCGAGGGCCGCTGGGTGGCCAGCACGAGGTGGATGCCGGCGGCGCGGGCGAGCTGGGTGATCCGCACCACGGAGTCCTCGACGTCGCGCGGGGCCACCATCATGAGGTCGGCCAGCTCGTCGACGATCACCAGCAGGTACGGGTAGGGCGCCAGCTCCCGCTCGCTGCCGGCCGGGGGCTGCACCCTGCCCGCGCGCACCGCCGCGTTGAAGTCGTCGACGTGGCGGAAGCCGTAGGCGGCCAGGTCGTCGTAGCGCAGGTCCATCTCGCGGACGACCCACTGCAGCGCCTCGGCGGCCTTCTTGGGGTTGGTGATGATCGGCGTGACCAGGTGCGGGATGCCCTCGTACGCGGTGAGCTCGACCCGCTTGGGGTCGACCAGCACCATCCGCACCTCGTCGGGGGTGGCGCGGGCCAGGATCGAGGTGATGAGGCAGTTGATGCACGAGGACTTGCCCGCGCCGGTGGCGCCGGCGACCAGGATGTGCGGCATCTTGGCGAGGTTGGCGACCACGGTGTGGCCCTCCACGTCCTTGCCCATGCCGACCAGCATCGGGTGGCCGTCCTCGGCGGCGGCGCGGGAGCGCAGCAGGTCGCCGAGGTTGACCATCTCGCGGTCGCGGTTGGGGATCTCGATGCCGACGGCGGACCGGCCGGGGATCGGGCTGATGATCCGCACGTCCGGGCTGGCGACCGCGTAGGCGATGTTCTTGGCGAGGGCGGTGATCCGCTCCACCTTGACGGCCTGGCCGAGCTCCACCTCGTAGCGGGTGACCGTCGGGCCGCGCGTGAAGCCGGTGACGGCCGCGTCCACCTTGAACTCGGCGAAGACGCCGGTGAGCTGGGCCACCACGTCGTCGTTGGCCTGGCTGCGGGCCTTGCCCGGGCCGCCGCGCTCCAGCAGGTCCAGGGAGGGCAGCGCATAGGTGACGTCCCCGGAGAGCTGCAGCTGCTCCATGCGGACGGGGGCCGGGCCGTGGCCGTCGGGGGCGTCCGGCCCGCCGGGGGCGTGGGGGCCGGAGCCGCTGCGGGCGGCCGGGAGGACGGGCTCCTCGGGCGGGGCGGTGCGGTCGACCACGCGGGGCACCATGCCCGCCAGGGTGGAGGAGCCGGGCACGCCGAACTCCACGGCGCCCTGCAGGTCGGCCGCGACCCCGCGCGCCACGTCGCGGGTGGCGAAGAGGCCGTCGTCGGCGGGCTCGGGCAGCGGCTCGGCCTGCCTGCGGCGCGGGCGGCGGCGCTTGGCCGGCGGGTCGCCGCCGTCCTTCTCCAGCGTGTAGGGCAGGGCGGTGTAGTCGGCGTCCTCGGGGGGCTCGGTGGAGTGCTCCCGGTCGGCCGCGCCCGGTGCGGCGGCGTCCGCGGACGGGGGCCGCTCCACGACGCCGAGGCGGTGGCCCAGCAGCCGCAGCCGTTCGGGGATCCGGTTGACCGGGGTGGCGGTGACCACCAGCAGGCCGAAGAAGGCCAGGAGGAGGAGCAGCGGCACGGCGAGGGCCGGTCCGGCGGCCGCCATCATCGGGCGGGAGGCGGCCCAGCCGACGATGCCGCCGGCCTGCCGGATGCGGGTGGCGCCGGTCTGCATGCCGGGCGCCCCGCAGCCGATGTGGACCAGGCCCAGGACGCCGACGGTCAGCGCGCCCAGGCCGATGACGATCCGGCCGTTGGCCTCCGGGCGCTCGGGGTGGCGCAGCAGGCGCCAGGCGATCCCGGCGAGCGGCAGGGCCACCAGGACGTCCAGGCGGCCGAAGGCGCCGCTGACCACGGCGGTGGCGGCGACGCCCAGCCAGCCCTGGGGGGTGAACCAGGTGCCGGCGGCGGTCACCAGGGCCAGGGCGAGGAGCAGCAGTCCGAGGCCGTCGCGGCGGTGGGCGGGGTCCAGGCCCTTGGCGCCGTCGCCGAAGCCTCGGAAGACGGCGCCGACGGCGTGCGCGAGGCCCAGCCAGCAGGCGCGCACGGCCCGGAAGAGCACGGGCCGGGGCGGCGGTGGCGGCGGGGCGGCCTTCCTCGCGGGGGCCCTGCGGGCCGCGGGCCTGGCGGCCGCGGGCTTGGCGGCCCCCTTGCCGGCCGCTCCGGAGGCGCCCTTCTTCGACGGCCCCGAGGGCGGCGTGCGCGGGGCACTTCCGGACGTACGTGTGGCCATGGTCAGAGGGTACCGGCGCCGCCACCCGGGGGACATGCGGCCGGACGCGGCCCCGGGGGGCGTGTCGCGGCCGGGGCGGGACGCGGCGGTCCACCCGAACGGCCGTCACCCGAGCGCCCGTCACCTGCCCGTCCCGGCAATCCCGTCCGGGCCGCCCTTCCCCGGCACACCTGCGGAGGACGCCGGTGCCGGACGGCAGGACCCCGGACGGCGGCGGGCCGGGCGGCCCTAGCCGGGGAAGGCGCCGCCGACGCCGCCCGCGCCGGGCTCCAGGGCGTCCAGGGCCCGCCGCAGCCCGGCGACCTTCCGCTCGAGGTGGGCGGCGGTCGCGGCGGCGGCGGTGTCGGCGGACCCGTCGAGCTGCTTGGTGAGCGCCTCGGCCTGCTCCTCCACGGCCGCCAGCCGGGCGGACAGTTCGGCGAGCAGCCCGCCGCTGACCGGGGGCTCCTTGCGCTCGGCCTCGTCGGCGCCCGCCGCCTGCCCCGACTCCAGCTGCAGGCGCAGCAGCGCCGCCTGCTCCTTGAGCTGGCAGTTCTTCATGTACAGCTCGACGAAGACGGAGACCTTGGCCCGCAGCACCCACGGGTCGAACGGCTTGGAGATGTAGTCCACCGCGCCGGCCGCGTAGCCCCGGAAGGTGTGGTGGGGGCCGTGGTTGATGGCGGTGAGGAAGATGATCGGGATGTCGCGGGTGCGCTCGCGGCGCTTGATGTGGGCGGCGGTCTCGAAGCCGTCCATGCCGGGCATCTGCACGTCCAGCAGGATGACCGCGAAGTCGTCCGTCAGCAGCGCCTTGAGCGCCTCCTCCCCGGACGATGCCCGCACCAGGGTCTGGTCGAGCGCGGAGAGGATCGCCTCCAGCGCCAGCAGATTCTCCGGCCGGTCATCGACCAGGAGGATCTTGGCCTTCTGCACCATGGCCCGTCCTCCTCGCCCCGGGAGTGCCCCGGTCGCCGCCCCCACGGGCGACACCTGTGCGCCGCCTGCCCTCGTGCCGGTCATGGTAGTCGCACCTTTTCGTCGGCCACAGCACGTCGCCGCCCGCCGCGACGACGTCTCGCGGCACGCGACCTGCCACCGGATCCCCCGGCCCCTCCTGGCAACGCCGAGCGACCCTACCCGGTTCCCGTCCCGGGGGGCCACCACGCGTTCGGGTGACGGCGCGGCCCGGGGCGCGGCGGGGCGCGGCGGGCGGCGCCGGGGCTACCGTCCGCGCGCCCGCAGCCAGTGGTCCATCACCCCCAGCAGGTGGTCGGTGTCCACGGGCTTGGTGACGTGGTCGGAGGCGCCCGCCTCGATGCTCTTCTCCCGGTCGCCCTTCATCGCCTTGGCGGTGAGGGCGATGATGGGCAGTCCGGCGAACTGCGGCATGCTGCGGATCGCCTCGGTCGTGGCGTAGCCGTCCATCTCCGGCATCATGATGTCCATGAGCACCAGCGCGACGTCGTCGTGCTGCTCCAGGACCTCGATGCCCTCCCGGCCGTTCTCCGCGTAGAGCACGGTCAGGCCGTACTGCTCCAGCACGCTGGTGAGGGCGAAGACGTTGCGGATGTCGTCGTCGACGATCAGCACCTTCTCCCCCTCGAAGCGGCCCTGGAAGGGCTGCCCCTCCCCGGCCCGGTCGTCCGCGGCGGCGGCGCCCCGGCCGGGGAACGCGACGGCGCGCGGGAGCGCGCGGGGGGCGGGCGGCGCCGGGGGCTCCGGCGCGGCGGCCGGCGGCGGCCCCGCCCGGTGCCCGGCGTCGCGGTGCGCCGCGTCGCGCTGCGCGGCCGCCCGGCGGCGGTCGGCCGCCGTCCCGCGCCGCCGCTCCTCGGCCAGCTCCCGGACCTCCTGCGCCCAGTGCTCCGCCGGGCTGCCGGCCGCAGCGTCGTGCCCGGACCGGGCGGCCTCCGCCGGGTACGGCTCGCCGCCGCGGCGCTCGGCGTCCGGCTCGTCGGCGCGCAGCGGCAGGTAGAGGGTGAAGGTGGAGCCGCGGCCCAGCTCGCTCTCGGCGTGGATCTCGCCGCCCAGCAGCCGGGCGATCTCCCGGCTGATGGACAGGCCGAGCCCCGTGCCGCCGTACTTGCGGCTGGTGGTGCCGTCGGCCTGCCGGAAGGGCTCGAAGATCTCCCGGAGCTTGTTGCTGGGGATGCCGATGCCCGTGTCCGTCACCGAGAAGGCGACCAGCGGCTCCTCGGGCCCGGCGATCGCCCCGGCCTCCAGCAGCTGCTCGCGCACGTACGCGGGCACGTCGTCGCCCGCGGGGCGGATCAGCAGCTCCACCGCACCGCCGTCGGTGAACTTCACCGCGTTGGAGAGCAGGTTGCGCAGCACCTGCTGGAGCCGCTGCTCGTCGGTGTGGAGGGTGACGGGCAGGTCCGGGGAGACCCGGACGGCGAAGTCCAGGCCCTTGTCGGCGGTGAGCGGCCGGAAGGCGGCCTCCACGTAGTCGACGAGCTGGACCAGGGCGATCCGCGAGGGGCGGACCTCCATCTTGCCCGCCTCGACCTTGGACAGGTCCAGGATGTCGTTGATCAGCTGGAGCAGGTCGGTGCCGGCGCCGTGGATGGTCTCGGAGAACTCCACCTGCTTGGGCGAGAGGTTGCCCTCGTTGTTGTCGGCGAGGAGCTTGGCGAGGATGAGCAGCGAGTTGAGCGGGGTCCGCAGCTCGTGCGACATGTTGGCCAGGAACTCGCTCTTGTACCGGGAGGCCAGCGCCAGCTGCTCGGCGCGCTCCTCCAGGACCTGGCGGGCCTCCTCGATCTCGCTGTTCTTGATCTCGATGTCGCGGTTCTGCTGGGCCAGCTGCTCGGCCTTCTCCTGCAGCTCCTCGTTGGTGTGCTCCAGCTCCTCCTGGCGCGCCTCCAGCTCGGCGGAGCGCATGGAGAGCTCGGCGGTGAGGCGCTGCGACTCCAGCAGCAGGCCCTCGGTCTTGGTGTTGACGCTGATGTTGTTGACGGTGACGCCGATCATCTCGGCGATCTGCTCCAGGAAGTCCAGCACGACGCTGGTGAAGGAGCTGAACGAGGCCAGCTCGATCACCCCGAGCACCCGGCCCTCGAACATCACCGGCAGCACGATCACGTGGGCCGGCGAGGCCTCGCCGAGACCGGAGGCGATCTTGAGGTACCCGGGCGGGGCGTCCCGGAGCATGACCGGCCGCTTCTCGACCGCGGCCTGGCCGATCAGCGACTCGCCGAGCCGGAAGTGGGTGGGCATCGCGCGGCGCTGGTAGCCGTAGGAGCCGATCAGGCGCAGCACGACGTCGCTCTGGTCGTCGTCCTCGGTGACCAGGGCGGCGGAGCGGCCGCCGGGCTGGGCGAGGAAGAAGGCGCCGTGCTGGGCGGAGACCACCGGCGTCAGCTCGCTCATGATGAGCGCGGCGACCGCCTCCAGGTCGCGGCGGCCCTGGAGCAGGCCGGAGATCCGCGCGAGGTTGGTCTTGAGCCAGTCCTGCTCCTTGTTGGTGCGGGTGGTCTCGCGCAGGTTGGCGATCATCTGGTTGATGTTGTCCTTGAGCTCGTCGAGCTCCCCGGACGCGTCCACGTCGATGCGCAGCGAGAGGTCGCCGCGGGTCACCGCGGTGGCGACCTGGGCGATGGCCCGGACCTGGCGGGTGAGGTTGCCGGCCAGCTCGTTCACCGACTCGGTGAGGTCCTGCCAGGTGCCGGCGACGCCGGGGACGCGGGCCTGGCCGCCGAGGCGGCCCTCGGCGCCCACCTCGCGCGCCACCCGCGTCACCTCGACGCCGAACGCGGAGAGCTGGTCGACCATGGTGTTGAGGGTGGTCTTGAGCTCCAGCATCTCGCCGCGGGCGTCGACGTCGATCTTCTTCGACAGGTCGCCGTTGGCGACGGCGGTGGTGACCAGGGCGATGTTCCGCACCTGGCCGGTGAGGTTGTTCGCCATCAGGTTGACGTTCTCGGTGAGGTCCTTCCAGATGCCGGCGACGCCGGGGACGTTCGCCTGGCCGCCGAGGATGCCCTCGGTGCCCACCTCGCGCGCCACCCGCGTCACCTCGACGGCGAAGGCGGAGAGCTGGTCGACCATCGTGTTGAGGGTGCCGGCGAGGGCGGCGACCTCGCCCTGCGCCTCGATGGTGATCTTCTTCGACAGGTCGCCGTTGGCGACGGCGGTGGCGACCTGGGCGATGTTGCGGACCTGGCTGGTCAGGTTGGACGCCATGAAGTTGACGTTGTCGGTGAGGTCCTTCCAGATGCCGGAGACGCCCCGCACCCGGGCCTGGCCGCCGAGGATGCCCTCGGTGCCCACCTCGCGCGCCACCCGCGTCACCTCGTCCGCGAAGGCGGAGAGCTGGTCGACCATCGTGTTGACGGTGGTGACCAGCTCCAGGATCTCGCCCCGGGCGTCCACGGTGATCTTCTTGGAGACGTCGCCGCGGGCCACCGCCGTGGTCACCTCGGCGATGTTCCGCACCTGGCCGGTGAGGTTGTTCGCCATCAGGTTGACGTTGTCGGTCAGGTCCTTCCAGGTGCCGGAGACGCCCGGCACCAGGGCCTGGCCGCCGAGGCGGCCCTCGGTGCCCACCTCGCGGGCGACCCGGGTCACCTCGTCCGCGAAGGCGCCGAGCTGGTCGACCATGGTGTTGATGGTGGTCTTCAGCTCCAGGATCTCGCCCCGGGCGTCCACCTCGATCTTCTGCGACAGGTCGCCGCGCGCCACCGCGGTCGCGACCTGGGCGATGTTCCGCACCTGGCCGGTGAGGTTGTTCGCCATGAAGTTGACGTTGTCGGTCAGGTCCTTCCAGGTGCCGGCGACGCCGGGCACGCTCGCCTGGCCGCCCAGCATGCCCTCGGTGCCCACCTCGCGCGCCACCCGCGTCACCTGCTCGGCGAAGGCGGAGAGCTGGTCGACCATCGTGTTGATGGTGTTCTTCAGCTCCAGGATCTCGCCCCGGGCGTCCACCTCGATCTTCTGTGACAGGTCGCCGCGCGCCACCGCCGTGGTCACCTGGGCGATGTTGCGGACCTGGTCGGTGAGGTTGTTCGCCATGAAGTTCACCGAGTCGGTCAGGTCGCGCCACACCCCGGCGACGCCGGGCACCCGCGCCTGGCCGCCGAGGCGGCCCTCCACGCCCACGTCCCGCGCGACCCGGGTCACCTGGGCGGCGAAGGCGGAGAGCTGGTCGACCATCGTGTTGACGGTGTTCTTCAGCTCCAGCATCTCGCCGGAGACGTCGACGGTGACCTTCTGCGACAGGTCGCCGGAGGCGACCGCGGTGGTCACCTGGGCGATGTTGCGGACCTGGCCGGTGAGGTTGCGGAAGGCGTTGTTCACCGAGTCGGTGAGGTCCTTCCAGGTGCCGGCGACGCCCGGCACCTGCGCCTGGCCGCCGAGGCGGCCCTCGGCGCCGATCTCCCGGGCGACGCGGGTGACCTCGCCGCCGAAGGCGGAGAGCTGGTCGACCATCGTGTTGACGGTGTTCTTCAGCTCCAGCATCTCGCCGGAGACGTCGACGGTGACCTTCTGCGTCAGGTCGCCGGAGGCGACCGCGGTGGTCACCTGGGCGATGTCGCGGACCTGCGCGGTGAGGTCCCGGAAGGCGTTGTTCACCGAGTCGGTGAGGTCCTTCCACACGCCCGCCGCGCCGGGCACCATCGCCTGGCCGCCGAGGCGGCCCTCGGAGGCGACCTCGCTCGCCACCCGGTTGACCTCGGCGGCGAAGGTCCGCAGCGTCTCGGTCATCGCGTTGATGGTCATCGCCAGGCGGGCGATCTCGCCGCGCGCCGTGACGGTGATCTTCTGGGAGAGGTCGCCGTTGGCGACGGCCGTGGTGACCTGGGCGATCTCCCGGACCTGGGCGGTCAGGTTGTTCGCCATGAAGTTGACGTTGTCGGTCAGGTCCTTCCAGATGCCGGCGACGCCCGGCACCTGCGCCTGACCGCCCAGCTGGCCCTCGGTGCCGACCTCGCGGGCGACGCGGGTCACCTCGGCGCCGAAGGAGGAGAGCTGGTCGACCATCGTGTTGACGGTGTTCTTCAGCTCCAGCATCTCGCCGTCCACGTGGACGGTGACCTTGCGGGACAGGTCCCCCTTGGCGACCGCGGTGGTCACCAGGGCGATGTCGCGGACCTGGGCGGTCAGCCGCCCGGCCATGGTGTTGACCGAGTCGGTGAGGTCCTTCCAGCTGCCGGACATGCCGCGGACCCGAGCCTGGCCGCCGAGCTTGCCCTCGGTGCCGACCTCGATGGCGACCCGGGTGACCTCGTCGGTGAACTCCGAGAGCTGGTCGACCAGCCCGTTCACCGTGCGGCCGATCTTCAGGAACTCGCCGCGCAGCGGGTGGGTGAGGCCGTCGGCCCCCAGCGAGCGCAGCTCCATGCGCTGCTCCAGGTCGCCCTCGGCGATGGAGCCCAGCACCCGCCCCACCTCGGCCATCGGCCGGGCCAGGTCGTCGATCAGGGCGTTGCAGTTGTCGACCGCCGAGCCCCAGGCGCCCTCGCCGGCGCCCGCCTCCAGCCGCTCGGAGAGCCGCCCCTCGCGGCCGACCACCCGCCGCACGCGCGCCAGCTCGCCGGTGAGGTGCTGGTTGCGTTCGGCGACCTCGTTGAAGACCGCGGCGATCTCGGCCATGACGCCGTCGCCGGGCACGGTCAGCCGGCGGCGGAAGTTCCCGTCCCGCATCGCGGTCAGCGCGGAGAGGAGCTTGCGCAGGTTGGCGGCGTCGGCCCCCCTGGCGCCGCCGGCGGGGACCGGTCTGCGGGGGGACGCCCCGCCCGCCGCGGCGGTCCTGGTGCCGCCACGGGGGGACGCGCCCCCCGTCGTACCGGCTGGTGCCGATTCGCCCGAACTCAACGGGTCCCTCCCGCGTAGTCGATCTGGCAGGTCTCGATGTGGCTGCTGGAGCAGGCACAGCACCGACACCGTGCGCGGACCCCCCAGTCTTGCATCACGGGGTGTGCGAGGACACGGGCACGAGGACGGTTGTACGGGGCCGGTCCCGGGGTATCGCATTCTCGACCGGCCCCGCACCGGTTCGGACGCGGACCCGAAAAGTCCCGTCCGCCCCGCCCTTCCTCGGCGACGGAGCCACACGGGAGCAGCGGCGGAAAGTAACCTGTCGGCCTGGGCGGCGCCCCGTGGAAGGGCGGCCGACGAGACGTGAGGAGCCGGGAGCAGTGGTCACCGCGCGGGCAGCCGCCACCTTCGAGCCGGTCGGCCGCTCGGTCGCCGCCGCCCGCGGTTTCGTCCGCGACACCCTCCAGGGCTGGGGGTTCGCGGACGTGGTGGACGACGCGGTGGTCCTCGCCAGCGAACTGGTCACCAACGCCGTGGTGCACGCCGGGACCGCCGCCGAGGTGACCTGCCTGCGCGAGGACGACGCGGTGCGGATCGAGGTCGCCGACCGCTACCCGGAGCGGGAGCTGCCGCTCGACGGGGTCGGCCCGGTCGGCGAGCCGTCGCGCGGGCGGCTCGGCGACCCGGAGCGCGAGGGCGGCCGCGGCCTCCTCCTCTGCTCCGCGCTGGCGCCGCGCTGGGGCGTGGAGTACAGCGCCACCCACAAGCTGGTGTGGTTCCGCATGGTGCTGCCCGCCCGCGGCGCGGGCACCCGGTTCGCCGCCCCCGCCGGGCCGGAGGGGGCGCTGCCGGCCGCCGGCGACGGCGTGCTGGTCGGCGTGGTCCGGGTGGACGCCGACGGGGTCGTGCGGTCCTGGAACGCCGACGCCGAGGGCCTCTTCCACCTGCCGGCCGCGCAGGTCACCGGGCACCCGCTGGCGGAGTACGCGGCCTGGCCGCAGACGCCGGGCACCGGCCTGGGGCTCCAGGAGGCGCTGGCCCTCTCCCGTTGGGAGGGCAGCTACGGCATCCGCGGCGGCGACGGCCGGGTGACCGGCGTGTACGGCTCCCACCTGCGGATGCGGGACGCCGAGGGCGCCCCCTCCACCGTCTGCCTGCTGGTCCGCGAGCAGGACCGGGCGGTGCTGCAGTCGCCGTTCCGGGCACCCGCTGCCGAGGGCGGCGCGGCGGGCCGCGCCGACGGCCGCGACCGGCGGCCCGCCGACGCCTTCGACGCGCTGCTCGGCAGCCCGTCGGCCGACGACCTCGACGGGCTGCTGCAGCGCACCGTGGAGCGGGCCCGCGACATGCTCGACGGCGACGCCTCCTACCTGCTGCTCGCCACCGACGACGAGACCGAGCTGGAGGTCCGGGCCAGCGCCGGGCTGCCCTCGGGGCGGCAGCGGTTCGCGCGCGTGCCGGTGGAGGGCGGCACCGGCCGGTACGGCTCGGCGCGGATGCCCGCCGTCCACGACGACCTCACGGCGCAGCCCGGCGCGGTGCCGCTGCTGACGGGCACCGGGATGCGCTCGGTGGTCACCGTCCCGCTGAAGGTCGAGGGGCGGCTGACCGGTTCCCTGGGCGTCGCCGCCCAGGCCCCCGCCCGCTACACCAACGACGACGCGCTGCGCCTGCAGTTCGCCGCCGACCGCATCTCGCTGGCGGTGGAGAGCGCCCGGCTCACCGAGCTGGAGCGGCTGCGGCGCGGCTCGCTCTCCTTCCTGGTGGAGGCCTCCGACCTGCTGGCCGGCACCCTGGAGCGGGACCAGACGCTGGCGCTGATGGCGCAGATGACCGTGCCCACCCTGGCCGCGTGGTGCGCGGTGTACACCACCGGCGACCAGGCCGGGCCGCCGCAGCTGGCGTTCGTCCTGCACGAGGACGAGGACCGGATCGACGGCCTGCGGGCCCTGCTGGAGAAGGTGCCGCCGCCGGACCCGGACCCCAGCCCCGGCGCCCGCCCCTGGAAGGCCCCCGCCGAGGCCGCCCACGCCGCCGCCCTGCGCGCCTCGCTGCGCTCTCTGGGCCTGGGCGACGCCGCGCAGCCGGCCGCCGGCCCCGGCACCGCCCTGGCCACCTCGGCGGCGGTCGGCGGCGAGACGGTGGTGCTGCCGCTGGTGGCGCGCAACCGGGTCATCGGGCTGCTGGCGCTCGGCCGGTCCGCGGAGGAGCGCTTCCGCCGGGAGATCCTGGAGCTCGCCGAGGACCTCTCCCGGCGGGCCGCCCTGGCCCTGGACAACGCCCGCCTGTACTCGGAGCGCACCGCCATCAGCCAGGCCCTGCAGCGCAGCCTGCTGCCGCCGGAGCTGCCGCCGGTGCCCGGCGTCGAGGTCGAGGTGATCTACCGGGCGGCGGGCGAGGGCAACGAGGTCGGCGGCGACTTCTACGACGTCTTCCCCATCCGGGAGGGCACCTACGGCTTCGCCATCGGCGACGTCTGCGGCACCGGGCCGGAGGCCGCGTCCGTGACCGGCCTGGCCCGGCACTCGCTGCGGCTGCTGGCCCGCGAGGGCCTGGCCGCGCCCGAGGTGCTGCAGCGGCTGAACGCGGCGATCCTCGACGAGGGCTCCCGCAGCCGCTTCCTCACCCTCCTCTACGGGGAGATGACGCCGTGCCCGGACGGCTCGGTGGAGCTGCGGCTGGTCTGCGCGGGGCACCCGCTGCCGCTGCGGCTGCGGCCGGGCGGCGAGGTGGTGCCCGCCGCCGAGCCCCAGCCGCTGCTGGGCGTGATGGAGGACCTGGAGCTGTCGGAGGAGACCGTCGTCCTGGACCCGGGCGACGTGCTGCTCTGCGTCACCGACGGCGTCACCGAGCGGCGCGAGGGCGGCCGGATGCTGGGCGACGACGGCCTGGCGGAGGTGCTGGCGGGCTGCACCGGCCTGACCGCGGGGGCGGTGGCGGCCCGGGTGCAGCGCGCGGTGGAGCGGTTCGCCGCCGAACCGCCCTCCGACGACATGGCGATCCTGGCCCTGCGCATCCCGGCGCAGCGCCAGGTCTGAGGGTCCGGGGGCACGGGGCCGGGCGGGCGCCCGGGACCGGGCCGGCCGCCCGTCCGGCTCAGCCCCGGCCGGCCACCGGCTGCTGTGCGGCCTCCGCGGCGGGGGCGGCGCGACCCGGCCCGGGACCCGGTGCGGATCCCGGTGCGGATCCCGGGACCGCGCCGGCCGCCCGGGGGCGCAGCAGGGCGGCGGCGCCCGCCTGGACCGCGTACGCGAGCAGCAGCAACGCCACCGCCACGATGCCGTCGGCCCAGAAGTGGTTGGCGGTCACCACGACCACCGCCACGGTGGCGGCGGCGTGCAGCACCGCCAGCCAGCGCCACCGGCTGCGGGAGATCCGCACCACCGCCACCGCCACCAGCACGCACCAGGCGACGTGCACCGACGGCATCGCGGACAGCTCGTCGGCGACGACGCCGCCCACCGGCCCGCCGTACACCGACTGCCCGTACTGCACGGCGACGTCCACGAAGCCGCTGCCGGGCAGCATCCGCGGCGGCGCCACCGGGACGAACTGCACCAGCAGGCAGGCCGCGGTGACCAGGACCACCGTGGTGCGCACCCACGCGTAGCGCCGCCGGTGGCGCAGGAAGACCCAGAGCAGGAGGGCGATCATCGCGCCGAAGTGCAGGACCGCGTAGTAGTAGTTCGCCGCCTTCACCAGCCAGGGGTGCGGCAGCACGGCGCGCTGCCAGGACGCCTCGTCGGGCAGGCCGAGGGCCAGCTCGGCGCGGTGGATCCGCCGGGCGCGGTCCAGGGCGTGGTCGGTGCCCATGAGCGAGAGGTGGCCGGCCAGCTGCCACAGGGCGAAGAGCGCCAGCAGGGTGCCGGCCTCGCGCAGCACCGCGGCGGCCGCCGGGGCGCGGCCCGTCGCGGGCCGGTCCGCGGCGGACCGGTCCGTGGCGGGCCGGTCCTTGGCGGACCGGTCCGTGGCGGGCCGGTCCTTGGCGGACCGGTGTGCGTCGGGCCGGACGGCCGCCGCCCGCCGCACCGCGTACGAGGCGGCGAGCAGCACGGCGGACGCGCCGCCCGCCGTCTGCCACGACAGGGTGAGGTTCTGCACCGGCCACGCCCTCCCCGGGGCACCGGGCCGTCCCGCCCCCGTCGGGCGGGGAGGACTCCGGCCGGTCCCCCGCGATGAACAGACGGTAGACCCCGGTGGACGCCCGCCGGGACCGAGGGGGTGCCGGGCGGCTCAGCCGCCGATCACCAGCCGCCGCACGCCGGGCCAGCGGTCGGGGTCGGTGACCCGCCGGCCGTCCACGAGCACCCGCACGCCGGGCAGGTCCGCGGCGGACAGCACCCGGTAGTCGGCGTGGTCGGCCTGCACCACGGCTGCGGACACCGGCTGCCCCCCGTGCGGCGGCAGGCCGAGCGCGGACAGCTCGGCGGCGGTGTAGAGGGGATCGGAGACGTACGGCTGCGCGCCGCGCGCCCGCAGCGCGGCCACCACCGGGAAGACGCCGGAGAACGCGGTCTCCTTCACCCCGCCCCGGTAGGCGGCGCCCAGCACCAGCACGCCCGCCCCGGTGAGCGGCCCGAACTCCCGCTCCAGCAGGTCCACCGCGTAGCCCGGCATGGCCTCGTTGGCCTCGCGGGCGGCGCGGACCACGGTCGCCGCCGGGTCGTTCCACAGGTACATCCGCGGGTAGACCGGGATGCAGTGGCCGCCGACGGCGACGCCGGGCTGGTGGATGTGGCTGTACGGCTGGGTGTTGCACGCCTCGACGACCCGGGTGACGTCCACGCCGACGGTGTCCGCGTAGCGGGCGAACTGGTTGGCCAGGCCGATGTTGACGTCGCGGTAGGTGGTCTCGGCGAGCTTGGCCAGCTCGGCGGCCTCGGCGGAGCCGAGGTCCCACACGCCGTTGGGGCGCGGCAGGTCGTCGCGGTCGTCGAAGTCGAGCACGGCCCGGTAGAACTCCGCCCCGCGCCGGGCCGACTCCGCGTCGACGCCGCCCAGCAGCTTGGGGTAGCGGCGCAGGTCGGCGAAGACGCGGCCGGTGAGGACCCGCTCGGGGCTGAAGACGAGCGCGAAGTCCCGCCCGGCGGTCAGGCCGGAGCCCTGCTCCAGCAGGGGCGCCCAGCGGCCGCGGGTGGTGCCCACCGGGAGCGTGGTCTCGTAGCTGACCAGGGTGCCGGGGCGCAGCCCGGCGGCGACGGCACAGGTCGCCTCGTCCATCCAGCCGAAGTCCGGCTCGCCCGCGGCGTCCACGAAGAGCGGCACCACCACGACGACGGCCTCGGCCTCCGCGACCGCGGCGGCGGTGTCGGTGGTGGCCCGCAGGAGCCCGGCGGAGACGGCCTCCTTGAGGCGGACGTCCAGCCCGGCCTCCCCGGGGAAGGGCACCGTCCCCTCCCCCACCAGCCGCACCACCCGCTCGTCGACGTCGGCACCGACCACGTGGTGCCCCTTGGCGGCGAACTGCACCGCCAGCGGCAGACCGATCTTGCCCAGCGCCACCACACAGATCCGCACGGCTGCTGCCCTCCGCAGGCCCGGGGCCCCGGCTGCGGCCCGCTCCCCTGCGATTGTCGGCGCGGGCCGGCGGGCGGGCCTCCCGGGCGCGGCGGACGGGGGACGGGGCCTGGGGCGGAGGCGAGGGCGGAGGCGAGGGCGGAGGCGAGGGCGGGAGCGGGGGCGGGGGCGGGGAGCGGCGTACCGGGGGGCGGCAGACGGGGGACGGGCCGCGGCCGCCCGGCGTGGTCCGGGAGCGTGCACGCGGGCGCTGCCTAGCGTGAGGAGCGCACCCCTGTGGGGCGCGCCCCCGTTCCCGCCCGGAGGAGGAACCCGCCGTGAAGGTCCTCAGTGTCGTCGGGGCCCGGCCCCAGCTGGTGAAGCTCGCCCCGGTCGCGGAGGCGCTGACCGCCGCCGGGGCGCGGCACGTCATCGTCCACACCGGGCAGCACTACGACGCCGACCTGTCGGACGTCTTCTTCACCGGCCTCGGCATCCCCGCACCCGACGTGCACCTGGGCGTCGGCTCGGGCAGCCACGGCGTGCAGACCGGCGGGGTCCTCGCCGCGCTGGACCCCGTCCTGGCGGCAGAGCGCCCCGACTGGGTGCTGGTGTACGGCGACACCAACTCCACGCTGGCCGGGGCGGTGGCGGCGGTGAAGCAGCACCTGCCGGTCGCCCACCTGGAGGCCGGCCTGCGGTCGTTCAACCGGCGGATGCCCGAGGAGCACAACCGGGTGCTGACCGACCACGCCGCCGACCTGCTGCTCGCCCCCACCGAGGAGGCCGTGCGGCACCTGGCCGCCGAGGGCCTGGCGGAGCGCACCGAGCTGGTGGGCGACGTGATGGTCGACGTCTGCCTGCGGGTGCGCGACGCCGCGCTGGCCGAGCGCCGGGTGCCACGGCTGCCCGAGGGCGTGGCGGCGGACCGGCCGTACCTGCTGGCGACCCTGCACCGGGCGGAGAACACCGACGACCCCAAGCGGCTCGCCGCGATCGCCGACGCCCTCGCGGCCCTGCCGCTGCCCGTCGCCCTGCTGGCGCACCCCCGGCTGCTGGCCCGCGCCGGGGAGCACGGCGTGGAGCTGGCCCGCGGCGCCGTCCGGGTGGGCCGGCCGCTGCCGTACGCGGACCTGGTGGCCGCCGTGCTCGGGTCCGCCGGGGTGGTCACCGACTCCGGGGGCCTGCAGAAGGAGGCGTACCTGCTGGGCCGCCCCTGCACCACGCTGCGTCCGGAGACCGAGTGGCCGGAGACGCTGGAGGGCGGCTGGAACGCCCTGGTGCCGGACCCGCAGCTGCTGACCGCCGCCGCCTGGGCGGCCACCGCCGCCCGCCCGGCCCCCGCGGCGCCGCGCGGCGCCCCGTACGGGGACGGGCGGGCGGCGGGCCGGGTGGCGCGGGTGCTGACGGAGCGGGCGGCGGCAGGGCGGGACTGACGCGGCGGGCCGACGGCGGCCGGAGCCTCCGTCGGCCGGGGTGCCGCAGGCGGTGCCCCGGGCGGTGGTCCGGCCGGCGGCTCAGGCGGGCTCGGGCTGGGGTTCGTCCGCGATCCGCGCCCGGACCGCCACGGTCGTCCGCCGCTGCGCCGACTCCAGCACCGCCGCCGAGACCTGCACCGTGCGCAGCCCCTGCCGCAGCGTCACCAGGTCGCCGGGCTTGCCCTCCACCGCGTCCCGGAACCGCTCGTGCTCCACGAGCAGCGGCTCCCGCTTGGGGATCGCGTAGCGGACCATGTCGCCCTCGGCCACGCCGCGGAAGGCGCGCAGGGCCTCCCACTCCGTGGTCACCGCGCCGTTGGCGTAGAAGGTGAGGTCGGCGGTGAGGGTGTCGGCGACGAAGCAGCCGCGCGCGCCGGTGACCGCCGTGAACCGCTCCTTGAGCGGGCTCAGCCAGTTGACCAGGTGGCTGACGACGGTGCCGTCGGAGAGCTCGCCGACCACGGCCACCATGTCCTCGTGCGGACGGCCGCTCTTGGAGACCGTGCGGGCCGCCACCGAGCAGTACTCCTGGCCGGTCACCCAGGCGGTGAGGTCGATGTCGTGGGTCGCGAGGTCCTTGACGACGCCCACGTCGGCGATGCGGTGCGGGAAGGGCCCCTGGCGGCGGGTCACCACCTGGAACACCTCGCCCAGCTCGCCGGCCTCCAGCCGGGCCCGCAGCGACTGCAGCGCGGGGTTGAACCGCTCGATGTGGCCGACGCCGGCGACCAGGCCGCGCGCCTCGAAGGCGTCCACCAGCCGTTCGGCGGCGGCCACCGAGTGCGCCAGCGGCTTCTCGATCAGCGCGCAGACGCCGTTGGCGGCCAGCTCCAGGCCCACGGCCTCGTGGTGCGCGGTGGGGCAGGCCACCACGGCGTAGTCGACGCCCAGGGCGACCAGCTCGGCGACGGTGTGCACGACCGGTACGCCGCGGGCGGCGCCGGTGCGGTCGCCGGCGGGGTCGACCGCGGCGACGAGCTCCACGCCGTCCAGTCCGCGCAGCACGCGGGCGTGGTTGCGGCCCATCGCGCCCAGGCCGATCAGGCCGGCCCGCAGGGTGCGGCGTCCGGCGGCCCCGGCCGGGGCGCTCATCGCCGGCCCGCCGGGGCCGGGGCGGCACCGGCCGGCGCCGCAGGGATCAGCTCTCGGTCTCTCCCGCGCATGGCGGCCACCTCCGTGGTGTCGTCTGCTTGCGTCCGTGTGCCGCGTGGTCGTGTGCCGTGTCGTCGTGTGCCGGGTCGTCGTGTGCCGCGTCGTCGTGTGCCGCGGCGCCGTGCAGCCGGGGGAGGGCGCCGCGGTCGCAGGCCCCGGGCGGGCCGGGGCCGGGCCCGGTCACGCCGCCGCCGCCGGTTCGGGCAGCGGGTGGAGCCGGGCGGCGGCGAGCAGCCCCGCCACCGCCGCGGCCAGTTCGTCGTAGGGGCTCGCGGCCTGCCGGTGCCCGTCGGACCACCGCAGCGCGCCGGCGCGGCAGCGGTCGTACGCGGCGCGGTGCGCGCCCGACCAGCCGGCCAGGATGCGGGCCGCCTGCTCCGGGCCGTCGGCGACGGTGCCCGCACCGCAGGAGCGGACCAGCTCCGCCGCGCGCGGCAGCGGGCTGCTGAGCACCGGCAGGCCGCAGGCCAGGTACTCGTAGACCTTCGACGGCACGGAGTCGACGAAGGCCCGCGTCGGCTCCAGCAGGGCGAGCCCCGCCCAGGCCCCCTCGGCCAGCCGCCAGGCCGCCCGCGGCGGCATCCGGCCGTGCAGCCGGACCCGCCCGGCGGCCGGGCTGGTCCGCTGCCAGTGCAGGAGCCGGTCGCGGTCGGCGGGGGCGACGGGGCCCACCAGGTCGACGTGCCAGTCGGGCGCCGCCTCGACGGCCGCGAGCATCGCCCACAGGCCGCGGCTCCCGCGCAGGTCCCCCACGTACAGCGCCCGCGGGACCGGGCCGGGGGGCTGCGGGGCGGGCAGCAGCCGGACGTCCGGCATGTTGCGGACGACCAGGCGGCGGGCGGCGGTGCGGGGCGGCACGTGCTCGTCGGCGACCACGGTGAGGTCGGCGCCGCGGCTGAGCAGGGTCGCGGCGAGCGCCCACACCCGGGCGGCCGCGCCGACGGCGCCGCGCGCCCAGGGGCGGTCGCGCAGCAGCGCCTGGTAGTCCTCGTGGACGTCCACCACGAGCAGCCGGCGCCCGCCGGGCAGCGGACGGTGGACGGCCCGGTGCAGGCGGGCGGCGGGCACCAGGTCGGGGTCGAGGGTGAGCAGCACCCGGCCGCGGGCGCGGGACGGCAGCAGGGCGGCGTGCAGGCCGCGGCGGGCCAGCCCGCCGGCGCGGATCGGCCGGAAGTCGACGCCCGGCGGCGCGTCCCGGGCGGTGCCGCGGGCCAGCACCTCCACCGTGAGCCCGGCACGGCGCAGGGCGGCGCAGTGCCGGTGCAGGCGGGCGTCGGCGACGTGGTGGCCGCTGGTGACCACGGAGACGTCGACCGGGGCGGGCAGGGCGGCGGGGGCGCCGTCCGGGGGCGGGGGATGCGTGGGAGGGGTCATGGCTCGCACCGCCGACTCGGGGCTCGGGTGGGGGCTCGGGGCTCGGGTGGGGGCTCGGGGCCCGGGTGGGGCCCGGGTGGGGGCCGGGTGGGGGCCGGGTGGGGCCCGGGGCCCGGGGCCCGGCCGGCGGGTCCGTCCTCGGGGCGGACCGGGGGCGCCCGGCCGGGGGCCGGTCAGACGTCCTCCATGACGACCGCGTCCTCGCCGACGTCCTGGAAGCGGATGTAGGCGGCGGTGACCTCCTCCGGGTCGCCGCGCATCATCACCCGCCCCTGGTGCAGCCAGAGGCAGTCGTCGCACAGGTCGCGGATGGTGCCCACGGCGTGGCTGACCAGGAGGATGGTGCGGGCCTGGTCCACCAGCTCCCGGATCTTGTCGTACGACTTGCGCTTGAACTTGGCGTCGCCGGCCGACAGCGCCTCGTCGATGAGCAGCACGTCGGGCTCCATGTGGGTGGAGACCGCGAACGCGAGGCGCCCGTACATGCCGGAGGAGTAGGTCTTCATCGGCATGTCGATGAAGTCGCCGAGGTCCGCCCAGGCGGCGATCCGCTCGTAGCGCTCGGCGATCTGGCGGCGGCTCAGCCCGGCGGCCAGTCCGCCCAGCACCACGTTCTCGCGGCCGCTGAGGTTGCCGTTGAAGCCGACGCCCAGCGCGAGCAGGGTGCTGATGCGGCCGTGGACCTCGATCTCGCCCGCGCTCGGCGGCAGGATGCCCGCCACGGCCCGCATGAGGGTGGACTTCCCGGCGCCGTTGGCACCGACCACGCCGAGGACGCTGCCGTGCGGCACGTCGAGGCTGACGCCGCGCAGCGCCCGCACCTCGCGGACCAGTTCCCGGCGCCGCTGTGCGGGCCGGGTCAGCCGGTAGCGCAGGGTGTTGGCGCGCGGGTCGCGCGGGATGCGGTAGGTGATGTGGACGTCGCGGATCTGCACCGCGGGCGTCCCCTTCCGGCCGGGCCGGGGTGCCGCGCCGGGGTCCCGGTCCGCAGGGGCCGCCCCGGGGGCGGACGGCCCGGCGGCGGACGGCCCGGCGGCGGACAGTTCAGAGGCGGACAGCGAACTCACGCTCCCTCCACATGAAGACCAGGGCGCCCGTCAGGAACGCCCCGACGGCCCAGCAGGCGCCCTGCGCGAGCCACTCGGGGTGGGTGAAGCGGCCGCGCACCAGGGCGTCGCCCCAGGTCCCGAGCATCGGCGAGAGCGGGTTGGCCGCGATCAGGACCGCCTTGGGGCCGCCCTTGGCCAGCTGGTCCTCCAGCGCCCACAGCACGGGCGACAGGAACAGCCAGATCCGGATCAGGTACGGCAGGAAGTTGGCGAAGTCGCGGAAGTACACCTGGACGGTCGCGGACAGGAACCCCAGGCCCGCCCCGAAGAGCGCCACGCAGACGAAGGCGGGCACCCCCCAGGCCATGGCCCAGCTCCACGGCAGCCCCTCCACCTCGTGGACCACCAGGAACACCACCAGCGACGGCAGGAACCGCATGAAGGCGATGACGATCTGCGTGACCGGCAGCAGCAGCCGGGGGAAGGAGCTGTTCATGATCAGCCGGCTGCTGCCGATCACCGAGCCGGCGCACTGGGCGAGGCAGCCGGAGAAGAAGTTGAAGGCGAACAGCCCGGCGAGCAGCTTGGCGAAGTAGTCGTGCTGGCGGGTGCCGCTGCCCAGGATGTCGACCAGGACGTAGTAGACGCAGCCCAGCAGCAGCGGGTTGAGCACCAGCCAGAGCTGGCCGAAGAAGCTGGTGTAGTTCTGCGCCCGCAGGGTGCTGCGCGCCATCTCGTGGACGAACTGCCGCCGCTGCCACAGCTGGCCGAGGTAGGCCGGGACGTGCGGCAGTCCCGCGCGCCGGGCGCGGAAGAGGTGGTGCTCCGGCTTGCGGGCGGGCGGCGCCTGTCCGGCCTGCCGCCCGGTCAGGGTGCCGCTCATCCCTGGCCCTCCTTCCCCGGACGGGGCTCCTCGGGACGGCTCTCCTCCGCGCGGGGCTCGTCCGCGCGGGGCTCCTCCGGGTGGAGGTCCCGGTCCAGGCCGAGCGAGATCGCCACCCGCGGGTGGCGGCGGCCCAGGTGCCAGGCGGTGGGCACGGCGTAGGTGTCGTAGACCACGACGCGCTCGGTGCCCGCGGACACCAGGGCCGGGCCGGGGTCGCGGCGCGCCACCCGCCACAGCAGGTAGGGGCGCACCACGCGGTAGCCGCGGATGAAGAACCGGTGGTGGAAGGCGTCGGCGAGCCGGGTGTGCGCACGGACGGCCGCGCCGATCGCGAGCTCCAGCGGGCGGCCCGCGCCGGGGTGCCCGTAGTGGGGCTCGGCGGCCCTCCGCAGCAGGGCGAGGGCCTTGCGCGGGGCGCGGTACACCAGCAGCCGCTCGCCGCGGGGCAGCGGGTGGCGGCCCTCGCCGGTCCGCAGCGACCAGGCCCGTACGGCCGGGGGCAGCCCGGCGGCCCGCCACGGGTCGGGATTGACGGTGAGCAGGTCCACGGCGAACCCGCGGGAGAGCAGGAACGCGGCGTCCTCGCAGACCGCAGCCACCCGGCGGGTGTTGAGGGCGAGGAGCAGCACGCGGCGGTCCGCACCGCTCCCTGCGCCGCCCCCGGGAGCGGCCGGGCGGTCGGGGGCGCGGACCGGGGCGGCCGGGGCGTCGGCCGGGGCGGCGGCCTGGGCGCTCATCGGACCGCCTCCGCCCGGTCGGCGGGGGTCCCGGGGCGGCCCGCGGGGGCCGCGGCCCCGTACGCGCCGCGCGCCACGCCCCAGCGCAGGGGCAGGCCGGGCTCGGCGCGGGCGAGGTGCCAGGCGAGGGCCGCGGCCGGGGCGTCGCACACGACGGCCTCCGCGATCCGGGGGCGCGGGCCGCGGGGCAGCAGGCCGCGCAGTCCGCGGCGGGCGGCACGCCACAGCTGCCAGCCGCCGAGGAGTCCGCCGCCGGGGGGCAGCAGGACCGTCCAGACGCGCGGGTCCTCCGCGGCGGCCTCGGCGACCTCGCGGCGGCCCGCGACCACGACGACGGGCACACCGCGCTCGGCCAGGAACCGGGCGTCCTCGACGACGGCCCGCTGCCGGGTGGCGCCCAGGGCGAGCAGCAGCACGGCGCCCGCGCCGGGGCGCGGCGGGTCCGGGTACGCGGCCGCCGGCGCGGGGCGGCGGTCGGCGGGGTGGAGGCAGGAGTGCCGCTCGGGGCGGTGGCGGGGGGCCTGCGGCGGGCGGGACCGGCCGCCGTGCGCGGCCGGCCGGGGTGCGGCGGGGTGCCGGGGCGTGCCGGGCGGGAGGCCCGGCGCTCCGGGGCCGGCGGCGGCGCCGGGCGCGGCGGGTGCGCCGTCGCGGGCGGGGGGCGGCGGGCGGTACCCGCCCTCGCACGGCAGGAGGGGCAGGTCGCCGGGGCCGGCGGAGGCCGCGGCCGGGGGGCCGCCGGGGACGGCCCCGGCCGGGGGACGCGGTCCGGCGGGCCCCCGGAGTGCGGGCCCGTGAGTCGCGGGCCCGTGCAATGCCGCCCCTCGGACGGGCGCTCCCGGGTGGGCGCCGGACGGCCGGGCGCGGCCGCCCGGGGCCGTGCCGCCCGGCGGTCCGGGCCGGTCGGCCCGCCCGGACCGCCCGTCCGCGTCAGCGCCCGCGCCCGCGCCGGCAGGGGCGGAGGGGGCGGCGGGGACGGCGGGGGCGGCCGCGACGCCGGGGGACGGCGGGGCGGACGGACGGACGGCCGCCTCCGCGTACACCTCGGCCAGCCGGGCGCCGACGGCGGCCAGCCCGTAGCGGCGCTCGATCGCCGCCCGGGCGCGCGCCGGGTCCAGGCGGCCGACGCCGGCGGCGAGTGCCCGGTAGCCCTCCAGCAGCGGCCCGGGCCCGTCGGCGAGGTCGACCAGGCGCCCGGCGGCGCCCTCCAGTCCGGCGAGGGTCTGCTCCGGGCCGCCGCAGCGGGTGACGAGCACCGGCATGCCGGAGGCCACCGCCTCGACGACCGTCATGCCGAAGGTCTCGAAGGTGCTGGGGTGCACCAGCAGGTCGTGGTCGTGCATGACGCCGACGACCTCGTGCGGCTCCACCGGCCCGCGGACGGCCACCCGGTGGCCGACGCCCAGCTCGGCGGCCCGCCGCCGGACGGCCTCCGCGTCGCCCGGCCCGACCAGGGTGAGCTCCAGCCGGGGGTCGTCGACGGCGGCCGCCGCGAACGCGTCCAGCAGCAGCGGCACGCCCTTGGCGGGCACCAGGTTGCCGACGAAGAGCCAGCGGCGCAGCTCGCGCACCGGGCGGGGGCGCACCGGGACCGCCGCCACGTCCACGGCGTTGGGCACCACCCGGAACTTCCCCGCGTGCCCGGGGAAGGACTGCGCCAGCCGTTCGCGCAGCCAGGGGCTGACGCAGAGGAAGGCGTCGGCCCGCTCCACCACCTGCCGGTACAGCTCGCGGGAGGGGGGCTGCCGCAGCACGGCGGGCAGGAAGGAGGCGTGCTCGGTGACGACGATCCGCGCGCCCGGCCGGGCGAGGCGGCACGCCGCCCAGCCGCCGTAGACGCCGGTGTGGCCGTGGACGACGTCGGCGTCGATCACGCCGCCGGGGAGCACGGCCCGCAGGGCGGACTCGTGGGCGCGCGCCCAGTCCGCGTACGGGGCGCGGGGGCGCACCGGCACGGGGACGCGGGTCAGCCGCCAGCCCTCGGCGGTGTGCTCGGGCAGGACGGGCGCCCGGGCGGCGCCGGGCGGTCCGGCGAGGCGCTCGTAGGCGGTGCGGACCAGGTCGTGCCGGAACTCCCCGGGGGTGGAGGGCCAGTCCTCGCCGTTGAGGACGTCCACCCTGGCGAAACGTTCCGCCACGGCGGCGGTCGCCGTCCGCACGAACGACCCGGCGTGCGGGCGCTGCGGACACGGGTACCAGGGCGTCACCACCGCCAGGCTCCCGGTCCGCCCCTCGGGGCGGGCCCGCCCGGCCCTGTGCTGCCTGCGGTCAGCGGCCACCTGCGATCCTCCTCAACCGCTCCTCGAACGGCGCCAGCGTCGCCTCGCGGGTGAACCGCTCCGCGTGCTCCCGCGCCCGGTCCACCTGGTCCGGTGTCAGCTCCAGCGCCGCCCGGCCCGCCGCCGTGAACGCGGCCGCCACCGCCTCCGCGTCCAGCCGCCCGCCGCCGAACCACAGCGGGTGCCCGCGCAGCACCTCCGCCGCCGCGTGGTCCGGCCGGTGCACCGAGACGATCGGCTTGCCGGTGGCCATGTACTCGAAGACCTTGCCGGAGGTGACGTAGCGCGAGCCCCCGGCCAGGAACACCACCGCGTCCATCTCCGCGTACGCCGCCGCCACCTCGGCCTTGGCCACCGGCCCCCGGTAGACCACGCCGAGGCCCTCCGCCGGGTCGGGCATCCGGTCCAGCAGCGGCCGCGCGCTGTGCGCGAAGAACCCCAGGTGCCCGTGGAGGTGCAGCTCCGCCCCCGCGAGCGCCGGGTCGCGCCGGGCGAGGCGCCACCCGTCGAAGAGCACCTCCAGCGGCAGGTGGTCGGTGAGGGTCCCGATGTAGCCGAAGCGCAGCGGCCGGCCCCTCGGCCGCGGCGACCAGCGCGGGCGGCCCAGGATCTCCGGCTCCCAGCCGTTGTGGACCACCCGCAGCCGCCCCGCCGCGAAGGGGTAGCGGTCCGCGTACCACTGCCGGATGGGCTCGTTGACGTGGAGCACCTCCGCCGCGCCGCGCAGCACCCGCCGCTCCCACGCCCACGCGTTGCTCTCCGGGGGGAAGGACAGCTCGCCGGTCAGCGGGTTGAACGTCCACGGGTCGCGGTAGTCCAGCACGTACGGCACACGCAGCGCCCCGCCCAGCGCCCAGGCCGCCGCGAACGACGCGAACGGGTTCCCCGTCGCCAGCACCGCGTCGAACCGCCGCCCGGCATGCAGCCGCACCGCGCGGGCCAGCAGGTGCGGCAGCCAGGTCGCGTAGTGCTCGGGGAAGACCCGCCGCTGCGCCCAGCCGTAGGCCGCGTTCGCGAGGCTCGGCAGGTTCGCCCGCAGCCTCCCGTACCGGCGCACGTCCCGCTCCCAGCGGAAGTACCCCATCCGCGGCCGCTCCACGGCGACCGCCGGGTGGATGCGGGCCTCCAGCGACGGGTCGTAGGAGCGCAGGTAGTCGGAGAAGAACTCGCGCGGCGCCGTGGCCACCGTGACGTCCCAGCCCCGGTCGGCCAGCAGGTTCGCGGTCGCCAGCGCCCGGTAGACGCCGCTGGCGCGGGTGGGCGGGAAGAAGAAGGCCAGGTAGAGCACGCGGGGCGCGGCCCGCCCGGGGCGGCTCTGCGCCCGGCGGCCCCCGCGGGCGCCGGGCGCCGCCGCCGGGGCCGCGGAACGGCCCGCGACGGCCGCCGGAGCGGGGTGCGGCCCGGGCGGCTGCTGCCGGGTGGTGCCAGACGTTGCCGAGGTCACACCGGAACCGTAGGCAGACCCCGGGCGGGGCCGCGCGCCGAGCGCCGCCATCCGGGGCCGCCGTCCGGGGCCGCCGGATCCGCCCTCGGGACGGCGCCGCCGGACCTGCCCGGGCCCCGCGGCACGCGGCGGCCCGCCCCGTCGGCAGTCCCGCCGGCAGCCCTGCCGCCAGCCTTGCCGGCAGCCCTTCCGACACTCCTGCCGGCGCCCCCGCCGCCCGCCCTGCCGGACCGTCGGCGGACGATCAGCGGACCGGCGGGGCGGCCTCCCGGCGGAGGGGCGGGCGGTGGGTCAGAGCAGGCCGCCCAGCGCGTTCGCCGCCGCCACGACCCGCTCCAGCTCGGCGGGCGTCAGCGTCGGGTACACCGGCAGCGACAGCACCTCCGCCGAGGCCCGCTCGGTCTCCGGCAGGTCCCAGCGCGCCGCCTGCTCGCCGCCGTCGCCGCAGTACGCCTTCAGCCGGTGGATCGGCGTCGGGTAGTACACCGCGCTGCCCACCCCCCGGGCGGCCAGCGCCTTCTGCAGGCAGTCCCGGTCGGGCCGCCCGTTGCCGGGCACCCGCACGGTGTACTGGTGGTAGACGTGGTGCGCGCCGTCCGCGACCGGCGGGGTGCGCAGCCCCGTCAGCCGCGAGTCGAACAGCTTGGCGTTGGCCCGCCGCTGCTCCGTCCAACCGGCGAGGCGGCCCAGCTGGACCCGGCCGACCGCGGCGGCCACGTCGGTCAGGCGCATGTTGGCGCCGACGATCTCGTTGGCGTACCGCTGCTCCATGCCCTGGTTGCGCAGCAGCCGCAGGGTGCGGGCGAGCTGCTCGTCGGCGGTGGTGACCATGCCCCCCTCCAGGGAGTGCATGTTCTTCGTCGGGTAGAAGCTGAAGCAGCCCGCCGCCCCGAAGGTGCCCACCGGCCGCCCGCCGAGCGCCGCGGCGTGCGCCTGGGCCGCGTCCTCGACCAGGGCGAGGCCGTGCCGCTCCGCCAGCGGCACCAGCCGGTCCATCGCCGCCGGGTGCCCGTACAGGTGGACCGGCATGATCGCGGCGGTGCGCGGGCCCACGGCGGCGGCCGCCGCGTCCGGGTCCAGGCAGAAGCTGCCCGGCTCGATGTCGGCGAAGACCGGCTCGGCGCCCACCAGGCGCACCGCGTTGGCGGTCGCAGCGAACGAGAACGACGGGACCACCACCTCGTCGCCCGGCCCGATCCCCAGCGCCAGCAGAGTCAGCTGCAGCGCAGAGGTGCCGGAGTTGACGGCCACGCAGTGCCGGCCCTCCACCAGCGCCGAGAACTCCGCCTCGAACGCCGCCACCTCCGGGCCCTGCACCACCGCACCGCTGCGCAGCACCCGCACCGCGGCCTCGATCTCGTCCTCGCCGATCACCGGACGCGCCGCCGGGATCGTCTCCTCGTTGCGCCCGCGCATGCGGCCACCTCCGTCGTGGTCCGTGGTCGTGCCGCCACGGGTGCACCGGGACGGCGGGAAGAAGCCCCTGACGCCCCCGCCGTCGTCCTCAGGCTTCCGCACGCCGTTGAACGGGGGCCCCTCTGCAGGTGAACGCCGGGCAGCGGCCGGGCACCGGCCCGCGCGGACGTCACCCCTGCACGGTAGGCACATCCGCCGCCGGGCCGCGCGCCGTGCGGGGCCGTCCGGTGGCGCCCGCCCCCTCCGGCTCCCCGCCGCCACCGGGCGGCACCGGGCGCAGGCGCAGCGGGCCCGGCGGCCCGGGCGGCGGCACCGGGCGGCGGCCCGTCAGCTCCGCGTACAGGCCGTCGAGGACGGCCGCCTGGCCCGGCCAGGTCCAGCCGGACAGCGCCCGCGCCGCGGCCCCGCCCGGGGCGTAGGCCCCGCGGTACCGCTCCGGGTCGGCCAGCAGCGTCCGGACCGCCCGGGCGAACGCCGCCGCGTCCCCCGCCCGGAACACCTCCCCCACCCCCAGGGCGCGGGTGGTGCGGCCCATCTCCGCCACGTCGCTGCAGAGCACCGGCAGCCGGGCGTGCAGGTACTCCAGGTACTTGGTGATGAGCGACAGCTCGTGGTTCGGGCGGTGCAGGAGCGGAACCAGCCCGGCGGTCGCGGAGGCGACGTACGGCACCACCCGGTCCGGGGGGACGTACCCGGCCGTGTGCAGCCGGTCCGCCACCCCCAGCCGCCGCGCCAGCTCCCGCAGGCCGGCGGCGTCCGGGTCGTCCCGGCGGGCCACCAGCACCAGGTGCACTCCGGGCAGGCCGGGCAGGGCCCGCACCGCCGTGGCCACCCCGCGGCGCGGTGCCAGGCCGCCGCTGTACAGCAGCAGCGGGACGTGCGGCGGCAGCCCGCACACCTCCCGCACCCCGGGCCCGGTCCCGTCCTCCCCCTCCGCCGGGACCAGCGGGGCGTTGAGGACCACGGCCGGGCGGCGGAGCAGGCGGTGGTCGGCCGCCAGGCGGTCGGCGATCGCCTCCGAGACCGTCACCACCGCGTCCGCCCGCCCCGCGTACTCCCGCTCCACGCCCAGCAGCATCCGGCGGCGCAGCCGGCCGCGGACGTCGAGGCGGCCGGGCACCTCGATCCCGGCCAGGTACTCGTGCGCGTCGTAGACCCACCGCACCGGACGGCCCGGCGTGCCCAGCCGGGCGGCGGCGCGGGCGCCGATGCCCACCGTGTGGAAGTCGTGGGCGTGGACCAACTCGGGCACCAGCGCGTCCAGCACGGGGGCGAACGCCAACTCCAGGTCCCGGAACCACGGGTTGAGGGACCGCCAGCCCCCGCGCCGGTCCAGCACCCCCCGCAGCCCGTCCCATGCCGTGCGCACCGGTCCCGCCGCGCGGCCCGCGCCCAGCGGCACCAGCAGGCCGTCCGGACCGGGCCGGGCGGCGAGCCCGCGGCGCAGCGCCGCGGCCAGGCGCAGGCGGCGGCTCCGCGGCGCGTCCAGGGAGTCGAGGTGCGCGACGGCGGCCCGCGCCGCGGCGTACGCGGACCGCCGCTCCCGGGCACGTCGCAGCGGCTCCGACCGGCCCCGCTCGTAGCCCGACACCGCCGAGCCCACCGGGACCAGCACCACCCGCGCCCCGCCGAGGCGGTACTCGCGCCGCTCCGGGCCGGGCGCTCGGCCCAGCAGCACCACGTCCCAGCCCGCCGCCGCCATCGACCAGGCGGCCTTCTGCACCCGGGAGTCGCCCTCCACCCCGTTGGCCACCAGCATCACCACCCGGCCCGGGACGGGGGCGGTCGGCGCGATCAGGGCGGTCGGGGCGGGGGCGGCCGCGAAGGAGACCCGCCGGGCGCCCGGTGCGCCCCTCACGGACTCGGCACCCCGTCGGCGGCCGCGCGGCGGCGGTCCGTGCCGCCTCCTCCCGCCACCCGGTCCTCCCTCTCCCCCGCGGCGGCCGCGCCCGGCCGGTCGGGTCGCTCCGGCCGCTCCGGCCTCTCCTGCGTCAGGCGGACGGAACCGGTCGGAGCCGCGCCGCCCCGGACCGCCGTGCCGCGGGCGACCGAGCGCCTCCGCTTCGACGCCAGCTCCTCGTACAGTCCCACCAGGCGCCGTGCGTCCTCCTCCCAGGAGAGGTCCGGCCGGGCCGAGGCCACCGAACGCAGCAGCTGCGGATAGCGCGCCGTGGCGCGCTCCACGGCCGCCCGGAAGGACGCGGCGTCGCCGGGCCGGTACAGCTCGCCCAGGTCGTGGCGCTCCACGGCGGCCCTCAGCTCGGGCAGGTCCGCGGCGACCACCGGCACTCCGGCGCGCACCGCGTGGAACAGCTTGTTCGGCAGGGCCAGGCGGTGGTTGTCGCAGCTGTCGGTGAGCGTGACCACCGCCAGGCCGTGGCGGCGCAGCAGGGCGTCGACCTCGTCGACCGGGCACGGGGGCAGCAGCTCGACGCCGGCGGCGTCCGCCGGCCCGGTGGCCGTCAGCCCGGCAGCGTAGGTGCCGTCGGACGGTCCCACGAGCACCACCGGCAGCAGGCCCGCCGCCCCCGCGAGGACCGTCCGCAGATCCCTCCCGGCACCGATCCGGCCCGCATAGACCAGGCCCGCCGGAGTGGGGGGGCGGGACGCACCGTCCCCGTCCGCGGCTGCGTCCCCGTCCCCGTCTCCGTCTCTGTCCGTGGACGCGGAGGTGGAGGTGGAGGCGGTGGGGAAGGTGTTGCGGACCACCATGACCGGACCGGCCGCCCAGCGCTCCAGTCGCCGCGCGATCCCCTCGCTGACCGTCACCACGGCGTCGGCCCTGGCCGTCAGGTCCGCCTCCAGGCGGCGCTCCCGCAGCCGCTCCAGCGGTGCCGGACAGCCGTGGCGCTGACGGCCGGACCACCACTCGTGCGCGTCGTACACCAGCAGCGCCCCCTGCTCGCGGGCGAAACGGGCGGCCGGCGGCAGGGCCGTGAAGTCGTGGGCGTGCACGACGTCGAACCGCCTCCCCCGCAGGTCCAGGACGACCGCTCGGACCCAGGCCGACCAGACCCTGCGCCGGTGGCGGGGCAGCAGCAGCCACCGGCCGGCGCGCCAGAGTCGGCCCGTCCTGCAGCCGGACGCGCCCGCACGGGCGGGGGCCGCGACGCCATGGGGGACGCCCCTGGTGGGCCGCAGGCCCTGGCCTCCGGTGGAGGAGCCGACCGTGAACAGGCCGTCCGGGGGCTTCCAGTCCTCGGGCACGTCACGGCCCTGGACGTGGACCGTGTGCCCGGCCTCTGCCAGGGCTGCCGCTTCCCGTACCACTCGGCTGTCGTGGGCCACATCGGAGGTGACCAGCATCAGCACGTTCACGCGGGCGTCCTCCGTCGCAACCGCCGACCGGGGTGCACCAGCCGCCCCTGTGGGCGGTGTCCCGCTCCCGGAAGATCCATGTGCCGATTCTGTCTCCGGCCCGATCAAGCCGCCTGCCGAAGCTCACCCGGACAGCCCATACACCTCCCCCGTACGGATTCGGGTCCGGGCATGCGAAAGGGGCCCCGCCGCCGTTCCCGGCCACGAGGCCCCCTCCCGGACCCACCGGACCCCCCGGCACACCGCACACGCGCACGCGCACAGACGCGAAAAAGACCGTGGCCCCGGCAGAATCCTGCCGGGGCCACGGCCCTCAATGATTGTTCGGCGGCGTCCTACTCTCCCACAGGGTCCCCCCTGCAGTACCATCGGCGCTGTAAGGCTTAGCTTCCGGGTTCGGAATGTAACCGGGCGTTTCCCTCACGCTATGACCACCGAAACACTAT
>NZ_JAJLRA010000180.1 GCF_020991365.1 Streptacidiphilus sp. ASG 303
CGGCCGGACCACCACGCCCGCGGGGATCCGGTCGACCACGCACCCGCCCGCGACGTGCGCCGGCAGGGAGTCGAACGACGGCTGCCAGGAGGGCGCCGGGAACCGGGGGCCGAGGCGCTCCCGGGATCCTCCGGCGGAGAACCGCTGCCAGCCGCCGTCCCGGGACCCGGGCGCGGCGGCGAACAGGGAGCCACCCGGGACGAACAGCACGCTCCCCTCCGGGGCGAGCACCCGCATGCCCCACGCGTCCGCGACCCTGCGGCCCAGGGCGGTGCGGTCCCGGG
>NZ_JAJLRA010000181.1 GCF_020991365.1 Streptacidiphilus sp. ASG 303
CCTCGGCGGGCCGCCGGGCCCGCGCCGCACGGCGCGGTCCGGCCCCGGCCCCCGGTCCCGCCCGCGGCCGGGTGCACCGCGCCCCCGCCCCGGCGGCCGACCCGCGCGTCGACCGGCAGGGCTTCCCCCGGCACCGGGCGGACTCCCCGGACCTGGCGGCGGCCCGGCGCAACCGGGCCGTGACCACGACGGTCCTCGCGGCGGTGCTCGCCGCCCCGGTGGCCGCGCTCTGGGTGGCCCACCGGGGCGGCGACGGCGCGGGCGGCCCGGCCGCCGTCTCCTC
>NZ_JAJLRA010000182.1 GCF_020991365.1 Streptacidiphilus sp. ASG 303
CCCGGAGAAGCGCCGGCCCCGGCCGCACGCCCCCCGGTCAGGGCCGCGCCGCACGTCGCCGCGCGGGGAGACATCGCCGACGGTCGTGGCGTCTCCCTGCGGTGGTGACGACAGCCCTGGTCGCCGTGGTGTGCGGCGCCGGCCATCTGCTCACGGGGCCCGGCACGCCGGCTCCGGCCCGCACCGTCGCGGTCCCGCCCACCGCGGAGGCCACCGCCGCCCCCACGAAGCACCCCCCGACGCACACCACGGCCGCCCCGAAGCCCTCCCCCCCGCCCTCCCC
>NZ_JAJLRA010000183.1 GCF_020991365.1 Streptacidiphilus sp. ASG 303
CCACCTCGCCGTCGGCGCGGAGGCCGGAGTCGGTGTCGGTGTCGCAGTCGCAGTCGCAGTCGCAGTCGCAGCCGGAACCGGAGTCGGCTCCCACGCCGGATCCGGCGCCCGGCCCGGTGCCCGCTCCCCCGCCGGTGAGCACCTGCCGGTCCGCCAGCGCCCGCAGGGCGTCCGCCAGGTGGGGCGCGTCGGCGGTGGCCGCCAGCCCCGCCTCCTCGGCGGCCCCCCGGACGGCGTCGCGGAGCGCGGCGGACGGCAGCCGGTCGGGGAGGGCCGGCAGCA
>NZ_JAJLRA010000184.1 GCF_020991365.1 Streptacidiphilus sp. ASG 303
TCTCCGAGGTCGGGGACGACACCCTGCGCGGCTACAACGTCAACACGGTCGCCCTGCAGGTGCCCACGCACATGCTCACCGCCGACGCGCAGCACCCCGTGATCGGGATCTGGTCCACCACCTTCCGGCAGTCCGCTCTGAGCAAGGACTGGGAGCAGGTGTCCCGGCTGGGGAACCCGCTGGTCAACGAGGTGGTCATCCCGGTGGCCGAGAAGGACCGGTTCAACGCCTCCAAGCCGAGGGACGACGCGCAGTTCTGCGCCGGGTCACCAATCCCGAGCT
>NZ_JAJLRA010000185.1 GCF_020991365.1 Streptacidiphilus sp. ASG 303
ATCACCACCAGCAGGGCGGCGGTCGGCACCAGGACGGCGCGGGTGCGGGAGGCCCGCCAGGTCACCGGCAGCGCGGGGGGTCCCGCGGTCCGGTCGCGGCCGGTCCCCCGGTCGTGGCCGGCGCCCCGGTCGTGGTCGGCGGGCGGCGGGGTGGCGGGCATGGCGGCGGGCTCCACGGGAGGGTGCGGGGCGGGGTCAGAGGCGGCAGGCGTGGATGTTGGTGACCAGGATGGCGCGGGCGCCGATGGCCCACAGGTCGTCCATGATCCGCTGGGCCTCCTT
>NZ_JAJLRA010000186.1 GCF_020991365.1 Streptacidiphilus sp. ASG 303
GGCGACCTGGGGACCCGCGCCGCCGCCCGGCGTGGGACGATGGGCCGGTGACCGCACCGAACACCCCTCCGGGTCCCGGCCGCCCCACCGCCCCCGGCCCGGAGCCGCCGGCCCCGCAGCCCGCCGGAGCCCCGGGGCAGGGGCCCCGGACCCCGGGGGACCCGGCGCAGTGGACCCCGCCGTCCGGGGCCGCCCACCCCGGTCCGCCGCCGCCCGCGGCCGCCCACCCCGGTCCGCAGCCGCCCGCGGCCGCCCACCCCGGGCCGCCGCCGCCCCCGGCCC
>NZ_JAJLRA010000187.1 GCF_020991365.1 Streptacidiphilus sp. ASG 303
AGATGTCCGGGCCGTTGGCCTGGATGCGGCCGCGCAGCCGTGCGGGCTGGACGGTGAAGGAGCCGTTCTCGGGGAAGCCCGCGACGACGGCGCTGTCGTTGGTGCCCGCCTGCCCGGCGAAGCCCAGCGCGGGGGCGTCGAGCCGGGGCACGTCCAGGACGGCGATGTCGCGCTGCTAGTCGTACTGCACCACGGTGGCGTCGTAGAGGCGCCCCGCGCCGCCGAGCTGGACCGTGGGTTCGCGGACGCCGCCGACGACGTGGGCGTTGGTCATCACCCGG
>NZ_JAJLRA010000188.1 GCF_020991365.1 Streptacidiphilus sp. ASG 303
AGACCTCCCCCCACACCGGACGCCCCGCGCGAACCCGCAAAGGACCTCTCAAGCCGTGCTTACCACCCTTCTCCCCCTGCTCCTCATGGTGGGCGTCATGGACCTCATGACGAGCAAAGCCAAGAAGAAGCAGCAGCAGGCTCTCGAGATGCGCAACACCTTGGGGCCCGGCTCCGGGGTGCGCACCATCGGCGGCATGTACGCCACGGTCAAGTCGGTCAACGACGACACCGTCGAGCTCGAGGCCGCCCCTGGCGTCTTCCTGCAGTTCACCAAGAGCG
>NZ_JAJLRA010000189.1 GCF_020991365.1 Streptacidiphilus sp. ASG 303
GCTGTTCGTCCCCGGCGGCGGCCGCCGTACCTTCACGGCGTCCGCGCCCGCCTACCGTCCGGCCTCCCGCACGGTGGCCGTGGCCGACGACCGGGCCGCCGCGGCCTCCGTCGTCCTCGCAGCGGGCCGACTGTCGGTCGGGGCCGCCCGCATCGAGGCGGCCACCCGCGCGCACGGCGTGGTGGTGCGCAGGGTCACGGTGCGCAACAGCGGCACCGCTCCCGCGACGCTGCGGATCGGCGAGCGCACCGGGGCCGGGCCCGGCGCCGCGGCTCCGGACG
>NZ_JAJLRA010000018.1:0-90094 GCF_020991365.1 Streptacidiphilus sp. ASG 303
GGGGGGGGGGGGGGGGGGGGGGGGGGGGGGGGGGGGGGGGGGGGGGGGGGGGGGGGGGGGGGGGGGGGGGGGGGGGGGGGGGGGGGGGGGGGGGGGGGGGGGGGGGGGGGGGGGGGGGGGGGGGGGGTGGGGGGGGGGGGGGGGGGGGGGGGGGGGGGGGGGGGGGGGGGGGGGGGGGGGGGGCCCCCCGCCCCGGCCCCCCCACGTCCTGAGGGCGGGTCAGAGGGCTTCCAGCGCAGGCCAGACGAGTGTGCAGGCGCCCCAGGTGAGGCCGCCCCCGAAGGCGGTGAGCAGCACGCGGTCGCCCGGCCGCAGCGAGCCGGACCCGGCGGCGTCGGCGAGGGCCAGCGGGAGGGAGGCCGCCGCGGTGTTGCCGACCCGGTCGATGTTGACCGCGCAGCGGTCGCGGGCGATGCCGAGCCGGTCGGCGACGGCGTGCAGGATGCGCAGGTTGGCCTGGTGGGCCACCAGCAGGTCGGGTGCGTCCCAGCCGGTGCGGTCCAGCACGCTGCGCGCGGACCCGCTCATCCGCTCCACCGCGCTCCGGAAGACGGCCTTGCCCGTCATCCGGAAGTACGGGTCGTGGTCCGGCCCCGGCAGCGGGTCGCGCGACCCGCCGGACGGCACGGTGATCAGCTCGCTGCCGGTGCCGTCGCTGCCCAGGTCCAGCGGGCCCAGCGCGCCGGGCTCCGCCGGGTCCCCGGCCCTCAGCACCACCGCCCCGGCCCCGTCCCCGAAGATCGCGCGGGTGGAGCGGTCGGCGGGGTCCAGGAGGGTGGAGAAGGTGTCGGCCCCCACCACGAGGACCCGTCCGGCGGTGCCGGCGGCGATCAGCCCGGCGGCGGCGGCGAGCCCGTACAGGAACCCGGTGCACACCGCCGCCAGGTCGAAGGCGGGCGCGGTCCCCAGCCCGAGCCGGGCGGCGACCAGCGGCGCGGTGGCCGGGCAGCGGCGGTCCGGGGTGGTGGTCGCCACGATCACGGCGTCCGCCCCGCCGGACCCGCCGGACCCGCCGGACCCGCCGGACGACCCGCCGGACGACCCGCCGGACCCGGCCGCCCCCGCCGACTTCAGGGCGCGTTCCCCCGCCTCGACGGCCAGGTCCGAGGTGGCGGTGCCGGGGTCCACCACGCGGCGCTCCCCGATGCCGGTGCGGCTGCGGATCCACGCGTCGGAGGTGTCCAGCTGCCCGGCCAGCTCGGCGTTGGTCACCGTGCGGGGCGGCAGCGCGGTGCCCATGCCGCAGAGGACCGCGGCCCGGTTCACCGCGCCCCCCGCGGGGCCGGGTCCTCGAGCCGCCGCACCTCGTCGCTGACCTGCCCCAGGTACGCGGACACCTCCAGGTACGACCGCACCAGGGGGGCCTCGGCGTACGGCAGGGCGCTGCGCAGGCAGAACTCCTTGACCAGCGGCTGGGCCCGGCGCAGGTTGCAGCGCGGCATGGACGGGAAGAGGTGGTGTTCGATCTGGTAGTTGAGGCCGCCGTAGAAGAAGTCGCTGAACCGGTTCGGCAGCAGGTTGCGCGAGGTGGCGACCTGGCGGGTGAGCCAGTCCAGCTCCTCCGCCTCACCGTCCCGCACGGGCAGGCCCTTGTGGTTGGGGGCGAACAGCAGCCCCATGTAGAAGCCGAACAGCGCCTGGTGCACCAGGACGAACGCGACCGCCTTGCCCGGCGGGAGCACGAGGAACACGGCGGCGGCGTAGGCGGCCAGGTGCAGGGTGAGCACGGCCAGTTCGGCGTTCCGGTGGCGGCGCAGCGCGCCCCTGCGGGCCGCCACGTAGCCGGACAGGTGCAGCCGGAGGCCCTCCATCATGATCAGCACGTAGAACATCCACGCCTGGTGGCGCACGATGAACCGGGAGACCGCGCCGGGGCGGCCGTGCCGCTGGCCGGGGTCGAAGATCACCTGGCGGCGCAGGATGTCGGGGTCCATCGACAGGTGGTTGGGGAAGTTGTGGTGCCGGGTGTGGTGGCCCACCCACCAGCCGAAGCTCACCCCGGTGAGCACGTCGCCGTGCAGGTAGCCGACCACCTCGTTGCCGCGCCTGGTGCGGAAGATCTGGCGGTGCCCGGCGTCGTGGCCGACCAGGGCGGTCTGCCCGAAGGCGAAGGCCAGCCAGACCGCGACGGCGAGCTGCCACCAGGAGTCGCCGAGCACGGCGAAGGCCGTCCAGCCGGCGGCGAACAGGACCGCGTTGGCGGCGATCCTCAGGGCGAAGTAGCCGGGGCGGGCGTCCATCAGCCCCGCGTCGCGGACGATCCGGGTGACCTCCTCGAGCGTGCCGGTCACGGGGACGTCGGGCCAGACCGGCCGGTGCTGCGGAGCCTGGTCGAGCGAGGTCACAGCGCCTCCTCCAGGCCCATGTACGCGAGCCGGGCCCGCTGCATCCGGCCGGCCCACTCATGCGCGGTCCGCTCCCGCTCCTCGGCGGTGGTGTCCACCAGGCGGCGGCCGGGCCACACCTCGTAGTCGCCGGCCAGCGCGCCGTGCTCCTCCAGGCCCTGCTGGAACAGCACCTCGCGGCGGTGGACCAGCTCGGCGGACGGCAGCTCGGCCCAGAGCCGCATGCCGTCCCGGACGAGGGCGAGGATCCGGGGCTTCTCCTCCGGGTGCTTGAGCAGGTACTCGCGGGCGATCGAGCTGCCGACCGTCAGGTGGCGGATCTCGTCGATCCCGGCCCCGCGCTCGATCTCGGACGCGGCCGGGTCGAAGACCCGCCACTTGCGCTCGCTGAGCTCGGCGGCGGGCGCCAGCACGCCCTCGACCAGGACGGTCAGCACCACCACCCCGCCGATGAAGTCGCCCTCGTCCCGCAGGACGCGCAGCCCCAGCTCCTCCAGCGGGACCAGGACGCGGTCCCGGTCGGCGCCGGCGAGCCGCTCCACCTCCTGCTCCAGCTCGTGCGGTGCCACGCCCAGCGCCGGCAGGTGGCTGCGGAAGACCATGGCGTGCCGCGCCTCGTCCATCAGCTGCGTCGCGTAGAACTCCATGCAGTCGTTGTCGGGGGCGAGCGCCACCAGGTAGGAGATGGCCCGGGTGGCCTTCTCCTCGGCCATGGAGCGGAAGGCGAGCTCCTGGGTGAGCGCGTCGTTGAACGGGCCGGGGCGGCGCACGACGTCGAGGGTCCCGGCGTCCTCGGCGTGGCCGAGGACCCTGCCGCGGAGCGTGCCCTGCGGGACGGCGCGGAGCCAGTACTGCAGGTTGCACGAGGCGGCGGTGAGCTCCAGGTTCATGGCCCCGTCGACCAGGGAGGGGGCGCTCTCCCAGTCGGCCTCGGGGGGGTACGCGGGTTCGGACATCGTCGACTCCTTGCGTCGGTGGACGGGCGGGGCGGGCGGCCTGCGGGTCAGGCCGGGGAGGGGAGGGGGCCGGGCCGCGGGCGGAGGGCCGGGTTGAGCAGCGGGAGGCCGCCGCCCCGGGCGGCGTTGAGGACCCGGGCGAGGACCAGTTCGTGGTCGCCGACCGGGACGGTCCGCTCGACCCGGCACTCCAGCCAGCCGACCGCGCCCCCCAGCAGCGGCACCCCGCCGAAGGTGCGGCCCGCCCAGACCTCGGGGGCGGGGCAGCCGAGGCCGGTGCCCCGGTCGCGGCGGGCGAAGTACCGGGCCAGCGCCTCCTGCTGCGCGGCCAGCCCGTTGACCGCGAAGGACGGCGTGCGCAGCAGTTCGGCGAGCCCCCGGCTGCCGCGCCGCAGGGCCACCGAGACCATGGGCGGTTCGACCGCGGCCAGGGCCAGGGTGCTGACCGTGACGCCGTGCACGGTCTCCCCGGTCCCGCAGGTCAGCACCGCGACCCCGGTGGCGAACCGGCGGGTGACCGCCTCCGGCGTGTCGCGCCGGCCGCCGGCCGGCCAGTCCGCCGGGCGGTGGTGCGCGGTGACGGCGTTCACGGGGTCCTCGCGCCGAGCTGCTCCACCAGCGGTCCCCGGTCGGCCCCGTGCGCCCCGAGCTCGCGGCGGAACCGGAGGAAGGCCGGGTGCGCCACCGGTTCGAAGTCCAGCGCGAAGGGCTTGAGGAAGTTGCCGAACAGGGCCCGGTCGCCGAACAGGTGGACGGGGACGACGAGCAGCGCCCACTCGGCGCCGTGCAGCCAGATCCAGGCCAGGACCACCAGGCCCTGGGTGACCAGGCTGTGCATCACGTTGTAGAGCACGTAGTAGGCCCGGTGGATGCGCTTGTCCCGGCTGCGGTGGTACGCGATCGCGCCGGGGACGTAGCCGACGAGGTCGATGTACAGGAACAGCCCGGCCGCGGGCAGCCAGCGCACCTCGCCCAGGTGGGTGAGGAGGAGGGCGGACGCGACCACCAGGCCCAGGCCGTACTCCAGGCGCACCAGCCGGTAGGTGGCGGGGGTGTCGAAGGTGTTCTTCGCGTCCATCAGGAGACCCCCGCCGCGACCGCCGCCACCGCGCGGGCGACGGCCTCGTCGCCCTCCACCGCGGCGTCGTCGAAGAGGCTGATCACCACGCGGGCGATGGTCTCCTTGAACACCCGCTCGGCGACCGGGTCGAGGATGCCGGCCAGGCTGGGGATGCCGAAGTCGAACTCCGTCCGGAAGGCGATCAGGCTGTCCGGCCCGTCGGCGGTGACGAGCCAGCCCCCGGTGAGCTCGGCGAAGTCCCCGTCGGTCTGCTCGAAGCCGATCGCCCGCCCGTCGTGGTCGAAGCGGTCGGTCTCGGTCCAGCGCAGGATGCCGTTGCGGAAGTACACCTCCCAGTCGCTGCTCTCCTCCAGGGGCGAGACCTGCCGGACCGTCACCGACCGCACCACGTCGGTGAACTCCGGGTACCGCGAGAAGTCGCGGATGCGGTCGAAGGCCGTGCCCGGGTCGACGTCCCGGGCGCGGATGGACACGTGGGCGCTACGCATGGGTTCGGTCACCTTCCGTCGTGGGCGCTGCGGGCGTGTACCGGGCGGCCTGCGCACGGCACGCGCGGTCGACCGCCTCGTACAGGAAGTCCAGGTCGGCCCTGGTGAGGATGGCCGGCGGCGTGAACCGCAGGACCAGGTGGGAGTTGAGGGAGTGGTTGGCGACGACGCCCTGCTCGACCAGCCCGATCAGCAGGTCGCCCGCCGGGCCGGGCCGGTCGAACTCGACGCCCAGCAGCAGGCCCCGGCCGCGGACCTCGCGCACCGTGTCGCCGTAGTGGCCGCGGACGATCCGGCCGAGCTCCGCCAGCAGCTCGCCGCCCAGCTCGCGCGACCGCGCGACGAGGTCGTCCTCCCGGATCGCGGCCAGCGCGCCGCGCGCGGCGGCCATCGCCAGGGGGGCGCCGGAGAAGGTCGAGGTGTGCAGGTAGGGGTCGCGGTCCAGGACGGAGAACGCCTCGGGGGTGGCCACCACGGCCGAGACCGGGACCACGCCGCCGCTCAGGCCCTTGCCGACGAGCAGCACGTCCGGCGAGACGCCCTCGGCGTCGGCGCCCCACCAGCTGCCGAGCCGCCCCAGGCCGGTCTGGATCTCGTCGAGGACGAGGAGCGCGCCGTACCGGTGGCACAGCTCCCGCGCGGCGCGCAGGTAGCCCGCCGGGGGGATGACCACCCCGGCCTCGCCCTGCACCGGCTCCACGAAGACGCAGCACTCGCCGGGGGCGGCGGCCAGCACCCCCTCCAGGGCCGCGGCGTCGCCGTACGGGACGTGGACGGTGTCCGGCAGCAGCGGGCGGAAGGGGGCCTGGAAGAGGTCCTTGCCGGTGAGGCTGAGGGCGCCCATGGTCTTGCCGTGGTACCCGCCGCCGGTCGCCACCAGCCGGCGCCGGCCCTGCGTGCGGGCGATCTTGATCGCGGTCTCGACGGCCTCCGCTCCGGAGCCCGCGAAGTGGACCCGCTCCAGGCCGGGCGGGGCGACCGCCACCAGGGCGTCGGCGGCGAGCGCGGCCTGCGGTTCGAGGAACAGCCGGGTCGCGACGGGGTGGGAGTGCAGCTGCTCGCTGACGTGCCGGACGACGGTGGGGTGCCGGGCGCCGGTCAGGAAGACCCCGTAGCCGCCGCAGTTGAGGAACCGCCGGCCCTCCGCCGTGGTCACCCAGGCGCCCTGCGAGGCGACCTCCACGTGCCCGCCGAACAGCTCCCCGAGGGTCGCGCGGCCCCGGCTCAGCCGGGTCCGGTACAGCAGGCCGAGGTCCCTGCGGCCGGGGACGGCGGCGGGGGACGGCGTCGTTGTCGCGCTCATGAGTCCTCCTCGGCTCTCAGGACAGCCGCAGCGGGGCGCCCGCGACGTGGTCCAGCAGGGGGCCGGTGAAGGCGGTCCGGGACGGCGGGTGGAAGGACAGGCCGTGTGAGGCGGCCGCGAGGTAGGCGATGTCGGACGAGCCGATGAAGGCCGTGCCGCCGAGCAGCTCCAGGGCCAGCCGTGCGGCGTCGCCCAGGGCGTCCTGGGCCGCGTAGCGGGCGATCAGGGTGCGGGCCAGCGCCTCGTTGCCGACCTCGCCGTCCATCACCGCGCGGGCGACCCCGTCGAGCAGCTGGGCGGCGGTCTCCAGCCGGACGACCAGCGCCGCCCGGTCGGAGTCGCTGCCGCGGCGGCGCCCGGTGACCCGCTCCACCAGGCCGCTGACGATCCCCAGGTAGCAGGAGGAGATCAGCAGCTCGAACCAGATGAAGCCGACGGTCTGGAGCTCGTCCAGCTCCCCTGCGGCGCCGGGCTCGGTGGTCCGCATCAGCAGCTGCTCGTCCACGAACACGTCGGTCAGGCGCACCTCGTCGCTCTCCGCGCCGGCGAGCGCCCAGCTGTTCCAGAAGGGGTGGACGCTGATCCCCTCGGTCTTCCGGGGGACCAGCAGGACGGCCGCCTCCCGGCCCTCCCCGTCCGGCGCGGGCAGGCTCACGCTGGCGGTCAGCAGGTCCATCGAGCGGGAGAGGCTGCACGGCTTCTTGGACCCGTTGACCAGGTAGCCGCCGTCGGCCGCGTCGGCCCGCATCGTCGGGCTGAGGATGCCCTGTCCGGGGTTCCCCTCGGCGAACCCCGAGGCGACCAGCAGCCCCTGCTCGGCGATGCCCTCCAGCAGCGCCCACTCCATCCCGCTGCTCTTGATGCTGTCGGCGAGCGTGAAGAGCGTGGCGACGGAGAAGTGGTGCATCGTCGTGGCGACGGCCAGCGAGGGCGCGCGGGAGGCCAGCGCGCGGACCGCGGCCATCGCCTGCAGCGGGTCGGCGCCCATGCCGCCGTACGTCCTGGGGATCACCAGGCCCGGTCCGCCGCAGGCGCGGAAGTGGTCGAGGGCGGGGCTCCGCGGTGCCTCCAGCTCGGCCAGCGGCGTGGCGTCGAGGAGGCCCAGCAGGCCGGGGAGGAGGGACTCGCAGGTGTCGCGGGCGGCTTCGAGCGTGCGCATGGATCGGGTTCCTCGATTCCTGGGTGCGGCGGTCCGCGGGCACGGCGGTGCTCCGGGCCGCGCCGGGGTGCTGCGGCGCGGGCCCCGGCCGCCGGCCGGTGCGGTGTCGGGGGAGGGGTCAGCGGGCGGCGTCCTGCAGGGCCTGCCAGGCGCCGAACACCGCCTCGCGGGGGCGGGAGCCGGGCGAGACGCTCACCCCCTGGACGTGCGAGGTGCGCAGGATCGGGTAGTTGGCCTCGCCGAACACGCCGCCGGTCAGCCCGGTGCCGCCGTGGGTGGGCAGGTAGGGCAGGAACCCGATGTGCGAGTCGTTGACCTTCAGCAGCCCGCCCCGGGTGATGCGGGTGACGAAGCGGTCGACCACCCCCGGGTCCCGCGCCCACACCGAGTTGCGCAGGCCGTACGCGTTGCTGTTGACGAAGTCGACGAACCGGTCGAGCAGGACCTCGTCCGGGCCGGGCTCGGCGGCGACCACGGGCAGCAGCGGGAAGAAGGTCTCGTGGCGCACGGCCCGGACCTCGCGCGCCCGCTCCATGCCGCGGACCAGGACGACGGTGGGCTCCAGGAAGATCCCGGCGCTGTCCCTGGTCCCGTCGGCCTGCATCGCGTGCCCGCCGCACACCAGCTCCGCGCCCTTCCCCAGGGCGTCGGCCAGGCAGTCGAAGAACTTCTCGTTGCGCAGCACCGGGGTGAGGAGCACGTCCTCCTCGCCCGGGTGGCCGGGCCGCACGTGGGCCGCCTTGCGTGCGAGCAGCGCGACCAGTTCGTCCGCCACGTCGGGGTGGGCGAGCACCTGGTTGGGGATCATGCACAGCTGCCCCGAGCCGTAGAAGCTCTCGGTCAGCGCCTCGGCCGCCAGGTCGAGGTCCGCGTCCTTCCAGACCACCACCACGTCGTTGCCGGCCAGTTCGAGGATCGGCTTCTTGCCCGCCGCGACGCAGCGCTCCTGGAACCGCAGGCCGTTGGAGCTGCTGCCGAAGTACATGACGTCGTCCACCAGCGGGCTCTCCAGCCACTGCGTGAGCAGCGGCGCCGGGTCGCCGCACAGCACCCCCAGGGTGCCGGGGGGCGCGCCGACCTCCTCCAGCACCGGGGCGACGACGTCGTGCATCACGTACATCACGCCGAACGGCGCGCTCCGCGGCGCACGGACGACCAGGGCGTTCCCGGCCATGACCGAGGTCACCCCGAGCAGCGCGCTGGACAGTGGCGCGTTCTGCGGCGGGTTGAGGCACACCACGCCGTCCGGGCGGCGCCGCACCGAGATGCGGCGCGCCTCGTGCCGGAACTCCTGCAGCATCTGATCGCGGTAGAAGCCCGTCGACTCGGGGCCGAAGCACTCCAGCATCCCCGAGACCTGCCAGCGGGCCAGCGCCAGCGGGTGCCCCTCCTGGACCAGGATCCGGGTGATCTCGCCGGCCTGCTCCCGCAGGCGGCGGTGGAGCAGGGCCCCGAACCGCCCGATCCGCGTCTCCTGCGGGAGGGCGGCCCACTCCGGGGCGGCGCGGGAGGCCGCTTCGAGCGCCCGGGCGGAGATCTCCCGGTCGGCCTTGGCCACGCGTCCGACGATGCTCGGGGGGAGGTCCCCGGCGGGCGGCCGGCCGCTCTCCAGCCGGCGCTTGAGGGACAGGCTGGCGAAGGCGTCGTCGAGCAGGGCGCCGGCGTCGACGACGTAGACCCACTCCGGGCCCGGAACGCTCTTCCCGTCGACGAGGGACAGGTAGGTCGGTATGCCGGAGTGCGGTGTTCCGGAATTCTGGCGGTGCGGCGCCGAAGGTGCCGTCCGGGTGCTGCTCACGCAGGGCCTCCGCTCGGGAATTGCGAACTTCCGTACATCGGGAAGGACTCTTCCAGCGGCCCCTGAGAAGCCCCTGAGAAGTCGCTGAGAAGCCCCGGAGACGGGTCTGAGACGGCCGTGTAAGGGCGGTCGAAGGGGAATCGGCAACCATGGCGGACCGGGCGTACGCCCTCCACGGCGCGACGACAGGGGAACGAGATGGCGGCGGTCGGCGGGACGGTCGGTCACGAATACGTGCTGGAATCACTGCGCAAGTACGGCGAGAACCCCAGCGGGTTCCTGGCGCTGAACACCGGGAACTCCTATTTCGCCGACCCCGCCGCCGACGGCTTCGTCGCCTACCGCGAGGCGGGCCGGTACCTGGTCCAGTTCGGCGGGGTCTTCGGGCCGCCCGACGGGCGGCGGAGCCTCCTCGGGGCGTTCCTCGGGCACGCCCGGTCGGCCGGCCGCCGGGTGGTCGCCATCCAGCTCCAGCGCGAGGACGCCGAGCTCTACGCGGACTGCGGCTTCACGGTCAACCAGGTGGGCGCCTCCTACTCGGTCCCCCTCCCCGGCTACTCCCTGCGGGGGTCGAGGTTCGTGAAGCTGCGCAACAAGATCTCGCGCGCCAGGCGCAGCGGCCTGGAGGTCCTGGAGGCGCCGTACGAGGCGTACGCCGGGCAGCTGGCGGCGATCGACCGGTCGTGGCTGGTGGGCAAGGGGCGCCACGTCAAGGAGATCGAGTTCCTGGTGGGCCAGTGCGGCGGGCCGGTGCAGGACCAGCGGCGGCTCCTCGTCGGGCGGCTGGACGGGGCGCCGGTGGCGTACATCTCCTACTCGCCCGCCTTCGGCTCCCGCCCCGGCTGGCTGCACGACCTCAGCCGCCGGCTGCCCGACGTGCCGCCGGGCGTGATGGAGGCGATCAACCTGCACGCGGTGGAGGGGTTCCGGCGGGAGGGCGCGGAGTGGCTGCACTTCGGCTTCACCCCGTTCACCGGGCTGGCGCCGGAGCACGAGGTGCCCGGCGCCAGCCCGACCGCGGGCCGGTTCATGCGGTTCCTGGCCGACCACGGGGAGAAGGTGTACCCGGCGGCGAGCCAGCTGGCCTACAAGGAGAAGTGGGGCCCGCAGCTGGTGCTGCCCGAGTACCTCGCCTTCCACGGGCGGGCGAGCCTCGGGGCGATCTGGCAGGTCCTCCGGGTCACCAGGTCGGTGTGACCGCGTGCGGCCCGGGCCGGGGACCCGCCGCGGCGGCCCGGCCGGGCCGCTCCGGCGCCCTGAGGCGGGGGGCGCCGGTCGCGTCCGGCCGCCGGCCGTGACGGGCCGCCGGTCACGTCGGGGCCGCCGGTCACGTCGGGGTCCCGGTCACATCAGGGACGGGTCCTGCCGCAGGACCTCCTGGAACCTGGTCCGCAGCGAGCGGCACGGCTCCAGGCCCAGGCTGTCCGCCAGGCGCCGGCGGGTCCGGTGGTAGGTGTCCAGCGCCTCGGCCTGCCGGCCGGAGCGGTAGAGCGCGGTGATGAGCTGCTCGCAGAAGTGCTCGCGCAGCGGGTACCGGGCGTGGAGCTGCTCCAGCTCGGCGACCACCGCGCGGTGCTGGCCCAGCCGCAGGCGGGCGTCGAAGAGGTGCTCGTAGGCCGTGAGCCGGACGCCCTCCAGCCGGGTGTACGCCATCCGGCAGGAGAGGCCCTGCCCGGTGTCGAGCAGCGCCGGCCCCCTCCAGAGGCCCAGCGCCCCGGTGAGCAGCTCGACGGCCCTCGCCGGCTGCGTCCCCTGGACGGTCTCCGCCTCGGCGACCAGCCGCTCGAAGCGGAAGGCGTCGACGGCCTCCTGAGGGAGCGCCAGGGCGTATCCGGCGGCCGAGGTCTGCACCGTGTCGCGCAGGCGGCCCTTCCCGGCGCCGACGGCCAGCAGGCGGCGGAGCCGGGCGATGTGGCCGTGCAGCGAGTTCTCCGCGCTGCGGGGGGGCTCCTCGTCCCACAGTTCGTCGATGAGCTCGCTGCGGGGGACGGGCCGTCCCGCATTCAGCGAGAGGACGGCGACGATCGACCGTAACTTCTCCCCGGGGACGCGGACGGGACGGCCGTCCTCCGACACCTCGAGTGGTCCGAGCAGACTGATCTGCACTTCTTCCCCCCATGTTTCTTCTGCACCGTGAAGAGCGACGGGGAGACGGATTTCCGATGGATTTTCCGGGAATGTGCGGAAGGAGCCCGGCGCCGCCCCCCTGCCCCCTGCAGGCGGGCGGCGCGGTTCCGCTTTCCGTGCATGCGGAAACCGACCCCCGTGTCGTGCATGACCCGAACGGTACGGCGTGCGGTTTTCGCGGTCAATGCCGTGGGGGAGCGGATCCGGCGGCGTGCGGCCGGACTCCGGCGGCCGGCCGGAATTGCGGGTCGAGAATTCCAGGTCCGCGCGCGTGCGCGGATGCCGCGCACCCCCCGGTTCCGCGGCCGCGGGCCGCCGCTGTGACGCGAATCACGCCGGGCGGCGGGGTCCCGTCCGAGGTGCCGGCGCGACGGCGTCCGGTGGCCGGTGCGGCGCGTCCCGCCCGCCCCCTCGTCGTACCGGCCCGGGAGGAGGGCCGGGGGCCGGGTTCCGGCGGCAGCGGGCCGGGGGCCGCGCCCGGTGCGGCCGTCCGCGCGCCCGTCGGGCGGCGGTCCCGCCGGAGGGGACCGCGGCGGCGCCGCACCGGCCCGTGAAGCCGTGCCGTCCGGCGAGGCCGTGGCGGGCTGTCGGCGCGGGTGCTCCCGCGCCCGGCGGTCAGGACGACCGGACCTGGTCGAAGAGGGCGAGGGCCTCGGCGGGGTCCGGGCTCACGAGGCGTTCCAGGCCGGCCGCCGTGATCCGCGCCCACCGGCCGGCCCGTGCCCACATCCGCTCCTCGAAGGCGCGGACGGCCTCGTCCGGATCCCCGGGACCGGCGGCGACGGACTCGGCGAGTTCGGCGCCCTCCAGCATCGCGAGGTTCGCGCCCGCCCCCAGCGGGGGCATCAGGTGGGCGGCGTCGCCCAGGAGCGTCACCCCGGGGACGTGGGCCCAGGTGTGGGACACGGGCAGGACGTGGAGGGGGCGGCGGACGAAGGCGGTGCCGTGGCGGAGGAGGTCGAGGACGGGGGCGGCCCAGCCGTCGAACAGGGCCAGCAGGTCCGACCGCACGGCCTCGACGTCGGCCGGGTCCCGGTCCGGACCCGTGTGTCCGTCCGGCGGCACGCGGAACTGGGCGTACACCTTGACGTGGCCGCCGCTGTTCCGCTGGGCGACGAGCGCCCGGTTCACGCCGTACACGGCCACGGAACCGTCGCCGACCAGCCGGGCGAGGTCGGGGTGGCGGGTGTCGACGTCGTCCAGGGAGGTCTCGACCAGGGTGACGCCGGTGTGGTGCGGCGTCGCCGGCGAGACCGCCGGGCGGACGCGGGACCAGGCGCCGTCCGCGCCGACCACGAGGTCGAACGTCTCCTCCCGCCCGTCCGCGAACCGGACCAGGACGCCGTCCCGCGTCCCCGGCACCACCTGCGCCACGCCCTGCCCCCACCGGACGTCGAGAGGGCCGAGCAGCAGGTCGCGGAGCTGCCCACGGTCGATCTCGGGATTGGCCCGGTCGTCCGGTCCGGGCCGCCAGTCGCGCAGGACGGTCCCGTCCGTGTCCAGGATGCGCATGGCCTGCCCCTCGGGACGGGACAGCGCCCGGAACTCCGCCAGCAGCCCCGCCTTGTCCAGCGCGAGCTGGCCCAGCCCTTCGTGCAGGTCCAGCGTGCCGCCCTGGGGACGGGCGTCGGGGGCGGGATCGCGTTCGAGGACGGTGACGGGGTGGCCGTGGCGGTGCAGGACGCGGGCGAAGGTGAGGCCGGCAGGGCCGCCCCCGACCACGGCGATTCGGTGTCTCATGTCGATACACTGTATTTTTCCGTTACAGCGCATCGCAAGGGTACGGTGGGGCCCATGACCGTGTGGGACCGGCCGGAGCCGCCGACCCGCCCCGTGCCGCTCGACCGGGAGCGGATCGTCGCCGCCGCCGTCGCGCTGGCCGACGAGGGCGGGCTGGAGGCGGTGACGCTGCGCAAGGTGGCCGCCCGGCTGAACGCCGGCCCGATGCGGCTGTACGGATACATCTCCACCAAGCAGGAGCTGTTCGACCTCATGGTGGACGAGGTCCAGGCCGAGATCCTCCCCGCGGAGCAGCCCGGTGACTGGCGCGAGGCGCTGCGCGTCCTCGCCCACCGCACCAGGCAGGCCGCCCTCCGCCACGCATGGCTGGCCGACCTGCTCGGCGGCCGCCCGGCCCTGGGCCCGAACGGCCTCGCCGTGACCGAGGCCACGCTGGCCGCCCTCGACGGCCTCGCCGACATCGACACCGTCCTGCGCGCCGCGGAGACCGTCAGCGCCTACGTCATCGGCGCGGTCAGGCGCGAAGTCGCGCACCTGCGGGCCGAGCGCGCCACGGGCCTGTCCGAGCGCGACTGGCAGCGCGCCTCCGGCCCGCATGTGACGAGGATGTTGGCCACGGGCCGCTTCCCGGCGCTGTCCAAGGCCGTGCACGACGGCACGGACGTGGACGCCGGGACGTCCTTCGCGACCGGCCTGGAGTGGGTCCTCGACGCGGTGGCCGCCGGACTCGCCCGGCCGCCGGCGTGACGCCCGGCTCCTGCCGGACGTGAGCGGGGGCGGTGCCCGCCGGCCGTGCGGGCCTGGGCCGCCACCCCTGCCCGACGTCGGTGCCGCCGTCGGGCAGGGGCCCGGCCCGGCCGCCTGCCCGTCCGTCAGGAACCCGGCCCGCACCCCGGACCTCCGGACCTCCGGACCTCCCGGCGGTCGGCCGGCAGCGGCCGCCGAGGACCCCGCTGCCGCAGGGGTCCGGGCCGCACCCCGTCCGCGCACCCCCGGGGCTCGGCTCAGGGTTTCGCCCCGATGCTCCCCCGCCCCCGTCCCGCGTGCGCGCGGCGGCCCCGGCCGCGCCCTGCGCACGGCCCGGACCCCTCGCGGCCACGGCGCCGGGAGCGTCCGCGGCTGCACGGGCGGGACCGGGAGGAAAAGGGTTCCGGCGGTTTGCGAAAACGCCGATTTCCCTCCTTCGGGGGAATGCGAGGATAAAATCCCGGCTGAACTCGGCGTGCGATGCGCCCCGGTCGTCAGGAGGCGTGGAGACGTGGCCGCGCAGCCCCCCTCACCACGCAGGTTCCCGGAGGAGTTCGCACGGCTCCGGGAGGCGCTGGTGCGGTCCGGCGACCTCGCGGAGGTCCCCCACATCCTGCTGGCCGCGCTGAGCTGCCTGGGGCGCGTGGGGTGGGCCCTCCTCCAGGTCGAGAGCGGGGGACGGCACCTGTACCCGGACGCGGCGCACGGGCTTCCCCCCGAGTGGAGCCCGTCCGCCTTCCCCCTGTCCGGCGACGAGTGGCCCGCCGTGCGGGCGGCCGCCGGCGAGGCGGGGTTCGGCGCCGGACCGCAGCGGCCCTACCCGCTGGCCCGGACGGACGCCCCCGCCGCCTGGGCCGCCCTGCCGCTGGCCGGCGCCGCGTCGGTCCTCGTCTGCCTGCGCCCCGGCAGCGGCGGGTGGAGCGCCCACGAGCGCGACTGCCTGCTGCGGATCGCCGGAGCCGTGGCCGACCTGCCCGCGTCCACCGCCCACCCCGGGGCGCGCCTCGTGCGCGACCCCATCCGCATCCACCCGGTCAGCCGGGGGACGTTCGCCTTCGACCCCGTCTCGCAGCGCGTCACCTGCGACCGCACCTTCGCCTCCCTGCACGGGATCCCCGGACGGGCCGGGTACCACCTGCGGACGCTCCTCGCGCTCCTCCCCGCGGAGGAGGCGGCGCGCGTGCGCCAGGCGGTGAACCGCATGAGCGGCGAGCCCGGCGAGTGGGAGGTCGTCTACCGCGCGCCGCGCCCCGACGGTGCGGCCTACCTCCGCGCCCAGATCCTGTCGACGGTGAACACCGGCACCGGCCGCGAGACGGTCCGGGGGACCGTCACCGAGGTCACGGAGGAGTTCCTCGACGCCGCGGCCGACCTCCAGCGCCTCCAGCGGAACCGGCTGCGCCGCACCGGCCGCCTCGCCGCACTCTCCGCAGCGGTGGCCTCGGCCGCCGGCACCGCGGAGCTCCTGGCCGCCGTCCACGCCTCGCTCGCGCCCGCCGGCGTCGCCGCACTGCTCCTCGCGGAGGGCCGGGGCGGCCGGGTGGAGGTGGTCGCCACGGCCGGGCGGGCCACGGAGGAGCCGGCGGTCCTCGACGGCACCCCGCTGGACTCCAGCCTGCCGCTGTGCGACGCACTCCGCCGCCAGCTCCCCGTCTTCGCCACCTCCCCGCAGGACCTCGTGGACCAGTACCCCCACCTCGCCCTCCTCGCGCCCCGGCTCGAGCACAGGGCCTGGGCGGCGCTGCCGGTGCCCACCCCCGCCGCCGCGCACCCCGCGGCCTGCCTGGTCTCGTTCGACCGGCCCCACGTCTTCGAACCGCAGAACGAGGCCCTGCTCGTCGCCGCCGCGGAGCTGCTGGGGCAGGCCCTCCAGCGCTGCCGCGCGTACGACGCCGCCTGTGCCCGCACCGCGGCCCTCCTGGACTCCGTCCGGAACACGCCGTTCTGGCACACCCCGCAGGGGTGAGGGGCGGACCCGCCGGGCGCGCGGGCCGGCGGCGGCACCGGCGGCCGTGCGGGGCCGGGCGGGCCGCGGCTGTGCAGAGCGGTACCCGGGAGGCGCGGCGGTGTGCGGACCGGTACTGGCGCGGGCCCGCCCGGCGGCCGAGGATGGGCACCGCGCTCCGGGGACGGTGCGACGGCGGGGAGCGGTGGGCCGGGCAACGGGGGTGCCCACCGACCCCGCCGCCCCGGCCGCGGCGCCGCCGGACCGCGCCCGGGGAGGGCGCGCCGGAGCCCCTCACCGGGCCAGGACGGCTCCCGGCGCCCCTGGGCCGCCGACGCCCCCGCGACGCACCCCCCGCCGTCCGGCGCCCCCGCCCCCGGCCCGGGCGAGGGGCAGGACCCCGACCCGTCCCGCAGGCCCGCCGCCGGGCGCCCGGACGTGCTGTCCCGGGCTCCGGGCGAGGGACGACGCGCGGTCGGCGAGCCACAGGTCGTACCGCGCGCTGGGGGAGTGCAGCAGGGACCGCCGGAGCAGCACCTCGGCGCGGACGAGGCGTTTGCGCACCGCGGCGGCGCTGATGCCGAGGGCCGCCGCCGTCGGGGCCAGGCGCGCGTCGTGGGCCAGCCAGGTGCGGACGGTCGCGGCCGCCGACGGCGTCCCGCCCTCGGTGAGGGGCCGCAGCAGGACGTCGGCCCAGTGCGCGGCGGCCGGGGTGGCGAGCAGCACGTCCAGACCGGGGGCCGCGGCGTCCGCCGGACCGGGGGCCGTGGGGCCGGGGGCTGCGGCGTCCGCCGGGCCGGCGGCGGCCTTCAGGTGCAGGGCGAGGTGCGCGGCGGCCTGCCCCGGCAGCGAGCACAGGTCCAGCCCCAGCAGGTCCTCCAGGCGCCGAAGCCTGGCCGAGAGCGTGTTGCGGTGCACCTTGAGGTGCCGTACGGCGCCCCCGCCGAAGTCCAGCCAGGAGGAGAGGGTGGCGAGGAGCTCCCCGGCGTCCGGGTCGGTCCGGCGCACGGGGGCGTACCCGGTGAGGGGCCCCAGCAGCCGCCGTGCCCAGGCGGCCCCCGCGGGCCCCAGGAAGGCGGCCGGCTCGCCCTGCGCGTCGAAGGCGGCGCAGCGGCCGGGTGCGGACCGGGCGACGGCCAGCGCGTGGAAGGCCTGGGCGTAGCCCGCGGCCGTCTCCCGCAGCGGCAGGACGCCGCTGACGCCCACCGCGCACCCGTGGGGCGGCGCGTCCGCACCGCCGGCGGGCGGGTCCACGGCCGCGGGGGCCACGACGAGGAGGTGGCGCGCGTACACCGGGCAGGGCACGACCCAGGCGCGGTCGCCGATCCCGCGGAGCCGGTCCCCGGCGAGCTCGCCGCGCCTCCCGGCCGGCCCCTCGACCACCCAGACCCGGACCGGGTCGGGCAGCCGCGGGAGCAGCGTCGCCGCGATGCGGCTCGCGGACGGGACGTCACCGGCCATGAGCAGGTGCAGGACCGCCTCCCGGCTGCGGGCGTCCGCCTCCCGGGAGCGCCGTACCAGCCGGTCGGCCTCCTCGACCCGCCGGCAGAGTCCGACCATGCGGGCCGTGTCGGCCACCAGCTGCGGCAGCCCCGCCCCGCCGGGCCCGGTCCCGACCACCGCCAGGACGGGTCCTGCCGCGTCCGTGCCCGCCGCGGCGAACCAGCCCGTGCAGCCGTCGCGGTCCACCCGCGCCGCCCCGGCGCCCCGCGCCGCCATGCTCCGGGCCCCCTCCGCGGCGAGCGCCGCGACCGGCGGTCCGCACGGGGAGCCCCGCCCCGCCGCCGCGTGCAGGACGGCGCCGCCGGCGTCCAGCAGGGCCGTCCACCGGCCGCTGCGCCGTGCCAGCCACTCCAGGAGCTCCCGCGTCCCCCCGGGGCCCGCGGCCAGGCGCTGCAGGGCGAGGAGGTGCTCCGCCCGGGCGGCGGCCGTCCCCGGCGGCGGGTCCTCGGGGGCTCCCGCCCCGCCGGCCCCCGCCCCGCCGGCCCCCGCCTCCTGTCCGGGTCCGCCCCGACGCCGCGTCACCTCGTCCGCGAGGACCGCCTCTTCACGATGCACCCGCACATCCTCACCCCTCGGCCCTCCGGCGCGCGCAGCCGGGTGGCGGCCGCCGGCGGCCGTGCGGCGGGCGGCGGTGCGCGGCCGGACGCCGGGCCGCCGCCCGGCCCGCCCGGGCGATCCGGCCGGGCGTGGGGGAGCACCGTACACCTCGACTCGGACATTTTTGACAAATGTCAAGATTATCCGCAAAAAGCATTGATTGCCGGCCTGTCCGTGCCTACGGTGGCTTCCAGGCGACTTTCGAACAGAATTCGAACACGGGTGGCGGCCGCACGGGCGCGCCCCGCACCGGGGAGGGCGGCACCCCCTCCCCGCCGGCCCGCCCCCCGAAGCGCAGCCGGGAACGCCGTCGGGAACACCGCCGGGAACGCCAGGAGGAAGCGGCATGGGCCACATCACCTTCACCCCCGCCACCAAGGAGCGGGCCAAGGCCCGCATCGCGCTCACCGGCCCCACCGGGTCGGGCAAGACCTACACGGCCCTGGTCCTCGCCGCCGGGCTCGGCAAGCGGATCGCCCTGGTCGACACCGAGCACGGCAGCGCCGCCAAGTACGCCGACGAGTTCGCCTTCGACATCCTCCCGCTCAGCGCGTTCCAGCCCGCGACCCTCGTCGACGCCCTCGCGGTCGCCGCCCACGAGGGCTACGACGTCGTGGTCGTCGACTCGCTCTCGCACTTCTGGTCCGGTACCGGCGGCATGCTGGAGCAGGTCGACAACGCGGCCCGGCGCGCCGGGTCGGGCAGCAGCTTCGCCGGGTGGAGGGAGGCCCGCCCCCAGGAGCGGGCGATGATCGACGCCCTGCTCGCCTACCCGGGGCACCTCGTCGCCACCATGCGCACCAAGACCGAGTACGTCGTGGAGACCGACGACCGCGGGCGCAAGGTGCCGCGCAAGGTCGGGCTCCGGCCCGAGCAGCGCGAGGGCATCGAGTACGAGTTCGACATCGTGGGCGACCTCGACCACGAGAACACCCTGGTCGTCTCCAAGTCCCGCGCGAAGCCCCTGTCCGGCATGGTCCTCCGCAAGCCCGGCCCGGAGTTCGCCGAGGCCGTCCTGGCCTGGCTCGACTCCGGCGGGCCCGCCCCGTCCGTGTCCGGCTACCTCGAGGCGGCCACCGCCCCGGGCGCCGCCTACGAGGACCTGCGCGCCCTCTACGAGGACGCCCGCCGGCACAACCTGCTCGGCGCCGCCGTCCTGGACGGCGAGGAGTCCCGCACCCTCGGAGAGGTGATCGTGCGCCACGGCACCGAGGCGAGGCGCCGGGCCGGGAGCGGGACCGGGGGAGGGTCCGCCGACGGGCCCGCGGCCGGACGGCGGCCCGGGCAGGACCGCGAGCCGGAGCCCGTACGGAAGGAAGCGGCCGCATGAGCCTCAAGGACGACGCGGCCAGGGCCGCCGTGCTCCGGGTGCTGCGCGACGCGGTCGACGCCGAGTACGGGGCCGCGCGCCGCTCGGTGCTCGAAGGGCTGCGGGCGGCCCGCGCCGAACTCGACCTGAAGTCGGTGCGGGTGACCCTGCCGGACGGTACCCCCATCGCCACCCTCACCCTCGTCGACCCCCGGCCGGCGGTCGTGGTCGCCGACGAGGGGGCCTTCACCGCCTGGGCGGCCGAGAACCACCCCGGCGAGGTGGAGGTGGTGGTGCGGGTGCGCGCCGCCTGGCAGCGGCAGTTCCTCGCCGGGCTCGCCTGCCTCGAACCGGTCGCCGACCCGCGCACCGGGGAGGTCGTCCCCGGACTGGCCGCGCCGCCGCCGTCCGTCCCGCGGTCGTTCAACCTGCGGCCCGTGCCGGGCGGACCGGAACGGGTCACCCGGGCCTGGAGCAGCGGCGCGCTAGACCTGCGCCGGCTGCTCGCCCCCGGAGGAGGTCCGCCGTGACCGCCGCCACCGACCGCGGACGGGACGGGCCCGCCGCCCTGTGGTTCCTGCTGGCCCGGTCCGGCCATCTCGCCTGCGGCCGCTGGACGTTCGAGGACGGCGCGCTGTGCTGCGCCTGCGGCGCCGTCCTGTACACCTACCGGGACCCGCAGGCCGCGACGGCGCCCCCGGTCGGAACGGCGTTCCCGGCCGCGACGGCGCCGCCGCCCGGGACGGCGGGCGGCGGCGCGCAGAGGCCCTCCGGCGCGCTCCCCCGCGGAGCGGACCGCCCGGCACCGTCCGACGGGACGGGCCCGCCCGTCGCCCTGGCCGTCGTGGCGCTCCCGTCCGCGCACCCCGAGGGGGACGCGGCGGACGCCGCCTGGCGCCTGCTGCTCGCCGACCTGGACGTCGCCGACGCGCGGGCGGCCGCCTCCCGGCTGGAACGGCGGCGGAGCCGCACCACCACCACCGCCGCCGACCTCTGCGCTGTGACGCGCGCGGTCCGCGAGGAGCGGCTCACCCGCGAACCCCCGCCCCTGCCGGACGCCGGCCCCGGCGACCTGCAGCGCCCCCGCACGGAGCTCTTCGCCCTGCTGACGGCGATCGCCTCGGGACGGTGCGCCGGACGGCCGCCGGCCGCCCCGGCGGCGGCCCCCCGCACCGGTCCGGAGGACGACGTCCTGCGCGCCCGCGCCCTGCGCGTGCCCTGCCCCTGGTGCCGGGCCGCCCCCGGAGACCCCTGCGCCACCCCCCGGCTCCGCATCCCGCTGACCCGGTCCCCCGCCCATCCGGCGCGGCTCCGCGCGGCGGGGCTCGCCGGGCCGGAACAGCCGCGGGCGCTGCACCGCCCGCCGCACGAGAGGAACCCCCATGGCCGGTGAGACCGTCGTCACCGTCGTCGGCAACCTGACCGACGACCCCGAGATCCGCTTCACCCCGTCCGGGGACGCGGTCGCGCACTTCACCGTCGCGTCGACGCCCCGCGTCCTCGACCGCCAGACGGGCGAGTGGAAGGACGCCGAGACCCTCTTCCTGCGCTGCTCGGCCTGGCGTCAGGAGGCGGGACACGTCGCCGAGTCCCTGGCGCGCGGCACCCGCGTCATCGTCCAGGGGCGGCTGCGCCAGCGGACCTTCGAGACCCGGGAGGGCGAGCGGCGCACCGTGGTCGAGTGCGAGGTCGACGAGGTCGGCCCCTCGCTCCGGTTCGCCGCCGCGAAGGTCGTCAAGGGGCCGTACGGGCGGGTCCCCGACGGTCCGGGCCCCGGCGGGGACCTGCTCGGCGGCGACCGCTCCGGCGACCCCTCCTCGCGGGACGGGGCCCCGCACGAGGCACCGCACGAGGACCGGAACGACGCCGGGCGGTACCCCGCCGGAGCGGGCGAACAGCCCTTCTGACCGGCGCGGGCACCGCGGAGGCGGACCGGTGCGCCCGGACACCCGCCCCACCGGCGACCGGGAACCCGAGGGCGGCACCCGGCCCTCCCCGCCCCGCCCGCCCTTCCGAGCACCGACGGAGGAGGACCACGATGAGCTGGAACGACACCCGCGGCAGCGGCACCCCCACCACTGCCACCGCCACCGCCGCCACCACTGCCACCGCCGACGGCGGGGACCGGGCGGTCGAGGCGGCGCTGCGGCCCAGGGACCTGGGCGAGTTCATCGGCCAGGAGCGGGTGCGCGAGCAGCTCTCGCTGGTGCTCCAGGCCGCCCGGCGGCGCGGCGCCGCCCCGGACCACGTGCTGCTCAGCGGTCCGCCCGGCCTGGGCAAGACCACCCTGTCCATGATCATCGCCGCTGAGCTGGAGGCCCCCCTCCGGATCACCTCCGGGCCCGCCATCCAGCACGCGGGCGACCTCGCCGCCGTCCTCTCCTCCCTCACCGAGGGCGAGGTGCTCTTCCTCGACGAGATCCACCGCATGTCCCGGTCGGCGGAGGAGATGCTGTACATGGCGATGGAGGACTTCCGGGTCGACGTCCTCGTCGGCACCGGCCTGGACGCCGCCTCGGTCCCGTTGGAGCTGCCGCCCTTCACCGTGGTCGCCGCCACCACCCGGGCCGGCCTGCTGCCGCCCCCGCTGCGCGACCGCTTCGGCTTCACCGGCCGCATGGAGTTCTACGCCCCCGCCGAGCTGGAGCGGGTCGTCCACCGCTCGGCCGGGCTCCTCGACGTGGAGATCGAGGACGACGGCGCGGCCGAGATCGCCGGCCGCTCCCGCGGCACCCCCCGCATCGCCAACCGGCTGCTGCGCCGCGTCCGCGACTACGCCGAGGTCCGGGCGGACGGCGTCGTCACCCGCGGGACCGCGGCCGCCGCCCTCGCGGTCTACGAGGTCGACGCCCGCGGTCTGGACCGCCTGGACCGCACGGTGCTCGACGCACTGCTCCGGCTCTTCGGCGGCGGCCCGGTGGGCCTGTCCACGCTGGCGGTCGCGGTGGGGGAGGAGCACGAGACGGTGGAGGCCGTCGCCGAGCCGTTCCTGGTCCGCGAGGGCCTGCTCGCCCGCACGCCCCGGGGCCGGGTCGCCACCGCCGCCGCCTGGGAGCACCTGGGGCTCGCGCCGCGGCAGGACGCCGGTGCGGGCCCGGTGCGGCCGGGTTAGGCGCCGCCGTGCTGCCGCTCCCCGCGTCCGCACCGGCCGCGGCTCCGGGGCCCGTCCGGACCGCGGGCGCCTCCTGCGGGCCGCCCCGGGCCCCGGCGTCCGGTGCCGATCTAAGCTGTCCGCATGCACCTGCGCCCGACGTACGAGAAAGCGGCGACCGGTGGGTCCGTCCCGCAGGCCGGCGGCCTGGAGGACGTCGGACGCCTGCTGGCCGGGCGGGACGTCGCGGTCCTGAGCGGCGCGGGGCTCTCGACCGAGTCGGGCATCCCCGACTACCGGGGCCCCGGCGGCAGTCTGCGGCGGCACACGCCGATGACGTACCAGGAGTTCACGGCGAGCGAGGAGAACCGCCGCCGGTACTGGGCCCGCAGCCACGTCGGCTGGCGGACGGTCGCCCGGGCGGAGCCCAACGCCGGGCACCGGGCGGTCGAGGCGCTGCGCCGGTCCGGCCACGTGTCCGCCGTCATCACCCAGAACGTGGACGGGCTGCACCGGGCGGCCGGCACGCACGACGCCGTCGAACTGCACGGGGGGCTCGACCGCGTGGTCTGCCTGGCGTGCGGCCGCACCGGCGCGCGCGAGGACCTCGACCGCCGCCTGCACGCGCTGAACGGCTCCTTCCGGGACGCGGGCGCCAGGGTCAACCCGGACGGGGACGTCGAGCTCCCGGACGCGCTGTTCGCCGCCTTCCGGGTCGCGCCGTGCGAGGCGTGCGGCGGAGTCCTCAAGCCCGACGTCGTCTTCTTCGGCGAGAGCGTCCCCAAGGCCCGGGTCCGGCTCTGCTACGACCTGGTCGACGCCGCCCGCGCGCTCCTGGTCCTCGGTTCGTCCCTGACGGTCATGTCGGGCCTGCGCTTCGTCCGCCACGCGGCGCGCACGGGCAAGCCGGTCGCGATCGTGAACCAGGGCGCGACGCGCGGGGACGACCACGCCGCGGTCCGGGTGTCCCGGCCGCTGGGTGCCGCGCTGACGGCCCTCGCGGAGCAGCTCGGAGCCGTACCGCCCCCTGCCTGACGTCCGCACCCGCCCGGACCTCCGGTCCGCCCCGGAGGCGGCCGCCGGCCTCGTCGGGCGCCCGCGGGCCGTCCGACGCCGTGGCCGGCGGGTGCGGACCCGCCCGGTGGTCGGCGGGTGCGGCCGCGCGGCCCGGGGGGACGGCGGGTGCCGGGGGCCGTCACGGCGGTCCGGCCGGGTGACGACCCGCCAGGAGGGGCCTTCCGGCACCCGGAGGGGACGGTGCGGATGGGCCAAACGGCAGAACCGGCGCGCGCCCTCGCCGGGGCCCTGCCTACGGTGAGCGGGCTCGGGGACCCGAATCTGTGTTCAGAGGTGAAAACCGCATGTCCAAGAGCTTCATGCGTTTTACTGCCACCGCCGTCCTCGCCGCCGCCACCGCCGCCCTCCCCCTGGCCGGCACCGCCTTTGCCGCCTCTTCCGGGGAGACCGGCAGTGTCAGCGGCTACTGCAAGCACCACGACTGCGCCGGCACCGGCGGGGTGGGCCAGGGCGGCCGGGGCGACGAGGGCCGCGGCAACGGCGGCGGCCGCGGTGACGAGGGCCGCGGCAACGGCGTCGGCGGCGGCCTGGGGGATGAGGGTCGCGGCAGCGGCGGGCTCGGCCAGGGCGGCGGCATCGGCGGTGGCCTGGGTGACGTGGGAGTGGGCAGCGGCGGGGTGGGCCAGGGCGGCCGGGGTGACATCGGCCGCGGTGACGAGGGTCGTGGCAACGGCGTTGGCCGGGGTGACGAGGGTCGTGGCAACGGCGTTGGCCGGGGTGACGAGGGCCGTGGCGACGATGGCGGCCGCGGTGACGGTGGTGGCCGCGGTGACGAGGGCCGCGGCAACGGCGGCGGCCGCGGGGATGAAGGCCGTGGCAACGGCGGTGGCCGCGGTGACGAGGGTCGTGGCAACGGTGGTGGCCGCGGTGACGAGGGTCGCGGAAACGGTGGTGGCCGCGGGGATGAAGGCCGTGGCAACGGCGGTGGCCGCGGGGACGAAGGGCGCGGTCGGCACCACGGCCACCGGTACCACGGGCACCACGGCCACCGGTACCACGGGCACGGCCGCCACGGCCACGACCGCAGGTACCACGGCCGCCACGGCCACTGGCACCACGGCTACGGCCGCCACGGCCACAAGCACGGCCACCGGCACCACGGCTACGGCCGCCACGGCCGCTGACGAGGGACCGCGGCGGCTCGTCCGCCGGGCGGCCCCCGCCTGCTGACCCGCACCTCCGGTCCCCGGGCCGTCGCGCGGGAGGGCCCACAGGACGCGGCACGCCTCCGCGTCCTGTGGGCCCTCGCTGCGCCCCGGCGGCCGGCCGCCCGTCCCGCGGCGCCGTCGACGCCCCGGCCGAGGCCGGGGCGGACCGCCGGGCGAGCCCGGGCCCGTCCGGTCACGGTCATGTCAGAATGCCTGCCATGTCCACGCGTGCACTGGGCTTCGGCGCGATCGCGGAGTCCTACGAACGGTTCCGGCCGGGGTATCCCGCAGAGCTCGCCGACACGGTGCTGACGTATGCGGGCCGTCCGCTCCGGACCGCCCTGGAGATCGGTGCGGGGACAGGCAAGGCGACCCGCCTGTTCGCCGGGCGCGGGGTCGCGGTCACGGCGACGGAGCCCGATGCGGCCATGCTCACCGAGCTGCGCAGGACGGTGCCCGCAGGCGTGAGGGCCGTCCGGGCCGCGTTCGAGGATCTGCGGCCGGGCGAGACCTACGGGCTGGTCTACGCGGCAGCGGCCCTGCACTGGACACGCCCGGAGGGCCGGTGGTCCCGTGTGGCCGCGCTCCTGGAGCCCGGGGGCGTCTTCGCCTCGTTCGGCGGCCCGTTCCGGCCGGCCGACCCGGCTGTCGAGGAGTCCGTGCGTGCGGCACGGGCGCCGTTCCTGGAGGACGACGAGGTCCCCTCTCCCGACGGGACCGCTCCGGACGAGGAGATGCAGTGGCCGGGCACGGAGCTGCTGCGGTCCGGGCTGTTCACCGACGTCCGGCAGTCCGTCGTCGAGCGGCGCCTGACCATGGGCGCTTCCGACTACGTCGGCTACCTGTCGACCGTCTCGGCGTACCTCCAACTGCCGCAGCCGAGGCGGCGGCAGGCGTACGAGGCGATCGCACGGGCCCTGCCCGGGACGGTCGGGGTCGTCGCCGACATCACCGTCCATCTCGCACGCCGCAGCGACCGCCAGGACCGCTGAGCCGGCGGTGCCCGCAGGCGGTCGGCCGCGGTGGTGCGCTGGCCCGCCGAACGGGCTCCCGGGGAGGTCCGGGCGCGGAGGGCCGGGCCGGACGAGTGCCCCGGCCCGGCTCCGCGGTCCCGTCCGGGACGTGCAGCCCCGGTCGGCGGGACGTCCGGCGCCGTACGGATATCCCTTGGCGGGTCCCGCGGCGCCGCCGTAGGGTCACCCCCATGTCTCTGCGTCTCCGTATGCGTCAGGCACTCCCGGAAGCGATGCGTGCCCGTGACAAGGCCGCGGTGAGCGCCCTGCGGGGGGCCCTCGCTGCGCTGGACAACGCCGAGGCGGTGCCCGTGGACGAAGCAGGGCTCCGCGGCACGGCGATCGAGCAGTCGCCGGTCGGTGTCGGCGTCGCCGAAACGGCGCGGCGCGAGCTGGGCGAGCGCGACGTGGTGGACGTCGTGCGGGCGGAGGCCGCCGAGCGACTGGAGGCCGCAGCCGGGTTGACCGCGCCCGCGCACGCCGACCGGGCCGCGCGGCTCCGCGCCGAGGCCGCGGTGCTGCTCCACCTCCTCGACGGCCCCGGCGCCGCGTAGGGCGCCGCACCGCACCGCACCGCACCGCGCCCGGACCGGGGCGGGGCCGGGCTGCGCCCGGGCGTTCCCGTCCGGCGCGCGACGCCCCCCGGGACTCCATGAGGACCCGGGGCCCGGCGTCCAAGGGGCCCCGCCGACGGCAGCGGCCTCTCCCGGGAGACGGCACCCGAGTGGCCGCGCACACCGGTACGTCCGGCCCGCCTCCACCGCGCCCGCTGCCGGTGGCAGCGCGACGGCGGTCGGAAGCGGATCCCTGGGCAACTGCAGGTCCGGGCCGACCCGCTGGGCCCGATCACCTGAGCGCCCGGTTCTGTGCACGCACAGACGGACCTCGGCACGCGGCCCGACAGGACGCGGCCCGGAGTAATGCGGTCGACGTGGGCGCCACGAGCTCGCGAGAATGCCCGCCATGTCGCTTCAGTCATCCGATCGGCTCCCGGTGCTCTGGCTGTGCGGGCCGGCCGGTGTCGGTAAGACCACGGCCGGCTGGGAGCTCTTCACCCGGCTCACGTCGGGAGGGCTCCCGGCGGGCTATGCGGACATCGACCAGCTGGGCATCTTCCTGCCAGGACCCCCCGAGGACCCGGACCTGCACCGGATGAAGGCGCGCAACCTCGCTGCGGTGCTGGCCAACTTCCGTGTGCGGGGGGCCCGGTGCGCGGTGGTGTCGGGGGTTGTGGATCCGGTGCAGGGCGTGTACACCGACGAACTGCCCGGCGCCGCACTGACGGTGTGCCGACTGCGTGCCGAGCGGGAGGAGCTGGCGCGCAGGTTCACCGGGCGCGGCATGCTGACGCACCTGGTGCAGGAGACGCTCGACGAGGCGGACGTCATGGATGCGAGCGGCTTCGGCGACGTGTGCATCGACACGACCGGCCTGGACGTCTCGGCGGTACTTCAGGAGGTGGCGGCGCGCGTCGGCGACTGGACGGTCCTAGGGACCGGGGATCTCCGCGCCGAGGCGGAACGAGCCGCGGAAGCCGTGGTGCCGGCCGACCCGGGCGTGGAAGCTCCGCTGCTGTGGCTGTGCGGGCCCACCGGGGTCGGCAAGTCGACCATCGGCTGGCAGGTCTACCAGCACGTTCGCAGGTCTGTCCGCACGGCGTACGTGGACCTCGACCAACTCGCCTTCCTGCGCCCCGTCCCGTCCGACAGACTCGCCCGTCATCGGCTCAGGGCGGACAACCTGGCCGCCCTGTGGCGCACGTACCGCAACGCGGGCGCGGAGGCGATCATCGTGACGGGACCGGTGGAGGACGAGGCGACGGCGAAGATGTACGCCGCTGCTCTGCCGCGCACCGAGGTCACGCTGTGCCGCCTGCACGCGGGGCGTGCCGCCCTGGCGGAGAGGATCGAATCCCGGAGTCGGGGCGGAAGTTGGCCTGCACCGGGTGACCCGCTGAAGGGCCGGTCCGCTGCGGAGCTTCGCCGGATTGCCGATGAAGCCGCCGCGACGGCCGTCGCCTTGGAGCGGGCCTCGCTGGGGCGGCTGCACGTTGATACGGACGGGCGCACGGTCGAGGAGTCGGTGGCGGCGATCGTGGCTGCGTGGCCGGCCCGGCGGCGCTGAGGCCGGATTGCCCTGCGGTGCGCGAATCCGGTGGCGGCCATGCCTCCGACGTCCCTGGTCCGGTGGTCGGGGCCACTCGTCGAGGGCTGCGACCGGCATGGGCGCCTCGTGGCGCACGGCCCGCCTGCCTGCATCCGGTGGCCGCCGCACGGTGGTGTTCCGGGCGGCTGACTCCGCACCCCACCGCATGGCGCTCCCTGAGGAGGGCCGGGGGTCCGCGGACGGCGGTGTGAGTCGACCGGCCCGGCACCCGTGCGCCCTCGGGGATCGCGGTGGTCGTGCCGTCGGCGGTCTTCGTCCCCGACTCCTCCCGCGCCCTGTTCCCGGCAGGTCCGGCCCGGAAAGCGCTTGACGTCCCCCGTCCGTGCTGAGACCGTTGCTCTCGCAAGGAAGCACTGCTCTCCAAAAGGGGCGGTGCTCTCACCGAGGGGGAGATCATGAAGCTGTTCTATGCGGGTCCTTCGATCGAGGAGCTCCACGAGGAGTACGCCAAGAAGGGCCGCCTGGACGAGGATGCACCGGTCAGGTCGGCCAGTTCCGTCACGATCGACGCCCCGGCCGCCGTCGTGTGGCGGCTGGTCAGCGACATGCGCGACTGGCCCGCGTGGCGCTCCGACGCCCGCGTCACCGAGCTCGGCGCGGTGGAGCCGGACGCCCGCTTCCGCTGGAAGGTCCGCGGCACCCCCATCAGGTCCACCTTCGCCGTCGTCGCGCCCGAGCGGGAGCTCACTTGGACCGGCGTGGCGATGGGCTGGATGAAGGCGGTCGACCGGATACGGCTGGCGCCGACCGCGGACGGCGGCACCCTGGTGACCGTCGAGGAGTCGCTCTCCGGTCCGCTCCTCACCCTCTTCTACAGCAGCGGGAAGCTCCGCGAGGGGCACGAGGACCTGCTGCGGATGCTGAAGGCCGCCGCCGAGGGCTGATCCGGGTCCCTCCGAGCGCCCGGGCGGACCGGCCCGGTCCGCAGGAGCGGGCCGGATCGTGGAGAACGTGTGGACACGCAGGGGTGCCGATGTGGTTGGATGCGGTCCTTGCCGTTCGTGCCGCGCCCGCACGCCCGCCCGCCCCGTGGATCCCCGGGGTCCGGCGGCGCCCGCCGGCCGCGCGGGGCGGCATGCCGGGGATGGGGGGACACATGGCCGCACGCACGCCTGCGCGCACACCTGCACGGATCCGCACCGCGCGGATCCGTACCGCACGGACCCGTACCGCACGGACCCGCACCGCGCGGCGCCGGACGGCGCTCGCCGTCCTCGCCGCCGTGCTGCTGGCCGTCTGCCCGGGGTTCGGCCCCGTGCAGGCCCGCGCGGACGAGACCACCGTGTCGGTGGACAACCTGCGGACCGGCTGGGACGGGAAGGAGCCCGGCCTCAGCCCCTCGGTGGTGACGTCCCCCTCCTTCGGCCAGCGGTGGAGCGCCCCCGCCCGGCTCGACGGGCAGGTCTACGCCCAGCCGATCGCCGTCGGCGGCACCGTGGTGGCGGCCACCGAGAACAACAAGGTCTACGGCCTGGACCGGACGACGGGGGCGGCGGTCTGGAGCCGCGACCTCGGCCCGGCCTGGCCCGCCGCCGCCCTCGGCTGCGGCGACCTCACCCCCGCCATCGGCGTCACCTCGACCCCGGTCTACGACCCGGCCACCGGCGCCGTCTACCTGACCGCCAAGGTGAACGACGGCCCCCTGGTCAACGGCGTCCACGACGTCCTGAACCCGCACTGGTACATGCACGCCCTCGACCCCCTCACCGGGGACGAGCGGCCGGGCTTCCCGGTGGTCATCAAGGGCAGCCCCTCCAACGACCCCGGCACGGTCTTCAGCCCCGCGTACCAGATGCAGCGCCCGGGCCTCCTGCTGCTCGACGGCGTGGTGTACGCCGCCTTCGGCGGGCACTGCGACCACAAGCCGTACCGGGGCTACGTGGTCGGCGTGAGCACCACCGGCCGCTCGGTGACCGCGATGTGGACCACCGAGGCGGGTGCCGGCAACGCCGGGGCCGGTGTGTGGCAGGCCGGCGGGGGCCTGGTCTCCGACGGGCCGGGCCGGATCTTCCTCTCGACCGGCAACGGCGTCAGCCCCGCGCCCGGCCCCGGCGGCTCCCCGCCCGGCACCCTCGCGGAGTCCGTGGTGCGGCTGCGGGTGAACGCGGCCGGAGGCCTGGCCGCGGACGACTTCTTCAGCCCCGCCGACGCGCCCGTCCTGGACCAGCGGGACGCCGACCTGGGCTCCGGGGGGCCGGTCGGCCTGCCCGACGGCTTCGGGACGCCCGCGCACCCCCGCCTGATGGTGGAGCAGGGCAAGGACGGGCGGGTCTTCCTGCTGGACCGCGACAGGCTCGGCGGACGCGCCCAGGGGAGCGGCGGGACCGACGCGGTGGTCGGGGTCACCGGGCCGCTGAAGGGCCAGTGGGGCCACCCGGCCGTGTGGGGCGGTGGCGGCGGCTACGTCTACCTGGTCGGCAACGGCGGCCCGCTGACGGCGCTGCGCCGCGGCACCACCGGTGCGGGCGACCCGGCGCTCACCGCCGTCGGCACCAGCCAGGACACCTTCCCGTACACCAGCGGGTCGCCGGTGGTGACCTCGGACGGCTCCGACCCCGGCAGCGCCCTGGTCTGGGTGGTCTGGTCGGGCGGGTCGAGCGGCGCCAACGCCCAGCTGCGCGCGTACGGCGCGGTGCCGGACGCCGGCGGCATCCTGCCGCTCGTGTGGTCCGCGCCCATCGGCACCGCGGTGAAGTTCGCCACCCCGGCCACCGACGGCGGCCAGGTCTACGTGGGCACGCGCGACGGCAGGGTGTACGCCTTCGGCAGCCCGGTCGGCAGCCCGCTGGCGGGCAGCCCGCTGGACTTCGGCCAGGTCCCCGTGGGCGGGACCGGCCGCGGCACGGCCGTCCTGACCGAGAACCAGAGCCCCTCCGGGCCGCTCACGATCAAGGGCGTGGCCGTCAAGGGTCCGTTCACCGCGGACACCTCGGCCCTGCCGCCGGCGCTGCCGGCCGGTGGCGGGCTCTCGATCCCCGTCTCCTTCGCCCCCACCGCCGCCGGCGGCGTCAGCGGGACGCTCACGGTGACCACCGGTGCCGGCGACTTCGCGCTGAGCCTGCACGGCGTGGGCACCAGCCCCGGGCTCGCCGCGGCCCCCGCCCGGGTGTCCTTCACCGACCAGCCGACCGGCACCACGGGCAGCGTGAACGTGCAGGTGACCAACACGGGCACCCAGGACGAGGTCGTCACCGCCGCCACCCCGCCCGGCGCACCGTTCACCGTCCGCAACCTGCCGGGCGCCGACCCGGCGGACCCGACCACCGTCCCCGCGCAGGGGTCGCTCGTCCTCCAGGTCGGCTACGCGCCGACGGCGGCCGGGAGCGACGCCTCGTCGATCACGCTGACGAGCACCAGCGGCACCCTCACCCTCCCGGTCACGGGAACCGCGGTCAGCGGCCGGGGCAACCTCGTCCTCACGCCGCCCGCCCTCGCGTTCGGCGCGGTGGAGCGGGGGACGTCCAGGACGCTGGGCTTCACCCTGACCAACACCGGCAACGTCCCCGTGACCGTCACCAAGGCCAAGGCGCCGGCCGGCGTCTTCAGCAGCGCGGACCAGCTCGCCGAGGGGCTGGTCATCGGCCCGCAGCAGGCGGTGCGCCAGTCCGTCACCTTCTCCCCGACGGCGACCACCGGGGCCGCGACGGCCTCCTACGAGGTCACCGGCGACGCCGGGCAGGGCGCCCAGTACGAGGACCTCTCCGGGACGGGCGTCCCGCCGGCCGCGCAGCGCGGGGCCCTGTTCGCCCGGGACGCCGCCGGCGCCCTGTGGCTGTACCGCGGCACGGGCCTCCCCTCCGCCCCGCTGGGCCCCCGGACCGTCGTCGGCAGCGGCCTGGCCCGGGCCGCCGGCAGCGGCTGGAAGGCCTACGACGCGATCGTCAGCCTGGGCGGCCAGCGCGCGGACGGCAGCGGGGCGGTCGTCGCCCGGGACACCGCCGGCGCCCTGTGGCTCATTCCCGGCACCGGGAGGCCGACGGCGCCCCTGGGGAACCGGATCCAGGTCGGCACCGGGTGGCAGGTCTACAACGCGGTCGTCGGTGCGGGGGACGTGACCGGGGACGGCCGGGCCGACCTGCTGGGCCGCGACGGCTCCGGTGCCCTGTGGCTGTACCGGGCGACGGGTAGCCCGAGGGTGCCGTTCGCCGCGCGGGCCAGGATCGGCACCGGGTGGCAGGTCTACAACGCGGTCGTCGGTGCGGGGGACGTGACCGGGGACGGCCGGGCCGACCTGCTGGCCCGTGACGCCGGGGGCGTCCTGTGGCTGTACCGGGGGACGGGCAGCGCGGCCGCGCCCTTCGCACCCCGGGCCAGGATCGGCACCGGGTGGCAGGTCTACAACGCGGTCGTCCGTGCGGGGGACGTGACCGGGGACGGCCGGGCCGACCTGCTGGGCCGCGACGGCTCAGGTGCCCTGTGGCTGCACCCGGGGACGGGCGGCGCGGCCGCGCCGTTCGCCGCGCGGTACAGGATCGGCACCGGGTGGCAGATCTACAACGCCCTCTTCTGACGAGTCCCCCGGCAGGCCGCCGCGGATCGGGCGCCCTCGCGGCTGCCCCCCGCGTGCGGCCCGCTCCGCCCCCCGTCCCGCCGTTCCCCGGGCGGCCGTCCGGGGCGCGGGCGGCCACGCCCCGGTCCCGGGGCCGGCGGGGCCGGAGGCGGGCGCAGCCGCGAACCGCCGGCCCCGCGGGGCGTGCCGGCCGGACCGCGGGCCGGGGTGCGGCACAGGGGCGGGGCGGACACCTGAGGGGTCCCCCCCGCCCCTGTGTGCTTCGGAGCCTCAGACGCGCACGCCGAACTGGAACGGCAGGTACCCGTCGTCCATCGCCTCGTACCTGACCGACGCGCCGGGCTTCGGCGCGTGCAGCACCATCCCGTTGCCCGCGTAGATCCCGACGTGGTGCAGGTCGCTGAAGAAGAACACCAGGTCGCCCGGCTGGAGCTGGCTGAGCGTCAGCCGGGTCCCGGCGTTGGCCTGCTCCTCCGACGTGCGCGGCAGGGAGACGCCCGCCCTGGCGTACGACCACTGGGTCAGCCCGGAGCAGTCGAAGGTCGACGGGCCGGTGGCGCCGTAGACGTACGGCGAGCCGATCCGGGTCTTGGCGGCGGCGAGGGCGGCCTGGGCGGTGCCGGACGCCGCGGCGGTGCTCCCGTTGCCCGCGGGAGAGGGGGTCAGCGCCGTGCGGGCCGCGGCGCGGGAGGCGCGCTGGGCCGCGGCGGTCTCGGCGGCCTGGAGCGCGGCGCGCTCCTGCGCGGTGAGGGTGTTGAGCAGGGCCTGCGCCTTCGCCAGCCTGGTCTGGACCTCGGCCTTCCGCGCCTTGAGCTCGCGCGTCGTGGAGTCCAGCTCGGCGAGGTCGGCCTGGGTCTGCGCCTTGTCCTGGTCGAGCTTGTGCTGCTTCTCCTGGAGCTGGCGGAGGGTCTGGGCCTGCTGGGCGCTGACCTGGTCCAGCGAGGACGCCTGGTCCAGGAACCGGCTCGGGTCGGAGGAGAGCATCAGCTGGACGGTGGGGTCGATGCCGCCCGAGCGGTACTGGGAGGAGGCGAGCTGACCCAGCGTGCCCTGCATGGAGGAGACCTCGGCCTGCTGCCGGGCGACCTCGTCCTGCATGTTGTTGACCTGCCGCTGCAGCTTCTGCTGCTGCTCCTTGGCGCCGTTGTACTTCTCCGCCGCCGCCTCGGCCTGCTGGTTGAGCTTGTCGACCTGGGCCTTCACGGACTCCTTGGTCGGCTTGGGCGCGGCCTGGGCGGCTCCGGCCTGGGCGGAGAGGGCGACGGCGGTGGCTGCGGCGGCGGTCAGGACCGAGACGCGGGCGCGGCTGGGCTGCTTGGGGCGGCGGTGGGTCGCCACGAAGGCGGGCTCCATTCTTCCAACGGCCGCCTACCGGGTGAGCTGACGGGTTCGGGCCGGAAGCTGCCCTACGGCGCCTCGGCGCGTCCCGTGAGGACGGCCGCGGCGCCGATTCACCCCGAGGAAGTTGGTTCCCCGGCTCCGATCGACGGCATCCCCGCGTAGGGCAGTCACCTGCCCTGCCGTTCCTCGGACTCGGCGGGAACCACCGCCGTCACCCCCCTCGGGTGATCACTGGAGCAGTGGCTCGCGAAGGACCTTAGTAACAAGAGGGTGATGTTTTCAAACGTTGGTAGGTAAGTCATCAAAGCTCGTGCGCCCGGCGCCTCGACGCCCCGCGCACGCCCTGTCCGTTGCGTGCCGTTCCTCCCCGGATGCGGCCTCAGGCGGCGGCGCCGCGCGCCGCGCCCAGGAACGCCAGGAGGCCGACGCCCCGCGTCCCCGGCCCCCCCTCGGGGACGAGTGACCGGTGCAGGTCCCGCACGGTCCGCGCCACCGCCTCGCCGACCGCCCCGACGCCCGCCCGGCGCTCGAACCAGTGCCAGTCGCCGTGCCCGTTCACCTCGAGGAAGACGGGCTCCCGGCCGTCCACCAGGAAGTCGAACGCGCCGTAGGTGAGGCCCCACTCCCCGGCCAGGGCGCGCGCCGCGTCCGCGACCGGGGCGGGCGGCTCGACGAGGCGCACCCCGACCCGCTCGGGGTGCGACCAGATGTCGCCCGGCGCCTCCTTGGCGACATCGAACGCGACGGTCTCCCCGCCCACGACGTAGACCCGCAGCTCCGCGTCGTGGGGCACGTGCTCCTGGAGGACGACGGGTGCCCCCGCGAAGCCGGACACCTCGGCCAGCCGCGCCCGCTCCACGACCTGCGGGAGGAACCACGCCAGTACGCCGGGCTCGGGCTCGACGAAGTGCCGGTCCAGCGCCTTGACGACGTACCGGTCGCAGGGGAGGTCCTCCGCCGCGGCCGCGGGATCGGTGGTCACCAGGGTGCGGGGGGTGCGCACGCCCGCGGCGGCCGCCCGTGCGAGCTGCTCCAGCTGCCCGGGGCACGGGCCGCCGACGACCGCCCCGGACACCGTGGACAGCTGGAGGGCGAGGGCGGCCCACGAGTCCCGGTGGAGCATGGCGGCGGCCGGTCCCGGCGGTCCCGGCGCGGCCCGCGGCGAGAAGTGGCGCACCCAGGTGACGGTGGGGACGAACCGGCTGCCGGACACCGCCACCGTGCCGGAGCCGGCGTCGACCGTGAGCACCAGGGAGTCCAGGCCGTCCGCGTCGATGCGGACGCAGGGCACGCCGATCCGCCGGAGGACCGAGGCCAGCCCCGCGGCCTCCGTGTCGCCCCGCCTGCTCATCAGGAGGGCCCGGTGGTCAGCCACGGGGGTTCGCCAGCAGCGACTCCGCCATCTCGAGCAGGCGCAGGGCCTTGTCCGACCTCCGGTCCGGCGCGGAGGCGCGCAGCCGTGTCAGCAGTTCGAGGCCGATGGCCGCCTGGTCGGCCAGCAGGTCCAGCAGGGCGACGTCGGCCGTCTCCCGCACGCCGTGGACCCCGCGGTCGAGCACCTCCAGGACGCCGATGCAGTCGTCCTCGCTGAACAGCGGCGCCGCCATGATGCTGTTCGGCACGTACCCGGTCGACTCCGCGGCCTCGTTGGAGAAGTACGGGGACTCCCGCAGGTCGTCCACGAGCATGGACTGGCCCGAGGCGGCGACCCAGCCGACGATCCCCGTGCCGGCGGGGAACCGGGTCCCGACGAGCGTGTCGTCCCCCTCCCCGGCGACGGCCTCGAACACCAGCTCCCCGGTGTCCCGGGCGACGAGGAAGACCGACGACGCGGCCGCCCCGAACGCGTGGCGGGCGACCTCCACCACGGACTGGAGGAGGCGGCGCTCGGTGGTCGCCTCGAGGTCAGCGGATCGCGTCATGGGCACCTCCGAGTCGGCCGGCCACGTTGCCGGCGCACATGAACAGGACCGACTTGAGCTGGAACGGCGTGAGCCAGCTGTGCTTGCTGAGCACGAGCGCGCAGAGCCCCGAGATGTGCGGCGCGGCGAAGCTGTTGCCGGTGGAGCGGATCGTCCCGCCGCCCGGCCAGGCCACCGGCACCCTGACGCCGCGCGCGTGGAACTCCACCGGAGGGGCGGGGTTGTAGTAGTAGGCCATGGGGTCGGACTCGTCGTGGCTGGCGACCGAGACCACCGAGGAGAACGTCCAGGGGTAGCTGGCCACCGGCCGGTTGTGGGCCGAGACGACCAGCACGCACCGGCGGAAGTACGCGCGGTCCGCCAGGTCGTGCAGCTGCGCCGAGAACCTGGCCTGCGTCGTCGCCAGGCTGAGGTTGATCACGTCGAAGCCCTCGTCGACGGCCCACGAGAGACCGGCGATCAGGGCCGCGCCGCTGCCCGACTTGCCGTCGGTCAGCACCTGCACCGAGGACACCGACGCCGCCGGCGCGAGGGAGCGGATCACCCCGGCGCAGGCGGTCCCGTGGCCGGCCCGGTCCGCCGGGGGGCAGTCGACGACGTCCACGGTGCCGCCGGGGTCCTCGACGACCCTCACCGACCGGTCGAGCCCGCCGACGAGGGGGTGCCCGCCGTCGACCCCGCTGTCGACGACGCACACCCGGACCCCCGACCCGTCCGCGCCGCCCCAGGCCCACTGCGGCGACACCTCGGACAGCGAGCTGATCCGGAACTCCTCCGGGGCCGCGGTGCTGGTCCTCGCGCTCCAGGCCGGCATCCCCGGGACGTAGGACGCCGCGGGGCGTCTCCACGGCAGGTCGTTCACGGCGTCCCCCCTCGTGCGGCGAGCCAGGACCGCACATCCCGGCACGGCAGTTCGGCACCCTTCGCGGTGAAGCTCGCCAGGGCCTCCCGCGCGGCGAGCCGGGCCCGGTCCCGCATGCCGCAGGCGTCCAGGGCGCGGGCCGTCTCGAACCGGACGTCGCCGGTGAGGACCGGGTCGTCGGTGCTCCCGAGGAGCGCGGCGGCCTCCTCGGCGGCCGCGACCGGGTCGCCGGGCCACGCGCCCGTCGCGCCCAGCCGGGCCCGCAGGGCCAGGAGGACGAGCCGCCCGCGGGTCTCCAGCCGTGCGGGGTCCAGGGCCCGCAGCGCCGCGGCGCAGGACGCGGTGTCGCCGGCGCGGAGCAGTTCACGCGCCGCGTAGATCCGCAGGGTCGCCGCCGTCGTCCCCCGGCCCAGCCCGTGCAGCCGGTCGGCGGCCGTCCCGTAGTGCCGCAGGGCGTCCGCGTGGTCGCCCGAGAGGGAGGCGACCAGGCCGGCGGCCTGGTCCGCGGCGACGGCGCCGAGCGTGAGCTGGAGGTCGGCGGCGTGCCGGCGCGCCTGCTCCAGTCCGTCGCGCGCCTCGCCGAGCAGGCCGGCCAAGGCCTGGAGCCGCGCCCGGGTGAGCAGGACGGGCACCAGGAGGGAGCGGTCCGTGTCGAACCGGGCGGCCAGCTCCCCGCACAGGGCGATCCCCTCGGACACCGGGGTGGGGGACCACTGCGTCAGTTCGCAGACCGACGCGAGCAGCCGGTCCTCCTCGTAGCCGTCGCCGGCCGCGCGCGCCCTGAGGAGCGCGTCGCGCACGGCGGACTCCGCGGCGCCGATCCGCCCGTCGGCGAAGCTGCGGAGCGATGCGAGCTGGTGGAACCGGCACCAGCTGAGGTCGTCGTCCGGATCCGACCGCACGTCCCGTGCCAGCGCGTCCGGCGGCGGCACCGGCAGCCCGGACCGCAGGTCGACCAGCTGCCGCTGGATCGTGCAGGTCCGCCGCGTGCGCGGGTCCCCGGCGCTCCTCCTCTCCGCCTCCCCGACCGCCGCGCGGGCCCTGTCCCACAGCCCGAGGCCCGCGTGGGCGTCGCTGATGCGGATGGCGAGGACGCGGTGCTCCGGATCGCCCGGGGCGACGAGGTCGCGGCCGCGCTCCAGGAGCGAGACCGCCGCCGGGAGGTCCCTGCGGCGCAGGGCTCGGTAGCCGGTGGACACCAGCGCGTGCGCGGCCCTCCCGGTCAGGTCCGGCAGCCGGGGGTCGCCCGGATGGACCTCGCCCAGCAGCCGGCACGCCGACTCCAGGTGGTGGGCGAGGTCCCCGTCCGCGGCCGACCCCGCGGAGCCCGCGGTCCCCGCGTGCCGCCCGCCGCCCGCCCGGTCGGCCAGCCGGTCGGCGAGGAGGGTGTGCCAGGTGGCGCGCCGGGCCTTGGACGTCATCTCGTAGACCGTGTCCCGGGCCAGCGGGCGGGAGAACCGGTAGGCGCCGGGCGGTCCGGAGGGGTGGACGGCGCGCGACCGCAGGAGCCTGCGCAGGGAGGCGTCCAGGACGTCCCCGGCGAGGGCCGGCGCGTCCCCGGCCAGCACGCGCACGTCCTCGGCGGTGAAGTCGCACCCCACGGCGGCGGCACGCTCCAGCACCTCGCGGTCGGTGGCCGGCAGCCGGTCCAGCCAGGCGGCCAGCAGGACCCGGATGCTGGCGGGCAGGCCCGGGGCCGGCACGTCGCCGACGGGGCGCTCCAGCAGGAGCTCGGCGAACAGCGGGTTGCCGTCGCACTCCCCGACGATCCGGTCCAGGGCCTCGTCGGTGAGGGTCATGGACTGGGCGGAGACCTCCGCCCGCTCGGCCGTCAGCCTGACCAGCTCCCTGGTCTGCCCGTCGGTGAGCGGTCCGAGCTCGACGACGGCCGCGGCGTGCCCGGACCCCCCGGCCCAGGCGGAGCGGCTCCCGGGCATGTCCGGCCGTGCGGCGCACAGCAGCAGCACCTCGGCGTCGGTGACCCCCTCGGCCACGTCCTGCACCAGGTCGAGGAGGGTCGGCTCCGCCCAGTGGAAGTCCTCCAGGACGACGATCAGCGGGCCGCGCCGGCCGAGCGCCTCCACGAGGCACCGGAAGGCCCACGCGATCTCCGCGACGCTGACGGGCCGTCCGGCGCCGGTGGCCAGGTCCAGTGCGGCGGCCAGCGCGTCGACCGCGCGCCGCCCGTCCGGCCGGTCCGCCGTGAGGACGCCCGCTGCCTCCTCCCAGCCTCCCGGCAGCGACCACACCGCATCGGCGACCGGCCAGTAGGTGAGTCCGGCGCCGTAGGCCCGGCAGGTCCCGCGGAGCACCGACGCCCCGGCGGCCGCCGGATTCGCCAGGAACTCCCTCAGCAGGCGGGACTTGCCGATGCCCGCCGTCCCGACGACGGTGACGAGCGCGCAGGTCCGGTCCCGGCGCACCCGGGCGTAGGCCCGGCGCAGCTGTTCCAGCTCCGCCTCCCGGCCGATCAGCGCGACGGTGTCCTCCCGGGCCGGTCCGGGAAGCACCTCGACGGCGCGCCAGGCCGTGACGGGGCCGGGCTTCCCCTTGAGCGAGAGGGGCGCGAGGCCCTCCAACCGGACCCACGCCCCGACCAGCCGGGCCGTGTCGTCGTCGATCAGGATCTCGTGCGCCGCCGCGTGCGACTGCAGGCGGGCCGCGGTGTGCACGACGTCGCCGACCACGCGGGCCCCGCCGCCGGCGTCCCCCACCACGACCGCCTCGCCGGTGGCGATCCCGCTGTGGACGTCCAGCCTCAGGCCGAACCCGCGCTCCAGGTCCGCGTTGAGGCCCTCCAGCGCGTCGACCAGCGCGCACGCCGCCCGGACCGCGCGCAGCGCGTCGTCCTCGTGGCTGCGGAAGGCCCCGAAGACGGCCATCACCGCGTCGCCGATGAACTTCTCGACGACCCCGCCGTGGTCGGCGACGGCCGTCGTGCAGGCGGTGTAGTAGCGGTCCATGGTCACCCGCAGGGCCTCGGGGTCCAGCGACCCGGCGAGCGCCGTCGAGCTGACGAGGTCGATGAAGACGACGCTCACGATCCTGCGGGTGTCCGACGCGGGTGCCCGCTGTCCCAGGGGGGACCCGCACTCCGAGCAGAACCGCGCCCTGTCGGCGACGGGCGCGTGGCACCCGCGGCAGTGCGCCCGGCCGCTCACAGCAGCTTGAGCTCCTGGCCCTCCACCTCGCCGGCCGCGGCCTCCAGGCGGTCCTTCACCGAGTTCAGCACCGCGACCTCGGACTCGCTCAGGCCGGCCAGGACGGATCGCTGCTCCACGGCGAGGAGGTCGACCGGGTGTCCGGCCTCCCGCAGGGCGTCCAGTGCGTCGAAGGTCATGGCTACCGGTACCTCATTCCCGTGCGGTGCCGGACCGGCGGACGCCGGACCGGTCGAGCGGATGGCGACTGCGGGACGGGGGGACCCGGCCGCCGCGCGTGCGGCCGGGGGCGCCGGCCCGTCGGAGGGGAGGGGCGGCCACGCCCCCTGCCGGAGGACTCCCATGGAGTACAGGCGCGCGATCAATTCCGTCCTGTTCGACGCGCCCACCCTCCTGAGCATGTTCCCCAAATGGGCGGCGACGGTGTGCGGACTGATGAAGAGGTCCTCGGCGACCTGGCGGTTCGAGGCCCCCGTCGCCATGAGGGAGGCGATACGCAATTCACGTCTCGTCAGGCGCACTGTTCCGGAGGGGATGTGTTTCTGGTGGAAGGCCACGGGGGTTTCATCGCCCACGCACGCATGGTAGAGCCCGCCGCATGTACGGGACAAGCATTCGGCGGCCCGTCCTTTTCCCTTGTGCGCGGGGCCGGAAGTGGAGGGGAATCCTCCCTTCCGCCGCGCCCCGCGCGCCGTTCCGCTGCGGCCGGGAAGGGCCGCGGGAAGGGCCGCGGATTCGGGTCCGCGCCCCGCCCGGATCCCTAGTCGATTGAGGGATGCCCGGCCGGCCGGACCCGGGAGGAGTCTTTCAGGCACCGACCCCGGTGGTCATCTTCAGAAGGAGCGAGACATGCCCCAGGAGACACTGGAAGCCCTGCGCAAGGCCGGAACCCCCGTCGACCTGCTGTCCGAGACCGAGCGCGAGGTGTTCTCCTCGCTCAGCCCGGACGAGGTCGCCGTCCTGAGCTCGATCCAGGGCCGGCTGAACGCCGCGGCGAGCGAGGTCGAGGGCCAGGTGAACGACAACCAGGTGAACGTCCTCTGCTGAGCTGACCGCCAGAGGGCCGGCGCAGGCCCTCCCCGCAGCCCCGCCGTCCCCCGCCCGGGGGCACGCCGGAGCGGTGGAGGGCCTGCGCCTCCCCCGCCGCCCCGGTCCGTGCGGGGCCGGCCCGTGCCGCGGCACCGGAGGCCCCTGCGGCCCGCGGCGGCGTGCCGGGCCGGCCCCCTCGCCGCCGCGGGCCGCGCCCGTCACGACGGTCCGATCCGGAGCCCGGGAGGAAGAGTCATGGAGAAGGTCAGCCGCTACCTGGTGGTCAGTGACAGGACGTACGGCGACGGCTCCGGCGTGGGCGTACGGCTGCTGTACGGCACCAGGACGGCGAAGGTCGTGGCCGTCACCGCGGACATCGCCGGGGCCCTGCTGGCCGGGAGCCTCGCCGGCGTCCCGTCCCCCTGGCTGGACGTGCTCCGCGACGCACGGATCGTCGTCCCCGCCGACGAGGACGAGACGGCGGCGGTGCTCGACCGCAACCGGCGCGCCTCCGCCGACCGCTCCGCCGTGCAGATCTCCCTCCTCCCGACGTCCTACTGCAACATGGGGTGCGCCTACTGCGGACAGGAGCACCGGCGCGGAGCCCTCACGAGCACCCACCGCGACCAGGTGCGCGACCGGGTGCTGCGCGCCATCGGCGCGCCGTCGACCGAGCGGGTCCGCATCGACTGGTTCGGCGCCGAGCCGATGATGGGCTACGCCGTCATCCGCGACCTCGCGCCGCGGTTCGTGCGCGCCGCGCAGGAGCGCGGGGTGGCCTACTCCTCCGTCCTCGTCACCAACGGGAGCCTGCTGACACCGCGGAAGGTCGACACGCTGATCCGCACGTGCGGGCTCACCCACTTCGAGATCACCGTGGACGGCCCGCCGGAGGTCCACGACGCCCACCGCCCCCTCAAGAGCGGCCGCGGCTCCTTCTGGAGCATCGTGCGGACCGTCCGCGCTGCGGTCGACGAGGAGGATTTCCGATCGGTCCACTTCACATTCCGCACCAACGTCGACGTGCACAATCAGGACGGCATTCCCCGGTACATCGAACTGATGGCGGGACTGGGTTTCGCAAAGCCGAACGTGTCGTTCTCGATCGTGCCCGTCCATTCGTGGGGGAACGACGTCTCGGGAATCGAGGTGGCCAAGCAGCGGTTCGCGGACCAGGAAACCGCCTGGCTTCGGCTCCTGCACCGGCACGGAATGTCCGTCCCCCTGGTCCCGCGGGTCCCGAAGAAGGTCGTCTGCCCGGCGACCACGACCGCGGCGGAGATCATCAGCAGTACCGGGAACATCTTCTCGTGCAGTGAGTACCCGCTGGTTCCGGAGGCGGAGCGCGACCTCCCGCTGGTCCACATCAGCCGGGCGGGCCTCGGCACCGCGCGGCCGAAGGGGCCCTTCGACGACTGGAACGACGACATCGGCCGGGGGAGGACCTGGTGCTCCTCCTGCGTCTTCATGCCGACGTGCGGAGGCGCCTGCCCCAAGGCCTGGCAGGAGGGCCATCCCCCGTGCCCCAGCTACAAGTTCAACATCCAGGACCGGCTGGACCTCGTCGCCGCGCAGTGCGGCCTCGGGCCGGTTCCCGAGCAGGCCCTCGCAGACCGGTGACGGCGTCCGACCTGCACGGCGCGCCGGCGCACGCGGCCACGCCGGAAGCGGCCACGCCGGAAGCAGCCACGCCGGAAGCAGCCACGCCGGGCGCAGCCACGCCGGACGCGGCCCCGGGGGACGGCGCCCCGGGGGACGGGGCCGCCGCTCCCGGCGCGCGCCGCCTCCTGGTCGGCGTCTGCGGATCCGGCAACGTCCTCTCGCTGCCCGCCTACCTGCTCGCCCTGCGCAGCGGCGACGACGTCGAGATCCGGGCCGTCATGACGAGGTCGGCGGCCGCGATCCTGCCTGCCGCGGCGCTGCGGCTGATCTGCGACGAGGTCTACTGCGACGGCGTGGACGAGCTCGCAGCCGGCCATGTCGGCCTGGCGATGTGGGCCGAGCGGTTCGTCGTGCTGCCCGCCACCGCGAACATGCTCGGCCAGGCGGCCCACGGCCTCGCCTCCGGCCTGCTCAGCTCGGCGCTGCTCGCCTACGAACGCCCGGCCGTCTTCTTCCCCTGCATGAACCGCCGCATGTGGGAGCAGCCGAGCGTCCGGCGGAACGTGGCGCAGCTCCGCGCCGACGGCCACGTCGTCGTCGAACCGGTGCCGGTGAGGGGCTGGGAGATCGCCACCCGCAGCATGCAGACCAACGTCGGCCTCCGCCCGCCCGCGGCCGTCGCGGCGATGGTGGGCGAACTCCGCCGCATGGAGCTCGGCGTGCGGGGCGCGGCCGCCACGTGACCGCCGCCCGCCGCCCGCCGCCCGCCGCCCGCCGCCCGCCGTCCGCCCGCCGCCGGGCACGGGACCCGGAGCGGCGCGGAGGCCCCAGGGGCGCGGCAGGGAGCGGCAGCGAACGGCAGGGAACGGCGAGGAGGCGCCAGGGAGCGCCGTGCGGCGGTGACGGGCGGCCGCACGGCGGCCCGGCGGACGGGACGTGGACGGGCTCGACGCGCCACCGGTACGAGGAGGAGACCAGGTGCCAGGCTTCGCAGGCGGGCTGCGCGGTCCGCGGACCGGCGGGCTGCTCGGGGTCCGTCCCTTCCGGCTGCTGCTCGCGGGGCAGTTCGCCTCGACGATCGGCGACTACTGCTACGCCGTGGCCCTCCCCTGGCTGGTGCTCTCCCGGGACGGCGGCACGGTCCTGCTGGGCACCGTGCTCGCCTGCTACGGGATCACCAGGGTCGTGACGATCCCTCTGGGCGGCATCGCGGCGGACCGGTTCGGCGGCCGGCGGGTCATGCTGCTGACGGACGCTGTGCGGGCCGTGGCCGTCGCCGTGCTCGCCGTGCTCGCCCTGTCGGGGGCACCGGCACTCGCGCACCTGGCACCGGTCGCCGTGGTGCTCGGCGCCGGCGCCGGCCTCTTCGTCCCCGCGTCCTACACGGTGCTCCCGGCCCTGCTCCCGAAGGAGGACCTCGGGCGCGGGAACGCCCTGTCCACCATGGTCAACCAGGCCGGCGGCCTGCTGGGCCCGGCCGCCGGCGGCGCGCTGGTCGCCGCGTCCGGCCCCGGGGCGGCACTCGTCGTCGACGCCGTGTCGTTCGTGGTGTCCGCGGCCGCCCTGCTGGGCATGCGGCCGAGGCCGGCCGCGGAGGAGCCCGCGGACGCGCCCGCGGCCGCGGCGGACGGCGCCGGGGGCGGGGGCGCCGCCGCCGGGGACCCGCCGCCGACCCTCCTCGAACTGCTCGGGCGGGGAGGGCTCCTGCGGGTCGTCCTCGTGGTGGCGCTGGTCTGCAACCTGGCGTTCAACGGCACGATCGAGGTCGCGCTCCCCGCCTTCGCCCGGGACGGGTTCGGCGCCGCGGGCTACGGCCTCCTGCTGACCGTCCTCAGCCTCGGCGGACTGCTCGGCTCCCTGCTGGCCACCCGCACCGGAGGCGTCCGGTCACCCGCCTACCTGTTCGCGGCGCTGGCCGCGGCCATGGGGGCGGGCCTGGCCGCGGTGCCCTTCGCCGGCGGCCTCGCCGGGGCCGCGCTCGCCGTCGGCGTCTACAGCGTGGCCAGCGGATGGCAGAACATCGTCGCCGTGACCATGCTCCAGGTGTGGACGCCGCCCGCGCTCATCGGCAGGGTCATGAGCCTGGTGATGCTCGCCGTGATGGGCACGTTCCCCGTCTCCGTCGCCCTCGCGGGCCTCGGGGTGCGGCGGCTGGGCGTGGAGCCCTTCTTCCCGGTCGCGGGGGCGGCCATCGCGGTCACCGTCCTCCTCGCCCTCACCCGGCCGGCGTTCCGCACCTACCGGACGGGTGACGAGTACGCCCCGCGACGGGCAGCCGCGGCGGCCACCGCGCCGGCCGGGGGGACCGGCCGGTGAGCGCCGCCGCCGGGGACCCGCCGCTCCCCGCCCCGCCGCTCCCCGCCCCGCCGCTCCCCGCCCCGCCGCCCGGCGGGGTGCGCGGTCCCGGCGGCGCCACGTTCTGGCGGAGCACGCCGACACGACAGGAGGTGCAGCGATGAACGTGTTCGTTCCGCTCGTGGAGGTCGGCGGGCCGTCCGGCAGGAAGGGCAGCGACGTCCCCTACCTCCTGGTCAACCCGCCGCTGACCGACCCGACCACCCCGTACCACTCCATCCCGTACCTCGTCGGGGCGGCCCGGGAGGCGGGCCACCGCGCGTACCGCTGCGTGGACGCCAACCTCGACGCGTTCGAGTACCTGGCCCGTCCCGACCAGTTCGGCGCGCTGGTCGGACGGGCCCGCCGGATCCGGGCCCGGATCGGGGAGGCGGCCTCCACGACGCGGCTGGACGAGATCCGGTACCGCCTCGCGCTCTCCGCCGAGGGGCTGACCGCCACCTCGGCCCAGGAGGCCGTCGCGGTCTTCCGGGACCCGGAGCTGTTCTACCACCCGCCCACCTACAGCCGTGCCGTGGCGGTCATGCACCGCTGGTGGGACCTGCTGTCGCTCGACATGCCGCCCGGGTCGCTCGACGGCTTCTCCCTGCGGACCAAGTCCGGTGTGAACCTGTGCAGCACGGCCGACCTGTCCGACCCCGCGGTGGCCGACGCCGTGTCCCGCCCCTTCGAGGGGTACCTCGCGGACGGGTTCGCCCCCCTCCTGCGCGAGCGGCCCTGGGGCCTGGTGGGCTTCTCCGTCGCCTACACGAGCCAGCTGCCGGTGGCCCTGCGCATGGCCCGCCTGGTCCGGGAGCTCGCCCCCGGCGCCCTGGTCGTCTTCGGCGGCACCGAGGTCGGAGACGTCGTCAAGTACACCGACGACCCGGACGCCCTGTGGCGCGTCTTCCGCGACGCGGACGTCGTCGTCCCCGGCGAGGGCGAGACGGTGCTCGTCGACCTCCTCGACGCCGTCCGCGACGGCTCCGGGCCCGACGGCGTCAGGGGGGCGATGACGCGCTCCGCGCCCGCGGCCGGCGTCGCGTACGAGAGCGTCGCCACGCTGCCCGCCCCGGCCTACGACGTCTGGGAGTGGCACCGGTACTGGTCCCCGGAGCCCGTGGTCCTCTACAGCCCCACCCGCGGCTGCTACTGGAACAAGTGCACCTTCTGCGACTACGGCCTGAACACCGACCGGCCGACCTCCCCGTCGCGCGAACGGCCCGTGCCCGTCGTCCTGGACGACCTCCGTGAGGCGACCAAGCACGGAAGGGTGGTGTACTTCGCCGTGGACGCCATGTCCCCGCGCTACCTCCGCCGCCTCTGCGCCGCACTCGCCGAGTCGGACCTCGGCATCAGGTGGAGCGCCGAGCTGCGCCTCGAGCGGACCCTGCCCGAGCGCTCCGTCGGCGGGCTGCTGGCCGCCTCCGGCTGCGTCGCGGTCTCCTTCGGGTACGAGTCCGGCTCCCAGCGGATCCTCGACCTCATCGACAAGGGCGTCAGGATCGACCAGGTCCCCGGGGTCCTCGCCGAACTGGCGCGCCACGGCGTCGCCGCCCAGATGATGGGCTTCACGGACTTCCCCACCGAGACGGGGGAGGAGGCCCGGACGACCTACGCGTTCCTCCACGAGCACCGGGACCTGTGGACGACCGCCGGGATCGGCGTGTTCTCCCTGACACCGGGGTCCATCGTCGCCAAGCAGCCCGACCGCTTCGGGATCGAGCTGCTCCCGCCCTCGCCCTCGGACGACATCCACCGGTACCTGCCGTGGCGGGAACGCGGGTCCGGTGCCGAGCACTGGCCGGAGTCCTCGGACGCCCGGATCCCCCGGGAGCACGCCGACCGGATCCGGCGGGGGCCCTTCGACCGGCCCTTCGTGGGCGGCATCGACTCGGCCCACAGCCTCCTGTACTTCACCCGGTTCGGCCGGCGGCTGTGGCCGGCGGACCGGTCCGGCGAGCCGCCGCGCGTCCGGCTGGTCGAGGAGACGGCCGTGACCGTGCCGTTCGCCTCCGTCGACACGCTGACCAGCACCGACGACCTGCTGGAGGAGATGATCCGCAGGAGCAAGGGGAACCTCGACACGACCGCGCCGTCCTTCGCCGCGTGGCTGCGGGGCGCGGGCGGCGCCCGGCCCGGCACGTCCGGCGTCCTGCTGCCCGCACAGGGCCGGCCGGTCGCCCTGCCCCCGGGGCTGGACCTGTCCGCCGGCAGCGGTCTGGGCCGGGCCCTGCGCGTCATGGCCGCACTGCGGTCCCGGGAGTGAGACGGCGCCTCCTGCGGCCCGGCGCACTCCGGTGGCGCCGGGCCCAGGGCGCCGGTCCCCGGACGTCGGGCGCCGGGGCGGCGGCGGGCAGGACGGCCCCGGCCCGGGAGCCGCCGGCTGCTGACGGGGGCCGTCCCGCCCCGCGGGGGCGGGAGCGGTCGGGGCGACCGGGCGCGAGGGCGCCGACCGGGGCGGCCGGGCCGCACGTGCGGGAGGACCGCAGGCTGCGGCCGGGGTGTCAGGGCCTCCGGTAGATCGTGATCGAGTGGCCGACCTCGTCGATCGGCCTGCCGCCGCGGATCAGCGCCGCGAGCCGGTCGTCGGCCCTGGCGGCCGAGGAGTCCGACACGACGAGCAGCCCGTGCACCCGCGCCGGGGGCACGCCGCGCGGGTCGGCCGCGCGGATGCCGTAGGCGGCGGGCACGCCGCTGCCCTTGTAGACCAGCCAGACCTGCTCGCCCGGGTAGCGCTGCCGGAGGCGGTCGGCCAGCCGCCCCAGGTCCTGGCCCCAGTCCACGTTGGAGTCGTGCAGGAGCAGGTGCGTCCTTGACGGCCCGCCGAAGGCCTCGTTGGAGTACGGCAGGTAGTACGGGTACGTCCGCAGCGAGCCGACCGCGACGGACACCACGAGCAGCGCGGTCGCGACACGCACCCACCGGTGGCGGCACGCGGCCGCCCCGCCCGCCGCCACGGCCAGGAACACCGGCACGAAGACGGCGTACCGGACGCCGAAGTCGCGGGACCCGGTCATCGCCGCGGCCAGCAGCACGGCCGTGGGGAGGAGCACGTACGGCGCCGCCGGCCGCAGCCGCGGCACCCGCACCGCCGCCACCGCGCCGGCCGCCCACAGCGCGAGCATGCCGAGCGGCGTCTTCACCAGCAGCGCGGCCGGCAGGTAGTACCAGAGCGCGCCCCGGTACGGCCGGCCGAACAGGAAGCCGCCGTACGTCGCGTTCTCGAACCCGAACTGGATCCGCATCCCGTCCCGGTACGCCTCCGGGAGGGGCAGCAGGTCGACGGCCGCCCCGCGCAGGCCGTGCACGACCGGCGTGTTCCCGGGCGCGACCCACCGCAGCCGCGGGTCGACGGCGAGGTAGGAGGCCCAGACCACCGCGACCGCGACCAGGGCCACGGCCGCCGCCGCCCCGGCGCCGCGGGCGAGGAGCCGCGCCGTGCCGCGCGGGCCGGGTCCGGACCCGGACCCGGACCCGGACCCGGACCCGGGCCCGGGTCCGTCGGCCCGGTGGGCGTACCGCACCGACAGGACGGCCAGCAGCATCAGCACCGGGACCGCGGGCAGCGCGCTCATCTTCGTGGCGACGGCCGCGCCGAGCGCCGCCCCGGCGAGCGGCAGGTGGCGCAGCGGCCGGTGCCGCGCCCGCCACACGGCCCAGAGCGACGTCAGCAGGAAGCCCGCCGCCGACACGTCGAGCGTCGCCAGCGACCCGTGGGCGATGACGTCCGGGGAGAACGCGTACAGGGAGAGCGCCGTCAGGCCGCCCGCCGGGCCGGCCAGGTCGCGGGCGAAGCCGAGGACGACCAGCCCGAAGAGCAGCGTCAGCGCGATCACCGGCAGCCGCGCCCACAGCATCAGCCGCCACGGGTCGTTGCCCGACGCGTAGAGCACCTGCCGTCCGAGCGCCGTCTGGTCGCCGGTGAAGGAGGGGTCGAGGCGCGGGTGGGCGAACGCCGCCCCGGACGCGATGACGAGCTTGCCCAGCGGCGGATGCTCCGGGTTGTACCGCAGGCTGTGCTGCTGCAGGTAGACCACGGCCGTGCCCACGTACACGGGCTCGTCGATGGTCGGGGTCTGCTCCACCGCCGTCGTGACCATCGCGGCGGCCATCCCGGCGAGCAGCGCGGCCACGGCGAGTGCGAACGGCCACCGCCGGGGCCGCCGGGGCCGCCGGACGGTCCCCGGGTCGGCGCCGGCGGCGCTGTCGATGACGCCCTGCCCCCGCATGGGACCCGACCCTAACGCGGCGGCGCGCGCCGCGTGCCGGTCCGGGGAATCCCCGCCGCGCGCCCCCGGGCGGCCCCGCACGGCCCCGGCGGCCGCCCGGGGCGGTCCTCACCGGGATGCCCGCCCTCCGGTACCGTCTCCCCGCCGGTCCGGCCCGCATTGAACCGAAACCGCCCGCGGGCCGTACAGGTGTTGGCGGCCCCGGCACGGTGAACCCGGTCCGCCCTGCCACTGCCGTTCTCCGCACGGAAGGACCTCGGGATTGTCGCTCTTCACGGGCTCGCGTCGGCTGACGGACGCTGAGAAGGCGGCCGCGGAGGAGGGACCGGCACCGGACGACGCCGCCACGGACCGGGAGGACGCCGCTGCCGGCGCCGCCACGGACGGACCGGACGCACCGGACGCGGCCGCCGCAGCCGGCGGTTGGCGGGGCAGGCACCCGAGGGCGGCGCGGGCCGCGGCACGGGGCACCACCGCCCTCGCCGCCGTGCTCGTGCTCGCGGCCCTCCTCCTGCCGGACCGGCTCGACCGCCTCACCCCCGGCGCGTTCGCACGCATCCCCGTGGAGGGGATCCTGGGCGCCGCCGTGCTGCTCCTCCTGCCGCCGAGGGCACGGCGGGCGGCGGCGCTGCTCGGCGGTGCGGTCCTCGGCCTGCTGACCGTCCTGGACCTCCTCGACATGGGCTTCCAGTCGGTCCTCGTGCGGCCCTTCGACCCCGTGCTCGACTGGCCGCTGCTCGGCGACGGCGAGGACTTCCTCAAGGACGCGGTCGGCCGGGCCGGCGCGATCGGCGCGCTGGTCGGCGCCGTGCTCCTCGTCCTCGCCCTGGTGGTCCTCACGGCGCTGGCCGTGCTCCGGCTGAGCCGTGTGACGGCCCGGCACAGTGCGGCGACGACGCGGACCACCCTGGTGCTCGGCACCGTGTGGATCACCTGCGCGGCGCTCGGCCTGCAGCTCGCCGGCGCACCGGTCGCCTCCGTCACCGCCGCCCGGCACCTCGAGGCCCACGCGGTGCAGCTCCGCGCGAGCCTGGCGGACGAGCGGGAGTTCGCCCGGGAGGCCGCCGTGGACCCCTTCCGCGGCACCCCGCCCGACCGGCTGCTGACCGGGCTGCGCGGCAAGGACGTCATCTTCGCCTTCATCGAGAGCTACGGCCGCACCGCGGTCCAGGACTCCCTCATGGCGCCGCAGGTCGACGCCGCGCTCGCGGACGGGACCCGCAGCCTGCGCGCCGCCGGCTTCTCCTCCCGCAGCGCCTTCCTCACCTCGCCGACGTTCGGGGGCGGCAGCTGGCTGGCCCACTCGACCTTCATGTCGGGCCTGTGGGTCACGAACCAGCAGCGCTACCGCACCGTGACCTCCAGCGACCGCATGAGCCTCACCGGCGCCTTCCGGCGCACCGGCGCCTGGCGGACCGTCGGCATCATGCCGGGCGTCACCCGCGCCTGGCCGGAGGCGTCCTTCTACGGCCTGGACCACGTCTACGACTCCCGCCACATGGGCTACCGGGGGCCGAAGTTCAGCTGGTCGCCCGTCCCCGACCAGTACAGCCTGACCGCCTTCCAGCGCCTGGAGCACGGTCGGCCGCACGACAGGCCGCTGATGTCGGAGGTCATCCTGACCTCCAGCCACACCCCCTGGGCGCCCGTCCCCCGGACGATCGGCTGGGACCAGGTCGGCGACGGCTCGGTCTACGACGCCGTCAGGAAGGAGGGGAGCACCCCTGCCGAGGTGTGGCGGAGCCGGACCCGGGTGCGCACCGAGTACGGGCGCTCCATCCGGTACTCGGTGGAGAGCCTCGTGTCGTTCGTCGAGAAGTACGGCACCGACGACACCGTGCTCGTCTTCCTGGGCGACCACCAGCCCGCCCCCGTCGTCAGCGGCGACGGCGCCGGCCACGACGTCCCGATCGCGATCGTCGCCCACGACCCGAAGGTCCTGGACCGGATGTCCGGCTGGGGCTGGCAGGACGGCCTGAGGCCCGGCCCGACGGCCCCGGTCTGGAGGATGGACACCTTCCGGGACCGCTTCCTCAGGACCTACAGCGGCAAGGCCGCTCCCCGGTGACCTGAGCCGGTGGCGCCTCGCCGGTCGGGCCCGGGGCGTTCGGGGCCGCGGCGCGGGAGCCGCTCCAGGGGGACCGCGGCGGAGGCGCGTGCCCGGCCGCCCGCCGGGACCGGCCCTCGTCCCGGAGGAGGAGGCGTGGGGGAGCGGCCCGGCAGGGAGGTCCCGCATGTCCTCCCGGTCCGGGGTGCGGACGGCTGCCGCGGCGGGCGGCCGGGCGGTACGGTCCCGGTGCGGGCCGGGCCTCCTCCGCGGGGAGGGGGTGCGAGGGCCGGGGCCGCCTGACAGGGGAGGCGCGGCATGGGGAAGCGGTGGCGCACGGCCGGCGACGGGGGCCGGGGCGTCCGGCCGGAGGCGCGCGACGGGCGCGCCCTGGGGGCGCTGGTGGTGGTGACGGTGGCGAACTACGTGTGGCAGGTGCCGTACTACCTGCACTTCTACGGCAGCCACGGCAGGGCTCCGGGCGGGCTGTGGGTGCCGCTGGTGGCGACCGGGCTGTGGTTCGCGGCGGGCGCGGTGCTGTACGCCCGCGGTGCCCGGGGCGGGGGAGCGGTGCTGGGCTCGTTCCTGGTGGTGGAGGTGCTGTTCTACCTGCTGCACAACGCGACCGGGGCGGCCGGCCGCGACCTGGTGTCGGGGGACGCGGTCCTGACCGTCGCCTCCGTGCTCGGATACGCGGCCACGCTCGCCGCGGCAGGCTTCCTCCTCCACATGCGGCGCCGGGCACGCCGCCGGCGGGAGGCCGCCCGCGCCTGACCCACCACCCGGACCGGCCGGCCCCCGCCCACGCCCGCACCCACGGGCCCGTCCCCGCCGGCCTCCGGGGCGCGGTCGCCCCACGCCGCTTCCGCCCCCACCGCTCCGAAGCCGTGGTCCGGCTCGCGATGACCGACCTCACGAGCCGACGACTCACCCGGGAATCCCCCCCGAACCGGCGCGGAACCCAGCCCGGGACCAGCCACGAACCAGCGGACCGGGCAGCGGTCCTGGCTCCCGGCGCCGTCAGCAGCGGATGCGGTGACCTGCCCGTGGGCGTTCGAGGCGCCGAAGGGCCGGGCCGGGAGCGAGAGGCCGAGCGGCACCGGCGCGCCACCGCTCCCGGCCCCCGGCCCGAGCGGCCCCCGGCCCGAGCGGCTCCCGGCCCGAGCGGCTCCCGGCCCGAGCGGGCCGGGAGCCGGGGAGGGTCCGAGGGCGTCCGGGCCGGCCCGCGTGGGCCGGCCCGGACGCCGCGGCCTCAGCGGAGGTCGAACCGGTCGAGGTTCATCACCTTGTCCCACGCCGCGACGAAGTCGTTCACGAACTTCTCCTTCGCGTCGTCGCTCGCGTAGACCTCGGCGAGGGCGCGCAGCTCGGAGTTCGACCCGAAGACGAGGTCGGCACGGCTGCCCGTCCACCGGACCTCGCCCGTGGCGGCGTCGCGGCCCTCGAACACGGTCGCGTCCCCGGACGTCGCCTTCCACGTCGTGCCCAGGTCGAGCAGGTTGACGAAGAAGTCGTTGGTCAGCACCCCGGGGGTCTCGGTGAGGACGCCGAGCGGCGACTCCTGGTGGTTCGCGCCCAGGACGCGGAGGCCGCCGACGAGGACCGTCAGCTCGGGGGCGCTCAGGGTCAGCAGGTTCGCCCGGTCGAGCAGCAGGTACTCGGCCGGCAGCCGGTTGCCCTTCCCGAGGTAGTTGCGGAACCCGTCGGCGGTCGGCTCGAGGGCGGCGAACGACTCGGTGTCGGTCTGCTCCTGCGACGCGTCCGCGCGGCCCGGTGCGAAGGGGACCTCCACGGCGAAGCCGGCGTCCCTGGCGGCCTTCTCGACGGCGGCGGCGCCGCCGAGCACGATCAGGTCGGCGAGCGAGACCTGCTTGCCGTCGGTCCGGCCGGCGTTGAAGTCCTGCTGGATCCCCTCCAGGGTGCGCAGCACCACCGCCAGCCGGTCCGGGTCGTTGACCTCCCAGCCGTTCTGCGGCTCGAGGCGGATGCGGGCGCCGTTGGCGCCGCCGCGCTTGTCGCTGCCGCGGAACGACGAGGCCGAGGCCCACGCGGTGGAGACGAGCTGGGACACCGACAGGCCCGAGTCGAGGATCCGGCCCTTGAGGGAGGCGACGTCCCCGGCGTCGACGAGCTCGTGCGTCACCGCGGGCAGGGGGTCCTGCCACAGCAGCGTCTCGGTCGGGACCTCCGGGCCGAGGTAGCGCACGACCGGGCCCATGTCGCGGTGGGTCAGCTTGAACCACGCCCGGGCGAAGGCGTCCGCGAACTCCGCGGGGTTCTCCAGGAAGCGCCGCGAGATCTGCTCGTAGACCGGGTCCACGCGGAGCGCCAGGTCGGTCGTCAGCATGGTCGGGGCGTGGCTCTTCGACGGGTCGTGCGCGTCGGGGACGGTGCCGGCCCCGGCGTTGTCCTTCGGCCGCCACTGGTGCGCCCCGGCGGGGCTCCGGAACAGCTCCCACTCGTAGCCGAACAGGATCTCGAAGAAGCTGTTGTCCCAGGTCGTGGGGGTGTTCGTCCAGATCCCCTCGAGGCCGCTGGTGATCGCGTCGCCGCCCTTGCCGGTGCCGAAGGAGCTGCTCCAGCCCAGGCCCTGCTGCTCGAGCGGGGCGGCCTCGGGGTCGGCGCCGACGCTGTCCGCCGGGCCCGCGCCGTGGGTCTTGCCGAAGGTGTGGCCGCCCGCGACCAGGGCGACCGTCTCCTCGTCGTTCATCGCCATCCGGCGGAACGTCTCACGGATGTCGCGGGCCGCGGCGAGCGGGTCCGGGGTGCCGTTCGGGCCCTCCGGGTTGACGTAGATGAGGCCCATCTGGACCGCGCCGAGGGGGTTCTCCAGCTCGCGGTCGCCGGTGTAGCGCTCGTCGGCGAGCCAGGTGGTCTCGGGGCCCCAGTAGACGTCCTCGTCGGGCTCCCAGACGTCCTCGCGGCCGCCGCCGAAGCCGAAGGTCTCGAAGCCCATCGACTCCAGGGCGACGTTGCCGGCGAGGATCATGAGGTCGGCCCACGACAGGCTCCGGCCGTACTTCTTCTTGACCGGCCACAGCAGGCGGCGGGCCTTGTCGAGGTTGGCGTTGTCCGGCCAGCTGTTGAGGGGGGCGAAGCGCTGCTGGCCGGCCCCGGCGCCGCCGCGGCCGTCGCTGATGCGGTAGGTGCCCGCGCTGTGCCACGCCATCCGGATGATGAACGGGCCGTAGTGGCCGAAGTCGGCGGGCCACCAGTCCTGCGAGGTCGTCAGCACCTCGGCGATGTCGCGCTTCACCGCGGGGAGGTCGAGGGACGTGAAGGCCTCGGCGTAGTCGAACCCCTCGCCGAACGGGTTGGCCACGGCGGGGTTCTTGGCGAGGATCTTCAGGTTGAGCCGTTCCGGCCACCACTGGCGGTTTCCGCCGCCCTGGGTCGGGTGCAGGGCGCGCCCGTGCGGGACCGGACAGCCACCTCCGCCCTCCGCCTTCGCATCGGTGACGATCGCATCGTGGTTCTCAGTCATGGGAATCCTTCCGGACCGGGCGGATCATGGTGCTCGGGAGCTGGGGGCGGCGGATCGGTCGGTGCCCGGGGCCGGGCGGACGCACGCGGCCCCGTCGCCCGGGAGGCCGCTGTCGTCGCGTGTGGTCGGGTCGCGTGTGGTCGGGCAGGGGGCGTCGCCGGCCGCGCACGCGCGGAGGCGACCGCCTCGGCGCCGGTGCGGTCGCCGGTCCGGACGGTGCCGGGCGGCGCGACGCGGGCGGCCGCCACTCGCAGGCCGGTACCGCGCGCCTCCCCGGCGGTGGTCCTGTCACGTCTCCGTCTCCTGCCCTGCTGGAGCCTTCCTGTCCCTTGGATACCACCTGAAACGATCCTACAATGGACAGAGTCCAAGTCAAGAAGTGCACCAGACCCATATCCGATCGGAGCCCGGGCGCCGCTGGTGGTCCGCGGGCGTCCCGCCGAACCCGAACGGGTGAACCGAGATGAGTGACCTGCTGGAGCGGCTGCGCGGGCGCGGCTGGCGGATGACCTCCCAGCGGCGTGTCGTCGCCGAGGTCCTCGACGGCGACCACGTGCACCTCACGGCCGACGAGGTGCACGCCCGGGCGGCGCGGCGGCTGCCCGAGATCTCCCGGGCGACCGTCTACAACACCCTGGGCGAGCTGGTCGCCCTCGGCGAGGTCGCGGAGGTCTCCACCGACGGCCGCGCCAAGCGCTACGACCCCAACGCGCACCGCCCCCACCAGCACCTGGTGTGCTCCGGCTGCGGCGCCATCCGCGACGTCCGCCCGACCGGCGACCCGCTGGCCGACCTCCCGGCGCAGGAGCGGTTCGGCTTCACGGTGTCCGGGGCCGAGGTCACCTACCGCGGACTCTGCCCGTCCTGCGCCTGACGTCCGGGCCGGGGGCCGCCGGGTCGCCGCCCGTGCGTCCGCGGCGCCGCGCTCCCGCCGGATCGGGCGGGGCCGCACGTGAACGTGTTCAAAAGAAGCGGGAGACTGGCCGTCCGGCCGGACGGGGAGAGAGGGGACGGCCATGGTGAGTGCGCTGCTGATGCCGCGCGGGCGGGTCCGGCGGGCCGGGGCCGGCGTCCGTGCGGTGCGCGGCGGCACGGCGCCGACGCCGATCCTCGACCTGGGGCATCCGCGCGTCCTGGACGCCGTGCGGAGCATCGGCGCGGCGCCCCGGGAGGGGGAGGGGCCTGGCGGGAAGGCGGCGTCCCTCCGCCGCGCGCACCGGTGGATCTCGGCAGAGGTGCGGCCGGTGTACTCGGTCGAGGAGACGCGGCCGGTGTCCGAGGTCCTGCGGCGCGGCCGCGGCTCCTGCAGCCAGCGGATGGCCGTCCTGGAGGCGGTCGCACGGGCGTGGGGCGTGCCGACCCGGGTGCGCGGCCTGGTCGTGGACGGCGTCTTCTGGTACCCGCGCTTCCCCCGGCTGCGCCGGATCGTCCCCGGCCAGGTCGTGCTGGCCTGGCCGGAGTTCCGCATCGACGGCCTGCCGGAGTCGCGCCGCACCGCCTCGCCGTGGCTGCCGGTGTCGGAGCTCTTCGCCGGTGCGGCCGGACGGGCGGGCGGCGGCTTCACCAACGCCGGTGCGGAGACGCTCTTCGAGGCGCTGTCCAGGACCGCCGTCGACTGGGACGGGGCCGCGGCCTGCCCGGCGTCGGACGGCACCTGCGACCTCTCGGCCCGCCTGCTCGTGGACCTGGGCCGCTTCGACTCCCGTGACGAGCTCTTCGCCCGGTACGGCCAGACCCTGTGCGCCACGGCGAGGCTGCTGGCCGAGCCCGTCCTGGGGCGGCGAGGGGCCGGATTCCGGTGATCGTCCCGGGGCGCCGTCAGCCGGCTCCCCGGGTGAGGTTCCCGGACCGGACCGTCGGGACGTGCGCCCGGAGTCCGGCGGGGGCGGCCGGCCGGGGCCTGCCGTACGGGCCGCGATGCCCCGCCGGGCCTCGGGTCTGCCGATCGGGCGGCCGGCGGTCCTCCGCTCCTCGGGCAGGCACGCCCCGGCCGTGCGTCGGGACCGCCGGTCACCCGGCCGCGTGGCGTCTGCGGCGCTGGTCCGCCGCGAGCCGTCCTGTGGCCGGGGGCCGGGTCGGGCTTCTCCGGGCTCGCGCAGCGGAGCGCGCTGCCGGCCGGCTCGGTCGACGGCGCGGCCCGGCCGGGTTCACTTGCCGGTGATGCTCCACGTGCCGCCGCCGGCTGCGGCGGCGTTGCCGAGGGCGGCCCACGCGGCGCCGTCGAGCTTGAAGGCGTCGCGGAGGTAGGCGGAGACGGCGTCGGCGACGAGGGCCACGCGGGCGGGGTCCTCGTCGGTGGTCTCGGAGACCGCCTCGCCGGCGAGGCCGCCCAGGGTGTGCTCGCCCTCGGCGATGGTGAGCAGGCTCTTCGGGGCCGGGCTGAGGTGGTAGGCGTCGGTGAACCACTCCGGCCCCCGGGTGGAGAGCTGGGACTGGTCCTTGCCGCCGGCGACGACCAGGGTCGGAGCGGTCATGGTGGAGTAGTCCGGCCTCATGAACGGGAGGTGTTCGGCGGCGAACGGGGTGAGGGTGTCGCCGGTTCCGGTCGCAGCGATCAGCGCACCGGCCGAGACTGCGGGGTGGGAGAAGTCCTCTCCGGGAACCCCGTCGCCGTCGAGCACGCGCGCGCCGAGGAGCGCGCCTGCGGTCTGTGCGCCCCAGGAGTGGCCGACGACCGCGATGCGCTCGTGGTCGACGCGGGTCTCCAGGCCGCCCGCCTGGAGGAGGATGTCGCCGAGGCCGTCGAGGACCGCGTGGAGGTCGGCGATCCGGACGCGCCAGACGGTGGCGAAGCGCGGGTCGTCCCACGTGATGCCGTTGCGGCGGGAGTCCAGGTGGGTGGGCTGCACGACGACGAATCCGGCGGCCGCCCACCGGTCGGCGAGGGGTCCGTACCCGTCCATGGACCATGCGTTGCCGTGGGAGAACACGATGACGGGGAGGCCCTGGCCGGACAGCGGGGCGGTGACCTTCACCTGGAGGTCGGCGCTGCGGCCGGGCGCGGGGACGGTGATGGGCTTGACCGCGACGATCCGGTGGCTGAGGTGGCCGGAAGGCATGGGGGACCTGCGCTTTCTTCAGGGGGCGCCCTGCCGTATTTTGGCGGAGCAGCGTTCCGTCAAAGTAGCGGAACATTGTTCCGCGAGTAAAGCGAGCAAAGGGAGGGCCTCGTGCCGGAATTGGTCGGAGTACGCCAGGCGCAGGCGCGGCGCACCCGCGACGCCGTGCTGGCGGCCGCGGCGGCCGTCTTCGTGGACCAGGGCGTCCAGGCCCCCGTCCGGGACATCGCCGAACGTGCCGGTGTCGGCGTCGGGACGATCTACCGGAACTTTCCCACCCGGGCGGACCTCGTCACCGCCGTCTACCGGCACCAGGTCGACACGTGCGCCGCACTCGCCCCCCGCCTGTTGGAGGAATCAGCCTCCCCGTTCACCGCCCTGACCCGCTGGGCGGACGCGTTCGTGGAGTTCCTGGCGACCAAGCACGGCCTCGGCGCGGCCCTGGGGTCCGGTGATCCGGGGCTGGAGAACCTCCACGCCCTCATGCTCGACACCCTGGTCCCGGCCTGCGCAACGCTGCTCGACGCCTGCGCCGCCGCCGGCGAACTCGGCCCCGACATCACCGCCTACACACTCATGCGCGCCATCGGGAACCTCTGCATCACCGGCCCCGACTACGACCGGGCCGACGCCGAGCACATGGTCGCAACCCTCCTGGCCGGATGCCGTCGCAGGGCGAGGTGACAGGACCCGGCCGCCCGCCGTGCGCACCGCCGGTCTACGGCCGGGACGCGGGCCGTGGCTCCCACCGCGTGACGGCCGAGGCCGCAACCACGCGGTGACGGCCGCGACGAGGACGGGTGCCCCGTGGCGGGCCGCGAGCCCGCCGTGTCGCGTGGCGGCGGCGCGGTGCTCCTGCGTCCGACCGGGTGCCAGGTCGGCCAGAACCGGGAGCGCGGTTGAACGGTGCTCCCGGACCGCCTGCCGCCTGCCGCCTGCCCGTGGTCCCGGGGGCGGCGCCCATGCCGGTACCGCGCCCACGGGTCCCGGCTCCTCGGCCTCTCGTACGGCCCCGGAGAGCCGCCGGTGCCCCGCGGGTCGGAGCGGTCCCACAGCGCGGCGGCACCGGAACGCATCGGGGTGGTCGGCACCGGCTCGGGGTCCGGCGGCCGGTGAGGGCCCTCTCCGCCGGCGCCGGACGCGTCGGCCCCGGGGCCCCGTCAGTCCTGGACGGCGACGGCGGCGGCGTGGCCGTCCGGGACGGCGACGTCGCCGACCGTCCACCCCGGGGGCTGGGCGATCCCGTCCGCCCCGGTGCCCAGGTAGTCCAGCGACAGCGGGCGTCCGAGCCCGGTGCCGAGCCCCTTGAGGTACGCCTCCTTGCGGGCCCAGGCGCGGGCGAACGCCGAGGGCCTGTCCGCCGCGTCGCACTCCTGCAGCTCGGCGGCCTCCCGCGGGTGCAGGAGCGCCCCGATCTCGTCGGCGACCGCCGGATCGGGGACCCGCTCCGTGTCCACGCCCACCGGCGTGGCGGCGAAGGCCAGCAGGCAGATCCCCCCGCTGTGGGACAGGGAGAAGTGGAGGGGGTTCCCGCGCACCGCGGGACGCCCGTGGGGCTCCGGGCACAGGGGGCACGGCAGCCGTTCCAGGGGCACGTCCGCAGGCTGCGTACCGAGGTAGGCGCCGAGCAGGAGGCGCAGTCCCACGTGGGCGCCCACGTAGAGGTCCCTGTCCTCGGCCTGCCGGAACGCCGCGGCCCGCTCCCGCTCCCGGCCGTCGAGCACGGCGCCGGCCAGCCGGGAGGCGTCGGCGCCGAACCCGTCGGTGCGCACGAGCCACAGACGGGGCGGCTCACCCGGCAGGGGCAGGGGGAGCGGCTGCTCCCACGCCCCGTTCCGCAGCTCCACGGGCCGCTGCACCGCACAGGTCGTCACGCGCACACCCTACAGACGCCGGACACGGAGGCGCCGGACGGTCCGGTCGGCCGGCACGGGACCGCGGGCACGCCGGTGTGCGAGGGCCTGTCCCGGGGAGGCGGCCCCCGGATCTTCGCAGGCCGGGACCCCTGCGGCGCCCCGGGCACGGCGGCCGGGGCGCCACCGGCGGGCCGACCGCCGTCCCTGCCCGCACGCGGCGCAGATGCCGCCGGGCAGGCCCGTGCTGTTTCGGGGCGGCGCTCGTTGTGATCAAGGAGCGCACCGGCGTACCGGTGCGCCCTTGCCACACGTTCACAAGGCGCACGCGCCTGCAGGGAAAGATTCGTACTTTTGAAGAGCGATCGTAGGGACTCCGGTTCTCCGTGGCACGTCACCGCCTTCCAGGTCCGGCCCGGGGAGCGCGGCGCCTCGGAACTGGTGGGCCGTGTCCGGGAGCTGCGGGCGAGGATCCTGTTCGACAACGGGCGGCGCCCGGACTTCCGGCGGCACGACGGCGGGTACGCCGACGACCAGGAACTGGACTTCGGCGCCTGGCACTTCGTGGGCAGGCACGGGCCGGACGGGCCGCCCGTGGGATACGTGAGGCTGTCCACGCCGCTCACCGGCGAGCTGTTCCAGACGCGGGCCCACCTGGGCGCGGAGCGGTTCGAGGAGCTGCTGCGCGAGCAGGGACTGGGCGTTGCCGAAACGTTCGAGCACAGCCGGCTGGTGGTCGAGCACCGGGCGCGCAAGCTGGGCCTGGGGATCCGGCTGAACGCGTCGGCGATCGCCGCCGCGCGCTTCCTGGGCGCGAAGGCCATGATCGGCACCTCGGGGACGGCGGACGGGCAGGACCGGTTCCACGAGCGGTTCGGTTTCCGGCCGGTCCGCGGGACCCGCCGCTACGTGGACCACTACACCGAGGACGTCGTCGTCATGCTGTACCGGGCCGTGGACCGCGCCGGGGAGTACGCCGACCTGGTCGAGGACCTGGAGGGGGCCTTCCCCGCGACCGCGGTGGCCTCCGACCGGGTGCGCCTGGACGGGCCGGAGGTGCGCCGGGCCGCCGCGACGGCGGCCGCCGGCAGCACCGGAGCCACCCGAGCCACCGGAGCCACCGGAGCCACCCGAGCCACCGGAGCCACCCGAGCCACCGGAGCCACCCGAGCCACCGGGGCCGACGCCCACGGGCCCCGCGACGACAGCGGTGACGGATGCTGGCAGCCGGTGCTCCACGAGCCGCGGCACGACCGGGACCGGCGCGCCCTCGACGCCCTGCTGGAGTCCGGCCGGGTCCGCCAGGTCTGCGACACGGTCGGGGAGCAGTTGCGGGAACTGGTCAGGAGCCGCGAGCCCGGCCGGGACCTCGCCGGCGGGGACCTCGACCGCGCCGTCCGCGAACAGCTGGCCGGAACCGATCCCCGCGACTACGGGACCTGGGCGTGGTACCCGTGGTCGGGCCGCCTGGTGCACCTGCTGCCGCGCGAGGAGTTCCGCCTCGTGCGCACCGACCGCAACCGCGGACGGATCGAGCGGCCCGAGCAGCGCCGCCTGTTCACCCGCCGCGTGGGGGTCATCGGGCTCTCCGTGGGCAGCAGTGCGGCCCTGACCCTCGCGATGGAGGGCGTCGGCGGCGCCTTCCGGCTGGCCGACTTCGACACCCTGAGCCTGTCCAACCTCAACCGGCTGCGCGCCGGCGTGCACCACCTGGGCCTGAACAAGTGCGTCATCGCGGCGCGCCAGATGTCCGAGATCGACCCCTGGCTGGACATCGAGATCCACCCCGGCGGCCTGACCGAGGAGACCCTGGAGGAGTTCTTCACCGGCGGCAGCGGCCCCCTCGACCTGCTCGTCGAGGAGTGCGACACCCCCTGGGTGAAGATCGCCGCCCGCGAACGGGCCCGCGCGCTGGGCGTCCCGGTCGTGATGGACGCCAACGACCGCGGCCTGCTGGACGTGGAGCGGTTCGACCTGGAACCGGACCGGCCGCTGCTCCACGGCCTGCTCGGCGGCACCACCTCCGACGACCTGGTCGGCCTCACCCGCCAGGAGACGGTCGACCTCATCCTCGACATGGTCGACCGGGAGCGGATCAGCCCCGAACTCGCCGCCGCCGTCCCGCAGATCGGCACCACGCTCAGCAGCTGGCCCCAGCTCGCCTCCGGCGTCGCCCTCGGAGGCGCCCTGGTCACGGACGCCGCCCGCCGCATCCTGCTCGGCCGGCCCCGCCCCTCCGGGCGCTTCTACACCGACCTCGAGGCCCTCACCGCTGGAGACCGGAGCACCGTCGCATGACCCTCACCCGCGAACTGCCCGCCGACACCCACACCGGGGCCGGCCTGCCGGTCCCGTTCACGGTCGCGGGCACCGCCGTCCACCTGCCCCCGACCGTCGTCACCAACGAGGACCTCACCCGGACCCTGGACACCACCGACGAGTGGATCGTGGCCCGTACCGGCATTCGCCAGCGCCGCCGCCTCGACCCGGGCCTGGCCACCTCCGACATGTGCCTGGCCGCCGCGGGACCCGCCCTGCGGGCCGCCGGCCTCACCCCCGCCGGCCTGGACGCGGTCATCGTGGCCAGCTACACCCACGACCAGCCCCTGCCCTCCACCTCACTGATCGTCAAGGACGCGCTCGGCGCCCGGCGGGCCCTGGCGTTCGACGTCACCCAGGCGGCCTGCGCCTCCGGCGTCCACGCCGTGCTGCTCGCCGCCCACCTCCTGCAGAACCCTTCCGTCACCACGGTCCTGGTCCTGGCCGCCGACTGCGCCTCCCGCGTCACCCGCCCCGGCGACCGCACCGCCGGCGTCTTCTTCGGCGACGCCGCGGCCGCGGCCGTCCTCACCCGGACGGAGGCCGCCGGAGCCGGCCTGCTCTCCCACGACCTGGGGTCCCAGCTCTCGTACCAGGTGCAGATCGCCGCCGGCGGCTCACGCCTGCCCGCCAGCCCCGACACCGTCGCCTCCGGGGAGCACTACCTCGCCATGGACGGACGCGCGGTGTGGGACACCGCCACCACCCGCCTGCCGCAGAGCATCACCAACGCCGTCCGCCGCGCCGGCCTCGCCCCGGCCGACATCGACCACTTCTTCCTCCACCAGGCCAACATCAACATCCTCGACCACACCCTGAGGGAGCTCGGCGTCCCCGCCGAACGCGCCCCCGTCACCCTCGACACCCTCGGCAACACCGGCGCGGCCGGGATGTTCACCGCCCTCCACCACGCCACCACCCGTGGGCGCCTGCGCCCCGGCGACACCTACGTCCTGTCCGCCATCGGCGCCGGATTCCACTGGGGCACCCTGTGCCTGCGCCACGGCTGACCGGCCCCCGCCGCACGGTCCCGCCCGATCCGCCGCCCGCCGCGCCCGCTCCCGCGCGCACGGCCGGACCTGACCGGACCGGACCGTAGGCGGCCACCGCCCGACCGGCGCCCCGGCACCCTGCCGGGGCGCCCCTCCCGCCGGCCCGCGCAGGGCAGGGCCCGGGCCCGGCACCAGGGCCTGGGGCCTGACCCCGGATGTCGGACACCGGAGGCACCCGGACCTTGATGGTCCGGGTGGACAGGAGTCCTGCACCGATGGCGATGAAGCACGACCCGCCGGAGTGCAGGGCCGAGGCGGTCGCGCCGTACCGCTCGCGGCCGGGAGCGACGGTCACGTCGGTCGCCGAGGACCCCGGGATCGACTCCGAGACGCTGCGCAACCGGATCCGGGCTGCCGACAGGCGGCGCCCCGGCACCCGCACGGCAGGTCGGCCGACCCCCACCGACGGGCAGGAGGGGCCCCGCGCGCCGACCGGGTCGTCGACGCCCTGCACGCGGCGGAGCGCACCCGCGGCAGCCTCGCCGGAGCGATCATGCACACCGACCGCGGAGCCCCATGCGGCTCCCGGGCCTTCGCCGACGCCTGCCGCCGGGCCGGCGTGGTCCAGTCGACGAGGACGGCGGGCAGCAGCGCGGACAACGCCGCCGCCGAGAGGTTCAACGCCCCCTCGGACGCGAGACCCTGCAGGGCCGCACCGGCCGGTCCAGCGAGCGCGAGGCCCGCCTGGAGCTCCTCCGACGGCTGCACCGCCACACCACCGTCCGCCGTCACTCCCGCCTCGGACACCGCAGCCCCGTCGCCCATGAGAACGCGCCCGGCACACCGTCGACCACGCTCACCCGAGCCGCACACCCCCGTGTCCGGCATCCGGGGTCGAGGCCCGAGGTTCGCGCGCGGATCCCGGCATGGCCGGCTCCCAGGGGTGAGCGGGAAGCGGGCCACGAGGCCGGTCTCCGCCGTGCGGGGGCGGCGCGCCCGCACGGCGGAGCGGTCAGACGGTCTTGACCGTGGTGCCTGCGCCCTCGAGCGCGGCCACTTCTTCGGCGGGTGCGGCGGTGTCGGTGACGAGGGTGTGCAGGAGGGTGGCGGGGCCGACGTAGGCGTAGGCGGTGCGGCCGAGTTTGGTGCCGTCGGTGGCGACGATGGTGCGGCGGGCCGAGGCGATACCCGCCTTCTTCACCGCGGCGTCGTCGAGGTCGTAGGCGGTCAGGCCGTCGGCCGCACTCAGTCCGCAGCAGCCGATGACGGCTGTGTCGAAGCGCAGGGCGGCCAGGGAGGCGAGGGCGAGCGGGCCGGTGAGGGCTCCCTCGGCCGCGCGGGGCTGCCCCCCGGGCACGACCAGCGTGGCCGCGCCGGGTGTCTCGCCGAGCAGGTGGATGGCCTGGAGGGACAACGGCATCACGGTGACGGGCCGCTCCCGCAGGAGCCGGGCAACCTCCAGGCAGGTGGTGCCGCTGTCCAGCAGGACGCTCTCGCCGTCGGCGATGAGCGCGGAGACCTCGGCCGCGATCCGGCGTTTGGTGTCGACCGATTCGCGGGCGCGCAGCGCGAAGGGGGGCTCCTCGCCGCGGAGCAGCAGGGTGCGTGCCCCGCCTCGGACGCGTTCGAGGACACCCTGGGCGGCGAGGGTGTCGAGATCGCGCCGGATGGTCATCTCCGAGGCGCCGGTCAGCTCGGCGAGTTCCCGGACCGTGGCGCCGCCGGAGTCCCTGACGGCCTTGGCGATCAGTCCGTGCCGGTCTGCGTTGCTCATACCGCGATTGAACACCACCAGGAATCAAACAGTCAGTACGTTCATTGTATGGACTTTCAAACATAATTAATGTTCGTTACGGTGGGCGGCATGGAACGTTCGCTTCGAGCCGCCCGTGGGGCGACCTACATCTACTTCGTCCTGTGCGGCACCCTGATGGGCATCTGGGTGGTGCACATCCCCGCCATCGAGGACCGCGTGGGCATCAGCCACGCCACCCTCGGCGGCCTGCTGGTGCTGCTCGGGCTCGGAGCCTTCATCGGGATGCAGGTGGCCGGCCCCCTGACCGACCGCCTGGGCTCGCGCATCGTGGTCCCCGCCAGCGGCATCCTGTGCGGCGCCGCCCTGGCCCTGCCCGGCCTCGCCCAGGATCCGTGGACGCTGGCCGGCGCGCTGCTGGTCTTCGGGTTCTGCAACGGCTGCCTGGACGTGAGCATGAACGCCCACGCCGTGCACGTGGAGAAGGCGTACGGCCGTCCCGTCATGTCCGGCTTCCACGCCACGTTCTCCGTCGGCGGCGTCCTCGCCTCGCTCGTCGGAGCGGGCGCGGCGAGCGCGGGCCTGAACCCGGCCGTGGGCATGGCCGCCACGGGAGCCGTGGGCGTCGTGGTCGCCCTGGCCTCGGCACGCGCCCTGCTGCCCGCCACCCCCGCCGTCGAGGACCCCGGATCCGGCTCCGTGACGGAGCCCGGGGCGGCATCGGCCGCCGAGCGCCGCAGCAGCACGGGGCGGGTCCGGCTGCTGGCCGTCCTGGCACTGATGATCATGCTGTGCGAGGGTGCCGCCAACGACTGGAGCGCTCTGCACCTGAAGGACGTCCTCGGTGCGCCCGCCGGCACGGCCGCCTTCGCGTACGGCACCTTCGCGGCGGCCATGACCCTCGGCCGGCTGCTCGCCGACCGCTTCGTCGCCCGCTTCGGGTCCATGGCGATCCTGCGCCACGGCGCGGCCGCGGCCGCCGTCGGCATCACGCTCGTGGCCCTGGGCCCGTGGATGTGGGCTGCGTTCACCGGCTGGGCCCTGTTCGGGCTGGGCCTGTCGGGCTGTGTCCCGCAGCTGTTCAGCGCGGCCGGGCACACCGACCCCGCGGCCGCCGGCGCGAACGTCTCCCGCGTCGCCGGACTCGGCTACGTCGGCATGCTCGCCGGCCCCGCCGTCATCGGCTGGCTGACCCACCTCGTCGCCCTCAACCACGCCTTCGTCCTGCTGACCCTGCTGTGCGGGACCACCGCTGTGGGTGCCCGCGTCCTGCGTACCGGAGCCGGCCGCACCCGCGGGAGCGGGATGGCAGCCGGCAGCCACTGACCGCTGGTGCGCCACGGGCGGGCCGCCCGGGGCCGCCTGCCCTCCTGCTTCCGGTCGACGCCGCCCCCGCCCTTGCGGCCGCGTGCGAACCGGTCGACGCCCTCACCCGGTGGCTCCGGCGCTTCGCGGGCTTCATCGCCACGAAGCGCGGCCTCAGCGCCGCCCTGCACTCGGGGGACCCGGCCTACGACAGCCTGCCCGCCCACTTCCAGGAGCGCGTCGTGCCCGTCCTCGGCGCACTGCTCGGCACCGCCGCCCGGGCCGGCCGCATCCGCTCCGACATCGACCCCGAGGACCTGCTGCGTGCCGTGGGCAACCTGACCCTGCCCGCCCAGGACGACACCGACGGCCACACGCGGCGCATGATCGCCCTGCTCGTCGACGGACTCCGCTACTGCGTCCCCGCCGGGTCCGTCTGAGCAGCGGCCCGGCGGCGGCCTCCGCCCGGCGGTGCCGCGGGCGGCTTCCTGCCGGGGGTGTCGTCCGCCGACTCCGGGGAGCGGGGTCCGGACGCAGGGGCGGACCGCACGGCCCGCAGCGGACGCGGACCGCTCCGGCAGGGGGCCACGGCACGCCCGGCGGGCGGCGGGCACCCCGGGGAGCGCCGGTCCTGCGCCCCCGTACCGGTGACCGCCGGCGCCCTGGGAAGCACCGGCGGTCCCGGACGCGGGCCGCACACCCTCCCGTGCGGTCCGGAACGGCGGGTCACAGCCTCCCCCGGCCGTCCGCCCGGCCGGCGGCGTCGAAACCCGCACCCACGGGCCCGGCCCCCCAACCGCTTGCGGGGCCGGCGACGCCTCCGGCCGCAGGTCCCATCGTGCGGACCCCGGGCCCGCCGATCCAGCGCCGTGCCCTTTCCGCCCGGAGAGCCTTCCCCTTCGTGCAGGCGGACCGGGACCGGCGCCCCTCCCGGGTGGTCACGGCCTCCCCGCCGGCACCGCCCGTCAGTCCCGGCAGTGCCGCCCTTCGTTGATGCACGCCACGACCTCGGCCATCCGGGAGTCGGACATCACGTCGATGAAGAGGGCGTGGCCGGTCGACGGGTCGTGCCGCTGCTCGGGGAAGGAGTCCAGCGCGACCGGGGTGCCGGGCGGGACCGCGTACGCGACCACGACCCGCAGGTGCGGCACCGGGAAGGTGCCCTGAGGGCACGAGCCCCCCGGCAGGGGGAAGACCGCGTGGCTGCGGTGGTCGGCGCTGTCCGTGCGCAGCCCGTCCCAGCAGTCGGGGAAGTCCAGGGTGGTGGTCAGCCGGTGGCCGACCGGGCACCGCGTGTACCGCAGGGAGAGGCGGCCGGGGAAGCCCTCGCACCCCCACTCCGCGCGGGCGTGGGCGCCCCCGTCGGTGGCCGCCTTCGCGTCCCCGGTGACCAGCCGCAGGAAGCGCGGCATCGGCACGACCTGGCCCGTCGGGCTGCCGGAGAACCCGATGGACACCGAGGCGGGGTCGAGGACGGTCCCCGTGTTGCCGTCGGTCCCCGCCGTGCCGTGGGCGTCCCCGCCGCCCTCGCCGCCCGGCACCCGCAGCACGGGCCAGAAGAACGTCGACCGGTCGCCGTCCGTACAGGTCGTCCCGGCCGCAGCCAGGCTGTCGTCGGTGGAGAAGGCGTCGGTCGACAGATTGCCCACGTAGTCGTGGGTGTGGTGCGCGCCCATGGAGACGCCGGGGGAGAGCACGACGTTGTCCGTGTTCCGGTGGTGCTCCTCGTTCCGTCCGCAGTCCTCGGTCCAGGACCCGGTCGAGGCCCCCGGGGCGGGCGGCGGGTCGGCCATGGGGGCGACCTCGCGGATGTCGACGGACCACCCGGGTGCGGGGACGGGGCCGGCGTGGGCCGGACCGGTGGGGCCGGGCCGCAGGACTCCCAGGCAGAGGGCTGCGATGGCGGCGAGGCCGGCGAGGGCGGCGAATGCCGGGCCGCGTGTCCGCTTTCCGGACATGATGCCGATCTCCATGCGTGCAGTGTCGCAGCGGCCCGGCCGGTTGGTCAAAGGATCAACAACAGCTTCGGCCGTCCGATGTGCGCGCCGCGCCCTCTCGACGGCGCCGATTTAAATGGGTATGTAATATGCAAGTTATGCGGATGCGCTCCGGACCGGACGGAGGCTCCGGCGTGCGGCGAACGGTTTCCGCACGCCCGGTCCGCCGGTCCGGACCCGGGGCCGTGCGGCCCCGAAGGGCCCCGCAGGGGTTCCGCCGCAAGGGGCGGAGCGCCCCGTCGTCAGGGGCGCACCGCGCCCGCCCGGAGACGGGTGCCCCTCCCGCACGACATCCCGGAAGCCAGAGCCAGGAGTACCACTGATGCTGTCCCCCCAGGCCGCCCCCGTCGTCGAAGCGACCCTCCCCGCCGTCGGCGCCGCCGTCGGCGACATCACCGCACGCTTCTACGAGCGGCTCTTCGAGGCCCACCCCGAACTGCTCCGCGACCTCTTCAACCGCGGCAACCAGGCCAACGGCGCCCAGCGCCAGGCCCTGGCGGGCGCGATCGCCGCCTTCGCCTCCGCCCTGGTGTCCCACCCCGCGCAGCGGCCGGACGCGATGCTCCGCCGGATCGCCCACAAGCACGCCTCGCTCGGCATCGCCCCCGAGCAGTACGAGGTCGTCCACGAGCACCTGTTCGCCGCGATCGCCGAGGTGCTGGGCGAGGCGGTCACCCCCGAGGTGGCGGCCGCCTGGGACGAGGTCTACTGGCTGATGGCCAACGCCCTCATCGCCCTGGAGAAGGATCTCTACGCCGGTGCGGGCGTGGGGCCGGGGGCGGTCATGCGCCCGTGGACCGTCGTCTCCAGGCACCTGGAGACCGACGACGTCGCCACGTTCCTGGTGCGCCCGGCGGACGGGGGGCCGGTGCCCGCCTCCCTCCCCGGCCAGTACGTCTCCGTCCAGGCCGAACTGCCCGACGGCGCGCGCCAGATCCGCCAGTACAGCCTCTCCGGCCACCCCCACGGCGCCCTGCAGTTCTCCGTGAAGCGGGTCACCGGCACGCCGGACGGAGAGGTCTCCAACCACCTGCACGAGCACGTCGGCGTCGGTGACACGCTCCTGGTGAGCCATCCCTTCGGGGACGTCACGCTGGGCGGCGGCGACGCCCCGGTGCTGCTCGCCTCGGCGGGCATCGGCTGCACCCCCATGGTCGGCATGCTCTCCCACCTGGCCGCCACCGGGGCGACCCGCCGGGTGATCGCGGTCCACGCCGACCGCGACCAGTTCGCGCACGCCTTCCGCCCGGACCTGCACCGGCTCGTCGGCAGGCTGGCCGACGCCGAGGCGCACATCTTCTACCAGCGCCCGGTGGGGGAGTGGCCGGAGCACCGGAGCGGCCTCGTCGACCTCTCGACGGTGGAGGTCCCGGCGGGCACCACCGCCTACCTGTGCGGACCCCTCCCCTTCCTGCGCTCGGTCCGCGGACAGCTCATCGAGGCCGGCGTCCGCCCGGCCGACATCCACTACGAGGTCTTCGGCCCCGACCTGTGGCTGGGCGCCGGGGCTTGAGACGTCCGGGGGGTGCGGACGCCTCCGCACCGCCCGGGGGGTGCGGCCGCCGCCGGTGTCAGCCGGCGGCGGCCGCCGCATCCGCCCCCTGCGGGCGGTGGTGCGCCGGCGCGGGCAGGCTCAGGAGGAGCGGGCCGGTCGGCCCCGCGACCAGGTCCGCGATGGTGAGCTCGTCCAGGACCGCGTAGAAGGCCTCCTGCGCGCGCCGCAGGGCCCCCCGCAGGCGGCATCCCGTGCGCAGCGGGCACGGCACCGCGTCGTCGCAGCCCACCACGTCGCCGACGCCCTCCAGCTCCCGGGCGAGCCAGCCGACGGAGAACGCCTCGGCGGACGTGCTCAGGGCCAGGCCGCCGCCTCGGCCGCGGCGGGCGTCCACGACCCCCAGCTCGGCCAGCCGGTGGACCGCCTTCGCCGCGTGCGTGTAGGGCACGGCCAGTTGCTCGGCCGCCTCGCGGGTCGTCAGCAGCTCGTCCTGGCCGGCCGCCGCCAGGCGCATGACGATGCGCAGGGACAGGTCGGTGAACTTGGTGAGCCTCATCCGCTCAGTCTACCAAAAATAGGCATTTCTATACCGACTTATCAACCGTGCATCCTGCCAGGCCGCCGACGCCCGGCGGTCCTGTCGCAGGCCGTGGGAGTTCGACGGTCCGGGCGGGCGGATGCGGTGGGGCCACTGCCGAGGAGGGGACCGGGAGATCCGGTTGTCGGGGGCGACCGTATTCCGGTCGGTCCGCGGCCCGGGGCCGGTCCGCCGCCGGGGCGCCCGGGCAGTCGTTGCGCACTCTCGGGCACGCGGCCGGAGGGCCGCGGTTCCGTTCGTCCAGAATGCAGGGACGGCCCGGGTGGCGCCCCTGCCCCCGACTCCCCGCCCTCGTTCCCCTTCGCCCGCCTTCCGGAGCAGCGCCATCGAACTCCCCGACGTGTCCACGAGCGAGTCCCAGCGGTTCCACGACGCCCTGGACGAACTCGCCGTCCTGTACCGCAGTGCCATCCGCACCGTCGCGACGATCTCCCGCGGCGTCTCCCACTCGGCCTGCACACTGGAGTCCCTGCGGGAGGACGTCCGGCTGGTCCGCAGGGCCGACGCCGGCCCGGAGGTCCCGCACGCAGTCGGCCTCCACCCCGAGGACGACGACCTCACCCCGTTGCACCTGGCGGCCTGCACGGGACCGCGTGAGGCCGCAGCGCTCCTGGCGGAGCTGGCCGGCAGAGCCCCCGCGCAGCCTCCCCGGGCCGTTCCTCCGGCGGGTGCGGTCGAGCGCTCCTGCGTCGCACTGCTGTCGTGGCAGTACCACGGGACCCCGGGTGTGGAGGGATGGGAGCTGTTCGCCGGCGCGGACCGGACGGAGGTCGCGACGATGCTTGCCCGCATCGCCCTGCAGTTCGCCGAGGAGGCGGGTGTCGACGTCCCGGCCTGGCTCGCGCGGGCGGGCGCGGACGCGGCCGCCCGCTGAGGGGCCCTGCCCCGGGTCCCGACGGGATCCGCGGACGGGGGCAGGTGGCGCCGGACGGTGGTCCTACAGCAGGCCGCGGCGGAAGGCGTAGGCGACGGCGTGCACGCGGTTGCGCAGGGAGAGGCGCGTGAGCACGCCATGGATGGTGCTCTTGATCGTCCGCTCCGAGTAGTGCAGTTTGGCCGCGATCTCGGCGAGGTCGAACCCCTCCGCGAGCAGCCGCAGGATGTCCACCTCCCGGGTGGACAGGCCCGACGGTGTCAGGTTCCTGGGGGCGAGCACGTTCTGCTGGATCGACCCGATCTCCTCGACCAGCGCCCGCACCGCCGTGTCCGGCAGGTCGGCCTTCCCCTGGGCGCTGCGGAGGACCGCCTCGGTGACCCGGGAGAAGGTGGTCGAGGCGCGCGGGAGCAGTGCCACCAGCCCGCAGCCGACCGCCCGCACCAGCCGGGGCTCGTCGACGGCGTCCGCCACCATGACGAAGCGCATCGCGGGGTTGGCCGCCGTCCGGCGCAGCTCCTCCATCCGGATCAGGAGCTCGTCCGTCACCCGGCGTGTGAGAACGAGGACGACGTCCGCCTCTCCCGCGTGGTCGGGGTCGAGCAGGACCACCGGTCTGCTCGACCGGAAGTAGGCGTCGGCCCCCTCGGCCGAGAGGGTGTCGCAGCCGATGACGGCGAGGCGCGGCCTGACGTTCCTGGTGCCGGCAGTGCCGGCGGGTGCGGGATCGGTGTCCATCGGGGCGTCCTGGGGGTCGGGTTCCGCGGTGCCGTGCGCGGGTGCGCGGCCGCTGGGGCCCTCCTGGTGGAGTTCCGCACCGTCTGATAGTTACAGTATCAACCATCAGAGTTGGACTCCGGTCACCGGAGGGCGGGTCAGGCGGGTAGCCTGGGGCGATGACGCAGACATCCCGCCCCCTCACCCGCCGTGAGGAGTACGCGCAGGCCACGCGCCGGTCGATCCTGGACGCGGCGAGGCGGCTCTTCGCCGCGCAGGGGTACTTCGCCACCAAGGTCGAGGACGTCGCCGCGGAGGCCCGCGTCGCTCCCGCCACCGTCTATGCGGTGGCCGGCGGCAAGCAGGGGCTGCTGGGGGAGCTTGCGCGGACCTGGGTGCGGCATCCTGCGATGCAGGCCTCCGAGGACTGCGGGGCGGTGACGGACGAGCCCGGCGACGTCGTCCGGGGGATCGCCGCGTCCTCCCGCAGGATGCTGGACGAGGTCGGCGACCTGGTCCGCGTCGTCACGGCCGCCGCGCCGCACGACCCCGGCGCGGCGGGCCAGCTCGCCCTCGCCCAGCAGGCACTCCAGGACGCCTTCACCGCCGCGGGCCGGAGGCTCGGGGAGCTCGGCGCCCTCCGGCCCGGCGTGGACGACCGGCACGCCGCAGACGTCCTCAGGTTCTACCTGTGCTATCCGTCCTTCCTCACCCTCCACGAGCAGAGCGGCTGGTCGTTCGACCGGGCCGAGACGTGGCTGGCCGAGCAGGCGTGCCGGGAACTGCTGGGGCGGTGAGTCCACGGCGCCGAAGGGTGAAGTGCCCCTCGGCGCCGACCAGGCCCGACACGGCTCCGGACCGGGCCCGCCCGGGTCCTCAGGGCACCACGGTGACCGGCCGCCGCCCGGCACGCACCAGCCGCACCGCCAGGGACCCGACCAGCCGGTGCCCGGTGTGTGTCGAGGCGCCCGCCACGACCGCGTCCGCCTGCAGCTCCTCCGCGAGCGGGGAGAGCTCCCGGAAGGGGTCGCCGCTCAGGGAGCCGGACTCCACCCGCACGCCGGCGCCCCGTGCGCCCTCCTCCAGCTCTCAGGGGAAGCCGCCGCCGCCGTGTCACGGACGGGGGGCACGGATGCGCGAGGACCGCAGGACGGGGGCGGCGGTCCGGCGCGGCGTCGGCCGTCCGCGTCGCCCGAGGCCGGACCGGACGGTCAGCGGAGCGACCACTTCTGGTTGGTCGTGCCCTTGCAGGTCCACAGCTGCAGCGCCGCTCCGTTGCCGGTCGCCCGGTCGGTGACGTCGACGCACTTGTCCGACCGCGGGTTCACCAGGTCGCCCGCCGGGGTGAGGACGAACTTCTGAGCTGCGTTCCCGCTGCACCGGGCCAGCTGGATCACGGTCCCGCTGTGCCAGTCCGCGCCGGCGACGTCCATGCACATGCCGAGCGCACCGACCGAGCCGTCCCGGGCGAACACCCACCGCTGCCCGGCCGTCCCGGTGCAGTCCTCGATCCGCAGCGGCGTGCCGTCCCGGCCCTGCCCGCCTGGCACGGCGATGCACCGGTGCGACGCGGCACCCACGATTCCGCGTCCCGCGGGCGTCGCCGCCTGCGTCCGCGTCACGGACGCCGTTGATGTCGCCGAAGGGGCGGCCGTACCCGGCCGGGCCGTCACGGTCGCGGTGACCGTCGCCGCGGCGCGCGGCGGGACCGCCGCCCGTCCGGAGCCGCGGCGGCCCGACGGGCTGGGGGTCGGGGGCGCGTCCGGTGTGCGGGTGGCGGCGGTGGCCGTGGGCGTCGCCGCGGCCGCCGCGGGCGGCTTCCCGCCGTCGCCGGGAGTGCCGGACCGCAGTGCCCCCACGCCGACGACGGCCCCCGCAACCGCGGCGACGAGCACGCAGGCGGTCACCGCCCGGGAGCCGGGGCCCGGTCCCCCTCCCCCGGCGATCCGGCGGGCCCTGCCCGCGAAACTGCGGGCGAACCCGGGTATCCCGGGGCCGCGGGGCTCACTGTCCGAGGATTCGTGCATTCTCGCTCCTTTCATCCGCCGTCTGCGCTGCATTCGTACGGAGGATGAGGCATCGGTCAAGAGGAATGTGCTTCCGGGCCGCCGTATCCGTATCCAGGGCCGGAGCGAGGGAATTCTAGACAGCCGCCTCCCGTGCGGGCGGTCGCCACCCTCCCCCTTTTCCGCGCAATCCCGGGGCTGCCCTCTCGGGCAGTCCCCCGGTGGGCGATCGGGAAGACGTCGCCGCCGGTTCCCCGTGCCGCTGGCCCCACCTCTGACAGGCGATTACTTTGTGGTCGGCCGAGAGGCCGGCATCCGGCACCGCCGGACCCGCCGGCCCGTTCCCCGACTCCTCTGCCAGACTGCGACGGAAGGCTGCGCCCGTGTCCGTGAACCACGGCTCGTTCCCGATCGACGGCGGCACCCTCTACAAGGTCACCATCGCCGAGGTCTCCCAGGGGGCCGCCTCCTGCACGCAGACCGCAGCCACGGTCCAGAGCCACCTGGCGGAACTGAAGACGTACGTCCTCGGCCTGGAGGCCGACTGGCAGGGCAGCGCCTCGAACCAGTTCCAGCACCTGATGGCCACCTACGACGCCGCCGCCCAGCTGCTGCACACCGCCCTCACTCAGATCGCGGGCGGCCTGGGCGGAACGGCGCTGAACTACGAGACCGCCGAGCGCAGCGCACAGCAGCACATCGGCACCGTGCACATCCCCGCGGCCAGGCTCGCCTGACCCCGACCACAGCAGGAGGAACCCCGATGGCCAGTGTGGACGGTACCCCGATCCTCGTCGGCGGCGGACTGCAGCCGGCGGGCCAGACCCTCGAGTCGAGGGCCCAGGACATCGAGAACGAGCTCATCGCACTGCGCAACAAGCTGAGCCCTCTGATCGACGCGTGGAGCCAGAGCCGGGCCGCCACCTACTACCAGTCCTGCATGGCCGACTGGGACACGGCGGCGCGGACCCTCTTCGGCAGCGAGGCGGAGGTCGGTGTCCTCGGCACCATCGCGGCCGTCGTCAGGCAGTCCTGGACCAACTACCAGATCGAGGAAGAAGCCAACATCTCCACCTGGCGCACCTCCTGAGCCGTCCCGGCGGGGACGGGAGCGAGTCCGGAGCACACCGAGAAAGGCCACCGAGTGCAGAACGAGCGCTGCCACGTGACGGTCGTGGGAGAGCTGCGGCGGGTCGACATCGCGGTCCCCGCACGTGCGGCGATCGCCGAGTACACCCCTGAACTGCTGCGCCTGTGCGGCCAGGACGACTCCGCGCACGACGCGCTGCCCGCCGCCTGGTCGCTGTCCCTGCCGGGGGCCGCACCCCTACCCCCGACCGCGTCCCTGGCGGAGGCGGGGATCCTCGACGGCGCCACCCTCTACCTCACCGACGTCCTGTCCGGCGAGTTCGACGAGCCGGTGGTCACGGACCTCGAGGAGCAGGTGGCGGAGGCCGCCGTCAAGGGTGTCTGGGACGTCCGGCTGCGTGCCCTCACCGCCACCGTCCTGGCCCTGGCCGGGATCGTGGCCGGCCTGGCGGCTCTCGCCCTGTCGGAATCCCCGGCTCCCGTCCTCGCCGCCCTGTGCACCGCCGCAGGCCTCCTGCTGGCCGCCGGGGCCGGCCACGCCACCCGCCGGGGCTGGTCGCTTCCCGTCGGCGTGCGCCTCACCGCCGCCTTCGCCGCGGTCCCGCTCTGCGGACTTGCCGCGTTCTGTCTCCCGGCGGCGAGGAGCGGCGACGGGAGCGGCCCGGCGTTCGTCGTGGCCGGCGTCTTCCTCGGCGCGCTCGTCGCCCGGCTGGTCGTCCCGCACGCCGTCGGGTCGGCCGTGCTGGCCCTGGCCCTCCTGGTCTTCGCCCTCTCCACCTTCCTGGCCTCCGTCGCAGCGGACCTCCAGCAGTCGGCCTCCGCCGTAGCCGTGGTGGCCTCCGCGGTCCTCGCTGCCGCGCCCACCCTCGCCGGGCAGATCGCCGCCCTGGGGCTCACCCCGGAACGGGGATCTGAGGTCCGGCAGGGCACGGACACCGACGTGCCGGGCCTGGTGCGCACCGCGCGGCTGATGCTCGTCGGCATCTCCTGGCTGTGCGCGGCGCTCCTCGTCCCCTGCCTCGTCGTCCTGGGCACCGCGGACGGCCCCTACGCCCCCGCGTTCGCGGTCTGCATGTCGCTCTCCCTGCTCCTGTCGGCCGGTCGCCTCACCCTGGCAGCCGCCGTCCTGCCCCCGCTGGCCGCGGGCGTGTGCGGCCTGACCGCGACCGCGCTCCACCTGCCGCGTGAGCTCGGCGCACCCGGCTGGACGGGGCCCTCCCTCGTCCTCCTCGCCGCCCTCCCGCTCCTCGCCCTCGGTACGGTCCGGGCCTTCTCGGCCGCGGACGAGCCCGCCGAGCGGCCCTCCTGGCCCGACTCGCTCGCCTGGTTCCTCTCCCTCGCCTGCATCCCGCTGTCCATGGGCCTCTTCGGCATGTTCACCTACCTCCTCGCCCTCGGGGAGAGCCTGTGAGGGCCGCGGCACGCACCCCGTCCCGGGGACTGTCCCGTCCCGCCGGACCGGCCCCCGCCCCGACCTCCGGCGGTCCGCGGGGGACACGGTGAACGCGACGAGGCAGCTCCGCGTCGCCGAGCGCGGCTGGGGCGCCCACCGGTCGGTCGGTGCGGCCGTCCGGGCCGCCGACGCCGGGGGTGTCGTACTCGTCCGGCCCGGCGTCTACCACGAGGCCCTGGTCATCGACCGGGACGTCACCGTGCGGGCCGAGAAGGGCCCGGGGACGGTCCGCATCGTCTCTCCCCGGGGCCCGGCCGTCACCCTCACCGGCTGTGCCGCCACCCTGCACGGCCTGCACCTCGAGGGTCCCGCCGCGGGCGGTCCGGCCCTCGCCGTCCGCGGGGGAAGCCCCGTGGTGGAGGACTGCACCGTCCTCGGCGGCCGGATCGAGGTCGCCCTCGACGCCTCCGCCACCCTGCGCCGCTGCTCGGTGGAGGGTGCCGTCCGCGCCGGACTCCACCTGGCCGGCACGAGCACCACCGTGATCGAGGACTGCACGGTGGAGTCGGTCGACGGCCACGGCCTGCTGGCCGACGGGGAGGCGCGTGTCGAGGCCCGCCACCTGACCGTCACCGGGGCCGGAGGGAGCGGGGTCGTGCTGGGCGGGTCCTCCTCCGCCGTCCTGCACGAGGCGGTCGTCGGACACTGCGGCGACGTCGCCCTCCTCGTCCTCGGACGGGCGGGCACCCTGCTCACCGACTGCAGGCTCCACGACACCGGGGCCCAGGGCGTGCGGATCGAGCCTTCCGGCGCGGACGAGTCAGCGACCGGCCCGCAGGACGGCCCCGCGCCCCGGCGCGACCCCTCCGCCCACCGGACCCGACTCGACCGGTGCGAGGTCTCCGGTACGGGCGCCCAGGGCGTCCTGGTCTGCAACGCCGGGGACCTGTGGATGCGCGACTGCCAGGTCCGCGCGACCGGCGGCGGGGGAGTCGTCGCGACCGGTGCGGCCCTCCTGGAGCTCCACGGTGTCCGGGTCTCCGACTCCGCCGGCACCGCGCTGGCGCTCGCGGACCGGGCCCGCGCCTCCGTCCACGGCGGTGCCCTGCTGCACTCCGGCGCCAACGGCGTCCACCTCGACGGCGGGGCCGTCCTCGACATGAGCGGCTGCACGGTCTCCCGTACGGGCTTCACAGCGGTCCACCTCGGCGAGCGGACCCGCGCCGGACTGCGCGACTGCACGGTCTCCGACAGTGCGGAACACGGCGTCAGCGTCGGCGCCGGCGCCGACCTGGAGGCCGAGCGCACCCGCGTCGAACGCTCCCGGATGACCGGGATCGCCGTCCGGGACGGCGACGCGGTGCTGCGCGCCTGCGTCGTCGACGGCGCGGACACCGGGATCAGCCTGGCCACCCGCCACCGCCCGCTCCTCACCTCCTGCGAGGTCCGTGCCGCCGGGCGGACCGCCGTCGAGTTCGGCGCCGGGACCGGCGCCGTCATCATCGGCGGCCGGATCGAATCCGCCGGCTCGGCCGGGGTCCTGCTCGACGAGGGCTGCGAGCCCTCCATCGAGGACCTCACGATCGAGGACACCCGGGGCAGCGGCCTCGTGGTGTGGAGCGGGGCCCGGCCGCGGATCCGCTCCCTGCGGGTGGCGGGAGCGTCCAAGAACGGCCTGTACCTCCACGACGGCGCCGCGGGACTCCTGGAGGACTGCATGGTCTCCGGGACCGGTTTCCCCGCCGTGTACGTGGGCGCGGAGGCCGCGCCCGTGCTGCGACGCTGTGTCGTCAAGGACACCGCCGAGGACGTGTACCTCGCCGACGGTGCCGCGCCCGTCTTCGAGGGATGCACCGCGGTCGGTGTCGCCTCCACCACGCCGGCCTTCACCGCGCCCGCCGCCTCCGACGCCCCGGCGGGGAACCCGCAGGACGTGCCCGGTGCCGCCCCGGCCCCCGTCGCCGGGCGCGACGGTGCCGCCGGCGAGGACCTGCTCCCCGGGCTGATGGGCGAACTGGAACGGCTGGTCGGCCTGCGCGAGGTCAAGCGCGAGGTCGCGGCACTGACCGCGGTCATGCGCATGGTCCGGCGCCGCAGCGAGGCCGGACTGGCCGCCCCGCCGCTCAGCCAGCACCTGGTCTTCGCCGGCAACCCCGGCACGGGCAAGACGACGGTGGCCCGCCTGTACGGCAGGATCCTGGCGGCCCTGGGCGTTCTGGGGAGCGGCCACCTCGTGGAGGCCGACCGGGGCAGTCTCGTCGGAGAGTACCTCGGGCACACCGCCCCCCGGACCACCGCGGTCTTCCGGCGCGCGATCGGGGGGGTGCTCTTCATCGACGAGGCGTACGCGCTGGTGCCCCAGGGGCAGGGCGCGGACTTCGGCCAGGAGGCGGTTTCGACGCTGGTCAAGCTCATGGAGGACCACCGGGACGAGGTCGTGGTCATCGCCGCCGGCTATCCCGCCGACATGGAGCGCCTCCTCGATTCCAACCCCGGCCTGGCGTCCCGCTTCACCCGCACCCTGCACTTCGACGACTACTCCGGACCTGAGCTGGTGGAGATCGTCCGGGGCCAGGCCGGCCGCCACCAGTACGTCCTGCCGCAGGAGACCCTCGACGGCCTGCTCGGCCACTTCGAGGCGGTGGAGCGCAACGAGCGCTTCGGCAACGGGCGCACGGCGCGCCAGGTGTTCCAGCTGATGACCGAGCGGCACGCGCAGCGGGTCGCCGGCATCGACGGGCCCAGCACGGAGGACCTCAGTGTGATCCTGCCGCAGGACCTGCCCCCGGTGGTGCGCTGATGCGGCTCCACCGGGGGCGCTGCGCCCGCTCAGACGACGGGGCTGCCGCCGGGCGGCGGCGGGAGCTCCGCCTTGCGGTCCATGAGGGCGTACGACTGCCCTGCCTGGTTGACGGCGGCAAGGAACTGTCCTACGAGCTCCAGGGCGTTGCCGATCTGCAGCAGCACCTTCTCCTGGACCGGGTTCATGGTGGCGGCGAAGTCCCGTGCGTTCTTCTGGAAGGAGGCCGACACGTCCCGTTCGTGCTCCTGCAGGCTTCCCGGCTCCCCTCCTGCCCCGCCGTTGTGGCTGGTCCACTGCCACTTGACGGTCGCGTGCTGCCCGAAGACGGTGTCCTTGCCCGCTTCCACGGTGTCGCGCAGCGCGGTGTAGTCGGCGATGGTGGCCCTGAGTGCCCCGAGCACGGTCGTCTCGGCGCTCCGCAGGCCCGCCAGGTCGATGTCCAGCAGCCCCGTCGGCACCACGTCGGTCGCGTTGCCGCCCTTGCCGCCGTCCGGCGACGGCGGCGGGTCGTTGAACGTGGGTGGTGCCGGCCAGATCACGCCCAGGTCCGGGACGAGGTAGCCGAGGTCCTTGCCCGCGTCCGGATCGGGCGCGTTCGGGTCGGGCGCGTTCGGATCTCCCATGGGCCGGTCCTTTCCTCCGGTGGGGAGCCGTCCCGCGGAATGCGGACGACGGCCTTATCGCAGCGCCGCACATCGTGGCACGGGGGGGCCTGCCCCACTGCATTCCGCCGGATTCCGGGGAATTTCAGGCACAGCTTCTGCCGGAACGGATCGCAATGACGGGAAAAGGCGCATGCGCCTGGTTGAGGGGTTTCTCATGGGTGTTTCGGACAGGGAATTCAAGGTCGACCTCCAGGAGCTCGCCGACGCGGCCGCGGGTGTCCGGCGCCACGCGTCCCGGATCGACGAGGCCCTGGACGGCATCAGCCGGACCTTCACGTCGATCAACACCGCATGGGTCAGTCCGGCCGCCGACACGCTCACCCCGGTGGAGACCTGGTTCACCAACGTCGCGCGGGACCTTCGGGACCTGCTCGACGAGATGGTCCGCCGCATGCACACCGCCCATGCCAACTACTCGACCGCGGAGGAGCACAACCACCGCAGCCTCATGACGCACCAGGACAGGGTCGGGTCCCACCACGGGGGCTCCCGCCAGGGCCGGTCGCACCACGGTGTGCCGCGCCGCGAAGCCGTGGCCGGCCACGACGACCACCGGCTCAGGCCCGCCACGGAACGGGTCTCGCCCGGCAGTGGCCCGGCACCCGCCGCGACGGAGCCGTCCGCGCCCAAGGCCGCCCTCCTGCCCGATGCGTAGCCGCGTCTCCGGACCACCCCTCCCGGCCCTGGTCCCGTCCCGCCCCTAACCCGCCCGCGATCCGGATCCGCCGAGGAGCCGGATCCGCCGAGGAGAACGCCATGCCAGCCGACTACGACGCGTCGTCGCTCAAGGTCGACCCCGACATGCTCGACACGGCCTCCAAGAGCCTGGCGAAGTACGCCAAGGACATCGCTCATGAGATCAGGGCGATCCATGACATATCCACATCCCTCCGCCTCTCCTGGTCGGGCACCAGCTCCCAGGAGGCGGCGCACTTCAACGACCGTTGGGACAGCGTGATGCGGAGCCTGTTCGGCAGCCCGGGCGCCGAGGACGACAAGAAGTTCGACGCGAAGGACGGCGTCCTCAACGTGCTGGCCGGCGGGACCAACGCCGTCGCCGTCGGATTCAGCAACGTCGACCTGGCCGTCGCCGACGTCTTCGTCGAGATGGCCCTCGCCCTGGCCTCCAGCAGCCACGGCAGCACCCCCGCGCCCGGGGACCCCTCCCTCAAGGACAACAACGATCCCGACCACACCGCCGTCGGTGAGACGTGGTCCCACGCATGAGCAGGACGGCCTTCCACCGACCCGCCCGAACCTTCCCGCCGGCCCCGGAGGAGCAGCGCCTCACCCTCCCGGCGCCTCCGCAGAAGTCCGCCGAGAACGGCGCCTCCGCCCTGGCCTCCCTGCTCCTGCCGCTCCTCAGCAGCGTCAGCATGGCCGCCTACATGATCTCCTTCGGCCGCTCCTGGATGGTCCTGCTCGGGGGCACCTTCATCGTCGCCTCGGTCGGCACGGCCTTCCTCGTCCGCGCCCAGTCCAAGAGCCAGAACCGGCGAACCCTCCACCGGCGGCGCGACCGCTACACAGCCCACCTGGCCGTCCTGCGCGCGCAGGCGCGCGCGTCCGCGGCCGCCCAGCGCTTCAGCGGAGGTTTTCTTCACCCCTCCCCGGTCCGGCTGCTGGCGCTCGCCCACGGCGGACGCCGTGTCTGGGAGCGCCGCCCCACCGACACCGACTTCCTCCGGCTCCGTCTCGGCACGGGCGCCGGGACGCCCGCGCTGCAGCTGGTCTCCGCCAACCGGGCCGACCCCACGGCCGACCAGGATCCCGAGTCCCAGCGAGCCGCCGACCGACTCGTCCGGGACCATGCCACCGTCCGGTCCTCGCCGGCCTGGGTCGACCTCGCGTCCTGCGGGGTCGTCAGCCTCCTCGGCCCGCCCGGCCGCACCCGCTCCGCCGCGCGTGCCCTCGCCGTCCAGCTGGCCGTCCTGCACGCGCCCGACGACGTCCAGTTGGCCGTCCTCGCGGCCGACCCCGACGCCTGGGCCTGGGCCAAGTGGCTGCCCCACACGCGCGAGGAGGAGTCCACGGCCCCGCGTGACCGCGCCGTCCCCATGGTCGCCGAGCACCTCGACGGCCTCGCCGACATCCTCGAGGCCCGGCTGGAGGCCGCCCGCCGGGTGCGTGCGGACCGCCCCCTCGGAGGGCTCACCGACCGGCAGGCCCCCGGAGGGCCCCGGCACCTCGTCGTCGTCCTGGACGGCTACCGGCCGGATGCCGACTGGGCGCGGCGCTCCCTCGTCGCGGAACTCGTCGACGCGGCCGGCCCCCGCAGCGGCATCCACGTGGTCTGCCTCACCACTCGGGAGGAGCACGAGCCCGGCCGCGTCGACGCACGCGTCCGCGTGGGTGCCGACGGCTCCCTCGTCCTGGAGAGCCGACTGCCGGCCCTGGTCGCGCAGGTCGCCGAGGCGACCGCCGACGACGTCGACGCCGCGCTCTGCGAGCACGTCGCCCGCGCCCTCGCCCCGCTGCGCCTGACCGGGGACCAGGAGCAGGTCCTCTCCCGCGCCGTCCCCCTACGGGACATGCTGGGGCTCGGGGACCTCGACGGCCTCGACCCCACCCGGCTGTGGCGTGCGCCGGACGACGAGGAGCTGTTGCGACTCCCGATCGGCGTGACCGGCGACGGCACGCCCCTCGTGCTCGACCTCAAGGAGTCCGCCCAGGGCGGCATCGGGCCTCACGGTCTCGTCGTCGGCGCCACCGGCTCCGGCAAGAGCGAACTCCTCCGCACCCTCGTCACCGCCCTGACGGCCACCCACGCGCCGGAGCACCTCAGCTTCGTGCTGGTCGACTTCAAGGGAGGCGCGACATTCGCCGGGGTCACCGAACTGCCGCACGTGGCCGGCCTCATCACCAACCTCGCCGATGACCTCGCCCTCGTCGACCGCATGCGCGCCGCGCTCCAGGGCGAGCAGCAGCGGCGCCAGCGCATGCTGCGGGAGGCCGGGAACGTGGACTCCGTCCGCGAGTACCAGGTCCTGCACGCCTCGGGAGCGACCGACACCTCCGGCAGGCCGCTGGAACCCATGCCCTACCTCATGGTCGTCGTCGACGAGTTCGGTGAACTCCTGTCCCAGCGTCCCGACTTCATCGACCTCTTCGTCCAGATCGGACGGGTGGGCAGGAGCCTCGGCATCCACCTGCTGCTCGCCACCCAGCGCCTCGACGAGGGCCGTCTGCGCGGCCTGGAGTCGCACCTCTCGTACCGGATCTGCCTGCGGACCTTCAGCGCGGCGGAGAGCCGCACGGTCATCGGCACCCCCGACGCGTACACGCTCCCCCCGATCCCCGGCTCCGCCTACCTCAAGGTCGACGAGTCCGTCTACGAGCGCTTCCGCGTCGCCCACATCTCCGGTCCCCACCGGGAACGGGGGGACGAGCCGCCCGCCGTCCCCGCCCCGCCCGTCCCCTTCGGCCTGCGGACCCCGGAGCACGCGGGCGCCGGGGAGGCCGCGGCTGCCGAACCGCCCGCCGCCCCGCGCACCCTCCCGGGCCGCCGTACCGAGATGCAGGTCCTCGTCGAGCGGATCGCCCGCCACGGATCCCCCGCCCACCAGGTCTGGCTCCCCCCGCTGCCCGCCCTCATCGAGGCGGACTCCCTGCTGGCCCCCTTCGACGCCGACCAGGGCGGACGCGGCTTCGAGTCCCGGGGCTGGTCCGCCAACGGGAGCCTCTCGTTCCCGATCGGCGTCGTCGACCTCCCCCTCCGTCAGGAGCAGCGCGTCCTCCCCGTCGACCTGGCCGGGGCCCACGGGCACCTCGCCGTGGTGGGCGCGCCCCAGAGCGGCAAGAGCACCCTGCTGCGCACGGCCCTTCTCTCCGCCATGCTCACCCACACCCCCGAGGAGCTGCAGGTCCTCGCCGTGGACCTCGGCGGCGGCACCCTGGCCGGCCTGGAGGCGGCCCCGCACGTGCGCGGTGTGGCGACGCGCCACGACGAGGCCCGTGTCCGCCGTGCCCTCGCCACGGCGCGCCGCCTCCTGGAGGAGAGAGAGGTGCTCTTCGGGCGCCTCCACATCGACTCGGCCGCCGAGTTCCGCGCCCTGCGCGCCGAAGGACGCCTCCCCGAGGGGACCGACGCCTCGGACGTCGTGCTCGTGGTCGACAACTGGGCCGCACTGCGCGAGGCCGAGGAGGACGCGGACCCCGTCGTGCACGCCGTCGCCACCCGCGGCCTCGGCGTCGGCCTCCACCTCCTGCTGACCGCCAACCGCTGGACCGAGATCCGCCCCAGCCTCCGGGACAACATCGCCGGACGCCTGGAGCTGCGGACCAACGAGCCCGGGGAGTCCGAGGTCTCCCGTCCCGCCGCCCGGCTGCTGCGCACCGGCCCTGCCGGACGCGGCATCGCTGCTCCCGGCAACGTCTTCCAGACGGCGCTGCCCCGGATCGACGGCCTCGCCTCCCTGGACGACCTCGCCAAGGCGCAGGCCGCGGCGGTCGCCGACCTCGCCGCCGCATGGACCGGGCCCAGGGCGCCCGAACTGCGGATCCTGCCCGAACGCGTCACCCCCGCCGCGCTGGCGGCGGCCCGGTCCACCGCGGGCGGGCCCGCCCGACCCGGTGAGGTGCCGATCGGCCTCCGCGAGAGCGACCTGGGACCCGCCCACCTCGACCTGGAGGCAGGGGACCCCCACTTCCTGCTGCTGGGCGACTCCGGATCGGGCAAGACGACGTTCCTCCGCTCGTGGATGCGCACGCTCGCACGGAACCGCTCCGCGTGGGACGTGCGGTTCGTCGTCGTCGACTACCGGCGCGGACTGCTCGACGCCGTCCCCGAGGAGTACCTGGGGGCCCACGCCGGCGACCCCGTGCACGCCCAGGCGTACGTCGAGCAGGTCCTCGCCAAGCTGGAGGAGCGCACGCCGCCCCCGGGCGTCACCGCCCAGGAGCTCAGGGAGCGCACCTGGTGGAGCGGTCCGGAGATCTACCTCGTCATCGACGACTACGACCTGGTCGCCTCCGGCACCACGGCCCGCACCCTGCTCGCCCCGATCACCGACCACCTCACCCAGGCAGCGGACACCGGTTTCCACCTGGTGCTCTCCCGCCGGGTGGCGGGCATGGCCAGGGCCCAGATGTCCGAACCTCTCATCGGCCGGCTCCGCGAGTCCGGCACGGGCGGCCTGCTCCTGTCCGGGGACCCCCGCGAGGGTGTCGTGCTGGGCGACCACCGCGCCGTCCGCCGGCCGCCCGGCCGGGGACTCCTGGTCTCCCGCACCGCCGAACCGGAGGTCGTCCAGGTCGTGGACGACGGTCCGGACGACTAGCCGCCCCCGGCCGTCCCCGTCCGGCGGACGGGGCGTCTCCCGGCACGGCACTCCGCCGTGCTGCCGGAGCCGCCCGGGCACGTGCGTGACGCGCCCCTCCCTCCGCCGTGCGAGGCGCCGAGCCAGGCCCCTCCCCACCCCTGCCGTCCCCCCCACCCGCCCGTCAGCACGGGCACCTCCGCCCGCGACCCGCGGGAGCCCGGCGAAAGGATCCCCCGATGGCCGAGTCCGACTTCGACGCCGGAGCCGTCACCAGGCTCGGTGAGGCATGGATCGCCTACGGCACCGAACTCGCCAAGCAGGTGGATGTCGTGAACACCGCGATCACGGGTGCCCAGTGGACGGGCCTGGGCGGAGCCGCGGCGCGCCTGGTCTGGAACACGTCGCAGCACAACATCCGGGACACCGTCCTCGAGGCCGCGAACAACGCGGTCGACGTCGGCAACGCCATCAAGGAGTACGGCCAGGAGCTCGAGAAGCAGATCGAGCAGGAGAAGCTCATGGAGCTCGCCTCGGCACTCGGGAGCCTCTTCGCGACCCTCCTCGGCATGGCCCTGCCCGGTCTGGGACTGATCCTCGGGCGCCTCGGAATGGTCGCCCAGATGGCGACCTGGGTGGCCGACAGGATCGCCGAGCTGCTCGGTGCGATGGGCCGCCTCGGCCGGGTCGCCGGGTTCGGGATCAACATGATCGGGGGTGCCGCCGGCAACCTCGCCCTCGACACCATCGGCAACGCCCTCGGTGCCGCCGCCACCCACACCCCCTTCCACTTCGACGCCAAGGGCGAGGCCCTCAGCCTCGGCATGGGCGCCCTCGGGGGCGGGCTCTACGGCAGCAAGTGGAGCAGGTCCCCGGGCCACGGGGGGGAGGGCTCCGTGAACCCGCCGGGCACGGCTCCGGGCCGGGTCCCCGGGTCGTCGCCGTACCGCGTGCCTGATCTCGCCGACTCGCAGGCCACCCTCACGGGTTCCGTCGAGGGTCCGGGCAAGGGCGCGGAGGGCTTCGGCTACGGCTGGGTCAAGGACCACGAGGAGGGGCCCGGGGTCCTCCCGGGCGGCGGCACCCCTACGGGCGGCACAGCCACGCTCGGGTCCGGCGGTCGTCGGGGGGCCCTTCCCGAGCCGGTGTCCCCCGAGCCGGTGTCCCCGTTGCCGTCCGCCACGGGCGGAGGCCGGGCGACGACGGGCCCGCAGGAGGTGCGTCCCGTGTCCCCCGGCGGCCCCGGGGGGACGGCCGTCCCCCCCGGCCGCTCCGTGGAGGGCGGCCCCGGCACTCCGGGCACACGCCCCGCCGGCACCTCCCCGGCCCTTCCCGAGGGTGCGGGCGGTGTCCGGGCACCCGGCGGCCCCGCTACGGCGGGCCGGCCCGCCGCCGACGGCACCGCTCCCGGCGGCCTGCCGGGCCGCGCCCCGTCCACGGGCGCAGGCTCCCCCGGCTCCCCGGACGGACCGGCGGGCAGGGGCGCAGGTACCGCCGGCGCCGCCGCTCCCGATGTCCGGCCGACGTCTCCCGTGGGCGGGCGCGGCGCATCGAACAGCGGCGCCGCGGAGTCCCCCACCGCCCCGGTCCGCCCCGACGGCACCGTCGAGCCGGGTGGTTCGGCCCCCTCCGGGGCCGGGGCGGTGCTGCGCCCGGGCCGGGGTGGGGCCGGCCTCGAGCCGTCCGCAACCGTTCCCGGCGACGCCGCCCGCACCTCCCGCCCGGGAGCGGGTCAGGGTGACGGTGCGGCCCGCCGCCCCGTGCCGGGCACGGGCGGGCGCGAGGCCTCCCCGCATTCCGGGCAGGAAGGGCCCGCGCAGCCCGGCGGACGGATCCCCGAGGAGACGACCGCCGATGCGTCCGGCGGGGGAGGGGCACTGCGGACCACCACGTCCGCGGAGGGTGCCGGCCGTCCGGCGGCGGACACCCGGGACGCCGCGGGGGCGGCCGGAGCAGGCGCGGGCGGACGTGCGGCGCGACCTGAGCCCGCACGGGGCGGCGTCCCCGTCCGCCCCGCGGAGGGCGGCTCCACCCTCGAGGCCCCGACGGGGTCCGGTCGGGGGGCCGACCCCTCCCGGGGCGGCGCCGGGAAGGCGGGCGGCGGCACCGTGCGGGCGGATGCAGGGTCCTCCCGAGGACTGCGTCCCGCACTGCCCGGGGGCTCCGCGAGGGGAACCGCCGTGCCGGCCGGCCACGGGCCCGGCTCGGTGACCGGTACCGAGGGCCCCGGCCGCGCGGGTCCCTCCCGGAGTGCCGCCGACCCCGAGGGCCCCGGCGGATCCCACCAGGACCCCGGTACCGGTGGGAGCGGCCGCACGCCCACGGGAACGACATCCGCGTCCGACGCCGGAGCGACCCGCCCGCAGGCGGTTCGTCCCGCCGGCGCGGCGGAGGGACCGGACTCCCGGCCGCGCGCGGGAGGCGCCGCGCCCGACCCGGAGGCAGGCGGCGCGGGAGGCCGCATCCCGGGCGGTGCGGACCGTACCGTGCCTGATGCGTCCGTCCGTCCCGAGCGGGATTCCGCTTCGGGAGCCCACCGGCGGGGATCCCTCTCCGGGGACGCCAGCCGTCCGGACCGCACCCCGGAGGCGGCTGGCGCCGGCTCCGGCGGCCGCTACGGTCGGGGAGGGAGCAGCGGTCACGGCGGAAGCGGCACGGGTGGTCACAGCGGGTCCGGCGGGAAGGACGGGTACGGCGACCCCGACGGGCGCGAGGGCAACCAGGGCCGGGACCGGGACGGGCACGGCGGCGACCACGGCCGTACGCCGGACCCCCGGTCCGCACCCGGCCGGGAGGAGCAGTGGCGTCGGTTCCGCCACGACCGTGACGACGAGTTCACCGGTCGGATCGCCGTGGTGGAGGAGTTCAGCCTCCGGGTGGGCGGCCCGACCCTGGACCGCGAGGTCGCCGAGGGGCACGCCGCGTTCTCCGGGGACGACCCGTTCCGTGGTGCCCACGTCCCCGAGGGCGGCGACGCCTTCAGGGAGGTCCGCGAGCGCTACCACGACGACCTGCACGGCGCATTCGAGCGCCTGTGGAAGGAGGCCTCCCGCGACGGCGGGGACTTCGACACGCTGTGGACCCGGGCGCACGACGACCTCCGCCGCACCCTTCCCGACCGCTTCGCCCGGAGGAGCACGCAGGAGCGCGCCTACGAAGGCCTCGACAGAGCCCTGGACCGCGCCGTCCGGCAGCAGCTGCGCGACGGCACGCTCGGCGACCGCCTGCCGCAGGGCCGTTCCGGCCGTCCTGCCGACCCCGACCCGGACGACCCCCGCTGGTCCGCGGTGGAGGAACTGCGTGCGGACCTCCTCCGCGAGGTCCGCACGGCGGTCGACCGGACCTGGGGAGAAGGACGCCCCGCAGCCGTCCTGGACCGGGACCTCGGGGAGATCCATGCAGGGATCCCCGACCGTCTCGCGGCGCTCGCCGACCGGGAGCGCGACGTCGCCCAGGCGGTGGGCGTGTTCGACCGGGCCGCTGCGGCCCGGCACGACGCCGACGCCGACGCCGTCGTCCGCCCGGAGCTCCGCGCCGGCCTGCGCGCCGCGCACGACAGACTGCGCCGTGACCTCCGCGACAGCCCCGAGGGCGTGTTCGCCAGCCGTTGGGAGGCGACCCGCCGGCAGCTGGCGGAGCATGCCGACTTCCGCGCCCGGCAGCTCCGCGATGCGTCCCGGGTGCTGCGCTCCGCCCTCGACGGCCCCGACGCCCTTCCCGGGGCCCGGGAGCTCACCGAGGGCAACCGGGAACGCCTCACCACCGCGTGGAACAGAGACGTCCTGGACGCGGCCGACGCCCACTGGTTCGGCCACTCGGGCGACCCCGGTGTCCGCGTCCCCCGTACGCCCGCCGGCCGCGGCCCGGCCGGGACGCCGCACATTCCCGGAGACCTCCCCCGGGAGACCGGCTCCAGGCTCGCCGGCTCCCTGCCCGCCCGCATCGAGCACGAACTGGGTCGCACCGACGTGCTGGCCGGGGCCGCCCGCGACCTTCACGCCCTGACGCGCACCTCCGGGTACTCCGTGCGGGGCCGCACGGCCGGCGCGGGGGACCGGGCGTTCGACCGGCTGGCCGACGACTTCCGCGAGCGGACCGTCACACGGTGGGACGAGATCCATGACACGGCGGGCCGCGGCAGGACCGGCGCCTGGCTCAGGCAGGAGGCAGAGCGGGACGACACCTTCCGCACCGTCCTTGACGAGGAGTGGCAGCACACCGCCATCCATGACGAACGCTTCCCCGAGGGCAGCGGCGGTGTCCTCGGCCGTGGACCGGACGACCTGTTCGGTGTCAGGGCCCGGATGGAGAAGGCGGCGGAGCAGCGGTGGTCCGGTGGCGGCGGCCGGGTCGGTGAGGGGCCGGTCGGGGGCGAGCGGGACCTGTTCGGCGTGGATGGCCGGATGAGGGACCGGGTGAAGTCCGAGGCGGCGGAGCAGCGGTGGTCCGGTGGCGGCGGCCGGGTCGGTGAGGGGCCGGCCGGGGGCGAGCGGGACCTGTTCGGCGTGGATGGCCGGATGAAGGACCGGGCCTCCGCCGGCACAGCCCGGCCGGAGGTGCCGCCGACGCGTCCTGCCGGTGCTGGTCATGACCGTCCGTTCACCATGGACGATCTTCGTCCCGGTTCTCGTGGTGAGGGGGCGGAGGGGGGTGCGCCCGGCGGTTCGGAGGGCGGGGGCGGTCTGCTCAACCGTGGTGCGGACGGCACCGCGACCGTCGTCGTGGTGGAGCCGTCCGGTGCGGCCGGGGAGCCGGCGCGGGGCGGCGGGGTGTCCTCCTCTGCGCAGCCGGGGGTGCGTTCTGCGGGGGCAGGGGGTTCCGAGGTGCCGCCCGCGCGCACCGGGGGGCTTCCGGGCGGGCCGGGCCGCGGTGCCGGGGAGGGCGGGTCGGAGGGCTCCGAGCCCCGGGACACCGGCCATCCCGATGCCGGGGGCCCTTCCCTGTCCGACGGCGCCGTCGTGTCCGAGGGTGCCCCCCGTCCCGACGGGCAGGTCCGCCCCAGCGGGTCCGAGGGCGTGCGCCCCGGCCTGGGCGATGCCTCCGGCGACCCGCTCGACGGCCCGTCCGCCGACGCACCCGCGCAGGTGGCCACAGAGGACCGGCTCCGGACGCGGGGCCGGATGGGGACGGGTCCGGGTGTGTCGGGTCCGGGTGTGCAGGGGGAGCCGGGGGGTGTGACGGGTGTGACCTCCGGGTTGGGGTCTGCGCCGCGGGATCCCTACGGGGTGCGGGGCCGGATGGAGAGGGGTCCGGGTGTGTCGGGTCCGGGTGTGCAGGTGCCGCCGATGCGGCGTACCGGTGCTGGTCATGACCGTCCGTTCACCATGGACGATCTTCGTCCCGGTTCTCGTGGTGAGGGGGCGGAGGGGGGTGCGCCCGGCGGTTCGGAGGGCGGGGGCGGTCTGCTCAACCGTGGTGCGGACGGCACCGCGACCGTCGTCGTGGTGGAGCCGTCCGGTGCGGCCGGGGAGCCGGCGCGGGGCGGCGGGGTGTCCTCCTCTGCGCAGCCGGGGGTGCGTTCTGCGGGGGCAGGGGGTTCCGAGGTGCCGCCCGCGCGCACCGGGGGGCTTCCGGGCGGGCCGGGCCGCGGTGCCGGGGAGGGCGGGTCGGAGGGCTCCGAGCCCCGGGACACCGGCCATCCCGATGCCGGGGGCCCTTCCCTGTCCGACGGCGCCGTCGTGTCCGAGGGTGCCCCCCGTCCCGACGGGCAGGTCCGCCCCAGCGGGTCCGAGGGCGTGCGCCCCGGCCTGGGCGATGCCTCCGGCGACCCGCTCGACGGCCCGTCCGCCGACGCACCCGCG
>NZ_JAJLRA010000018.1:90194-121024 GCF_020991365.1 Streptacidiphilus sp. ASG 303
CGTCGTGTCCGAGGGTGCCCCCCGTCCCGACGGGCAGGTCCGCCCCAGCGGGTCCGAGGGCGTGCGCCCCGGCCTGGGCGATGCCTCCGGCGACCCGCTCGACGGCCCGTCCGCCGACGCACCCGCGGTCCCGCCGGGCGGCGGACGCCCGCGCCTCGACCGGGAGCAGATCCGGGCGGTCCTCGACGACCCCGCCCGTGATCCTGCTGAGCGGATCAGGGCGCTCGGCGACGCCACGGCGATGGTGTCCGCTCGGGTGGCCGCACTCGGCCACGGCGACGGCGCGGACCCGGCCCTGCCCGACCTCACCGAGGTGCAGGAGCGTGTGGCGGCAGGCCTGCTGGACGGCGGCACCAGGCGCGGTGCGGGGATCCTCGACCGGCTGCTCCCGCCGGGGCCCGCAGGCCCCGGGACGGCGGCACCGCACGGGTTCCGGGTGCTGCGGGGCGTGCGGTACGACCCGGACGCCGACGAGGTGCTGCTCCGCGGGGTCCGCCGGCCGCCCTTCGAGGTGGCCGCGGGTCTCGCGGGCCGCAGTGGTGCGGCGGGGTCCGGCGGAGTCCTTGTGGTGCCTGCCTCGGGCCTGGCGGAGGAGGGCTCGGCCGGTTCCGCGTGGATGTCCGGGCTGGCCCGCGAGCTCGGCCGGCCCGTCCTGGCCCCGGACGGCCTGCTGGTGCGCACCGAGGACGGTGAGCTCCTGTCCTACGTCCACGGCGGGGTCCAGGACGGTGCCGGCGTCCCGGACGCGACACTCGAACCCGGACAGTGGGTGTACGTCCTGCCGGACGGCACCCGGCAGCAGGCCGGCCACGACCTGGGAGCCGCCCTGCAGGCCGTCCCCGCGCCCGGGACGGGCCGCACGCCCGGCGACACGGGGGCCACCGCCCCCGCTGAGAACGCGCCCCGGGCGGACCGCCCCGGGTGGAGCGGCACGTCCGGGATCGCGGTGCAGGAGGCCCGGCCCACGGCCGCGCCCCCGTCGGAGGACGGGGAGGCCCTGCCCGTTCCGTCGGTCGGCCGTGAGGCTGTCCTGGGGGTCCTGGCGGACGGCTCCGTCCTGTCCGCCATGGCCGACGACGTCTACGCCCACTTCGGCGACAAGCAGATCTCCGTCGCCCGCCGCGGCGCCCGGGCCGTCCTGGACCGTGTCGCACCGGGGCTCTTCGCCGACGATCCCTCCCGGCGGCTGGTGGTCGCCAAGGCCGTCCAGTACGTGCTGGTGTTCCAGGGGCGCGAGGCAGCCGAGGAGGCCGCGCGCCTGCTGGCGGGCGCGGCCGCGCGCCCGGTGCGACGCGCACCGCAACAGGGGACACCCCCCTTGGGCGTGACGAGGGGTCCGGAGGACGCGGACTCCGTGCCCTCCGGGGGACAGGAGGACGGGCGGCAGGGCGCGACACCGGCGCTCCTGGCACCCGTGCACCCCGGCACCCCGGGCCCCGCCGTGCCCAGGAGCCGTTTCCGGGACGCCGCCGACGTGGAGCGTGCCGTCGAGAGGCGCATGGGGAAGCTGCCGGAGGAGGTGTTCAACGGGCTCGTCACCCGGGCGAGCGGCATTCTGCAGGGGTACGTCGCCCTCAGTGCCGTCCCCGGCAGGGGGCCCCTGGGCGACCACCAGCGCGAAGCCGTGTACCGGGTCGCCCTCGCCCTGCACCTGCACGGCGCCGACGCCGCACACGAGGAGGCGCTGTCCGTCGCCTCGGAGTGGACCGTCCTCCACCCCGACCGCCTGCGCCGGTCCGGTGCGGAGGCCCTGCGCGGCCGGGGCTTCGACCCGGCCGTCCTCGACGCCCTGCTCGACGGGGACCGCACGGCCCTCACCGGCGGTGCGGCGCTCGGACCGGGCACGGCGGGCGTCACGGAGGCGCACTCCGCCGCGGATCCGGCCACCGCCTCCGGCACCGATGCCGACGGCAGCGTGCCGCCCGACACGGCGCTCCTCACCCTCACCGGGCCCGCGCACGTCGACACCACGGTCCGCTCCATCGGCGTCCCGCGCGCCGGGCTGCCCGACGTCCAGCTGCTGGTCGCGGCGCTCCGCCAGGCCGTCACCGAGGCCCTCGAACGCGACCGCCGCGCCGGGCGTCCGGTCGCCGACGTGCCCGAGGACCAGTGGACGGAGCTCCCCGCCACCCTGCTCGGCAACTACCCCCTCCTGCTGCCCGGCAGCACGCCGCGGCACGACGGGGGACTGGTGCTGACGATCGGTGAGGCCGAGGTCCTCGTCACCCTCGACCCGGTGGACCCGCAGCACGTCGCCGCCCCGGCCGAGTCGGTGGACCACGCGGTCCCCGAGCCCGGGCCGGAGGGCGCGGGGCACCGTGCCACCGAGAGCTCGGTGGGCTCGTTCAACACCGGCGCCCACGTGCGGACCACCGCGGGCTCCACCTCCGCGACCCGTCTCGGCATGTCCGCCGGGTTCGGCATCCCGGGTGCCGGGATCCTCCACACCGTCCGTGTGGGCGGTGGCGTGTCCTTCGCCACCAACGTCTCCGGCAGGTCCACCTCCGTCATCGCCGACGCCGAGAACGGGCACGTCGAGAACAGCCGCGAGGAGTCCCTCCTGCTCGCCTACCGCCCCGTCTGGCGGTTCAGGGTCCGCACCGACGGCGCCCTGCGCTGGTCGTCGCTCGACCCGCACACCGTGCCCGCCTCCGGCCGGCAGCACCTGCTGCTGTGGGTGCCGCGCAACTACTTCGGCCGCCCGGCCGGGGAGCAGACCGCCGCGCGGGTCGACCGGCCCGGCACCGTGCCCGAGCACCACTTCACGTCGGGTCTCTCCGACGTGCCCCAGCTGTTCGACGCCCTCCAGGACGCTCTGCGCCCCATGCTCGGCGGCAGGGCCGCCGACCTCCTGCGGATCGGCAGCCCCACCCGGGAGAAGCTGCTGCAGGGCGTCTACAACCTCCGCACCAACCTGGAGCGGGCGACCGGGTCCGGATACCTGCTCCGCCTCCCCGACTCCCGGGGCAGGACGGTGGCCACGATCGTCATCCGCGGCGAGGCCCTCACCTCCGGCGGCCGGCCGGACGTGCGCCGCGTCGGCACGACCAGTTCCAAGCGGCACATCGAGAACGTCCGGACCACCATCAGCGGCGTCAGCGGCTCCCACTCGCTGGCCAACTCGGCCGGCGCCGACGTCTTCGCGGAGGCCGACCTCGTCCCCCGTGTCCTGCACGGCCACGACCTCGGCCTCGGCGTCAAGCTGTCGGCCGGCGTCTCGGAAGGGGACACGACCACGGTCTCCTCCGGCGCCATCGGCCTCGGGGTGTCCGTCCACCGGTTCACGGGCCCGACCAACGCCTACGCCGGCCGGTTCCGGTTCACCGCCGACGTCCACGTCCTGCGTCCGGAGGGGGAGTACGGCGGGAACGTCGACGTCGTCTCCGAGGTCACCCTGAGCATGCCCGTGCCCGAGGCACTGGCCCACGGCTACCCCGTCGACCGCGAGCCGCCCGCCGCCCCCGCCGCGGCCCCCGCCGCCGACGTGCGCCTGCCGGCCCACGTCGCCGACGGCGAAGGCATCGGCCTGGGAGGCGCCGACGTGCGGCAGAGCACCGTCGACCTCCTCCGGCAGGCGGTCCGCGAGGCGGTCGGCACGTGGGACTTCCTGCCGCCGCAGGGCGACCCCTTCGCCGGCCACGGCCGCCTCTCCTACGGCCCCGACCTGGAGAGCCGCTTCGAGAACGAGGTCCTGCTCGACAAGATCCTCTCCCGCGCCGGCCTCGAGTCCCGCCTCGACGACCTGCTCGGGGACGGCGTCCTCTTCGTCCTGCAGCGCCAGCGGGGCGCGGCGGGGGTCGGGTTCGACGTGGACACCGCCGAGGTCACCGTCCGGGCCGCCCTGCGGACCGACCGGACCGGCTTCACGGGCACCGACGACCAGAATCCCCTGGTCCACCTGTCCATGGGCCTGGACACGGCCGGCTTCGGCGCAGGGGCCTCGGCCTCCGTGAAGGCGGGGCTCCGGTTCGGCGTCTCCAACGGCCGCCTCCGCGGGAGTGCCGTGCGCGTCGAACTGCAGCACTCCGTCAGCACGGACAACAGCGTCACCTACATCACCAACCTCCCGATGCTCGCGGAGTACGCGGGTCCGTTGAACCGCTTCTCGACCCTGCTCGACTACACCGTCACCGTCCGTTTCGCCCACTCCGGGCTCCAGGGCTCGGTCCGCTCCGGCATTCGCAACCCCGAACCGATCGTCCTGCGTGACCAGGAGACGGGACTGCGCCTGCTGCCGCTGCGCACGGACGGCCCGGGGGAGTGGGTCTCACCGGGCCCCACCCCGGCGCACGTCCTCGACACCGCCGTCCTGTACCACCTCGACACCACCGGCGCGCGTGCCGCTGCGGCCTCACTCCTCCACGGCGACCTGCTGGAGCCCTCGTCGGGCGCCCTCCAGAGGATCGCCGAGATCACCACCAACACCCACCTCCGGGCGCACTTCAAGCGGATCCTCGACGGCCACTACAGCGACGACCAGGGGTTCGACCCCGGTCTCCTGCGCGACTCGCACGTCTCCCTGCTGCTCTCCGCGGAGGTCGGCCCGTCGGAGTTCGTCGACGCCAGCGACCGCCCGTTCGTCCTCAGCGCCATCAAGCTCTGGCTGAGCCAGGCGTCCTCCTCCGCCTCGACCTCCGACGGCATCACCGTCGGCCAGTTCGACGTCGCCGTCGGCGACAACGCGGCCCCGGGGGTCCAGTCCGCGGCCTTCGACGCGAGCCGCAGCCTCACCCGGACCACCACGGAGGGCGGCACCGTCACCGGGGGCACCGAGCAGATCCCGCTCAGCCTCGGGCGCGCCTACCTCTACCGCGCCAGGGCGCGCCTGACCTTCGCCGGCGGGCAGACCGAGACCGGGAAGCTCGCCCCCACCACCGTCCACCGGGCGGAGCAGTCCCTCGAGGGCCGCACCCTGCTCTACCTCCTCTCCGAGTCCGACGCGCTCGGCCACTACGCCGACGGGACCCTGCCGGTCCCCCCCTCCCGGCTCGCCGACGTCATGCACCGCTGGCTCTCCGGGGACCTCAGACTCGGCGGCACGCTGGCCGCACGCCTCCTCCTGCGCTGGAGGCACGACGGCACCGGCCTGCCGGGCCCGGTCCACTTCGACGGTCTCGCCTCCCTGGTCCGGCAGCTGCACGACACGGGCGCCTCGCCCGTCCTGGACCACGAGGTGCTGGCCCGGTTCAACGCCGAGTTCCCCGAGCACCGGCTGACCCGCCAGGAGCTCGACCTGCCCGACCACCTGACACGGGAGGACCCCGGGGGCCGCTCCCTCGGGCACGCGGGGATCCGCCGCATCACCTTCGACGGCGGCCGGGCCCTGTGGGACGTGCTCGCGGCCCAGATCGAGGCCGTCGCGCCGGGCCTGATCACCTCCGGCACCCTGCTGGCGGACACCTCGGGCCTGCCGGTGGCCAGGGTGCAGGGCGCCGTCGGCGCCCTGCAGGCGGTCTTCGCCCCCGGGCGCCTGGAGGCGGCCTTCGCCGACATCCTCTCCCCCCACGGTCTCACCGTGGACGTGCGCCAGCCGGTCGGCTGGTTCCTGCAGGACGTGGTGCGCGTCGTCATCCACGCCAGGTTCACCGGCGCACCGGAGGGGCGGGACGTCGTCCCGCCCGCGGGCCTGGAGCTCTACCATCACGGCCAGCGCTCCTTCCGCAAGGGAGGGTCCCTCGCCGACACGCAGTCCCTCACGCCGGTGAAGTACGCACCGGAGGGGACCGAGGCCAAGGGCGACGGCACTCTCGCCCTGCACCAGGGGCGGCAGCGGGGCGTCACCGTCGAGACCACCACCTACACGGAGCAGTCCGCGTACACCTGGTCGGGCTACGCCGAGCTCGGGATGCCCCTGGAGGTGACGCTCCATGTCAGCCGGGTCGACACCGCCGGCGGGCCGCTCACCGCGGTGCTCACCCGCTGGTACCGGTCCCTGGCCGGACTCGCCGAGCCCGACGTCCGCAGCCTGCGGGGCGAGGCCGTCGTCCAGGTCCCCATGGCGGTCCTGCGGAACCAGCGGCTCCTGCGCCCCGTGGTGCGCACCGCCACCCCCCTCCCCGTGATGCCAGGCACCACCACCGTGTCGGGGACCGCGCTGGACGACGCCCTCCTCGCCGCACAGGCCCTGGTCCGCGAGGTGTTCGGCCGTGCGGCCACCGACCCGCGACGCCAGGCCAACCCCGTCCTGAGGACACTGCTGTCACCGGGCCAGCTGGTCAACTCCCTGCTCCCGGCCACCACCGGAGGACCCCGCCTGCTCGCCGGCGCCCTCACCGTGCCGGGCGACCCCCTGCGGTACGCCACCGTGCGGATCAGGGCAGACCTGTTCGACCTGCAGCTCCTGGAGAAGGTCGAGGACAGCGGCACCGGCCGCTACACCAAGGACCTGAAGGGGGTCTCGACCAACACGGCCTCCAGCCCCTGGCGGCCCACGGTGAAGGCCGACACCGCCGCCTTCGGCACGCTGCCGCACACGGCCACCGGCTACGAGGAGTCCGTCCCCTGGTCGCGCGACACCGCGCAGACCGGCACCCAGGGCGACGGCCAGACCCCTCGCGGCGAACTCCACATCAAGGAGCAGGGCCCCCTCTACCGCGTCCGCGTCCGCGTCGCCGGACACCTGGAGGCGACCGCATGGCGGCGCCACCGCACGCCCGGCGTGAAGCCGGTCAGGACGGGGTCCTACCGCAGCCGGCGGTTCACCGGCACCGCGGACCTCTACCTCCAGGCGGCCCACGTCGAGGAGCTGCTCGCCCGTCAGGCGGAGTCCGCCCGCGCCGCCCGCCCGTCCGCCCGCCCGTGGCGGGTCTCCGCCCGGTTCCAGGAGTTCGACCTCAACGACCTCCTCGCCGAGGCCGCCCGGCAGCCCGGTGCCACCGCCGGACTGGCCTCCGGCGCGGTGTCCCGGATGCTCGCGGCGCGGATGGACCACGGCAGCACGCGGCTGGACGCCCCCGCCGTCCTCCGCCGCCGCACCCGGCGCCCCACCGAGCTCACCACCGACGCCCCCGCCCTCGCGCTCCGCCTCGACCTGGACGCCCTGCGGGCCGAGGCGGCCCGGACGGGCGTGCGCCCGCCGGCCACCGTGCTGCGCGAGCCCGCCCAGGCCCTCACGGACCGTGCGGCGCCGCTCCTCGACGCCGACCCGGTCCACCTCGTCCGCGACGTCGCCCTCACCCTCGGCGCCTACGTGCGCCTGGACGTCCGCACGCAGGACGGTCCGCAGCGGACGTGGTGGATCAGTCCGCACGGGCGCATGCACGCCTTCGACCCGCAGGCCTTCGACGACACCGACCTGGACGCCGACACCGCCGTCGAGGCCGGCCTGCTGTCGGCCCGGACCCGCCGGGACCTGGAGACGTGGGGGGTCGACTCCCGGGATCTCGGCCGGTTCTACCGCACCTCCTGGGACGTCCCGGAGACCTTCGAGGCGGCGGTGCGCCGCGAGGTCGACCGCCGCGGGGCGCGCCTGGCCTCGGCCGACCCCGCCCTCCCCGAGGTCTTCGCCGCGGCCCTCGCCGTCGAGGCGTCCTGGCGCACCGAGGTGTCGGCCGCCGCCGCCCGGCTCGCCCTCGACACGGCCGCACCGGCCGGCCGGCCGGCCTCCCCGGAGCCCGGTGCCGACCTCGCCGGTGCCGACCTCGCCGAGGCGCAGGAGCAGCTGGACCTGGCGTCCGCCCTCGTGGACCGCCTCAGGGAGCTCGCCGCCTCCCGGGGCTCCGCCCCCGCCCCGGCGGACCTCGCAGCCTCGGCCGCCCGCCGCCTGGACGGCCTGCGGGCAGAACTGGACCGGCGCGGCGCGGCCCTCCTGGACGTGCCCGACGCCACCGGGGAGCCCGGACGGCACTCCGCCGACGGGCCGGGGGAGGAGCGGCCCGCCACCGCCCCCCGACCCGCGTCCGACGACCTCGTCATCCCCGCCGGCCTCGACGTCTTCGACTTCGAGGAGGGGCGGCACACACTCGGACCCGTCGAGGCCGACCGGCTCCGCAGACTCGCCCGGTACCTGGCCGGGGAGCGCACCCGCCGGGAGTCCCGCGGGACGGGGATGCCGCCGGTCGTCATCTCCACCGGCGGCAACGGCATCCGGTTCTCCGCAGGCCGGCAGGACGCCGCCCTGGAGACGAGCGGCGCGCGGGGGCGGCACATGGCCGACCTCCTGCTCGCCGAGCTCGACCGGTACCCCGGCCGGCGGATCGAGGTCCGGCTGCGCAGCCGCGGCCGCGACGTGGCCGGCCTGCGGTCCGCGGTGCCCGGCGAGGACGTCCGCGTCCTGAGGCGGCGGGCCTTCGTCGAGGTCCCCGCCGCCCTCCCCGGCCGGGCCGCCACCGCCGACGCCCCGCAGGCAGACGACGGGCCGGACACGGACGCCGTCCCGCACGCGGACGATGCCGGGCGCCCGGACCGGCTCCAGGCCGGCCCGGAGCAGTCCGGCCCGCAGCAGGCGGTCCCGTCCCCCGACGGCGTGCTCGCCCCCCCGGCGTCCCCCGCAGACCCTGTCGACGAGCACGTCGCGGAGACCGTCCACAGCGGGGCCGGACAGCCTGGGCACGACCTCGCGGACGCGGAGGAGGCCGGGACGGCACGCGCTGCGGAGGAGCCGCACCGCACGGCGCCGGAGCCCGGCCCGTCCTTCCCGGAGGAGTCTGCCGCCCCGCTCCCCGAACCGGACCCCGGACAGACCCTCCGGGCGCCGGACAAGGGCAAGGGCAGGGGCGGCCCCACGCCGGACGAGGAGCTGCGGGAGTCGCGCGCCCGCGCCCTGGACGAGCATGACCGTGCCGTCCGCGCCGTGGAGGAGTCCTTCACGAGGTTCGCCCGGCTCGTCGGCGCCCGCAGGGCGGACCCGTCCGCGCCGAGCGGATCGGCCGTCCCGTCCGAACGCGAGATCGACGACGCGGAGCGCGCGTACATGCGGGCCCTCGGCCGCGAGAGGGTTGCGCGGACCCGCGTCGGACTCCTCGGCCTGGACGTCGACGCAGCCCACGAGGACCCGGACCGCATCCCGGACCACCGCACGGGGCGCCCCGGACCGCTCGGCACCCCCCCTGGGCGGACCGCCCCCGTTCCCCCGGCCCCGACGGCCGACGCCGTCCTGCGGACCTCCGGGCCCTCCACCCCCCTGACAGAGCCGCCGCAGGAGAGGGAGGACGCCCGCCAGCGGCCGACCGGGCCCGTCGCGTTCCTGGAGGCGCCGCGGACGGCGCCGCCGCGCGGCACGCTCCACGCGCCGGTGGACCCCGCCGGGGGCGTCGGTGACGCGCACGCAGTGCAGGACCCTGCACCCCAGGGCCCCGCGCCCCTGGACCCCGCGCCTCGTCCCGATGCCACGGACATCACCGACGCCGCCGACAGCCCGGGTCGGCCCGACCCGGTCCGGACGGCCCCGCCGGCCGACCCCGGGCACGGCGCCTCCCGGCGGTCCACCCGCCACCGGCGCGTGCCGGGCCCGAGCCGCCTCGCGGAGCACCGGGTGCCGGAGACCGTCGCCGAGGAGCAGGACGCCGACCCGGCTCTCAGGACGGACCGCACCGGCATCCCCGACGCCTACCCGGACGGCACCGGGCGCCCGTCCGCCGACGCCCGCCCCGGCCCCGTCGTGTTCGCCCCCGACCTGCTCGCGTACGACTTCGCCGAGGGCGAGCACCGCCTGGCCCGGCCCGCACAGGCCCGCGTCGTGCGGCTCGCGGGTGAACTGGCCCGTCTGGCAGCGCACCATGAGGAGCACGGCCTTCCGCTGCCCCGGATCGTGGTCACCGGCGGCGGCAGCGGCGGCTGGGTGCCCGGCCTCGCGGACCGGGCGGCCCGCGCCGAGCGGAACGGAAGGGTGCGCGCCGACGACGTGGCCCGCGTCCTGCACAACGCCCTCGACGCCCTCGGGGCGGACCGCTTCGAGATCGTCGTCGGCAGCCGGGGCCGTGGGGACCTGCGGCCCGGGGACACCTCCGCCGTCCGGCGCCGGGTCCTGGTCTCCGTCGTGCCCCGCGACCCCGGACATGCCCTGGGCAGCCTGCCGCCGGGCACGGTGCCCGCCGCGGAGCACCCCTGGTACGTCGACCGGGGCATGCTCGGCGAGGCGACGGTGGGGGCCGCGGACACCTGGAGCCGGGAGAAGGCCGCCCCCTGGGCCCGCCTGGTCGCCGAACAGGTGCCCTACCCGGCGCTCGCCGCCGCCGTCGAGGCGGGGGTGACGGACCTCCTCCTCACCGAGGGCGCCGAGGAGTGGCGGACGCTGCTCTCCGAGGGTGTCCTGCGTCCGGCGGGGGGCCGGCTGCTGTGGCTGAGGCCGGTGCTGCGCCAGGTCCGGCCGCGCCCGGTGGTCCAGGCGGACGGCCCGGTCCGCACCTACGGTGTCACGTTCGGCTCGATGGCGGGCGCAGGCGCGACGACCCGGACCACCGGCACCGGTGTCGAGTCCGTGCTGTTCACCGCGCTGGACGTCACGTCCGGTGCCGCGTCGGCGATCGTCACCGGCCTTCCCCAGGTCAGCGCCCGCGCGGCGCGGACCCGCACCGACGGGACCCGGCGCAGCCTCATCGCCGGCCGCAAGCTCTTCACGGAGGGCCTCGCCGGCTTCGAGGCCGACGTCCAGGTCCTCGTCTTCGTCGACGGCGAGCGCTACGCGCCCGACGTGGTCGTCCCCCGACGGCTCGAGGTGGACTTCCCCGCGGTCTACTCCGGGCCCGACGCCCTGCGTCCCGACCCGAAGCCCGAAGAGGTCGACGGCGTCGCCCCGCCGAGGTCCCGCGAGACCCGCGAGGTGCTCAACGCCCTCGACGCGACCCCCCTCGTGTCGGCGCTCCTGAAGGCCCTGCGCGACCGCGGCCTCGCCCCCGAGGCAGCCGCCGAGGTCGTCCGCAGGGCGCAGGCGCTCCTCGACGAGCGGGCGGCGCGCAACCACGGCCCCGCCCTGTTCGGCGGAGGCCACGTCTCCAACCCGATCCGGATCGGCCTCACCGGCTTCCGGGGGCACGTGACCGTCGCCGTCGCGTACCGCAGTGCGCAGTTCCTGGGCGTGACCGAACAGGTCAAGGTCCGCGACGACATGGGCGGCGGGCTCACCCGGGCCTCCCGCCGCGGCTCGGAGGGCGCCGCCGCGGTCGCGGCCGGCCTCACCGCCGTCGGGGTGACCGGCCTCCACGCCGGCCACGCCGCCCCGTCCGGCATGCTGCCCCTCGCCGGCCTCACTCTCCACTGGGGTGAGAACCGGGCGCTCGGACTCAGCACCACGGCGCTGGCCCACACCGTGCTCACCACCAAGGAGCCCCAGGCCCGCTACGCCGTCGTCCTCCGGGTGGACGTCACCGTGGACTCCCCCACCCTCGGGACCTTCGCGCTCCGGGAGGACGTCCCTGCGGAGGTCGGCCTGCCCTGGCGCGACGGCCGCGGGGCGGCCCACTTCGAGGAGCGCGTCCTCGGCGCGGTGCTCACGCCCGCGGTCGCTGCGGCCGCCGCGGGCGGCCCCGGGCTGCGCGCCGCTCCCGGCCCCGTCGCCGCCCACCCCCACGTCCGGGTGCTCCTCGACCTGTCCGGGACCCGTCCCACGCTCGCCCCCCTGCCGCCGGAGCCGCTGCCCCCGGCCCCCCGGGAGCGTGAGCCGCTGGTGCTCGCGGCCCGGCGCGGGCTCGGCTTCTCCGTCGCGGTGGGCCTCCCGGGCGCCGAACTCGTCCGGACACACCTGCGGACGGCGCTGCAGGATCTCGCCGCCGCCGGTGGGAACACCCGGGCCGACTGGGCCCGGGTCGACCGTGACCTGGTGCTCCACTTCGGCAGGCCCGCCCTGGAGGGCGACCTCGCCAACCTCCTCGGCGGCCTCTCGCACACCGTCACGCTCGGCCCCGAGCGCTACCGGCTCTCCGTGCGCGGGTTCCTCCGCGAGCACCGCGGCGTCAGCACATACCCGATGACGGTCAACCTGCGCGCCGCGGCCACCGGTGCCGTCTCCGGCGCGCAGGGCGCCTCGTGGGGCGTGCGCATGGGCGGGGGCGCCGCGCTCCGGCTCACCCTCGGCGACCTCCTCCGCCTCCAGCTGGGAGGCCTCCGCCTCCAGGGCGGCTACACCTCGAGGACCGGGGACGCCCTCGGCGGGACCGTCCAGTCCTACCGCCGCACCGAGACGCTGACGGACGTGGACGAGCACGTCTACGGAATCGCCTACGAGCTGGTGGTGCGGCGGCTGGACGGCCGGCCCACCACCCCGGTGCGCTCCTTCCTCCACCACCCCGACGCCGTCGCCCAGGTCGCCGTGCCGCACGAGCACGCCCCGGAGCGGACCTCCACCGCGGAGGAGGCGGCGGCGTTCGCGCGCCCCGTCTACTCCCGGATCGCCCCCGGGGCCGGCACGGCCCGGCTGGCCCTCCGCAGCGCCGGGGCCGCAGGCGTCTACCCGGCCTTCCCGGTGATGCCCGAGCTCCCCCGCCTCGTCGCCTCGATGCACGCGCAGCTCGCGGACACGCCCCCGGGCCGGTCCCGGGCATGGCCCGCAGACTGGACCCTGTGGCCCGAGGAGCTGGTCGAGCAGACGCGACCGGGGGAGCTGGCGTCCTTCTTCGGGACCCTCACCGGACCCCTGGGCCACGAGTTCGCCCTCCCCGACGAGGGCGGCTGGAGGACCACGGTGCGTCTCCGCCTGACCGTGCTCGACCCCGTGGACCTCGGCCCCACCAGAGGCGAGGTGGAGATCGAGCAGTACTCCAAGTCCGCCGTCCACCACCAGAGCGAGGCCGAGCGGGAGCTGTCCGCCGACCTGTCCGCCATGGCGGGACCGCAGTTCGCCCTCGGCGGCAGGGCTCCGGCGGGCCCGGAGGACGCCGGTGAGCACGCGCCCGAGAGCGGTTCCGGCCACGCGTCCTCCTTCAGCGGCCGTCTCGTCACCGCGCTCCACGGCGAGGCCGCCGTGGAGCGCGGCGTGAAGGAGGAGACGGACCGGGGGAACATCCAGATCACCCGCGCCACCTACGGTGGAGCCACGCACGTGCTCTCGGGGACCCCGCACTTCGAGGTCACCGTCACCCGCTGGCGGTCCGGGAGGAGGCAGGAGCTGACCCGGCACGTCCGGTTCGACGGGGCACTGCAGGCGCTGGTGCCGGAGAGCCGCCTGGCCGAGCTGATGCCCGCCGCCGGGCCCGCGCACCAGCCGTCCCCCGCCGGGCCGCGTGCCCATCTCGCCGGCGCGCTCGTCGCCGGCACGGCGCACGCCGAGCACCTGGAGGCCGACGGGGTCCTCGCCGCCGTCGTCCGCCGGCTGGTCGAGCGCGGGGTCCTCAGAGCGAGGACCGGCGAGCCCGGCCCCCGGCCGGACCTGCTGCTGCGCAGCCTTGCCGCGGCGTTCTCCTCCGAGGCGCTGAAGACCGGCCTCGCCGACCTGCTCGGCTCGGGCGTCTCCCGCTGGTTCCCCGTCGGGAACGGCTTCGTGCGCGTCCGGGTGACCGCCGTCCGCGTCGAGCCCCCGCACGCCGACCGGCCCCGGCCCGACGTGAAGCTGACCCTGCGGGGCGAGGCCGTGACCGAGGGGTCCCGGGCCGACGTGGCCGCCGTCCACGGCGGCGGCGGCGTCCTGGTACGCGTCCGGCTCGGCGACCACGACGGGCACGGCGGCCTGGAGGCCGAGGCCGGCTACGGCCGCCGCAGCTCCTCCCAGCAGGGCAACGCCGTCAAGAGGACCGAGATCTACCGCGCCAACCCCAGGGACCGCTCCCACGCGTTCAGCCACCACCTCGACCTCCGGGTGGAGGTCGGATTCCATCGGCGCCTGCCGCCGCTCGTGGGAGCACCCGCCCGGGCGGCCCGCTCCCTCGTCCTCGGCGGGGCCGACCGGGCCGGCGCCGGACCGGCCGTCCGCCGCTTCTGGGACTCCCGCCTGTCCCGCGACTGGTACGACGGCGGAGCCCGGCCGGACGACCTCGTCCGGGGCACGGTGCACCTGCTCGTGCCCGCCCACCTGACGGTCCCCCGGGACGAGGACGCGCCCCCCTTCACGTTCGTCCGCAGCGACGGCGAGAACCCCCGCCCGGGGCTGCCCTGGGCGGAGGCGCAGGAGCCCGGTGCCCTGGAGGTCACCGACGGGCTGGCGGAGAACATCCACCCGCTGGACGTGCCGGCCGCGCACGCGGCAGCGTCGTGGGTGCGGCCGGCCGCGCTGGACGACGGGACCGGGGGACCGGAGGCGCTCGCCGGCCGGGGGGCCGCCCCCGCCGGCGTCCTGCCCGGGGCCCTGTCCGAGGACCCAGGTCCGGAGTTCGCCTCCCTCGACAGCCTGCTCCGCGACTTCCACACGAGCAGCACCATGCTCGGCCCGCGCACCGTCCAGCTGCTGAGGGGCCGGTACGAGGTCCCCGTCGGCGACCGGACGGTCCGCCTGCGCCTCGTGCTCACCCGGGCGGAGGTCCTCGGATCCTCGGAGGGCTTCGCCCACAAGGGCCGGCACTACGTGCAGCAGGACGGGGAGCCCACCGCGGAGGAGTCGTCCTCCAGCTCCTGGCGCTTCGTCACGGGGCCTGAGGGCGGGGGCCACGTCGACGACGGCCAGATGCTGGAGCGGCTCCCCTTCGGCGTCCGCGACGTGGCCCGGGGTGAGCGGTACACCGCCTCCCTCGGCCGCACCGACGAGCACAACAGGGAGGGTGTCCGCACCTTCCGCTACTACCGCTTCGACACCGTGCTGGTCGTCGAAGCCGCCGACGGGCCCCGCCGGTCCCTGCGGGTCGACGTCCCGGGCGGACTGGTCGCCATGTTCCCGATCGGCCCGGACGGCGCCCTCGTCGACGGGCTGGAGGACGTCCTGCACCCGGGGACGGCCCGCCCCGGCGGCCCCGCCGGGGCCTCCGGCCCCGTCGTGTCGCCGGCTCCGGAGGACGGTCCGCCACCGTTGCGGCAGGATGACGTCCGAGGCGAGGTGCCGACCGGCGGCGCCGACCCCGGTCCCGGGTCGGACGGCCCGGAGCGGTACGCAGCGCCGCTGCCGCAGGACGTCGTCTCCCCGCCTCCCGCTGCGGACCGCCTGGTGCGCGAGCTGCCCGGCATGGCGGAGCGCGAGCGTGCGCAGGTGCTCGAGGCGCTCACGCCGGGGCAGCGCCGTTGGCTGGCCCGCGACACGGAATTCGTCCGTTCCCTCCAGCGGCGGCTCCCGCCGCAGGAGATGGCGGCCACGGCCGCCCACCTCCTGGTCCACGGCGACCTGAGGGCGCACGCTCCCGCCTCCGCCCGGGCGGAGGCGCGGGCGCAGGTGGCGCGGATGCTGCAGGACCCCCTCGTGGCGGGACGCCTGCTGACCGGCGGCGCGGACGTGCTGGTGGTGCCCGCCGACGTGCCGGCGACCGACCTGCACGCCTTCCGCCGACTGCGGGGGCGGACCGCGGGCTCGGGCCGCGTCCTCGACACGGTCCGCGGCTTCAGCGCCGGGGCCAGCGCCGTCACGGAGGAGAACCTCCTCGGCGGGACGACCTCCGTCGGCCGGTCGCCCCACTACGAGGACGGCTACTCCACCACGACCCATGAGATCGCCCACGCCATCCACGACCTCGGACTTCCCGACGCCGACAGGCGTGCCGTCGCCGACGCCTACCGCGCACTGAAGGAAGGCGGCACGGACACGCAGTGGCCCGACGGGCCGCGGACCGACCTCGGCGGCAACGAGGTCGACAACTACTCCTCGGTGAACGCCCAGGAGTTCTTCGCCCAGCTCAGCAACGCCTACCTGGGTACCAACCACGGCACCGACCCCCGCACGGGACGGCCCCGGAACAACGGCGCCGCCTGGGTGCGGACCCATCTCCCCTCCCTCGTCCCCCTGCTCGAGCGCCTGTACGGAACCGATCCGTCGGCGGTCCACCCCCGGCCCGCCAACCCGGTGGACGCCACGCGCGCGGACGAGGAGAGGTACGCCGCGTTCCGTGACTTCACCCTCCTCGTGGAGGCTGCGGCCGTCCCGGGGACACAGGACCGGGAACGGGCGCCGGGTGCGTCCCTCGGGGAGGCCTCTGCCCCGGTGGGTGCCGCGACCGGTCCCGGATCCCCCCCGCCCGTCCTGCCGCCCGCTCCGGGCGGCGGCCTGCCCCCGTTGCGGTCGGAGTACGTCCGTGAAGTGGAGGAGATGGAGGCGCATCTGGAGATCCTGGCCTTCGAGGGGCACGGGGAAGAAGCCGTGGCGCGGACCGGCGCCGACCCCGGCTCCGACGGGGCCCGCCTTGCACCGAGGGGGCCGGTGACGGACTCCGCCCCGGCCGATCGCGCCGACGCCGAACCGCCGTCCATCGCCCAACGGGCGATGCAGGACCTGAACGCGTTCCTGGAGAACGGCCTGTTCAGTGCGGCCCGCATCCTGGTACGGCAATTGGAGGGACGTGCCGAACGGTCGCGGGCACAGGGGGGCCGGGAGTACGAGGAGGCGGCAACGCTGCACACCGGCGCGTCCCGTACGGTCACCGCGTTCCTGGCGATGAACGGCGATGAGGGCCACCCCCGGTTGCGAGCGCTGCCGAAGGTCGTCAACTTCTTCTGGATCGGCCGGCCCCTCTCCGCGGACGCGGTGCGCAACCTGCAGGAATGGGCCGACCGCGCAGACCGCTCGGGATGGCGGGTGCAGATGTGGACGGACACCGGCGAGGTGGGCGGGGTTCCCGTGTCCGCGTGGGATCCACGGGTCCGTGCGGACCTGGTCGCACGTGGTGTCCGGTTCCGGGAGGCGACCGAGCTGTGGCCGCCGGTCAGGCCGACGCTCCAGGGAAGGCTGTCCCTGTTCTTCCAGGGGGCGCAGTCCTCGCCGCAGCCCTCGCCCCGGCTGGAGAAGCTGCGGGACATCTATCTCAACGCGCGCACCGACCGCAACGCCGCGCCGGCCGCCTCCGACGTGGCGCGCTACGGTCTGCTGCTCGTCGAGGGCGGTGTCTACGCCGACGTGGACATCGCACCGGGCGGTGTCCACCTTCCTCCGGCCGCGCCGCTGCTGGGGCTGTCCGACCTCCCGGTGATCGCACCCATGATCCGGGACCAGGCGGCCTACCACCACCAGCGTGACGACCTGGCACGTCGACGGGGCGTCCCGGAGGACCAGGTGACGCTCCGCGACGTCGTCGAGGAACGGTGGTCGCGCGGCGAATACAACAACAACTTCCTGGCCGTCCCGCCCGGGTCGCGCTTCGTCGAGCACCTCGTCGACGCGATCCCCGAAGCGGCCCGGCAGATGCCCGGCCACGAGATGGTCGGCAACGCCGCCGCGCTGACCGGCCCCGCCGTCCTGAGCAAGGCGGTGTTCGCCCAGATCCGGGAGTACGGAATCGGAACCGCCAGCGACACCGAGGTCGCGGCGGCGGTCGACCCGGTCGAGGCCGCCCGCTGGATCGACCTCGGCTGGCTGACCGAGGAGAGCTCGAACCAGGCCTACGAGGAGTCGGCCGGTGCCGGGCAGCCGTCGTTGGCCCCGGAGGAGGGTCCGACGCCGTCGGGACCGGAGGACGGCCGCCCCGGGCCCTCCGCCCCGGGTGGCATCCTGACTCCCACCCCCGCCGCGCCGGACGACAGCGGGGCCCCCGTCCCGCCCGCCCGGGGCGATCGCCTGCGGCTCCCCGTCGAGCCGGTCCTGCGCACCGTCACGGTCCGGCCCGATCCGGAGCTGGTCGCGCGCATCCGCGACGTCGAGGCCCTGCAGAGCCGGGGCGGACCCGTCGCAGAGGCCGTCGAGGTGGCCGCGCGCGACCTGGTCCACCGGGTGCTCCCGGCGGCCCTGGCCGGTGCTCCCGCGGCCGGCGTCCACGTCGTGGTCGCTCTCGGGGAGCACCTCCCCGCGGCTCCGGCGCTCGCCGTCGTGCAGCAAGCCGTCAACCGGCTCGGGCACGGCGTCACCGTCGTGGTCGGCGGCCTCCCGGAGATGCGGCTGTGCCCGCCCGGGTCGTCCTGAGCCCCGCGGGTCCGTGGCCCCCGTCCGCCGCCGGGCGGGCGGGGGCCGGCCCGGCCGCCGGGCAGGGCTGCGGGTTCTCCCGCCTCCGCATCGGCGCCGCCGAACGGGGGAAGCAGAACGGGGCGGGGCCGACCGGCCCCGCCCCGCCCCGGTCCGCAGACCGTTCACCGTGGTACGCCTCTCAGGAGGCGCGCCACTTCTGGTAGCCCTTGCCGTTGCAGTCCCGCAGCTCCAGGACCGTTCCCGGCCCGGTCGAGCCGCCCGCGAGCGACACGCACCGGTGCGCGTTGACGTTCACCAGGTCGTACGAGGCGTTCAGCACGAAGTGCTGCGCCTCGCCGCCGTTGCAGCGGGCCACCTGCACGGCCGTGCCGTTGGCGGTCCCGGCCCCGGCCGCGTCCATGCACAGCCCCATCGACCGGATCGTGCCGTCCGACCGCACCTCCCACAGCTCCGGCGCGGACGAGGGGGAGCACGCGGCGACGGAGAGCCGCTGCCCATCCCTGCCGGAACCGGCACTGATGCACAGGGAGGAAGCGAAGCTGACCACGGTCCGGCCCGCGGGCGGTGCCGCCGTCGGCGTGGCGGACCCGGTCGGGGCGGCGGCCGGGGCCGACGACGCGGCGGGCGTTCCGGCCGATGTGCCCGCTCCCGCCGACGGGCCGGGCTGTGCCGCGGCTCCGCCGGTGGGGGAGCCGGGCCCGGCGGAGCCGGACGACGCCCCGCCCGCGCCCGTACCCCGGCCCGGGGCGGCTTGCCGTGCTGTCCCGCCGGCGGCTGGCGTCCCGGCGCCGTCCCGGTCCATGCCCGACACGGATCCTGCCAGCACGGCCGCGGCTCCGCCGGGTCCGGAGGACGGACCGGCGGACGGTCGTGCGGACGGCGGCTCCGAGCGCTCCGCCTCCCGGTCCCCGCCGAGCGCGTCGACGCCGAGGGAGATGCTCTCCGCCGGCTGCATGCGCGTCGACGGCCCGCGGTGCGTCCCCGCGGTCATCAGGACCGGCAGACCGGCGAGCAGGATCCCGCCCACGGCGGAGGCCACCAGCACGGTCCTGCCCGGACGGCCGGACGGCCGCTCCGCGTCCCCGCCGTCCGCGCCCACCTCGGCGTCCCCCGGCTCCGTTCCGGTCACCCCGGGGTCGTGCTCCCCCCGAGGCCCTCCGGTGGCGCCCGGCCGGCTCCGCCGCAGCCGAAAGCGGGCCCCGCCCCCGGTGCGGGGGGCGGTGGGGCCCTCCTGCAGGACCGCCGTTACCGTCGGGAGGAGGGCGGTTGCGGTCTCCACCGTTCCCGGACGGTCGGGCTCCTGGCGATCAGGGGCCGCTGCGGCCGACACCGCGGTGCCCGGTGCGGCGGCACCGGCTCCCGACGTGCCCGCTGCCGGCTTCGGCGGTCCCGCGTCCCGCCCGTCGGCCGCACCGTCGGCGCGGCCTCCGCCCGCCGGCGCGGTGCGGGGGACCAGGGCGTCGTCCGCCCCGCCCGCGGCCCGGGGTAGGGCGACGGCCCGGCGCACCGTCAGCCCCCCGTTCGCGGTGCCTCCCCGCGGTCCCGCGCCCGGTGGACCGGACCCCTGATCTGGTCGTTGCGGCATCACATGTCCTCTCGGATCGGATGGACGGACCGTCCCGCCCCCGCCCGGCCGTCCGGGCGGGGGCGGGACGGCGGGGGCGGCGGGCGTCCGGATCACGGACGCCCGCCGCCCGCCGTGGGCTCCCCGGCAGTCGGCGGCGCCACGACGGCCCCCCGCCCGGCGGCCCGGTGCGGCGTCGCCGCCCGGACCCCGGCGTGGAAGCGGTCGGCGGCCGGCCGGCGCGGGGACGACTGCTGCTCCGGGGCGCCGGCCGGAGCCTGCGGCGGTCCTCCCGGGACCCCCTGGCCGCAGTCCGCCGCGCCCTGCGGCCCCGGGCCCCGGCCGGTCCCCAGCGGGCCCGCGCAGCGGGCGGGCCAGGGGACGGCGGCGCCGACCGGCCGCCCGCTCAGGAACCGGTCCAGGCGCTCCAGGACCGCGCGGTCCCCGGCGCCCGGCCCGCCGGGCTCCCCGGGGGAGGCGCCGTCGTCCGGCAGTTCGCGGAGGAGCACCAGCGGCCCCGCGGACCCCGGCCGCACCTCCAGGACGCGGAAGCGCGTCCCCGGGGCGAACACCACCTCGTCGGAGGCGGGGGAGGACCCCGCGGACCGCTGCACCCTCCGTCCGCCGACCGACCAGACCAGGTACCCGGTGCCGTGCGGCAGCAGCGCGCCCGGGTCGAGCGGCAGCCCGCACACGGGCGCCGGCTCGTGCAGCACGGCCCCGGGCACCGCCCCGCCGGGCGGACCGGCCGCCGCCGCGCCCGGCGCGGCACCGCGGACCACCGCGCCCCGGTAGGGGGCGAGCCGCCCCAGACCCGACGTGAGGCACGCCGCGTACGGCAGCAGCACGCCGCCCCCCGCCCGCAGGTCCGCGGCCAGTGCGGCGTGGCCCAGCGGCCCGTCCGCCGCGGTGAGGTACAGCCGCAGCGCGACCAGGTCGGCCAGCGCGGCCTCCCGCTCCTCCCCGGCCGTCCCGGGCAGCAGCTCGGCGGTCCGGGAGGCCCAGGTGGCGTGCAGGTCCCAGGACGGACCGGCCAGCGCCCGGAAGGCGAGGCGCTCCTCCCCGGTGCTCCGGCGGGTCCCGGCGGGGACTCCGTCCCCGCCGCCGTGCCCGCCTCCGCCGTCGTGCCTGCCCCCCGAGCCGTCCCGGACGCCCTCCCGCGTGGTCGTCTGCACGACGGCGTGCGCCGGCGCGGCCCCCGGGCCGCCGGGCCCCGCGGCCCCCCGCAACCCCGCTGCGCCCGCCCCCGGACCGTCGGGCACAGCGGGTACAGCGGGCACGGGCGGCGCGGCCGCCCCGGGCCCCGCCTGGACGGCGGGCTGCGGCAGGGGCCCGCGCGGACCGGCGGCCCGTCCGGCCGCCGTCGCGTGCTCCCGCCCCCGGTGGCCCGCGTCCGACGGCCCCGCAGGGAGGGCGGGGTGCGGTGCGGCGGGAGGTGCGCCGCCGCCCGGGAGGGCGGGGCGCGGTGCCGCGGGGGGCGCGCCGCCGCCCGGGAGCGCCGGGTGCGGCGCCCACCGCGGGCCCGGCGCCCGCCGGGACGCCGCCGCGCCGTAGCGGATGCTCCGCACGCCGTGCCGCCCGGCCAGCGCCCGCAGCTCGCGGCCGCCGTCCGGGCAGTGCCCGTGCACGTGCAGGACGGCGCGCGCCACCACCTCCGGCGCCAGCCGGGCGAGCAGCCCGGACAGGACGGGCCAGAGGGTCCCGTCCAGCCGCTCGCCCGTGACGCCCACCTCGACGACCGCGCCGTCCGGCTGCACCGGGTGTGCGGCGACCGGCACCACCGCCCCCCGCCGCGCGACCCACAGCCCCGCACGGGTCGTCGTCACCTGCCAGCGGTCGGAGAGGTCCAGCACGCCCGGACCGGCACCGCCGGACCCCGGCGGCAGCGGGAAGGTCCAGCGCACGAGGCGGGGGGCGCGGGCCCCGCCCGTGCCCGCCCCGGGGCGGCACGCCACCGCGTCCACGAACGGCTGCCACCCCGGGGCGCCGTCCCGCCCCACGAGAACGGCGCGGACGGTGTCCGAACCGGTCCCGGAACCGTCGAGCAGCGGCAGGCCGGTGTACACCTCCACCTCCCCGTCGAGCGCGTCGGCGACCGCCTGCCCGAGGGGCAGGATGTCCTCGCGGCCCCCGGGCACCAGGCGCACACCGGACCGCACCGCCCGCGGCGAGGCGCTCAGCAGGGCGGCGACCTCGTTGGGGGAGACGTCCTCGCCCTCCAGCACGCCCACCACGACGGCCGGACGGCGGGGGTCGACCGGCATGGCGTGGTAGAGGTCGCCGGGTTCGGGCGCCCGCGCGCCGGCCGGCCGGACCACCACGCCCGCGGGGATCCGGTCGACCACGCACCCGCCCGCGACGCGCGCCGGCAGGGAGTCGAACGACGGCTGCCAGGAGGGCGCCGGGAACCGGGGGCCGAGGCGCTCCCGGGATCCTCCGGCGGAGAACCGCTGCCAGCCGCCGTCCCGGGACCCGGGCGCGGCGGCGAACAGGGAGCCGCCCGGGACGAACAGCACGCTCCCCTCCGGGGCGAGCACCCGCATGCCCCACGCGTCCGCGACCCTGCGGCCCAGGGCGGTGCGGTCCCGGGGGCCGTCCTCCCCGGCGCCCGAGACGACCAGCAGGACCTCCTCCGTGCCCGACGCGCGCAGGCCGTCGAGCACGTCGCCGAGGGCGTGCGCGAACCCGGGGCCCGCGCCGTCCTCCCCGACGCCCGCCACCACGGCCCGGACGCCCGCGCCGGAACCGAGGGAGCGGGCGAGGTCGCCCAGGTCGGCCGGTGTCAGGACGTCGTCCGACGGACGCCGCAGCAGCAGGACGCCGTCCACCTCCTCGACGAGGATCCCGCCGTCCCCGCCCGCCGCCGGCGCCCGCCCGGACCGGTCGCCGCCACCCGGTTTCCCGGGTGCCCCGTCCGCCCGTCCCCGGCCGCCCCGGCCTGCGCGGCGGGCGAGCCGGCCGCCCCACGCCGTCACGGCCGGTCTCCCGGCCGGGCGGCCCGCGTGCGGGGGAGGGCCGGCCCGCGGGCCGCGCGCCGGGCCCGGTCGGCCCGGCGCCGCCCCCGCGGTCCGCGGCGGCGCGGTGCGTCGCGCATGGGAGGACGTCCTCTTCCTTGAACTCGTGCGCCCGGGAAGGCGGTGCGCGGGTACGGGCCTTTCCGGCGCGCCGCGGCGGCCGTGCGGGCGCGCCGTCCGGGGTCCGCGCCGTCCGGGGGACCGCGGTGCCGGCGCCGGAGGCGGCTTCGCCGACAGGCTCCGGAAAGGCAGTCAAATCGGCCTGCGGGCAGTGATCAAGCACCCGCCCGCCCCCGCGCCCGAACGTCCCGCAAGTGCGCCTCTTCGGGCAGGCGCCGTGCGCCCGCCTCCCGGTGCAGGCGCCGGGGGCCCGCGGCCGGGCAGGCGTTGCAGGCCAGCGATCGGCGGCGGGCCCGGCGGCCGCACCGCCCGGGCCCCGGCGGCCCGCCCGGCCTCCCGGGACGCCACCGGGGAGCCCGGCCTCCCGGGACGCCACCCGGGACGTCGCCCCGGACGCCCCCGGACGGCTCCTCAGGTGCTGCGGAGCGCCGCCGTCACCGGCGCCCGCGCCGCGCGGGCCGCCGGCACCACCGGGACGCAGACGGCGGCCGCCACCGCCACGGCGCAGGTCAGCAGCAGCGCCCCCGGGGAGGGGGAGCCGGCGATGCCGGAGCCGATCCCGCTGCTGCGGCCCTGGAGGTCGATCAGCCAGCGCGACACCGGCAGGCCGAGCAGCACCCCGACCGCCACCGCGGCCAGTGCGGTGAGGCCGGTCCCGGTGGTCACGACCGCCGTGACCTGACGGGGTGTCAGTCCCATGGCGCGCAGCACGCCCAGGTCCCGGGCGTGGTCCCGCAGGCCGCCGGCGGTCGCCGTGAGGAGTTCGGCCAGGCCGATGAGGCCGAGCACCGCGACCAGCCCCGCCACCACCACCCGCACCGCGCCCAGCCGGTCCGCCGGGTTCGCGACCGGCCGGACGTCGAGCCGGCCGCCGGAGGCCGCCGCCAGGGCCGCCCGCACCGCCTCCCGGTCGGCGCCGGGGGCGAGCACCACGTTCCAGTACTGCGGCGGGGGCGGGCCGTCCCGCCCCTCCAGCGCGTCGAGGCCGACGGAGAGCATCTGGCCGTTGTGCTCGGGCTCGATGCTGCGGCCGACGACGTGCAGGATGCGCGGCGTGCCCGCCGTCGTCACCCGCACCCACTGGCCCACCCGGACGTGCATCAGGTCCAGCAGCCCCTGGCCCGCCACGGCCTCGTCCCGGTCCCGGATGCCGCGGCCCTCGGCCAGCGCGTAGGGGTAGGGGGCCGCGGCTGTGCCGAGGCCCCGCAGGGTGACGGTGCGGGTCTGGCCGGGGACCAGCGCCTCCGTCTCGACGCCGGCGTAGGCGGCCCGCACGCCGGGCGTCCCGGCCAGCAGCCGCTGCACGGCGCCGGGGGAGAGGCCCGGGGCCCGCGCGGTCAGGGCGGCGGGCAGCCCGATCCGCTCCGGGTGGGCCCGGAAGCCGTCCAGGGTGGCCCAGCTGCCCAGCGCCACGGTGACGGCCATCACCGGGATGGCGAGGCGCGCCACGGTCAGCCCGGCGCGCAGCGGCCGGTGGAACGCGTCCCGCGCGCCGAGCACCAGGGCCGGCGGCAGCCGCAGGAGCAGGGCCAGCCGGGCGAGCCGGGACAGCCGGCTCACCCGGCGCACGCCCCGGATGCCCGGCACCGCGGGCACCCGGCCGGCGCGCCAGGCGGGCACGGCCGCCACCGCCGCGACGACCAGCAGCACCACCCCGCCGGCGACGGCCGCCCCGGAGGCCGCGACGGCGCCGCCCGGCAGCTCGTGCCAGCGGGCCACGGCGGGACCGACGGGGTCGGGCAGCACCGGGCCGAGCAGGGCCGCCCCCGCCGTGCCCAGGGCCACCCCGGCGAGGGCCAGCGCCGCGTGCTGGTAGACGACCATCCGCACCACCTGGGCCGGGGTGAAGCCGACGGCCTTGAGCATCGCGATGTCCCCGACCTGCGCCAGGACCCGCTCGCCGGCCGCCCCGGCGGCCGCGAGCGCGACCGCGACCAGGGACACCAGGCCGAAGACGCCGAGCAGCAGCCCCAGGAGGCGGCCGTCCAGCTCCCCGGCGGTCCGGACCTGCTGCCAGGTCGACACCCGGGCCACCCGGGCGCCGCCGAGCGCCGTCACGGCCTGCTGGACGGCGAAGTCGGTGTCCGCGGGGTCGTGCAGCCGCAGGCCGGCCACCAGCCCGGTCCGGCCGTCCGCCGGTCCGACTGCGGCCAGGGTCCCGGGGAGCACCCAGCCGAGCCCCGGGGTCCAGTCGGGGCAGGGCCCCGAGTCGGCGGTGTCGGCGGTCCCCAGCACCCGCAGGACGCGGGTCCGCCCGTCGGCCGTCCGCACCGCCAGCCGGGCGCCGGCGGCCGCGCCGGCCGCGCGCGCCGCGGTCCGCTCCAGCACGACGCCGTCCGGCTCCGCGGGGTCCAGCCAGCGGCCCGACCGCAGCAGCGGCCGGGAGATCCGCGGCGGTGCGGAGCCCACCGCCCTGAGCTCCAGGGGCAGCTTCCCGGTGCCGGCCGGGACCGTCACCACCGCGGTGCGGTACGGCCCGGCGACCGCGTCCACCCCGTCCAGGCGGGAGAGGGCGGCGGTGCCGGTGCCCGCGTCGAGGTGGAGCCACACGTGGGCCCCGGAGGACTCCGAGAAGATCCGCTGCCAGGGGTTGACCGCGTCCTGGAGCAGGACCCCCGCAACCATCAGGGCCGTCACCACCGCCGCGGTGACCAGGGTCACCAGCAGCGCCTGGCCGGGACGCGCCCGGCAGTCCGCCGCCGCCCAGCGCAGCTCCGCGCGCACGGCGGGTCAGCCCTTCAGCTCGAGGACGTCGGCGAGCGTGGTGCGCCGCCCCCGCGGGGCGGACTCCACGGCGGCGTCGTCCGCGACCCGGCCGTCGAAGAGGCTGACGACCCGTTCGGCGGTGGCGGCGACCCGTGCGTCGTGGGTGACGAGCACGATGGTGCGGCCCTGCTCGTGGAAGCGCGTGAGCAGCCGCAGCACGTCCCGCGTGCTGCGGCTGTCGAGGCTGCCGGTCGGCTCGTCGGCGAGCAGCAGGCCGGGCTCGTTGACCAGGGCGCGGGCCAGCGCGACCCGCTGCTGCTCGCCGCCGGAGAGGCCGGCGGCCACGGCGCGGGCCTTGTCCGCCAGGCCGAGCTCGCCCAGGAGCTCCTCGCGGCGGGTGCGGGCCTGCCGGGCGGACGCGCCGGCGAGCAGGGCGGGCAGCTCGACGTTGTCGGCGACGGTCATCGTGGAGACCAGGTTCGAGAACTGGAAGACGATGCCGACGGAGCGGCGGCGCAGCAGCGCCCAGCGCGCCTCGCTCAACCCGTCGACCCGGCGGCCCTCCAGCCATATCTGCCCGCCGTCCGGCCGGTCCAGGCCGCCGAGCAGGTGCAGCAGGGTGGACTTGCCCGCGCCGGAGGGGCCCATGACCGCGACGAACTCGCCGCGGTCCACGTCCAGGTCGACGCCGTCCAGCGCCCGGACGGCGGAGCCCTCGGAGCGGTGCGTGCGGACCAGGCCCCGGACCCGGAGCACGGCCTCCCCGTGCGGCCCCGCCCCGGGGGTCGCGGGGGTCGCGGAGGGGGCGGAGGACTCCGGGCGCGGGGTGCGGGCGCGCGGGAGCCGGGGCCGCGGGATGCGGGGGAACCGCGGGCGTTCCGGCCCGCGGACCGGGTCGGAGGCTCCGGCCGTACTGCTCACTCCAGTTCCTCCTGACAGCGCTCCAACCAGTCGAGGTCGGCCTGCAGGTGGAGCATGGCCCCCTCGATCAGCAGCTGGGAGACGCGGTTGTCCCGGCCCTCGGCGGCGAGCCGGGAGAGCCCTCGCATGGTGTTGAGGTAGTGGCGGCGCTGCTTGTTGATCAGGGCGAGCCGGTCGGCCCCGCCGGTGCCCGGCGCGAGGATCAGCTTGAGGAAGAACTCGTCGCGCACGCGCGGGCCCTCGGTGGGCTTCTCGAACCAGGCGGCGAGCTCCTCCCGCCCCGCGTCGGTGATCTCGTACACCCGCTTGTTGGGGCGGCTGGACTGGCTGACGTCCTGCCCCCTGATCAGGCCGGTCTTCTCCAGCCGGCCCAGCGTCACGTAGATCTGGCCGATGTTGGGCTGAGGGTACGCCGGGCCGAAGGTGTGCTCAAGGGCCTGCTTCAGCTCGTACCCGTGGGCGGGTTCCTTGGCGAGCAGCGCCAGCAGCGACTCCCGCACGGCCCACCGCCTCCTCCCCGCTCCACCCGCGTGTCAGAGTGTACGGGCGCACCCGCGCGGGACCGCAGGCCGCCGTCCCTCCTCCGTCTGGCCTCCCGTTCGGGAGCCGGGTATACATAACGGTAATCCATGGGGAGGGTCGATGGGCAGAGTGCGGGTACTCCTCCGGCTGACGGCCGCGGTGCTGCTGGTCGCCGGGTGCTCCCTGCCCGGCCTGTCCGGCACGGTCCGGACCGGCGACCGGGGCGGCACCGGGCCGGTGACCCTCGCCACCGGCCGCGACCTCACCGGCTACCTGCGGGGCAGGCTGGCCCAGTGGAACCGCGCCCACCCGGCGGAGCGGGCCACGCTCGTCGAGCTGCCGGAGGCGGCCGACGACGCCCGCGCCCAGATGATCAGCAGCCTCCAGGCCCGCAGCGGCCGTTACGACGTCCTCAACCTCGACGTGGTCTGGACGCCCGAGTTCGCGGCGGCGGGCTGGATCACCCCCCTCGACCCGCGGCTCTTCCCGCTCGACCGCTTCCTCGGCCCGGTGACCGCCACGGCCACCTTCCGCGGCCGGCTCTACGCGGTGCCCTACGTCAGCAACGCGGGGATGCTCTACTACCGCAAGGACGTCCTCGACCAGGAGCACCTCCGCCCGCCCCGCACCTGGGGCGAACTGGCCCGCCTCGCCCGCACCGTCGCCCCCCGGCACGGACTGGAGGGCTACGCGGGGCAGTTCCTCCCGTACGAGGGGCTGACCGTCAACTACACGGAGGCCGTGCAGTCCGCGGGCGGGCAGGTCCTCACCCGCGACGGCACGCGGGCCGCCGTCGGCAGCCCCGAGGCCCGCAGGGCGCTGGACTTCCTCGTGGGCGGCGTCCGGGAGGGCTGGATCCCCCGCGAGGCGCTCTCCTTCAAGGAGGAGGAGTCCCGCAAGGCGTTCCAGGACGGCCGCTACCTCTTCCTGCGCAGCTGGCCGTACGTCTACGACCTGGCGCAGGCGAAGGGCAGCAGGGTGGCGGGCCGGTTCGGGGTCGTGCCGCTGCCCGGCCCCGACGGCCCCGGTGCCGCCTCGCTGGGCGGCTCGGACCTGGCCGTCAGCAGCTACTCCCGGCACCAGGAGTCGGCGCGCCGCCTCATCGCCTACCTGACCGGGGAGGAGAACCAGCGCCAGGTCCTGCTCCAGGGCTCGCTGCCGCCGGTGTGGGCGTCCCTGTACGACGACCCGGCGCTGGTGCGCCGCTTCCCCTACCTGCCGGTGCTCAAGCAGAGCATCCTCTCGGCCCGGCCCAGGCCCCGGAGCCCGGAGTACGACCAGGTGAGCCTGGTGGTGGCCGCGGTCGTCCACGACGCCCTCACCCTCCGCCGGTCGCCGCAGTCGACCACGGAGCGACTGTCCCGCGAGCTCGACGCGGTCCTCCGCCGGCCGTAGCACGGCCCGGACCCTCCCCGGGGAGGCGGCCGGGGCAGCGTGCCGCGGGCCGTCTCCGCCGCGCCCTCCCGCGCGCCCTCCCGGCGTCCGGAGCGCTTCCCGCGGGTCTCCCTCCCGCGCCCTGTCCCCGGGCCGGAGCGCCCCGTCCTGTCCCGCCCCCGCGCCGCTCCCGTGCCGGGCCGCTCCCGGCCTGGCCGCTCCTTGCCGTTCCGCTCCCGTTCCGCGCTGCGCCCTGCCGCCCCCTGCCGCGCCTCCTCCGCTCCCGCCTCCGTGCAGGTCCGGGCCCCGTCGCCGCCCGGCACGGGGTCCGCGGGGACCCCCGCTGCCCGAAAACGCCTGCGGCGCCTGCCTGTTCGACTCATTGACACCCCCCTGACACACATACATAACATGCATGTAGTGAACGGCCGGAGCTCTGCACCGGTCGGCCCGCTGCCGCGCGCCGCGCGGCCGGGCCGCCGCCCAACTCCGTTACCAGTACGGACGGTGACCCCATGACCGTCGCAGCGGTCCCCAGCGACCCCGCAACGGCTTCCCCGCAAGCCCCCGTGATCCCCCGGCAGCGCTCCGCGCCCGCCGCCGAGCTGCACCAGCCGCAGCCCTGGTGGCGCGACGCCGTGATCTACCAGGTCTACGTGCGCAGCTTCCTCGACAGCACCGGGGACGGCATCGGGGACCTGGCCGGCGTCCGCGCCGGACTGCCCTACCTCAGGCGGCTCGGGGTGGACGGGCTCTGGCTCAGCCCCTTCTACCCGTCCCCCCAGCACGACCACGGCTACGACGTGGCGGACTACTGCGACGTGGACCCGGTCTACGGGGACCTCGACGAGTTCGACCGCCTCGTCCGCGACGCCCACCGCCTCGGCCTCAAGGTCGTGGTGGACATCGTCCCCAACCACTGCTCCAGCGCCCACCCCTGGTTCCGCGAGGCCCTCGCCGCGGCCCCGGGCAGCCCGGCCCGCGCCCGCTTCCACTTCGCCGACGGCCGGGGCGAGCACGGCGAGCTCCCCCCGAACAACTGGCGCGCGATGTTCGGCGGGCCCGCCTGGACCAGGACCACCGGACCGGACGGCACCCCGGGCCAGTGGTACCTGCACATGTTCACCCCCGAGCAGCCCGACCTGAACTGGCGCAACCCCGAGACGGGCCGCGCATTCGAGCGGATCCTGTCCTTCTGGCTGGAGCGCGGCGTCGACGGGTTCCGCATCGACGTGGCGGCCGGCCTCTTCAAGCACCCCGACCTGCCCGACTCCCCGGACCCCTACGCCGACGAGCGCACCCGCGACTCGGTCAACCCCCTCGCCTGGAACCAGCCGGAGGTCCACGAGGTGTGGCGCTCCTGGCGCCGCCTCTGCGACGAGGCCGCGGCCCGCGACGGGCGCGAGCGCCTCCTGGTCGGCGAGGTGTCGGTCCCCACCGCCGCCGAGCACGCCGCCTACGTCCGCCCCGACGAGCTCCACCAGGCGTTCTTCTTCGACCTCCTGGCCGCCCCCTGGGAGGCCGCCGCCTTCCGGGGCGTCATCGAGGAAGCTCTGCGCGACATCGCCGGGACCGGCTCGACCGTCACGTGGGTGCTGAACAACCACGACCAGGTCCGCACCGTCACCCGTTACGCGTCCCCGTCCGGGGACGCCGACCCGTCCGGCGCCGGCACCGGCGGCCCGCGCGCCCGCGCCGCCGCCCTGCTCATGCTCGCCCTCCCCGGCGCCGCGTACGTCTACCAGGGCGAGGAGCTGGGCCTCGCCGAGGTCCTGGACCTGCCCGACGAGGTGCTCACCGACCCCGTCTTCCACCGTACGGGCAGCCGCCTGCGCGTCCGCGACGGCTGCCGGGTGCCGCTGCCCTGGTCCGGCCACGTCTCGCCGTTCGGCTTCACCACGGGCGGTGACGCCCGCCCCTGGCTGCCGCAGCCCGACTGGTTCGCCGCGCACACCACCGAGCGCGCCCTGGCCGACGTCGGGTCCTTCTGGCACCTGTACCGCGACGCGCTGCAGCTGCGCCGCAGCCTGCCGCACCTGGGGGAGGGGCCGCTCCGCTGGCTGGACTCCCCGCCCGACGTCCTCGCGTTCGTGCGCGGCGACGGACTGGTGTGCGCCGTCAACTTCGGCGACGGCCCGGTCCCGGCCCCCGTCGCCGGACCCCCGCTCCTCTCCAGCGGCCCCTGCGCCGACGGCACCCTGCCGGCCGGCACCGCGGCCTGGTGGTCCTGCGACCCCTCCGGGGTCCTGGACTGAGCCGCCCCCCGCCACCCGGCGGGGGACCCACCGCCGCCCCGGCCACCACCCGCGGCGGCACCCACGGACGCGGCATCGGAGCCGCGTCCTCGACAAGGAGGACACCATGAAGTGGAGATCGGCCGGAACGGTCGGCATGGCGGCCCTGGCGGTCCTCGCCAGCGCCTGCAGCAGCAGCGGTTCCGCGGATTCCGCGGCGGGCACCGCCTCCCCGGCGGCCGCCTCGCCCGCCTCCGGGCTCGGCCTCCCCGACCTGCACGGCAAGACGGTCGAGGTCGCGGCGATCTGGACGGGTCCGGAGCAGGCGACGTTCAAGAAGGTGCTGGACGACTTCGCGAAGCGCACCGGCGCGACGGCGACCTACGTGCCCACCGGCGACAACGTCTCGGCGTTCCTGGGCAGCAAGGTGCAGGGCGGCGCCGCGCCGGACGTGGCGTTCCTGCCCCAGGTCGGGGTGC
>NZ_JAJLRA010000190.1 GCF_020991365.1 Streptacidiphilus sp. ASG 303
CGCCGGCCAGCGGCGCGACGCCCAGCAGGCGGCCCTGAGCCGTGTCGCCTCCCGCGGCATCGGCTCCGGCCACGCGTGCGGCGGCCCCGACATCTCCTCCGAGGAGGACTTCACCGGCCTGCTCGCCCTGGCCGCCGAGGGCGGCGGGCCGCGGGTGTTCGGCTCCTGGGGGGAGCTCGGCGCCGTCGGGACCGCCCGGCGCCTGGGCGCGGTCGGCGCGGGCGGCGACCTCTTCGTGGACGGCGCGCTCGGCTCCCGGACCGCCTGCCTGCACGCCCCC
>NZ_JAJLRA010000191.1 GCF_020991365.1 Streptacidiphilus sp. ASG 303
TGTCCGCCAGCACGGTCGCGATGCCCGCCGGGGAGGGGGCGTCGAAGACGGTCCGCAGGGGGATCTCGCTGCCGAGGACGGTGCGGATGCGGTTGATGAGGCGGGTGGCGAGCAGGGAGTGGCCGCCGAGTTCGAAGAAGTTGTCCTCGACCCCGACTTCCGGAACGCCGAGGACTTCGGCGAACAGCGCGCACAGCACGGTCTCACGCTCGGTCGCGGGCTTGCGGCTTCCGGGGGCTCCGCGCAGTTCGGGCGCGGGAAGCGCACGGTGGTCGAGCT
>NZ_JAJLRA010000192.1 GCF_020991365.1 Streptacidiphilus sp. ASG 303
AGGGGTGGCGGATGGTGGCGTTAGCCCCCCGCGGCCTCCGCGGAGGTTTCGCTGCGGGCGGCCGTGGGGAGACCCGGGGCCCGGTGTGCGTCGGCGGCGCCCGGATCGGTGCGGGGCTGCGGTGGTGCCGGTCCCGGAGGAGCACCCCCCGGTGTTCGGGGTGACGCGGCGCGAGGAGCGGTGGTTCGGCCGGACGGGGGAGCGGATTCCGGCCGCCCGGGCGCACGTCCATCGTACGGCCGGGACCGGGGGCGCAGCAGACCCCCGGCGGCGCCGGTC
>NZ_JAJLRA010000193.1 GCF_020991365.1 Streptacidiphilus sp. ASG 303
AACCTGGGCTCGGTCGTCGGCAACTCCGACCTGCCCGAGCAGCAGCTCTGGGGCACCGTGCTGGCCTGCGCGATCGCCTCGCGCCGCGCGCGCGTGCTGGCCGAGCTGGAGCCGCAGGCCCGCGAGCACCTGTCGGAGCAGGCGTACACCGCCGCCAAGTCCGCCGCCGCGATCATGGCGATGAACAACGTCTACGACCGGACGCTGCACCTGCTCTCCGACAAGGAGTACGGGTCGATGCGGGCCGGCCTGCGGATGAACGTCAGCGGCAACCCGGG
>NZ_JAJLRA010000194.1 GCF_020991365.1 Streptacidiphilus sp. ASG 303
TGTGGCCGGTCGCCCTCTCAGGCCGGCTACCCGTCGTCGCCTTGGTGGGCCGTCACCCCACCAACAAGCTGATAGGCCGCGGGCTCATCCTGCACCGCCGGAGCTTTCCACACACCCCCATGCGGAGGCGTGTCGTATCCGGTATTAGCACCGGTTTCCCGGTGTTGTCCCAGAGTGCAGGGCAGATTGCCCACGTGTTACTCACCCGTTCGCCACTGATCCGCCCCGAGGGGCTTCACCGTTCGACTTGCAT
>NZ_JAJLRA010000195.1 GCF_020991365.1 Streptacidiphilus sp. ASG 303
CGGTTCCTGGTGCCAAGGCATCCACCGTGCGCCCTTAAAAACTTGGCCACAGATGCTCGCGTCCACTGTGCAGTTCTCAAACAACGACCAGCCACCCGCCCGCCACCGGACCTGCGTCCGGCACGGCACGGGGCCGGCACCTTCCGAGAGTCGGACCTTCCGGCCGTTCCCTCAGGACCCAACAGCGCGCCCGGCACCCGCACCCCCTCGCACCCGCCGTTCCACGCGCCGAAGCGCAGTACTGGG
>NZ_JAJLRA010000196.1 GCF_020991365.1 Streptacidiphilus sp. ASG 303
TGGGACGGGCCGGCCTGACCGCGGGCCGGTTCGTCGCGGACCCGTTCGGTCCGGTGGGTTCGCGGATGTACCGCAGCGGCGACCTGGCCCGCTGGGACCAGGACGGTGTCCTGGAATACCTCGGCCGTATCGACGACCAGGTCAAGCTGCGGGGCTTCCGTATCGAGCTCGGGGAGATCGAGGCCGCGCTCGCCGCCCACCCGGCCGTCGCCCAGGCCACGGTCCTCGTCCGCGAGGACCGCC
>NZ_JAJLRA010000197.1 GCF_020991365.1 Streptacidiphilus sp. ASG 303
GAAGGTGCGGCTGGATCACCTCCTTTCTAAGGAGCACTTCTCACCGCCCCTCGGGGTGGTCAGGGGCCAGGACACCGGCGAACGTCCGGTGCTGGTTGCTCATGGGTGGAACGTTGACTATTCGGCACCGGCGCCTGCCGCCGGGTCCCAGTACTGCACCGCATGGTGCGTGGAACGGGCCTGGTCGGGGGTGCGGGTGCCGGGCGCGCTGTTGGGTCCTGAGGGAACGGCCG
>NZ_JAJLRA010000198.1 GCF_020991365.1 Streptacidiphilus sp. ASG 303
TCGGGGCGGATCAGTGGCGAACGGGTGAGTAACACGTGGGCAATCTGCCCTGCACTCTGGGACAACACCGGGAAACCGGTGCTAATACCGGATACGACACGCCTCCGCATGGGGGTGTGTGGAAAGCTCCGGCGGTGCAGGATGAGCCCGCGGCCTATCAGCTTGTTGGTGGGGTGACGGCCCACCAAGGCGACGACGGGTAGCCGGCCTGAGAGGGCGACCGGCCACACT
>NZ_JAJLRA010000199.1 GCF_020991365.1 Streptacidiphilus sp. ASG 303
TCAACGGCAAGCTGGACCGCAAGGCCCTGCCCGAGCCGGACCTGGCGGTGACCGCCGGGGCCGGCCGCAGGCCGGAGACCGAGCGGGAAGCACAGCTGTGCGCCGTCTTCGCCGAGGTCCTCGGCATTCCCGAGGTGGGTGTCGAGGACAACTTCTTCGAGCTCGGCGGGCACTCCCTGCTCGCCGTCACCCTCATCGAGCGCATCCGCACC
>NZ_JAJLRA010000019.1 GCF_020991365.1 Streptacidiphilus sp. ASG 303
GTGGTGAACGTCTGCATCATGCTCTCCTCGGGTGCTCTTCGTTTCTGATGAAGGAAAAGCTACGTTGCGTTCAAGGATCGCGCAACAAGTTCGTTGCGTGGGAAATGCATCTGTGCAGCTGGCGGCTCGGTTTTCGTTGCAACGGTTGTGGATCTAACGCAATGACAGATATCCGGATCGTTGCATTGGAATGAGGGTGAACGCTACGTCGCCGCCCAGGAAGGGCTGCGGGGGCGGGAGGAGGGCCACCCGGCCGGAGCCTCACCGGATCGCGCCCGGGCCGGTGCCACCGCTCCACCGACCGCTCCGAGACCCGCAACGCGGCAGCGGCCTCCCAGCATCTGCCGACCATGACTTGATCGTCATCGAGCAGTCAGCCCTCATGCCGCGGGAGTGCGCCGAGGACCGCGAGAGATCTCTCAAGATCCTCAACGGCGCGGGCCGGCAGCGGGGTCACCGTCCGGACCAGCCGGGCAAGTCGTTCGATGCGCTGCTGCTGCAGACGCGGACATCGGTTCCGGTGCCTGGCGACCACTGCCGGGTGGGGGCAGCCGTTCGAAGGCGCCGCAAAAAGGCGATCGAGCATGCGGGTTCACGTGGTCCCTGGTGGCCGTCGGCGCATCGGTCGTACCGGATGCGGAGTCGCCTGAGCCGACGCAGCCGGACGAAGGAACGGGCGCGATGCCGTCCGCGGCGAGCGCGCCGAAGGGAGACGGCAGCCCCGCTGGGGGGCGGCCGAGTACCGGCCTGCCCTTTGGCACCATGCCTCCATGGACTTCACCCTCGAGCCGCCCACCGGCATCGGCCCTCTGCGGATCGGCATGGCCCGGGACGCGGCCGCCACGGCCCTGGACTCCCTCCGCGACCCCTCCGCGGTCTCGGAATCCGACCGGCCGGGGCAACACGTCTTCCGCCCCAGCGGGCTGATGATCAGCATCCACTGCACGCGGGACGCCCTCGAATCCGTCGAACTCGGCAGACCCTCGGCTCCGACGGACCGAGTGGTGTTCCGGGACCTGGACGTGTTCGCCCTCCCGGCCCGCGAGGTCGTCCGGCGCCTGCGCGCCCACACCCCCGTCGAGGCCGACCCCGACGACCCGGCCTCCTTCACCGCCCCGGACCTGCTGCTGGGCCTGTGGCGCCCGTTCGCGGCCGACGACGAGCCGGACGAGGAGCAGGGCCACTTCTTCAGCTCGGTCCTCCTGGCCCGGCCCGGCTACGACGACACCCCCGCCCAGGCCGCGGAACGGCTCCGGCAGAGCCCGTGAGCGGCCGGCGCCGTCACAGCAGGACGACGAGGGAGGCGAGGAGCAGGACGGCTGCGGTCGACAGTCCCAGGATGCGGTAGGGCCGCCACACGGCCTGCGTCAGGGCGGCGGCCCACACCGCTCCCACCACGACGGCCGACCACCGGCCGGCCACCGCCTGTGCGGCGACGACCGGGAACGGTGCCGGCAGGAGGGTCGGCGGGACCACCGCCAGTAGGGGGCGGATGCCGAGCAGCCGGTACGCCACCGTCAGCGCGACGAGCGCGACGATGAGGGAGGCCGGGATCGAGAGGACCGGCATCAGCGTCATGCAGAAGTCGGGCGCACGGGCGCATGTCCGGGTGTCGTAGCGGTACGCCCAGTCCACCATGCCGAGCGACAGGCAGGTGAGGGCGGCACCCATGGCAGCGGCGCCTGCGACGCGAGCGGCCAGAATCCCACCCGAGGGGGCCGCATGCCCCTCGTCTCGCCGAAGGGAAGTGGCGTTCATGACGGCATCCTCCCGCTCGACGGCGGCCGGGTCCTGAGTACGGATACTCAGGACCCGGTTTCGAGGGTGAGGCGGTCGGCCGGTGACGGGCGGTGCTGACCGGTGCGTGCGGCGCACCGTCAACGGCTTCGCGGACCCACCCCGCCTGCCGCAGTCGGCATCACCGGGTGGGGCCCCACCAGATGCGCCCGACGACGAGTTCCTCGAGTGCCTGGAGCCTGTCGGCGGCCATCCGCTCGGAGGTGTCGGGCTGTTCGAGCGCGATGCGCAGGTCGGAGGCGAGGTAGGCCGCTTCGCGGACCTCGCACTGCGCTCGGAGTTCTTCCAGGCAGGTCTCCGTCGCACCGGCGATGACGTCGAGGACGGCTTCCATGTGTGCGCCGCTGAACCGGGCGAGGAAGATCCAGTCGTCGGCCGGCTCGCCGAAACGGGCCCACTCGAAGTCCAGCAGGGCCGTCACGCCGCCCTGGTGCGCGAGCCAGTTGCCCCAGTGGCAGTCCGCGTGCACCGGGACGTCCGCCCGGGCGTGCTGTGGTGCACGCGCGGCGATCGCGGCCAGGCCGTCGAGCAGGGGGCGGGGCACGACTCCGCGCCGGTCCAGGGCGAAGAGCCCCTCGACCTCGGCGAGGAACGCGGACCGGCCGGTGAAACCGCCGTGGTCGAGGGGTTCCCTCAGCGTCCGCTCCGCGGAACCCACCGGTGTCCAGGAGTGCAGTGCACCGAGCCGCCGGACCGCCTCCTGCGCCAGCGAACGTGCGGTCGCCCCGTCCACGCCGGGCATGCCCATACCGGGGGCAACCCCGGGCACCCGGGCGTAACAGGCGTAGCGGACCTCACGCTCCTCCAGCCGGTGGGACCCGCTGTCGAGCAGCGGGGCCGTGAGGCCGGCGGGCAGGTGGGAGGCGAGGGCGACCTCGCGGTCCAGGCGCGCGTGGCCGTCGGCGTCGATGAGCTTGACGACGACGTCCGCGCCGACGAAGACATGGTGGGAATCGCTGTCGGCAGCGGTCATGGGACCGGGGTCGCATCCCAGGGCCGCGGCTGCGATCGCCCGGGCGGTGGCGTGGGCGTGCCGCACGTCGTTCATCGACGGTCGCAGAGCCGGGAGGGCGGCGCCGCGCAGGGGCCGTTCACGCGACCGGGCCGAGGGGATGATGCTGACATCCCTGCATTCCAGAGAGGCCGGGCCTCCGCGCCATCCCACTTGATCAGTCTGTGACGGCCGGTCAGCACGGCGGCCGGACCGGCCGAGGACCGGGAGCGGGCCGCTGCCCGAGTACCGTGGCGCAGCATGACGCACACCGGGATCGAGATCACCGCGGAACTGGTCCGGGACCTGCTGCGGGACCAGCACCCCGACCTGGCCGACCATCCCGTGCGCCTCGGCGCGCGGGGCTGGGACAACCAGCTGTGGCGGCTCGGCGACGACCTCGCCGTCCGGCTGCCCTGGGCGACACGGTCCGCGGACGCCCTGCTGCGCAAGGAACACGCCTGGCTGCCCCTCCTGGCGCCGCGCCTGCCGCTGCCGGTCCCCGTCCCCCAGCGCCTCGGCGAGCCCTCCGCACGGTTCCCGCACCCCTGGACCGTCACCACCTGGGTGCCCGGCGAGCCCGCCGACCGCGCCCCCGCCACCCGCGCCGCACCGGCGGCCGACACCCTGGCCGCCTTCCTCACCGCCCTGCACCAGCCCGCCCCCGAGGGCGCGCCCGCCGGCCGCAACCGGGGCGGGCCGCCGGCCGGCCACGCCGAGGGGTTCCGCGAGGCGTTCGCCCAGGCCGTCGGACGGGGGCTGGTCCCCGACCCGGACGCCGTCCGCGCCGTGTGGGAGGACGCCGTGGCCGCGCCCGACTGGACGGGCCCGGCCGTGTGGCTCCACGGCGACCTGCACCCGGCCAACGTCCTCACCGCCGACGGCACCCTCTGCGGCGTCATCGACTTCGGCGACCTGTGCGCGGGCGACCCCGCCTGCGACCTCGCCGCCGCCTGGACCCTGCTCCCGGACGGCGCTGCCGACCGCTTCCACGCCGCCTACCGGCCCACCCCGGACCCCGCCACCCTGCGCCGCGCCCGGGGCTGGGCGGTCCTGCGCGCCCTCGCCTGCCTCCTCATCGCGGACGCCGGCGTCCACGGCCGCCCCGGCGGCAAGCCCACCTGGGGCCCGCCCGCCCACGCCGCCCTGCGCCGCCTCACCGCAACCGTCCCCCGCCGGAGGCACGGCGCGCCCGCGAACCCGCTCCCAGGATGACGACGACGTTCACCGGCCGGTGGCGGCGGCGTTCTGCCTCATGGCCGACGGCCACCTGTCCCCTGCCGTTCCCTCCGGACGCGCACGGCCTGGGCGGCCCAGTCGGACACCGCCGACAGGCTCTCCGGAGCGGGCCAGCCGTTGATCACCGCGAGCACCTCGACGTACCGGTCCCGGCGCCGGTCGCCCATCCTCTCCAGACGGGCCAGCAGCAGGCGGCGCAGCTCGGCGTCGTCGGGGCGGCCGAGGATGTGTGCGTAGTGGGCTGCCAGCGCCGCGACGACCGGGTCGGCTCGGGGCGAGGCCGGCTCGACGCCGTCAGCCAGGACGGGGCCGACCCGGTCACGGACGATCGCGCCGAAGTCGCGGCGCAGGACTGCGGCGCCGCCTCGCGGCTGTTCGGTCGCATGGTCCTGAGCCATCCGTCGCACGCATGCGCGGAAATCCGGGTCCATGGCCAGTTCGGCCCACTCCACCCATGCCCGGACCTGCTCCGCCTCAGGGTCGCCGGACACCTCGGGTGTCATCGAGCGCCTGATCCCCGCGAACGCGGAGTCGGCGCCGAGGCCCTCGAAGACGGCATCGAGGAAGTCGCCGACCAGGCGTCGGCGCTCGTCCTCGGAAAGCCGGGCCAGTCTGTGCATGAGATCCGCCTCCTCAGCAGTGAGCCCACGCTCGGCCACCGCCGTCAGCACCGCGTGCCGCAGACGCAGGACGCGGATCTGCACGGCCAGTGCTTCGGCATGCACGGCGGCGACCTCGGGGACCGGGAGCTCCCGCTCCACGACCCTGCGGATCGTGGGCAGGTCCACCCCCAGGTCCCGCAGGGTGCGCACCAGGTCCAGGCGTGCGACGGCGTCGACGGTGTAGAGGCGGTAGCCGGCGGGGCTGCGTTCCACCGGCGCCACGATTCCCCGGTCGGAGTAGAACCGGATGGTCTTGACCGTCAGACCGGTCCGCCGGGCCAGTTCACCGATCGGATAGAGCGTGTCGCCGTCCATGGCCCCACTCTGGCGTCTCCACCTACGGGAGACTCAAGCCCGTCCACCGGTCGACGGGTGATCACCTACAGGTCTCGACCGTGTCCTTGCGCCGTGCGCATGCCGGGCAGGTGCCGTGACTGGAAAGGTTCACCGTGTCGCGGCGCCCGGCTTCACCTCGTCCAAGGCAGACGGACGGCTTCGATCTCGGGGTCCGCGAGCAGCGCCTCGATGAGCAGGTGGGAGCCGCAGACCTTGGTGCCCCAGAGGTCGTAGTCGGTGCAGATGACCCAGGAGCGGTCTGCGGGCCACAGGTTGGATGGGGTGCACAGGATGTCCGGGTTGTCGAAGAGGGACTGGGTGTCACCCAGGCGTCCTGAGCGGACCTGCCCCTTTTCGAAGTCCAGCGCGATGATCGGGTTGTAGTACGCCAGGCAGGGAGTGTCCGCTCCCTGAGGGCTGTGAGCGGCGAGGAACCGCATCAGCTGGTCCCATGTCGGCCTGTCGAGACTGCCCTCGGCGGGCCATTCGATGGAGCCGGGTCGGATGTCGGCAGCTTTCGAGGAGGGAAAGCAGCGGTAGCAGGGGTACAGGCCTTGCGGCACGACCGGATCGCCGGTGCGGGCAGCCAACTCCGCCCAGCGCAGCCGCTCCCAACCCGGGCCGGGGTGCTCGCTTCGGCCTTGGGCGTGGTTGACCGACTCCCCGGCAGTACCCCCGCGCTCGTACATACCGCCGAGCACCCAGGCAGCATCGGGCCGCCCGGGTGCCTCGTACCCGGTGAGGCCGTCGTCATCGGCGATCCCGGCGAGCCAGTCGGTCTCGGAAGCAGGCACGAGAGGCCACCGGGTGAGGATGTCATCGGGCATCCGGCCAGGCTACGGGCCCGCGCGCGACCAGCGCCGCGACCCGGTGAACCTTCGCCGCCAGAGCGCTAGAAGAGGCTGGACGTCCTGTCTTCCGCGAGGCTCTCGAGGATCGTGCGCAGCCACGGACGGCGAACGGCCGGCAGTCGGACCAGGGTGTTCTGGAACGTTCCCCGATCGGCCCGGAAGAGAGAGGTGGGGCGCGGCGGGGGCGGGTCGTCGCGCAGGACGTCGTGGGGGAGGCGGCCTGTTGCGGGGCGGGGCGCGCCCGGTTGGGGGAAGGCCATCCAGAGCCACACTCCCAGCGGCAGTGGCACCGGGCATGCCGATGCCGCCGGGCCTGCGGGAGCCCAGGTCCGGCCCGTCTGAGGGTGGACGGGTACGAGGAGGATGTCCGCGTCCGCGTCTGCGTCAAGGGCGGGCAGGCCCGGCCCGGCCAGGACGGCACGCCGCTGCGGCGGTCCCGCGGGCAGCAGCGTGTCGAGAGCGCGTCGGAACACGTCCGCGGCCAGGCCGTCCGGGACCGTCACTGAGCGCCCTTGGGAGGCTGCCAGCAGGTGGGCGAGCGCTCGGCCGGCTGCCGCCTCCCACCGCGGACTCCACGACCAGAAGTGGCCCGTCTCGGACCTCTTCCCTCCCCAGGTGGCGATCGGCTCGAGCGGGGGCGTGCTCTCCCCTTCCTCCACCAGTTCCTCCCAGGAGAGCGGTGCGGGGTCGGCGTCGCCGGCGGGAAGGCGGCGCACGGCGTCCGGGGCGAGCCACACCGCCTGCCACGCGGAGCAGTCGTCGACCCTGCTCGCCACGGGCAGGCCGCAGGCTGCGCAGGCCATGTTGGGGCCGTCGCTCCCGTCGAGGCCGCAGCAGGAACCCCCCTGCCTTTCGGGAATCATCCGGGTGCCGCGGACGTCCCCGGGCGCGATCACGACGGCGCCCGGGGCGCCGTCGGACAGAGCGTGGACCGGCGCGTGGATGCCGCGGGCCTCCGCCTCTCCCGGGCCGAGCTCCTGCCAGGGCCGCCACGGCGGCCCCCAGGGCTCCGGGTCCACGGCGAACGTGCCCGACTCCATGAGCACGGGGAGCTGGATTCCGTTCCCGTACTGCTGGTGGGCGTGGACCGGCAGGGCGACCTGGGACAACGGAGTGGTCAGCTCGGCATCGCACCGGGCGCAGACGAAAACGAACAACGGTCCTCCGGGCAGGGAACAGCGGCATCGTCGCATCCCGGTGACGCCCGGTCCACGCGGTTTCCCGTCGGCCTCCGGGCCGTGCCCGCGACGGTCGTGGAGCGCGACGCAACGCCCGCGGGCGTCAGCCGGGCGGCGGGAGGACTCGGCCGCCCTCGGCCCCGGGGGATAACTGCGGGTGGGTGGCGGCGATCCGCGCCAAGCGGGCGAAGTGCCGGGGCTGGAGCTGTCCGGCGTACGCCATCCGGACCAGCTCCGCGTGCTCGGCGGGTACGGGGTCGGCGGCCGTGTCCAGCGTCGGGGCGTGCAGCATCAAGCTCTCTCTCCGATGGCGGTGGTCAGCGGCCGGGAGCCGTCCGGGGTGTGCAGGCGGACACGGCGCACCGGCCGGGACTTGGCCGGGACTTGGACCGGCCCGGGCCAAGCTCACGGCCCCCTCCGCGCAGCGGCTCGCCGTGGCCGCGCAGACCATGTCCGTCACCGAGTGGCAGCGCACCTACCTGCGCTGACGGCTCCCTCCGGGCGCGGGCCCGCACGCGCGCGGGCCCCGGCGCGGAGCCCTGCCGTCAGGGCGCCGGCTCGTCCTGGACGGGGTGGCCCATGGCCCGGGCCCGCGCGGCGACGGCGGCGAAGTCCGCCGTCGCGGAGAGCGCCGCCACCGTCCGGCGGTCGAGCGGGACCCCCGCCAGGAGAGCCGCGACGGCGTCCCGGTCGCAGGGCCGCTCGTAGTAGTCCTCGGCGAAGGCCACCCAGGCCTCCGGGCTGCCGTCGGCGAGGAGGTCGAAGAGCCGGTCGGCGCCGTCCGTCTCGCCGGGCGCGAACGCCACCGGCCCGCACTCCCACCGGGTGGCGCCCGCCTCGCGCCACGCGCAGACCGTCGCGTCGAAGAAACCGTCGAACTGGAACTCCGGCGCCTGCGGGTACGGCGCGAGCGCGGCGGGCAGGCCGTCGAGCAGCCCGGGCCAGTGGGCCCGGGGCTCCTCGCGCCACGGGGTGGCGTCGCTCTCATGGTCGAACCCGTAGAGGAACACCCCGGCCGGGTCGAAGACGACCGCGTACTGGTCGCCCGAGCCGTTGTCCATCGACGCCAGATCGACCCCCGGGCGCCAGTCGACGGCGAACCCGTGCATGGGCTCGTAGACGCTGACCAGAGTGTCGAGCAGCGCGACCGCCCGACAGCGGGCACGCAGGACGGCGGGGTCGGGCAGCAGGCGGACCAGGTCGTGAACGGACATGACGCCCATCGAACACCACCCCACCGACAACCCGCCGCGCTCCGCCCGGGGCGCCCGTCAGGTCCCTTCGCCGGAGGAGGTGCGGGCGAACCAGGTCCGTGCCTCGTCGGCGGACAGGACTCCGGTCAGTTCGGCCGTGCCCGGGAGCAGCGGGAAGAACCGGTCGGCGTTCCAGCTGCGCCGGTAGGCCGGCTCGTCCAGGACGAGCAGGCGGCGTCCCTCCACCACGGGGATGTCGGCGGGCAGCCCCTCGTTCCAGATGCGACCGCCGTCGGGGGCGAGGAGTTCGAAGGCCCCGGTCGCGACGGTCCCGGTGCGTCCCCGGGCGGGTTGCGGGTCCGTGGCGAGGCGGACGCTCTCCGCCGAGGGCGCGGTGCCGGGCACGTGGCCGCCGCCGACGAGGACGTGGGCGAGGAGCGTGTGCAGCTGGAAGTTGTCGCCGATGCCGCCGATGCGCACCTCGAACCCGTTGCCGGTGGGCCGGTGCAGTACCACCAGGGGCTCGTCGTCCAGGACCGCCAGGGCGTGGGCCAGGCACGTGAGGTCGTGGCGCCGCAGGGCGGCCAGGTCGCGGCAGGCGGGGAGGAGCTCGGATCCGTGCCGGCGGCGCACCTCGGCGCTGCGGCACAGCACGGCCAGCGCGGGCGGCTGCCACTCCTCGGCCGAGCGCCAGGCCAGCGCCAGCCGCGTGGCCTCGGGCGCGTCGCAGCCCAGACGGGCCGGAAGCGCATCGCCGACGATCCTCTCATCGGGCTTCGGCAGTGCGTCACCGGTCTCGCCGGCGGCGGTCCAGCGGCGGGCGAACTCCAGGGCGTCGAGCAGGTCCCGATGGACGCCGCCGAGGATCGGCTTCGCGCAGGCCGTGGGGTCGGCCCCGCGCTCCACGCAGAAGCCGGCCGCCGTCGCCAGCATCGGGCGCGGGCCGGTGGGCGGGAAGGCGGGGAGCAGCGCGGCCAGGCGGGGACCCGTCGGGGCGAGTTCGGTGTCCGCCGCCGACTTCAGGCGCTTCATCGTGGCCTTGAAGGCCCGCTCGGTGCGGGCGCCGTCGCGGGCGGCGACGGCCTGCTCCAGCGCGGACACCGCGGCGTTCAGGCCCGAGGCCGCCTGCCTCCTCTTGAAGATCACCGGCATACCTTGGGCCCGAGGGCGGTCCGGCGTCACCGGGCCGGACCGTTCGAAGCCCGCCGGGCCGCTGGGCGCAGGTGCGGGTCGTGGCGAGGCGGGTCGTGGCGAGGCACGGCGGTGTGAGTCGGTGCCGGCGGCGCGACCGCTGAACCCGGACACCGGAGACCCACCGGAAACCCGTACTTGTCCGGTGAAGGGTGGTACGGGGAGGTGAGCGACGCGGCCCCGGTGGGCTCGGACGCGGCGGGCGGGGTCAGCCGAGGCGGTGACGGGCGGATGCCGGTCCGCCGCGGGTGCGGCGGCGGGGACCGGTGGAGCGGGCGAGCTGCCGCTCCGGACGCGGTCGCGGGGCGTCCAGGCGCGCCTGCAGCTCGGCGAGGAGCGCGGCCGGCAGGCGGGAGCCGTCGAGGTGGCCGCGGCCGAGTGCCTGGCAGTGGGAGCACTGCGTGGGGGATGCCTCCAGGCCGAGGGTGTCGTACCGCATGTCCTCCGGAGGCAGGTAGGAGGCGGCACAGGCCTGGCAGAGGTGGATGGTGCGCATGAGGGTCTCCTACCCGGTGACGGAGCCCCGCCCACCGCACCGCCCGCAGGGGGCGGTGACCTGGCGCTGCTCGCTCGTGGTGGTGCCGTCGGGCCGGGTGACGATCTCGTACCTGGTCTGGGTGGTGACTCCGCTGCCGCTGCAGGAGGTGCACCGCTGCTCGGCCATGCGCTCCCTCCTCAGGCGGGTGGTGTCTGGGTCGACGGTAGCGCCGCGCGGGAGTCCGGCGCGGGGATTGCCGGGATTCGAGGACGGGAGGTGCGGCGCGCCTCCGGCTTCGGCGCCGGAGGTGCGCCGCCGCTGCTCCGGGGGCAGTCCCTGGCGCCCATGCACGAGGACGCGGCGTGCCGCTGATCCCGTACCGAGGCGGGAGGCGCCCGTGCCGGGCACGGGTGTCGGCCGCCTGTCGGGGACCGGGGTGACCGTGGGGATGTCGCCGCTGTCGGGGCTGGGTCATCACCGCGGGGGTGGGGAGCATGAGGTGTCAGCGGCCGGTGGGGACTCCCCACCGGCGGCCGCTTCACCTCCCGATGGTGGCTGCGGCGACTCCCCCGGGCAGCCGAGGGGCGTACGCAGCGTGAGCGTCAGCGCCGGCCGGACGTGCCCCACCACGGCAGGATCGGCGGCAGGTCGCCCAGCCCCCGACCGGGCCGCTTCGGCATCGGGGACTCGCCGTCGTCCCCGTCCCAGCGCCGACCGTACTGGTCCGGCAGACTCCCCCATCCCCAGTAGGGCGCAGGGCGGTCGGGCACCTCCCCGAGCTCGTCGACGGGGTCGATGCGCTTCTCCGCCACCGTGCACAGGTGAGCCCAGTCGTCGCCCATGTCGAAGACGTAGGCAAACTGCTCACCGGGCTGCAGTCTGCTGAGCCGGGTCGCCTCGCCGTCCACCGTGCCGTCAGGGGCTTCGCCGCCCCACCACTCCAGGCGGCTGACCCCGGTGCCGTCGGCGAGCGTGAACATGTGCAGGTGATCCAGGTCCCAGCGGCCGAAGGCGAGGTCGACGGCCTCGGCGAGCTGAGCGAAGGAGTGCGACCGGGCGGCGGCGAGGACACGGCCCGGCCGGGGCCACAGGTCGACGCCGCGCCCTGAGACCAGCTCCACGCGGACGGACAACCACGTACGTGCCACAGCCCGGCTCCCCCCACCGATCGGCCCCAGAGGACGGCACAGAGGCTACCGGGTGTGGCCGCAGAGCGGGGAACCGAACGGGCCGTCCGCGAGGACGGTCTGCCCGGCCGGCGACGGGTGCGGGCGGTGAAGACCACCTCCGCGCGTGTGCCCCGGCCGGGTGGACCGGCCCACGGCGTCACGGGCTGCGCCGTCCCGGCCGGGGCGACGGCCGTCGATCAGGACGCCTGCCCGCCCGTCGGGGGCGATGATCTCGACGGTGCCGGGCGCGGCCGCCTCACGACGTCAGCAGGCCTCGGTCAACGGCCGGACGGCGCCCCGGTGGACGTCGGCACCGCCGGGAAGCGCCCGTTGCTGACGAGGCGGTGCCGGTGCTGGACGGGACCCGTGACGGGGAGTCGTCCACGGATGCGGTGGGCGCCGCGCGCCGGTACTCTCCCCCCGGTCCTCGGCCGGGAGGCTCCCCCGGTGCCCTGGGCGGGATCGGCCTGTGCCGGGTCGCCGTCCGTCCGGCCCACGCGAGCCGCGCCGGGCACGCCCTGCTCGACCGGGCCCTGCACCTGCCCGGGGACCGGGCCGCCGACGACGGGCGCCGCGGGCCGGCCGGTGTCCCCGACGGCCTCGCGTCCGCCGCCAGGCCCCGGCCGGCCGCCGCGATGACCGGACGGGCCCGCGAGGCAGGGCGGCCGGGTCAGTGGCCGGTTCAGTGACCGGGGTTGACGCCGGTATCGCGGAGATCGGCGGAACGCGCGGCCAGTCGGGCGCGCAGGGCCTGGTTCTCGGAGCGCAGTCGTGCGAGTTCTTCGCGGACCGGGTCCAGGGTCTGCTGAAGTTGGGCTGCGGTGTAGCGGGGGGTGATGTGCTGCGGGCAGTTCCAGTCGTAGGCGTGCAGGTGCACGAGGGAGAGCCGCTGCACGACGGACCGGGTGTCGGCGGGGGTGAGCCGGGCCGCGAGGTCGGGGTGCTCGCCGGGGTCGAGGAATCGGATGCTGCCGAAGATCTTCAGGCGCTGCCGGTGTGCGTAGTCCATGAGGAACAGGGAGGCACGGGAGTCGGCGGCCAGGTTGCCCTGACTGATGTACTGGCGGTTTCCGCGCAATTCGGCCCAGGCGAGGGTGGTTTCGTCCAGGACGTGCAGGAACCCCGGTGGTCCGCCGCGGTACTGCACGTACGGCCATCCGGTGCTGCTCGTCGTGGCGAGGTAGAAGCCGTCCCGCTCAGCAGCGAACTGCGCCTCCTCCGGGCCGAGGACGTCGTTGCCGAAGTCCGCTTCCTCGAAGCGCTGCATGGCGGTGCGGCTGCCGTGAGCCTGCTGCACCTGCCTGACCTCGTCGGTGAAGGCGATCCGGGCGTAGTGCTGAGGCATGCTTGCTCCTGTTTCTCGTGCTGGTCGGCGGTGAGGGCGCCGGCCGGCTGCCTGCCGGCCAGCCGACCGCCGTGGCGCGGGGCCGGTTCAGGACGCGTCCGGGGAAGGCGCGGACACGTCCGGTGATGACGTCGGGCCGGCGCTCGACGGGAGGCGGCCGGCGTCGGGGAGGGCGATCCTCGGGTCGGACAGGGCGGGGCGGGACGGCAGGATTCGACGCCGCCGGGGCCGGAGATCTCGTCGTTGCGGCCCCGGGCCGCCGGCAGCAGGGGAAGCACCGGGAGCAGGGCTCCGATGGGGGATTCACACCGCAGGCCCCGGTCGCACAGGCATGCCCGGCTGCCGGCACGAGATGTCGACGCCCCGCCAAGGTAACCCCTTCAGTAGCTTTCTCCGGTTACGCAGGCCAGGAAAGCACACTCCTGCTAACCTGTCAATCGAGCTTTAGGGGTTAGTGGAGGAGGTGCCGTGATCGACACACAGCAGGAAGGTGACGGCGAGGCGCTTCGGCGCGCACTGGAAGCCCGGGGATGGCCGACGCGCCCTCTGACGGGTGAACCGCCGGCCGTGGACGCCCTGAACACCCGATGGCTCACGGGCACGGATTCCTACGATCTGCTCGACGACGACGAGCTCACCCGGGCCTGGCTGGACCAGCACGGAATCCACCGCCCGGCCGCAGCCCTTCCCGACGTCCGCCGCCGGCTGCGGGAGGCCCGGTCGGTCCTGGCAGCCACCGTCGCCGACCCGGGAGACCTGACCGCCGTGAACGGGCTCCTCGACCACGGACGGATCAAGCTGTCCCTCACCCCCCACGGGCAGACCGAGACAGCCGAGGTCGGCGATCCCGCCCGCCACGCGGCGTTCGTGTGCGCACGGGACTTCGCGCGCCTCATCACCGACGCGCCCGGCCGGGTCCGCAAGTGCGCCAATCCGCCCTGCCCCCTGCACTTCACCGACACCTCGCGCAAGGGCGAACGGCGCTGGTGCTCCATGAGCCTCTGCGGCAACCGGGCCAAGGCCCGACGCCACCGCGACCGTCTCCAGGGATCGATGTAGCGGCCGCTCGCCTCGGCGCACCCGCACCACCGGCCGCTCGCATGCGGCGCCCGGAGGCCGGGTCGAGGCTCACCCGTCACCGACAACGACGGGCCCGATGCGGGGCTCAGCCCCGGCTGTCCTCGCACGACGCGCCCCGGGGGCGGCGCCCGCGACGTCATGACCAGCCGCCCCGGCAGGCCACCCGCCGGTGAGCGCGATTCCGATCGTGGACCCATGGCCGTTCGGCAGCGGGGAGGGGCGGGTGCGATCCCGTCCGAGCGGCGTCGTGAGGCCGGTCCCTGCCACCGGGGCGGAGCCGCACACCGCGGCTCCGGCTCTGCTCCTGCCGCTTCCCCGGACCCTCCCGGCACCTCGGTCATCACGCCGTGACCGAGCCCCGTGGCGGCGCTGCCGCCGGACGCCGGCCGAAGAGCCGCGGCGCCTCGAGGCCGGCCTGTTCGCCACGCGGGTTCCGTGACAGCGGCTGAACCGGTGACCCGCTCGGGACGGGCGCCGGGGAACGCGTCGGCCGGGGAGGGACGGAGGCGACGGCGGACCCCCCTCCGAGCAGGGGCTGTGCGGTCGGCGGCAGTGCCGGAGGGGTCTTTTCGCCAGGTTGCCGGTGGACGGCGTCACCACCGGGGACGCCGTCACCACCGTCCGGAACTGCGGCCCGGTGTCCACGGGGTCCGGGCGACCCCGGGGAGGAGCGGCAGCGGAGGGCGCGTCCCTCGCCGAACCGGTGGCCGGTGGCCGGTGGGGGGTGGGCGTGCGGAGCGGGCCGGTGGTGTCAGGCACCGGCCCGCCGTCCTGTCGCGGCCCTCTCCCGGGACGTCCGCTGCAGGGTTCAGAACCCCTGGACGAAGTACGGCTCGACGGTCATCCAACCGTTGCCGCGCGCGCCGTAGCGGGTGCCGTTGTCGCTGCTGGCCAGGGTGTACCAGGAGTCGACGTAGTCGGGGTCGTCCGTCCACCAGTCGTTCGGGATGGCGTCCAGGACCGCGTTGACCAGGGGGACGTAGGTGCCCTGGTCGGTGATGGTGAGCAGGGCGGTGGCGATGGCCTTGGCGAGGTCGCGGTAGTTGGTACTGCCGTCCTCCTCCATCATGACGGCGTCGGCCAGGTCGTACTTGTAGTCGGACCAGTTGACCAGGATCTGGCCGGGCCGATAGACGGTGCCGTCGTTGTCGAGGTACGGCATGTCGACGGGGTCGACGCGTACCTTGCCGTCCTGTCCGAAGCCGGTGACCAGCGTGTAGATCTCGGCGTCGCCCTTGATCCAGGGCTCCTCGTCGTTCGAGAGCTCCACCGCGGTGATGCGGGTGGTCCAGAAGCCCCCGGTGGCCGCCTGGACCTGCGGCCTGCCGGCGGCACCCGCCTCCGGTGCCGGTGCGGCGGAGGCGAGACCGTAGTGGCGCAGTTGCCTGTTCAGGACGTCCAGGCCGGCGGCCAGTGCCTTGGAGCCGTCGATGTCGACGACGTAGACGGGACGGGCGGGTGCGTGACGGGCGTCGAGCGTGTGGGCCCGACCCCGGCTGTCGTAGGCGACGACGGTGGTGGCGTCCTCGTCGGCGGTGGCCGGGGCGACCCAGGGCGCCGTTCCGGCGGACAGCGCGCCGCGCATCGCGTGGTTCCCGAGCCGCAGCCGGAGCAGCGAGCCGGTGCCGGCGTCGAGGCCCTTGGCGGCGGCGATGCGGCGGTCCGCCGCGGCCAGCGTGGACTGCAGACCGTTGCCGGCCCGGCCTGCCAGCGCGGTGACGGACACCTCGTCGGCGGCGAGGACCGCATGCTGGACGCGGGCGCGCCAGGACGCGCGGGAGAGGGAGAGGGCTATGGCACGCGCGGCCTGGTCCTGCACCGCGACGACCGTGGAGGCGGACGAGGAGGCGGACGCGGAGGCGGAGACGGACGTGGGCGTGGAGGCTGGAGGAGGCGGGGCCGCGGTCGCGGGCAGCGCGGCCACGGTCTGACCGGTGCACAGGGCAAGCAGGGACGCCGCGAGGGCGACGGCGCCACGGCGGCGCGGTTGACGAGGTCTCACTGGGCGATCCTCCTGGGCGTGGGGGCGGGCGGACGCGCAAGCAGGTGGAGCGTTGGAGCCGTGAGATCTATGCGAGTAGATTCCCGAGGTCAGAATGGCGGGGCCATGACACCAAAGCAAGAGCGCGGAACCACGCAACCTCGACGGGACCTCCTCCTGACCGCCGTGTGTCCCGTCGCCGTGTCGCGGAAAGCCACTCGCCGAAGGGCGCCACGTACCGGTCGACGCGGTCGATGGCGAAGGCGACGGGCCTTGTCGCAGTCGACCGTGTCGCGGATCCGGCGGGCGTTCGGCCTGCAGCCGCACCGCGCCGGGACGTCTCTGCTGTCGACCGACCCGTCCTTCGTCGACAAGGTCCACGACGTGGTCGGCCCGTACCTGTACCTGGACCCGCCGGAGCGGGCACTGGTGGGCCCTACGTGTGGACCAGGGCCGCAGACGAGATCCTCGAACGCTCCGCCGGACATCTGAAGCGAATTCCGGGCTCAGGACACCAGCGGACCGCCAGGGCTCAGCGCAGGCTTCCGTTCCGATGTTCCAAGCGCTGCCAATTGCATCCGATGCGAACTCGCGACAGTTCGCGAATCGTCGTGGCAACGACGCCGACCAGCATGCTGACCACGGAGGTTGGCCCTGCCCTGCTGGTGGCGACGGTAGCGGGGGACGGGATGACGGCGCCGGCCGGTGTCACTCGTCCGGCCGACTGACCTGCGGTCTGTCCGTCGACTCGCATCAGATGCGGTTTTCTCGCACAGGACGCAAGTGACGGAGGGTGGTGGACCGGTGGGGTTCAGCGGGTCGATCCCAGGTGCGGCACGGCTGCACCTGGTGGACGGAGTCGCGCTGCTGCGACCGGAGGAACAGGTCTTCACCGCGATGCTGACCGGGTTCGCCGACCAGCAGCTCGCGCGGACTCAGATCTCGTCCCGGGCCGGCTGCGGGTAGTCGATCTCGGCGAGGTCCTCGGCCAGGTCTGCGAGGGCGACCTCCACGTTCAGCGATGACACGAGCTTCTGGCTCAGCGGTCGCAAGGCATACACGCCGCGCACCGCTTCCAGGTCCACGGGAACCTCGTAGTAGTCCTCGGCGAAGCGCTGGAACGCCTCCGGCGAGCGGTCGACCAGGAGCCCGAACAGGCCCGTTGCCCCGTCGGGGTCGGACCACCCGGCGGGGAAGTCGATCACGCCGTGCCGCCACCGGTCATCCGTCGCCTCCCGCCACAGGCAGGCCGTCACGACGGGGACGCCGTCCTCGTCTGTGAACGCCGGCTCTTCCACGAAGGGCTTGAAGACCTCCGGAACCTCGTCGATCACTCCCGGCCAGGGCTCGCCATCGTTGCCGTATGGACTCATCGGTGCTTCATGGTCGAAGCCACGGACGTAGGCCCCGGCCGCCGAGAACACGATGGAGTACTCGTCTCCCGACCCGTTGCGCATCGACGCCATCTCCTCGCCGTCGGCCCAGCCGGCATTGAAGGAGTAGTACCGGCCTTCCCAGTCCGGGCTCAAGATCGCGTCGAGCATCGCCAGTGAGCGGCACAGGTTCCGCAGGTCAGCGATGGAAGGGAGCTGGCGAGCTACGTCATAGACAGTCACGTGCCCATCCAACCGGATGCCCCTGACATCCAGAATCTCCCCCCAAGGGTTGTCGCGCTCAGTAGCAGCGCCGGAGTCAGGTGAGTCAACTCGCGACGGTTGAATACGCGAGCCCACCAGTACCGAGCCCCGGCACCGAGCCGAGCGTGAACCCGGAGGCGACTTCGCGTGGCGCCGGCGTAAGAGCGCCGAAGAGAGGTTCCTCAGCGGTCATCATCGCGTTCCGGGACGGCGTCGAGTTCGCGGAGGATGTCGGTGAAGTGGCGACGGCGTCGGGCCATGAGCGCGGCGACGTCGTCGCCGGTCACCGCTTGGAGCTTGTGCAGATACCCCAGCAGGTTGTCCCGCTGTCCGTGGTCGGAGCCGGTGACGTAGGAGATCGTATGCTCGGTTCCTCCGCAGGCGAGGAGGAGTTGGTGGGGCAGGCAGCCCCAGGTGTCGAAGCTGGCGAGGATCGCCTCCCACAGGTGCCAGACGTCGCCGGGCCGGCGGTGCTCGGCCAGCAGGAGCGCGGCGATCTCGATGGTGTGGCTGCAGCCCCAGCAATGGCGGTGGAACCGGATCTCCTGCTCCAGCAGGAAGCGGGCGAAGTCGTGGTCGATCGGCCCCGGGGCGAGGACGAGCGCTTCGAGGATGTCCTGGCGGTCCTTCGACCACCGGTCCAGCGGCCGGCCTGCCGCGTCGTGGGCCGCCTCGAACCGCAGGAGGTCCCAGCGCTCCGGGTCCTCGGTCCACCAGGCCGGGTCGAGAGTGCCGCCGGCGTCGCGCGGCCGGGCGGCGGTCATGCACGAGCCCCGGGCGTAGCGGTGGCGGCCCGCCGCAGCACGCGGTCGACGGCGGGGTGACTCACGGGGAACGCCTCCATCAGTCCGGCGCTGGTGCACCCGGCCCTGCGCGCACGAAGTCGGCGCGACGTTGCCAGCAGGTCTGCGCGACAGCCGGCCGCCGGCACCCCGATGCCGATGAGGCACCCCTCCTGGTCGACGTCGAGGTTGACCGTGCCGTCGACGTCCACCGGATCGCACGGGTGCGTGCGCGCGGACCCCGCGCAGGCCTGCGGTTCGGTGAAGCACACGTACGCTGCGTCCGCGATCGCGCCGTAGGTGACTCCGACGTCTGCCGCGCTGAGCCGGTCCTCTCGGCGCCGTCGGCGGCGGTGCCGGTCGGCAACCCCTGGACCAGGGGCTTCCTTTGCCGCCCGATCCCGATGCCGCTCCACGCCGGCCGCCGGGAGGACCGGGGACGGCTCAGTGGCGATGAGGGACACGGGGGGCGTGGGGGTCGTGGTCGAGCGCCCACGCCCGCGCTCCTGTCAGGATGTCCGCCGCGGGCCAGCGCCGGGTCAGGATGCGCGTCAGGAGGGCATCGGGGCTGGCCTTGATGTGAGGTGTGGAGCGGCGCCCGTTGGTGGGGACGTCGACGCCGGCGGAGACAGGCACGCCGAGCACCTCGTCGCCCCACGGGTCGAGCCCGTTGGCGAGCCGCCCGTCGAACTGCATCCGGTCGAAGTCGAGCTCGCCGCGCCCGACCCTGACGATGTGGGCGAAGACGTCGTGCGCGACCGAGACCCACACCCCGATGGTCGTCGTCCGCCCGTCGTCGAGGCCGATCGGCAGCAGGGCCCGGGCGAAGCCCCCCAGGTTGTCGGTCACGACGATCGCGTCGTTGGCCACCATGACGTGCCGCTCGTACTCGGCGTCGTCCAGGTCTGCGACGGGCTGCGGCAACGGAAGGTTGAAACGGGGGTCGGAGGCGTCCAGGGGGTTGCCGCAGCAGGAGCACGGGGGGACACGCGGGAGGTTCTCCGTGCCGATCGCCTTGGGTCCACGTCGCCATATCGCCATAGCCCGGCAGTGAAGCACGCCTCACGGCCGCAGAGCCAGCGCATATAGGACGTCGGCGAACATGGGTGCAGCGGTTGTCGGCGAGAACGATCCTGGTCGGCTGCGGCGAGGGTGCTGATGCGGTTCCCGTACGCGTGGTGGTCCTTGCGCCGCGCCGGAACCGCCGGGGTGCCCAATGCATTGTCGAGCTGCCGGCAGCGGGCGAGGAGCCTGCGGTGCACGGCGGGCTCAGCGCCGCCGCGCATGGTGTGCGGCAGTGCTGCGCCGCACGGTCGCCCCGTTGTCTAGGGCGGCCTGCTCGGCAGGCCCGAGCCCGGCGGTACGGAGGAGGTGGGCGACCTTGGCGCTCATGCGCCCCGTCGCCCTCGGCCCTGCACTCCCGAACCTGCCGTGACGTGGCAGACAGCTCTCCGCAGTCGATCTGACGACCTGTCGTCATGGCTGCCTGCGCTCTTCCCCGGGGTCAGGAGGGGAAGTCCCGGCCGTACTTCCCACGTGACAGCGTGAAGTCGTCCGGGCGATCCCGGCGGAGCTCTTCACAGCGTTCGACGAAGACGTCCAGCGCCTCGTGGAGGGTTCGGGTGCATGCCTCACGGATCGCCTTGCCGGCGAAGACGATCCGGTGGTTCACGATGTCGCGGTCGACGCTCTCGGGCAGTTGCTCCATGAGATCGACAGGGTGGCGACCCGACCTCGAGGTCAGTGGGCTGCGATCTCCCGTCGGGCGGCATCCCATTCCCGCGTAGGCATCCTCCAGGAACACGGCCCGGCAGGATCTGACCGTCCAGTGCAGGCGGGCCCGGAGGTCGGCGTCAGCCGGGAGCTGCACGTGCAGGGGGTCGTCGGGGGCGAAAGCGTACGGCGACGCGTCCCGGCGTTCCGGGAACAGTCCGAGTGAGCGGGTGCGGGCCGGCGTCGACTCGCAGGGCCGGCTGCTGCCCACGTGGAGGTCCTGGTCCCAGCCGACGCGCACGGTAGATGCCCTGTCCACCTCCATCCGGCACCAGGCGCCGTTGCCGTCGCGAAGCCGGCGGTCTCCGGCTCGCGGACGGCCACGTGGTGGATGCCCGTGTCCTGGGCCTGGGCGAAAGCGGCGCCCGCCTGCGGGTGGGCCGCTTCCACCGGTCCGTGGTCACTGGTCGTGGACTCGGCGCAGGTGTGGCGGCCGCACTGGTCGCGGTCAGGGGCCCGTCAGTACCCTGACGCGGTGACGACCGGCACCGCCTTGTCGAGGGCCATGAGCGGCATCGTCGGTGTGCCCCTGCGCCCGCTGCCGGATCGCGTCGCGGAGCTCCTGTCCCGGCTGGAGTGCCCGCCGCGGCTGGCGGCCCACCTGCGGGCCGTCCACGATGTCGCACACCAGCTGGTCGAGTGGGTCGGGCAGCACTGTCCCGCCCTCGCCCTCGACCGCGAGGCGGTGCTCTTCGGGGCCGCGACGCACGACATCGGGAAGACGGTGCACGTGTCCGAGCTCTCCGGGCCCGGCGCGGCGCACGAGGAGGCGGGGCGGACTCTTCTGCTCCGCTGCGGCGTCAGCCCGGAGTTCGCCCGCTTCGCGGCGACACACGCGTCGTGGGCGGAGCCGGGTGCCGGCCTGGAGGACCTCCTGGTCAGCCTCGCCGACAAGGTCTGGAAGAACAGGCGCGTCCCCGACCTGGAGGATCGCGTCGTGACCCGGCTGGCCGAAGCAGCCGGCCGGGCGGCGTGGGAGGAGTTCATCGCGCTCGACGAAGTCCTCTCCCGCATCGGCGACGAGGCCGACGAGCGCCTGGCGTTCCAGGCGTCCTTCCCGATCCACGGCTGAGAGAAGCCCGCCGGCACACGGGGACGACGAGCTCCGCCACCCCGGCCGCAGATCGGGCGTCCCGCCGAAACGACGGCTTCCGGATCTCGCCGCGGCCCGCGAACCCGGTCCGGTGAAGGCGGTGGAGGCACACCGTCAGCGGCTGCTGTCCTGGCGGCGGGCGGGCGGCACAGTGCCCTCTCGGTTCGGCTCAGCCTCCCCGGCGGGGCAGCAGGCTGGCGGGGCGGAGGGTGCCGGGGCCGTAGCGGGCGGCGGCCCGGTCGGCGGTGGTCTCGGCGCGGCGGCGGCGGTCGTCGTCCTCGTGGTCGAGGGTGAGCTGGAAGGGCGTGCGGGCCGCTTCGGTGAGGTGCTCGGCGCGCAGGTGGAGGTGGCGGACGCGGGCGCGCTGGAGGGCGAGGGCGTCCTGGATGCGGTGGGCGGCGTCGGCGAGGTCGGCGGCGAGGTCGGTGGGGCGGGGCAGGGCGCGGGTGCGGGTGAGGGCGGCGCCGTCGGCGAGGCGGACGGTGAGGGTGGCGGCCGAGGCGAGGAGGCGGTCGGCGCGCAGGCGCGGGGCGATGCGGTGGGCGAGGTCGAGCAGGGCGGTGCGGACGGCGCCCGGGTCGAGGGTGTCGGCGGGGAAGGCGTGGGCGTCGCCGAGCCAGCGGGCGGGGGTGTCGCGCAGGACGGGGCGCGGGTCGTGGCCGCGGGCCTGCTCGGCCAGGCGCTGTCCGGTGGCGGGGCCGAGGGCGCGGCGCAGGGTGGCGGCGGGGGTGCGGCGGAGGTCGGCGAGGGTGTGCAGGCCGTAGCGGGCGAGGGCGGCCGCGGTGGCGGGTCCGACCCCCGGGAGGGCGGAGGCGGGGAGGGGGTCGAGGAAGGCGGTGAGGGCGGCGGGGTCGTCGGGCAGGACACGCAGGGTGCCGGGCGGGGCGGTGTCGGCGGCGAGGCGGGCGAGGAGGCGGTTGGGGGCGGCGCCGAGCGCGGAGGGGAGCCGGTGCTCGGCGTGGATGCGGTCCTGGATGCGGCGGGCGAGGGCGGCGGGGGTACGGCCGAAGTACGGGAGGGCGCCGGTGAGGTCGAGGACGGCCCGGTCGCCGGGGAGGAGTTCGACCAGCGGGGTGGTGGTGTGCAGGACGTCGGTGACGGCGGTGGCCGCCGCGGCGTAGCGCTCGGGCCGGGCCGGCAGCAGGGCTGCGTCGGGCAGGAGGCGGCGGACGCGGGCGGCGCCCATGCCCGGGCGCACGCCGGCGGCGCGGGCGGCGGGGCAGGCGGAGAGGACGGTGCCGCGCGGGCCGCCGTCCAGGACGGCGACGGGCCGGTCGGCGAGGTCGGGGCGGTCGCGCTTCTCGACCGCGGCGGGCAGGTCCTCCAGGCGCACGTGCACGATGTGCGCGCCCGTGTCCGCCGCCGGGGGCGCGGCGGACGCGGCGGGGGCGGCCGGGGCGGGGACCGCGGCCGCGGGGCCGGGGCGGCTGCCGGGACCGGTGCCGGCACCGGATGCGGTGCCGGATCCGGGGCCGCCGGTGTCGGGGCCGCCGGTGTCGGTGTCGCCGCTGTCGGTGCCGCCGGTGTCGGTGCCGCCGCCGCGCCGGGGGGCGGTGACGGCATCGGCGGGGCGGGTGCTGCGGTGGGGCTGGGTCATCCGGCGCTCCCGGGTGAGGCGTGCCACAGGCGGCGCGGCAGGGCGGTGGGGTGGGGCCCCGGGCCGCGCAGGTCGGCCCAGGGGTGCTGGAGGGCGCCGGTGGGGTGCACCAGGACGCGGCCGGCGCCGGCGGCGGGGTGGGGCCGGCAGCGGCGGCCGGTGTCGAGGTGGTCGCGGACGGCCTGCAGGCCGTGCTCGTCGTGGAGGGCGGCGAGGCGGGCGAGGTCGAAGGCGGCGGTGGCGGTGACGGAGACGCTGTGGGGGCCGGTGCGGCGGGTGCGGCCGGCCACGAGGAGCAGTCCGGCGTGGGCGAGGGTGTGGGCGGCCTGGGCGTGGGTGGTGTCGAAGAAGACGGTGTCGACGACGCCGGTGTGGTCGTCGAGGCTGGCGAAGAGGATCCGGCGCCCGGAGCGGATGTGCGGGGACTGGACGGCGACCTTGGCGCCGGCGACCAGGACGTCGGTCCGGTCGGGGGTGCGGCGCAGGTCGGCGGCGGTGAGGACGCCGAGGGCGGCCAGCAGGCGGTGGTGGTCGGCGAGGACGTGCCGGGTCAGGTCGAGGCCGAGGAGCTCCAGTTCGGCGCGGAGGCGCTCGGCCGGTGTCGTCTCCGGGAGCCCGGCGGGGGCGGCCGGGGCGGCGGGGTGGCCGTCCTCGAGGGCGAGCGGCAGCTGCACGGCGGGGTCGGCGGGCTGCGGGGGGCGTCCGGCCCGGCGCCGGTCCTGCCGTGCCGGGCGGGCGCCGTGGTGGAGGTCGGCGATGTGCAGCAGGACGTCGCGGCGGGTCGGGCCGCCGGGGCGGACGCCGGCCAGGGTGTCGAGGGCGCCGACCAGGGCGAGGCGGTCGGCGGTCGGGCGGGTGGGGCGGGCGCGGTGCCACCAGTCGGTGAGGGAGGCGTAGGGGCGGGCGGCGGGGATGCGGGCGAGTTCGGCGGCGGTGATGCCGGCGAGGTCCTGCAGGCCGATCCGCAGGGCGGTGCGGCCGTCGGGGAGCGGCTCGGCGCGGTAGGGGGCGTCGGAGGCGTTGACGTCCGGCGGCAGGACGGGGACGCCGTGGCGGCGGGCGTCGCCGAGGATGAGCCGCTTGGGGTACATGCCGGGGTCGTGGGTGAGCAGGCCGGCGTAGAAGGCGGCCGGGTGGTGGGTCTTGAGCCAGGCGGACTGGTAGGTGGGGACCGCGAAGGCGGCGGCGTGGGCCTTGCAGAACCCGAAGTTCCCGAACGCGGCCACGATGCCCCAGATGCGGTCGACGACGTCGGGGGTGTAGCCGCGGGCGCGGGCGGCGGCGGTGAACCAGGCGTGGACGCGGTCGCGTCCGGCAGGGGTGCCCAGGGCGCGGCGTGCCTCGTCGCCGAGCGCGTGGTCGGTGCCGGTGAGGAGGGCGACCATGCGGATGACCTGCTCGTGGAAGACCACCACGCCGCCGGTCCCGGCCAGGACCGGCGCCAGGTCGGGGTGCGGGAAGGCCGGGCGGCGCCGGCCGTGCCGGGTGTCGAGGTAGGGGGTGATCATGTCGCTCTGCACCGGCCCGGGGCGGAAGAGGGAGATGTCGACGATGAGGTCGGCCAGGCAGGCGGGGGCGATGCGGGCCACCAGGTCCCGCTGGCCGGGGGACTCGATCTGGAAGCAGCCGAGGGTGTCGCCGCGCCGGATCATGCGGTAGGTGGCGGGGTCGCCGGGCGGCACGTGCGCCGGGTCGTCGAGGTCGATCGTGCGGCCCTCGGTGCGGGCGATCTCGGCGAGGGCGTGCGCCATCGCGGACTGCATCCGCACGCCCAGCACGTCGAGCTTGAGGAGGCCGAGGTCCTCCACGTCGTCCTTGTCGAAGACCGTCATCGCCATGCCGTCGACGGCGGTGGGCAGCAGCGGGGTGCGGCGGGTGAGGGAGGCGTCGGACAGGACCACGCCGCACGGGTGCATGGCGGTCCCGCGGGACAGGCCGTCCAGCGCCTCCACCAGCTCCCAGAACCCCTCCCAGTGGGCGGTGCGGGCGGCCGGGCCGCGCAGTTCGGGGAGCTCCGCGAGGGCGGCGCGGGCGTCGCGGGCGCGGATGTGCGGGAACGCCTTGGCCAGGGTGTCGGCCTCGTCCGGGTCCAGGCCGAGGGCGGCGGCGACGTCGCGGACCGCGTGGCGCACCCGCCAGGTCTCGGCCGTCGCCACCGCGCAGGTGCGCTGCGTGCCGAAGCGGTCCCGGATGAGCCGGTAGACCTCCAGGCGGCGGTGGGACTCCACGTCCAGGTCGATGTCCGGCAGCGCGCGGCGGCGCTCGGAGAGGAACCGCTCCATCAGCAGGCCGTGCTCCAGGGGGTCCACCTGGGAGATGCCCAGCAGGTAGGTGACCAGGGAGCCGGCACCCGAGCCGCGGGCCGCCACCCGGATCCCGGCCCGCCGGGTCAGGTCGGCGACCTCCGCGACGGTGAGGAAGTACGAGGGGAGGCCGAGGCGGTCCACCACGGCGAGCTCCGTCTCCAGCCGCCGGCGGGCGTCGGCGCGGCGGTGCAGGCCGCGGCGGGACAGGCCGGCCTCGCAGCGCTCGCGCAGCACCGCGGCGGCGGGCCGTCCGGCGGGGGCGACCAGGTGCTCCTCGGGGAAGTGGATCCGCCCCAGGCCCAGACGGTCGGGGGTGAGGACGCACCGGTCGGCGGTGGCGGCGGTGGCGGCCAGCAGCCGCTCCGGTGTCCAGGCGGGCAGGGCGGCCATCGCCGTGACGGCCTCGGCGACCCGGGCCATCTCCGCCGGCCCCTTCAGCCACCCCTCCCCCAGACCGGGCGTGCGGTCGGCGGGCTCGGCGGGCACCAGGCGACGGGCGGCGTCCAGGACCGCCAGCACGCGGCCCCGTCCCGGGTCCGCCGCCCGGACGGCGTTGGTGAGGACCGGCGCGACGGCGCAGGCGTCCGCGAGCCGCAGCGTCCGGCCGGCGGCCGCCACCGAGCCCGCGCCCTGGCCGGGCACGAAGTGGCACACCACGGCCAGGCGCACCGCCTCGGGGCCGAGCGCGGACGTCCAGCGGCGCAGCAGTGCCCGGGCCCGGTCGGGGCGCCCGGCGGCGACGGCCCGGCCGACGTCGGAGTCCGGTCCGAGCAGCACCAGCACCCCGCCCCCGGCCGCCCGGGCGGCCAGTTCGCCGAAGGGCAGCGCCGGGGCGGGCGTGCGGCCCGGGGTGCCGGACGGGGTGGCGCCGGCGGGACGGCCGGGGGCGGGGCGCGCGTGGGCGGCGGTGACCAGCGCACACAGCGCCGCCCAGCCGCGGGCGTCCTCGGCCAGCAGCACCGCCCGGGGGTGTCCGGGATCGGTGAAGGCGCCGCCCCGCGCGGGCGAGCGCCGCCGCCCGGGAACGGCGGCCGGCATGCCGTCCGGGGTGTCCGGGGCGAGGGCGAGGTCGACGCCGAACAGCGGCCGCACCCCGGCCTCGGCGCACGCCTTCGCATGCTTCACCGCTCCGGCCAGGGTGTCGCGGTCGGTCAGCGCCAGCGCCTCCAGGCCGCGCTCGGCCGCCCGGCGGGCGAGGCGTCCGGGCAGGTCGGCGCCGTGGCGCAGGGAGAATCCCGACGCCACCTGCAGCTGTCCGAAGCGCCCCGGCACCGCACACCTCCCGCCTCATCGGCCTCACACATCCCTGAATCGGATATGTGTTCGATTGAAGCATCCGAGGATTGTCAGTGCCAGCTCGTATACTCCGCCGCTCTCCACCGGGGACTCCAACGCGCCTGACCTGGGAGGGAGTTGGCGCGACACACCGGAACGGCACCCTTGCGCCGGTCGGAGCACTCCCCCGGCAGCGGGGCACCGTCCGTGTCGGACTGCTCGGGGAGGGGGTAGCCGCGCCGGGGCGGGAGCCCGTCGGGGGATCCGCGCAGCAGCTGCCGCGCATGGTCGTACAGGGCGGGTGCGGGCGGGAGGGGGGCGCGTCGCGCTCCTCCTGGGCGCTCACCGGGCGGGGTGGGACTCGTTTCCACAGGTCATGTGCGCAGCACGCCAGGGCGGTCCGTGCCCTTGCGAAAAAATTTGGAGGAGAGGGCCGGAGTCTGCACGGTGCCTGCCCTCGGCCGACGGGCACGAACGGGGCGGCCTCACCCGTGAGGGCATCAGCCGTCCTCCGCGCGGTTCTGGTGGCCGCCGCGGGCGCCGTCCGTACGGCCGCGAAGCCCCGAGTCGTGTGGGCCCGCGTTCCGGGGTTGACGTTGTCGTTGCGGCAGCTTCTACCGTCTTGGACAGGACCGGAGAGACCGGCCCGGCGGCACACGTGTGAGGAGGCGGAAATGGAGTGGCCGATCGCGGAGGTCGCCCGGATGTCGGGCGTGACCGCCCGGACCCTGCGGCACTACGGCGAGATCGGCCTGCTGCCGCCCGTCCGGATCGGGGCCAACGGCCACCGCTACTACGGGGAGTGCCAGCTGCTGCGGCTGCAGCAGATCCTCGTCCTGCGGGCGCTGGGCCTGGGGTTGCCCGAGATCGGACGGGTCCTGGCCGAGCAGGTCGACGAGGTGGAGGCCCTGCGCCGCCACCACCGGCGGCTGCTCGCCGAACGCGACCGGCTCGACGCCCTGGCCGGCACCGTCTCCCGCACGATCGCCGAACTGGAGCAGTCCAGGAAGGATGGCACACCCATGACCGTCAACCGACCGGAGAACCTGTTCGAGGGCGTGGTGCCCTCCCAGTACCAGGAGAGCCTGCGCGACTTTCCCGAGCACGCCGAGGAGGTGGCCCGCAGGGTCGCCGCGATGACTCCGCAGGAGGTCGAGGCCGGACAGCGCGAGCGCACGGCGCAGATGATCCGGCTGGCCGAGCTGATGGCCGCCGGCCACCCGGCCGACGCGGAGCCCGTGCAGGCCGAGACCGATGCCCGGTACCGGGCCCTGACCGCACTGCGAGCCGTCTCCACCGAGGAGTACCGCGCCATGGGACGCTCATGCGTGGACAACGACGCCTGGCGCGCCGCGTACGAGGCGATCGCACCTGGTCTGGCCGCGTACCAGCGGGACGCCATCGAGGCCTACGCCGACACACGGCTGAGCTGACTGGGACCGGGCCCACGGGAGCCTGCCCACAGCAGCGGCCTCCGCCGCAGCAACAGGCTCACCCCGCCCGCCCCCGCAGGCGCAGGCGCCGGGCGAGGTGCTGCCCGTTCTCCCGGACATCGCACGCGGCCCGGAACGCGTGCAGGCCGTCCGGAATGGCCAGGCGGCAGCTGACGGCCGGTGCGGCAGAGGCTCCTGCCGGCGGCGTCCGGGGTTCCTCCAGCAGCCGACGCCGCAGGCGAGGGGCCGTCGCCGTGCCACCGCAGGACCGGACCGGCGTCACCGCATCCCGCGCGGACTCGTCGCCGGACCTCGTCGGACATCCCCGCTGGACCTCCTCTCCCGGATCCCCGGCCCCGTGTCGAAGGCGTACCGGCCGAGCCGCTGCGCACAGGCATCCCGCGCCGCTGCGGAGAGCAGGTCGCGCGAGCGGGTGAACAGCCCGTGCAGGGCCGGGCCGTAGCGGTCGGCGAGGTCGGCGTCGTGCGCCAGCACGTCGAGTTCGTTGGCGGCGGTGATCTCGAGGAAGGCGCGGACGTCCGGCTCCGGCGGGGTGTGCTCCCGGCCGGTGAAGCGGTCGCGGAAGACCACCGGCTGCCCGCCTCCCAAGCGCGGATGCACGACGCCGCGGTCGCAACTGGCGTAGAGGTGGACCAGGGCCTCCGCCCGTTCACCGATCAGCTCGGCCAGGGCTGCGCGCCCGGTGACGTCCACCAGGGCTTGGTCGAACCCGTCGGTGCCGTACGCCGCATGGCACATCCCCGCGGCCTGCAGGTCCGGACCGGCACCCCACTCGCCCAGGAGGTGCGCGACGCGGACCAGGTGCTCCAGGAGCGTTCCTCCGGGGTGGGGCATCCCGGCGGCACCCCGGGTGCGCAGGAACTCCTCGACGGCGGGCCACGCCGCCCGGTCGGAGCCGCTCCCCCGCGGGCTTCCCCCGGATGGGACGGGCCGCCGCATCAGACCTCCCGGTTCGCCGGGCGGGCCGCCTCTGCCACCAGCCGAGCCGTGGCCGGTGTGTCGACCCCGTGGGCGGCACCGGCGCGGAGGACCGCCCCGCCGATGGCATCGAGTTCGAGCGGCCGTCCGGCCGCGGCGTCGCGCTGCATCGATGACCTCATCGCGTGGGGGGCGCGGTCGAGGAAGGAGAGCACGGTCTCGGCCGTCACGGGTGCGCCGGCGGCCTGTGCCACGGCGGTGACCTCGTCGAGCACGGCGAGCAGCTCAGGGCGCCGCTCGCTGCGGACCGCTCCGAGGGGGGCCTGGTGACGGGTGGTCAGCAGGGCGAACGGGGCGAGGAAGGCGAGCTTGTCCCAGAGCATGGCGGTCTCGTCCGTCCGCAGGGTCACGCCGAGGCCTGCGTGCCGGAGCCGATCCGCGAACTGCTCGACCGGTGCGGCCAGTTCGAGGTCGGCGAAGGGGCTTCCGTGGACGACGCGCCCCGGCGCGGTGCGGGTGGCCTCGACCCTGATCGTGCCGGCAACGACGGTGGCGGACGGGTAGCGCTCGCGCAGTGCGGCCACGTGCTCGACGCCGTTGAGCAGCGGGACCACGATCGCGTCGCCGAGGACACGGGCCGGGACACGGTCGAGCGCCTCCTCCAGGGCGGTCTGCTTGACCGCCACGAGGACGGCGTCCACCGGCTCGTGCAGCCGGGTAGCGGCCTCCACTCTCGCGGTGAAGTCCCCGTACCGGGCGCTCTCGACGCGCAGGCCGTCCCGGCGCAGCACGGCTGCGGTCTCCTCGCGGGCCACGCAGATGACGCGGTGTCCGTCGCGGGCCAGCAGCGCGCCGATCAGGCCGCCGACACCGCCCGGTCCGAGGATGGCCACCGTCAGCTTGGTCGTGTGCACGCATGCTCCTGTCGTCCCCGGGAGAGCGGTCGGTGTGGTGGGCCGAAGGCCGGGCGGTGGGAACAGGCCGGACGGGCGGCCGTGTCCCCCTCTCGGCGTGCTGCGGGTCGGCACCCGTCCGCTGCTCCACCCCGTCCGGATCCGGGGTGGGAGCAGCGGACGGGTTGCCGCCCTGGGCCCTGCAGCGATGATCAGCCCTCCCGGAGACCCAGGTCAATCCACGGATTCACTGGCCCGTACCCAAGCGATACCTTGGGGCGCCGTGACCCTCGACGACCTCCGCGTCTTCACCGCGGTCTGCCGGACCGGCTCCCTCAGCGCCGCCGCCCGCGACCTGTCCTGCACCCAGTCCGCCGTCAGCCAGCACGTGAAGCGGCTCGAACGGGAACTCGGCCTGAGCCTGGTCGAACGCCACACCCGGGGAGTGGCGCCCACCGCCGCCGGACGCCTGCTCCACGCGGCGGTCACCGAGGGCCTGGGGTGCATCGACCACGCACTGCGCCGACTGGAGGAACTCGCACATGCGGAAGGCGGATCGGTACGGGTCGCCACCGGGGCCACCACCGTCCGCCACTTCATGTCCGCCGCCGCCGTCGACTTCCGCCGGCGATTCCCCCGCGCGAGCCTCGACTTCCGGACCGAGACCTCCAGCCGCAACTGCTTCGACGCACTCACCAGCGGCGGCGTCGACCTCGCCTGGATCGTCACCGGGCCCGCAACCCACGCGGTCGAGCAGCACCCCGTCGTCGAACTCCCTTGGGCACTCGCCGTCCCGGCCACCGACCCCCTGGCCGCCAAGGCCTCCATCGAACCGGCCGACCTGCAGGACGCCCGGCTCATCGGACTCCCGGAGAACTCCACCTCCCGCCTGCGGCTCGGCGCCTGGCTCACGGAGTCCGGGGTCCGCCCGGTGTTCGACACCAGCGTCGCCGACTGGGACACCGCGGTCCTCCTCGCCGAACTCGGACTCGGCCACGCCGTCGTCCCGACCTTGCCCGCCTGGAGCGGCCCCGCACACCCGGACCTGCGCCTGATCCCCATCCCCGCACTCCCCGCACTCACCGCCGGCTGGGCGGTCCGCCGCTGGGACGCCCTGTCCCCCCTGGCCCGCGCCTTCGCCGAGACCGTCGCACACCACTGCGGCAAGCAGGCCGTCCTCGGAGGGGAGGCGGGCCGAGGGACGCGTCCTGCCCCGGGGCGGTGATCAGCCGCTCGCCGCGTTCACCGCCGGCGGAGGCGTCGGCGGGTGCGTGTCGGTCCCATCCGGGGAGGAGCCGTCCCCCTAGAGGCCGCGGTCGGTCCGCCGGGTCTGCCGGGCGTCGGCCTTCTTGGCCCTGCTCGCCGCCCTGACGGGCGCGCCGCGGCTGACCGAGGACGAGCGGGACCACCTGTGCCTGCTCGCCGGACACCGCCCGCCCGAGGGCGCGCGCCGGGGAGCACCTGAGGCAGGGCCTGCGGTACCTCCTCGACGGCCTGGACGGCGTGCCCGTGCAGGCGGTGAGCGATCCGGGAGACCTGTCGGCGCAGAACGACCCGGCGCCCGCGTTGTCCGGCTGCGTGTGCACGGTCGCCGAGGAGGACCGCACCATCGCGCTTCACCTCTTCTCGGATGCCGGCCCCCACCGACTTGCCAGCCGCTCAGCCAAGTTGGAAACGGCTCACTGCCTCTGCTGAGGCGGTTGGAGAAGCCCGGCCGGCCGAGTCGGCGGCGGACCTGCTGGACGACCGGTTGATCGGGCACCTGGCCGACCGGAACCAGGAGAGGTGCGCGACCTCGGCTGCGTCGGTGCGGTGAACTCTCGGACGGCCTCCACCGAAGGGGTCAGTGGGGGTGTAGCGGCCCGTCCCGTGGATGTCGAGGTCGCGCCGTGCGCCGCCTTCGGGTGACTGGACGAGGTCTCCGGGCTCGAGGTGGGGAGGGGCCTGGGCAGTGCGGTCGGCCCACGCATGGACCACGCCCCTCGGCATCGATCCGCAGACGTTCGCGGAAGGTGCACACCCAGCGTGGGCCCATCCACCGTCCGGCCTGGCAGCCCGATGCGAAGGAACGGGTGAACTCCAGCGGGAGGGCTCCGGCCAGAGGCACGTCCACCAGGTTCATGAACATGCGGCCGGTCGCCGTGCCGACCGGCTCACCGCCTGCGCAGACGGGGCATTCCGGACCGCCCGCCTCGCGCCGGTTCCGCTCCTGCGGGCATCCCCCGCTCCGGCTCCTGCCGGGACCTCCGTTGCGGCGGCCGCCCTCAGGCGGGTGGACTGTGTCCGCTGCCCAGGGGCGCGGTGGATGCCTGGGTACCCGTGCCGCCTGCCGGCCGGCGGTTCAGGTGAGGTCGCCGGGGATCCAGCCGGGCGGGACCTTGGGCAGACCGATCAGGGCGTCGATGCCCAGGTGCTGCTGGAGCAGTGCCTTGAGCTCGCGGCCCTCGATGAGGTGGATGCGGCCGTTGCGGTGGGCGAACTCGCGGCTGGCCTTGCCGTACCAGGAGGTGGTGACCAGCACGCCGTGGCTGGCGTTGACGTCGTGCATCGTCCCCGCCAACGCTCGGACCTTCTCCACCTCAACGATGTTCTTTGTGCGTTTGGCCTGGATGGCGAAGACCGTGGCGACCAGGGAGTCGCTCTTGACGGCCACAGCGTCGATCCCGTCGTCCCGTGACCCCTGGGTGCGCCAGGTCTCGTAGCCCATGGCCTCGAAGAGTTGCCGCACCAGGCGCTCGAACGCGAACGGGTCCATCTGCAGCAGGTCCGGGCGGCTGTCCAGACCGGTCACGGCCGCGGCGTCGGCGGTGATGCGGTAGCGGGACAGGTCGACCTCTACCACCGGCGCCACCGCCTCCAGGTCGTGCGGATGGTCGGAGACCACCGCGCCGATCGCCTTCAGGCAGCGCTGCGCGTCCAGCGCCGGCTCGTCCAGCACCAGCGCCTCCATCTCGGCCCGCGAAGCCACCACACTGACCACACACGGGCGCACCGCCCGGCCGGTCGACGGGTCGACGGCCGGCACGAATGCGTTCAGGGCGATGGAGTCCACCAGCGCGGCCGGTGTCGCCGCGAACACCTCGTCCAGCGCCCGCAGCGCCAGGCGGGCCACCAGCGTGCGGTACAGGTCGTGGAGTTCGGCCTGCTTGCGCGGCTGCGGCACCACCTCCGCGCGCGCCGCCACAAACCGGTATCCCGCCACCGCGGGCACCACCTGCAGGGCCGGCAGGTCGAGATTGAGGGCCACCTGCCGCGCTTCGGGGGCGTAGCCGGCCTCCACCGACCCCCGGCACCCCTGCGGCACCGGTGAGCGACGCTGCAGATCCTCCACCTCCGCCGCCAAGCCCTGCGGCCCCCGGCCGGCCAGGGCACGCTCTACGACCGGATGCCAGGACTCGAGGCCCTGTGGGCGCAGCCGAAGGACATCGTGCAGTTCGGCCAGCCGACGCGCGGTGTCCGCTGTGCGGTCCTCAGCCCGCAGCTTCAACGCGGCCAGGCGCGCTTGCCGCTCCGCCTTCTCCTGTTCCTTGCGGGTCCGTACCCGATCGCGTTCTCTGCGCTCGGCGTCCCGTCGGCGCTGCTCCTGGCGTTTGGCCAGCTCCGCCTCGATCCGGGCGGCCTCCTTCGCCCGCTCGGCCTCCTGCCGCTTCAGGAGTTTCGCTCCCTGCTCCGCGAGCCGAGCCCGCTCCGCCTCGGGGTCCCTCGGGCGCTTCGGCCGGGCCTGCGGGGTGGTCGCCCGCGGCTGCGGCTGCCCGGCAGCCCGCCTGGCCTCGGTGAGCCTGGCCTCCTGCCGCAACCTGAGCGCCTCCGCCAACGCCTGAGCGACCGACCTGCGCTGCGCCACACCCCACCCCCGAAGCGCTCAATCCCCCGGCACCAGCAAGCCTGCCGAACAGTCCTACCCTCGAACGGAGTCGGGCAAGCAGACAAAAGCTTCCGCATGGTCCGCCGCACGCACGCAGCGCCGTACCACCTGAAGGCAGGAGATCGAGTGGACAGGTCGGTCGAGGAACTGAGGGTACGGATGACGGCGCCGCCGCAGGGCGGGGACGTGGTCGACTGGGAGGCGGTGCGGACGAAGGACGGCCTGGTCCTGCCGCGGGACTACCGCGACTTCGTGGCGTGCTACGGCGGGGGCGTGATCGACGACTTCCTCTCGGTGTCCACCCCCCGGTGGCCGGGTCGGTGTACGGCGACCTGCTCGACCAACTGGACCTGGCGGCCGAGCGGGCCGGAGAGTTCGCCGCCGCACGGGCGGCGGAGACGGCGACGGGCGGACTGCTGCGGTGGGGCACGACCTCGACCGCGGACGATGCCTTCTGGCGTTGCGGGTCTGTCGACCCCGAGGGGTGGACGACGGTCGTGAGCCGCCGTCAGCACGCCTGGGGCGCAGATCCGTGGCTGGAGTTCGACTGCGGCATGGGGGAGTTCCTGCTCGGGCTCTTCCGGCGCGACATCGCCTGCCCGTTCGGGCAGGACAACTTCCCCGGTGACCATCCGCAGTTCATGAGCTGGCGGGAGGAGGATGACGACTTCGACGGGGCCTGGGGTGAGACCGGATCCTGGCCCTGTGGACAGCTGTGAGGGCACAAGTGCAGCCAGGTGCTCCCGCACGCCCCTGCGGCCGGGTGGCGGGGACGCAGCCCCAGTGAAGGACTCGGCCGTTTCCGGGGCTGCCTGCCCTGCACGATCCACCCCATCACGGAAGGCGGCCGCAGGCCACGGGGCTGCGGCCGGGACTTCGGTCCGCCTCCGGCCGCTGACGTGATCAGCCCGCTTCCGGGGTGTCCGCCCGTCCGGCCAGGTCCGCTGCGACGTGCCCCCGGTCCGGGCCGTGCAGCCACCGGTTCCCGGCAGCCGCCCGCATCGGCGCCGACTCGTCCGGCCGCTGCGGGAGCACCGGCCGACAGGCCGGGTTGCGGGCCCGGACCGGCAGCAGGCTGCTGACGGCATGCGGGCAGGGCTCCTGCAGCATCGCGGGGATCGAACCGGCGTCGGCGAAGGTCGACTCATTGAGGAAGCCGTCCTCCCGGTGCTCGAGGTCGCACTCCGGCGTGGGCGCCTACCGGTCTCCGTAGGGGCACCGGGCGTGCTCCGCCAGGGTGCTGTGCATGCCCTGGAGCCTGCGACGCGGTGATCCGCCGGACGCTGCCTACGCGGTCAGGTGGTCGTAGTAGTCGGCGGGAGCGGTCAGGACCGCCTGGAAGTACAGCGGCCGGCCGTCGGTGTCCAGGGGGACCTCGTGACCCGCGACGCGGGCCAGGCCGAGGGAGAGCCCAGGGACAGTCCAGTAGCCGGGCTCGCCGTGCAGGACGGTCAGGCCCGTCGCCTCCAGCTGCTCCACCAGGCGGAGGGCGGGCGTGCGGAAGACGTCGACGCCGCGGAAGCGCACCGTGACGTCCCCGGGGCCGGGGCGGGGGTTCCACACCTCGGCGGCGGTCAGGGTCCGGCCGTCCTCGAGGTGGAGCACGATCTCGAACTGCGGGTGCAGGGCGGTCACCTTCATGTAGCTGAACCGGCTGGCGGATCCGTCGTCCTGCACCTTGACCCGCCCCAGCGCTGCGGCGGCCTCCTTGACGGCCTCCGCGGGCATGCCCAGGGGGAACCCCGTGATGCCGTTCGGCGGGTCCAGCTCGATGTCCATGCGTGTCCTCCCGGCAGGCAGGCCCGGATCCTCAAGGCGGTGTCGACCGGGCGCTTCCGGAACCTCCCGGTGTCCGGCAGGGAGCCGGCCGTCTCCTCGACAACCCAGACGTGTCCAAGTCTCCCAGGGCCGTCGCGAAGATCGCCGAAGGCCAGGAAGTCGCGGCGGGGTGGCTCGGCGGTGAAGGTGCGCCGGTCGCGGATCAGGGCGGCGGGGGGCCGGTGCCCGGCGGTGTGGCTGCGTGCGGACCGTGGACAGGCACCGGCCGGCCGACGGGCGGGTACGGGGGCCGGTCGACGGGGCGGGGACATCCGGACGTCCCGCCGGGCCCTCATAGACTCCCCTCCATGCGCCCGCACGTACTGATAGCCGAGGACAATACGGAACAGGCCGCCGTGGTCCGCCGCTACATGGAGCACGAGGGGTACGAGGTGAGTGTGGCCGAGGACGGCCGCTCCGCCCTCGGCCTCCTCCGCAGCCAACGGCCCGACCTGCTGGTCCTCGACGTGATGATGCCGCATGTGGACGGTCTCGACGTCTGCCGGATCGTGCGTGCGGACCCCGTCCTCAGGGACGTCCCGATGCTGATGCTGACCGCCAGGTCGTCCGAGGACGACCTCCTCCTCGGCCTGGACCTCGGCGCCGACGACTACATGACCAAGCCGTTCAGCCCCCGTGAGCTCATGGCGCGCGTCCGCTCCCTCCTGCGGCGCCGGGAACGGGGGGCGGGGGACGAGCCGGCCGGGGAGGCGTCCCGCACCCTCCTGCGGGCCGGGCACCTGACGGTCGACCCGGCCCGCCACGAGGTGCGGGCCCACAACACCCTGGTCCGGTGCACGCCCGGCGAGTTCCGCCTCCTGGAGATGCTGGCCGAGCGCCCCGGACAGGTGCTGTCCCGGACACAGATCCTGGAACGCCTGCACGGCGCGGATCCCTTCATCACCCCCAGGACGATCGACGTGCACGTCATGAACCTCCGCCGCAAGATCAGGGACGTCCAGCCGGACGGGCCGCACCACACGCCCCTGGTCACCGTGTACGGGGTGGGCTACAAACTCACGGACGGCACCCGGACCGAGGGGTAGGCCGGGGATGTCCGCCGTCGGTGCTCGCCACAGCCTGCTGACCCGCCTGCTGATGGTGTCGGCGCTCGTCTCGGTCTGCTCGATCGCCGCCACCGCGTGGGTGGTCGTGCAGACGACAGCCGTCGTGCTCAGCAGGGAGCGCGGTCAGGCGCTGGACGAGGACGCACGGGTCTACGACACGCTCACGGGCTACGCGGCGACCCATCCCGACTGGAGCGGCGTCCGGCCGGTCCTCGAGGGCCTGGCGCGGCAGACCGGGCACCGCATCGTCCTCACGGGCAGGGGCGGCCGTCCCGTGGCGGACTCCGCACCCGACCGGGCGCACCCCTTCCGGCCGCCGCAGAGGGCGACCGCCGTCATCGACCCCCTCGCCGCGAACACGGAACCGGTCGAGGGCACGGACAGCGCCCGGGGAACGGACAGCGCCGGGGGAACGGACCGGATCGACCGACGCGCCCTGGGTCCGTTCAGGCTGCCGGAGCAGGAGAGCCGCAGACTGGCCGTCCTTGCGGGCAGGCAGGCCGGGTGCCTGCGGAACATCCCCGGCCTGCAGGCCGAGATCCGGACGGGCCTCGACGGCCGTCCGCACGTGGTGGCGACCGGCACCGACGGCAGGGAGGTGGACACCCCGCGCTGTGCGGTCCCCGGGCTCGACGCGCCCACCCCGTCGGGGGCGAAGGCCCTGGCTTCGCTGAACGCGCTGGTCAACGGATGCCTGACCCGGCGTGGGACGGGCACCGTGCACCTGACCGCCGTCGGCGCGTGGGAGGCGCGGGGCCGCCCCCTGCCCTCGGACGCGGCGGTCTCCTCGTGTCTGACCTCGAGCCGGATCCAGCAGTTGGCCCCGTACGTGGCACCTGCCGCGCTGCTGTACATCGGCAACCCCGAGCGTACGGCGACGACCTTCTTCAACCTCTCGCCGTCGAACAGGCTCCGCATCGGCGGCTGGGCCGTGTCGGTCCTGGTGGTGACCGTGGCCGTGACGGCATTGGCCGGGGTCCGCCTGGTGAGGCCGCTGCGGGTGCTGACGGGAGCAGCGACGCGGATGGAGCACGGCGACCTCTCGACCCGGGTCGAGGTGCGCGGACGCGACGAGATCGCGCTGCTCGGGGCGGCCTTCAACGCGATGTCGCAGCGCCGCGAGCAGCTGGAGTCCCTGCGCCGCGACATGACCAGTGACATCGCCCACGAACTGCGCACCCCGGTGAGCATCATCCGTGGCTGGCTCGAGGCGGTGGAGGACGGCATCGCGGACCCCGACGCCGACCTGGTGGCATCGTTGCTGGAGCAGGCACGCCACCTGCAGCACGTCATCGACGACCTGCGGGACCTCTCGGCGGCGGAGGCCGGCGGGCTGCGCCTGGCGCTCGAACCGGTGGAGGTGGCGGAGATGCTCTCGGGCGTCCTGTCGGCCAACAGGGCCGCCGCACAGGAGGCGGGCCTCACGCTGGGGGCGGTGCCCGGCGGCGCGCTCCTGGCCGACGCCGACCCCGTCCGGTTGCGGCAGATCGTGGGCAACCTCGTCTCGAACGCGATCCGGTACACCCCGAGAGGAGGCGCGGTCACCCTTGCCGCCCGCGCCGACCGCGAGGCCGTCGTGATCGATGTGGCCGACACGGGAATCGGCATCGCCGCCGACGAACTGCCGCACGTCTTCGACAGGTTCTGGCGGGCGGACAAGTCGCGCAGCAGGCGGAGCGGCGGAAGCGGCCTCGGCCTGGCCATCGTGCGCCGCCTGGTCGAGGCCCACGGGGGAACGGTCTCGGTCAGCAGCGTGCCGGGTGAGGGATCGACGTTCACGGTCCGCCTGCCGCGCCACCCGGACGACGCCGGTTCACGGGGTCCGTCCGGCCGTGCGCGCGGGTGAGGGGTGAACCGCCGGGCAGGACCCGGCCGCCGTGTCCCCCGCGCCCACCGGACCGCGCCCACCGCCCCGCCGGCCGTGCCCGCCCCGGCCTCCGGCGGCACCACAGGAGGACCAACGGATCCTGACAGGATCGCAACACTCCGCTCCTACGCTGCACGGCATGCACAAGCGCCTCCCCCCCACCGCACCCCCCACCGCCTCCCCCGCCCCGCGGGGCCCCGCCGGGCCGCGGGCGCGCCGGCGCCCCGGCCTGCGCGCCCTCTCCGGCGGCGTGGTCCTGGCCGCCGGCATGACCCTCGCCGCCTGCGGCAGCGGCGGCGGCGGCGACGCGGGCAGGGGCGTGGACACCCTGGTGTCCGGGTCGGCGGCGCCGGACAAGGGCACGGCGTCCCAGGGTGCGGCCCCGGGCCCCGCCGTCGACGCCAGGCGTCCCCAGGAGCGGCTGGACAGCACCGACGAGGAGAAGAACAAGCTCGACGACGCCTACTGGGCGTGCCTGCAGGCCCACGGCGTCCCGATGATGTACCGGCGGGTGACCTCCGGCCAGCAGGCCCCGCCCACCCAGGACAAGGCCGAGATCGCGAAGCACCGGGCCGGCTTCGACGCCTGCCGGGACAAGCAGCCGCTCCCGCCCCCCGAGCTGGAGCCGCAGACCAACCCGCACTACGCCGACGACTTCCACGCCTACGTGAAGTGCCTCCGGCACCGGGGCGTGAAGGTCCACATCGTCCCCGACACGAGCGCGAACCCGGACGGCCTGTCGTGGACCTTCGACTCCGGCAACGACCCCGGCATTCCCGAGTCCGAGCGGGACAAGGCCGACCGGGCCTGCACCCTGGAGGCGTTCGGTGGCAAGTAGGACCCGGCCGCGCCGCGTCCCCCGCCGTGCCGTCGCCGCGACCGCGGTCCTCGTGCTCGGCGGCACCGGCGCCTACGGGGCGCAGGCGCTGACCGACCACGGCAGGAGCCGGCACCCCCGCGCCGCCGCCGCCCCCTCGGCCCAGACCACCCGCGTCAGGCGCACCGACCTGTCCGACACCCAGACCCTCCCCGGGACGCTCGCCTTCGGCAGGCGCACCACGGTCAAGGGCACCGGGAACGGCGTCGTCACCGGGCTCCCCGCGCCCGGTGCGCACACCGTACGGGGCAAGCCCCTGTACTGGGTCGACGACCAGCCGGTGACCGTGTTCCTCGGCGCCGTCCCGTTCTTCCGCCCGCTGAACAAGCCCGGACAGGCCGGCCGGGACGTCACCGTCCTGGTCGAGAACCTCCGAGCCCTCGGCTACGACATCGGCCCCCCGCCCCCGGCCGTGCCCCTCCCGCGGTACGCCCCCACGGCCGGCGACCCCGGCACCCGGCTCACCCCCGGGGTGCTCGCCGCCCTCAAGCGCTGGCAGCACGACACCGGACAGCCGGCCACCGGAACCCTGGACCCCGGCCGGTTCGCGGTCCTCCAGGGGCCCTCCCGCGTCGACACCGTCCTCGCGCACCTGGGCGACCCGGCGGCGCAGGAGGTCCTCGCCCTCACCTCGGAGCAGAAGACGGTCACCGTGAAGGCCGACGCGCAGAGCGCCGGCTCCATCCACCGGGGCGACAGGGTCGAGATCCTCCTGCCCGACACGAGGACCGTCCCCGGGAAGGTCCTCTCCATCGGCACCACGGTGCAGGGCGGCGCCGACGACCCCTCCGGCGCCTCCCCCGACCAGGCGCCCACCCTGCAGGTGAGCGTCGTGCCGACCCGCGCCGCCGACGTCGCCGCGATCGACGCCGCCTCCGTCCAGGTCCTCTTCACCGGCCAGAGCAGGAAGCACGTCCTCGTCGTGCCCGTGGGCGCCCTCCTCGCCCTCAGCGAGGGCGGCTACGCGCTGCAGCGCCCCGACGGACAATTGGTCGGCATCAGGACCGGCATGTACGCCAGAGGCCTCGTGGAGGTCAGCAGCGACAGGATCAAGGAGGGCGACCTAGTGGTGACGGCATCATGACCGCGGCACCGCACCCGGGGCAGCCCCCCGGCCCGGCCCCGGCCGTCCTCTCCGTCCGCAACGCCCGCAAGGTCCACGCCGGCGGCGTCACCGCCCTCGACGACGTCTCCCTGACCATCCACGCGGGCGAGTTCCTGGCGATCGTCGGCCGCTCGGGCTCCGGCAAGTCCACCCTGCTCAACATCATGGGCACCCTCGACACGCCCAGCAGCGGCACCGTGCACATCGCCGGCCACGACGTCCGGGGGCTCTCCGACCGGCGCCTGTCCGCACTGCGCGGCCGCTGGCTGGGGTTCGTCTTCCAGCACTTCCACCTGACCGACGGCCTCACCTCCGAGGAGAACGTGGCGACCGGCCTGCTGTACGCCGGCGTGCCGCGCCGGCGGCGCAGGGCCATGGCCGCCGCCGCACTCGACCGGGTCGGCCTGTCCCACCGCACCGGCCACCTGCCCCACCAGCTCTCCGGAGGCGAGCGCCAGCGCGTGGCCATCGCCCGGGCCCTGGTCAACGAACCCGCCCTGGTCCTGGCCGACGAGCCCACCGGCGCCCTGGACAGCGCCACCGGACAGTCCGTACTCGACCTCCTGACCAGCCTGAACAGCGAGGGCACCACCATCGCCGTCATCACCCACGACCAGGACATCGCCGCCCGCCTGCCCCGCAGGGTCGAGATGCGCGACGGACGCGTCGTCGCCGACTCCCACCGCCCGGCCGTCCTCGGGAGCCCGGCGTGACCCGCGGGAACCCCGGCCGCCGCGGCATCCGGCAGCCCGGTCTCCGCCGGCGCCCCGCGAGCACCCCGCCCCACGACCCGGCCCGCCCCGTGCGCCTGGCACCCGCGGACGTCCTGCGCCTGGGACTGCTCGGCATCCGCACCCGCCGCGTCCGGGCCGCGCTGTCCGCCCTCGGCATCTCCATCGGCATCCTCACCCTCGTCCTGGTCACCGGCATCCCCGCCTCCAGCCAGGGCGAGCTCAACCGGCAACTGGCCGCCCTGGGGCCCAACCTCCTGCGCGTCCAGCCGCAGCCCGGCCAGGACCCGCCCGTGCTCCTGCCGCCGCAGGCGGCGCGCATGGCGGCCCGCATCAGCCCCGTCCTCACCACGAGCGCCGTCGCCAACACGCACGCCACCGTCCGCCGGTCCGACCGCAGCGACCCCGACGACGGCGCCGGGATCGCCGTCCTGGCCGGCCAGGACGACCTGCTCACCGCCGTCAGCGGACACGTCCGCTCGGGCCGCTTCCTCAACCGCTCCACCGACCGGCTGCCGACCGCCGTACTCGGCTATCAGGCCGCCGCCCGGCTCGGGATCACCCGCATCACACCGGGGCAGGAGGCACCCCAGATCATTGTCAACCACACCTGGTTCACCGTGATCGGCGTCCTCGACCCCGTCCCGCTCTCCGGCGACCTCGACCGCTGCGTCCTGGTCGGCTGGCAGGCCGCCCGGCACACACTCTCCTTCGACGGGCACCCGACGGTCCTCTACGTCAGGGCCCGCGAGGACGCCGTCGAGGATGTGGCCGCCGTCCTGCCCGCCACCGTCCACCCCGAACTCCCCGGAATGGTCCAGGTCAGCCGCCCGTCCGACGCGCTGGCCGCCAAACGCGCGGCCAACAGCACCTTCTCCGCCCTGTTCCTCGGACTGGCGGGGGTCGCCCTGCTGGTCGGCGGCATCGGGGTCGCCAACACGATGTACATCTCCGTCCTCGAACGGCGCAGCGAGATCGGCCTGCGCCGCGCGCTGGGCGCCAACCGCCGGCAGATCCGGAGCCAGTTCATGACCGAGTCCGTCGTCCTCTCCCTGCTGGGAGGCGTCGCCGGAACGGTCGCCGGGATCCTCGCCACGGTCGCCTACGTGACCTACCAGGGCTGGTCGCCGGTGATACCGCCCGCCGCCCCTGCCTCCGGGATCGGCGGCGCCGTGGTCATCGGGGTCATCGCCGGGGTCCATCCCTCGGTGCGCGCCGCCCGTCTCGCCCCCACCGAGGCCCTCAGCGCGGCATGACGCCCCGACGGCTCGGGCCCCGCACGACCGCGGCCCCCGGCACACCGGGCCCGGCCCGCCCGCGGGACGGCAGCGGCGGGCCGGAGCCGCCGGGGCGCGCACCCGCCCGTGACCGGTCCCCGGGACCCGCCTCCGCGCCGCGCCGCGCCCGGGGGCGGGTCCCGCGCACCATCCCGCAGCACACGGGGCCCGGCCTCATCCTGGACGGCCGGCCGACATCACGCCTTCACGTTCAGCAGCCCTGGCCTGAGAACTCACGGCAGGGATGGCTCCGCCCCGCCTGCCGCCGACATGACGCAGGGTCAGTCGTCGGCTCCGGGCGCCGGCTTCTGCCACGGCCACCGTCCGGTGATCTCGAGCTCGAGGGAAAAGCTGAGGAAGGTGCGAATGCCCACGATCACGGCCAGCACTCCGACGCTCGCGAACGTCGGTGCGACGGCGACGGTACGGATGATGTCGCCGGCCACGAGGAGCTCCAGCCCCAGCAGGATCGACCGCCCGACGCGACGGCGATAGCCGCGGTACACGCCCGGCTGTCGGCGACCGATCCGGATGGCCGCGAGAACGGTCGCCAGGAATGTGCCCACGACGATGACGGCCACACCCGCGGAGTCGACGGCTCGGCCGACCAGCTCAACGCTGTGCTGGAATTCCACAGTGCCCCCCTCTCGCGCCGGCCCGAATCCGCCCCTCCGCGGTCCGCGACCCCTGCCGCCGCCGGGACGTCGTTCCGGGCATCGGCCGCAGCAGGGCTGGACGTGCCTCCACGGCACTCCCCGCGCAACAGGCCGGTGGACGCCGACGGAGTCTGGTGAAGGAGTGAGCGCCGGGCGGACACGGGCACCACATCCCGGCTGCGGGCCTCTCAGCGCATGGCATCGAGCACTTCGTCGGTCGACAGCAACGCATGCGCGAAGAAGCGGTAGTTGATGATCGCCGCCTGATAGCCGTCGCCCCAGACCGGGTGCCGGGGCCCGGCTGTCGCATCCCTGACCATGGCGACTTCGAACCCCTCCTCGATGAGGTGGCGCATGTGGGACTCGACGCACATGTTGGCCAGCATCCCGCCCAGAACGATTTTCTGCATCCTCCGTTTGCGCAGCTGCAGCACCAGGTCGTTGGTTTCCGGCCCGAACACCTTGTGCGGGCTGGCGACCACCGTTCTTCCGTCCTCGATGTAGGGCTTGAAGCGGTCCAGCCAGTCCGCACCGGAGTCCCGGAACCCGGTCAGATCGAGTTGTCCCGTCCGTGCGAACACGTGGGTCTCGATCTCGCTCGTCTCGAGCGGACCGTTCATTCGCCACCCGTTGTCGGTCGGGTAGAAGTAGTGGGGCGAGATGAAGACCTCGTATCCGCCCGCCTTCGCCGCCTCGAAGATCCTCTCCATGTTCTCGACGGTCCTGTTCTCCGTGACGCTCGCCCCGACCGCGTCCCAGGCCGCCCCGTCCTCGCTCAGCACGTCGTTCTGCGGGTCGATGAACACCACCGCCGTGTCAGTACTCCTGATTTCCACCTGACGCTCCTCATGGAAGGAAAAATCACTGTCGTGACAGGTGTCCGGTGCGGCGTATGTCCCTCCGGAGCGCATTCCGACGGGGTGGCACGAAGCCTCTGCCTGAGCCGGCGGATTGTTCCGGCACCAAGCCGCACCACCCGAGCGCCGTGCCCACCTCGGGGTACGCGCCACGAAGAGGCGCTGTCGCGGACATTCGACCCTCCGTTTCATTCTTCCCCACAGCGGGGGGTTCTGCATCGGTGGGTTGCTGCACCTCGGTCGCCGCTCCTGCCGCTCCCCGCACCAAGCCCGGTCTCCTCACGGCCGCAGACGGCGATCGGCCACCACCCGTGCGGGCGGTGGGGCGGTGGGGCCGCGGTCACCGGGCAGGCGGTCCTCGCCGGACCCGACAGGGAACGCACCGTCTGATCCTGGACCCGCCCCGCGTGACGCCTCTCGAACCGGCGGTGCCGCGGCAGGCAGGGCACCGGCGCCCCGCGCCGTCGGACACCCGCGCGTCCGCTGCGCACCGACCGGGTGCGGGGGCACCCGGCACCGGAGGGACGACCGGGCGGGGGTGGGCCGGGACGTGCAGGGCGCAGGTGTCAAAGAGCTGTCAGGATGGCGTCAATATCCGATAACGTCGTGGACGGAGTGCCGGGAAGCCTGGTCGGCGATCGAAGGAGACGTCTCTTCACCGCCGAGGGGTTCAACGGTGCTCATCGCTGTCTTCGGGGTCGCGCTGCTGGTCGTGGTCCTGCTGCCGGGGCCGGCAGCCCGGACGGTGCCGTCCACGCCGCTGTGTTCCTGGGCGCGGGGGCGGTCGGCGGGGACGGCGTGCTGGGCCCGGTGCACATCGGCACCGTCGACCCGGTCGTCTCCGCCACAGCGGACCTGGCCCTGTCACCGCGCTGTCCCCCCATCGACGGCATGCACCTGTCCCTGCCCGCGGTGCGCCGCGCCTGGCGGCACCCGGCCCGGGCGCCGGGGCTGGGGACGGGGACGGGGATGCCGCTGGTCTGCGGCGCCCTGCTGACCCCGGCGCTCTTCGGGGCCCTGCCGTGGGGCGGGTACGCGGCGGTGGTGCCGGCGATCGTGCTGGTGCGGCCCGTCCCGCTGCTGCTCTCCCCGGTGCGCAGGCGCTCCGCCCGGCGCGAGCAGCCGGTCGGAGCCTGGTTCGGGCCCAGGGGGTTCGCCTCGGTGGTGCGCGGGCTGCTGGTGCTGGTGCTGCAGGCCGGCATCCCGCAGGGCGAGCGGGCGTACACCCTGGTCGCGGTCCGCATCGCGGCCTCGATCGCGGTGCACTCCAGCACCGACGTCCCCGTAGCCCGCCTCGTCGACGTCGACGTCGGCGTCGGCGTCGGCGTCGGCGTCGAGGAGGAGGCGCCGCCGCGCGGCGACGTGTCCCGCACCGCCGCCGGCCCGGCCCCCGTCCCCGTCCCCGTCCCCGCCCCCGTCCTTGAGGAGACCTCCGATGCGCGCCCGTGACCTGGCCGAACCGTTCCCCGTGGTGCGGGTCGACGACGAGGCCCTGGAGGCGGCCCGGCTGCTGGCCGAGCACAGCCTGCCGGGCGTCCTCGTCGTCGACGGCGCCTCCGTACCGGTGGCGGTGCTGCCCGCCTCCCAGCTGGTGCGGCTGCTGGTGCCCGGCTACGTGATCGAGGACCCCTCCCTGGCGGCGGTCGTCGACGAGCGCCACGCCGACCGGTTCTGCGAGGCCCTGGCCGGACGGCGGGTCGGCGAGGTGCTGCCCGCGCACACCCCTCCCCCGCCGGTCGCCGACCCCGACGACACCGCCCTGGAGCTGGCCGCTGCCATGGCCGCCTCCCGCAGTCCGCTGATCGCCGTCGTCGACCGCACCGCGGCGCAGGGCGGCCGCCTGCTGGGTGTCGTCACCGCCTCGCACCTGCTGCAGCGGCTCCTGGAGGTCCGGTGAACGGCTGGCAGTCCTGGGCCGCCGTCGCCGTCTTCGGCTCCGTCTACGTCCTGATCATCACCGAGTGGGTCCACCGGGTGGCCGCGGCGCTCGGCGGCGCGGCCCTCATGCTCGCCCTGCGCGCCACCGACGCCGACGCCGCGTTCTTCTCCCCCGAGACCGGCGTCGACTGGAACGTCGTCTTCCTGCTGCTCGGCATGATGGTGATCGTCGGCGTGCTGCGGCGCACCGGCCTCTTCGAGTACCTGGCGGTCTGGGCGGTGCAGCGGGCGCGCGCCCGGCCGTTCCGGGTGATGGCCATGCTGGTGGTGATCACTGCGGCCGCCTCCGCGCTGCTGGACAACGTCACCACCGTGCTGCTCGTCGCGCCGGTCACCCTGCTGGTGTGCGAGCGCCTGTCCCTGCCCGCGGCCCCGTTCCTGATCGCGGAGGTGTTCGCCTCCAACATCGGCGGCACCGCCACCCTGGTCGGCGACCCGCCCAACATCATCATCGCCAGCCGGGGCCACCTGGCCTTCAACGACTTCCTCACCGAGCTGGCGCCGCTGGCCGCCGTCCTGACCCTGGTCCTGCTCGCGATGTGCCGGTGGCTGTTCCGCTCCGCCTTCGCCTACGACGAGCAGCGCGCCGCGGAGGTCATGGCCCTCGAGGGGCGCGAGGCCATCCGCGACCGCACCCTGCTCGTCCAGGGCCTGGCCGTCCTCGCCCTGGTGGTCGCCGGCTTCGTCCTGCACCCAGTCCTGCACTACGAGCCCAGCATCGTCGCCCTCCTGGGCGCCGGCCTCCTGGTCGCCGTCTCCGAGGTGCGGACCGAGGACGTCCTCGCCGAGGTGGAGTGGCCCACCCTCGCCTTCTTCGCGGGGCTGTTCGTCATGGTCGGCGCCCTCATCGGGACCGGCGTGGTCGAGGCCGTCTCCCACGCCCTGGCCGACGCCACCGGCGGCAACGCCCTGGGCGCGGTCATGCTGCTGCTGGGCGCCTCCACCGTGCTGTCCGCGGTCGTCGACAACATCCCCTACGTCGCCACCATGGCGCCCATCACCGCCGACCTCGTCCACAGCGTCGGCGAGCCCCACGGCCAGGTCCTGTGGTGGGCCCTCGCCCTGGGCGCGGACCTCGGCGGCAACGCCACCGCCATCGGCGCCTCCGCCAACGTCGTCGTCCTCGGCATCGCCGAACGCAGCCGGCAGCCCATCGGGTTCTGGACCTTCACCCGCCACGGCCTGCCCGTCACCGCCGTCACCGTCGCCGTCTCCGCCCTCTACCTGTGGCTGCGCCACTTCGCCCTCGCCTAGGGCGGCAGAAACCGCGCGGGAAGGGCAGGCAGGCCGTATCCGCGGCCGGGGCGGCCGGAGGACGCACACGAGACAGGCACACGACAGGAGGAGAAGGTGCGACACACCGCTGTTCCCCGGGCGTACGCGGACGGCTGGACGCACGTGCTGGCCGAGGTGGCCGCCACGGGGCGGCTGCTGCGGCGGACGGAACGGGAGGCGTTGCGGGATCTGGGCGAGCGGGCTGCCGAGGAGGGGGTCGGGCTGAAGGAGCTGATGGGCCTGTACCTCGGAGTGGCCCGTGCGGCCTGGCCGGACCTGTCGGGCACGTCGGCCCGGCAGGCGGGCGAGGGCGTCCTGGCCGCGGTCGACGCGGCGGTGGCCGCCCTGGTCGAGGGGTACGAGCGGGCGCAGCGGCTGGCGGTGCGGCAGGAGGAGGCGGAGCGCAGGGAGTTCGTCGACGACCTGCTGCACGGGCGCAGCGACCTGGGGCGGCTGTCGGAGCGGGCGGAGCGGTTCGGACTGCGGCTGGCGGGCTCCCACACGGTGGCGGTCGCCTGGGGGCCGGAGGCGTACGACGAGCGGCATCCGCTGGCCCGGCGGGTCGAACGGGAGCTCGCGGCCCGCTTCGGGGAGCACCAGCTGCTGTTCGCGGCCCGGGAGGGGCGGCTGGTGTGCGTCGCGCCGAGCGGCGAGGCGTCGGTGCCGCAGGCCCTGCGGGAGGCCGGCGGCCGGGGGGCGCTGCGGGTGGCGGTGGGGCGGGCCCACCGGGGGCCCGGCGGGGTGGTGCGCTCGTACGAGGAGGCGGTCGGCGCGGTCGGCCTCGCGGAGCGTCTGCGGCTGGAGGCGCCGGTGCTGCGGGCGGCGGACCTGCTGGTCTTCCCGGTGCTGCTGCGCGACCGCACGGCGATGGCGGACCTGGTGCGCACCGTCCTGGGACCGCTGCAGGACGCCCGCGGCGGCGCGGGGCCGCTGCTGGAGACCCTGGCCGCGTGCGCCGCCTCCCGCTACGTGGGCGCGGAGGCCGCCCGACGGCTGGGACTGAGCGTGCGGGCGCTGTCCTACCGGCTCGAGCGGATCCGCGGGCTCACCGGCTACGACCCGGACGACCCGCTGCAGCGGTACACCCTGGAGACGGCGGCGATGGGCGCGCGCCTGCTGGACTGGCCCGCCCGTCCGCTGTGAACGGCGGCCCGGATCGCCTCACCGCAGCCGCCGACCTTGACGATGGCGGCCCCGTCGAGGGTGGCCTTCACCCCGCGCAGGAGGAGCCGCGGCGGCCGGTGACGACGGACGCCCCACCGGGGCCGGCGACCGTGAACCGGGCGGTGGCGGACAGGGCGAGGGCGAGGAGGGCGACGGCGCCCGGGACGGGGATCAGGACGGTCCGGCCGGACACGGGGACGGCCTTTCACGGGGCGCCGCACGGCCCGGCAGGGAGCAGGGGACGGCGGGACGCGGTGCGGATCCGGCGTCGGAGACGCCCAGCCGGGTACGGCAGGCCGGGGACTCAGTCGGCAGGCTGGACCTGGACGGCGGTGGACGACAGGGAGGCGGTCACCCGCACCCGCGCCCCGAGGGGCACCGGGCCGCTGCTGCGTGCGGTGTACGTGGCCGGCTGCCCGGCCACCCGGAGCACCACCTCGCCGCAGCCGTAGGGCGGGATCGGGGCGACGACGGTGCCGGAGAGGCCGAGCAGGTCCCCGCCGCGGGACGCGGGCGCGGACTCGCCGCGTCGTACGGCGCGCACCAGCCGCAGGACCCCGCGGGCGCCCAGCAGGCCCGCGACCGCCCCCATGGCCGCGGACCAGCCCGTTCCCAGGCCGGCCTCGGCCTGCGCGAGCGCCCCGGTGAACCCCAGCAGGGACACGAACGCGGCGGCGGCCGGCAGCGACCGCAGTTCCCTGCCCGGCACCCTGCCGAGGCCGGCGTCCGCGGCGGGGGCTCCTTCCACGGCACCGTCCAGCAGCAGCGCCGCGAGAAGGACACCGAGCCCCGTCACCCCCGCCACCAGGAACCACGCCACCGTCCCCACCTCCGTGCACCACGGTCCGGCAGCGCGCCGACCGCGCCGCCGGGCTGCATGATCGCGGCCGGACGGGACGGCGCACACTGCCCGGTTCCGGCAGTCTTGACGCGTCCTGGACGTGGCGGGCGACGGCAGCGACGCGGTCTCCCGGGCCCGGAGGTTCCTGACGGAGAGGGACGGTGTCCGTTGTGATGCCCAGGGCTCACAGCATGACGACACGGTCCTGCTGCTGCCGCAGTGCCGCGGTGCGGTACCGCCCTCACAGGAGGAACGACCCCGCATCACCGCGGTTCGGAACGTAGGGCGGTACGGCGCGGAGCGTGGAGGGCCCGCCGGTCCGCTGGTGCGGACCCGGGGTGTCCGTCCCCGCCCTCTGCCTGCTGCGGGGGGACAGGCATCCGGGCGAGGGCGGACCGCCGCGCGACGGCGGCGGCCGGCCTGCGGTCGCAGGCGATGCCCGCCCCCGCCCGTCCGCACGGCACCGGCCACTCCCCCGGCTCCCGGTCCGCAGCCGGGTCCGCCACGGCCGTGGCGGCCGCACACCGCACGCTCGCCGGGACCTGGGGCGTCGGGTCAGAACGGGCCGTGGAGGCTGCCGAGCCTGTCGGTCAGGCGCAGGTTCTCGGAGTAGTCGACGGGGCAGGCGATGACGGAGACCGCGTCGTCGTCGAGGGCGCGGCGCAGCACGGGCAGCAGTTGGTCGGCGGCCTCGACCGCGTAGCCGCGTGCGCCGAAGCTCTCGGCGTAGGCGGCCAGGTCCGGGTTGGTGAACCGGGTGTGGCTGTGGCGGCCGAGTTCGAGTTCCATCTTCCAGGTGATCAGGCCGTACTCCTCGTCCACCAGGACGAGGACGGTCAGCGGGACGCGTTCGCGGACGGCGGTCTCGAGTTCCTGGGAGTTCATCAGGAACGAGCCGTCGCCCATCATCGCCAGGACACGCCGGTCCGGCCGGGCGAGCTTGGCGGCGAGGGCGCCGGGCAGCGCGAAACCCATGGTGGACAGCCCGTTGGAGACCAGGCAGGTGTCCGGTTCGTAGGTCGGGTAGAGGCGGGACATCCACATCTTCCCGGCCCCGGTGTCGGCGAGGACGATGTCGTGGCGGTCCAGCGCGGTGCGGACGTCGGCCACCACACGCTGCGGCACCAGGGGGAACGCGTCGTTGCCGCGCCCGTACCGGAGCTCCCCGTCGAGCAGTCCGCGGATCCTCGCGGTGGTTCCGGAGTGGTGGGCGAGCCCGTCGGGCAGTGCGGCCCCGAGGGCGTCCAGCGCCTGCGAGAGGTCGCCCTCGATGCCCACCGCGACCGGGTAGTGGGCGTCCACCTCGGCGGGGAAGCGGTGCACGTGGACGATGCGCTTGTCGCCGTGCGGGTTGATCCTGGCCGGGTCGAACTCCTGGATCTCGTACCCCACGCAGACCAGCACGTCGGCCGCGTCGAAGCCGAAGTTGCCGTAGTCGTGGCGCATGAAGCCGACCGCGCCAAGGGCGTTGGGGTGGTCGTCGGGGAAGACGCCCTTGCCGTGGAACGTGGTCGCGACCGGGACGTCCAGCCGCTCGGCGAACCGCACCAGGGCGGCCGAGGCCCCGGCCCTGGCGGCGCCGTGGCCCGCCAGCACGACGGGGTGCCGTGCGGCGGTGAGCACCTCGGCGGCCCGCGCGACCTGGGAGGGGGACGGCGCGACGGCGCGCACCGTATCGACCTGCAGGGGCGTCAGCGGTTCGGAGGGATGCTCCGCCTCGATGTCCTCCGGCACCGCCAGGAACACGGCGCCGGGCCGCTCGCTCTGCGCGGTCCTGAACGCCTTGCGCACCATCTCCGGCACCGCGTCCGGGCACTCGATGCGGGCCGCCCACCGGGTGACGGGGGCGAACATGGACACCAGGTCGATGACCTGGTGCGACTCCTTGTGGACGCGGCGCAGCGAGCCCTGGGCGGCGAGGGCCACCAGGGGCGCGCTGTTGGTCGTGGCGTCCGCGGTGCCGAGCAGCAGGTTGATGGCACCCGGGCCCAGGGTGGCCGAGCACACCCCGGCTTGGCCGGTTAGCCGCCCGTAGATCTCCGCCATGAACGAGGCGGCCTGCTCGTGGCGCACCAGGACGTACCGGATCCCGGAGCCGTTCAGCGCGTCGACGAAGCGGATGTTCTCCTCACCGGGGATCCCGAAGACGTACTCGACGCCCTCGGCCTGCAGACAGCGCACCAGGAGGTGCGCGACGTCCTCCGCTTCCGCCGTGTGCCGCTCCCCGGCCGCGCCCTCGGTACCCATGGGTCGAACGTAGGCACGCCCGTCCGCCCCGGCCACTCGTCGGCCGCCGGCCGGGGGTGGCCGGCGGCGGGTGGCGGCGGGTGGCGGCCGGGCTGGCCAGCGGCAGGTGCCGGCCCGCGCCCGGTCCCAGGGACCGCAGGCGTCGCCGGGGCCGTTCGGAGGCGCTGCGGTGGCGGCCGCCGGAGTCGGCCCGCACGCTGGAGCCGGACATGGACGCAGCGCCGCGCACCGTGCGGCATCCGGGCTACGGGAGGACCGTGTGACCGCTTCGCCACCTGCCGCCGACACGCCACCGGCCCGGTACGACGACCTGCGGGCCCTCGTGGTCAACTGCACCCTCAAGCGGTCGCCGGAGACGAGCAACACCCAGGGCCTGATCGACCGGAGCACCGCCATCATGGCTGCACAGGGAGTGCACGTCGACGTCGTGCGGGCCGTGGACCACGACATCGCCACCGGCGTGTGGCCCGACATGACGGAGCACGGCTGGCCGACGGACGCCTGGCCGGACCTGTACCGGCAGGTCCTGGCGGCCGACATCCTCGTGCTGGCGGGCCCCATCTGGCTGGGCGACAACAGCTCCGTGACGAAGCGGGTGATCGAACGCCTCTACGCCTGCTCCAGCCTGCTCAACGAAGCCGGCCAGTACGCCTACTACGGCCGTGTCGGCGGCTGCCTGATCACCGGCAACGAGGACGGGGTCAAGCACTGCGCCATGAACGTGCTCTACAGCCTGCAGCACCTGGGCTACACCATCCCTCCGCAGGCGGACGCCGGCTGGATCGGCGAGGCGGGACCCGGACCCTCGTACCTCGATCCCGGATCGGGCGGTCCGGAGAACGAGTTCACCAACCGCAACACCACCTTCATGACCTGGAACCTGCTGCACCTGGCCCGGATGCTGAAGGACCTCGGCGGCATCCCCGCGTACGGCAACCAGCGCAGCGCCTGGGACGCCGGATGCCGCCGCGACAACGAGAACCCCGAGCACCGGTAGGGGCTCCCCCGGCCGCCCCGAGGGCTGCACAGGCCCGAATCCGCCTTTCCGGGATCCCTGCGTGACAGGTCCGCCGCTGCGCCCCTCGACGGATCCGGGACCGCTGCCGCCGCACTGCCTGCCGGGTACGAGCACGAGCAGGAGCACGACGGGACGCCTCTGCCGTCGGCCGGCCGGCGCTCGGCCGTGGCCGACTCCGACGACCGCCCGATGGAGCTCATCGAGACGACGGACGTGTGCGTCGTACCGCCGGGCGGAGCGGACATCACCCATGCGCCGGGCGAGGGCGAGGGCCACGCCACCGCGGAAGGGCGGGGATCCTCCCCCGTGAAGGCGGACACGCGTGCATCCGCCACCGGGGGAGCCTCATCCCCATCAGCCCGGGGATACGTTCACTGCCCGTACGCCGCCGCCCTGGTGGACCTCCTGATCACGGCTCCCGCAGGACACGGTCTTCCTCCTCCGGGGCGGTTTCGTGATCAGGATGGCGTCGCCCTCCTGGAGGCCGAACGCCAGGTCGGATTCCCGCCGGTCTCCGGCGCTGATGCCGACGATGCTGAACGTCATGAACCGACTTGAAGGAAGCACGGCCTTGATCACAGGCGGCAGCCGGGGCATCGGTGCCGCTGTGGCGCTACGGCTGGCCGAAGAAGGCGCCGACGTCGTCCTGACCTATGAGAACAGCGCGGAACGCGCCGCCCGGGTGGTGGAGCAGATCAAGGACCGAGGGCGCCGGGCACTGGCTGTCCAGGCCGACAGCGCCATCCCGGAGGCACTCACCGCCGCGGTGGACGAGGCCGCCGCGGTGTTCGGCGGACTCGACATCCTGGTCAACAACGCCGGCGTCTTCCTCGTCGGCCCGCTCGAGGACCTGGGGTCGGCAGAGATCGATCGCACCCTGGCGGTGAACGTCCGGGCGCCGTTCGCAGCGTCCCAGGCGGCGGCGCGTCACATGGGCCGGGGCGGCCGCATCATCAGTATCGGCAGCAATGTCGCCGAGCGCGCGGTTTTCCCCGGACTGGCGCTGTACTCGATGAGCAAGTCGGCCCTGGTCGGGATGACGAAGGGCCTGGCCAGAGAACTCGGTCCGCGGGGAGTCACCGTCAATCTGGTGCACCCCGGCCCCACCGACACGGACACCAACCCCGCTGACGGGCCGAACGCCGAGGTGATCGCCGGCTTCACGGCTGTGGGCCGCTACGCGGAAGCGGCCGAGATCGCGGCCACCGTCGCCCACCTGGCAAGTGCGGACGGCGCGTACATCACGGGAGCCTCGATCCATGTCGACGGCGGCTTCACCGCCTGACACGCGGGCTCGACCTCGCGACCACGCCGGGGCCCGGCCCGCGAAGGGAGGCCACCGCGTGGGGCTGCACCCCGAGCGCGGGCACCGGATTTCCTGTCGCGAGGCCGAGGCCACCGGAGTCGATCAGCCGCCGTTCGGACGCGACGGGCGTGAGGTCCTGCAGAACCGAGTGCCGGCGACGCCGGTTGCCGTACGGGAGCCGGCGGAACAGATCGGGCCGCGCCCGCGCCCAAGGTGCAACTTCGGCGCTGAAAACACTCCCGGATCAGGACTCCGCGAGCAACGCTCGGCCGGCAGAGCGGGCCATCCACGCCTGGGCACGCTCGAACGACCATGCGCGCTCGCCGACAAGCGTCATCCACGCGTGAGGGCCGAGATAGAAGATGAGCAGGTCGGCCGCCTCCTCGCGTCCGATCCCCGGACGAAGCGCGTCGAGCGCCCCGAGGCGGTCGGCCACGGCGGTCAGGATCTGGACGTAGCTGTCGGCCCCGCGGTCCAGGACCGCCTTGACCGCGGGCTCTCCGGGCGGATTACGGTAGAACAGCTCGAACACGAGATCCCAGTGGCGTTCGTGGGTGAGCCGGGTGCCCTCGGCGGTGAGGTCGATCAAGGCACGCGGGTCGTCACTGGCCTCGATCGCCGCCAGGGTGTCGGCAATGGCCGGATCCGTCAGGACGGGTTCCAGCAGCGCCCTCAGGATGCTCGGCTTGTTGCCCACACTGCTGTACACGGTGGGCACGGCGACCCCCGCCGCCTCCGCGATCTCACCGACGGTGACCTCGGTGTACCCGCGTGCCAGGAAGAGTGCCTGCGCGCTGTCCAGGATGGCCTGGCGCGTCGCGGCCGCCGCACTGGCACGACGGGGTGAGTTGTATCTCCGGGTAGTCACGGGTCCACCATATCACTATCATTTTAGGTAGAAATATTGACAGTAATTCAATTTAATGAATATGGCGGATAACGCAACAGCACATACTCCCGTGGCCCCTGGAAGTTCTCGACCCCGGAGGGCGCACCCTGTGCCCCTCATGCATCCAGGGGCGCTTTCGCGCCGCCGCACAAGACGTTGCCGACAACCCGACCGGCCTTCCGGCCGAGTAAGGACTGTGGCGCGCGCAGCGGAACGGCACGGCTGCCCGCCTGGAGCAGCTGGCAGAACATACCTTCGCCGATTGACCTGCGGCCTCTGCCCGAGGAAGGACCGGGGGCAACCTGACCACGAAGATCCACCTGGCCTGCGAGCAGTGGCAGACGCCGCCGAGGCTGCGGGCCGACGTCGGAAGGGCGGTGACGGCCAGGAGTTCGCCACCACCCCGCAGGCCATCCAGGGCACCGCGGCAGGTCATGGGCCGGCCTGACGCCTACTCCCTGACATGCGGGTGCAGCCGGCAGTGCGTACTCCTCGTGGGCCTCCCGCGCCTGCCTCGCAGACGTGGAAGCTGCACCACCGTTCCCGAACCGGCCGACCGGGTGCGCAATCGAAGCGGACAAGGCCGGGCCCGCGCTGCTCGCGCCGTCCACCGGCGTGCCCGGACCGTGTTTCGGAAAGAGCGTGCGGCCTCACGCCAGGTACGGCACGGGCAACCCTGGATGGCGTCCCTTGATGTGGTGCAGCCGATCACGGCTCAGGCGTACGCCAGGGGGGCGTGTCCGGGCGGCTTCTGCTCCCTGCTCGCAGGACGGGCCACCGTGCAACTCTCCGATGCGAACGGCCAGTTCACCTCAGGAGGTGCAAGGTGGCCCTGTCCCAGCATGACTTACTTCGGCTGCTGGAGTCACCACGCTCCGCGGACGGGCTCGAACTCGTCCGCGGTGCGGCCGAGCGGATGCCCCAGGAACTGATCGAAGCCGAGGCCACCGCGAGAATCGGCGCCGAACGGAACGAGCACACCGACACCCGGACCGGATTCCGCACCGCCCGCCCGGGCCGTCAGGTCCAGACCCCAGCCCGTCGGGCACCGCCACTCATCGACGTATGCCTCCCCGAGATCCGTCTCGCTCTGGACAGCTGGTCGACATCGCGCGTTCAAGTCAGGTCCGTACGTTTTCCGGCGTCACTCCCGATCAAGGAAGAACACCTGATGAGCGACGCGACTGTCTCGGTCGAGGCGGTTGAGGAGGTCCGGCCTGCAGTGCTTCGAACGCATCCGGCGGACGACCGGACGATCGGGCCGCCGGCCGACCGGACCTGTGCGGGCGGTCTGCGGCTGACCGGGTGCAGCGGGATGCTGCGCCGGTTGACCGGGCGCATGCCGGAGGCCGCCTCCCGGAGGCGGGACCACCGGCCACCCCGGATGCGAGAGACACGACTGGGCCGGAGCAGGCAGCAGGGACTTCCGCACCAGACTCCGGTCCACGTCCCCCGGGCCGAGGCCGAACGCACTGAGGCATGGGGGCCGGAAGACCAAGGGGCTTTCGGGCAGCAGATCGTGGAGAGGGGTCGACGCCGGTCGGCCGTGGTGGACAGGACAGCCTTCTCCCTGTCTGCCCGGTGCCTGGCCCGTGGCAGCCGCCCTGTGGGCCCGGCCGGGGATCACGGCGAGCGTGTCTGGAGCCATCACCGTGATCAGCCCCGCGGGCTCACACGGACCTGCACGGTCCGGCTGATCCAGGCCTCCTTCCGCTACGAGGCCGGTCAGGACCGGTCCAGAACCTCCCACGCCTCAAGCCGACCTGTACCGCGGCGGACCTGGGGGCGGCTCAGGACCGCCCCTTCAGCGGTCGGCTCCCGGCCGACCGCCTTTGATCCCTCTCATCCAGATGAACCCACAACTGTGACAGGCCCGTTGGGTGCGGGTGGTGAAGGGTCCTTGGTCGTGGTGTCCCCTGGAGCGAAGTCCGTGGTCGGCGCGGTGCCGGAGGCTGCCGGTGCGGTGGCGTCCGGGGACGAGGACGGAATCCGGGCGTGAGCATCGAGATCCCGCCGGCCTTGCAGTGGGTGTCCTACCTGGCGGTGGGGCAGGCGTGGCCGAAGGGGGACGAGGACCGGCTGCAGTCGCTGGACGAGGCCTGGCAGGGCGCCGCGCGGGACCTGGTGCGGATCAGCAGCCAGCTGGGGGCGGCCGGCGGCGCGGTGCTGGAGAACGTCGGCGGCCAGGTGGCCGAGGAGTTCCGCACGTTCATGGAGCAGCTGCAGGGCAGCCTGCCCGACCTGGCCGACGCCTCCCGGTCGCTGGGCGACCTGGCGCGGGAGAACGCCGTGCAGGTCGAGTACGCCAAGCTCATGATCCTCTTCCAGCTGCTGTGGCTGGCCATCGAGATCGCGCAGTGGATCTACTACGCGCCGGAGGTGGTCCCGGCGCTGGTGGCCTCCGCGCGGGCGGCGGTGAAGATGATCCTGCGCCAGATGCTGAGGGCGATCGCGGCGGGCACGGCGATGATGGTGCTGCCGGACGCCCTGATCCAGGCCTACCAGATATGGATCAAGAAGGACCGCACCAAGTGGAGCGTGGAGAGCACGGTCCAGACGGTCAAGTCCGGCGCGGTCTCCGGCGCGGTCGGGGGCCTGGCCTTCGGTGCGGCCGCGGTCAAGGCCCCGAAGTTCGCGCAGTCGCTGAAGGGGAAGGCGGCGATCGGCACCGGGGTCGCGGTGGCCTCCTGGGCCGCGCTGGGCGGACTGAACGACCCGGCGTCGCTGCTGGGGACCTTCACCTCCGGCGCGGCGGGGTCGCTGTTCGGCGGGGGCGGCCGGCGCCGCTTCGGCGGCGGTGACAAGGGCGAGGCCGGCGTCAAGATCCACGCGCCCCACCTGCCCGGCGAGGTCAACCTGCACCCGTCCGCCGTCGACGCCCCGGCGCGCCCGACCGCCAGAGCCGGCAGCGGCGACGCGGGCGCCCCCCGCACCACCGGCACCACCAGCACCACCAGCACCACCAGCACCACCGGCACCACCGGCACCACCGGCACCACCAGCACCACCGGCACCACCAGCACCACCAGCACCACCAGCACCACCAGCACCACCGCGCAGGAGACCACCACCACGACCGGGGCGGGGCAGCAGGCGAGTTCCGCACCGCCCATGATCGACCTCCGCACCACCGCCGAAACCAGCACCGGCACCGGCGGCACAGAGGCCCCCACCGTCACCCGGAGCACCGCCGCGACGCCGGCTACCACCAACGGCACCGCCGCCCACCCGGGCACCGGCACCGGCGGGGAGGCCCTCGCCGCCACCGGCGCCACCGCCCCCCGCCCGGGCACCACCACGGGCGCCGCCGCAGGCCCGGCCCAAGCCCCCGCCCCGGCACTGGGCACGAACGGCCGGACCACGGCCCCCGACCTGCCCGGCTTCACCACCCACCTCACCCCCCATCCCGACCCCGCACCCGCAGACCCCACCCGCACCGAGACAGCACCCGCCCTCACCCCGGGTGGCCCCCGCCCCGCCACCGCGGCACCGGAACACACTGCCCCCGCACCCACCGGATCCCGCACAACCGCAGGCGGCAGCCGCACCACCACCATCGACACCACCACCGGCCCGGCCCGCACCACCGACACCATCACCGGCCGGACCGCGGCCCCGGACCCCGCACCCGGCACCCCCCGCACCCTCGACCCTGCCGCACCCGCACCCCAGACCCCCCACACCCCGCCGGTAGACGCACCCCGCACGGTTGCCGGCACGACCGCAGACCCCGCCACCGCCCCACGCCCGCAGGACACGCCCGCCGCACACCGCCCGGACACCACCCCCCGCACCGACGACCTCCACGCCCGCCCGACCATCCTCCCGGATCCCGACACCGCCCCCCACGCCCACGGGCCGGACGAGAACCGTGCGAACGGGCGGGCCGGCAGGTACGAGCAGGACGGCAGCTACGGGCCTGCCTCCACCGGGACCGTCGACGTGACGACACACACCGAGCCGGCACCGCCCGGCCCGACCCGGGACGCATTCGTCGTCCACACCGTGAACAACAGCCTCCGGGCGATGGATCGGCCCCCGGTGACGGCCGAGCGGGTGAGCGAAGTCCACCGCGCGTTGGAGACGCGGCACGGTGCCGCCTTCACCCGGCAGGGGCCGCGGGAGCGGGGCGAGGAGGTAGCCCGGCACATCGCGGGCCTGGAGCCGGCCCGCATCCTGGGCGGCGGAGACCTGCGACCCGGGGAGTCCCGGACCACCGGCGGGACCGGACCGACCGGCGTCGCCGAGGCGGCGGCAGGCACGTCCACCGCCGTCCGGGGCCCCGTCCGGGAGCCGGCCCCAGTCGTCCCCCGTCCCGACAGGTGGCGCCTCACGACCATCGAGGGCGACCTGGGCAGACGGCGGCCGCCCCGGGTCGATCACGGGCTGCCCCCGGCGGCTGAGGCCACCGGCCCGGTCCGGTTCAGCGACGGGGCCGTGCTGCCGCCCCACCTCACCGGCGGCCTCCGCGAGATGCTGGACGGCCTGCCGGCGGACGTCGTCCGCCGGTCCTTCGGCCTCGGCCAGGGCCATCACGTGCTGCGCGGCGCCGACCTGGTCGTGCGGGAGCTCGACGGCTTCCTGCAGGGGTCGGACGCCGTCCGGCCGGCCCCCCCTCGCCACTCGGGCGCCCCGGGCGGCACGGGTCTGCTGGACCAGGTGAGCCGGAGCCTGCGGGATGATCCGCAGGCGTTCTTCGGTGACGGCAGGAGGTTCGTCTACGAGGCGGCGGACAGGACCTTCCGAACGCTGGAGGTGACCGCCCGGCCGTACGGGAACTGGGAGCGGTTCACCTTCGGCTTCGCGAAGCCGGTCAAGGTCGACACGATGCAGCGGTCCACGGCCACCAGCGGCCAGGTCAAGGTCAACAGCACCTCCATGACGTGGGCCCCGACGGCGCCCCTCGGACCCGCCAAGCTCCCCTTCAGCCCCTGGGGCAGGGTGAACGTCCGCTTCTCCACCGGCAAGCAGGCGCGGTACAACCTGCAGAACCAGCTGGTGCACCAGACCGAGACCCGCACCACGGACGGCTCGCACGTCCATCTGGACGACGTCTGGTACCAGTTCTCGGTCAGGGACAGCCGCGGCCGTCCCGTCACCCTGGACGGGAGGCAGGTCGTCGAGGGCGGTCCTGTCCGGCACCAGGCGGAGTTCGGCTTCGCCGTGCGCGACGGCCTCACCGTGCGGATCGCCGACTCCCTCACCCTCCCCAAGCAGCCGGAGGGGGGACTGCCGGACGAGCTGACGCTGGGCCGCGGTTCCCGGTTCCGGATGGTGAACACCGAGGTGTTCGGCCCGGTGGGCCACATCCGCGACTGGGTGCTCTCCCAGGCCGGGGTGGAGGAGCACACCGGGACCGCCGCCCAGATCAACGACTTCTTCTCGACCGAGAACTTCCACCGGATGAGCCGTGTGCTCCATGCGGGCGCCGTGTACACCCCGCAGCTGTACGGCGGCAGCAAGGGCCTCAGACCGCTGGGCGTCTTCACGGTGCGCGTCGAGTCCGTCCGGGCGACCCTCGTCAACGGGACGAAGGCCGCCGAGCTGCGCGACGGCGCGCAGTCCACCGTCCGCAACGAGCAGCTGGTCAGCACCTCCCGCAGCGTCGAGGTCGGTGCCTCCGCCGGTCCCGGACTGCAGCTGTTCGGCCTGGGCCACGGGGCGGTCGACCTGCGGATGCTGGCCGGGGCCAACATCCGCTACGGAGCGTCGAGCACCCACGGCACCGCTTTCGGGCACTCCGCGGCGATCAGGATCGCCGCACAGGCCAAAGGCGCCACGACCGGCCTGTACCTGGTGCGCAAGACCGTCACCGTCACCGCCCCGCCGCGTCCCGAAGGAGCGCTGACGGACGGGAGCGCGCGCACCGGGACGTTCCACACCTGGGCGCTCGAACGGCTGACCCGGACCGAGGCCCGCCGTCTGGCCGGGCTGGGCCCGGGCAGGCCGGAGGGCGAGGAGCCCTTCGCGCCGCCCTACCTCGCGGCGGACCGGCCTCAGACCCTCGGTATGAGCAGGGTGGAGGAGTTCACCTTCGCCGACGGGGCCGTCTCCCGCGACGTCGACGGCCGGACGGTGACCTTCCCGGAGCAGTTCGCCGACACCGTGCTCCGGGAGATCGACAGGGCGTACCCGGGCCTCGTCGTGCCCCTGGACGAGCTCCGGTCGGACCATCCCCGTCTGCGCGGCTCCGGCCATTACCAGACCGTGCTGTCCAACACGCTGGAGGTGCTGAACCGGCTGTCCCACCAGAGCCTCGCATCGGGTCTGGGCACGATGATCACTACGGGCCTGCGGATCGACCTGGCCGAATCGGGCCGTGCCACCAGGGGGCACCGCTACGTGTGGATCGACGCGGAACTGACCGGACGGCGCTATGAGGGCACGCAGGAGGACCTGCGCATCCGCTACAGCGCGCCGGGCAGCGAGAACGTGGGCGGTCAGCAGAGCGGTTCACGTGCGCTGCAGATGGGTGCCGAGGGCCTGCTGTCGGTACGCGACAGCCAGCGCGACGAGATCGGCGGTCCGCTGCAGGCGGGCACCGCCTCCCTGGGCGGCAGGTACGGCAGGCGCACCGAGTCGGGGAGCGTCTACGGCTCGACCGCCACCCACGAGGCGATGTCGATCGGCACCAGCGGCTCGCACCTGTACAGCTACGAGGTCAGGCTCAGGGTCGAACGCGGCGGTTTCGTGCGCCCCCGCCGGTGGATGCGCGGCCTGGTGTCCATGAACGTCCTGGGCACGCAGCCGTTCGTGTTCCGGCAGCGGGAGGAGGCCCTGATCGCGCCTCCCGGGCCCGGCACCGCGGTGCGGGACGCGCCGGGGCTGGGCCGGGTGCTGCTCAGCGTCCCCGTCGACCACACGCCCGTCAGGCCTCCGTCGGGCGTCCGGGAGGCTCCGCGGCCGAGGACGATGCCCGTCGCGGCGGCCCGCGGGCTGGCGCTGGGGACAGAGTCGTCGTCGGCGGCCTCCGAGATCTCGTCCCACCCCCACCAGACGCTCTCCGTCACAGGCGGCGGGCAGCTCACCCGCCTCCTGCGGGACGTGCTCCACGACGCGTCGGGCGGTTCTTGGACGGTGACGCAGAGGGGCGCCCCCGCGTACGACGCGGCCGAGCGGATCGTCCAGAACGAGAGCCTGATCGCGAACTTCAACGAGACCTTCTCCCCCACGGGCCTGCGGTCGCCGGGGCTGTGGTCCCCGTCCCCCTACCTGGACCGCTCGACGGTGCTCGTGCACCGGACGGCCGTCATGCCCGGCATGACCGCTCTCACCAGGGCGGTGAAGGTCGAGAGCGAGACGACCATCGGTGGCGCCGTCCAGGCATCCGGCCGCAGCGTGAGGACCAGCACGCTCTTCTTCGGCGGCCAGGTGGCCTTCATGAGGTCCCACCCCGCGGGCGGCGGGGTCACCGGCAGCTACACCCTCATGGCGGGCCCGTACCGCCGCGTCACCTCGACCTCCGTCACCGTCCAGCGGTCCGCCGTCGCGGAGATCAACCGCAAGGACGCCGGCCGCCACGTCCTCGTGAGCGCCCCCGTGCGGCACGAGATCGCAGCCGCCTCCAGCAGGCTCGGCCGCGGCGCGCACGACGTGCCCTTCGTGCCGAGGGCCCTGGCCGGGGTGTCGGGGCGTGAGCTCGTGGTCCCGGACGGCTGGTACGGCCACGTGCCGGAGAAGAGCGCCCACCGGCTCGGGGCGATGGAGGACGGCATCGGGGAGGTGCCGCTGTACGACGAGGTGGCGTGGTCCCCGCTGCCGTGGCTGAGGGACCGGCCGTTCGGCAGCTGGCCCGTCAACTCCCTCGACACGGCGGGCGTGCTCCGGCAGTTCGTGGAGAGGCTGAAGCCCCTGGGACTGCCGACGCGGGACGAGGAGCAGCTGCGCCAGCTGGTCTCGGAGCGCGTGGTGCGGGCCGTCGCCAAGGAGATGACCGGCGCGGGTTCCTCCGTGCCGGCCCGCATCGGCCGGTGGGGCGCGGAGTGGGCACAGGCGTGGATCGGCAGCCGCCAGGTGCGGATACGGGCCGAACTGATCCCCGGCCGGGGCGGCGGCTTCCGCGGCCTGGGGCACAGCGCGGAGCTGGAGGAGCACCGGCAGGCGGTGGAGACCGTCCAGCAGGCCCAGGGCCACTCCTCGGGCACGGCGCTCGGCCTCGCGGTTTCCGAGGGCGCGCACGTGGGCGACCCCGTGGTCAGGTCCGCCGGACCGGCCTACGCGCAGGCGGGCTCCTCGGTGCGGTCGACCACCCGGACGCAGACCGACGGCACCGTGCAGATCGCGACGGTGACGACCACGCAGGCCCACGGCGAGTACGCCACGCCGTACGACCTCCGGCTCCACCTGGAGATCACCGGCACCGAGCCGGCCGCCGGGACCCCGCAGCCGGCCACGGCCGGCCGGAAGGGCCGGGCCGACGACTGGGTGCGTATGTGGACCGGCCGGCGCAGGCACGTCGTCTCGATCCAGGCGCACGTGGGCAGCCTGATCGAGCACTTCCCGCTCAGTCTGATGCGACCCGACCCGCAGGACGGGGCCGAGCCGTCCGCTGCGCCGGTCCGGCAGCCCGTCCACCAGCACGACGGACCCCGCCCGGTCGCCGCACCGGGGTTGCCGGACGTGGACGCGTGGCTCCGCGGCGGGGTCGACGGGGGCGAGCCGTTCACGATGCCGCACGAGGGCTTCGCGGTCCGCGGCATCGTCGGCCTGGAGCACCTGCGCACCGCCAACGTACTCGCCCTGGGTGCGGCGTACGACCCCTCCCTGCCGGTACCGGAGCGGGGCGTCGTCGACGCGGACCTGCTGGCACGGGCCAGGAACACCCCGCTGACCCGCTACGGCAAGGGGGCGGCGCAGAACCTGGAGGACGGCACGTCCAACCTGGCGCTGACCGCCTTCTACGCCCACACCTTGACTCCGGAGGGCTACCAGGTGGCGGGCCTGACCGACCGGGGCCTGCTCGGCGGTGCGGACGGCAGTCTGACGCTCCGCTCCAGGCCGGACCTCTCCCGGTCCCGGCTGCTGACGGTCGCGGACGGTGTGAAGTTCGAGACGGCCAGGCGGGACCTGCACGGCAGCGGCTCCTCCTCCGCCGACGCCGAGGCGGCGGAGCACAGCCTGTCCGGCGGGCCGGCCGTCTCCTCGGCGGCCGGTACGAACCAGGTGGGATCCTCCTTCGGCACCCAGGACGCCGAAACCGCGGCCTCGGGGCTCTCCGCCGACCGGCTGGGATCGGTGAACGTCAAACCGGACAACGCGGTCCGCACGTTCCTGTTCGCCGTCCCCACGACCTGGCTGACCGTCGCCCACGTCCACCACCACGTCAAGGACAGCGCCCCGGCGGCATGGATCCGCAGCGCCTTCGGACACGTGGAGCGGCAGCCCCAGGCCATGGAGACCGACACCACGGTGCTGGCCTGGGTGCGCGAGGACGTCGCCCGCCAGCTGGGGCTGATCGACGACACCAACTTCCCGGCCCGGGTGGGCGAGGCGTGGAACGCCGTCACCAAGGCGGACAAGCAGTGGGTGGCCGCCGACAAGGCCTACTGGGACCTGCGCCGCACCGAGGGCGCGACCCGCTCCGCCCACCTGGCGGAGGCCGAATCCCGCCTCAAGGACCTCACCGACCGCGACGGGGACACACGGAGGGCCGTCGAGGGCGCCCGGTACACCCTCCGTGCGCTGGAGCGGCAGCAGGAGGAGGCCGAAGCCGCACACGACGGCTGGGAGGAGCTGCGGTCCCAGCTGATCGACGAGGCGCGGGCGGGCCTCGAGCAGGCGGAGCGGGCGGATGCCGTCCAGGACGCCGCCCGCCGCGCACTGGAGGAGGCAAGGAACCGGATGGCGGAGATCGAGGCGGAACTGCACGACCGGGAGGCGTACGCCAACGCGCTCGCCCGCGAGTACGCCCGGGTGCGGGCGGGCGCCGACCGGCTCACCGCCTGGCACCAGCTCGACCCCGCCGATCCGGGACGCGGGCAGCCCGAGCCGCCGGCCGTGGCCTACTCCCCGCCGGAGCAGCCGGGGGCCAAGGCGGCGAAGCCGCCAACGCCGAAGGCGGAGGCACCGAAGGCGGAGGCACCGAAGGCGGGAGCGCCGAAGACAGCCGCGCCGAGGACGCAGGCACCCGCGGCGACGGCCGTGCGGCAGGACGCGTCCGGGGTGAACCAGGCCCACGGCACACCGCCGTGGCAGCGGCAGGCCGGAGCCGCCGAGGGGCCCCCGTCCTTCGACGCGGCCGCCGACCACCGCGTCCTCGTGGCCACGGAGCCCGACGGACGCCACCGGACCTTCGACCTGTACCGGCCCGTGGGCGACGGGAACGGCTTCTACGCCGCCGTCCTGGCGGCGTTGCACCGCACCGCCGACGACCCCGCCGATCTGGCGAACAGGGTCTCGGCGAGCGCGGCCCTGTCGGACGGCGCACGCCTGGACCCGCGCGCGGTCTTCCACAGCCGTGAGCTGGAGCAGCTGACCGGCAGGTCCGACGGCGACCGCGACCAGGTCATCCGGAGCGGTGGGCTGCTTCCGGAGGCGCTGCGCGACCGGCTCACCCCGGAGGAATCCCACCTGCTGGCCGGGCTGAACCTGCGGGAGGCCCGCGGCTGGGACGCGGAGACGGCCGACACGGCGGCACGCCTGACCGCGTGGATCCTGCGCGTCAACCTGACCGTCGTCGAGGAGGACGGCTCCCACCGCCGCCATGCCGGGGCCGACGCACCCGGAGTCCGCGAAGTCACCGTCTACCGGCGGGGAGACGCCTATCTGGCGGCCGTCCCGAGGCGGGACGGCGCCGCGGGCGATCGCGCCGGGTCCGCAGGCGCCGAGGACGGCTGGCGGTGGGAGCGGAGGGAGGGCAAGCGGCCCGAGCGGACGGCGGCACCGGCGGGTCCATCGGAGGAGGCCGCCGCCGACCTGCAGCCGAGGCCGACCCGGCGGGACCCGGACCATCCCGACGGAGCGGAGCCCTTCCCGTCCGGCGGGGTGCTGACGGGCCGCTGACGGGGTCGGGGGGATCGAAGATCCGCTCGTCCGCGACCGCAGCGGCCTGCCGCCCCCGTGGGGCGCCTCCGCCGGCAACACCGCCGGCAGCCAGGCCCTCATCCCGCCGGTGTGCGGCATCCCGCCGATCCGCTCGCGCCGCAGCCCCCGCCGGCGCAGGTCCGCCGGGCTCCACGCCGGCAGGACACCTCAGGCGTTCGGCGTGCCGAGCTGCTTGCGACCCGGCGGGGCAGTCGGCCAAGCCCCTGGGAGCCTGGTGGTACCGGCTCCTCACTCGGGCTTGTCAGCGAAGAAGTCCGCCAACGAGGAAGCGAGCGCCTCCGGAGCCTGTTCGGCCACGTGGTGGCCGGAGTCGATGCCGTGGCCGCGGACGTGCTCCGCCCACCGGCGCCAGATCTCCACGGGGTCGCCGTACAGGTCCTCCAGGTCGTCCCGGAGTGACCACAGGATCAACGCCGGGCACCGGATGCGTGCTCCGGCGGCCCGGTCCTCCTGTTCGTGCTGCCTGTCGATGCCCAGGCCGGCGCGGTAGTCCTCCAGCATGGCGCGCACCACGTCGCGGATGTCCTCGGGTGGCCGTGGAGCAGCACCACGGGTGGGCCCTCGCCGCCGTGGCGGACGAAGATCGATGCCTCATCGAGCTCAATTCGCCCGGTTGTGAAACCCTCGAACAAAGCTGCACCTTTCCAGCCGTGTCGCGACCCTGCCCACCCGGTCCGCAGGCCGCCGGCAGTCCGGTCGGGGACCGCCGGAGCCGGGAGCCTGCGCCGGCCGACGCTCTCCGTCGGCGCCCCCAGAGCTGACACACCGTCTGTCGGCTCTTGTTTCCGCGGACGTCGTACGCACACCTGGCCGGCACCCGCACCAGGTCGCACGGAACGCACGGCGGGACGGCCATCACGCCTTCAAGCCGCGGTGGCGAGCCCGGTCGGGAAGGCGGTGTGCTCGTCGGACGTCTTGCGGTGCTGCAGGCAGTGGTGGAGCTGTCCGAGCATGCGGTTGAAAAGATCGCGGCTCCCTTGCGGATGCAGCTCCGGACGCGCTTCTCGTGCGCACGGGACTCCACGGGCCGGATCGGGTCGCCGATCTTCAGACTCCCGTCTCCGGCCTTCAGCGCGGCCCTCGCCTCGTCCGCCCGGCGTGCGGGAACGAGGACACGGGTTCCGGCGATGCAGGCCCGGCCGGTGCCGATCGGCCCCGTGGTGGGAGCGGACCGGACCGCCTTGCCCATGCCGGCGTCGTCGTCGAGGACGGCGTCGGGGACCTGCCGCCGAGTCCCGGCATGACGCGCTTCATCGTCTCGGTCGCGTCGTGGTCGATCTACCGGCCGACCTCGGTCGAGCCGGTGAAGGAGATCCTCTGAACGTCGGGGCTGCGGGTGAGGGTGCTGCCGACCGTGGCGCCGGGGCCGTTGACGACGTTGACGACGGCGGGAGGCAGGGCGGCCTTGTCAAAGCACTCCACGGGGATCCGGGCCTCGAGCGCGCTCGGTTCACCCGGCTTGGCGACCACGGTGCAGCCGGCCGCGAGCGCGGCCGCCGCCTTGCCGCAGACGGACCAGGGGTTGCCGTTCCCCGGCGTCAGCGGCCCTGCGACGCCGACCGGCCCCCCGTGACGACCGCCTTGCCGTTGGCCTCCTCGAAGTTCTCGGGCTCGAGCAGGTCCTGCACGCCGGATGGTTCAGGTGGTGAGGACGATGCGGCCGGGGACCTCACGGGCCTCGAGCCGGCGGTGCGCCTCCGCGGCCTCGGCGAGGGGGAGTTCGTCGATGCGCCGGGTCAGCCTGCCGTCGGCGAGGAGGGCGATGACATGTGCGGCGGCGGGCTGCGCGGCGGAGGGGTCGGCCTGGAGGTAGGGGCCGACGGCGAAGCCGAGCATGCCCGCGTTCCTGCCCCACAGTTCGTCGCCGGTGACGGGGGTGTCCGGGGTGCGGGCGGCGTGTCCGAGGAGGAGGATGCGACCGAGCGGGGCCAGGACGTCCAGGCTGGCGGTGCGGACCTCGCCGCCGACCGGGTCGACCACGACGTCGACCGGGCGGCCGTCCAGAGCCGCCACGAAGCGGTCGCTGGTGAGGACCTCGTCGTAGTCCAGGTGGGCGGTGTCGGCGATCCTGGCCTGCGCGGTGACGGTGCCGGTGATGCGGGAGGCGCCGAGGGAGCGGGCGACGGCGGGGAACGCGGCGGCCAGGCCCCCGGCGGCTCCGTGCACCAGTACGCTCTCCCCCTCCCGCAGGTGCGCCACGCGGGTGAGTGCCAGGTGGGCCGTGACGGCATTGGGCAGGACCGCAACGGCCTGGGCCGGGTCCACGCCGCTCCCCTTCAGGGAGACGGTCATGGCGGCCTCGGCCAGGGTCACGGTGGCGTACCCGCCCAGGCTCATCCGGGACAGGGTCACGACGGGCTCGCCGACCTGGAATCCGGTGACGCCTTCGCCCAGCTCCCGGACCGTTCCGGCGACTTCCAGGCCGGGCACGAACGGCGGCCGGGGGAAGCCGGGCCGGTCGGCCAGGTCGCCGCGACGGAAGAAGACGTCGACCAGGCCGACTGCGGCGTGGCTGGTGTCGATGCTGATCTGCCCCGCGCCCGGCCTCGGGTCTGGCAGGTCGACGGGGACCAGGACCTGGGGCCCGCCGAACTCGCTGATGGTCATCGCATGCATGGGAACACTCCTGATTTTCGGCCCGTGTGGGGGGAGGGGGAGGCTGCGGGTGGGGCGCCGAAGCGCGGGGACGCGGCCGGAGATCGACCGCGCGAGGAACGCCGCACCGCGGATCACGTGCATCGGGGCACCGCTCCGACAGGGCCTGCAAACGCGGAGCCCGGTGTCCGCCCGCCGACATCGACAGTAACGCAAGGGCCTTGCGTTGTCCAACGCATCCCGCTTGCGTTGTTAGGATCGTGAGCATGACGCATCCGAAGACCTTCCAGCGCGCCTACTCCCGCCACCACAAGGAGCAGCGGGCCGCCGACCTCCTCGAGGCGGCCCGCGTCCTGGGCACCCGCGAGGGCGTCCGCGCGGTCACCCTGACGGCGATCGCCGGACATGCCGGCGTGCACGCCTCAGCGGTCCGCCGCTACTACTCCTCACGCGAGGAGATCCTGCTCAGCCTCGCCGAGGAGGGATACCGCGACTGGTCGGAGGACGTCGCCGCGCGGCTGGCCGGCCGCCGCGCCACCTCGGACGAACTGGCCCGCGCCCTGACCGCCTCGCTCGCCGCGCGGCCGCTCTTCTGCGACCTGCTGACCCACGTTCCCCTCACCCTCGAACGCGAGGTCACCTACGAGCGCGTCCACGCCTTCAAGGCCGTCGCCCTCGCCTGCGTGGAGACCCTCGTCACCGCCATCACCTCGGCCAGCGCACTCGACACGGCGCAGGCGGGCGACCTGGTCATCGCGGTCATCGCCATGGCCGCGCCCCTGTGGCAAGCCGCGCACCCCGCCGAAACGCTCACCCGCCTCTACGCGGAGGAGCCCGGGCTGGCCCATCTCGGCATCGCCTTCGAACCCACCCTCGTGCGGCTGGTCAGCGCACTGGCGGACGGTATGACCGGCCGGGCATGACCACCAACGGCCGGGTCCCGGGGAGCAGGTGACGGAGCCGGGAGGACACCGGGCCGAGCACACCGGGGACGGCCTGGGCGAGGACGATCCCGTTCCCGGGACCTCCTGGGAGAGCGTCCGTCCCAGCGGGTCGTGGGGGGGGTGGCGCCCCTCGGTCCGCCCGTCGGAGGCGGACAGCGGGCGGCCGCCGCGCCGCAGATGGTGCGGCCCGGGCCGCACAGGAACGCGCGGACCCCGTGAGCACAGCGCCAGGCGACGGCGATCGTGGCAGCCCGCGTCGGTGCCTCCTCGAGCGGGCTGCTCTGCGGACATCGACGTGCTGCGGGCCGGCTGCCTCCGTTCGGCCGCCTCCCGCCTGATCGGCGTGCCGCCCGCACCCGGCCCCCGTGCACGTACGGTCGTCCGCCGTCGGGCACGTGCGCCCCGCGACCGACGACCCGAAAACCCCACGTGCGTGCGGCGGGCAGACCCTATGATCACTCCGCCCCAGCGTCCGCTGCAGCGGCACACGCCTCCGAGACAGGCCGACGACGATGACGAACACCGCACGCAGAGCCCCGTGGATCCTCGCCCGCTCCGCACAGGCGACGACAGCGGCGGCCGCCGTGGCGGACGTGTTCCGCGCGGCGGCCGTCCGGGACCACCACCTGCACCACACGGATGCGTCCCTGCAGAGGTCGGGCTTCATGTCGATGGTCTTCCTGTACGTGATGGCTCCGGCGATCGTGCTGTTCCTCGTGTGGCTCGCCCGGTCCCGGCACAACGCCCAGGAGCTGTCCCCCCTGGCCCCGGTCCCGAGTCGGGCCTGGACGATCGGCGCGTGGTTCGTACCGGTGGTCAACCTCTTCGTCCCGCGCCGGCTCGTCCTCGACATCGGGCGCGCGAGCTCCGCGTCGTGGGAGCAGAAGCGGGGCACGACCCTGGTGAACCTGTGGTGGGCCGCCTGGATCACGCACGCGGTCGTGCTCACGGTGGGAGGCCGGGTGGCCCCGGGTTCGATGCCCCTCCTCGTGGTGGCGGAGGCACTCATGGTCGCGGCGGCCGTGCTGCTGGGACTGGTCATCGAGCGCATCACGGCGCTGCAGGGTGCCGCGCTCGGCGCCATCCTCCCGGTCGCGCCTCTCGCCCAGGTGTGAGCCACTCCCCGGATGCACTCCCCCACGTCGTACCGCAGGCTCCGGGCGGTCCGTTCCGACGTGGGGCACCGGCCGCTCGCGGGCCGGTGCCGCGGCGTGGAGTGGTCCTCCCGGAGCCCGCCTGTCGGCAGGCTCGGTCGTCGTGGCGACGCGGCGCACGTCCAGGATCGAGCGGTGTCCTCCAGGCCGTGGCGCGGGGTGGAAGAGCCTCCTCGTGCGGTGGCACCCTTCTTCCCCATGGGTCGGGATCAGAGCGACGAGGCATACGTACTGGACCTGTGCGACGAGGCCCTGGGGGAGGAAGGCCTGCGTCAGCACCGGTTCGACTGGCTGCTCGGGGATCCCGGCCGCACGGGCCACCGCAGCAGGCTGCCGGTCGACGCCTACTGGCCGGACCACGGCCTGGTGGTGGAGTACCGCGAGCTGCAGCACGACCGGCCCAACGCCTTCTTCGACAAGCCCGACCGCCTCACCGTCAGCGGCGTGCACCGCGGTCGGCAGCGCGCTCTCTACGACGCCCGCCGCGACACCCTGATTCCGCAGCACGGTCTGCGCCTGACGGTGATCCGCCCCGCGGATCTCTCCGCCGATGTGCGGGGCCGCCTGCGCCGGCACCCAGAGACGGACCTCGCGGCCGTACGGACTCTGCTGGCGCCCATCGCCTCGGTGGAGGCCGCTCCCGCGCCCCCGGGCGACGGCACGCCCGTTCCCGTCCCGGCACCACTGCGGACCCGCACAGCGCAGGCCGCCACCGCAGCCGGCCATACCGAGGACCGCGTGACGGAGGCGTTCCGCGCCTGGCTCGTCCTGCAGGGGTGGACACCGGTCACCCCCGCGGATGCGCACACCGATGTCGAAGCCGTCCGAGGAGCCGAGCGCCTCATCGGCGAGGTGAAGGGACGCACCCGAGCGCCCGGAACCGATCTCGACACGGCATACGGGCAGCTCCTGCGGCGCATGACGGAGTCTGACCCGGCCGTGCAGTACGCCATCGTCGTGCCGGCCTCGGTGCTCTCCCACGCCCGGCGGGTTCCGTCCGCCGTGCGGCGCCTGCTGCGGATCGACCTGTACGCCGTCTCCCCGGACGGTGGAGTGGAGCAGGTGAGGGAATAGCCGCAGCCAGGCGCCAGGAGGACTGTTCCCGCACCGCGCAGCCCGGCAGCCTCGCTGGTCGGAGGACCGACTCCGCCGTCGTCCGGCGCGGCAGGTCCGGACTGCTGGACTCGGAAGCATGACATGGGAGGAAGGAGCTGCTCCGTGGCCGTGAGAGCCATGCCCCGGGGCAACCGCTCCGCAGGGGCACGCCGCGAGTCACCACTCGAAGGTCTTCCACTCCCTCTCGGGGATGCAGCCCTCCGTGGTGTCCCAGCAGCGGTCGGCCCATGCTTCGGACACCATCACCGGACGGCTCAGCACGAGGTCGCCCGCCCGCTGGGCCCGAAGCACCAGACCGAGCTGCGCCGAGCACGGGTCGGCGCACTGCGAGTACCGCAGTTCCTTGTCGTGCATCCCGAGGTAGTCGATGAACCGTTCCTCCAGGCGTGACGGCACCTGACCGACGAGCCGCATCCCGTCCAGCGTCACCTGTGGGCCACGCAGTGCGTTGACGGCAATCCCCGACAGGCGGACCGACCGGTCGTAGTACACGGTGACCGCCGGTCCGGAGAACCTCGCGTCAGGTCGCTGCTCCAGCCAGAAGTCGACGCGGATCCCGTCCCCCGAAGAACCCTCCCGGAGAGCGGTCCGCAGGACACCTTCACCTGCTGCCTCCGCCTGCTCGTGCGTCATGCCGAACTCCAGAGGCCCGACGCGTTCGAACGGCGTGAACACCCACGAGAGGCGCTGCTTCTCGTCCAGTACGCCCCAGACGTCCGTCACCACGATCAACCTCCGGTCAGCAGAGCACCTCAGCCCGAGCGGCCGGCAGCGTGACGATACCGGGCCTGTTCGAACAGCCCTGTGCGATCGGGGACCGGTGGGCGCGGCTCCTGCATCTGAAGGGGTGATGCCGGAATCGTCCCCGTGCCGTCCGCCCGGCACACGCCACCGCACAGGCGAGGGAAGCGCGGCCTCCAGCTCTTCGACCCTCGGCATGCCGCCTGCCGGTCCGAGCGGTTCTCGACAGCGACGGTCCCGGACCGCACCCCGTCCTGGGTGAGGCGGACGTCGCGACGGCAGGAACGCACGACGAGTGCCGAAGCGCCTCTCATGCCTCGGCCCCAGCCGTCCACGTGCGGTCACGACGTTGCATGTCGTCCTCGGAACAGGGAGATTCCACGGATGGAGCAAGCGTCGAACACCCCGCAGCCTGTCCTCCGCCCCGGCGACGTACCCGAGCGCATCACGGCCGAGGGCTTCGTCCTGCGGCGCTGGCAGCCACGGGACCGCGAGGCGAGGTACCGCGCGATCCTGGCCTCCTTCGACCACCTGCACCCCTGGATGGAGTGGGCCGGCGAGCCGCCGACCGAGCAGCAGCACGCGCAGCGCTTCGAGGACGCGCTGGCCTGGCCGAGCGGCCGCAGCCACAACTTCGGCATCTTCGACGAGCGGGAGGGGACGATCCTGGGCATGGCCGCGGTCCACGACGACCTCGGCGGCGGAGCCGTCGAGATCGGCTACTGGTGCCACGTCGACCACGTGGGCCGAGGGGTCGCCACCAGGTCGGCCGGGGCGCTCACCCGGCTCCTCCTCGGTCTGGACCACCTCACCCGGGTCGAGATCCACTGCGACGAGGCGAACGTCCGCAGCGCCGCCGTGGCACGACGCCTGGGCTACCGTCTCGAACGCGTCGAGGAGGACGGCATCCAGGCACCTGCCGAGTCAGGCCGGGGCATGATCTGGGTCAAGGAACGCTGAGAGCCCTGCCGCCTCCCAGTGCACCGGTCGAGCAGCCGTCGGCAGCAGGTTGATGAGGGGCACACGGTCCGCTCCCGCAGTGCCCTCCGTGCCACGGGGCCGTCACAGGCGCGTCACCGCGAGGCCTTCCGGCTTCCTCGCGGAGGCCCCCGACTGCCACGATGGACGCACATGATCACCTCATTCCTCCCGGAGGGCCCCGTGCGCCGCACCGTCCTGCCGTCCCGCGCGGCCGCCCTCCTCACCCTCGTCCTGCTGTCCGGGTGCGGTCCGACCCCGGCCGCGGACGGCGGCGCTCCCGGCACCGCCGCGGCCGGGGACGTGCCCGGCGGGGACGCGGACGCCTTCGGTGGGGGCGTCCCGCCCGCCGATGCGCCGGACGGGTCCGACCCCGGCACGCCGGACGAGGCGGAGTCCCCCGCCGCGGCCTGCCCGGCCCGGGACGCGGCCAGGCACCTCCCCGACCTGGCCGGCAGGCGCTTCGACCCGCACGGTGCCGACCTGCGGTGCCTGGTCCACCTCAGCGCGCTCACCCCGGACGGCCGCGACGTCGCGCACGACGCCGCGGCGGCGGCACGCTGGACCGTGGCCTCCTCCCAGCCCGCCGCCGGCACAGCGGTCCACGGCGACACCCCCGTCGTCCTGCACCTGCGGCCGGTCCGCACGACAACCGCGACCCCGCGACGCACACCGACGCCGCCGCACTCCTCCGTACGCAAGGAGGCCCCGCGCCACCCGGCTGCGCCCAGGCGCACCAGGCGCCGGTAGGCCCCCGCGCACCGGGTGCCGCCCGGACCGACGGGCGGCACCGCCGGTCCGCTCCTCCGCACGGGCGGACGGGGGCGGGTGCGACGGGTTTCCTCCGGTTGGGGAAGGAGCTCCTGCCGCCGGGCGACGCCCGGGCGGGAGGGGGGTTGCGCCCGGTGGCAGGGCGGCGCCGGCGTCGCTGGATGCCCCGTCACCTCCATCGTCCACCCCGATGGTCGTTCCGTCCGAGACCTCCGCGGTCGAGGTCTTGAGACGACCGGTTGAATGCACCCCGTACGGATCCCGGCAGTTCGCCGGCCTCTGCGACGAGCTCGGGGGGCCGGTCGATGGGCACCGTCGGCAGCGGTGCCGACAGCACGGTCTGCAAGAGCCTCGACACGTCGCTGAGGCGCGAGGCCCTCCGGGGCGGCCGCGACCACGGCGACCCGCTCACCTGCCGGAGGACGGTCCTCGCCCGGCCGGCCCGTGACAACACCCACCGCCGGCACTCCGCCGACGGATGCCTCAGCAGGCACGCACACGAACGCCGGGACCACCCGGCCGACCCCGCGCTCGCCGCGTGAGACGCGAACGCCCGTCCACCATCAGGGGAGAAGGTCCCGTGTGAGTCCGATCCCTTCGGCCCCCCGCCGCCGGACGCCCGCGCGACGGCGACGGCAGGAGCAGCAGGACGGTCGAGCGGGACGGGCCCCGGTCACGCGGTGGGCCGTGGGCCCGCGGCGCGGCGGAGCCGGTTGGCGATGGCCAGCCCCAGTCCCTCCTCCTGCGGCAGGGAGGCGATGATGAGGTCGCATCCCCGCCGGTCGAGTTCGCGCAGGTACCCGTAGAGCCCGCGTGCGTAGGCGGCCGTCGATGCGGGGACCGGGATCACGGCGTGCGCCGCCACCGGGGCGCCCGCGAGGGAGGGTGGGAGGAGAACGCCCACCCGGTGGCCGAGTCCCTGCGCGCGTTCCGTTTCGGCGACGGCCTTCCCGGGCTCGACGAGGACGACCCGTGCCCGCGGTGCGTAGTGGGACGGATGCTGGCCCGGTACCCGGACACGGCTGGTGGAGGGGACCGTGATCGGGCGCCCCAGCACCGCTTCGAGGTCTTCGCGTGTGACTCCGCCGGGCCGGAGGATGCTCGGGGCGTCGCCGGTGGTGTCGACGATGGTCGACTCGACGCCGACGTCGCAGGGGCCGCCGTCCAGGACGAGGTCGACGGCGTCGCCGAGCTCCGCGCGGACGTGCTCGGCGGTTGTGGGGCTGACCGAGCCGAAGCGGTTGGCGGACGGGGCCGTGACACCGCCGCCGAAGGCCGAGAGCAGGGCGAGGGCGACGGGGTGGCCGGGCACGCGTACGGCCACCGTTTCCAGGCCTCCGGTGGCTTCGAGGGGCACGCGCCGGCCGCGCCGCAGGACCAGCGTCAGGGGCCCGGGCCAGAAGTGCTCGGCCAGCAGGCGCGCGGTGGCGGGAACGTCCTCGGCCCAGTCGTGGAGGTGCTCCGCGCCGGCGATGTGGACGATCAGCGGATGGGAGGGCGGGCGGCCCTTGACCTGGAAGGTCCGGGAGACGGCGGCGGGATCCTCGGCGTTGGCGCCCAGACCGTAGACGGTTTCGGTCGGCAGGGCCACCAGGCCGCCGGCCCGCAGCACTTCGGCCGCCTTCTCGATGTCACGTGTGCTTGCCGTCACTGTCCTTCGTCCTCTGCCTTGCCCGTTCCCCGCACCGCCCGGCCCCGCACCGCCCGGCCCCCCGTTCCCCGCACCGCCCGGTCCGCGCCCGCTCCGCGGCGGACGCGGGGCCGGCGGCCACCACGCCGGCCCGCCGTCGCTGCGGCACGCGCAGTGCGTCGGAGGGACCCGTCGCCCGGGTGCCTGGTCAGCCCGCCTGCCGGTCGGAGGATTCGCGCCCGGTGTAGCCGGCGACGGCGGCGAGGAGGTCGCCGATGCTGTGGGGCTGCTCGACCGGGTGGCGGACGGGCAGGTGGGGGTTGATCGTGTAGTGGTTTCGGCGCCCGACGCGGGCGCGGGTGATGTATCCGGCGCCGATGAGGTCGGCGATGATCGACTGGGTGGCCCGTTCGGTGATGCCGACGCGGTCGGCGATGTCGCGCGCGCGGATGCCGGGGTCCTGGGCGATGCACACCAGGACGTGGCCGTGGTTGGTCAGGAACGTCCAGGCCGGCTTGGCGGTCTCGGCTGCGGCAGACGGTGTCACCTGTTCAGTGTACTGCACTTCCTGAATCAGAAGCCGCATGTCACGCCTCTCCCGGGTTGCGCCTCATCCTCACCTGCTGTACTAATCACGATATCAAATTCGTGCTTTAGAGATCGGAGGTGGTGCGGATGGACGCGGGGACACTCGGGCAGGCGGCACTCGCGGCGGCAGTGGGTGTGCCGCTGCTGGCCGCGACGGGAACCGGGGGGTCGCAGGCCGCGGCCCGGTGGCGGGCGGGATGGTCGTGGGTGGCGGCGGCGGCCGCGGTCGTGGCCCTGGTGGCGGTCGCGGTGGGCGGGCCGGTGGGCCTGGTGGCCCGGGCCGGGTCGCAGCCGGCCTGGGGGCTGGTCGCCGACGGGCTGACGGTGAGTCTGCTGACACTGGTGTGCCTGGTGGGTGCGCTGGTGCAGAGCTTCTCCGGCCGCTACCTGTCCGGGGATGCCCGCTCGGGGCGGTTCGGGGCGGCAGCGGCGTGGGTGGTGGCGGCGATGGCCGTGGTGTCGGTGTCGGCGACCGTGGCCGGGATGGTGGCCGCCTGGGTGGTCGCCGGCCTCGGGTTCACGCGGGTCGCGGGAGCCCGCCGGGACCTGCCCGGCGTGGCGGGGCTGGTGCGGGTGATGCGCACCGCGCTGCTGACAGGTGACGCCGCCCTGGTCGCGGCAGCGGTGATCGTCCTCGCGCGGGCGGGAAACGTGGGGACGGAGTACACCGCGCTCCAGGGTGCTGCGGCCCGGCTGGGCGGGTGGGCGCCGCTGGTGGCGGCGCTGATCGCGGTGGCGGCGATGTCGCGGTGTGCGCAGGGCGTCTTTCAGGGGTGGCTGCGGCTGACGGTGTCGGCACCGACCCCGGCGTGCGCCCTGCTGCACGCCGGGGTGGTCAACGGCGGCGGGATCCTGCTGGTGCGGCTGGCGCCGCTGGCGGCGTGGACGCCCGCCCTGGCGGCGGTGGCGCTCGCGGGGACGGCGACGGCGACCTGGGCGGTGGCGGTCATGGCACGGCAGCCGGACGTGAAGGGGCGGCTGGCATCGTCGACGAGCGCACAGATGGGCTTCATGCTGGTCGAGTGCTGTGTGGGCGCCTACCCGGCGGCGATGGTGCACCTGATCGGGCACGGCCTGTACAAGGCGGGGCTGTTCCTGTCGTCGGGGTCGACCGTGCGCAGGCCGGGGTCCCCGGGTGTCCCGGAGCCGGTCGGCGGCCGGGCGCGGGCGGGTGCGGCCGCCGTGGCCGCCGTGGCCGCCACCGCCGCCGCGGCCCCCGGGGTCGCCACCGGTGACGGGCTGGTGCTGGTGGTCCTGGTGGCGGCGACCGCGTGGACGCTGGCGAATGCGTGGTGGGCGCGGCGCCCGGCCGGTGAGCCGCGGCGGTGGCTGTGGCCGGTGCTGCTGGTGGTGGCCGCCGGTGCCTACGGCGCGGTCGCGGCGGTGGTGGGCGGCTTCGTCGCCCGGGCCGTGCCCGGTGCGGGGACCGGGCTGCCCGTCTGGGTGCTGCTGGGTGTGCCGGCCGCGGCTGCGGTGTTCACCTGGGCGGCGACCCGTACGCGGGCGGCGGTGTTCCTCGGGGCCCGGCTGCTGGACGCCGCCGTCGCACCGGTCGGCTGGGACCGGCCGCGCCCGCCCTCCGCCGCGACCGTCGCCCGGCCGCACCGGCCCGAGAAGGAGCCGGTGCTGGAGTCCGCGGCCTGAACCGCCGCCCCGGCGCGGGCGAACCCCCGTGCCCTCGCCCGTGTGCGGCGTGAGCGGCCCCGGCCCTCCTGCCCCTCCGATGACTGAAAGGTCTGCTTCCATGACGACGACCCATCCGGCGCCGGTGACGGCGGCGCTGATCGAGCAGGCGGCTCGGCCGATCCCGGCGCTGTGGCCGGTGACCACCGCGATCGCGGTCAACCCGCTGTGGGACCTGCGCGGGCACAGCATGGCCGAGGCCGTCGGCATCGCCGCCCCGCTGCTGGGCATCACCGGCCTGCCGGATGCGCGCCTGGTCGCCGACGCCTACGAGCGCGGCCGGATCACCGACGCCGACCTGAGGACCGCGCTGAGCGCCCTGCACGCTCCGGCCGTGCCGGGGGACGCCGCGTGCACGCCGGCTCTCGCGCCGCCGGTGCCGACGGTGGACGGGCGGGCGGAAGCGGTGACGGACCGGGAGGTGGCCAAGTGGTGCGCCGCCTACGTCACCGGAATGCTCGGCAGGACGGCCCCGGCGTCCGGCTTCTACGCCACGTGGCGGGAGCGGGTGGGAGGGGATCCGGTGGCCCGCCGCCTGGGGATCGGCACCGGCCGCCCGCTGCCCGCCACCGCCGAGGACGCCCTCGCGCTCGCACTGAGGGACATGGGGGCGGACGACGAGGAGACGGTGGTGGCGGTGCTGAGCGCGCAGCTGGCCCGTCTGCCCGGCTGGGCGGCCCATGCCAAGTGGCGCACGCAGTGGGCCGCACCCGACCACCCCGGCCCCGCCCTGCACCTGGGCGACTACCTGGCCGTGCGCCTGACCTACGACGCAGCCCAGCGCACCCCCGCCCTTTCCGCGCCCGGCGGCGGCCCGGCCCCGCACGCAGACGCGGCCGACACAGACGCCGGCGCCGACGCCGACCGGGGCCGCGACGGGCTGCCGGAACCTGCCGACGCCGAGGTGGCGGCCCGGCTCTCGGCCCTGGCCCCCCGCACGCGGCACTGGGTGTGGCTGGCCGCCTACGAGGGCCACTACCGCGACGAGTTGCTGGCCGCCCTCGACCGCCCCGCACGACCGGTCCCCGCCCGGCCCCCCGCCGCCCAGCTGGTGTGCTGCATCGACGTGCGCAGCGAGGGTCTGCGCCGCCACGTGGAGGCCGTCGGTGACTACGAGACCTTCGGGTTCGCCGGGTTCTTCGGCCTGCCCGCCCGGGTGAGGCCCTTCGCCAGCGATGACGCACTCGACCTGTTCCCGGTGCTGCTGCGGCCCGCCTTCACCGTCGGCGAAGCCTCCCCCCGTGCGGGCACGGGTGCCGCGGCGGCGGCCGCCCACGCCGACCTCGCCGCTGCGGCGGCAGCGGCCGGGGCCGCGCAGAAGGCCCCGCTGGGCGCGTACCTGCTGGCCGAGGCGGGCGGGTTCGCGCTCGGGCCCCTGGCGGTGGCCCGCACCCTCGCCCCGCGCGCCTGGGCGGCCGTACAGCGGTGGGCGAGGACCGCCCTGACCGGCGCCGCCCCGGTGACGCCGGTGCTGTCCGGGCCGACGGCACCCAGCGACACCGAGCAGGCCGACTTCGCCGAGGCGGCCCTTGCCGCGATGGGCCTGACGGAGCGGTTCGCGCCGCTGGTGCTGCTGTGCGGGCACGGCAGCACCACCACCAACAATCCCTACGCGAGCGCCCTGGACTGCGGCGCCTGCGGCGCGGCCCGCGGCGGCACCAGCGCCCGGCTGGCCGCCGCGGTCCTCAACCGGGCGCCGGTGCGCGCCCTGCTCGCCGAGCGGGGCCTGCGCGTGCCCGACGACACCGTGTTCGTCGCCGCCGAGCACGACACCGCCACCGACACCGTCACCTGCTACGACGTGGACACCCTGCCCGCCACCCACCAGGCCCGCATGGGGCGGCTGCGCCGCGACCTGGCCACCGCCGGACAGCGGCTGGCCGCGGAGCGCGCCCGCGATCTGCCCGCCGCCCCCGCCCGCCTGCGGCCCAGGGCCGCGGCCGCGCACACGGCCACCCGGGCGGCGGACTGGTCCCAGGTCCGCCCGGAATGGGGTCTGGCCCGCAACGCCGCCTTCCTCGTGGCCCCGCGCGCGTTCAGCGCGGGCCTCGATCTGGGCCGGCGGTGCTTCCTGCACTCCTACCGGCCCGAGACGGACCCCGACGGCGCGGTGCTGGAGGCGATCCTGTCGGGGCCCGCGGTCGTGGCGCACTGGATCAACGCCCAGTACTACTTCTCCACCGTGGACCCCGACACCCTCGGCGCCGGGGACAAGATCGCCCACAACGTCGTCGGCGACATCGGCGTCCACCAGGGTGCGGGCGGCGACCTCCGGCTCGGCCTGCCCCGCCAGTCGGTGTTCACCGACCACTCCCGCCCCTACCACGAGCCCATGCGGCTGCTGGTCGCCGTCACCGCCCCCCGCGACCGCCTCGACACCCTCCTGCACCGCAACCCCACCCTGGCCGACCTCGTCGACGGCGCCTGGATCCACCTCGCCGTGCACGACGCCGACCGCTGGTGGCTGCGCCGCCCCGGCCGCGGCTGGACGCCCTGGCGCCCCGCCGGCCGGCCCTGAGAGCGACCACGAACCGACCCAGTTCCAGCGCAAGGGAGAAACCCGCGATGACCTCGCTGCAGTCCGACGCCGCCACCGCCCTCGCCACCCTGCTCGGCGGCAACCGCCGGCACGCCCTCGGCACCCCCGCCCCGCACGCGCCCGGTGAGCACCCCGGCGTCCTCGCCGCCGTACTCACCTGCAGCGACCTGGGCGTGGCACCGGAAGCCATCTTCGACACCCAGCCCGGCCGGCTGATCGTGACCTCCACCGCGGCGCACCTGACCGGCACCGCCGCCCTCGCCGGCATCGACTACGCCCTCACCCTCCACCAGGCGCCCCTGGTGGTGGTCCTCGGACACCAGCCGTGCCGCATCCTCGACACCGTCCACGCCCAGTACACCCGCGGCACCGTCTCCACCGCCTACCACGGCGCCATCACCGCGCACCTCGGCCTCACCCTCCGCCACCGCCCCGCCACCACCCCCGAGGACCTCCTCGACCGCCACCTGCGCCACACCGCCACCACCCTGCTCGACACCTTCCCCGTCCTCGCAAGGCTCCACCGCGCCGACCCCGCCGCTCTGGCCACCCTCGTCTACACCCCGGCCGACCGGCTCGTCCGCCCGCTCAGGACCGTGCCCGTCCTCCAGTCGTAGGAGCAGCCCGGAAAGGCACCCACCCCATGGCCAGCACGCCCACCGCCCGCCCCTACCACGGCGCGACCGTCGTCTTCGGCACCCGGCACGACAAACACCACTGCGCCGCCCCCGCGTTCCACGACGTCCTCGGCGCGCGCGTCACCGCACCGCCCGGCCTCGACACCGACCAGTTCGGCACCTTCGCCGGCGACATCCCCCGCACCCTGCCCCCGCTCCAGGCCGCCACCGCCAAAGCCCGCCTGGCCATGGCCACCACCGCCACCCCCTACGGACTGGCCAGCGAGGCCAGCTACGGACCCGTCGGGCTGGTCAACACCCACGAGGAGATCCTCGTCTTCCTCGACGACACCCGCGACCTGTGCATCGTCGAGGGCCTGCGCAGCCTCGACGTCCCCGGCACCGCCACCGACGTCACCGACCCGGACACCGCCGTCGAGGCCGCCCGCTCCTTCGGCTTCCCCCACCAGGGCGCCCTCGTCACCACCACGCACAACGGGCACCTGCACGTCGCCGGCAAGGGCATCACCGACGCCGCCGTCCTGCGCCGCACCACCGGCACCGCGCTGCGGCGCTCCGACACCGGCACCGCAACCGTCGCCCCCGACCTGCGCGCCCACCACAACCCCACACGCCGCACCCTCCTCACCCGACTCGCCCGCCGACTCGCCACGCGCCTGGCCACACCCTGCCCCCGGTGCCACGCCCCCGGCTACGGCCGCACCTCCCACCGCACCGGCCTGCCCTGCCGCGCCTGCGCCTGGCCCACCGACCTCGTCACCGCCGACGTTCACGGCTGCGCCCGCTGCCAGCACCGCCACACCGTGCCACGCCCCGACACCACCGCCGACCCCCGCTGGTGCGAACGCTGCAACCCCTGACAGAGCGTTCTCTCCGCCGGTTCGTGTCCGGCCCCGGGGCCGGGTTCCGCGCCGGTTCACGGGGGACCCCCGGGTGGGCCGCCGGCTCCTGAGGCCGGTCATCACGGGCTGGATCACGGCTTCGGGGCGGTGGGGGTGGGTCTCGTGGTCGCGGGCCGGGCGGGCGCCGTGGTCGACGGCCTCGGCGCGGTAGCCGGAGTCAGCCCGCGCCGAGGCCGCGCGGGCCGGGGAGGACGCCACCGTCCCCTCGGCCCGCGCGGCCGCCGCCGTGCCACGGCCGACCCCGCGCCACCGCGCACCGGGTCGTTAGGCTCGGGGACATGACTGTTCAGCGGATGGACAACGTCGCCATCGTCGTCGACGACCTGGACGCGGCTGTCGCCTTCTTCACCGAGCTCGGCCTGGAGCTGGAAGGCAGGGCGCAGATCGAAGGCCTCTATGCGGACCGCACCGTCGGACTCGACGGCGTCCGGAGCGACATCGCGATGATGCGGACCCCCGACGGCCACAGCAAGCTGGAGCTGACCAAGTACCACACCCCCGCGGTGTCCGAGGCCGGGCCGCGGAACCCTCCGGCCAACACGCTGGGCCTGCACCGCGTCATGTTCGCCGTCGACGACATCGACGACATCGTCGCCCGCCTGCGCACCCACGGCGCCGAACTCCTCGGCGGGGTGGCGCAGTACGAGGACGTCTTCCGGCTCTGCTACCTCCGCGGCCCCGCAGGCATCATCGTCGCCCTGGCCGAACAGACGGGCTGACGCGGGCCCGCCGCGCGGAGCACGCCGACGGCCGGCCCCGCGCCCCCGCGTACCGGGTCGCAGGGCCCGGACCGCGGACGGGCCCGGGCCGGCAGGGCGGCTGCGCTCGGCGAGGTGCTCCGCAGGCGAGGGGCCTGGCCCCGTGCCGCGCGTTCGACGGCGCAGGTGACGGCGCAGATGACGGCGCAGATGACGGCGAGGACGGACTCCCGTCGCGGCGTCAGCGGCGTCATCGTGTGCGGCGCCCCTGTCCTACCCGGTCGATAGGGTCGCGACCATGACTTCGGATCACGGCCTGACCGGCCGCACCACGCAGGGGCCGGTGCTCACGCGCGGCGGCGAGGCCGAGACCTGCGCCGACCCCAGTGCCGTGATGGCGCTGTTCGCCGATTCGGCGCAGACCGGGGGCGCGTTCACGAGCTACCGCTCGGCCTTCGCCGAGGGTGCGCCCGGCGCGCCCGCGCACGTCCACACGCGCGCCTGGGAGGTGTTCTTCGTCCTGGGCGGCTCGCTCCAGGTGCTGCTCGGTGAGGAGGTGACCCTCCTGCACCAGGGCGACTTCCTCGCCGTGCCGCCGGGCACGCCGCACGCCTTCCGCGCCGCCCCGGGCTCGGGCGCCGACGTCCTGTGCGTGTTCACGCCGGGCATGGACCGCTTCGACTACCTGCGCCTGCTGGGGCGGGTCACCCGCGGCGAGGAGCCCCCGAGCCGGCTCGCCGAGACGTCGGAGCGCTTCGACAACCACTACGTCGACAGCCCGGTCTGGCGCGCGACCCTGGAGGCCCCGCAGTGATCACCCGGGACACCCGCATCCGGATCGCCCGCCCCTCCCGGGACCTGGTGGCCGCCGAGCGCTTCTCCGTCGAGGGCCTCGGGCTCGACGTTCCGTGGCGCACCACCGGGCGCGTCTCCGGCGGGCATGACCTGGTGATGCCCGGGCTCCCGGGCGGCTCCTGGCACTTCGAGCCCACTCACGACCCCGAGCGGCCGCCGGAGCCCACACCCACGGTGGACGACCTCTTCGTCCTCCATCCCGGTACCGCGGTCGATGACGCCCTCGTCGACCGCTTCGTCGCCGCGGGCGGCACCCGCGCGGCGGCGCACAACCCCTACTGGGACGAGTACGGTGCCACCGTTGCCGATCCCGACGGCTACCGCTTGGTGCTCTGCTCGCGTTCCTGGAGCGCCTGAAGTCGTCCGCCGTTGACGGGCGGGGTCACGGGGCGGGGCCGGGTGGCCGGGCCCGGTCCGGGCCGGGCGAGGATGGCCGCGGTCGACCGGCCGCTCGGCCTGCAGGCGGACATGGTCGACCTGGCCGGACGCGACCTCCGCGCCCACCGCCTCGCACACCGCCCGCGCCCGTGGCCGCGCCTGTGCCCGTGACCCAACGGTGCGTCAGATGAGGCGGAAACCGCCATGACCCGCCGGCAGGCCGGAGGGTCCGGCAGCCTCACGGCCGGCGGCGCGGGCGGTGGGGGACCTGACAGCTCCAGCAGCGTCTCGCGGGTGATCCGGATCCCCTCGGAACCCTCGTCGAACCCGTCCGGCAGCGCCGCCCTGCCAGGAGTGCCCAGCGATGCGGGAACGCGGCTGCCCTGGGCGTGCGCGGGCGTACCGGTCACTCCACGAAGTACGAGTCGTGCCGGTCGAAGAACCTCGGATGCTCCTCGTCGGAGGCGTCGGCCAGCTCCGACACCCGCTCGAAGTACTCCTCGCGCGGTGCGCCCGGCGTGAAGAGCAGCAGCATCTCGGCGGGCGCGTCGGAGTCGTTGCGGAAGGCGTGCAGTCCGCCCTGCGGGACGTGCAGGAAGTCGCCCTGGTGCGCGTCGACCCACTGAGCGCCGTCGTAGAGGCGGACGGTGCCGCCGAGGATGTAGAACGACTCCGAGATGGTCTTGTGGAAGTGGGTCCTCGGACCGCCGGCCCTGGGCCGCATTTCGACGCGGTAGAGCCCGAACTCGCCTCGGGTGGTGGTCGTGGTCGCCAAGTAGTGGATGGCGTCCCCGCCCTCCCCGCCGATGTCGGGGGCGGTCTCCGCAGGACGGTAGCGGGCGCTGACCTCGCCCCCGTCCCCCCAGTACACCTGTTCCGGGTAGTACGACATTGCAGGCACCCTTCGTCCGATCGGTGTGTGCGCCGAGAGGCGCTGGTGGGCGCGGACCGTTCGAGGTCCGGGCCCACGCCCTTGTCCACTTGACCGGGCACGTCGGGGGAGTGTGACGTGCCCGTCGTGGGCGGTGCGGCGGGCTCGGCGCCCCGCAACCGCCCACGACGGACCGGGTGCCTCAGCCGAACTGGCCCGGCTGGTAGTCACCGGCCGGCGTCTGGTTGATCACGTTGATGCGGTTGTAGGCGTTGATCACGGCGATGAGCGAGACCAGCGCGGTGAGCTGGTCCTCGTCGTAGTGCTTGGCGGCGTTCTCCCAGGCCTCGTCGGTGACCCCGCCGGCCGCGTCGGCGATGCGGGTGCCCTGCTCGGTCAGCTCCAGCGCGGCACGCTCGGCCTCGGTGAAGACCGTGGCCTCACGCCAGGCGGCGACCAGGTTGAGGCGCTGCTGCGTCTCACCGGCATGGGCGGCATCCTTGCTGTGCATGTCGGTGCAGAAGCCGCAGCCGTTGATCTGGCTGGCGCGGAGCTTCACGAGCTCCTGGACCGTGTGCGGCAGCGTCGAGTCGACCACCACCTTGTTGGCCGAGTTGATGTGCTTGAGCACCTTGGCCGCGAGGGGGTGGCCGAAGTAGTCGAGGCGCGCTTCCATCATGGGATCTCCTCGTCGTATCGGGGTTGCGCCCTACTGACCGGGCAGCCCTCCGGACTGTGACACGGCGGCCGTTCATCCACGTCACTCCACGCCGGACGTTCCGATGCGATGCGTCCGGTCCGGATCGGCGGCGTGCGTGCGGGCGGGCGGGCGGATGGCCGGAGCTCAGGCCGGGACGGTGCACACGCGCTCGATGCCGGTTCCGGGGTCGCCGGGGACAGTAGACCCGTCCAGACCGACGGGGGCACCCCGGGCTCCGTCCCGTGGTCGTGCGGCGGAACGGCCGGCCTCCACCGGTGGGGGGTACGGCGACCGGGAGAGGCTGCGGACGTGCGCGGATGGTAGCTTCCCTGCCGTGACGGAGCATCAGGACGAGACCAGGGCGGCCTACGACGGAGTGGTCGAGCTGTATGCGTCGATGTTCGCCAACAGGTTGGAGGCGCACCCGTTCTCGCGCAACATGATCGGCACCTTCGCCGAGCTGGTGCACGCGACGGGGAACCTGCGGGCAGCGGACGTCGGATGCGGGCCCGGGCATCTGACCGCCATGCTGCACGGCCTGGGGCTGGACGCCTTCGGGCTCGACCTCTCCCCGGGCATGGTCGCCCACGCCCGGCGGGCCCATCCGTCGCTGCGGTTCGACGAGGCACGGATGGAGGCCCTGCCGGTCGAGGACGGCGCGCTCGGCGGCGTGCTGGCCCACTACTCGATGATCCACACCCCGCCCGGCGCACTGCCCGCGCTGCTCGCCGAGCAGGTACGCGTCCTGGCGCCGGGCGGCCTGCTCCTGGTCTCGTTCTTCGCGACCGACGGACCGGAGCCGGTCCGCTTCGACCACAAGGTGACGCCCGCCTACAGCTGGCCGGTGGAGCGGTTTGCCGCGCTGCTGGCCGGGGCCGGGCTCGTCACGGTCGCCAGGCTGGTCCACGACCCGGCCTCCGAGCGGGGCTTCCTCGACGCCCACGTGCTGGCCCGCCGTCCCGAGAGCACGCCCGTGGTCTCGGGGAGCGAGCCGGTGTAGATCACCTCTGTGGAGGGAGGCCGCCCGAAGGCGCCGCGTCCCGACCGGTCGGGAGCCCGCTCCCCGGCCCGCCCGAGACTCGTTCCCCCGGACTGTCCGAGGCCGCCTCCAGCGGGTTCCCGGGGTCCGATGTCACAGATTCCGTGCCTGTCCGGTCTGAACGGTTGAGCGGTGTGCGCGGGCACGGCTGCCGGCACGGGGGACGCGGTGCCGGGTGATGAGGGGATGGATGCGGTACGGACCACGCCGACGACGCGGTGCCGATCTCGGAGCTGCTGGACGAGCGGAGGCATCTGCTGGATGTCGCCCACTGGATGCTCGGCAGCGGCAGCGCGGCCGAGGAGGTCATCGACGACGCCTACCAGCAGTGGTGCGCGCTGGCCGAGGAGGAGCGGGCTCGGATCGCCTCCCCCCGTGCCTGGCTGGCGAAGGCCGCCGGCAGCGTCTGCCTGGCCCGGCCGGCCCTGCCCCGCCGGGTCCCGCCCGGAGCGGTGGACGGGGCGGCGCCCGGCGCAGCGGACGGCGTGGCGCCCGGCGCAGCGGACGGCGTGGCGCCCGGCGCAGCGGACGGGGCGGCCGACGAAGGGGACCGGCAGCGACTGCTGGAGGAGGAGATCAGCGAGGTCCTCCTGGACGCGCTGGACTCCCTGTCGCCGGCCGAGCGGGCGGCCTTCGTGCTCAACGACGCCTTCGGGACGGCGCCGGGTACGGTCGCGGACATCGTGGGGCAGCCGGAGCCGGAGTGCGCCGAGCCGACCGACCGGGCTCGCGACAGCCTGCGCGCACGCCGGGCACGGTCCGCGTCCGTCAGGCGGCACGACGCGGTGGCCCGCCGGGTGGGCAAGGCCTGCGTCGCGGAGGACGCGGCGCTCCTGGCGTCCGTGACGGCTCCCGACGTGACGGCGTCCTTCGACGGCGGCGGCAAGATCCGGGCCCTGGTCAGGCCCGTGTACGGCAGGGAGCAGGTCGCCCGCAGCCTGCTGACACTGCTGGCGCGACGGCCGCGGACCACGCTGCGCACCCAGTCCGTCAACGGGCGGACCGGTCTCGTGGTGCGCTACGACGACCTGGTGGCCGCGGTCGTCAGCCTCGACGTGGCCGGCCACCTGGTCGCGCAGGTGTGGATCACCCTCAACCCCGACAAGCTCCGCTCCTGGAACCGCCCCGGTTCCCCGCCGGACACCGGACGGCACCGCGGCAGCCCTGCCGGAACACGCCGGACGTGACCTCCGCCGCTCCCGCGGCACGGGATGCGGGATGCGGGAGCGGCGGAGCAGCGCGTCCGGCCGGGACCGGGACGGCCCCGCCGGTCCGCTCCCCGGTCGACGCCGTGTCACCGCTTCACCGGGTGCGACGGGCTGTGGCGGAATCCTGCCCGAAGTGGCGGTCTTGACCTGGCCGGAGGTCGGTGCCGCGTACGAGGCCGCCGGGCGCCGGGACGCGGTCAGCCGCGTCATCGCACGCGGTGCACCCGGTGACGTCGGCGGCCGTCCCCGGGATACTGGTCGCCCATGGATGAGGTCGAAGTCGTCGTCGCCCATTCCGAGCGCGCGACCCTGCGCGTCGGGGACGTGTTCCTCAAGGTGGACGCCGACCAGGCGCGCATCGACGTCGAGGTCGAGGCGATGTCCCTCGCGCCGGTCCCGACCCCGCAGGTCCTGTGGCGCAGGCCGCCCGTGCTGGCGCTCGCCGCAGTCCCGGGGACGACGCTCGGGCGCCTCGGCGGGCCGTCGACCGGATCGCCGGCGGCGTGGGCCGCGGCGGGCGCCGCCATCCGGAGACTGCACGACGCGCCGCCACCGCCCCGGCCCGGCCGGGCGGGCCGGGGCATCGCCGCGCTGGAGGCGGAACTCGACGACGAGTGCGGACTGCTCGTGGCGAACGGCCTGCTGCCCGCCGACCTGGTCACCCGCAACCGCCGGGTCGCCGAGGCCGCACTGCGGCCGTGGACTCCGGCGTTCACGCACGGCGACCTGCAGATCGCGCACGTCTTCGTCGACGGCGACGAGGTCACGGGCATCATCGACTGGTCCGAGGCGGGCCGGGGCGACGCCCTGTACGACCTCGCCACCTTCACGCTCGGACACGGGGAGCACCTCGGCGACGTCGCCGCCGGCTACGGCGCCGGCATCGACCTCGACGTGATCCACGCGTGGTGGTCGCTGCGGAGCCTGCTGGTGGTTCGCTGGCTGGCCGAGCACGGCTTCGACCCGTTCGCGCCGGGCTGTGAGGTCGACGTGCTGAGATCCCGGATGTGAGGCTGCGCGGGCCCGGCTGCGAGATCCTGCTGGTCATATCGTGGCTTTCGTACGGCTGGCCGGCAGGGGGCTGTTCACCTCTTCCGACCGGTGGCTCCCCGCCCGTGTGACACCGGGAGGACAAGGGGCGCCCGGAAGGTACGGACACGGACGGATCCCGTGGACGCACGACGCGTGCCACGGTGCACCCGGGGCGAAGCCGGTTGCGAGGCCGACCGTCCGCGGAAGCGCCCTGCTCAGGCCGCTTGTAGAGTGGGAGGCGGCCGGACCGGAAGGGACGATCATGGGCGCTGGCGCCGGCACCGACTCCCTCGACCGGGCGACGAGCGACTTCCTCGCGGCGCGCCCGCAGCTCTTCGGCATCGCGTACCGCATGCTCGGGAGCGCCGCCGAGGCCGAGGACATCGTGCAGGAGGCCTGGCTGCGGTGGCAGAACGCGGACCGCACGGACGTCCACGAGCCGACGGCCTTCCTGACCACGATCACCACACGTCTGGCCATCAACCTGGCCCAGTCCGCGCGCGTGCGGCGGGAGTCGTACGTCGGGCCGTGGCTTCCCGAGCCGGTCGACACCCGGTCCGATCCGCAGCTGGGGGCGGAACGGGCCGAGGCGCTCGAACTGGCGGTGCTCATGCTCCTGGAGAAGCTGAACCCCGTGGAGCGTGCCGCCTACGTCCTGCGGGAGGCGTTCGACTACCCGTACGGACAGATCTCCGGCATCCTCGACACGAGCGAGGCCAACGCCCGCCAGCTGGTAAGCCGTGCGCGCAGGCACCTGGCCGCCGAGCGCAGGGAGCGCGTCAGCGCGGCGGACCACAAGCGCCTGCTGGAGGTGTTCCTCTCCGCCGCGCGGACGGGCGACCTGGCAGTGCTGGAGGACGTCCTCACCGCGGACGTCGTCAGCTACGCCGACGGCGGCGGGATCCGCGGCGCGTCGAGGATCCCGGTCATCGGACGTCCGCACGTCTCCAAGTACCTCGTGGCCTTCGCGCCGCGCTTCTGGCCGCAGGCGGACGTCCGGTGGGTCGAGGCCAACGGGCGGCCGGCCGTGCTCGTCTCGTCCGACGGGACCGCCGTGGCCCTGCTCTCCGTCGACGTGTCCGCGGAGGGCATCGACCGGATCATGTGGATGATGAATCCGGACAAGCTGTCGCCCTATGTGGCGTCCCTGGACGCCTGACGACCCGCCCCTCCGGTGCACGACGGCGCCGCGTTCGGGGCCTGCGGCTCCGACCCCGCCGACGGGGAGCGCCGCCTCGTCCACGCGGACGCCGCCGTCCCGAGGGGCGGTGTCCGTGTCCGTCCGGAGGACCGCGGCGCGGACGTGCGCGGCCCCTGCGCCGCCGGTGAGGCGTCGGGCGGCCCGTACGGCGCCGGCCGGCTCGGCGGCGGCCCCGTCGGGCCGCTGCTCCACGGCCGCCTCACCGGGAGGGCGGCCGCCGCCCTCCCGGAGCCGCCGGCCTCGGCGGCCCGGTCCCGGAGGAACGCCCCGCGGTCCACCCGGGGACCTGTCACACCGACCGTCCCTGCCCGGTCTTCCCTGGGACAGGTGACATCGAAGGTCTCCGAAAGGATTGCCCCTATGAAGATCGCAGTGATCGGCGGTACCGGACTCATCGGCTCGAAGCTGGTCGCCAGGCTCGCCGAGCACGGTCACGAGGCCGTGCCCGCCGCTCCCAGCACCGGCGTCAACACGCTGACGGGCGAGGGACTGGCCGAGGTCCTGAGCGGGGCGTCGGTCGTGGTCGACGTCTCGAACTCCCCCTCCTTCGCGGACGACGCCGTCATGGAGTTCTTCCGCACCTCGACCGCCAACCTCCTCAAGGCGGAGGCGGACGCCGGAGTGACCCACCACGTGGCCCTGTCCGTGGTCGGCACGGAGCGGCTCCAGGAGAGCGGCTACTTCCGCGCCAAGCAGGCCCAGGAGGAGCTGATCAGGTCCTCCGGGATTCCGTACTCCATCGTCCACGCCACCCAGTTCTTCGAGTTCATGAAGGGCATCGCCGATGCGGCGACCGACGGCGGCACCGTCCGCCTGGCGCCCGTCGGGATCCAGCCCGTCCACTCCGACGACGTGGCCGCGGCCGTGGGCCGTACGGCGGTCGGGACCCCCGTCAACGGGGTGGTGGAGGTGGCCGGCCCCGACGCGTTCCAGCTGGACGAGCTCATCCGCCAAGGCCTCGCGGCCAAGGGCGACCCCCGCGAGGTCGTGACCGACGTGCACGCCCGGTACTTCGGTGCCGAGCTGCGCGAGGACACCCTCCTGCCCGGCCCGGACGCGCACCTCGCCGCGACCCGTTTCGCGGACTGGCTCGCGCAGCAGCGGTGAGCCACCGGGTGGCGGCCCCCGCACAGGGCCGCCACCCGCCCCCGGCCTGCTGCTCCCCGGCGCCGCGCGGCCGTGCCGCAGCGGCCTGCCGCACCCGGAGCGGCAGGCCGCTTCCTTCCCGGACGCGGCGGGCGCCGGGATGCCGACGCTCTTCACCGGCACCGGCACCGGCACCGGCACCGACACCGACACCGACACCGACACCGACACCGACACCGCGACCGCGACCGGCTCTGCGTCGGAGCAGGAGGCCCGGAACCGGATCCCCGTCGAGCGCGGGCACGTCGACGTGAGGCGGATACGGCAGGACTCCGCGGACACCTCAGCCCGGTCCGCTGCTGCTCCTCCGGTGACGTCGCACCTGCTGTCGCTGCACGCTCGTCCCGGGAACCGCAGCCGTGGGGGCAGGCCGGTCGCGGGAGCCTCCCCTCCCCGAGAACTGTCGGAGGGTCAGTCGCCGGGGGCCGCACCGGTGAGGCCGGGCAGGGCGTGGGCGGCGGACGCGTCGGGACGGCGTGCGCTTCCCCGGAGGTTTGCATGATGCAATGATTGAACGGTGGTACAGAGCGATCCGATCGAAGGGTGCTCGGCAGGACGCTGCCCGCACCCTCACTCCGGAGGGTCCGGGGCAGGTGGGCCGGGAAGTCCGCTCGGCGGTCGCCCCGGCGACCCCTCCGACAGGCGGACAGAGGCCGCTGCACGATGACGAGCGCCAGATCCTCCGACGGGCCCGGAGAACCCTTCCGGCCGAGCGGCGCGCATCCGTACCGCCTCCGCCTTGAGCCCGCCGTCCTCCTGCCCGGCGGTGCGGCCGTGCTCAGGCCCGCAGGCACCCTCGACCACCGCGCCGACGCCCTGCTCGACCCTGCCGTCGCCGCGCTGCTCGCCGACGGCGCGCGCCATCTCGTGGTCGACCTGGCAGGAGTGACCCGCTGCGACTCCCGAGGTGTGGACTGCCTGCTCGGCGTCCGCCACTGCATCCGCGTCCTCGGCGGCGTGTTCGCCGTCGCCGCGGCGCAGGGGCCGGTCCTGCGGGCGATCGCCGCCTGCAGCGCGGGCCGGGAGCTGTCCTGCTTCCCCGACACGGAGCGCGCACTCGACGCGGTCCGCCGGGGCGCCGCTCCGGGCTCCCCTCGCTGAACCGGGCCGGGGGCGGGCCGCCCCTGTTCGGCGCGGCACCGGACACGGCCATGCCCGTCCCGGGCCGCGACGCCGGAGCCGCGGCCCCGGCCGGAGCCGGGGCCGCGGGACGCGCGACCGGCCGCCCCCGGGGCCGCGTGCGGCCAGGGGGGCGGCCGGTGGTCCGTCGTCGCCCGGGTCAGGCACCTCCCCCGGTGCTGTCGTGGTCCGCCGCGCCGGGACGGTCGTCGCGGCGCCGGCTGCCGGGCAGCACGTCCTGCAGCATGGCCTTGAGCCCCTGCCGGACCACGGAGCCCCGGTCGCTGCCGCCGTGCAGGACCGCGGAGGCCGCGGCCTCGATCCGGTCCAGGGAGGCGTCCGCGCACCCCCTGCGCACCCGGCGCGCCGTGGCCGGTCGGGGTCAGCGGGGACGGGGAAGGGCGCGGTCCCGGTGCCGTGCCTGCGGGCGGGCCGCCTCCGGCCCGGGGCCGCGGGCCACCCGCCACATGCCGTACGGGAGGTCGACCAGGAGCCGCCACGGACGGCCCTCGGCGCGCGCGCTCCACCGCTCCGCCCACCCGGCCGTCCGCACGCGGGGCAGCGGACGGGCATGGGCCCGTCCTCCCACCATGTCGGAGAGCACCCTTGCCACAACGCCTCCCGCACGTCCCCTCTCTGCCCGCGGTCCGGTGCCGCGGCTCACGTCGCGCACCGCACTGCTGCCCCGTCCGGCGCCGGGCGAACCGCACCGGCGACGGCAGGGGCGGGGCCGCCGTCCGCCGCGAGGGCGGCGGTCGGCGGACCGCGGAGGGCGGGCAGGCGGGCCGGCGGGTTCCCTGCGGGTCCCTCCTGTCCTCGGCCGGCGTGCGGCCGGAGGCGGGCGAAGAGCCCCTGGGTGCCCGCCGGACCGGAGGGGAAACGGTCGTGCGGGCGCCGGGACCGGACCGTCCGTCACCATCCCGGAGGGTCGGGGGGAAGGGGGAGCGCGTACGGCTCCCCTCCGGCCTCGGCGAGGTCCCGCAGGGCACCCACCAGGCCGGCCCTGCGGTCGGCGGGCACCGCCGCGACGACCCGCCGGATCTCCTCCCGGCGGCGTTCGAGGACGAGGGCGACGGTGCGCCGCCCCTCCGGGGCGAGGGCGACCCGCACCTCGCGGCGGTCGCGGACCCCGGCCTCGCGCACGACCAGGCCCGCGGCGGCAAGCCGGTCGGCCATGCGCATCGCCGTCGACGGGTTCACCCCGAGCTGCTCGGCCAGCCGCGACAGGCTCAGGGGGCCGCGCGTCTCCAGGACCACGAGCATGCGGAAGCGGGGCAGGGTGAGGTCCTCGGCGGTCCCCGCCAGGGAGCGCACCGAGAGGGCCACCAGGACGCGGGAGGCGGCCAGGACGGCCGTGACGACCTCGTCCTCGTCCTCCCTGTCGGGGGTGACGGGACGCGCAGGAACGGCCGGACCCTCTGGGGTGGCGGGGCCCTCCGGAGTGGCGGGGCCCTCGGGGGCGGCGGGGCCCTGGTCGGCGGCGGCCCGCCCGGGGGCGGCCGAGCTGTCGGAGGGGCCGGGGGCGGGGAGCGTGCCGCCGTCCGCGGCCGGCCGGAGTTCTGTCATGGCTCCTTCCTACCGCCAGGGGCCGCCCGGCCGCCGCCCGCCCCGCTGACGCCGCTCCCGGTCCCGGAGGCGGGCGGCGCCCCCAGGCGGGCCGTGCACTCCAGGAGCAGGGCGTGGACGAACGCCTGGGGGAGGTTGCCGCGCAGCTGCCGCTGCCCGACGTCGTACTCCTCGGCGAGGAGCCCCGGCGGTCCGCAGGCGGCGCGGTTGCGCTCGAACCAGCGGACGGCCGCCACGGGGTCGGGGTCCGCGAGCGCCATGACGAACCCGCACAGCAGGAAGGCGCCCTCGGCCTCCCCCAGTGGCCCGTCGCCGTGCCGGAACCGGTAGACGTACCCCTCCTGCGCGAGCGCCCCGACGACCGCCCTGCGGGTCCGCTCCTCCCGGCCGGGCTCGGGCGGGAGCCCGCCGCGGGCGTAGGGGACCAGCAGTGCGGCGTCGACCCGGTCGTCGTCGGCGGCGCGCCGCCAGCGGCCGTCGGGCCGCAGGCAGCGGCGCTCGGTCTCCCGAAGGATCCGGTCGGCGAGGTGCGCCCGGTCGGCGGCGCCGGGCCCGGGGAGCGCCTCGGCGATCCGGTGCAGGCCGGCGACGGCCGCGAGCCGCGAGTGCGTCCACCAGGCGTCGTGGGTCTCCCACAGTCCCGCGTCCGGCCGGTCCCACTCCTCGGCGACCGCGCGCACCGCCGTCCCCACGGCGCGGTGCGCGTCGGCGTCCAGGCGGTCCAGGCGGGCGGCGGCGGCGGCGCACAGCTGGAGGAACTCGCCGTAGGTGTCGAGCTGGAACTGGCTCCCCGCCCGGTTGCCCACCCGGTCGCTGCCGCCGGGGTAGCCGGGCAGGCCGAGCGGCCGCTCGGGCGGGACCGGTCCCCCGTCGACCGCGTAGGCGGGGCGGAGGCGGGGGCCGTCGGCGAGGACGCGTTCCGCGGTGAAGCGCACGGACCGGTCGAGGAGGGGGTGCGGCCCGTGGGCGGCGACCGCGAGTCCGGCGTAGCACTGGTCGCGGACCCAGGCGAAGCGGTAGTCGTAGTTGCGGCCGGCCTCGCTGCGCTCGGGCAGCGAGGTGGTGGCGGCGGCGACCATGCCGCCGCTCGCACTGGTCATCCCATGGAGGACCGCGTGGGCGAGCCGGGCGTCACGGGCGGCCGGGCGGTCCTCGTAGGGAGGGACCGCGTCCCGCCAGGCGGCGGCGGTGGAGCTCCACAGGGCGGCGGGGCCGGGGGGCCGCTCCGGCAGCCGGTCCCCCACCTCCAGCACGAGGTCGTGCGCGTCGCCGGCGGCGACGGTGAGGACCGCCTCCAGGACGCCGTCCCGGTCGGGGACCGCCTCCGCCGCCCCCGCGAGCCGGACCCGCAGGCCGCCGGTGCGGGCGGTCCACACCCCGGCGTCCCGGCGCAGACCGGTCAGGGGGTGCGCTCCGAAGCCGGCCCGCAGGTCGAGGCGGACCCGTACCCGGGCCGTGCCCCGCACCGCGAGGACGCGGCGCAGCAGCACCGCCCGGCCGGGGTCGGCGGGCAGCGCCAGGGCCTCCCGGCACTCGACGACGCCGTCGGGCAGCACCCAGCGGCCGGTGTGGACCAGGGTGCCGTCCTCGTAGGAGCCGCCCCACACGTTCCAGGGGTCCTCGGGGGTGACGAGGTAGGTGCCGCGGCCCCCGATGAGGGGGGAGAGGACGGCGTCGCCGTCCCAGCGCGGCGCGCACATCCACACGACGTCGCCGCGGGGTCCGACCAGGGCGCCGCGCTCACCGTCGGCGAGCAGGGCGTAGTCCCGCAGGGCCCAGGGGCCCGGCTCGGCCGGGCCGGTCCGGCCGGGGGGCGGCGCGGTGGCGGGCTCCCCCGGGTCCGGCTGCTCCCGTGGGCGTCGGTCTGTGCGCGTCACGTGGTCCTCCTCGGGGTGCGCGGTCACGGCACGGTCCGCTGGCGGGGTACCCCGTGGCGGCTCCGCCGACCGCCGATCGCCGGGGCCGGGAGAGCGGGGACGGAGCCGGTGCGGGCGGGCCCGGGAGGCCCGGGGGGCCCGGGGGGGGGCGGGCGGGCCGGGCGGACCGGGGGGCCGGGCGGGCCGGGTGTTTCGGCGGAGGGGGGCGGTGCACCCGGGGACCGCGGAGCACGTGCCGCGCCCCGGCCGCCCGGAGCGGCGGGGCGCGGCCTACGGCAGGAGACGACGGGAGGCAGGGCCATGGCAGGAGCAGGCGGCCGGGTGGCCGTGGTGACGGGCGGTTCGGCCGGGGTGGGCCGGGCCGTGGTGCGCGCGCTGGCGGCGGACGGCTGCGACGTGGCGGTGCTGGCCCGGGGGCGGACCGGCCTGCGCGCGGCGGTGGCCGAGGTGGAGGCCGCCGGGCGGAGGGGCCTCGCCCTGCAGACGGACGTCGCCGACGCGAAGGCGGTCGAGGAGGCGGCCGACCGCGCGGAGGAGGGGCTGGGGCCGGTGGACGTCTGGGTGAACTGTGCGTTCGCCGGCTTCCTGGCCCCGTTCACGGAGGTGGACGACGAGGAGTTCCGCCGCGTCACCGACGTCACCTACCACGGGCAGGTCAACGGGACCCGGGCGGCGCTGCGCCTGATGGGCCCGCGCGACCGGGGGGTGGTGGTCAACGTGGGGTCCGCCCTGAGCGGCCGCGGCATCCCGCTGCAGAGCGCGTACTGCGGGGCGAAGCACGCCGTGGTCGGGTTCACGGAGGCGGTCCGCACGGAGCTGGAGCACCGGCGCAGCGGCGTGCGGATCTGCGGGGTGCAGCTTCCCGGAATGAACACGCCGCAGTTCACCTGGGTCCTCAACCGGATGCCGGGGAGGCCCCAGCCGGTGCCGCCGATCTACCAGCCGGAGGTCGCCGCGCGCGCGGTGGTGTTCCTGGCCCGCCACCCCCGCCGCAACGCCTGGGTGGGCGTGTCCACCGCGTACACCCTGCTCGGCAACCGCGTCGCACCGTGGCTCGCCGACCGGTACCTGGCGCGCACGGGCTTCGCCTCCCAGCAGACCGGCGAGGACACGCCGGTGCGCCCCGCCAACCTCTTCGCGCCCTCGGACGAGCACGAGGACGCCGGGGCGCACGGCCCCTTCGACGACCGGGCGCACGGGCACGACGCCTGGGGGTGGGCGAGCCGGCACCGCACGGTCCTGGCCTGCGCCGGCGTGGTGGCGTGCGGACTGAGCGCACTGGGCGGGCCGCTGCGGTCAGGGGCCCGCCGCCGCTGAGGAGGCCGGCATCGGGGGACCGGGGGACCTCGGGGGCTTACGACACGGCCCGGTCCGCAGGCGGTCCGCCGAATCGGGAGAAAAGGCACGTAATTTTTGCCTTGTGCAAAGGTTCGGTCCGTCCGTGCCGGACAGGCGTACGACGAGACGCCCGCATCCCCACGGGAGGAGAGGCCGCCATGACTCCCCGCGCGACCGGACCGCACAATGCCGCGCCCCCGGGCCGCCCCCTTCCGGGGCAGGCCGCAGCGCCGGGGGCACACGCGATCCCCCGCACACCGTGGTGAGCGCCACGGCCGCCCCGCCGGGCACACCGCGCGACCACGCCGCGGTCCCGCCCGCCGCGCCGGTCCGTGCCGTGACCCGCTCCGACGGGCTGCCCGAGCAGGTGGACGCACTGCTCCGGCGGCTGTCGGAGCTGAGGGACTCCCCCGAGCGCCTGGCCGTGCGCGACGAGGCCGTCCGGTCCCTGCTGCCCCTGGCCCGCCGCATCGCGGGCCGGTTCCGGGGCCGGGGCGAGGACGCCGAGGACCTCTACCAGGTCGCCTGTGTGGGACTGGTCAAGGCCGTGGACGGCTACGACGGCGCCCGCGGCCACGCCTTCCTCTCGTACGCGGTGCCCACCATCCGCGGGGAGGTCCGGCGGCACCTGCGGGACCGGACCGCGGGCGTGCACGTACCGCGTCCGGTCCAGGAGGTCCTGGCCCGGATCCGCACCGCCCGCGCCGAGCTCCAGCAGCGGAACCACGGTGCCCGGCCCACCGCGGAGGACCTCGCGGCGCACACCGGGCTGGACGTCGCGGACGTGCGCCGGGCCCTGGGGGCCGAGGACGTCCGGCACACCCGCTCCCTGGACGCGGCCCCGGCGGGCCGCCACGGCGGACCGGCCCTCGCCGACCTCGCGGGCGCCGAGGACCCCGGCCTGGACCTCGCCGTCGACCGGGTGTCGCTGCGCCCCCTGGTGGAGCGGCTGCCGGAGCGCGAGCGCCGCATCCTGTACCTGCGGTTCTTCGAGGACATGACGCAGAGGCAGGTCGCCGAGGCGGTGGGCCTCTCCCAGATGCACGTCTCGCGGCTGCTGCGCGACTGCTTCACCCTCCTGCGGGAGCAGGTGCTGGGCCCGGAGGGCCCTGCCGCGGGGACGGCCGGACCGGAGTGCGGCACCGGCGCCGGGTCGCAGCGGCGACGGCGGGACCAGGACCGCGCACCGGAGGACCGCCGTCCGGCGCGGGGCGGCGCGCCCGCCGCGGAGGCCGTCCCGCACGGCTCGGGACGTCCGGCCCGTCCGCACCCGGGCGGCCGCCGGGGCCCGGAGGCCGTCGGCGCCGCTGCGGGCGTCCTCACGGACGGCGCCCGGGGCAGGCCGGCCCGGGACGTTGCCGGAGGCGCGAACCGGCGGGCGCGCCCCTTCGGGGACCAGGGTGTTCACGCCGACGGTGCGGCTCCCGGACCGGGCCGCCCCGGCCCGGGAGCCGGGTGCACAACGCCGGAGGCCGTGGAAGCACCCGGGAACGGTTCCTCGTACGGAGCGGCCGGGAACGGCTGCTCCCGCGGAACGGCCGGGCGGCGCCCGCGGCCCCCCGTCCCGGACCGCCCCTCCCCCGCCGCGGTGGACCGCCGTCCGCGGGGCCGTCCGGTGTCCGCCCCCGTCAGCCCCGCCGGGGCGGGCGGGCCGGTCGGGAGCCGGCCGAGCCCGGCCGCCGGACGCCCGCACGGCGGGCGCCGCGCGCGGGTGCCCCGGACCGGCGTGCCGGTCCGGGGGCCCTGAGGCCGCCCCTGCCCGGGCCGGCGCGCGGGCGCGCGGCTCAGGACGGCCGGGCTGTCAGGGAGCGCATGCGCTCGTACTCGGCCCGGTCCTGGATCCGCCAGAAGGCCTGGCCGACGGCGAGAACGCCGCGCGCAGCGGGCGGCCACGCGTCCGCCCGGTGTTCTCCCGTCCGGGTCGCGCAGCTCGGGGCCCGCCTGGTCCGCCCCGAACGCCGCCTGACGCCGCCCCGTGGCACCCGGTCTGCGAGAGCTCGGTGACAGGAGCGCGGGACGCGGGGAAGCCGCAGTTGTCGCAACGGTCGTCCAGCCGTGGACCGGTGCCCGATGCGGGCCTCGGAGCGGTACTCCGCCTCGGCCACCGCCACCAGGAGGTCCAGCGATCCGGCCAGGAGCATCCAGGGTTCCTCGACGGCCTCCCGGATGCGCGCCATCCATCCCCCCTGCCGGCAGCCTGCACTCGGGCCAGGGCAGGATGCCCAGGCGGCCGCCGACGCAGGTCCTGCCGGCCATGTCGTGGCCCGCCTCCGGTCCCTGGCCCTGTGCGTCCACCGTCCGGGGACCGGAGCCGTCGGGCAGCGTCGCCACCGGCCGGGCGGAGATGCCCCGGAAGCCCCGGAGGGTGCCGTCGCCCCGGGCGGGCACCGCCCACGGGCGCCTGTCCTCGACTCCGTTGCGACAGGGCGGGCCAAGGGTGTGCCGGGCGAAGCACACGACGGAATTCCTTGCCGGCGGGGCCCGGACCTGGGGCGGGGGCGGGAAGGCCTGCCGGGTTCCCCGCCCCGCCGGGGGTCAGAACGGCTTGGTGGGCAGGTACTTGCCGTCCAGGGTGATGACGGCCCGGCGGCCGCCCTCGGGGTCCTCGACGGTCTTGAAGTCGAGTCTGAAGTTGATGGCGGAGACGATGCCGTCGCCGAGCTGCTCGTGGACCAGGGCCTTGAGGGTGGTGCCGTAGACCTGGAGCATCTCGTGGAAGCGGTAGATGGTCGGGTCGGTGGGGATGCCGCCGGGGATGGATCCGCGCAGCGGGACGGTCTGGAGCAGCCGGGCGGCGTCCCGGTCGAGACCGAGGCGCTCGGCGACGGCCGTTGCGGACTGTTCGGGGAGGGGGTGCTGGCCGAGCAGGGCGGCGGTGACGAAGGCGACGGAGAGGCCGGCGGTGTCTGCCAGCTCCTGCCAGGTGAGGTCCTTCTCGGCCTTTGCTTCGACGACCTGCAGGGCGAGCTGCCGGCGGGCGGCCGGGTCGAACTGGGAGTGCACCATGGGGTGGGCCTTTCGGGTGGGGTCCTCAGCGGGGTGCCCGGACCTGGTTCGGGGGTGTGACGGGTGGTGGGAGGGGGTGGTCAGCCCGCCAGGGCGGTGAAGCGTCCGGTTCCGGTGTCGAGCGTCTCGGCGGAGCCGGACCCGATGTCGTAGACCCGGCCGTGCAGGGTGACCTTGCGCCGGACCAGGGCCTTGGCGACCGAGGGGTGGGTCTGCAGGTTCGCCAGCTGGACGAGGACGTTGTCCTTCACCAGGGCGGCGACCCGCTCCGGGCCGGCGGAGTGCCCGCCTGTGACCTCAACGATGCATGACCTTTTCTATAGTTCCAAAGACGCAATATCCATGATTGCCATCGATGACACCTATGGTTGACGGCATGGAACTGCGCCACCTCCGGTACCTGCTCGCCGTGGCCGAGCACGCCAGCTTCACCCGCGCCGCCGAAGCCCTGCACGTCTCGCAGCCCACGCTCTCGCAGCAGGTCAGGCAGCTGGAGAGCTCCCTTCAGGTGCAGCTGCTCGACCGCTCCGGGCGCACCGTGCGCCTCACCGACGCCGGCCAGGCCTACACCCACTACGCGCGTCAGGCCCTGCGCGACCTCGCCGCGGCCGAGCGTGCGGTCCGCGACGTCCAGGACCTCTCACGCGGCACCCTGCGCCTGGCCGTGACGCCGACCTTCACGGCCTACCTGGTCGGGACGCTCGTCGAGGACTTCCACGCGCGCCACCCCGGGATCACCCTGGACATCCGCGAGATGGCACAGGCCCGCATCGAGTCCGAACTGGCCGCCGACCGGCTCGACCTCGGCATCGCCTTCAGCGGGGCACACCTGCCGGCCATCACCGCCAGCACCCTGTTCACCGAGCACCTCGGCCTCGTCGTCGCCTCCACCCACCCCTGGGCGACCCTCCCGGGCCCGCTACCGGTGCGCGCCCTGCGCGACCAGCGACTCGCCCTCCTCAGCACCGACTTCGCCACCCGGCGCCACATCGACCAGTACCTCGCCGAGCACGGGGTCCAGCCACAGGTCGCCGTCGAGGCCAACTCCGTCGGCGCGCTCATCGCGATCGTCCGGCGAACCGGACTCGCCACCGTGCTGCCCGACGCCGTCACCGGGGATCGGCCCCACCTCCACGCCGTCGCCGTCGACCCCCCGCTGCCTTCACGCACCGTGGCACTGCTCCGCCGGGACACCTCCTACCAGAGCGCCGCCGCCCGCTCCTTCACCACGCTCGCCGAACGCCACGCCCACATCTTCGGCCACACCGGCGACGAACCGGCCCGCACCGACCCTCCGCAAGGAGCACACGGATCCGCCTGAAGGCCTGAGCCCGGATCCACCGAAGCCTCCCCGACGTGACCGGTGTTCCCGACGTGACCGGTGTTCCCGCAGACCAGCGCCGACGTCTCCGACGGGGCGTCGGCGGCACCGGTCCAGCGGTCGTCGCCATCCACGCCGCGCCGGAGGATGCGGCTCCGTCGGACTTCTCGTTCCGGCCGGTCGCCGGCAGCCGCCGCACAACCCCATGCCGCCGAGCGGGGCCCCGGCCCCCGACCGGACCGGCACGGTCGTGGCGGCCCGGGCCGACGGCGGCAGCAGCCGGGCCGGGCCGGGGCCGGCACCCGCGCACGGCCGCCCCCTCGCGCACGGGTGCGACCGCCGTACCCGCGGCAGCGGCACGACGGCCCTGCGAACCGGTCGGCGCGGGGCCGCGCCTCGTCCCGGGTACGCGTGCAAATCCGGCCGTTTTTGTCTGACGGTACGTCAAATTCAAGTGTTGAAAAAACTATTGACGCGCCAATGGTCCAGACCTTTCAATGCGAGCAGCGAGTGCGCCACCCCCGCCCCGCGCACGAGAAGGGCCTTCCGTGTCCGCATCCCCCACCGCCTTTTTGTGGCACCGGTCCCTGCTGCGGCTGCTCACCCTGTTCACCGTGGTGCTCGGCCTGCAGACCTGGACACCCCCCGCCGCCCATGCAGCACCGGCCTTCAACGTCCTCGCCTTCTACGGCAGCACGAACGACCCGGCACACATCAGCTTCGACCAGGAAGCCAACTCCTGGTTCCCGCAGGCGGGTGCGCAGTACGGCTTCTCGTACACCTCGACCACCGACTGGAACCAGCTGAACGCCGCCAACCTGGCCGACTACCAGGTGGTGATGTTCCTCGACGACTACCCCCACGCCGCCGCGCAGCAGTCCGCGTTCCAGACGTACATGAACAACGGCGGCGGGTTCCTGGGCTTCCACGTCGCGGCCTACAACGCCGACAGCGGTGACTGGCCCTGGTACCACAACACCTTGCTGGGGACGGGTACCTTCCGCACCAACACCTGGTGGCCGACCGCCGAGACGCTCAGGATCGACGACGGCACCCACCCGGCGACGGCCGGCCTGCCGTCCACCATCACGTCATCGGTCAGCGAGTGGTACAGCTGGCAGAACGACCTGCGGACGAACCCGGCGATCGACATCCTGGCGTCGATGGACCCCTCGACCTTCCCGGTCGGCACGGATCCCGACCAGTCCTGGTACAGCGGCTCCTACCCTGTCGTCTGGTCCAACCGCGACTACAGGATGATCTACGCGAACTTCGGCCACAACGCCATGGACTACTCCACCAACACCCCCCTGTCGTCCACCTTCGCCAGCGCGCAGCAGAACCAGCTGCTCATCCAGGGGCTGCGCTGGCTGGGCGGGCAGTCCGGACCGGTCACGCCGCCCGGCGGACCCACCGGCGCGATCCACGGGTACGGCGGCACGTGCGTGGACGTCGCCGGAGCCGACAGCGCCAACGGCACGGCGGTGCAGCTCTACACCTGCAACGGCACCGCCGCCCAGAACTGGACGGTCGCCGCGGACGGCAGTCTCCGGGCGCTGGGCAAGTGCCTGGACGTCACCGCGGGCGGCACGGCCGACGGCACCAAGGTGCAGCTGTACGACTGCAACGGCACCGGTGCGCAGCAGTGGCGGCCCGGCACCGGCGGCTCGCTGGTGAACCCCCGGTCCGGCAGATGCCTGGACGCCACCGGTCCGAGTTCCGCCAACGGCACCCGGCTGCAGATCTGGTCCTGCACCGGCGGGGCGAACCAGAGCTGGACACTGCCGTCCTGACGCCCGGCCCGCACACCGCCCCATCGCGGAGCTGAGGATCCCCCTACAGGGCGGGGACCTGCAGACGACCCCCCTCCCCGCCGGCCCGGCACCACCGGGGACGCCGCCCCGCGCCGCCGGGAAGCGGGCGTGTCGGGCACCCCACCTGCAGGCCCCTCCCCCGGCGGTGCCCCGCAATCGCGCACGGATCCCCTCCGCACCCGAGGACGGCGAGGCGGCAGAACAGGGCCGTCGCACGCCTGCGTGAAGCCACGTCGCGGCAGCTCCCGGGACGTCGACCCGAGAAGCCCGGGCCGACAGGACGAAGACCTCCCCTTGTCGGCCCTCCCGTCCACCGATGACCCGAGCGGTCCTCCTCGCCCTTCCCGGCCGCTCTTCCTCCCCCACCGGCCCCGTACGCCCCCACACCCCTTGGACGGCTCATGCGTATCAGACACCTGTCCCCCCTCGTCGGCCTCCTGGCGGCCGTCTCCCTCCTCAACGCCCCCCAGGCCCAGGCGGCGGCCAACCCCGGTCCCGGCTTCCCCGCCCAGTACGTCGCGCCCTGGGTGGAGACCTGGAACTCCCCGTCCGCCATGGCGAACGCCCAGGCCGCCACCGGCGTCAACCACTTCCACCTCGCGTTCGTCCTCAGCGACGGCTCCTGCAACGCCACCTTCAACGGCAACATGCCGATCAACGACGCCGGCTGGACCGGGGCGATCAACAGCCTGCGGGCCTCGGGAGGGGACGTCATCGCCTCCTTCGGAGGCGCCGCCGGCACCGAGCTCGCCCAGGCCTGCGGTACCGTCGCGGCCCTGCAGACCCAGTACCAGCGGGTCATCGACACGCTCAACCTCACGCGGATCGACTTCGACATCGAGGGGGCGGCGGTCGGTGACACCGCCGCCAACGACCGCCGCAACCAGGCTCTGGCGAACCTCCAGGCGGCCGCCGCGGCCGCGGGACGGAGGCTCGACGTCGACTACACGCTGGCGACGAACCCCGACGGTCTGAGCTCCGAGGGGATGAACCTCGTCGGCAACGCCAAGTCCCGCAACGTGAACGTCAACCTGGTCAACATCATGACCATGGACTACTACCAGAACGTCTCCGACATGGGTGCGGCCGCCATCAGTGCCGCCAACGCACTGCACACCCAGCTGGGAAGCGTCTGGACCACGAAGACCTCCGCGCAGCTGTGGTCCATGGAGGGCAGTACGCCCATGATCGGCGTGAACGATTCGCTCAACGAGGTCTTCACCACCGGCAACGCCACCACCCTCACCGACTTCGCCAGGTCCAACGGCATCCAGCAGATCGGCTACTGGGCCCTCGGCCGCGACAAGGCCTGCGCGACGAACGGCACGCTCTCCAGCACCTGCAGCGGCACGCCGCAGAGCCCCTACCAGTTCGCCGCCGTCTTCAACGCCGTCGGCGGCGGGGGCGGCACTCCGCACACCGGTCCGATCAGCGGCTACGCGGGCCTCTGCCTCGACGACAGGAGTGCCTCGACAGCCAACGGCAGCCCGGTCCAGGTCTACACCTGCAACGGCACCAGCGCCCAGAACTGGACCGTCGACGACGCCGGCCACACCCTCCAGGTGCTCGGCAAGTGCCTGGACGTCACCGCCGGCGGTACTGCCGACGGGACCAGGGTGCAGCTGTACGACTGCAACGGCACCGGAGCGCAGGTGTGGGTCCCGCAGGCCGACGGCTCGCTGCTCAACCCCCAGTCGGGCAAGTGCCTGGACGACACCGACTGGTCCACCACCCCCGGCACCCAGTCCCAGATCTGGTCCTGCACCGGCAGCGCCAACCAGAAGTGGTCCCTGCCCGCCTGAACCCCCTCCCGGAGATGGGGCCGCCGCGAAGGTGAGGAGCACCACGCGGCTGCGGCGGCCCCTCCGCCGGACCCGCACGTCGCGCACTGCGGACACCGGGGCCGTCGACAGGCCCGTGCCCCCTGTTGGGTGCCACAAGTCCCGTACGTGCGCCGATCCGGGCGTTCGCCGTGCCGGTGTGACCTCTGTCCGGCGGTGTTGCGGAAATCGTGCATCGGTCCGCCGAGGACAAGCTCCGGAAATCCAAGGCGACCTGGCAGGGTCGCCCGAACAACCGGAGCTTCGTTTCACGGGTGGCGGGCCTGCACCACGTCCTCGCAACAGCGCGGCCTGAAGACCTGCATGATCACCGAGACTTTGGAACACCCCTGGGTCGACTACCGCGAGCGCCATGCGGTCGGGTGCGGGATCAATCGCCTCAGGAGGCACCGCGCCGTCGCCACGCGACACGGCAGGCTCGCGGTCCGCTACGAGGCGGCTGTCCTCGCCGCTGCCATCGACGAGTGGCTGTGGCCCTCGGCCGTTACGCGGTGGGATCCACGTTCCACGCCTCCGGCAGATCGCTGCCGCAGAAGACACAGACGAAGTCGTCCTCGCGCACGATGTTGTGCTCCTGGCAGTCAGGGCACCGTCGGAACATCACCTCGCGGGTGAAGCCGGAGGGCCGCCCGAGCCGGCCGAGTCCGGCCGCCGGACGCCCGCAGGGCGGGCGCCGCGCGCGGGTGCCCCGGCCCGGCGTGCCGGTCCGGGGGTCCTGAGGCCGCCACTCCCCGGGCCGGCGCGCGGGCGCGCGGCTCAGGACGGCCGGGCGGCTCAGGACGGCCGGGCTGTCAGGGAGCGCATGCGCTCGTACTCGGCCCGGTCCTGGATCCGCCAGACGGCCTGGCCGACGGCGAGAACGCCGCGCGCAGGCAGGGGGACGTCGCCGATGCGCGGGTTCTCCCGCAGTCGAACGGGGTGTCCGAGGTCGACACCGTCGAACGTGGCGTGGGCCTCGTCGATGAAGTACATCTGCTGAGGCATCAGTGTCCCGCTGTGGCCGCTCGGCATCACCCCGGACATCCGCAGGCGGCCCAGCCCCAGCGCGCGGGCCGCCAGCTCGCGAGCCCCCACCAGGGGGCGGGGGCGCCATGTGGCCGGCGGCAGCACCGCGCTGACGCGGTTCAGCAGCGAGAGGGGCCTGGTCACGCGGGCGGTGAGGGTCCAGTCCACCGCGGGCGTGTCCATCGTCACCCTCAGGGACACTGGGCCCGTCCAGGTGAGACCGATCCGGGCGGATCCCGTGTGGTCGCAGGCGGCGCCGTAGTACCGCGGGCACGCCGTGTCGAGCCGCTCCCCGTCGACGTGGATCGACCACCTGCCGCCCGGATCGCGATGCCACAGCGTGCGGTACGGGGCGAAGGAGCCCTCCGGGAACACCCGCAGCGCGAGCACGTGACCGGAGTCGAAAGGCAGGCCGAACACGCCCCAGCCACGGACGTACTCGTGGTCCGGCCAGGGAGCCCGTCCCCGCACCTCGGGACGCCGCGACAACGTGGACGACAGGTCGAGCATCTGCGCCACCTCGTTCCCGACGGCCCCCGACCTATGTCCAGCATGCCCACGACCGGCACCCGGGATCCACCGGGCCGACCGGGCCGTCGCCGTCCCGCCCCGCCCCGCACCGGCAGCGACCGGAGGGGAGGTGCGGCCACCGGCCGCATACCGGAAGTCACGCACAGCCGTCGACCCGGAACCCTGCCCTCCCGCCCGCTCCCGCCCGCTCCCGCCCGCGCCTGCCCGCACCTGCCCGCACCTGCCCGCTCCCGGCAGGCTCGGACCGCACGGCGCCGCACATGCCCGGCCTCTTCCTCCTCCTCCGTCTCCCGGGGTCCTCCCGCCGCCGTCCCGTGCGGATCAGGCCGAGGACGTCGAGCCGTCCGCGCCCCGGTGCAGGAGCGCAGTCCTGCGCCGACGCCGCCGGCAGGTCCTCGCCCGGTTGCCCCTCGGCAACGCCCCCACCGGCTCCTTCCAGAACAGCGTCCGCCTGGCCGTCGAGGACAACGGGCCGGCCCCGGCCGCCTCTCCGACCGGTCCGGCTCCCTGGTCCGCCCCTGACGGGGCGGGAACCGACACGGCCCGGCCCTCCGACGCACCGCTCTCCGCGGAACGGGTTGATGGAACACCGGGCCGTTCCTCGGAGGGGAACGCAGGCAGGACACCCCTGTGCAGCGGGAGAAGGTGATCGCCGTGCGCTCCCCTGGGCGTGAGGGCGTGCGACTGCGGCAGCAGGGCCTCCCGGACCTCCTCGACGGCTACGACGCCTTTCGGGATTCCGTGAGGCCCTGCCTTCACGGGCCGACCACCTGATGATCACCCGACGGGGACTCCCGGTCGAGCGGCGGGGCCGGGAGCGGCATGCCGGCGGCTTCCCGGCCCGCACGTCGGCCCGGCCCGGTCAGGGCCACACCAGGTACTCGCCGGCGACCCAGCCGGTGAGCTTGGTGCTGCCGTTGTAGCCGTAGCCGCACACCCAGTAGTGACCGCCGGACTGGACTCCCGAGGAGCTGAAGGTGAACGCGGCGCCGCCGGGGAGCTGGCCTACGGCCGCGTAGCTGGTCGACGGTCCGGTGCGCACCTTCAGCCAGTCCACGCTCGACTGGACATGCGTGTAGTTGCTGAGGGAGCCCGGGCAGGTGACGGCCGCGGTGACGGCGTTCGCCGGAGCGGCGTGGGCGGCCGGCACGGCGGTGAGCGAGAGTGCCGCAGCGGAGAAGGCGACGGCGACGGCTTTCCTCATGGGGAACCTCCAGGATGAGATCGGATACCGGGGCTCCACGCGGCCATGACCGTGTCCGCGTGGATGGGGACATGCGTGGATCAGGCGTTCCATCTCCGCGCCGGCGCCGGCGCCGGTGCAGGCGGGCCGCGTGGAGTCCGTGGACTGCGCGGATCCCCCTGACCCGCAGTCAGCGACCGGTTCGGGTCAGCGGTGGATGCCGCCTCGGCAGGGCGGCCGGCCGCGACGGCGGCCGGCCGGCTGCGAACCGCGGGCGACGCGACCGGCCGGCTGTTCCGGCACAAGGCTCCTCGCGCCGTTCCGGTCCCTACCACCAGGACGTGGAGTTGGTGGAGGTGCAGGTGCCGAGGATCGAGGTCACGTAGCAGGCGCGGAAGGCGACGGCGGAGCTCGAACTCGTCAGGTAGCCCTGGGTGTAGTTGCGGCTGCCGGCAAGCTTGATGTCGGCGTAGTCCCAGACGTGGCCCCCGAGGGAGACCTCGAAGCGGATGTAGTCCGACGAGCCGTAGTTGAGGATGCGCCCCCAGCCGTACTGCGAGCCGCCGCACATGCCGTAGCGGACCTGGACCTGTCGGCCGCTGACGGTCCTCTCGGTTGCCGTGGCGGCGCCGGTGCAGGAGTTCGGGTCGCTCCACCACGTGGAGGCGGCGGTCGCCGGGGCCGAGGCAAGGACGACCGTGGCTGCGGCGGCGGCACACATCGCTGCGACGGAAGCCGTACGACGGGACTTCGTGCGGTGCTTCACCATGCTGTACTCCGCTTCGTGGAATCGGCAGACGTCACTGCAGGGCAGGTGCGGCGACGTGGCTCCGGTGCACGGCTGCGGTGGACCCGCCCACGAGGGGGAACCCCGTCGCGCCGACATCATGGTGGAAGACTTTGACATGTACCCACAAGTCATTTGGCCTCAGCCGAAAGGCTCCGGCCGGACGGCATGCGGGACACTGAGAATGCACCGGGGGCACCTACGGGGGACTGTGGCGCTCGGGGCGCATGCCACGGCGGGGGATCCGGTCCGGGTGCGGACAGCCGGCGGACCCGACGTGACGGGGCAGACCGTGCCGGGCGCCGCTCGGCCCGCAGGCAGCGCAGGCAGCGCAGGCCGGGCCGCGTTCGGCCCCTGGCGTGTCCAGGCACGGACCCGGCTGCGCCGGCCGAACCCGGGGACGCCCCGCACGCCCACCACCGTGCCGCCCCGCCCCGTCCGGCCACGCCTCCGATCCGCGATCGGCGCCGGACGGGCCGCGCAGTTACCCCTGCGGATGACTGCCGAGAAGCTCACCGCCCACGACTCCGGACGGTCCCTGGGGCGGGCGCCCGGTCGTGGTCGACGTTCATCGCAGCGTGCGGGGCGGATGCCCGTCCGGGGTGCCGGGCCCGGCGGTCTGCGGCTGCGCCGTCCGGGGGCGAGCGACCGAGGGCGATGCCGCAGGCAGGCAGCGGCGGGGCCCGAGGGCCCGGCCGCGCGCACGCCGGGATGGCGCGTCAGACCTTGGCGAGCCGGTCCACCAGCAGTTCCACCCTCGACTCGGTGTCCTCCGGCGGCAGCCGCCCCGCCCGGGTCAGGGTGGCCAGTCCGTGCAGGGCCGCCCAGAACACCTCGGTGAACAGTCCCGGGTGGACGCCGTCCCCGGCGACCTCGCCGAGGCTCTCCAGCAGGGCGGCGAAGGCGTCCTTGAGAGGTTGCGGGGTGTCCTCGTCCGCGAAGGCCAGGCCGCCGTCGAGCTGGAACATGGCGTCGTAGACCGCCGGGTTGCGTGCGGCGAAGCCGAGGTAGGCGTGGGCGAGGGCGGCGACCCGCTCGCGCGGGCCGTCCGCGGCGGAGGTCGCGGCACGCACCGCCGCGGCCATCTCCGCGGCGCCTTCGAGGGCGACGGCGCCGATGATCTCCCGCTTGCCGCGGAAATGGCTGTAGAGGACGGGCTGGCTGTATTCGATGCGCTCGGCGAGACGCCGGGTGGTGACCGCGTCCCAGCCCTGCTGCTCGGCGAGTTCGCGGGCCGTTGCCACGATGAGGCGTTCGCGTTCCGCCCGTTCGCGCCGCTTGCGCTCCTGTACCGACATGATTGGATCCTAGCACTGCTAGACAACCAAGCGGCGGCAGTACTAGCGTTGCCTCATCACCTAGCGGCACTAGATGCCAGGGGGCATCATGTTCGACGCACTCGAGGTCGTCACCACCGTGATCGTCGGCGTGATGGTGGGGGTGGAGTTCTCCGTCGCCTTCGTCATCAACCCGATCCTCAACGCACTCCCCGAGGACAGCGGCCAGCTCGGCCGCGCCCACGGGGGCCGGATGCTCGGCGCCGTGATGCCGGTCTGGTACATCGGCTCGCTCGCCCTCGTCGCGGTCTGGGCCTTCGCCGGGCGGCACCACCAGGGCACCGGCCTCGTCGTCACCGCCGGCGCGCTGCTGGTCCTCAGCGTGATCATGTCGATCCTGCTGCTCGTCCCGATCAACAACCGGGGCAAGACATGGACCCCCGAGAACCGGCCCGCCGACTGGAAGGAGCAGATGAACCGCTGGGACCGCTACCACTACGGCCGCGTCGCCGTCATCATCGCCGCCTTCGCCCTCCTCGCCGCCGCCCTCACCTGAGCCTGCGGGCGGACACCGCGCCGGTGGCGCACGACCCCCACTCCCCGGGCGGCAGCCGGCCACCGCAGTCTCGGCATCCGGGAATGCAGCTGCCGCTCAGAGCCCGCAACCGCGATCCCGACAGACGACGCTCCTCGACGGCCTGCGCGGCTCCTGGCTCCTGGCTCGGTCCGCTGCGCACACGTCACGCAGGGCGATCCATCGGATCGACGACCGGCACGAGGGGAGGACCCGCTCATTGACCACGACCCGACACGCGCCCCGGCTCCAGTGCGGTCCCGTGATCACGTGCGGGTCGACTGCGCCCGGACCTGCCCGAAGGCCTTCCAGTCGATCCGCAGTCGCAGACGGGCCCTGTCGGCAGACGTATCCATGGTCGGCCCAGGAACCGAACCGGTGGGTCCTACGTCTCTCGCACCATGATTTCTGACGACCAGCACGGGCAGGCGGGCCGCACCGGGGGTGTCCCACCGGCTGCCGCGCCTGTGGATCCGCCGAGGGTCAACGACTACGACAGCATCGCCGAGGCGTACAGCAGGGAGAACGAAACCGGCCTCGTCAATGCCTACTACGAGCGTCCGGCGATGCTGGCCCTCGCCGGGGACGTGGCCGGTCGGCGGATCCTCGACGCCGGCTGCGGCTCCGGGCCCCTGTTCGCAGCGCTGCGCGACCGTGGCGCGGCCGTCAGCGGCTTCGACGCGAGCGCCGGGATGCTGGAGCTGGCCCGGCGTCGACTCGGCGAGGATGCCGACCTGCAGGTGGCCGCCCTGGGCGGTCCCCTTCCCTACGCCGACGACACGTTCGACGACGTTGTCGCATCCCTGGTGATGCACTACCTGGAGGACTGGGGGCCGGCGCTGACCGAGCTGCGACGCGTACTCAAGCCCGGCGGCCGGCTGATCATGTCCGTCGACCACCCCTTCGCCATCCACGGCCTGGAGTACCTGGCCGGGAACAAGACCGACTACTTCGCGACCTACGACCGGATCGAGGAGTGATCGATGGGTGGCCGGACCGCCCGGCTGCGCTTCTGGAACAGGCCGCTGCATGCGATGACCGACGCCTTCGCCGCAGCCGGCTTCCGGATCACGGTCATCAGCGAGCCGGAGTCCGACCCTGCCGCCCGTGACCTGTTCCCCGAGGTCACGTCACGCTTTCTGTCCTTCCTGTTCTTCGTCCTGCAAGCGGATTGAGCGCTGTCCCGCAATCATGAGGGCTGTCCGTCGCCCGGCCGGTCCGGACGACGACTCCACTGTTCGAGCGGTGATCAGTCGTGCCTCCTGCTCGGCCAGGACACAAGCCCTGTGGAGGTCGATCCAACCGTGTGGACCGAACTGGTCAGCTCCCTGCCTGGTCCGGTGGTCTTCCAACCTCCGGCCTCGGAGGCATCGCTGCTCGGATGCGCCACCGTCCTCGGGCATCCGCTGCCCGCAGACCTCATGGCCCTTCTTCGTGAGAGCGACGGCATCGAGGGCGAGTACGGCGCAGGGCTCATCTGGTCCACCGAACGCATCGCCTCCGAGAACCACACCCTTCGCCGCGATGCAGAGCTCGCTGCGCTCTGCATGCCCTTCGATCCGCTGCTCTTCTTCGCGGATGCAGGCAATGGAGACCTCTTCGCGCTCCTCCCCGGACTGCGACGCCCCGATGTCTTCGCCTGGAACCACGAGGACGACAGCCGCACCTGGGTCGCTCCGAGCCTGGCCACGCACCTCGAGTGGTGGCTGACCGGACGGATCGCCCTGTAGTCCCACCTCTCCCAGGGCCTGCCGCGCCACGATGACACGATCCCGACGTGGCTGGTGTGATCCGTGCGCCGGAGCCTTCCTGGACAGCCCCCCTCACCGGGCTGAGAGCGCGCGACTTGCGCGAGCTGATCACGATGCCGCGCCGAGAGGGGGCCGATGCTCCCCATGCGGGTCGCCCCTGGTCGTTGCCCTGGAAGACCGGGGTGCTGCTGGTCACCGCGTACGGGCGGACCCACATCCCCCCGGGCCGACTCGCCGCTCTCCTCCGCGTCTCCAAGTCCGCCGCCGGCCGGATCATCGACCACATCGCCCCGCTGCTCGCCCTCAAGCAGCGCCGGCGGTTCCGCAAGGACACGGTGCTCATCGTGGACGGCACGCCGGTGCCCACCCGCGACCACGGCATCGCCGAGCAGTCGAAGAACTGCAGGTACTTCACCACCCACCAGGTCGTCATCGACGCCGAGGCCCGACTGATCGTGGCCATCGGACGTCCAGTGCCCTGGAACCGCCACGACAGCAAGGCGTGGGAGGAGTCCGGGGCGAAAGCCGCCGTCGGCACGACCACCACGATCGCCGACGCCGGCTGCCTGGGCACCGGCCTGGTCATCCCGCACCGTCACCCGCCCGGTGGCGAACTCCCCGAGGGGAAACGTGAGCACAACCGCTCACACAAGCAGATCCGCGCCCGCGTCAAGCACGCCTTCGCCCGCATGAAGACCTGGAAGATCCTCCGCGACTGCCCGCTCAAGGGCGACAGCGTCGACCACGCCGTGTTCGGCATCGCTCGGCTGCACCATCTCCTGCAGGCCGGGCAGCCGAGCGAACAGCACCGGGATGCCCCACATCCACAGCTGGACGTTCACTTACGGACGACCCTTAGCGTGGAATCCACCATTGCACGCGCGCACCAGCACGCCGCCGAGGCGCGTATAGGGCGTCTCCCCGACATCCGAGGGCTGCAGGCCACGGCCAGGACATAACCGGTCCGACGGGGCTCCAGCAAGGGACGCAACCCAGGGACTTGGCCGTATGTCTCATCGCCGGTCACCCGGAATGTGGCGATGCCGGCATCCAGTGCCGCCGCGATCATCTGCCCGGCCAGCATGGGCTTGGTCGCGTACCCCACCTGGTCGGACACCTCGGCACGGGTGCGGCGCTCGGTGTCCCGTCACCAGGACGCATGGGGCAGGCAGAGCCGGCGGTCGATCAACGCCCTTCCTCCACTTGAGGCGTGGGCAAGGACGACACCGACCTGGCTGTTCTCGATGCGCCCCGCAGTGACGGTGTACTGCCACTGCACGTCCGCCGAGGCGGCACCCTTCTCAAGAAAGCCTGTCCCGTCGACGATCAGCATGCCGTTGTCGGCGCCGAGGTGCTCGAGGACGTAGGCACGTATGTCATCACGGAGTGCACCGGCGTCCCGGCGGGCGGTTCGCAGCAGCCGCTGCATCGGCCCGGTGCGGGCACGGCCGGCCTGCTCGGCCAGCCGCCAGCGGTTCTTCCGCTCGACGCCCGACAGCAACCCGAACACCAAGGCGCGGGCCGTGGCGCGCGGCTCACCCCGCCTGAACCGGCCCGCGATCCGGGCCATGGCCTGGTCGAACCTCGCCCGACAACGGGCGGCGTCCCTGCTGTGGCCCGCGGTCACCGCACGATCTTCAGGAGTTCGCACAACCCCCGACGATCACGGGGTGGCCGTTTCGGTGCGCACTCCGGTCCTCAGGTGGTGCCAGGCATGCCCGCACCCGCCAGCACAGAAGCGGAGCCGCCGCCGATCATCAGCGACACCAAGAAGTGCGACCAACAGCCGGAATGCCTTGACCTGCTCGTCCTGCGGAAGATTGATGATCTTCGCCAGCTGCTCGGCGAGGCGTCCGCGCGTGACCAGCACGGCCGGGGTGTGGGTCGGCCGGATGCCAGCCCTGCGGATGCTCTCCGGCCCGTCATCGCTGGTTGCGCGGGCCTGGATGCAGAACGCTGCCAGATCGCGCAGGACTTCGAACCGCTCGGCGTCGGCAAGGTCCTCGAACCAGCCGAGACCCTGGGCGAGCGGACGGATGCCTTGCGCCAACTCGTTGAGGACGACCGCGCGTCCGTCCATCCCGCCCCACCTTCACCACGCGCCTGGCTGCCTACCCAGCAGGGCCATCGAACCAGATCACGATGTCGCACGGGAGTACTAACGGTGCCGGCGGTACTGCAGATAGACGATCCCGTTGGCGGAGGCGGTGCTGGAGACCAGGTCGAGCCGGTAGGACGCGGGCACGCCGTCGAACAGCCGGGTGCCCTCGCCTGCGACATAGGGGAACAGGCTCAGCCGGAGTTCGTCGACCAGGTCGAGCCGCATGAGCGACCGCCAGAGGCTGACGCCGCCCCAGACCACCATGTAGCCGTCGCCGCCCAGCCTGAGCTTGTCGACCTCCTCTGCAGTGTCACCGGCGGCGATGGTGGTGTTGGCCCAGTCGGCCGTCTTCAGGGTCCGGGAGAAGACGACCTTGCGTCCGGCGTTCAGGATGTCGGCGAAGGGATGGTCGGTGGCCGTTGCCATGGACGCAGAAATGCCTTCGTAGGCGGTGCGGCCCATGATGTGCGCGTACGCACCCCGGAGGAAGTCGAGGTGCTCCGAGTCGTCGGGGTCACTGTTTTCGGGCAGGCCGAAGCAGAACTTCCAAAAGTCGGTGCCCTCGTCGGCGAGAAGGCCGTCGAGCGAGTAGTTGAACACTGTCGCAATCAGCTTCCGCATGATCAGGACTCCTTGGTCTCAGGTCGAGCGGGTCCTTCCACCGGCCGAACGTGGCCGTGCCGGGTCGCGGCCGCTGCCGTGGCGCCGGAGGCCCCGGTGTGGTGCAGGCGCTTCACGCGCCCGCAGTGAGCAGTGTCCAACTTGGCCGCCCGGATGGCCAGTTGGCGCGGAGTGGTGTCCCGGACGAGGTGAAGCTCCTGGTCGACCGGGCGCCGACCAGGAGCTCCCTGTCCGCCCGGAGCCTCACCCGCTTGTCCACCCATCGGGCGTCGATCCGTCCAGCGCGCCGCTGCGCCGCCCCTCCCGTCCGCCGGGCGCCGGGCGCCGGGAGCGGGGAGCGGGGAGCGCGGCGGCTCACGCCTCGACCGGCAGGCCCTTTTCCGAGGCGGTGGCGATGGCGTCGGCCGAGCGGAGCGGTCGCCCGGGCTCTCCCGCGAGGATGCCGTGATGCGCACCGGGGAGGTGCGGTCCGGTCTGGGCCGGGACGTCCGTGGTCGCTGCCGCGGGAGGACCGGGTCCTGCCGGTGGCCGCCCGCCGGCGCGCCGACCTGACGCTGCGACGGCTTGCCCCGTTGTCCGGCGTCTCGAGGGGCGCGGCCGGTCGGATCGTCTGATCGCACGGGACCGCCGTCGGCGCTCGAGCCGCGGCAGCGGTTCCGCGAGGACACCGCACGCGTCGTGGACGGCACGCTCGCGCCCACCCGTGACCACGCCGTCGCGGCGGAGTCGGAGAACGATCGGCGCTCCACCCGCCGTCAGGCCGCCGTCGGCGCCGGCAGTCGGCCGGTCGTTGTTGTCGGCTGCCCGTTGCCCGGCGACCGCAACGGATGCAGGGCCCGGGCGCAGGTGGTCGAGTCGGCCGCCCGTCCGGCGATCCGCGAGGTACGGGCCGAGTGCCTCACGGCGCGGGCCCGGCCGGTGGCAGCGCCGGCGGCCGAGCGCCGCCCCGACCGGCCGGTGCCGCCGACGGCCGGTACCGCCCCGATCGGGGCGGTCGGGCGTCTGCGGGCCACCGCCATCGAGGACGGGCGGGCCCCGTCCTCGATGAGCGGCGTCCTGGCCGGGACCGCCTACCGGTTGCAGCCGGCCCGGCGGTCCGGCCTCACTTCAGGTGCCGGCCGAAGAACCGGCCCCCGTCCTCCACCTCGAACCACGGGGTGCCGGTGTGCCCGCCCAGGTTGGCGTGCAGCGTCTTCTCCCTGGTGCCGAAGGCGTCGAACAGGTCCAGGGCCCGCTGCCGCGGGTTCCCTTCGTCGTCCCACTGCAGCAGGAACAGCAGCGGAACGGTGACCTGCCGGGCCTCCTCGCGCTGGGCGCGGGGCACGTAACCCCCGGCGAAGAGGCCGACGGCCGCGATGCGCGGCTCGGCCACCGCCAGCCGGATGCCGAGGGCGGTCCACCCCGAGTACCCGACCGGGCCGCCGATCCCGGGCAGCGCGAGGAGGGCGTCCAGGGTGGTCCGCCATTCCGGAACCGCCTGTTCGACCAGCGGGCCGATGAAGGACTCGAAGATCTCGTCGACCGGCTCGCCGGCCTGCATCGCCCGGCGGAGGTCGGCGCGGGCCTGCTCGTCGGCGGCGGAACGGGGCCGGTCACCGCACCCGGGGGCGTCGATCCCGGCCACCGCGTAGCCGTACGCCGCGGTCTGCCGGGCCCGGGCCACCAGCCGGGGCTCCCTCCTGGGCAGGCCGTTGTTGTGGGCCATCAGGATGAGCGGGGCGGGTGCGGATCCAGGCGTCCACAGGGTGCCGGGGATCTCGCCGAGGGTGAATGCGCGCTCCAGGACGCCGTCGTCGAGGCGCTGCTCGGAGGTGAATCGCATGGTCGTGCCTTTCGGGAGTGCTCGTGAACGGCGCTCCCGGACGACCTACCGCCCGACCGTGACCCCGGAGGGGAGCACCCATGTCGTTCCTGCGTTCACGGGTACCACCTCCTCGTTCTCTCGCACGGCCTCCGGAAGGTTAGCAGTGGTCGCCGTGGGGGGCCCAACGGATTCCTGCGGCGCCTCCGCGGCCGGATGCCACGACGTCGGACCGCCAGCCGGGGCCCCTCGGGGTGCCCTCGCGACCTCCCCGGTGGAGGGCCAATGCCAGGGACGGCTGGGACTCTCTCCCCCATGGAGACCCGTGCGGGCCGGACACTGCGCCGGAACCTCCACCCCGGCGGTCGGCTGAGCACCGTCGTGCCCGTCCGCGTCGTCGGGCACGCCCGGAACGGCCTGCTGCTCCGGATGAGCGCCGGCTCACCGGCCTGGTGCGTGGACCTGCCCGACGGGGTGCACCTGCGGGACATCCCGCCGGAGGGGCGGCCGGAGGGCGGGTACCCGCTCCGCGCGGTCCGGTGGTACCGCGACAACGCCCTGATCCACCAGCCCCGGGACGGCCTCCACGCGGTGGGGTGGCTCTTCACGCAGGACCTGCGGTTCGACGGCTGGTACGTCGACCTCGAACGCCGCATCCGCCGAGGCGACCACATCGACGTGATCGACCTCGAACCGGACCTCGTCGTGGCACCCGACCGGACCTGGCGGTGGAAGGACGAGGAGTCGTCCGCAGCCAGGACCGGACACCCCGCCTACTGGAGCGAGGAGGCGGAGGCGATCCGCCCGAGGACGAGAGCCTGACGCGCGCCGCGGAGGCCGGCCGCTTCCCGTTCGACGGCATTTGGTGCGGGTTCACCCCGCCGATGGCCTGGACGACACCGCAGCGACCCCCGAGGCCCGGCAGGACCGTGCTCTGACCGTCACCGGCCGGGACCCGCCGACAGCCCGCCGACCAGGATCGCCTGCTGCGGGACCCCCGCAGCCCGACCCCTTCCGGGACGATCAGCCGGTGACGGCCGGCGGCATCACCGGCCGCGGTGCCCGCTTGCCCCTACCCGAATAGGAGCATATGCTCCTAAGTGTCGCCGTGGCCCCGCCGGCAGATGCAGCGGGGAGCGGCACGCCCGCGGCGCGATCGGCAGTGCGCCGCCCGGCCGACGGCGAGACCACCTCGCCCCACGTCGACCACGAACCACGCAGAGGAGTCACACCATGACCGTCGTCAAGGCTGCCGCCGTCCAGATCAGCCCGGTGCTCTACAGCCGCACCGGCACCGTCGAGCGCGTCGTGCAGAAGATCCACGAGCTGGGGAGGCAGGGCGTCCAGTTCGCGGTCTTCCCCGAGACCGTCGTCCCCTACTACCCCTACTTCTCCTGGGTGAAGCCGCCCTACACCATCGGCGACGACCAACTGCGCCTGATGGCGGAGGCGGTGACCGTGCCGTCCGCGGAGACCGAAGCGATCGGGCAGGCAGCACGCCGGAACCACATGGTCGTCTCGATCGGCGTCAACGAGCGTGACGGCGGCACCCTCTACAACACCCAGCTGCTCTTCGACGCGGACGGCTCGCTGATCCAGCGCCGCCGCAAGATCACGCCCACCTTTCACGAGCGGATGGTCTGGGGGCAGGGTGACGGTTCGGGCCTGCGCGCGGCCGACAGCGCCGTCGGCCGCATCGGCCAGCTCGCCTGCTGGGAGCACTACCAGCCGCTGGCGCGCTACGCGCTGATCGCCGACGGCGAGCAGATCCACGCCTCGATGTTCCCCGGGGGCCTCGGCGCCGGGCAGTTCGTCGACCAGATGGAGGTCGCCGTCCGTATGCACGCGCTGGAATCGGCCTGCTTCGTGGTCAACGCCACCGCCTGGCTCGACGCCGACCAGCAGGCACGGCTCGCCGAGGACACCGGCGGCCCCGTCAGCGCGTTCTCCGGCGGCTTCTTCACCGCCATCGTCGACCCCGAGGGCCGCTTCCTCGGCGAGCCGATCACGTCCGGTGAGGGCGAGGTCATCGCCGATCTCGACTTCACGCTGATCGACCGACGCAAGCGCATGGCCGACACGCGCGGCCACTACGCCCGCCCGGAACTGCTCAGCCTGCACATCGACCGCACGGCGACGGCCCCCCTCCACGAGCGCGGCGCCCACGTGCCGATCCGGACCGACCGCGCGGTCGAGGCAGAGCACTCGACCGAGGACCAGTGACCGAGGACCGGTGAGCGGTGAGGACGCCCCTGTGATCCCCTGAGGAACATCCACGACGGTCGCCGCTGCCCCGGGGCATTCGTCCGCGGGTGCCTCGTCGCAGGATCCCGCCGACCCGACCGGGCCCGTCCCCCGTGCGCCGGCGTCCGATCGACCGGCGCACCGGCGCCGGACCGCCGCAGCCGGGCCTCCGACGACGGCGGACGTGCACCAGGCGTCCCCGGCAGGACGATCGGGGCGTTCGCTGCGACTCGCCGCGGCGCCCGTCCGGCCGACCGCGTCCTGGGAGCGCCGCTCCTCACGGGCGGACATGCCCGGAGTGCCGAGTCACGGTGCCCCCTCGGCCGGACAGCCGGCTCGCCCCGGTGGGGCGCAGTCAGGCGGCGGCTCCCCTGGGCACCCGTTCGTCCGGGTGGCGACCCGGCCGGCACCACCCCGATCCACGCGGCCGGGCGTCGACGCCCGGCCTCCCCCTCTCCTGTGTCTCGCATCTCCTGCGTGACGCACGAAGTGAAAGAACCAGAGAACATGCACATGAAACTCGAACTCTTCGTCCTGCCGGTCTCGGACGTCGATCGCGCGAAGGCCTTCTACGAGAAGGCGGGCTTCCGCCTCGACCTGGCCCAGGACGTCACGGAGGACTTCCGGGTCGCCCACCTGACCCCGCCCGGCTCCGCGGCCTCGATCATCTTCGGCAAGGGCCTCACGACCGCCGCGCCCGGCTCGGCACAGGGCCTGTACCTCGCCGTCACGGACATCGAGGAGGCCCGCGCGGAACTCGTCGGCCGCGGCGTCGAGGTGAGCGAGGTGTTCCACGACGACAAGGGCCTCTTCTTCCACGGCCACGACGCCGGAGAGGTCGTCCACGACGGTCAGGGCCAGGGGCGCAAGGCGGGTCCGCATCCCGAGCGCGCCAGCTACGGCTCCTACGCCACCTTCAGCGACCCGGACGGGAACGGCTGGGTTCTGCAGGAGATCACACAGCGGGCCCCCGGCCGCTGACGGTGACTCCGGGGGACCGGCATGCTGCCGCCACGGATTCGCCGCGCCCCCGTCCGCGGTCCGGGGGTGCCCGCGGGAGACTAGGCCGTGTCTGACAAATGATCATGTCTGGGGTTCGCGGAGCCACAGGATGAGTGAGGCCAGGACGAGGCCGGTGCGGTAGCGGGTGGCGAGCTTGTCGAAGCGGGTGGCGATGGCGCGGAACTG
>NZ_JAJLRA010000001.1:0-176131 GCF_020991365.1 Streptacidiphilus sp. ASG 303
GCACCGCGGTGACCAACTGGTGGTCCAACGGCAACAACGCCATCGCCTTCGGCCGCGGCAGCAAGGGCTACGTCGCCATCAACCACGAGAGCAGCGCGGTCACCCAGACCTTCCAGACCTCGCTGCCCGCCGGCACCTACTGCGACGTCCAGCACGGCGACCCCACCTCGGGCGGCGGCTGCACCGGCACCACCTACACGGTGGGCTCCACCGGGACCTTCACCGCCACCGTCGGCGCCGGTGACGCGATCGCCCTCTACGTGGGCGCCAAGGGCTGAGGCCCCGGCCCCGGACGTGCCGGACGCCCCCCGCCGAGTCCCGGCGGGGGGCGTCCGTCCGTGCGGTGGGGAACGGCGGGGCGTCAGCCGGCGGCCGGGTCCTCCCGGACGACGAGGACGTCGCCGGCGGGCACCACCGCCGTGCCGTCGACGGGCGTGCCCCGGACCACGTCGATGCCGCGGGCGGGGACGCGGGCGTCGGCGCCGGTGTGGTTGATCAGGAACAGGTAGCCCGCCCCCGGCCCGGTGCGGCGGACCGCCTCGACACCCTCGGGCACCTCGGCGACGGGGGCGACCCCGGCCTCCCCGCAGATCCGGCGCAGGATCCGGGCCAGGCCGTCGCGGTCGGGGCGGGTGGCGACGTACCAGGCGGTGCCGTCGCCGTGGGCGTGGCGGGTGACCGCCGGCCCGCCGGGCACCGGCCCGCCCTCCTCGCCCTTGGCGAACGCCAGGACCTGCTCGGCGCCGCGCAGCTCGACGGCCTCGGTCCACACGGTGGCCGCGGAGCCGTCGTCGAGCCGCACGGACTCGCCGGCCCGCAGCGGGTGGAACTCGTCGGTGCGCAGCCCGAGCATCTCCCGGTAGGCGCCCGGGTACCCGCCGGGCCGCACGTGGTCGTGCACGTCGACCAGGCCGCTGAAGAAGCCGACGGCCGCGTGCCCGCCCCCGGCGACGTAGCGCTCCAGCGCCTCGGCGTGGGCGTCGGCGACCAGGTACTGGCTGGGGACGAGCACCAGTCGGTACCCGGACAGGTCGGCGCCGGGGTGGACGATGTCGCACGCGGTGCCGGAGGACCACAGGGCGGCGTACCAGGCGCGGACAAGGTCGAGGTAGCGCACGTCGACCGAGGGGCGGGCGTCGAGCTCCAGGGCCCACCACGCCTCCCAGTCGAAGAGGAGCGCGACGTCGGCGCGGACGCGGGTGCCGCGGACCTCGGCGAGGGCCTGCAGCTCGGCGCCGAGCGCGGCCGTCTCCCGCCAGGTCTTCGTGTCCGTCCCGCCGTGCGGGAGCATCGCCGAGTGCCACTTCTCGGCGCCGGCCCGGGACTGCCGCCACTGGAAGTACATGATGCCGTCGGCGCCGCGGGCGAGGTGGGCCAGGGAGTTGCGGCGCATCTGGCCCGGCGTCTTGGCGATGTTGCGGGGCTGCCAGTTGACGGCCGAGGTGGAGTGCTCCATGAGCAGCCAGGGCGCGCCGCCGCCCATGCCCCGGGCCAGGTCGGCGTCGAAGGAGAGGCCGATGTGGCCCTCGGGGTCGGCCGCGGTGAGGTAGTGGTCGACGGAGACGAAGTCGGTCTCGCGGGCGAAGGCGAAGCCGTCGACCTTCTTCTCCAGCGTGCCCATGAGGTTGGTGGTGAGGGGCGTGTCCGGGGAGAGGCGGCGCAGGACCTCGACCTCGCGGCGGTGGCAGGCCAGCAGCGCGTCGGAGGAGAACCGCCAGTGGTCGAGCTGCTGGGTGGGGTTGCCGATGGCGGGGGTGGCGCGCGGGGGCAGGACCTCCTCCCAGGCGCCGTAGCGCTGGCTCCAGAAGGCGGTGCCCCAGGCGTGGTTGAGGCCGTCGAGGGTGCCGTAGCGCTCGCGCAGCCAGTCGCGGAAGGCCTCGGCGCTGGTGTCGCAGAAGCAGTGGGCGTTGTGGTTGCCCCACTCGTTGTGGACGTGCCACAGCACCACGGCGGGGTGGTCGCGGTACCGCTCGGCGATCCGCTCGACCAGGCGGGCGGCGGCCTCGGCGTACACCGGGCTGCTGGGGCAGAAGCCCTGCCGGGAGCCGTGGGAGAGGCGGACGCCCTCGGCCGTGACCGGCATGGCCTCGGGGTGGCGGGTGGCGAACCACGGCGGGGGCGAGGCGGTGGCGGTGGCCAGGTCGACGGCGATCCCGTGCGCGTGGAGCAGGTCGAGGACCTCGTCGAGGCCGGAGAAGTCCCACTCGCCCGGGGCGGGTTCGACCCAGGCCCAGGAGAAGACGCCGACGGTGACGAGGTTGACGCCGGCCTCCTGCATGAGGCGGGCGTCCTCGCGCCAGGTCTCCCGGGGCCACTGCTCGGGGTTGTAGTCGCCGCCGTAGGCGATGCGGCCGCCGAGGCGGTCGGTGAGGGCGCGCAGGGCCCCGTCCGCGGTGGTGGCGCTCACGACTTCACCGCCCCTGCGGAGAGTCCGGCCCGCCAGTAGCGCTGGAGGGCGAGGAAGGCGATCACGATGGGCACCACCGACACCAGCGAGCCGGTGACGGTGAGGATCTGCAGCTGCGGGTCGCGGCTGACCTGGGACTGCCAGGTGAACAGGCCGAGGGTGACCGGGTAGAGCCGCTCGTCCTGGAGCATGACCAGCGGCAGCAGGAAGTTGTTCCAGATGACGACGAACTGGAACAGGAAGATGGTCACCATGGCGGGCGACATCAGCCGCAGCGCGATGGTGAAGAAGGTCCGCATCTCGCCGGCGCCGTCGATGCGGGCCGCCTCGATGACCTCGTCCGGCACCGAGCTCGCCGCGAAGATCCGCGACAGGTAGACGCCGAAGGGGCTGACGATGCTCGGCAGGAAGACGGACCAGAAGGTGTTGGTCGCGTCGAGCTTGGCGAACATCAGGAAGAGCGGCAGCGCGAGGGCGGTGGCGGGCAGCAGCACGCCGCCGAGGATGACGGAGAAGACCAGCTCGCGGCCGCGGAAGGTGTACTTGGCGAGGGCGTAGCCGGCCATGGAGGAGAGCAGGGTGCCGACGGCGGCGCCGAGGCCCGCGTAGAGCAGGCTGTTGAGCAGCCAGTGCAGGTAGACGCCGTCCTCGCGGGTGAAGAGGGCCTTGAGGTTCTCGCCCAGGTGGAAGCCGGAGAACCAGAAGCCGAAGCTGTCGACGAGGTCGCCCTGGCTCTTGGTCGCGGAGACGAGCAGCCAGAAGACCGGCAGCAGCATGTAGACGGCGGCGAGCACGAGGAAGACCGTGGCCATGACGACCGCGGCGCGGTTGTCCCGGGGCCCGCGCGCCCGCCCGTCGGCGGCCGGGCGCGCGGGGTGGGCGCCGGCCGTGTCGGTGAGGATGCTCATGCCTGGGCCTTTCGACTGCTGAGCTTGAGGAAGCCGAAGGAGAGGATGAAGGTGGCGAGGGCCAGGGTCACCGACATGGCGGCGGCCTCGCTGTAGTCGTCCCCGGCGGCCAGCGAGTACGCGGCCAGGTTCGGCGTGTAGGTGCTGGTGACGCTGGTGGAGATGGAGCGGAAGACCTGCGGCTCGGTGAAGAGCTGCAGGGTGCCGATGATGGAGAAGACGCCGGTGAGCACGAGCGCCGGGCGCACGATGGGCACCTTGATCCGCCAGGCGATGGCGGCGCCGGTCGCGCCGTCCATGCGGGCCGCCTCGTAGATGTCGGCGGGGATGGCCTGCAGGGCGGCGTAGATGATCAGCATGTTGTAGCCGGTGTACGTCCAGGTGACGACGTTCGCCATGGACCACAGGATGCTGCCGGAGCCGAGGAAGTCCGGGTGGGCGCCGACCTTGTGGAGCACGTCCACGACCGGGGAGAGCCGCGGGTCGTACAGGAAGCCCCACATGAGGGCGGCGATGACGCCGGGGATGCCATAGGGCACGAAGTAGGCGACGCGGAAGAACCGCTTCAGGCGCGCCACGGTCGAGTCGAGCAGCAGCGCGAGGACCAGGGCGAACAGCAGCATCACGGGGATCTGGACGATCCCGAACAGCAGCACGCGGCCGACGCTGCGCGTGAAGTCGGGGTCGGACAGGACCTCGCGGTACTGGTGCAGGCCGGCGAAGACGCTCGTGGTGTGCCCGAAGGTGCCGCCGACCCGCTGGGTGCGGAAGAGGCTCTGGTAGGCGGCGTACCCGACCGGCACCACCGTGAAGAGGGTGAAGGGCACGAGGAAGGGCAGCAGGAACAGCCAGTGGCCCCGCTGCCGTCTGGGCCTGGCGGGGGAGGTCCGGGAGGTCGCGGCCGGTGCCGCGGCGGTCCGGGTGGGGACTGCGGTCATGCGGGGACTCCTTGGGGACGGGCGGCTGCGCGGCCGGGGCCGCGCAGCCGCCTCGCACTGCTACTCGGCGACCTGCAGGGACTGCTTCTTGAGCGAGTCCACCGTCTTGGCGTCGGTGTCGCGCAGGACGTCGGACAGCTTGCCACCGCCGCCCAGGGAGCCGGCGATGCCGTCGCTCATGAAGCGGTAGGTGTCGGTCATGGTCGGGCCCCAGGCCCACTTGGTGTCGACGCCCTTGGACGCCTGGGCGAAGACGTCGAAGATCTTCTGCCCGCCGTAGAAGTCCACCGGCTGCTGGAGGGCGGAGAGGCTCAGGCCCTTGGTGGCGGCCGGGTAGAGGCCGCCCTCGCGGTTGAGGATCTCCAGCGCCTTCGGGTCGGAGTTCAGCCAGACGGCGAACTTCGACGCCTCGTAGGGGTGCTTGCTGCCGGCGAGGACGGCGGTGCTGGAGCCGCCCCAGTTGCCGGCCTTCTGCTCGCCCGCGTTCCACTGCGGCATGGGGGCGACGGCCCACTTGCCGGCGGTGGCCTTGGCGTTGTCACGGATGGTGCTGTAGCCCCAGGCGGCGCTGATCCAGGTGGCGACCTCGCCGTCGTTCCACGCCTTGTACAGCGCGGGGGAGAAGCCCTGGAGGTCGGTGGCGACGAGCTTCTCGTCGATCATCTTCTGCCAGTAGTCGGCGACCTTGCGGTTGGCCGGGCTGTCGACGTCGACCTTCCACTTGTCGCCGTCCTGGGAGAACATGCTGGTGCCGCCCTGCCACAGCAGACCGGTGAACCAGTTGGGGTCGGTCTGCGAGAAGTGGGTGATGGAGGCCTTGGGGTCGGCCTTCTTCAGGGCCTTGGCGTCCTGGTAGTACTCGTCCCAGGTCTTCGGCACCGGGATCTTGTACTTGTCGAAGAGGTCCTTGCGGTAGAAGAGCGCCATCGGACCGGTGTCCTCGGGGATGGCCCAGACGCCGTCCTTGCCGTTCGCGCCGAAGGTGACCTGGGACCACGTCCAGTCGACGAAGTCGCCGGAGGCCTGCTTGACCGGGTCGCAGGAGGAGATGTCGGCCAGGCCGTCCTTCAGGCGGAAGCTGGCGAGGGAGTCGTACTCCATCTGCCCGAGGTCGGGCGCCTTGCCGGCCTTCAGGGCGTTGGACATGTTCTGGTAGGTGCCGGCGTTGCCCGCAGGAGTGGTCTTCACCGTCACGTGGATGTCGGGGTTCTGGCGGTTCCACTCGGCGACGGCCTTGTCCATGCCGGGCACCCAGGACCAGAAGGTCAGGTCGACCTTGCCGTTGCTCTTGGTGCACGCCGCGGCCTTGGCGCCGCCGCCGCCGTCACCGCCGCTGCTGCACGCGGCAGCGGAGGCGACGAGCGGGAGGCAGACCAGAGCGGCGGCGAGAGCACGTCTCCGGGAGGGGCGGTGGCGCATGGACATGAGCGACTCCTCGAGTCGTTGCGGCCTGCTTCGTCCCTGCAGGCCGGGATGCGAACACCTTCGACCTACGTTTCGCCAAAGTCAACATCTTCGCGAAGATGAGAACTCAAATGAACATCGGATGTTGCCAAGCTGTGAGGTTCGGAGCCCCGGAGGAGCCGTTGGCGGACTCGCTGCGCGGCGGTAGGCTCACGTTCCGTACGTGCCGGATCGGACGGAGTCGCCCTGAGACCTCCTTTCCCACATGCACGGACGGGCACACCCCCGCCACGGAGGGTCCCCGCGGTGCCGCGCGAGGCGAAGTCCCGCGAGCGTCGATGTTGGAAATTGTTGATTCACGTTACTAACCCTCGGACCGACCCTCGGACCGACCCTCGGACGGGAGACCCATGGACGCGGTGACCTTCGACCCCGCCACCCGCACCTGGCTGCTGCGCACGGCGAACAGCTCCTACGCGCTCCGCCTGGACGACGCCGGGCTGCTGCGCCACGTCCACTGGGGGCGGCCCCTCACCCCCGCGCAGGCCGCGGCCGTCCCGCTGCGCGAGGGCCCGGCCAGCAGCTTCGACGGCGCCGTCCGCGAGGAGTACCCGAGCGAGGGGGGCGCCCGCTTCGGCGTGCCCGCGCTGCAGGTCAGGTACGCCGACCGGGGCCGGGGCCTGCAGTGGCGGCACACCGGGCACCGCATCGACGGGGGCGCCCTCGCCCTCTCCTTCCACGACGACCACCACCCCCTGGAGCTGGAGCTGCACTACCGGGTCCACCCGGACAGCGACGTGGTCGAACGGTGGGCGTCGCTGCGGCACACCGCCGAGGCCGGCACGGCGCAGGACACCCCCGTGGAGGTCCTGCGCCTGGACTCCGCCTGCTGGACGCTGCCCGTCCTGGACGACTACCGGCTCAGCCACGTCACCGGCGGCTGGTCCGGCGAGTTCCGGCTGCACCGCACGCCGCTGCCCGCCGCCGAGACGACCCTCACCAGCCGCCGCGGCATCACGAGCCACCAGGCCAACCCGTGGCTCATGGTCGACGGCGGGGACGCGGGCGAGGAGCACGGCGAGGTGTGGGGCGCCGCCCTCGCCTGGAGCGGCAGCTGGCGCATCACGGCCTCGCGCAGCCACACCGGGGACGTGGCGGTGACCGGCGGCGCCGGCCACGAGGGGCCGGCCGTCGTGCTGCGGGCGGGCGGGACGTGGGAGACGCCGGTCTTCGCGGGGCTGTACACCGACGGCGGCTTCGGCGCCGCCAGCCGCGCCTGGCACCGGTACACCGCCGGCCACGTCCTGCCGCGGCCCGACGAGCTGCGGCCGGTGGTCTACAACTCCTGGGAGGCCGTGCAGTTCGACGTCACGGAGGAGAAGCAGCGGGAGCTGGCGGCGAGGGCCGCCGCCCTGGGCGTCGAGCTGTTCACCGTGGACGACGGCTGGTTCGGGGCGCGGCGCAGCGACGCGGCCGGGCTCGGCGACTGGACGCCCGCCCCCGACCGGTTCCCCGACGGCCTGGGGCCGCTGGTGGCGGAGGTCCGCCGCCTGGGCATGCGGTTCGGCCTCTGGGTGGAGCCCGAGATGGTCAACCCCGACAGCGACCTGTACCGGGCGCACCCCGACTGGGTGCTGCACACCGCCCACCGCGACCGCACCGAGCTGCGCAACCAGCTCGTGCTGAACTTCGCCCGCCCGGACGTCGCGGAGTGGGCCCTCGGGTGGCTCGACGCCCTCGTCGCCGAGCACCGGATCGACTACCTCAAGTGGGACATGAACCGGGCGTTCACCGAGGCCGGCTGGCCCGGCGCCGCCGACCCCGACCGTCTGTGGCACGACCACGTCCACGGCGTCCACCGCGTCATGGACAGGCTGCGCGCCGCCCACCCCGGCCTGCGGATCGAGGCGTGCGCGGGCGGCGGCGGCCGCGTCGACCTGGGCGTCCTCGCCCGCACCGACCAGGTGTGGACCTCCGACAACACCGACGCCCACGACCGCCTCTCGATCCAGCACGGCTACAGCCAGCTCTACCCGGCCCGCACCATGACGGCCTGGGTCACCGACAGCCCCAACCCGCTGACCGGGCGCCGGCTGCCGCTGGCCTTCCGGTTCCGGGTCGCGATGGCGGGGGCGCTCGGCATCGGCGGCGACCTGCTGCACTGGTCGCCGGAGGAGCTGGCGGAGGCGGCGCGGCTGGTCGAGGAGTACAAGGAGATCCGGCCGGTGGTCCAGCAGGGCGAGCTGCACCGGCTGCGGGACGCCGTGCAGTACACACTCGGCGACCGGGTCGTGGTCGTCGCCTGGCGGCTCCCGTCCGTGTACGACGGGGCCGCGCCCGCCCCGCTGCGGCCGGCCGGCCTGGACCCGCAGCGGCGGTACCGCGACGAGGCGACGGGCGAGGTCCACCACGGCGCGGTGCTGCTCGCGCACGGCCTGCCGCTGCGGCTCGCCGGCGACTGGGCGAGCGCGGTGGTGCGGCTCACCGCGGTGGACTGAGCCGTGCGGGACCGGGCCGTCCGGGGCGGGGACTCCGGGAGGGGCCCGGTCCCGGACGGCTCCGGCGGCGGGGCCGGGCCCCCCGGGACGGACCCGTCCCGGGGGGCCCGGCGCGTCCTGGGGCGGCCCCTCCGCGCCCCCCGGGGGGACACCTGGGCGCCCCTGGGTGTCAGGCGGCGCGGACGACGCGGGCCACGAGGTCCCGCCAGCCGGCGTCCAACCGCTCGAACGTCATCCCGCCGCGCCGGCGGAGGTGGTCGACGAGGGCGGTGTCGAGGAAGGCCAGCAGGGCCTCCGCGAGCAGCTCCTGGTCGCCGCCCGCCCCGGCCTCCCGCAGCAGCGCGGAGACATGGACGAGGCGGACGCGGCGCGGCGCGGCGAAGCGGCGGTCCGGGTCGTGCTCGGCGGCGAGGAGGAGGCCCGCGTGCACGACGAGGTGGCGCAGGGTGGCCGTCCCGAACGCCTCCAGGCGCTGCACGGGGGGCGCGCCGGGCCCGAGCGGCGGGGGCCCGGCGAGGAAGGACTGCTGGTAGGCGCGCTCGGCGTGGTCCAAAAGGGCAAGCATGAGGCCCGCACGGTCACCGAACCGCCGGAAGACGGTGCCCTTGCCGACGCCGGCCGCCGCGGCGACGGCCTCCATGGTGACGTGCTCGGGCCCGTGCTCGGCGACCAGCCGCGCGGCTGCCTCCAGGAGCCGGAGGCGGTTGCGCACGGCGTCCGCCCGGCACGGCGAGGCCTCGGCCGGGGCCTCGTCGGCCAGGCGCAGGGGCGTCCGGCCGGCCGGGGGGTCCGGGAGGGGCGGCGGGACCGGGAGGCGGGCGGGGGCGGCGCCCGGGGAGCCACCGTCCGGCGCACCGGTCCCCGGGGGGCGGGTGTCCGGGGAGCAGGCGTGCGGGCGGGCGGGGCCCGGGCGGTCGGGGTCCGGACGGTCGGGGTCTGGGCGGGCGGATCCGGGGACCGGCGGGTGCAGTGCGGCGGTGCGGCGGGCGGGCGGGCGGGGTGCGGCCATGCGGCCAGGGTAACGCCGGGCGGGGAGGAAGTGGACCGCGGTCCGTTTGCTGTGCTACACCTGGGAATGCATCCGGACCACGGTCCGTTTGACTGGTCACCGGCCCTGACCGCCACCGCCGTCCGTACTTTCGGGAGTACCCATGTCCGTCCGCATCCTCGCGCTCGTCGGCAGCCTCCGCGCCGGCTCCCACAACCGCCAGCTCGCCGAGGCGGCCGTCAAGCTCGCCCCCGAGGGCACCGAGGTCGAGCTCTACGAGGGCCTCGCCGACGTGCCGTTCTACAACGAGGACCTCGACGTCGAGGGCTCCCTGGCGGAGGCGGCCGTCCGTCTGCGCGAGGCCGCCGGCCGGGCCGACGCCTTCCTGCTCTTCTCGCCCGAGTACAACGGCACCATCCCCGCCGTGCTGAAGAACGCGATCGACTGGCTGTCCCGCCCGCGCGGCGCCGGCGGCTTCATGGGCAAGCCCGCCGCCGTCGTCGGCACCGCCTACGGCCAGTTCGGCGGCGTGTGGGCGCAGGACGAGGCCCGCAAGGCCCTGGGCATCGCCGGCGCGGAGGTCCTGGAGGACGTGAAGCTGTCCGTCCCCGGCTCCGTCGTGCGCTTCGCCGAGACCCACCCGCTGGACGACGCCGAGGTCGCCGACCAGCTCGCCGCCGTGCTGACCCGCCTCTCCGCCGAGGCCGGCCGGCCCGCCGCCGTCTGACCCCCGCTCCTCCCCCGCCGGCCCCGAAGCACGGGTGCAGGACCGCGCGGCCGCAGCGAGGCGGCCGTGCCGGAAGCGAGGCCCCCGCGACGGGCGGGGGCGGGAGGCAGGTGGACATGTCGAAGGCCACGAGGACCGTCCGCAGGAGCGCCGCCGGTGCGGTCGCGGCCCTGGCCGCGGTCGCCGGGGGACTCACCGGGGCCGGGCCCGCCGCGGCCGCGCCCGCCGCGGAGCCGAAGCCGGTCGCGTCGCTCGACGTGCAGCGCTACCTCGGCCACTGGTACCAGGTGGCGGCCGTCCCGGCCCTGTACGAGGTCCAGTGCCTGCGCAACAGCGCCGCCGACTACGGCGCCACGGACCGGGGCACGGTGGCGGTGCGGAACTCCTGCACCTCCCTCTTCGGCCTCACCAGCACCGTCAAGGGGGACGCGAAGCCGCTCGACGCCACGGGCGCGCGGCTCAACGTCTCCTTCGTCAGGCTCGGCGGCACGTGGACCCACACCTCCACCGCGAACTACATCGTGGTCGGGCTCGACCGGGACTACCGGTGGGCGGTGGTCACCGACTCCGCACGGCGCAGCGGGTTCGTCCTCTCCCGCACCCCCTCGCTGACCGCAGGGCAGACCGGGGCCGCCCGGGACGCGCTGCGGGCCGCCGGCGTCGACCCCTGCTCGCTGCGGACGACCGCCCAGGACGCCACCGCGCAGGGCGCCGGGCAGCAGGGCGGGCAGCGCTTCTGCTGAACCGGCGGACGCGGACGGCCGGGGCCGGCCGGGGCACGTGCGCGGTCCCGGCCGCTCCCGGCCGCCCCGGGCCGTCCCGGGCGCGCCGGTGCGCGGGCGGCGGGCCGCCCGCCGGCCGGACGGCAGCGGATGCACGGGCCGCCGCGGAGGTGTACCCATGATGGGTATGCGGTACCGGCGGCGGCGTGCGAGCGGGGCGGAGCAGCGGCCGCCCGCGGCCCTGGTCGCGGTGCCCGTCGTCCTGGTCGTGCTGATCACCGTCGCCGACATCCTCTCGCCGGACCACATCCACCTGGGACCGCTGCTGGTGGTCGCCCCGGCCCTGACCTCGTCGTTCGCCGGGCCCCGGCTGACCGCGGCCGTCGCGGCGCTCGCCGTCGGCGCCCAGGTCGTGATCGCCGTCGTCCGCAACAGCATCACCACCTCGAACCACGAGACCCAGATCGCGGCCCTGGTCCTGGTGTCGGCCTTCGTCGTGTTCTTCAGCCGCCTGCAGGAGCGCCGCGACGCGGAGCTGGCACAGGTGCGGTCGGTCTCCGAGGCGGCGCAGCAGGTGCTCCTCAGGCCGCTGCCGCGCCGGATCGGCCCGCTGCAGGTCGCCTCCGTCTACCTGGCCGCCGAGGACCACGCGCGGATCGGCGGCGACTTCTACGCGGCGGTCCGCACCCCGGGCGGGACGAGACTGCTGATCGGGGACGTCCGCGGCAAGGGCATGGAGGCCGTGGACCATGCGGCGCTCGTCCTGGGCGCCTTCCGCGCGGCCGCCCACCGCAACCCGGACCTGCCCGCGCTGGCGGCCCACCTGGACGGCGCCGTCAGCTGGAACACCTCCCCGCACACGGGGGAGGCGGGCGAGGCCTTCGCCACGGCGGTCCTGGTCGACATCCCCGACGACGCCCCGGAGGTGCACCTGCTGACCTGCGGGCACCCGCCGCCCCTGCTGCTCCGGCACGGCACCGCCGTCAGCCTCGACGCCCGGCGGCCCGACCCGCCGCTCGGCCTCGGCTCCCTGCTGCCGGACACGGGCGCCGTCGACGTCTTCCCCTTCCGCAAGGGGGACGTGCTGCTCCTGTACACCGACGGCGTGGTCGAGGCGCGGGACGCGCGCGGCTCCTTCTACCCGCTCGCGGAGCGCGTCGCCTCCTGGCGCCACACCTGGTCGCCCGACCACCTCGTCGACCGCATCCACGGCGAGCTCACCGCCCACACCGACGGCACGCTCGACGACGACGTGGCTCTCCTCGCCGTGCGCCGGACGGCCTGACCGGGGCGGTCCCCGCCCGGGCCGGTCCCGGTCAGGGCCGGACACGGTCAGGGCCGGACACAGTCAGGGCCGGACACGGTCGCGGTAGCCTGTCGGCCATGCTGCTGCCGGGAAGACGGGGGCGCGGACGGCGCCGGGGACGGCACCCCGTGGACGGCTGGCGCGCCACCGTGGTGGAGCGGCGCACCGCCAGGGGCGGGGCGCCGTGGGACGACGGCCCCGCCGACGGGCCCCGCACCCTGGTCCGCACGGCGGACGGCCTCACCGTCGCCGCGGACGGCCGGGAGGTGCTCTGCACGGGCCCGGACGGACGGACCCGCTGGTCGCACGCCTGCGCCGGACCGCCCCGGGAGGCGTACGCCTCCGGCGGGCGGCTGCTCGTCGCGACGGACTCCCCCGACTACCACCCCTGGGGCCACCTCGGCCCCGCGCTGCTGCTGGACCTCGGCACCGGGGCGGTCGTCGCGGAGCTGCGCGGCGAGCACGGCGCGGCCCTGGACGGCGGGCGGTTCCTGCTCGGACTGGCCGGGTACGACGTGTTCGACACCTGGCGGCACGGCCCGGACGGCGCCCTGGAGGACGCCTGGCGCAGCTTCGGCCACTACGTGGCGGGCCCTGGCGGCGACGTGCGGGTGGTGGAGCGGACGTCCCCGCCGGACCGCCCCTGCCGGGTGGTGCGGCTGCTGCCCGGCGGGACGGTGGAGGAGGGTCCCGTCCTGGCCGGCAGCCAGGTGCCCGCTCCGGTGGTCCTGCCGGACGGGACGCTGGTCGTGCTGGACGCGGGGGTGCTGCGGGCCGTCGACGGGACGCTGCACGACGCGGCGCTCGCCCGGCTGCTGCCCCACCCGGCGGGGGAGGCGTGGCGGTTCGACGGCCGGCGGGCCCTCGACGGGGACCGGATCGGCGTCCGGATCGACGAGCGCGCCCGGGAGGACCGCACCCGGCGGACCACGCACCTCTGGTCGGTCGCGCTGCGCCACGACGGCCGGACGGCCGGCTGAGGCGCCCCGGAACGGCGGGGCGGGCACCCGGGTCAGGAGCCCCCGGGGCGTCCGCGGGACCTCCGCGGGCGGCTCTCAGGGCAGGACGAGGTGGGTGGTGTCGTCCCACTGCGGGCCGCCGGTGCTGCTGTCCCAGTCGCGCTCCTCGTCGAGGCGCTCCTCGCGGTCCCACGGGTACGCCGGCTCCGGGGCGGCGGGCACGACCACCACGTGCGAGGAGGCGCGGTGCACCGCGTGCCCCGCGACCGAGCCGAGGCCGGCGGCCGAGCGGACGATCGAGGACGACACCTCGCCGGAGGCCCGCCCCACGGACCCGCAGACCAGCAGGTCGGCGTGGGCGGCCCGCTCCACCAGGGTCCGGACCGGGTCCGACCGGCGCACCACCTCGACCACGGCCGTCAGCCCGCGTCCGCTGGGGGTGGGGGGCAGCTGCTCCACGGTGAAGCGCATCATCCGCCGCGCGGCGGCGGCGGTCTCGTCCTCGGAGTGGCCGGGCCACTGCCAGGGCCAGACGACGTGCACGACGCGGAGCCGGGCGCGGTGCAGGTCCGCCTCGCGGAACGCCCAGAGCAGGGCGGCGCGCCCGGCCGCCGAGTCGTCGATCCCGACCAGGACCTCGCGGACGTGGTGCGGCCGGTCCCGGACGAGGACGGTGGGGCACGCGGCGGAGACCGCGCAGCGCAGGGCGGTGGCGCCCAGGAGCTGCTCGCGCAGGCCGCTGGTGCCGGCGGCGCCGAGGACGAGCAGCCCGGCCGTCCGCGCCGCCCCGACCAGGTCGGACGCGGGACCGGCCAGGGCGGACTCGGCGGGTACGGCGGAGCGCTCCACGGCGACGGCCGGGTCGGGCGGGACGGGCAGGTGCCGGTCCACGTCGGCGAGCACCGCGTCGTCCTCCGCCCTCGCGTCCCCGGCGGCGCCGAACCAGCGGCGCAGGGGGTGCCCGACGCCCGTCACGTGGACGGCGTGCAGCCCGGTGCGGCGGCGGGACGCCTCCCGGTACGCCCAGTCGAACGCGGCCCACGAGAGGTCCGAGCCGTCGATGCCGACGACCACCCCGCCCGGCGTGTCCATCCATCCGCTCCCGCGTGCTCGTCCCGTCCGCCGGCTCCGCGCGGCGCCTCCCTCCAGCAGAGCCCGGCGGCGGGCGGGGCGCGACCGGTCGGGCGCATCGGGGTGACGGGCGGCCGCCGGGCGGAGCCGGTGGCGGGGGTCCGGGACCGCCGCGGCCGGGCGGCGGGGCCGCCGGGCCGCAGGGTCACAGGGCCGCCGGGCCGCCGGGAGGTCCGTCAGACGCGGCCCATGGTGCGGGTGACGCGGATCTCCAGGACGACCCGCTCGGGGTTGGCGCGCGGCACGCGGTACCGCTCGGTGTAGCGGCGCACGGCGTCGGCGACGGCCTCCGGCTCGTCGCGGACGACGGCCATGCCCTCCAGGGTGGCCCAGCGGGCGCCGTCGACCTGGCAGACGGCGACGCGTGCGCCGCCGGGGCCGGCGGCCAGGACGTTGCGGGCCTTGCGGCTGCCCCTGCCGGTGATGACCCGGGCCAGGCCGGCGTCGGCGTCGTAGGTCACGCCGACGGGGACGAGGTGGGGCGTGCCGTCCGGCCGGGGGGTGCAGAGGGTGCAGAGGTGTCGCTCGCGCCAGAAGTCCAGGTAGGCGTCGTCGGTGCGGAGCGGGGCGGTCGTCATGGGGTCGTCCTCCGGTACGGGAGCGCGCGGCGGGGCCGCGGCGGGGCTGCGGCCCGCGGTCGCTCGGGGCCATCCTCCCGCGTCCGGAGGGGGGTCGGGCCCGACCGGGGGCACGGCGCGCCACGGGCGGGGTGTGCCATGGGCGGGGTGCGCCACGGCGGGGCCCGGCGCCGGCAGGACCCAGGGCCGGGCGGGCGGGCAGGACCCACGGCCGGGCGGCCGGCGCGGCCGGGCTCAGCCCGCCGCGCCGGGGCCGCCGGGCGGCGCGGCGCCGGCCGCGGGGTCCGCCCCGGCCTCCGCCGCGGAGGCGGCGCGCACCGCGGCGGCGGCCCCGGAGAGGAAGCGGGCGACCGCGTCGCGCTCGTCCGGGCCGAGGGCGGCGACCACGCCGTCCACCGCGTCGATCAGCGGCTGGAGGGCCCCGGCGAGCTCCTGCCGGGCGTGGGCGGTGGTGTGGACGACCTGGCGGCGGCGGTCGGTGGGGTGCGGCGCGCGCGTGACGTGGCCGGCGGCCTGGAGCCGGTCGACCAGCGCCGTCGCGGAGGCGGAGCGGATGCCGAGCCGGTCGCCGAGCTCGACGGGCCCGAGGCCGCCGCCCTCGGCCAGGCGCTCCCCCTCGATCAGGTGCTCCAGGGCGCCGAGGTCGGTGGCCCCCATGCCCAGGCGGCGGGCGAGGGCGTGCTCGGCCTCGCGGTTGGCCCGCAGGAGTTCGCGCAGCGCCCAGGCCACCTCGCTGCCGCTGACCGGCACGGCGGCCCGGGGCTCCCCGGGCGCAGGGGTGTGCTCGCCCGCCATCGCGTTGACTCCTTCCGCATTTCGCTAGAAAATCTAGCTACCAGCTTTCCGAACCATCCTGTCGGTCCGAGGCCGATTGTCGCGCACGGGCCGCGAAGGAGCCATCGTGAGCAGCCTGTCCGAAGGGACACCGCCCGCCCGGCCCGCCGCCGGACCCGACCGCCACCGGTGGTGGGGCCTGGTGGCGATCAGCCTCGGCGTCTCCCTGATCATCGTCGACTCGACCATCGTCAACGTCGCCGTGCCCAGCATCATCGACGACCTGGGCATCACCTCCAGCGACGCCCAGTGGGTCCAGGAGTCCTACACCCTCGTCTTCGCGGCGCTGCTGCTCCTGGCGGGCCGGACGGCGGACCGGCTGGGGCGCCGGCGGGTCTTCCTCACCGGCGTGCTGGTCTTCATGGCCGCCAGCGTCCTCGCCGCCACGGCGGGCTCGGGTCCGGCGCTGATCGGCAGCCGCCTGCTGCAGGGCGTCGGCGGCGCGATGATCCTGCCGACCTCCCTCTCCCTGATCAACGCCACCTTCCGCGGGGGCGACCGCGGCAAGGCCTTCGCGATCTGGGGCTCCACGATCGGCGGCACCGCCGCGCTCGGCCCGCTGCTCGGCGGCTGGCTGACGGCCGACTTCTCCTGGCGCTGGGCGTTCGGCATCAACATCCCCTTCGGCCTGCTGGTGCTCGGCGGCGCCCTGGCCTTCCTGCCGGAGAGCCGGGACCGCAGCGGGGACGGCGGCGTCGACCTGCCCGGCGCCCTGCTGTCGGTGGTCGGCTTCACCGGCATCGTCTTCGGACTCATCGAGGGGCGCACCTACGGCTGGTGGCGGCTGGAGCAGCCGTTCCACGCGCTGGGCCTGGAGCTGACGGGGGGCCTGTCGCCGGTGCCCGCCGCCTTCGCCGCGGGGGCGGTCGCGCTCGCCGCCTTCGCCGCGGTGGAGGTCCGCCGCAACCGGGCGGGGCGGCCCGCCATGCTCGACCTGCGCCTCTTCCGCATCCCTACGTTCCGCAACGGCAACGTGGTGGCGGGCGTGGTGAGCCTGGGCGAGTTCGGCCTGCTCTTCTCGCTGCCGCTGTGGCTGCAGAACGTCCTCGGGTACTCCGCGCTCCAGGCGGGCGTCGCCCTGCTGCCGCTGGCGATCGGCAGCTTCGTGGCGAGCGGTCTGGGCGCGGTGCTGGGGCAGCGTGTCGGCACGGTCAACGTGGTGATCGCGGGCATCGCCCTGGAACTGGTGGGCGTGGCCGGGGTCGGCGTGGTCGCCGGGCCGGACACCAGCGGCTGGGCGGTGGCGCCGTTCCTCTTCCTGTACGGGGCGGGCGTGGGCTGGGCCACGGCGCAGATCACCGGCATCACGCTCTCCGACGTGCCGGTGGAGCAGTCGGGCCAGGGGTCGGGCATCCAGAGCACCGCCCGCCAGATCGGCTCGGCGCTCGGCATCGCCGTCCTCGGCACCGTGCTCTTCACCTCCCTGGAGAGCGGGCTGTCGGACTCCCTGACCTCCTCGGGCACACCGGCCCCGCAGGCGCACGCGACCGCCCGGCTCGTCCGCGACACCGCGGGCAGCGCCATCCCCGCGCTGGAGCGGAGCCCGGGAACCCGGCCGGCGGCCGACCGGGCGCGGACGGCGCTGTCCGACGCGACGTCATGGGCCGCGTACAGCGCGGCGGCGGCGCTGGGCCTCGGCCTGGCGGCGGCGCTGCGGCTGCGCAGCACCCTGCCGGACCACGGCCGCCCGCAGCGGCCGGGCGGGGCGCCCGCGCCGTCCCCGGAGGCCGCGGGGAGGGCGTGACCCGCGCGGCGTGCGGACGGGCCCCCGGCCGGGAGCGGATCCCGGCCGGGGGCCCGCGCGCTCCCGGGGCCGGGTGCGGCGCGCGGGTCCGCGGCCGGACGTGCGCGGCGGTGGCATGCACCGGGCGCCGGGCGGGCAGTGGCGGAGCACACCGCTGTGCAAAGGAGAGGTCAAATGAGCGCACCCACCAGGGCGGAGAGTCAGGACGCGGAGGACCGCGACGGCTCCGGGAGGGCCCCGGCTGCTGCGGACCGCGACGCCGGGGGCGCCCCTGCAGGGGGAGCCGCCGACGGGGGCACCCGCGCCGCGGCGGGCGACGACGAGGAGACGCCCAAGGAGCGGGCCGACCGGCGGTGGAACGAGCTCATCCAGGAGGTGCGGGTGGCCCAGACCGGGGTGCAGATCCTGCTCGGCTTCCTGCTGAGCGTGGCGTTCACCCCGCGCTTCGCCGAACTGGGCGGCGCGGACCGCACGGTGTACGTCGTCACCGTGGTGCTCGGCGCCGCGACCACCGGCGCCCTCATAGCCCCCGTGGCACTGCACCGGATGCTGAGCGGCCTGCGGCTGAAGTCCGAGGTGGTCGACGTGGCCGCGCGGCTGACGGCGCTCGGCATGGCCCTGCTGGCCGTCACGCTGGTCTCGGCCCTGCTGCTCCTGCTGCACGTGGCCACCGGCTCGGCCGCGGCGGAGTGGATCGTGGCGGGCGTGGCGGTGTGGTTCGGCATCTGCTGGTACGCGCTCCCCGCGTGGCTGCGCCGCCGGGGCGAGCGCCGCAGCGGCGCGGCGGAGCGGGACGCCGGGTGATCGGGAGGCCCGGAGGCCCGGAGACCGGGAGGCCGGGACGCCCGGAGACCGGGAGACCGGGACGCCGGGTGACCGGGAGACCGGCCGAGGGGCCCGCAGGGCCCGCCGCGGAAGGACGGCCCCCGCGGGCAATCCGCGGCGGCCGCGGCGGCGAATCCCCTGGGGCGCCGCTGCGGGGACACGTGCGGCGCCTGCCCCCGCCGGGCGCCCTGACCGGCCCGGCGGGGGCGTCCTCCCCCCGGCGGTGAGCCGCGCGGGGCGCCGCCGCCCGGCGAGCGCGGCACCGCCGGGCGGGTGAAACCGGGGCGGGCAGGAATCAGCGGCCCGCAGAGGGGCGTTGGCCCCGTCATGACGACTCTCGGACTGATCGGCAGCGGCAACATCGGCGGCACCCTGGCCCGGCTGGCCGTGGACGCCGGCCTCGACGTGGTGCTCAGCAACTCGCGCGGCCCGGAGACCCTCGCGGACCTGGTGGCGGAGCTCGGCCCGCGGGCCCGGGCGGCCACCCCGGCGGAGGCCGCCGCCGCGGGCGACTGGGTGGTGGTGACCGTCCCCCTGAAGGCCTACGGCGCGATGCCCCGCGAGGAGCTGGCGGGCCGGACGGTGATCGACACCACCAACTACTACCCGGAGCGCGACGGGCGGATCGAGGAGCTCGACAGCGGCTCCACCACCGCCAGTGAGCTGGTGCAGCGGCACCTGGACGGCTCGCACGTGGTCAAGGCGTTCAACAACATCTACTTCCGGCACCTCGGGTCGCTGGCCCGCCCGTCGGGCGCGGCGGACCGCACGGCACTGCCGATCGCCGGCGACGACGCGGACGCCCGGAAGCGGGTCGCGGACCTGCTGGACGTCCTGGGCTTCGACACGGTGGACGCGGGCCCGCTGGCCGAGGGGTGGCGCTTCGAGCCCGGCACGCCCGCCTACGGCCTGCCGTACCTGGTGGACCCCTCGCTCCCCTTCACCGAGGACCCGGGCAGCCCCGCGGACGCGGCGTCCGTGCGCGCCGCCCTGGAGGCGGCGCGGCGCGGCGACGCCGGCTGACCCGGCGGACCGGCCGACCGGCCCCTGCGGTCCGGCCGCCCCGCACGGGGCGGGCGGACCGCAGGGGCCGCGGTGCGTGCGGGCCCGTCCCGGCCGGCGCGGCCGGGACGGGCGGCGCCGCCGTCAGTCGGTGACCTCGACGCCGCGCCAGAAGGCGATCCGCCCGGCGATGTGGGCGGCCTCCGGCTTGGGGTCGGCGTAGTACCAGGCGGCGTCCGGGTTGTCCCGGCCGTCGACGTGCACGGTGTGGTAGTTCGCCGTGCCCTTCCACGGGCACTGGGTGGTGGTGTCGGAGGGCCGGAGGCAGTCGGCGTCGACCGACTCCGGCGGGAAGTAGTGGTTGCCCTCGACGAGCACGGTGTCCGCGCTCTCCGCGATGACCTTGCCGTTCCAGCGTGCAGTTGCCATGGTCCCAGTGTGTCCCCTTCCAGGGGTTCGTCGAGCGCACGACGCGACAGGGGCATGGAAGCACGTCTCTGTGTAATTCCGGTTACGGACGTGTCAACGGCGGCATCCTGTGCGCCAGTTGAGGTGCGTACACGCATAAGTGCATTTCATCTGGCCTTTGCCATGAGTTGACCGAGGGCAATCAGCCGTACATCTTCCGCTCACCGGAAGACATCTGTAGCTTCCGTTTCACCCGATGCACCACGGCCCGTCGCCCCCCGGCGGGCCGCTCCGCGCTGCCCCTGGAGGCACCCGTGCGCACCCCCGCGCTCTTCCGCCCCGCCGTCCGCCCGCCCGCGAGACGGGCGCTCACCGTCGCGCTGTCCGCCCTGCTGGCGGTCGGCACCGCCACCGTCGAGGCCGCCCCGGCCCACGCCGCGGCGACCCGCGTCCGACTCGGCAGCTCCTCCGACGTCAGCCGGGCCTCCTGGAACGGCCCGGCGTTCACCATGAACGGCGACGGCGCGATCGTCCCCGCCACCATGACGAAGGCGATCGACGCCATCCGCGGCGGCACCGGCAGCATCGACGTCGTCGTCCTCGCCGGCTCCGCCCCCACCTCGGGCAGCAGCACGCCCGAGTGCGACACCGTCATGGGCCTCAGCGGCGTCAACTCCTGTACGACGTGGACGCTGACGGCCGCGAGCGACGGCAACAACTCCCAGGTCAACACCGACATCCGCAACGCGGAGTTCGTGTACTTCGCCGGCGGCGACCAGTGCCGGTACGCGGCCTGGAAGGGCACCGCGCTCCAGGCCTCCGTGAAGTCCGTGGTCGCCAAGGGCGGCGGCTCCGGCGGCGGCAGCGCCGGCACCCACATCAACAGCGACATCGTCTACGACGCCTGCAACGGCGGCACCGACTCCCCCACCGCGCTGGCCAACCCGTACGACAGCACCGTCACGTTCACCACCGGCATGTTCCGGTGGCCGAACTACCAGGACACCATCAACGACTCGCACTTCGTCACCCGCGACCGGATGGGCCGCACCATGGCCTTCGTGGCGCGTGCCATCAAGGACGGCCTGACCAGCGGCGGCAAGGCCTGGGGCGTGGGCGTCGAGCAGGGCGGCGGCTCGCTCTTCGTCGACAGGAACGGGCTCGCCACGCTCAGCGGCTCGGACGCGTACGTGGTCCTGGGCGACCACCAGCCCGAGCAGGCCGTCTCCGGCAGGCCGCTGACCTTCTCCAACTACAAGATCTGGCACCTGACGTCCGGCCAGACCTTCGACTTCGGCAACCGGCCCACCTGCGGCTACTACCTGCGCAGCGTCACCAACGGCGTCGCCGACGCCAACCTGTACAGCGGCACCCCGGTGACCGACTGCTCCGGCGGCGGCACGGGCGGCGGGGGCGGCGGCACCGGCAGCACCCTCGCGGAGACCGAGCCCAACGACAGCCGCAGCGCCGCGAACGACGCGAGCGCCCTGACCTACCCGGCCACGCTCACCGGCAGCATGGGCACCACCTCCGACCGGGACTACTTCAAGACCTCGCTGGCGAGCGGCCAGACCATGACCGTGAACTGCACCATCCCCTCCGCCTACGACGCGGACCTGTACTTCATGGACGCCAACGGCAGCACCCTGACCCGGTCGGTCAACAACGGCAAGGGCGTCGCGGAGTCGCTGAGCTACCAGCGGACGGCCTCGGGCAGCGCGACCTACTACCTCGACCTGGAGGCCTACAGCGGCTCCGGGAGCGCCACCTACAGCTGCAGCGTCGCCAAGAGCTGAGCAGCCCCCGCCCCCGCTCCCCCTCTCCCCCGGGGGCGGAACGGGCGGGACCGGCCGCCGGGACCGGAGCCGACGCGCTCCGGCCCCGGCGGCCACCGCGTTACGTGAACGTAACTGCAATTACACTTCCGCCACCTGTCACATCATCTGTAATTTCTGGGGCAGCCGGATCGGCACCTCGGCGCAGCCCGCCGGCCCCTTCCCGCACGCACTTCCGCACGCCCTTCCGCATGCACTCCCGCACGCACCCACGCCCCTCGCCCGGAGAGGTCACACCCATGAAGTCCAGCCTGCCCGCACGGAGAACCGCCGCCGCGGCGGCCGCCCTCGGCCTCGGCGCCCTCGCCCTGACCGGATGCGGTTCCGACGGAGGGAAGGGCGCCGACGCGGCACCCGCGGCGCAGTCCGCCTCCTCCCCCTCGAAGGCCGCCGCGGCCCCGGTCACCGTCACCGACGGAGTGGACGTCAGCGCCGACGCCGCCCTCAACGCCGCCCTCCCCGAGGCCGTGCGCAAGGCCGGCGTCATCCGGGCGGCGACCGACGTGCCCTACCCGCCGTACGAGATGTTCAAGACCGAGGGCAGCCAGGAGATCGTCGGCCTGGACGTCGACATCGCGCACGCGATCGGCGCCAAGCTCGGCGTGAAGGTGGAGTTCTCCCCCGCCAAGTTCGACGGCCTGCTCCCCGCCGTCCAGGCCGGGAAGTTCGACATCGTGCTCGCGGGCATGACGGACAAGAAGGAGCGCGAGCAGGCCGTCGACTTCGTCGACTACGTCAACTCCAACAGCGGCCTGCTGGTCGCCCACGGCAACCCCGCCCACCTGGCCGTCGCCGCGGACCTGTGCGGCAAGGCCGTCGCCGTGCAGTCCGGCACCAACCAGCTGAAGCTGCTCCAGGACCGCTCGAAGGACTGCACGGCGGGCTCGCAGAAGGCGATCGACATCAAGACCTTCCCCAAGGACTCCGACGCCCAGCTCGCGCTCCGCAGCGGCCAGGTCGTCGCCGACGTCCTCAACTCGGTGACCGCCGCCTGGGCCGCGAAGACCGCCGACGGCGGGAAGACCTTCGACGTCGTCGCCGGGCCCGAGGTGCTGGGCGCGCAGGGGAAGTCGCCGATGGGCATCGCCGTCTCCAAGGACCTGCCGCAGCTGGGCGACGCCATGGTCCAGGCGCTGCAGGCGCTCATGGACGACGGCAGCTACAAGAAGATCCTCGACAAGTACGGCGTGCCCTTCATCGCCATCCCGAAGGCGGAGAAGAACCAGGCCGTCGACTGACCCCCGGCCCCGTACGGCTGCGGCCCCGGCACCTGGACAGGTGCCGGGGCCGCAGCCGTCGGGCGGCCGGAGGAGGGGGGTCAGTGCAGCCCGGCACGGCGCGCGGTCTGCTCGCCGCGCTGCATGTGGCGGTGGGCGTCGTCCCCGAGCTCGGCGAGGACGCCCGCGACGACGGTCTCCACCACGGCCAGCGTCGGCACCAGGCTGTCGTACGGGGACGGGGCGCCGACCCTGCTCGGCAGCACCACCTCGGCGTGCGCGGTCACCGGGGAGAGCCAGGTGTCGGTGAAGAGCACCACCCGGCCGCCCTGCTCCTCGCAGAGCCCGGCCCACTCCAGGGAGGCGGCCTCGTAGCGGCGGTAGTCGAAGACCACCAGCACGTCCCGGCGGCCCAGCGCGGCGAGGACGGCCGTGCGCTCCACGTCGCGGTCGGGCAGGAAGTGCACCTCGTCGCGCATCTGCATGAGGTGCAGGCCCAGGTAGCGGGCGAGCAGGTGGGTGAAGCGGCCGCCGGCGAGGGTGACGCGGCGCTTGCGGTCGGCGAGGAGGTCCACCGCCCGCTTGAGGTCGTGCGGCGGCAGCTCGCCGAGGGTGCGCTCGACCTCGGCGCTGAACATCCCGCTGCCGCGGCGCAGCAGCGCCTCCCCCGGCGCCTCGCCCTCCTCGCCCCCGGCGCTGCGCCCGTCCGCCGCGTACAGCGACAGCGGGGAGGCGTTCCGCTCGTCAAGCTCGGCCCGCAGCACGGCCTGGAAGTCGGGGAAGCCCCGGAAGCCCAGCCGGTTGACGAAGCGGATGACGGTGGGGGCGCTGACGCCGGCGCGCTCGGCGAGCCGGGCGACCGTCTCGAAGCCGGCCGACGGGTACCCCGCCAGCAGCACACGGCCGACCTTGCGCTCGGCGGGACTGCACTCCCCCAGACGCTGCCGGATCGTCTCCGCGACGGATGCGGACGCCATCGGATCATGGTCCTTTCATCGGGCCGGCCGGGCGCACGGAGGTGCGCCGCAGCCGAGACTAGTCCTTCCCCGGCAACGGCCGAGCCGGCCGGGCTGATGCCCGGCCGGCTGCGGCGCTGCGCGGTGCCCCGGCGGGGCTACTCCGCGTGGAGGTCGACCGTCAGGCCGGTGAGGGTGCGCGCGGTGGCGCCGTCCTCGGAGTAGGCGTGGTAGTGGCGGCCCTTGGTGAAGTCCACCTCGAAGGCGGGGCCGGTCTCGAAGGTGCGGGCGGTGGCGGTGCGCTGGGCGTCGGTGGCGGCCAGGGCCCGCGCGGTGCCGGAGAAGGAGTAGGGGGTGCCGTCGGGGTTGTCGATCGAGTAGAAGACGTCGTTGTTGGCGGGCACGGCGTCGTGGGAGGCCGGGGTGAGCGGCTCCTTGCCCTCGGCCGGGTAGGCGCGCCAGCGCTTCGGGTCGTAGCGGTCGCCGTCGGTGAGGTAGCTGTAGCGGACGCCCTCGATCGACCACCGGCCGTGGAAGGTCCCGGTGCGGGCGGCGCGCAGGTCGAGGACGGCCACGCCGTGGGTGCCGAGCACCCGGACCTGCTCGCGGGCCGTGCCGGCCTCGGTGACCTCGATGGCGGTGTCCTCGTCCATGGCGAAGACGCGGTCCTGGCCGGTGTCGGCGGCCAGGCGGATCGAGCGGCCCTCGCGGCCGTTGGTGCCGGTGTGGGTGTCGATCAGGCCGGAGCGCAGGAAGCCGAAGCCGCCCTCGGGCAGGTAGCCGAGGCGGGTGGCGTCGTCGAAGTAGCCGGGGCTGCTGCCGTCGCGCAGGGCCGGGTAGCTGTCGCCGCCGGTGACCATGTCGGGGCCGGAGGCGATCTGGGCGCCCGCGCTGGAGCCGGCGACGACCGCGCCCGCGGCGAGCTTGGCGCGGATCGCGGCGAGCACCTTGGAGTCGGTGTGGGCGTCGCCGTGGAGCAGGCTGGTGACGTACCGGTACTGGTCGCCGCCGCCGAAGAAGAAGCCGGTCATGGACTCGACCTGGCGCACGACCTCGTCGGAGTCGGCGGCGGAGACGTGCTCGATGTCGATCGGGATCCACTGGGCGTCGGCGGCGCCGTACTTCTTGAACAGGTCCGCGTAGTACAGGCCGTTGCAGACGGAGTTGGAGCAGCGGTCCGGGTCGTTCGCGTCCGGGTCCTGGCTCTGGGGGACGGAGGCGGCGGTGAGGACGCCGATGCGGGCCTTCCCGGCGCCGCCGGCGCGGTCCACGATCTCGTTGTAGACCTCGGCGTTGCCGTCCTTGAGGCCGCCGCCGACGAGGATGAGGGTGCCGCCGGGGCGGTGGCCGTGCGCGGCGGCGGGGGACGCGGTCGCGGCGCCCGCGCCGAGGGCGACGGTGGCGGCCGCGGCCAGGGCGAGGGCCCGGCGGCGGTTCGTGGTGGCTCTGTTCATGGGTGCGGTACCTCCCGTGCGATGGGGTGACGTGCGGAGGTGGTGCGGGTGGTGCGACAGGTGGTGCGGGCGGTGCGGCACGGCTGCGGGCTGCTGCGGCGCGGCCGTGCGGGAGGGGCGGTACGGGGTGCGGCGGGGAGGGAGCGGCGGCCGCGGCCCGCCCCGCCGGGTCGGGGGGACGGGCCGCGGCCGCGGCGGCACCGCCCGTCCCGCCGGACGGACGGTGCCACGCAGGGTGTCAGCCCGCGGCGGCGGGCGGGCGGCCGCCGAGGGCGGCGACCAGGGCCGCCAGCAGGGCGATCCGGGGCGCGACGGTGGTGGTGTCCAGCCACTCCTCGGGGCTGTGGTCGGCGCCGCCGACCGGCCCGAGGCCGTCCAGGGTGGGGACGCCGACGCCGGAGGTGATGTTGGCGTCGCCGACCCCGCCGGTGGCGGCCGCGCCCAGCGGGATGCCGAGCTGCGCGGCCGCCTCGCGGGCGAGGGCGAGCATGCCGTGCACGGCGGGGCTCTCCTCCATGGGCGGGCACAGGTCGAGCTGCTCGACGCGGGCGGCGGTGCCGGGGACGCCGGTGGCGGCGGCGGCCTCCTCCAGGGCGGCGTGCGCCTCGCGCAGGCCCGCAGTGGTGGTGGCGCGCACCTCGACGTTGAGCTCCGCCTCCGGGCAGACGATGTTGGTCCGGGTGCCGGCCCGCACCACGCCCACGTTGACGGTGACGCCGGGCCAGCGGCCGTTGAGCGCCTGGAGCGCCACCACGAGGTGGGCGGCGGCCAGGGCGGCGTTCGCCCCGCGCTCCGGCTCGATCCCGGCGTGGGCGGCGCGGCCGGTGACGGTGATCCGGAAGTCCGCGACGCCCTTGCGGGCGAGGACGAGGTCGCCGTTCTCCCGGGCGCACTCCAGGCAGAGGGCGTAGTCGGCGCCGGCCGCGACGGCCTCGGTGACCGGGCGGGACGCCGGGGAGCCGACCTCCTCGTCGGAGGTGGCGAGGAAGACCAGCTCGGCGAAGTCCTCCCAGCCGGTGTCGAGCAGGATCTGAAGCGCCGTCAGTCCGGCCAGCAGACCGCCCTTGTCGTCGCTGACGCCGGGGCCGTGGGCCAGCGGGCCGTCGGTCCGGAAGGGGCGGGCGGCGGCGGTGCCGTCCTCGAAGACCGTGTCCATGTGGGCGACGAGCAGGATGCGCTGCCCGCCGTCCTCGGGGGCGAGGCGCCCGCGGCGGCGTCCCAGCAGGACGTCGCCGACGGGGCGTCCGCCCGGACCGGTGTCGACGGGGAGGCGCTCGGTGGCGAAGCCGAGAGCCCCCAGCCGCTCGGCGCACCAGTCCGCGACCCGGTTGACGCCGGCGGGGCTCCAGGAACCCGAGTCGACGGCCACCAGGGCGGCCAGCTCGGCGAGGTACTGCTCGCGCCGGGCCTCGGCGTGCGGCAGCAGCGCAGCGGCGTCCACCGCCGCGTGCTGCCGCGAGGCGGCGGTCACAGCACCTTGGACAGGAACGCCTTGGTGCGCTCCTGCCGGGGGTCGACCAGCACCTGCCGGGGGTCGCCGGCCTCGACCACGACGCCGCCGTCCATGAAGACGGCCGTGTCGCCGACCTCGCGGGCGAAGCCGATCTCGTGGGTGACCACGACCATCGTCATGCCGTCCGCGGCGAGCTGCCGCATGACGTCGAGGACGTCGCCGACGAGCTCCGGGTCGAGCGCCGAGGTGGGCTCGTCGAAGAGCATCAGCTTCGGCTTCATGGCCAGCGCGCGGGCGATGGCGACGCGCTGCTGCTGGCCGCCGGAGAGCTGGGAGGGGTAGTTCGCTGCCTTGTCGCCGAGCCCGACCCGGTCCAGCAGGCGCTGCGCGTCGGCGCGGGCCTCGGCCTTGGACACGCCGGCCACCCGGACCGGCGCCTCCATGACGTTCTCGATCGCCGTCATGTGCGGGAAGAGGTTGAACCGCTGGAAGACCATGCCGATCTCGCGGCGGCGCTCGGCGACCTCCTTCTCCCGCAGCTCGTGCAGGCGTCCGCCGTGCTCGCGGTAGCCGACCAGGGCGCCGTCGACGGACAGCCGTCCGCCGTCGAGCTTCTCCAGGTGGTTGATGCAGCGCAGGAAGGTGGACTTGCCGGAGCCGGACGGGCCGAGCAGGCAGCAGACCTGGCCGCGCTCGACCGTGAGGTCGATGCCCTGGAGGACCTCCAGCCGGCCGAAGCTCTTGCGCACGCCCTCGGCGTGCACCATGGGGGTGCCCATCGGGCTCATCCCTTCTGGTGGTTCGGGCCGGAGCCGCGGACGGGGAGGCGCAGCGCGGTGCCGGCGAGCATCCGCTGCAGCGGCGAGACGTGGCCGTTGCGCGAGGCGCCGCGCCCGTAGCGGCGCTCCAGGCGGCTCTGCGGGATGCTGAGGAGGGTGACGAGCAGCAGGTACCAGAGGCTGGCGACCACGAGCATCGGGATGATCTGGTAGTTCTGCGCGTACACGGCCTGGATGTTGGACATCAGGTCCTTCGCGCCGATCACCGAGACCAGCGCGGTGGTCTTCAGCATGTTGATGGTCTCGTTGCCCATCGGCGGGATGATGACCCGCATGGCCTGCGGCAGCACGATGCGGCGCATCGTCAGCGTGGGCGACATGCCGAGGGAGTGGGCCGCCTCGGCCTGGCCCTCGTCGACGGACTGGATGCCGGCGCGCACGATCTCCGAGGCGTAGGCGGCCTCGTTGAGCCCGAGCGCCAGCAGGGCGGCGACGCTGCCGCTCACCAGCGAGTTCGTCTCGGTCTCGAAGAACGTGATGTGGGTGAACGGGATGCCGATCATCACGTGCTTGTAGAGCGCGCCGCAGTAGCCCCAGAAGATGATCTGGACGAGCAGCGGGGTGCCGCGGAAGGCCCACACGAAGAGCGAGGAGACCGCGTACAGCACCGGGTTGGGCGACAGCCGCATGACGGCGACCACGGTGCCCAGGGCGAGGCCGAGGACCATGGAGGCGACGGTGAGCCAGAGGGTGGTGAAGAGGCCCTCGAAGACGAGCCGGGCGAAGAGGTAGTGCCCGATGACGTCCCAGTGGAGGTTCTGGTTCTTCGCCAGCGAGCCGATGAGCCCGATGCCGGAGAGGATCGCCAGGACGGCGGCGACCCAGCGGCCCCAGTGGCGGACCGGCACGGCCTCCAGCCGGTCCGCCGGCCGCCGCTCCTCCGCGGCGGCGGCGGGCAGGGTGTCGGAGGCCATGTCAGCTCTCCCCGGCGTTCTTGGTGGCCTTGGTGACGGCGATCGACTCGACGCCGTACTCGGCGCAGATGCGCTTGAGGACGCCCTCGTCGACCAGCTGCTGGAGCGCCTTCTGCACGGCGTCGGTCAGCTGCGGCAGGCTCTTGGAGACGGCGATGCCGTTGGGGGTGGCGTCGTAGCCGCCGATCGCGGCCGGGTCGTCGACGACCTCGAAGGTGGCGCCGTTGTCGGCGGTCTTGGCGGTCCAGCCGGCGGCGGGCTTGGTGGCGACCTCGGCGACGACCTTGCCGCTGCGCAGGGCGAGCTGGGCGTCGGAGTCCTTCGGGAAGGTCTGGAGCTTCGCCTCGGGCTTCCCCGCCTTCCTGCAGGCGTCCTGGTGCTTCTTGAGGAGGTCCTCCTGGTGGGTCGCGGCCTGGACGGCCACGGCCTTCCCGCACAGGTCGTCGAGGGAGGTGATCTTCTCCGGGTTGCCCTTGGCGACCATGATGCCGGAGCCGGAGACCGAGTAGTCGACGAAGTCGACGACCTTCTGGCGGTCCTTGTTGTCGGTCATGGCGGAGATGGCGGCGTCGAACTTGCCGGCCTGGATGGCGGGCACGATGCCGTCGAACTTGGTCGGGGTGAACTCGAAGGCCACGCCGAGCTTGGCGCCGACCGCCTGGCCGACCTCGTAGTCGAGGCCGGTGATCTCCTGGCCGCCCTCGGTCTTGAACATCTCGAAGGGCGCGTAGGGGACGTCGGTGGCGACGCGGACCTTGCCCGCCTTCTTGATCGCGTCCGGCAGCGCGTCGTGCAGCGCGGCGACCCGGGTGATCTTCGCGCCCGCGACGGTGACGCCGTCGGCGGCGGAGCCGGCCTTGGCGGGGGCGCTGCCGCTGCCGCCGTCGCTGCCGCAGGCGGCGAGCGTCAGCGCGCTCACGGCTGCCACCACGGCAGCGGCCGCGGCCCGGCGGGAGAAGAGCTGGTGCGTCACGGTGGTGCCTCTCTAGGACTGTGGCCCGGCAGAGCCGGACGGCCGCCGAACGGTGCAGCCCAGAAGTTACACATGACAGCAACAGATGAACAGATGTAATGCCAGTTACATTCAGATAACGCGCCGGAAGCACGCCGGGCACAGGCGCGCCGTACGGTGCGGAAGGACCGTACGGCGCGGGGTGCCCGGGGGTCGCGGACCGGGCGGATCCGGGGAGGGGCGGGGGTCCCGCGGGCCGGAGGGCCCGCGGGACCGCGCGGCGCCTACCGGCCGCCGGTGGGGCCGGCCGGCTCGGCGGGGCCCTCCTCGCGGACCAGGGTGGCCAGGTCGTCGAGGCCCCAGCCGGTGCGGGCCGACACCTGCTCGGGCGGCACCCCGTCCCGCAGGGCCTGGGCGGCCTCGATGCGCAGGTCGGCGAGGGCCGCGTCGAAGGCCGCGCGGGCGTCGCGGTAGCGCTGGGCCACGAGGTCGAGCGCTGCGGTGTCCACGGTGTCCACGGTGTTCTCCAGGGGTCTCAAGGGTGTGGGGGTTCGGGGGTGTCGGGGGGTTCGGGAGGTCGGGGGTGTCGGGGGGTTCGGGAGGGGGGCCGGGCCGGTGCGCGACCCGGACGGGACCCGGCAGGCGGGGAGGCCGTCGGGACCGGGACGCGCAGGCCGCGGCCGGAGGGGCGGGCCGGAACACCGGGGTCGGTAGGCCGGGACCGCGGAGTCCCGGGGCCGCAGGAGCCCGGGGCACCGGAGTCCCCGGGCCCCGGGGACTCCGGGCCCGAGGGCCTCAGGGCCGGTCGTCGCTGTAGCCGCACAGCCAGGCGAGGGCGTCGTGCGCGCCCTGGACGAAGTCCCGGGCGCCGCCCGGCAGCGCCGCCCCGGCCACCTCCAGTTGCACCACGGCGGCGTCGACCTCGGCCGTCATCGCCCCCACCCCGGGGCCGTCCGGACCGGCCGGGGCCCCGGTCACGGGCCCCGCCGGGGTCCGGCCCAGCGCCCAGGCGCACGCCGCCGAGACGCCCTGCAGGAAGCGCCGCCGCCTGCCGGACCCGGCCTCCGCGTCCGCGCGGGCCAGGACCCGCTCCACCTCGTCGCGGGTGCGGGAGCCGATGAGGTGGCCGTGGGGGTTCACGAGTGGTGCTGCCATGGCCTACGCCTTTCCAGCCCGGCCGAACGAATTCCCCCCGGCGCCGTCCTGTCTCCGCACCTCCGGGCGCGTTTCGCCCGGGCCGTTCCCCCCGGGCCGTTTCATCCGGGCCCGTTCCGCCCGGACCTGTCGCGCCGGGACCGGGTGCGCCGGGACCCGCGCCCGGACGGCGCCGGGCGCGGCGCGCCCGCGCCCGCGGGCGGGCCGGCAGGGCGATGATGAGAGGAGGGAGCAGTGCTCCGGCAGGCCGTCCCGCCGTCGCGGGGCGGGTGCCGGGGAGGTGCACGCCGGCGGGTGCCGGCCGGACGGCGGGAGGAACGGCGTGGAGGTCCGGGGTGCGCGGGTCCTGGTGGTCGGCGCGACGGGGGTGATCGGCGGGGCGATCGCCGCGGCACTCGCGGCGCGGGGCGCCTCGCTCGCCGTGGCGGGCCGGGACGAGGCGCGGCTGGCGCGGGCCGCGGAGCGGTTCGGGGGCTGCCCGGCCCGGCGCTGCGAGGCGTACGACCTGGACGGCTGCGCCGCCCTCGGGGCCTGGGCGGCCGAGGGGCTGTCCGGGCTGGACGGGGTGGTGGTGACCGTCGGCAGTGCCGCCTTCGGGAAGGCCGCGCGGACCCCGGACGCCGTCGCGGAGCACCTGGCGACCGTCAACGCCCTGGCGCCGATGGCGGTCCTGCGCGGCGCGCTGGACGTCCTCGGGCCGGGGTCGGCCGTCGGCGCGGTCACCGGGGTGGTCGCGGAGCGGCCGCAGCCCGGCATGGCCGACTACAGCGCCAGCAAGGCGATGCTCAGCGCCTGGCTGGACGCGGTGCGGCGCGAACAGCGTGCGCGGACCAGCGTCCTGGACGCGCGGCTGCCGCACCTCGACACCGGGTTCGCCGGCCGGGCCGTGGCCGGCGAGCCCCCGCGGATGCCGGCGGGTGCGGACCTGGACGCCGTGGTCGCTGCGGTGGTCCGGGGGCTGGAGACCGGCGCGGGCGTGTGCCGGCCGGGTCCCGGCGGCCGGATGCTGCTGGACGACCGCGAGGTCTGAGGCGGGGGGCGTCCGGGACGGGTCGGGGCCCGGGCGGCGGGGCGTGCCCGGCTCGGCCCGGGGGCGGGGCGGCACAGGGCCGGGGCAGGAGGCGGCCGCGGGCTGGGGGTTGCGGGCTGGGGGTTGCGGGCTTCGGGCTGCGGGCTGCGGCGGGACCACCGGGTGCCGGCCGGTGCAGGCCGCCGGGTGCACGGCGCCACGCGGAGAGGTGTGTCCCCGCCGCGGCCCCCGGAGGCCGCGGCGGGGCGGGGTGCCATGAGGTCCGGCAGCGGCACCGCACGGTGTTCGGGGCGGCCCCCGGTCCCGGATGTCGCCCGTTCGGGTGAACACTGGAGACCGCAGGCCCCGGACGCGGGCGGGACGGGCCCGGCAGGGCTCCGCGCCCGCGGCTCCGCCGCCCCTTCGGGACCCGGACGGCCCCACGGGTGGCAGGCCGCCGGGGGCTCTGTGTCGAATGTGCGTACGACGCCCGGCCGCGGCCCTGGTACGCCGGATGCGGCCGGTCCCGGCTCGGAAGGAGGTGCGGGTCCATGACGGCAGAGCGCGTGATCCGGTCGTTCGCGGTGGCGGTGGCCGCCGTACTGCTGGCGGGAGGGACCGGGGTGGCCGCCGCGGGCACCGCCTCGGCCGCCCCGCGGTCCGCGGGTCCGGCGGTCTCGGCACACCCGGGCGACGGCCGTGCCAGATGCATCTGGCACGACGGCTACTGGACCAGGGAGTGGCGGCCGGGCCACTGGGAGCGGATCCAGGAGAACGGGCAGTGGACCCAGCAGTGGCGCCCCGGCCACTGGCAGAAGCAGTGGCACGACGGCTGGTGGGAGTGCACCTGACACCACCGGCGTCCGCCCGCGCCGCGCGGTCCCGCCAGGGGCCGCGCGGCGCCGTGCCCGGGCGTCCGTCCCCGTCCCCGGCCCCGGGCGAGGCCGGGGACGGGGACGGACCACCGCCGGGAGGCGTCGGGAGGAGTCACGCCGGGGTCCGGCGGCGCACCTCCACGGTCAGGACCGAGGCCACCGACTCCGCCTCGCGGACCAGCTCGGCCAGGCGTCCCCCCTCCTCCTCCAGCATGCGCACGACCCGGTCGGCCAGGGCGGGCACGGGCAGGACGTCGGGATGCTCGCGGACCACGGCGGCGGCGCGGGCCGCCGCCTCCCGCGAGGCGTCGGCCTCGTGCACCGCGAGGAGGGCGAGGAGGACGGGCTGCTCGTGGAGCACGTCGTGGCGGCGGTAGCCGGCCGGGACGAACTGCCACAGCCAGCGGACCGCGGTCCGCTGCCAGCCGGTGGTCCCGGGCGGGTACACGTCGGCGGGCCAGTGGGCGGGGACGGGCGGCGGGGATGCCGGGGGCGGGGATGCCGGGGGCGGGGATGCGCTCACCCGTCCAGCGTGGCCCGGGGGCGCGCGGTCCGCGCGCCGGGCCGCCCGCAGGCCCGGAGCCGGGGCCCGGAGCCGGATCCCGAGCCGGGCCCGGGGCAGGGCCCGGCGGGCGCCCCCGGGCCGGGCCCGCCGGGCGGCGGGAGCGGCGCGCAGGTGCCCGGCACGGGCGGGACGGCACAGGCGGGACGGCACGGGGACGGACAGCCCGCACCGGGTGCGCCGGCCCGGGGACGGCCCCGGGCCGGCCGGGGCCCTCACGGGTGCCGGGGAGCGGGTCCGGGCGGCCAGGCCGGACCCGGCGGACCGGCCGGGCCCGGCGGGCTCAGCCCCGGGCGAGGGCGGCCCGGGCGGCGTCCAGGGCGGCCTGCCGGTCCTCGGGGACCAGCCCGATGCGGGTGCGCCGGTCCAGCAGGTCGGACTCGTCCAGCGCGCCCTCGTGCCGCACCGCCCAGACGAGTTCCGCGAGCGTCGCGGGGTGGCCGGGGGCGGCCGGTTCGCGCAGGGCCGGGTCGGCGGCGCCGAGGGCGTGGACGGCGGGCGCCTCGGTGCCGTACAGGTCCACCAGGCGGCGCGGGGCGTCCAGCGCGGCGAGGACGCCGGCCGGGGCGGCCCCGACGAGGGGGGTGCGGGCCGTGCGGCAGGGGCCGGCGGCGAGGCCGCGGGCGGCCACGGCGGCGTCGACGGCGTCCTCGGCCATCCGCCGGTAGGTGGTGAGCTTTCCGCCGACGACGGTGACGACGCCGTCGGCGGAGGTGAGCACGGCGTGCCGCCGGGAGAGGTCGGCGGTGCTCCCCCCGGCGCCGGTGTCGAGGAGCGGCCGCAGGCCGGCGAAGGCGCCGGCCACGTCGGAGCGGTGCAGCGGGACGTCCAGGGCGGAGCCGAGGACGTCGAGGAGGAAGCCGATGTCGCTCTCGGGCGCCTCGGGGACGTCCGGTACGGGCCCGTCGACCGGCTCGTCGGTGAGGCCCGCGTAGACGCGTCCGTCGGCCTGCGGCAGGACGAGCACGAAGCGGTTCGACTCACCCGGGACCGGGATGTGCATCCCGGCGGCGGGGACGCCGGACCCGACGGGCCCGCCGGACCCGCCGAGGAGCCCCGGGCGCAGCACCAGGTGGGTGCCGCGCGAGGGGCGCAGGCGCACGTCGCCGGTGAGGCCGCCCGCCCACACGCCCGCCGCGTTGACCACCGCCCGGGCCCGGATCCGCAGCTCCTCCCCCGTCAGCCCGTCGCGGACGAGCGCGCCGTCGCCGCCGAGCTCCAGGGCGCGGACCCGGGTGAGGATCCGCGCCCCGTGGGCGGCGGCGGTGCGGGCGAGGGCGGTCACCAGGCGGGCGTCGTCGGTGAGCCGCCCGTCCCAGGAGAGCAGGCCGCCGCGCAGGCCGTACGGGCGCAGCGCGGGCGCGAGCCGGAGGGTCTCCACGGCGGACAGGCGCCGGGGGGCGGGGAGGGTGGCGCGGGCGGTGCGGGCGGAGGCCCGCAGCAGGTCGCCGGCGTGCAGTCCGGCCAGGGCGAGGGCGCCCTGGCGGCGGGGGACGAGGGGGGTGAGGGGCAGGACGAAGGGCTGGGCGCGGACCAGGTGGGGGGCGGTGCGCTCCATGAGGACGCCGCGTTCCACCGCGCTCTCGCGGGCGACGCCGAGCTGTCCGGAGGCGAGGTAGCGCAGGCCGCCGTGGACGAGCTTGGAGCTCCAGCGGGAGGTGCCGAAGGCCAGGTCGTGGGCGTCCACGGCGGCGACCGTGAGCCCGCGGGCGGCGGCGTCGAGGGCGGCCCCGGCGCCGGTGGCGCCCAGGCCGACGACGAGCACGTCGACGCGTTCGCCCGCGGCGAGGGCCGCGAGCTCGCGCTCCCGGCGGGCGGCGTTGAGGGAGGGGTCCCCGGCCGCGGACGGGCGGGACGGCCGGGAGGGCGCGTGCCGCCGGGAGGGCGCGGACGGCCGGGAGGGCGCGGACGGCCGGGGGTGGCCGGGTGCGGCCGGGGTGGCGCCGGGGTTCGCGTCGCGGGTCACGGGGCGAGGGTCCTCTCCAGGATGTGCCGCAGCTCGTCGAGGAGGGCGTCCTCCGCGAGCTCGGGGTCGGCGTCGTCGGCCATGGTCCGCAGGGAGAGCGTGAAGGACTGCAGGACGAGGAGCAGCGCGCGGGCCTGGCGGGCGGCGGACCCGGGGCGCACCGTGCCGTCGGCGTGCCCGGCGCGCAGCGCCTCGTCGAGGAGGGCGAGCAGGGCGTCCTGGCTGGCGCCGCGGCGGTCGAGGACGTAGGGCAGCAGGAGTTCGGGGTCGACGTCGAGGATCTTGCGGAAGAGGGGGTGGGCGCGGAAGGCGCGGACCCCCTCGACCAGGCCGTCGACCAGCGCCCCGCGGACGGGGCGGGTGCCGCCGGGGTCGGGGGCGGCCGCGACGGCGACGGCGGTCCACTCACGGGTCATCAGGTCGCCGACGAGGGTGCGGACGTCGGGCCAGCGGCGGTAGAGGGTCATCCGGGAGACCCCGGCGCGGCGGGCCACGTCGGTGAGGGTCGTGCGCCGGACGCCGACGGCCAGGACGCAGTCGCGGGCCGCGTCGAGCACGGCGTCGTCGCCCGAGCGGTTGTGACGGTTGAGCGTCATGTGTCACAGTGTAACGCACCAGGACGGACCGGCGAGGGAGAGGGGCTCCGGTGGGCACTCCGGCGGGCACTCCGGCAGGCGCGGACACTCCGGCGGGCCCGGGCCCGCACGCGGACCCGGGCGCGGACCCGGGCGCGGACGGACCGGCGGGCACCGGCCCCCGGGACTCCCGGGGGCGGCGGGGCGGCCACGCGGGCGACCCGCCCGCCATGGCCTGGAACGGCTGGGGCGACCCCTCCCGGGCCGCGCCGCTGCCCGACGCCGCCGTCGGCCTGCTGCGGGACCTCCTCGGCGTGCGGCCCGCCGCCGCTCCCCCGCTGCCGCTCGACGGGGTCGCCGTCGCCCCGACCCGGCTGACCGGCGAGGCCCTGGAGGCGTTCGCGCGGGCGGCGGGCGGCGCGGAGCACGTCCGCACGGACGACGAGAGCCGCATCCGGCACACCCGCGGCCGGTCCACCCCCGACCTGCTGCGCATCCGCCGCGGCGACACCGCCGACGCGCCGGACGCGGTGGTGCTCCCCGGCGGCCACGACGAGGTGCTCGCCGTGCTGCGCGCCTGCACCGCCCTCGGCGTCGCCGCCGTCCCGTTCGGCGGGGGCACCTCCGTGGTCGGCGGCCTGGCCCCGCGGACGGCCGGCCCCTTCGTCGCGGTCGACCTGAGGCGGCTGGACCGGCTGGTCTCCCTCGACCCGGTCTCGCGGACCGCCGTCCTGGAGGGCGGGCTGCGCGCCCCCGCGGCGGAGGCCCTGCTGAACGCGGAGGGCTTCACCCTCGGCCACTTCCCGCAGTCCTTCGAGTGGGCGAGCATCGGCGGCTTCGCGGCCGCCCGCTCCAGCGGCCAGGCGTCCGCCGGCTACGGCCGGTTCGACGAGATGGTCGTGGGCCTGACCGTCGCCACGCCCCGCGGCACGCTGGAGCTCGGCCGGGCGCCGCGCTCGGCCGCCGGACCGGACCTGCGGCAGCTCGTCCTCGGCTCCGAGGGGGCGTTCGGCGTCGTCACCTCGGTGCGGGTGCAGGTGCGGCCCGTCCCGGAGGCGCGGCTGTACGAGGGGTGGCGGTTCGCCTCCTTCGCGGCCGGCACCGCCGCCCTGCGCCGCCTGGCGCAGGACGGGCCGCGGCCCACCGTGCTGCGGCTGTCCGACGAGGCCGAGACGGCGGTGGGCCTGGCGGAGCCGGACGCGGTGGGCGGCGGCGGCGCGGCCCCCGGCGGCTGCCTGGCGGTCCTCGGGTACGAGGGCACCGCGCAGGAGGCCGCCCGGCGGCGGGCGGAGGCCGCCGAGGTGCTGCGGGCCTGCGGCGGCGAGCCGCTCGGCGAGGGGCCCGGGCGCGGCTGGGAGCACGGCCGGTACGCGGCGCCCTACCTGCGCGACGCGCTGCTGGACGCCGGGGCGTTCGCCGAGACCCTGGAGACCGCCGGGTTCTGGGCCGGGCTGCCCGCCCTGTACGACGCCGTGCGCACCGCCCTCACCACGGCCCTCGCCGGCGCCGGGACCCCGCCGCTGGTGATGTGCCACGTCTCGCACGTGTACCCGGCGGGCGCCTCGCTGTACTTCACCGTCGTCTCGGCCCAGGGGGCGGACGACCCGGTCGCCCACTGGGCGCCGGCCAAGCGCGCCGCGTGCGACGCGATCGCGGCGGCGGGCGGCACCATCAGCCACCACCACGGCGTGGGGACCGACCACCTCGCCTGGTACGCGGAGGAGGTGGGGCCGCTCGGCGTCGAGGTGCTGCGGGCGGTGAAGGACCGGCTGGACCCCGCCGGGATCCTCAACCCGGGCGTCCTCGTACCCTCCTCCTGACCCGCCGCCCGCCGACCCGCGGGCCGCACGCCCGCGGGCCGCCCGCCCGCCGCGGACCGCCCGCCCGCCGCGGACCGCCCGCCCGCCGCGGACCGCCCGCCCGCCGCGGACCGCCCGCCGACCCGCCGCCCGCCCGTCACCCGCCCAGGAGGCGCCGCCCATGCGACCGTTCACCGCCGTCGTCAACCCCGCCGCGGGAGGCTCCGCGGGGGCGTCCGTCCTGCTCCCGCTGGCCGGGCTGCTGCGGGCGGCCGGGGCGGAGGTGGAGACGGAGTACAGCCGCGGCCTGGACCACGCCCGCGAGGTCGCCCGGCGGGCCGCGGAGCGGGGCCGGACCGTCCTCGCGGTCGGCGGCGACGGGATGGCGGGCTGCGTCGGGGGCGCCCTCGCGGGCACCGGCGCGGTGCTCGGCCTCGTCCCGGCGGGGCGGGGCAACGACTTCGCCCGCGGGCTCGGCCTGCCGTCCGACCCGGCGGCGCTGGCGGAGCTGCTGCTGCACGGGGAGCCCCGGCGGGTGGACGCGGTCGGGGTGGAGTCCGCAGTCCACCGGGGGACGGCCGTGCTGGGCAGCGTGTACGCGGGCGTCGACGCGCTGGCCAACCGGTACGCCAACGAGTCCCGGCTGCTGGGCGGCGCGGCGTCGTACTACGCGGGCGCGCTGCGGGCGGTGCTCGGCTGGCGGCCGGCCGGCTACCGGATCACCGTGGACGGGCAGGTCCACGAGCGGCGCTGCTGGACGGTGGTGGCGGCCAACTCGGCGTTCTACGGCTTCGGCCGCCGCATCGCCCCCGACGCCCGGCTCGACGACGGGCTGCTGGACGTCGTGGTGGTCCGGGACGTGCCCCGGCGCCTCTTCTTCGCCGTGATGAACGAGCTCGCGTCGGGCACCCACGTGCGCCGCCCCGAGGTGGAGGTGCTGCGCGGCCGCGAGGTCCGCATCGAGGCCGACCGCCCGGTGCCGTACGGCGCCGACGGCGAGGTGGAGGCCGCACTGCCCGTCACCGTCCGCGCCCTGCCGGGGGCGCTGGCCGTCCTGGCGTGACGGCCGGGACGGTGCCGCGGCCGCGTGGTGGCCGCGCCGCGACCATGCAGTGACCGCTCCGCGGCCGGTGCGGCCGCGGAGCGCGGCGCGGGGCGCACAGGTGAAGGCCCTGCTCGCCCGGAGCCGCGGTGACGTGCCGCGCAGCCTTCCGCGGCGGGCCGGGGGCACCCGTCGGCGGCTTTGAGCGTCCCGCCCTCCCCGCGGCGGCCTCCGGCCGTGGCCCGGACGGCGCGAGCCGGGCCCTGCCACCTCGGAAAAGGCCCGGCATCCGTATGCGGCCCGACCCGCCCTCCTCAGCGGAGCCGCCTCGGCTGTCCGGGTCGCCCCTTCCCTGCCGGGACCGGCGGACGACTGGTCCCGTTTGACAGGCGGACCCCTCCGGCCCATTATGTGAGTGAGCGCTCACACGCTTTGGAGGAATGATGAGTGTGATCAGGACGGCGGGGCTCACCCGCCGTTTCGGCGGGGTCACGGCCCTGGAGGATCTGACGCTGGAGCTGCCCCGGGCGGGGGTGATCGGCCTGGTGGGCCCGAACGGGTCGGGCAAGTCGACCCTCATCCGCATGCTGCTCGGGCTGATCTCCCCGACGTCGGGAACGGCCGAGGTGCTGGACGAGCCGATCAGCGCACCGGGCCGCTACCTGGACCGGGTCGGAGCCCTGGTGGAGAACCCGGCGTTCGTCCCCGGCCTGTCGGCCCGCGCGAACCTCATGTCGCTGGCCCGGCTCCGGGGCCTGCCCCCGTCGCGGGTGGACGAGGTGCTCCGGACCGTCGGCCTCACCGGACGGGACACCGAGCCCGTCAAGCGCTTCTCCCTGGGCATGAAGCAGCGCCTGGGCATCGCCGCGGCGCTGCTGCCGGACCCGGAACTGCTGATCCTGGACGAGCCCACCAACGGGCTCGACCCCTCGGGCATCGTGGAGATCCGCGGGCTTCTCGCGGATCTGGCCCGAGCAGGGCGGACCGTCATCGTCTCCTCCCACCTCCTCGCCGAGATCGAGACCGTCTGCGACTTCCTGGTCGTCGTCCGCTTCGGCCGCCTGGTCTACTCCGGCCCCGTCACCGACCTGCTCGCCCGCACGGGGCAGCGGATCGAGATCGCGGCGGAGCACCCACAGGACACCTCGTCCCTGCACGCGCTGCTGTCGGCCGACGGCTGGCAGGTCGAGCAGGTCTCCGAGGGGCGGCTCAGCGTCGCCGCCGACGAACGCCGCGGCGCCGAGCTCAACCGGAGCGCCGCCCGCGGCGGCATCACCCTCAGGTCGATGACCCCGGTCCGCGGCAGCCTGGAGGAGATCTTCCTCGAGATGACCGGCAGCAGCGACCAGGACCTCACGGCAGCCCGCGCCGCGGCTGCGGAACGGAAGGCGTCATGATCAACGCAGTGCGCAGCGAGCTCCTGCGGACCCGCCGCAAGGGCATCGTGCTGGGCTGGTCCGGCCTGACGGTCCTCTTCACCGTCATGATCAACATGGTCATGGCGCAGGTGGTCGGCTCCTCCTCCACCGGGCCCACGGCGGGCCCCGGGGTCTCCTTCCCGACACTCGGCCAGTGGCAGGCGGCCGACGGCATCACCGCAGGACTGTCCTCGGCCGCGGGCATGTACGGAGTGGTCGCCCTGTCGTTCTGGGCGATCGTGACGGCCGGCGACTACAGCAGCGGCCTGATCCGGCTGACCGCCTCCGCCCAGCCCGACCGCGTCCGGCTCCTGCTGGGCAAGGCCGGGGCGCTGGCCCTGTGGACGGCCGCCGTCACCACGGTGGCGCTCGTCGCCGACCTGGTCATCGCCCCCGTGGCCGCACAGAGCGCGGACATCGACGTCTCCGCCTGGGGCCGGGACATCGTGCCGACCCTGGCAGGCGCGTGGTTCAACCTGTTCGCCACCCTGCTCGTCTGGGGCGTCATCGGACTGGCGCTGGCCCTGGTCACCCGCTCCGCGGCCGTCTCCATCTCCGTCGGCGTCGGCTACGTCCTGGTCGTCGAAGCGGTCGTCACCGCCGCCCTCGACGCCATCGCCGACTGGACTCCCGGAGCCACCCTCGGCGCACTCGCCCGGGGCGGCACCGCCGACATCCCCTACGGCACCGCCCTGGCCCTCGGCGCCCTCTACACCCTTCTAGGCTTGGGCGTCGCGCTCACCGTGTTCAGGCGCCGCGACATCACCGACTGACCGCAGCCCGCCACTCACCTCGAAGGGGAACGCGCCATGGCCTCCCGCGGCACCGCCACACGGACGAAGCTCGTCGACACCACCATCCGGCTCGTCGGCGAACTCGGCTACGCGAAGACCACGACCCGGGCCATCGCCCAGGCCGCCGGCGTCGCGGAAGGCACCCTCTACCGGCACTTCCCCGACAAGGCCGCCCTCTTCGCCGAAGCCGTGCTGCAGCAGAACCAGCACGTCGTCGACTGGATCGAAACCCTGCCCGCACGCGCCGGAACCGCCACCGTCAAGGCCAACCTCACCGACTGCCTCACCCACCTCGCCGCTCTGCGCGCCGACATCCTCCCCCTCGAACTGGCCGTCCTCACCGACCCCGAACTCGCCCGCGTCGCCCCGCCCCCCGGCGCCCTGCCGGGCCCCCCGGGACGGCTCGCCGAGTACCTGCGCGCCGAACAGGGCCTCGGCCGCCTGCGCGCCGACGCCGACCCCGAGCACAGCGCCGTCGTCCTGCTCGCCCTGCTGTTCGGCATGGCCATGAACCCGCCCGGGCCGCCCGACCGGCACGCCCCCACCGCGCTGCCCGGCATCGCCGACGCGGTGGACATCGTCCTCAAAGGCCTGGAACCGCGCACACCGTGAAGCCGGCCGCCCGGCCCTCGGCCGGGACACGGCTCCGACGACGTGCTGCGCACCGCGCGGCAGTCCCGGACGGACCGTCAGCCGCCGGCGCGCCGGGCGGGCAGTCCCTCCGCACCGAGGGCGCGGGCGCGGACGACGAAGGGCCGGGAGGCGACGGTGACGGCGACGGAGGCCGCGGCGACGGCGGCGATCGCCGTACCGGGTGCGAGGTGCTGGGCGAGGCCGCCGGCGATCGCGGCGCCGAGGCCCTGCCAGGCCATCCGCCCGGCGGACTCGACACCCTGGACCTGGCCCCGGACCGGGGCGCCGGTCAGGTCGAGGAGCCGCTCCTGCAGGGGCAGGGTGGCGGAGAAGCCGGTACCGGCGGCGAACACCGCGGCCGCCGCGGCCGGGACCGGCGGGTGGGCCGCGAACAGCAGGTAGGGGGCCGCGAGCAGCAGCCGCAGCGGGAACGCGCAGCGGCGGCGCCGGTCGGCGGTGAGCAGCCGGCCGACGGCCAGGTCCCCGAGCAGCATCCCCGCCGATCCGGCGGCCAGGAGCACGCCGGCGTGGCCCGGGTCGTAGGGGAGGAGCAGGGCCTCGCAGCCGACGACCAGGCCGTTGGGGACCCACAGGTTCAGCAGGAGCGCCCGCGGGCCGGGCCGGGAGAGGAGCGCGGTGTTCGCCGTCCAGGTCTGCCGCAGCCCGGGGCGGCGGTCGAGCCGGACCGGTCGCTCGCGGACGGTGGCCGCCAGCACGAGCGGCCCGGGTCCGCCGAGGACCGCGGCGGCCAGGAAGAGCCCCTGCGGGCCCAGGTGCCGCAGCAGCAGGGCGCCGAGCGCGTAGCCGAGGACGGCGGTGCCGCCCGAGGTGATGTTCATCAGGGAGCGTGCGGGCGCGTAGGCGGAGGCCGGCAGGGCCTCGGCGAGCAGTCCCATCCGCGTGCCGGTCCCCAGGGACTGGAAGAACCCGAGCACCAGCAGCAGCCCGAACCGGGCGGCGAGCGGCAGCCCGGGGACCGCCTGCGCGGCGGCGCCCGCCAGCGCGACGCACTGGAGCGCGACGAGGGTGCGGCGGGGGCGGCCCCCGTCCGCGACCGACATCAGCGTCAGCGCGCCGAGCACCGTCGCGAACGTGGCGCCGTACATGCTCACGGCCGTCAGGAACGGCGAGCGGGTCCGGTGGTCCACGAGGGTGCCGAGCGCGAGGCCCGACAGGGTGCTCGCGGCGACCGTCGACGTGAAGGAGGCGTACAGGCCGGCGAACTCGCGGTTGCGGAGCAGGTCGAGGTAGCCGGTGGTGGCGGGCGCGGAGGGAGCGGGGGGAGCCGATGGGTCGGAGGTCATGAAAAAAGCCTCCGGGCGCACGGACGGGCCGGGCCGAAGGCTGACGTGTCCATTCTAGCAGCCGGCCCCCGGGGGCCGGCCCGGAACCGCCCGGCCCCGGCCGGGACCGCGACCGGGGCCGACGGACCGTCAGACCTCCAGCGGCGGCCCGAAGCGGACGGGCACGCCCGGCGAGTACAGGACGCTCGCGGGCGGGCCGTCGGGCCGGGGCAGGCCGCAGGCGGCGATCAGGTCCTCGTCGCACTCCAGCAGCCGGGCCCGGTGCAGCGGCCACTCGGGGTGGCGGTTGGGCAGGTAGCGGGTGCGGCCGTACCAGTCGGTGTGCAGGCCCCAGCGGGCGGTGAGGAAGGTCTCCAGCGGCCCGGGCCGCCCGATCCGCTCCCCCACCGCGACGCGGACCCGGGCCGACGCGCCGCCGCCGATGCGGCGGCTGGTCCACGCCACCTCGCCGCCGCCGGTCTCCAGCCGCATGGACGCCCAGCGGTACGGCAGCCGGAAGACGAGCTGCGCGACGGCCACCGGGAGCAGCCGGGTGCAGTCCAGGGTGCGGAAGACCACCCCGCGGCGCCCGCGGCGGTCGACGCTGTAGAGGCGGACGTTGATCTCGCCGAAGGTGCCGAGCAGGGGGACGGGCGGGCCGCCGCCGAAGCCCAGCCGCTCCATGCGGAACGGCACCAGGCCGACGTACGTCACCCCGTCGAGCACGTCCGGGCGGGTGCCCGGGGGCAGCAGCGGCGCGACGGCTTGCGGCTCCACCGGCCAGTGCACGAAGACCAGGTGGCGCCACCACTGGGTGAGGAGCGTGCGGCGCAGCCCGCGCGGCGGGAGCGCGGTGACCGGTTCGGGGGGCGGCGGCGCGCCGGGGGCCGGCGGCCGGGGCGGGGCCGTCACGACACGGCCTCCCGGGACTCCTCGGCGAGGCGCAGGTACTCCTCGGCGAGCCGGTCGGCCATGGCGGTGATCGAGTAGTCGCGGCGCACGGTCCGCCGGCCCTCCTCGGCCAGGGCCCGCAGCCGCGCCGCGGGCAGGGCGAGCAGGTCCTCCAGGCCGTCGGCGAGCGTCCGCACGGAGGACGTGTCCAGCAGCCAGCCGTTGGCGCCGTGGCGCAGGTAGTGGGGCACGCCGCCGCGCAGCGGCCCGGCGGCCGCGAGCCCGGCGTCCATGGCCTCCAGGACGGCCAGGCCGAACTCCTCCTTGGCGCTGGGGCAGACGTACACGGCCGGGGCGGGGCGTGCGGGCGAGGCGAGGGCCCGTTCCAGCAGCCGCACCGAGCGGTTGGGCAGGGCGGGCAGCAGGGCGCAGCGGCGGCGGGCGCCGGGGACGGCCTCGAGGAGGTCGGCGATCCGCCGCCGCATCGCGGACTCGGCCTCGGAGGGGCGCTCGGCGGCGCCGCCGACGAGGACGAGCGCGGTGCGGCGGTGCAGGCCGGCGGCGAGCCACGCCTCGACCAGCAGGTGCTGCTGCTTGACGGGGTGCAGGCGCCCGACGCTGAGCAGCAGCGGCAGGCCGCGGGCCTGCGGGTCCAGGCACTCGGGGGCGAGGCCGCCCGCGTACAGGCGGGCCAGCAGGGTGCGCTGCTCCTCGGCGTCGCCGGGGGCGGGGCGGTGCGGGGCGATGCCCTCGGGGGGCGAGGCCGGGAGGCGTCCGCGGTGGCCGTCGGCGAGCTGCGGGAAGTACCGCAGCAGCTCCTCGGGGCCGCCGGCGCGGCCCCCTATGCCGACGACGGCGTCGGCGCGCTCCACGAGCCGGTCGGCGGCGAAGACCCGGTGCAGGTCCTGGCGGAGGGCCGCGGCGGCCTGCGGGTCGGAGTCCGCGGCGCGGCCGTGGCGGGCGGCGAGGAAGCGGTGCGGGTCGGGGGTGGCGGTGAAGACGACGCGGCTGCCGAGGCGGCGGGCGGCCTCGGCGACGGCGAGCGAGCCGTCGTCGGCGTACCGGACGTGCACCACGTCGGGGACGGCCCCGGCCAGGCCGAGGAGCTGCTCGGCCCACCAGGCGAGCGCGGCCCGGTGCTCGGGCATGGCCTCCTGGACGAGCGGCCCGTCGGTGTCGACGGGCAGCCGCAGCACCCGGTGGCCGGGCTCGGCGGCGGTCCGCAGCAGGACGGGGTCGGCGGCGAGGGCGGTCCGGTCGGCGGCCACCAGGGTCAGGGCCAGGCCGATGCCGGGGGTGCGGGCGAGGGTGTCCCCGAGGGAGGAGAGCAGCACGCTGAGGCCGCCGCTGAGGCCCTGACCGGGCGTGTCGAGGCGGCCGAGCAGCATGGACTGGGCGACCACGGCCCCGCCGGCGGGCGGCGGCGCGGCGGGCAGGGCCGTGCGCAGGGCGGACCCGGGCGCGCCGGGGCGGGCCGCGCGGCGGCACGCGGCGGCGGCGAGCAGCAGCCGCTCGTACGGGTCGTCCTCGTGGAGGGCCGGGTCGGGGAGGTGGGCGGCTCCGGCGGGCAGGCCGGAGAGGTAGCGCCACACGGCGTGGCGCAGCGCCCGGTCGGCGGGCGTACCGCCCTGCGCGGGGGCGAGCAGCCGGGCCTCGGCGGGGCCGAGGGGCCGCAGGCGCCAGGCGTCGGCCAGGTCGAGGGCCTCGGCCGCGCCGGGGCCGGGGCCGGCCAGGAGGCGGCGGCGCAGGGCCGCGGCGCCGGCGTGGGAGCCGTGCGCGGCGAGGGCGGCGGGCCACGCCTCGGCGGCGGCGGTGCGCAGCGGGGGCGGTCCCTGGAGGTGGGCGGCGAGCTCGGCGGGGTGCAGGGGCCGCCGGGTGCGGCAGGCGCGGCGCACGCGCGCGGCGGCGGCGTCGTCGGAGGCGTCCGGCGTGTCGCGGGGGTCCTCCGGGGCCTCGTACTCGGGGCGGGCCAGGCGCAGCAGCGGCCCCTCGCACCCGTCCGCCCGGCGGGGGGCGGGGGCGGCCGCGGGCCGGTAGAAGCGGGCGCGCAGTGCGGCCAGCGGGTCCGGGTCGGCGGCCGGCGCGGGGGCCGGGCGCGCGGGCGCCGGGAGGCGGCCGGGCGGGACGGGCCGGACGGCGGCGGCGGATGCGTCGGGCACGGCGGCTCCCGGGGAGGTGGGGTGAGGGGCTGCATCCGGTCTTCTTTCCGTCGGGGTCGGGCGGATGCACGCGGCGCGGCGGGGAATGTCACAGCGCGGGGTGCGCGGCGCGGACGGCGGCGGGCCGTAGCATGCCGACTCCCGTCGGAGGCCCCTGCCGGCGGTTCCGGCCGGGCGCCGGTCCCCGGTTCCGGTGGGCGCCGGTCCCCGCCGGGGCCTCCGGCCCCCGCCCCCGGTGCCGTGGCCGGTGCCGTCATCCGTCCCGTCAGCGCCCGAGGAGGCCGCCGGTGCCGAAGGTCGTCGTGGTCAGTCCCCCGTTCCGGTCCCACGCCCAGCCGCTGGCGGTGCTGGCGGCCGCCCTGCGGGCGGCGGGGGCGGAGGCGGTGTTCGCCTGCGCGCCGGGCTTCGAGGCCCTGGCGGAGGAGGCGGGGGCGGGGTTCGCGCCGCTGACGGTGACGCGGAACGCCAACACCGGGATCGCCGAGACGACGCGGCAGGGGGCGGGCGAGGCGGCGCGGCTGGCGGAGTTCCTGGAGGCGACGCGGGCGGGCGCGGTGCCGGCGCTGCTCACCCAGGCCCGCCACCGGCGGGCGGACATGCTGGCGGACCCGGCCGGGGTGCGCGCGGCGCTGGCGGGGCTGGACGCCCGGCTGCGGCCCGACTGGTACGTGGTGGACCAGCTGAGCTACCCGGTGACGCTCGCCCTGCACTGCCTGGGCCTGCGGTACGCGACCTTCTGCCCGGGGCACCCCGGGTACATCCCGACCGGTCCGGACGCGTACTTCGGCGTCCCGGCGGCGTGGCCGCGGGCGGTGCGGCCGCCGGCGGAGGAGCTGGCGGCGCTGACGGCCGCCGCACGGGGGAACGACGCGGCGTTCACCGCGCTCTTCGCCGAGGAGGCGGCCCGCGCGGCGCCGGACCGCCCGGCCCCGGGCCGGGCGTTCGCCCTGGCCTCGCCGGAGGCGGTGCTGTACAACTACCCGCCGCTGCCGTGGCTGCCCGAGCCGCCGAAGGGGCCCGAGGCCCTGTACCTGGGCCACTGCAGCACGGCCGGGGAGGCGGCGCCCGCGCTGCCCGGGGACTGGCGGGCGGAGGCGGACCGGCTGCGGGCGGGCGGGCGGCACCTGGTGCTGGTGGCGCTCGGGACCTTCCTGTCGGCGCGCGACGACGTGCTGCGGACGGTCGTGGAGGGTGTGCTGCGGCACTGTCCGCAGGCGGCGGTGGTCGCGGCGGCGGGGGGCAGGACGGCGTCCCTCGCAGACCTCGCCGCACCGGGCGGCGCCGGTGAGGGGCGGCTGGCGGTCGCGCCGGAGGTGCCGCAGCGGGCGCTGCTGCCGCTGGCCGACGCGATGGTGCACCACGGCGGCAACAACTCCTTCACCGAGTGCCTGTACGCGGGGGTGCCGGCGCTGGTCCTGCCGTTCTCCAGCGACCAGTTCGCCATCGCCCACGATGCGGAGCGGGCGGGCGCCGGGGTCTGCCTGGACCCGAACGCGCTGACGCCGGAGGCGGCGGGACGGGCCGTGGCCGGGCTGCTGGCGGCACCTCCGGCGGGCCTGTCGGCGCTGGGCGCGGCGGTGCGGGGGCGCGGGCCCGCCTGGGCGGCGCCGCGGCTGCTGGCGGCCATGGGGGCGCCGCGGGGCTGACGCCGGGCCGGCACGGCACGGCCGGGGCACGGCCGGGGCCACGCCGTGCCGCGGGCCGGCCGCGCCGGGGATGCCGCCCGCGGGGCTCCCCGATTCACACCCCTGCGCGCATCCGAGGGGGACGATCCGGGCGAATCAACCTGGGGAGGGGGTGCGCGGGCGGTCTGCCTGCTCCGTCCGCGCCATCGGGGCCCCGGCCACCGGGGCCCGCAGCGGGACGGCCGGGCCGGCGGAAGGAGGCGGAGATGTGGTGGTGGCGGACGGCGGCATGCGTGGACAAGGACCCCGACCTGTTCTTCCCGGTGGGGAGCGCCGGGCCCGCCCTGGTCCAACTGGCCGAGGCGAAGGCCGTGTGCGCCGGCTGCCCCGTGGCCCGGGACTGCCTGGAGTGGGCCCTGCGGACCGGGCAGGAGGACGGCGTGTGGGGCGGCATGACGGCGGATGAGCGGCGCGGCCTGCGCAACCGGCGGCTGCGCAGGCTGACGGGCCGGACCGTGGCGGCGGAGCACGTGGGGACGGGCCGCGGGGAGCCTGCGCCGTGACCGGCGGTGCGGGCCGCGGTGCGGCGTCCGGCGGCGCGGCGGGCGGCGGCCGTGCGGCGTCCGGCGGCGCGCCGGGCGGGCCCGCACCGGCGGGCGGCCCGCCGCAGGACCCGGACGGGGGCGGGAAGGGGGCGCACGTCAGGGGCGGTACGGGTGCCCGGGGGCTGATCGGCCCTCGCCCGCGGCGGCAGAGCAGCGGGCGAGGGCCTGGAGCGGACGGCCGGTGTGACGCCGAAGCCGTCGCTCGTCACCGGGTATTCGGCGCGGGGTGTGCGTTCGGATGCACTGCGTTCCACCCGCGCCCGCCCCGCACACGTCCGGCTCCGTGTGCCGGACCGGCTCCGGAGGGCACGGGCCGGGGACCGCACGCGGAGCCGGTACCAGCGGCGGACGGCCCCCTCCCGGCAGCGGCGGACGCGTCAGCGCGCCCGGTCCGGCCGGGGGCCGCGCGCCTGCAGGGCGGGGGCGGGTGCGGCGGCGGTGAGGACGGCGGCGCGGGCGGCGCGCTCCCGGGCCTCCTGCTCGCGCGACACGCGGTCCGGGTGGCGGCTGCGCCAGTAGGGGTTGTCGTGGGGCAGCCCGCCGCTGACCCTCCCGTACATGCCGAAGGTGGCGATCAGCAGGCCCATGACGAAGCTGAAGAGCACGTTCGGCATGCGGAAGGCGAGGATGTTGGCGGAGCTGTCCAGGACGGCGAGGTTCGCGAAGCCGCTGAGGACGAAGGCGCCGCCGACCGCCATGTTGAGGGTGGAGGCGGTGTTGCCGCCGACCGCCGCGCCGGCGACCAGGGCGCAGCCGACGACGACGGAGACCAGGCTGAGCAGGCCGTTGGTCGACATGCCCATGAGGGGCGAGCCCTGGGTGTCGAAGAAGGAGAGGTGGTCGGCGAATCCGAGCGAACCGAAGACGAGCAGGACGACGCCGCTCGCCCCGGCGCCGTACCGGTAGACGGTGGCGAGCCGGTGGTCGACGGGCATCTCGTCGCGGAGTTTCATGGCACCTCCTCGGGGGGCGGGCCGTCCGGCCCGCGTCCCCACGGTCGGTCGGCTGCGGCGGGAGGGCAACTTGCGTCGTTCGCGCGTCGGATCGTGCTCACGCGCCGGAGCGGACGGCCTCCTCCGCGAGGCGCCGCCGCAGCCGCATCAGGCCCCGCCGGGCGTGGCTCTTGACGGTGCCCAGGGGCAGGCCGGTGCGCTCGGCTATCTGCGTGTGGGTCAGGTCGCCCCAGTAGGCGAGCACCAGGACGGTCCGCTCCGCGGGCGGCAGGAGGGCGAGCTCCCCGTCGATGAGGACACGGTCCACGACGCCCTCGACGCGGGGGCCCTCGGCGGCCCAGGACGCGGCCAGGGCGGCGGCCCGGGCCTGCCGGTCCCGTCGCGCCCGCGCGGCCTGCACGTCGGCGATCTTCTTGCGGGTGATGCCGATCAGCCAGGACTGCAGGCTGCCGCGGTCCGGACGGTAGCCGGCGCGTCCGCGCCAGGCGGCGACGAAGACGAGCTGGGTGACGTCGTCCGCGTCGGAGGGGTCCCCGAGGGCGCGCAGGGCGACGGCGCGGACGACGGGGGACCAGAGCCGGTAGGCGGCCTTGAGCCACCAGTCGTCGCCGTCGGGGCAGCCGTCGGAGGCGTCGTCCCCGCACAGGCCGGGGCAGCACGGGTCCGCACAGCAGAGGTGGCCGCAGCAGGGGTCGGCGCCGCAGAGGTCGGCGCTGCAGGGGTCGTGTACGTGCCGGTCGGGTCCGTGCGGGTCGGCCCGGGACCCGCCGGGCGCGTACCGGTCCTCCTCCCGCAGGTCGCCGCCGGGCGCGCCCGCCGCGCAGGCGCTCGCGGCGTCCCCCTGGATGCGGACCCCCTGTGCCAGGTCCGGCGTCGCCGTGGTGGCGAGGTCGCACGGTGCCATCGGTGGCGCTCCTTGCCGCGGCCCGGTCGGCTGGAGTCCGGCGGCCGCCTCCGGGCACGGCAGGACCGCCGACGCGCCCAGCATCGTCAGGCCTGCGCGCCGGAGGCAACTTGCGTCGTTGGTGCGTCGTATGGTGGGGGCATGGATGCATCCGCAGGCGCCGGACTCACCACGGGCGCGGCCGCCCAGCAGCTGGGCGTGGCCCCGACGACGCTGCGCTCCTGGGACCGGCGCTACGGCCTCGGGCCCGCCGCGCGGGAGGGGGGCCACCACCGCCGGTGGACCGAGGAGGACATGGCACGCCTGCGGCGCATGTGCCGCCTGACCGCGTCCGGGGTGGCCCCCGCGGAGGCCGCCCGCCTGGTCCGCACGGGTCCGGCGGACGGGGCCCCCGGCGCACCCGCGGCCCCCGGGGCGGCGGAGGAGGCGGCCGGGCCTGCGGGGACCGCCGGGCGGGAGGGGCGGCGGCCGGGTCCGCCGCCCGGCCCCCGGCGGCCGGGCGGGCGCACCGCGCTGCCGCTGGGCGAGGCCCGCGAGGAGTGCCGGGGCCTCGCACGGGCCGCCGTCCGGCTGGACGGTCCGACGATCGACGAGATCCTGGACCTGACCGTGGCCGAGCAGGGCCTCGTCGCCGCCTGGGAGGACGTGGTCATGCCCGCGCTGCGGGCGGTGGGGCGCAAGTGGGCGCGGTCCGGCGAGCGGTTCGTGGAGGTGGAGCACCTGCTGTCGTGGCACGTCTCCTCGCTGCTGCGGCGCGTCGCCGCGGCGCCGTCCGGCCGCGTCCAGGGACCGCCCGTGCTGCTCGCCTGCACCCCCGGCGAGATGCACACGCTGCCGCTGGAGGCCGTCGCGGCGGGGCTCGCCGAGCGGGGGCTGCCGCTGCGCATGTTCGGCGCCTCCGTGCCGCCGGACGCGCTGGCGCACGCCGTGCAGCGGACCGGTCCGGTCGCGGTGGTGCTGTGGTCGCAGACGCGGCCCACGGCCGGCCTGGAGGTCGTCCGGGAGCTGCAGGGCGTCGCGTGGGGGGTGCGCGGGGCGCGGCGGAGCCCGGCGCTGGTGCTGGCGGGTCCGGGCTGGGCCGGGCGGCGGAGCCCCGCGCGGGCGTTCCGGCCGCGCGGGCTGCGGGAGGCCCTGGACCTGCTGGAGGCCCTCTGCGGGCACGCCGACCGCCTCTGACCGGCGGCGCAGCACCCGGCGGGCGCGGAGGCGGGCCGGTCCTCTCCACCGGTACCGGGCCGTGTCGTACTACCCTGGTGGCCCTGCCGGGTCGTACGCAGGGCCCGGTCCGTACCGCGGCTTCCCGACGGGGGCAGGCTGCTGTGGCATCTGGAGGTGTGCTGCATTGCAGCAGGCGTGGGAGGGCGATCTCGAGGTCGAGGCGCGGGCTCATGGCGCGTGCGCGCTGCTCGTGCTGCGGGGCGAGATCGACCACGACAACGTCGACGAACTGGAGGGCGCGCTGGACAGCGCGCTGCGCGACGGCGCCCGGTACGTCGTCCTCGACGTGAGCGGCGTGGGCTTCGGCGACTCCTCGATGGTCAACGCCCTGCTCGGGGCGTGGCGCTCCCTCTCGGCCCGCAGCGGCGGGGTGCGGCTGGTGGGCGTGAGCCCGGCCGTCGACCAGCTGCTGGCCACCCTCGGCATCCGCGACCGCCTGCCGCAGTACCCCACCGTCGACGACGCGCTGCGCGATGCGTGACGCCGCGGCGGGCCGGGACCGCGTCGGCACCCGCCACCGGTGGCACGTGCCCCGGGAGCGCGGTGCCCTCGCGGAGGCCCGCCGCAGGGTCCGGCAGGTGCTGGGCGGCTGGCAGTGCCCGCGGGAGCAGACGGACGCGGTGCTGCTGCTGGTCTCCGAACTGGTGACCAACGCCCACCGGCACGCCGGGGGCCCCGCCGAGCTGGAGGTGCGGGCGCTGCCCGGCGGGGTGCGGGTCGTCGTGGGCGACGGGAACGCCTCCGCGGTGCCGGCGCAGCGCGAGCCCGGCATAGGCGGCGGCTACGGGATGCACCTCGTGGAGCGGCTGGGCAGCCGGTGGGGCGTGGAGGTGCTGTCCGGCGGCAAGCGCATCTGGGTGGAGGTGCCCGGCTGACCGGGCGCCGGGCGGCCCCGCGGCGGAGGACGCCGGGGGGCGCGGCCGGGCCGGTCGGCGGCGGGAAGGTCAGCGGCGGGCCAGGACCTCGGGCAGCTGCCGGGCGACCTCGTCGCCGAGGCGTTCGATGTCGCGCCGCAGGAACGGCGCGGCGAGCCTGGCCAGACCCTTGAACCGCAGGTCGGCGCGGTAGGTGAGGGTGGTCGAGGAGCCGTCGGCGGCGGGCCGGAAGGTGAGGTCGTCGACCGAGGTCACGGTCTTGTTCTCGCCGACGAAGGTGAGCCGCTGCGCCTCCAGGCGGACCAGCCGGTAGGTGAGCTCGGTGGTGCGCCCGCGGAACCGGGAGACGTTGCGCCAGGTCGCCCCCTCCCGGACCTCCCCCTCGTCGAGCCGGGTGCAGGAGACGGTGCCGGGGTCCCACTCCTCGGTGCGGGAGAAGTCCTGGAGGTAGCGGACCACCTCCTCCACCGGACCGGCGACGGTGAGCGTCCTCTCCACGGCGACCATGGGCATCCTTCCGTACGCGTGTGCCTCCGCGGCCCCGGCGGCGCCGGAGGCGGGCGCAGGCGACCCTACCCCCCGTCAGTCCGCGCCACTCCCCCGCCCTTCCCCTCCCTCCCTTCCCCTCCCTCCCGTCCCCTCCCTCCCGTCCCCTCCCTCCCGTCCCCTCCCTCCCGTCCCCTCCCTCCCGTCCCCGGCGCCCGCCTCGCGCGCCCGTGCCCCGCGCCCGTCCCGGACGGCACCCGCGGCCCGGGCCCGGCCCGACCGGCCCGACCGGCCCGACCGGCCCGGCACGGTCCCGGTGGCACGGCCGGGCAGCGCGGTCACGGCGGTGCCGTCACGGCGGTGCGGTCCGGGCGGCGCAGTCCCGGTGGAGGAGGCGGCCGGGTGCCGCGAGGCTGGGGGCATGACGAAGAAGACGTGGGCGAAGGCCGTCATGTACTGCCGCAAGGGCGAGACGGTGGGGCCCGACGCGGCCGTCACCCACCTCGTGGGCGAGGCGTGGGTCGAGGGGCACTGGGTGCACTTCCGCCCCGAGGGCGGGGGACGCGAGATGTCGGTGGGGGCGCACGTGGTCCAGCGGATCGAGTGGCTGGACGGCGACGGCGGCCCGGGGTGAGGTGGCGGCGGGGCGGGGACCGGGTAGGAGCAGGGTCCGAGTCGAGGAGGGATCCCTTGCACACGACGACACGGCTGCTGCCCGCAGCGGCGGTCGCGGCCACGGCCGCGGCCGGCGCGGCCGCGACCACGCCGGACGACGCCTGGTACCGGCGCCTGGAGAAGCCGTCCTGGCAGCCGCCGCCGCAGGCGTTCGGCCTGGTCTGGACGCCGGTGTACACGCTGATCGCCTACTCGGCGTACCGCGTCCTGCCGCGTCTGGACGGGCCGGCCCGGCGCCGGTACGCGGCCGCGTTCGCCGGGAACATGCTGCTCAACGCGGGGTGGACGTGGGTGTTCTTCCGCGCCCGCCGGCCCCGCGCGGCGGTGGCCGAGATCGCGGCCCTCCAGGCGTCCAACGCCGACCTGCTGCGGCGCTCCTGGGCGGCCGACCGGCGGGCGGGCGCCGCCCTGCTGCCGTACGTGGCGTGGACCGGCTTCGCCACGGCGCTCAACACCGCGATCGCCCGGCGCAACCCGGGCGCGGACGGCCGGGGACGGCGCGGAGGTGCCCGGTGAGCGCCCGGTCGGGGGAGCCGCGGGAGCGCCGGCCGGAGTCGGTGTGGGACTACCCGCGCCCCCCGGCGGTCCGGCCCTCGCCCGAGCGGGTGACGGTGGAGTTCGCGGGTGTCACCGTGGCGGACACCCGCAGCGCCCTGCGGGTGCTGGAGACCAGCCATCCGCCTGTCTTCTACATCCCCCGGGAGGACGTGGCGGCGCAGCTGCTGCGCCCGTCGCGGCGGCGCAGCTGGTGCGAGTGGAAGGGTCAGGCCGTCTACTGGGACCTGGTCGCGGGCGGCGAGGAGTCCGCCGACGCGGCGTGGAGCTACCCCGCCCCCTCCCGCGGTTTCGAGGCGATCCGGGACCACCTGGCCTTCTACCCGTCACGGGTGGGCCGCTGCACGGTGGGCGGCGAGGAGGTCGTCCCCCAGGAGGGCGACTTCTACGGCGGCTGGATCACCTCCGAGGTCACCGGCCCCTTCAAGGGGGCGCCGGGCACCGCGGGCTGGTAGGCGGGGCCACACGGGCGGAACACGCGGGACGGGGGGCGTGCGCGCGGGCGTGTGCCGCGGGGTCAGGGCGCGGCGTCCCCGCGGCGCGCCTCCGCGTCGAGCAGCTCGGGCAGGTCGGCGAGGCGGTCCAGGCCGTGCACGGCCCGCGCGGTGCGGTGGTTGCGGGCCAGCCGCTCGCGGTGGCGGTGCAGGAACGCCCAGTACCCGGCGGTGTACGGGCAGGCCCGCTCGCCGGTGCGCTCCTGCGGCCGGTACGGGCACGGGCGGCACAGGTCGCTCATCCGGTTGATGTAGGCGCCGCCGGAGGTGTACGGCTTGGTCGTCATCAGGCCGCCGTCGGCGTACTGCGACATGCCGACGACGTTCGGCAGCATCACCCAGTCGTAGCCGTCGACGAAGCAGCGGTGGAACCAGTCGGTGACCGCGGCCGGGTCCCAGCCGCGCTGGAGGGCGAGGCTGCCGAGGACCATCAGCCGCGGGATGTGGTGGGTCCAGCCGGTGTCGCGGACCTGCGCGAGGACGGTGGACAGGCAGCGGGCCCCGACGGCGTCCGCGTCCAGGTCGAGGAACCACTGCGGGAGCGGCGCGCCGTGCCCCAGCTCGTTGCGGCCGCGGTAGTCCTCACCGAAGTGCCAGTACAGGTGCCAGACGTACTCGCGCCAGCCGGCGACCTGCCGGACGAAGCCCTCGACGCTGTTGAGCGGCGCGGTGCCGTCGTGCAGCGCCTGCTCGGCGCGGCCGACCACCTCGGCGGGGTGGAGCAGCCCGAGGTTGAGCGGCGCGGACAGCAGGCTGTGGCTCATCACGGGGTCGGCGGCCAGAACGGCGTCCTCCCAGCGGCCGAAGGAGGGCAGCCGGTGCTCGGCGAAGTGCTCCAGCGCGGCCAGCGCCTCGTCCCGGGTGGCGGCGAACCGGCGCGGTCCGTCGCGGCCGACGAAGCGGACCTCGCCCGCGCGCTCCCAGCGGTCCAGGTCGCGGCGGACCTCCTCGTCGACCGCGTCCTCGGCCGGCTCCCAGGGGGCGGGGACGCCGAGCACGGCGCGGCCGCGGGGCGGGGGCTCGCGGTTGTCGGCGTCGAGGTTCCAGCGGCCGCCGACCGGCCGGTCGGCGTCCATGAGCAGGTCGTGGGACTGCCGCACCCAGCGGTAGAAGTCCTCCAGCAGCAGGCGGCGGCCGCCCCGGTCCGCCCAGGCGGCGAAGTCGGCGTGCGGCACCAGGAAGCCCCGGTTGGGCAGGACGCGGACCTGGGGTAGGGACTCCACCAGGCCGAGCGCCCGGCGCGACGTGGGGTGGCAGACCGTCACCTCGGCGTCGCCGACGGCCTTGCGCAGCCCCTCGCGGTAGGTGTCGGCCTGCACGTAGCGGACCCGGTCGCCGAGTTCGGCGGCCCGGTGGCGCATGGCGGAGAGCACCAGGTGGGCCTTGGCCCGGTGGAAGCGGCGGCGCCGCAGGACGGAGAGGGCCTCGATCATGACGAGCGGCGCGTCCGGGTCCGGGCCCGCCCCGGAGCCGCCGGCCGCGGGGTCGGGGGCCGCGGCGAAGTGCGGCCCGAGCTGGTCGCCGAAGAGCCAGTGCGGGCGCTGGGCCACGGGGACCTCCACGGCCGGGGCGTCCTCTCCGCCGCGGGGGGAGGAGGAGGTGCGCATATGAGGACGGAACAACACCACTCTAGGGCCGGAAGGCCCTTCCGGCGGGGAACATGGCTTTCCCCGGGCGAGTGTGGGACGGTGGGGGGACACCAGCCTGGTTTGGCAGGTGCCCCGCGCCGCTCTGCGGTCGGCGTCCGTCGGTCGGCACGACCGGCCCGGTCGCGGTGCGGGTTCTTCGCTGGACCGCGTGCGGAAGACACCGCGCGCTTCGGCGGCGCCCCGACGGGTGCCGCTGTCGTGGCTCCGACCCCGAGAGGGGGACGGACATGCTCAACCTCACCGTGGTCATGGAACAGGACCGGGACGAGACCGTCATCGCCGTGCAGGGCGAGATCGACGTGGACACCCGGCCGACCCTCAGCCGTACCGCCGCGTCGCTGCCCGGCGGTGCGGCGGTCCGCCTCGACCTGTCCCGGGTCACCTTCATGGACGCCGCCGGACTGCACTTCATGCTCGACCTGCGCCGGCTGGTGGCCGGCTCCGACGGCCGGCTCGTGGTGGCCGGCGTGCACGACCAGCCCGCCCGCCTGCTGGACGTGGCGGGGGTCAGCGGACTGTTCCGCTTCTCGCCGGGGGCGGACGAGGCCCGCACGGCCGGACTCGCCTGCTGAGACGCCGGCTGCCCCCGCACCCAGGGGGCAGCCGGGCGGACGCCCGCGGGCGCCGACGGCGCCGGGTCCCGGAGCAGGTGCTCCGGGACCCGGCGCCGTCGTCCGTCCCCCGCCGGAGGCGGTCCCGGCACCGGCAGCGGAGGTCGTTCGTGGTCCGGGCCCCGTCCACCGCCCGGGAGCCGTCCGGGGGTACCCGCGGTCCGGGGCGGGGCGGGGCGGGCGGTGCGGCCGCCGGTGGAGCGGACCAGGGCGCCGTCGCCGTCACGGGTGCTCAGGACCGCGCGGGCGCCCCGTGCGCGGGCCGGGCACGGGCCGGACGCCCCGGTGCGTCAGGAGCCGGCCGGGGCCTCCGCCGGGGCCTCCAGGCGCCGGCGGGCCTCCCTCAGGTGCGGGCCCTCCCGGGTGGCCCGGGGCAGCGCGAGCAGGGCGGTGCGCAGCGCCCGGACCTGGGCCCGGGCCACGACGCCGGTGGCGCGCCAGCCGGGCAGCCCGTACATGCGGCGGGCCCAGTCGGGCAGCAGGGCGAAGGCGAGGCCGGTCAGGCCGGCCCAGGCGGGCCGGGCCGGGGTGGCGTACCGCACCCAGGCGGGGAAGGGCGGCGCCAGCGCGAACCGGGCCGCCTCGCGGGCCGCCGGGGTCAGCAGCAGGTCCCGGCGGACCTGCCGGAAGTACGCGTCCAGCTGCTCCGCGGTGCGCGGCAGCGGGTGGCGGGCGGGGACGCCGACCAGGCGGGCGACGCGCGCCTGCTCGCCGAGGTAGGCGTCCGCCTCGGCGTCGGTCAGGCGCAGGCCGGCGGACCGGCAGACCTCCAGGAAGGAGCCGACCTCGGTGCAGTGCACCCAGGTGAGCAGCTCCGGGTCGTCGGCCCGGTAGGGCAGCCCGGTGGCCGGGTCGGTGCCCCGCACGTGCCGGTGGACCTTCCGGACCCGGTCCACCGCCTCCCGCACCTCCTCGCCGGTGCCGTAGGTGACGGCGCCGATGAAGAAGGCCGTGCGGTAGAGCCGCCCCCAGGGGTCCTCCCGGTACGCCGAGTGCTCGGCGACACCCGCCATGGCCAGCGGGTGCAGGGCCTGGAGGAGCAGCGCCCGCAGCCCGGCGACGCCCATGACCGGGTCGGAGTGGACCCGCCAGCTGACCGATGCGGGGCCGAACAGGCCCTCGGGCGGGACGGTGTGCGGTGCGACGGGCTGCGGGCTCATGGCGCTCCTTCCCGGGGCGGGCGGCGGGGCCGCCGTGGGTGCCGGACCGCCGCGGCCGTGGGGCCGCGGCGGCTCCCTCCCATGATGCGCCGCCCTCAGTCCGCGGCGGGGGCGGGGGCGCCGTCGGATCCGGCGCGCCGCACCCGCAGGGCGCGGGCGAGGTCGTCGAGCTGGTCGGCGAGGCCGCGGCGCAGCGCCGGCACGGGGTCGGCCGTGCGCAGGCACTCCTCGCCCAGGCGCAGGGTCTCCGGCTCGACGGCGTGGGCGGGGAAGGCGTGGCGGGCGGCCGCTGCGGCGAGGGCGGCGCCGCGGCGGGCGGCGAGCGAGACGGCCGCCGGGTAGTAGCGGGGGACGAAGCCGCGCAGCAGGTCGTGCTGCTCGGGCTGCCAGAAGCCCTGGGCGGTGGCGTTGAAGAGGTAGTTGGACAGGGCGTCGTCCTCGAAGAGGGCGGCCCAGGCGGCCTCCTTGGCGGCGGGGTCGGGCAGGGCGGCGCGGCAGCGGGCGGCGCCCTCCTGCCCGGTGGCGCTGGGGTCGCGGGCGAGTTCGGCGTCGATGTCCGCGGGGCCGGCCGCGCCGAGGACGGCCAGGCGCAGCAGCAGGCGCCAGCGCAGGTCGGGATCGAGGTCCGGCCCGCCGGGGACGGCGCCGTCGGCGAGCCAGGCGCGGAGGTCGTCCGGCCCCGCGGTGGACAGGAGGGTGCGGGCGGCGGCGAGCCGCAGGCCGGGGTCGGGGGCGCGCAGCAGGTCGCGGGCGAGGGCGGCGAGGGCCGCGAGGGCGGCCGGGCGCCGCTCGGCGGGCAGGTAGCGGTCGGCGACGTGGAGGCGGGCGAAGCCGAGGACGCCCTGGACGACGGCGAGGTCCCGTTCCTGCGGGAGGTGGGCGGCGGCGGTCGCGAGGTAGTCGGCGGGGGCGAGGTCGCCGTCGCGGAGCATGTCGCGCAGGGTGTTCCAGACGACGGCGCGGGTGAGGCCGTCGGGGACGGCGGACAGCCCGCGCAGCACGGCCTCCAGGGAGGCCTCGTCGAGACGGAGCTTGGCATAGGTGAGGTCGAGGTCGTTGGGCACGACGAGGGCGGGCCGGGCGCCGGGGCGCGGGGAGGGTTCGGCCTGCGGGACGTCGGTCTCGTACCGCTCGCGCAGGACGAGGGTGCGGCCGTCGCCGGGGTCCCGGTCGTAGACGCCGACGGAGACGCGGTGCGGACGGCTGCCGTCGCGGCGGAGGGCGAGGGTCCACGCGTCGGGGTGCGCGTCGACGACGGCGGTGAGGGTGTCGACGCCGGTGGTGCGCAGCCACTGCCCCGCCCAGGCGTGGACGTCGCGGTCGGTGGCGCGGGCCAGGGAGTCGACGAAGTCGGCGAGGGTGGCGTTGCCGAAGCGGTGACGGGCGAAGTGGTCGTTGATGCCCGCGAGGAAGTCCTTCTCGCCGAGCCAGGACACCAGCTGGCGCAGCGCGGAGGCGCCCTTGGCGTAGGAGATGCCGTCGAAGTTGAGCAGGGCGGAGGCGGTGTCGGGGACGGCCTCGGGGTCGGGGGCGACGGGGTGGGTGGAGGGCCGCTGGTCGGCGTCGTAGCCCCAGCCCTTGCGGGTGACGGCGAACTCGGTCCACGCGCCGGTGAAGCCGGTGGCCTCGGAGAGGACCTGGTAGCCCATGTACTCGGCGAAGGACTCGTTGAGCCAGATGTCGTCCCACCAGCGCAGGGTGACGAGGTCGCCGAACCACATGTGGGCCATCTCGTGGGCGACGACCATGGCGCGGGTCTGCCGCTCGGTGGCGGTGACGGCGGAGCGGAAGACGAACTCGTCGCGGAAGGTGACCAGTCCCGGGTTCTCCATCGCCCCGGCGTTGAACTCGGGCACGAACGCCTGGTCGTAGGAGTCGAAGGGGTAGGGCTCGTCGAAGATCTCGGCGTAGCGGTCGAAGCAGCGGCGGGTGGTGTCGAGCAGTTCGTCCGCGTCGGCGTCGAGGTGGGGGGCGAGGCTGGCCCGGCAGTGCAGGCCGAAGGGCAGGCCCGCGTGCTCGGTGCGGACGGAGTGCCAGGGCCCGGCGGCGACGGCCAGCAGGTAGGTGCTGATCGGCGGGGTGGGGGCGATCCGCCAGCGGGCGGCCTCCCCTCCCGCGGGGTCCGCCTCCTCCGTGCGTGCGGCGACGCCGTTGCCGAGGACGGTCCAGGCGGACGGCGCGGTGACGGCGACCTCGAAGACGGCCTTGAGGTCGGGCTGGTCGAAGGCGGCGGCGACCCGCTGCACGTCCTCCATGAAGAGCTGGGTGTAGACGTACGCCTCGCCGTCCGCCGGGTCGGTGAAGCGGTGCATGCCCTCGCCGGTGCGGGAGTAGCGCATGTCGGCCTCGATCCGCAGACGGTGCTCGCCGGCGGTGAGGGCGAGCGGCAGGCGGTTGCCGTGCAGCGTCCCCGGGTCGAGCTCGCGGCCGTCGAGGACGGCGCGGTGCAGGGCGGCGGGCTTGAGCTCGACGAAGGTCTCGGCGGCCTCGCGCGCGGTGAAAGTGATCTCCGTGGTGGAGCCGAAGAGCTCGTCGCCACGGGTGAGGTCGAGGTCGACGGCGTAGTGGTGGACGTCGAGGAGGCGGACGCGGGTCTCGGCTTCGGTGCGGGTCAGGGCAGGCATGCGCGCCATGCTGCCGTACCGGGTCCGGTACGTGGACGGCGTTTCGCGGCAGGCGGACGGCCGGGGCGGGTGTCCGCCCCGGCCGCCTGCCTTCCCGGCCGCCCCCCTCCCGGCCGTCCCCCCTCCCGGCCGTCCCCGTCGCGGCCGACGCGTCGCGGCCGTCCTGCCGCAGCCGCCGTGGCGCGTCGCGGTGTCAGGCCGTCCCGCCGGTGAGGCGGGCCGCGGTCTCGTCCCGCAGGGCGTCGAGGTCGGCCCCCGCGTCGGTGAGGACGCGGCAGGCGAGGCCGCCGCCCTCGCGGAGCAGGCCGAGCAGGAGGTGGCCGGAGCCGATGTGTCCGCTCCTGAGGCGCTGCGCCTCGCGCAGGGAGAGCTCCAGCACCTTCTTGGACCGGTCCGAGAGGGGGAGGTGCCCCTTGGCCGCGGGACGGCCCGCGCGGGCCAGGGCCCCGGGGCCGAAGCTCGCCTCGGCGGCCCGCCGCACCTCGTCGAGGTCGATGCCCACGGTGGCGAGCGCCTGTGCGTCGAGGCCCGCGTCGAGGGCGGCGGTGATCCGGGGGCGCAGGCCGTCCGGGTCCAGGCCGCGGTCCCGCAGGGCGCGGCCGGTGCCGTCCTGTCCGGCCGCCAGGGCGAGCAGCAGGTGCTCGGTGCCGATGGAGGGGTGGTGCAGGCGCCGGGCCTCCTCCTGGGCCAGCCGGACGACCTCGCGCGCCTCTCCCGTGAACCGTTCGAACATCGCCTACCTCTCCCTGCCGAGGAGCCCCCGGCCGCCGCCGTGCTTCTTGTGGACCGCCTGCCTGCTGACACCGAGGCAGACGGCGATGTCCTGCCAGGACCACCCCTGCTCGCGGGCGTTGCCGACCTGGAGGGACTCCAGCCGGTCGGCCAGCTCGCGCAGGGCGCGCACCGCCCGCAGTCCCACCGCGGGGTCGCGGCTGCTCGCCTCCTGGGCGAGCCGTACTCCGTCGCTCATGCTGTCAATGTAGGTTGACAGAGGAAGGCTGTCAACCTTGGTTGACATGGCGGTCGGGTCCACGGCGCGCGGGCACGTCCGCACGGACCCGGCGCGCCGGGGGGGGACCGTTCCGAGCGGCCCGTCGGCGCGGGATCGGCGGCGCCGACGCCGGGCATGTCCGGCTCCGTGAGCGCCGGGGCGGCGGCGGGAGGACGGGACAACACCGGTGCGCCGACGGCGTTTCGGGGCGGTGAAGAAGTGTTTCGGGCCTGTTGACACCTGCGCGGGGAGGCATGGACGGCGGCATCGCGGGGAGCAGCACCTGCATGACGACGAAGGGCGGGGCAGTGGCGGAGCGTTTCACGGCGGACGGTTTCACGGCTCGGATTCCGGCGGCGGGGGGTCCGGTGGCGGATCGGGCGGGGGACTTCCGGGTGGGGGCGCGGCACCGGGCCGAGGTGCGGCGGGCGTACGCCTACGCGGCCCGCAGCCCGCGGCTGCCGTTCTTCCGGGGCGCGGCCGCCGCGTACCGGTGGGCGCTGGGCAGGGGCGGCTCGGCCCCGGCCGGGGACGCGCTCCGGGCGGCCGCCGCGGACCCGGTCGCGCTCGCGGCGGTGCTCGTCGCGGAGGAGCGGGCGGCCGCCCGCCGGACCGCCGACGCGGCGCCGTGGTCGGACACGGAGCGCGAGTACGCGCGCGGCGTCCACGACGCGCTGGCGTGGGTGTGCGGCGACGGCGGGACCGGCGTTCAGGACCCGGTCGGGACCGCCGCCGCGTGAGTCCTGGGCCGGGCCGGCACGCCGGCCCGGCCTGCGTCACGTCCGGCGTCGCACCCGGCGCCGTGACCGCGGGTCAGGCCGGCGTCCCAGGTGCGGCCCGCCGCGGGTTCGGCGCGCCCGTGACGCGCCGCGGGCCGCGCGGTGAAGCGGTGGACGGTGTCGTCCACCGCGAGTTCGAGCACGTAGGCAAAGCCGGAGCCCAGCACGGCCAGGGCCCGCAGGTACTCGTCCGCGTCCCTCAGCTCGCCCCGGACCGCGCAGAGGCCGACGCCGTCGAGCTGGACCCCGAGGTCGAGGGCGCGGGACAGCAGCCAGTAGGCGGCCAGGGCGGGTGACGCGGCCTCGGAGCGGGCCAGCAGGTACGGGCCGCCCCCGTCCCGCGTGGAGCGGGCGGTCTGCTCGCAGGTGAAGCGGGCGTCGCCGTCACACACAACACACCCCTTCCGCGGGTGCCGCCGGTGCCGCGCCCCGCGTGGGGATCACACCTTCTCCGGCCTGCTCCGTGCGTGTACGACCTGCCTGTGCGGCCGTCGGTTCTCCCATGGCGGCTGCCGCCTCCCCCTGCGCGGGACGTCCGAGGATCGTGTGGCGCTGCGAGGTCGAAGCGATACCCCCCGCTCCCCCGGCTCCCAGGGTGCCGTCTTGAGCATGCTCATGGCAAGGGACTGCGGCACACCCGCCCCGGTGCGCCGCAGTGCGCCCTCGCGCGCCCCCGAGCACCGCCGGCACCGCGCGCCCTTACCACAGCCGGCGCCGGCCGCACGGCCCCATCCCCCTCCTCCCGCCGTCCGGCCGGGAAGCTCACCCGCCGGGAGTACGGCGGTTCCTCCCCGCGGGCGAGCCGGGGAACCGCACACGGGTGGTTGCCTGGAGCGCACGTTCGCATCCCGGCCCCATCCCCGGAGGGACATCCGTGCCTGCACCCAAGCGTGCGCTCACCGCGGCGGCATCCGCCGCCCTGCTCCTGGGCCTGCTGCCCGCCACGGCCGTGGCAGCCGCCTCCTCCCCCGCACCCGCGCCCGTCGGCAGCACCGCCGGCGCCGCCGCGGGGGGCACCGCCGACCTCCAGCGCGTCCGCACCCGCGTCTCCCTGACGGGCACGCACACCTGGTACCGGCAGCTCTACCGCGGCCTGCCCGTCGTCGACGGCTTCCTCGTCCGGCACACCCCGAGGAACGGCAAGGCCGCCACGGTCGTCGACGGCCGCCGCCCGGTCCCGGCCGGCCTGGACGTCCGCCCGGCGGTGACCGCCGGCCGGGCCCGGACCGCCGGTCTGGCCGCCGCCGCCCGGCTCGCCGCGCAGGACGGCGCCCAGCGCGGCGCCCCGGGCAAGCGCCCGCTGCCCGGCGGCCCCGCCCCGCGGGTCAGCGGCGACGCCCGGCTCTCCGTGGTCGGAGGCGCGCACCCCCGGCTCGTCTGGCAGGTCGTCACCCGGACCGCGGGCGGCGGCAGCATACGCACCCTGGTGGACGCCCGCACGGGCTCCACCGTCGCGGTGACCCGGCTGTCGGACGGCTTCCGCGGCACCGGCCGCGTCTTCGACCCCAACCCCGTCGCGGCCCTCCGGGACCAGAGGCTGACCGACCGCGGGAACAAGGACTACCCGAGGCTCGCCGGGGCGTACCGCACGGTCGCCCTGGACGACCTGACGGACCGCCGGCTCCTCATCGGCCGCTGGGCGCAGGACACCAACGACGACGCGGTGTCGTCCGCCCGCCACCGCTTCCTGTTCCACCGCGACCGGCCCGGCTTCGAGCAGGTCTCCGCCTACTACGGCATCACGACGGCCCAGCGGTACCTCCGCAGCATCGGCTTCACCGACGCGAACGCCGAGCCGCAGCGGTTCGCCGCCGACGCCTTCGCCGACGACAACTCGTACTACGACCCGGAGACCGACACCATCTCCTTCGGCACCGGCGGGGTCGACGACGCGGAGGACCTGGAGGTGGTGTGGCACGAGTACGGCCACGCCGTCCAGGACGACCAGTCCCCCGGCTTCGGCGCCACCGAGGAGGCCGGCGCCATCGGCGAGGGCTTCGGCGACTACCTCGCCGTCACCCTGTCGGTCCCGCGCGGCAAGGGCTACGACCGGCCCTGCGTCGCCGACTGGGACGCCACGTCCTACACCGACGCCCCGCACTGCCTGCGGCGGACCGACACCGCCAAGACCGTCGCCGACAGGACCGGCGAGGTCCACGACGACGGCGAGATCTGGTCGGCGGCGCTCTGGGAGGTCAACCGGACCCTCGGCCGGGTCCAGGCGGACCGGGTCATCGTGGAGTCGCAGTTCTACTACCGCCCGGACACCACCTTCGCCCAGGCCGCGCAGAACGTGGTCGGCGCCGCCCGCGCACTGAACGGGAAGGCAGCGGCGGACCGGGTGGCGAGGATCTTCGCCAAGCGCGGCCTGCTCGGGAAGGCCTGACCTGCGGCGTGCGGCCCGGGCGCGTGCACCCGCGGCCGGGCCGCACGCCCGCCGCGCGCCCGCCTCGCCCCGGGCACCCGGGCCGCACGCCCGCACCGCAGCACGCCCACCCGCCGCGGCACACCCACCCGCGGCGGCACACCCCCGGCGGCGCGCCGCCGCCGTCAGGTGGCGCCGCTCCCCGCGGCGGGCGCGCCGCCGGGGGCGCCCGGGGCGGGCGGCACGCCGGGCCGTCCCGCCCGCAGCAGCGCGCGCCACTGCTCCGCGCTCCAGTCCGCCGGGGCGGTGGACGCGACGAACTCCTCCAGCAGCGCCGTGAACCGCGCCGGGTCGGTGCGGAACGGGAAGTGCCCGGCCCGCTCGAAGACCTCCAGCCGGCTGCCCGGCATCGCCGCGTGCGCCCGGTGCGCGTGCACCACCGGGACCACCCCGTCGCGCGCGCCCCAGACCAGCAGGGTCGGCATGCCCTCGGCGAGGTAGCAGCGGTCCAGCAGCGTGATCACCTGGCCGCGCCGGTCCACCACCCCGCGCAGGGTGCGGACGAAGGCGGCGCGGGCGGTGGCGTCCGGGAGCGCGTCGACCGCCCGCAGCAGGTCGGGCGCGTCCAGGCCGAGGCCGGTGCCCAGCAGCTGCAGCAGCCGCACCGCCAGCCGCACCTGGAGGCCCGCGCCGGGCAGCCGCAGGGCCGCCAGCGCCAGTTCGGCGCCGGGCAGGGTCGCGGCCCGGAGGACGGGGACGACCTCGCGTCCCACCCCGCCGGCGCCGACCAGCACCAGCCGCTCGGTCCGCTCGGGGAACTGGTAGGCGAACTGCATGGCGACCCCGCCGCCCAGCGAGTGCCCGACCAGGGTGGCCCGCTCGATGCCGAGCACCCCCAGCAGGTCCCGCATGCCGTTGGCGTAGGCGGCCACCGAGTAGTCGGCGCGGGGCTTGGCGGAGGCGCCGTGGCCCAGCAGGTCCGGGGCGACCACCGTGTGGTTGCGGGCCAGGGCGGGGATCACCTCGGACCAGGTGGCCGAGGAGTCGCCGATGCCGTGGACCAGCAGCAGCGCCGGCCCCTCCCCCGCCATGCGGAAGGCCCGCCGGTGGCCGTGCACCGTGCAGTACCGCAGGGCGAGGTCGCCGTCGGCCACCGGCCGCAGCCGGGCGGCCGGGGCGGTGCGTGCCGCGGAGGAGCGCATGGGCCTCACCTCCCGCCTCGTCGCGGCGCGGCGCGCCCGCCGCGCGCGTCCTCCTCCGACGGTAGGACGGCGGGTGCGGCGGCGCGTTTCGGGGAGGTTGCGGGCACGGTACGCCCCGCTCCCGGGGGTGGCGCGGCCGCCGGACGGGGGCATGATGGGAGGCGTGGCGGCGAACCCGGTCATCCTGACCGTCGACGACGACCCGGCCGTGTCCCGCGCGGTCGCCCGGGACGTGCGGCGCCGGTACGGCGAGCGCTACCGCGTGGTCCGTGCCGCCTCCCCGGAGGACGCGCTGGACGCAGTGCGGGAGCTCAAGCTGCGGGGCGAGCGCCTGGCGCTGGTCCTCGCCGACTACCGGATGCCGCGGATGGACGGCATCGCGCTCCTCGAAGCCGTGATGGACCTCTTCCCGCTGGCCAGGCGGGTGCTGCTGACCGCGTACGCGGACACCGGGGCCGCCATCGAGGCGATCAACGTGGTCGACCTCGACCACTACCTCCTCAAGCCCTGGAGCCCGCCGGAGGAGAACCTCTACCCCGTGGTCGACGGCCTGCTGGAGGCGTGGCTCGCCACGCCGGACCCGGCGGCCTCCGAGACCCGGGTGGTGGGGCACCGCTGGTCGGCGCCGTCGTTCGCGGTCCGGGACTTCCTCACCCGCAACCTCGTGCCCTACCGGTGGCTGCCCGCCGACGAGCCCGAGGGCGGGCGGCTGCTCGCCGCAGCGGGCCTGACCCCGCAGGACGTGCCGCTGGTGGTGACCGCCGACGGGAAGTCCCTGGTGGCGCCCGACGAGGCGGCGCTGGCCGCACACGTGGGCCTGAGCACCAGCCCAGCGGCGGACTTCTACGACCTGGTCGTGGTGGGCGCCGGTCCGGCCGGGCTCGGGGCGGCGGTGTACGGCGCGTCCGAGGGCCTGCGGACGGTGCTGCTGGAGCGGCAGGCCGCAGGCGGGCAGGCCGGGCAGAGCAGCCGCATCGAGAACTACCTGGGCTTCCCCGACGGCGTCTCCGGGGCGCAGCTGACCGACCGGGCCCGCCGCCAGGCGCTGCGCTTCGGGGCGGAGATCCTCTCCACCCGGGAGGTGACGGGGCTGGAGGCGGCCGGGTCGGGCCGGGTGCTGCGCTTCGGCGACGGCAGCACGATCACGGCGCACGCGGTGGTGCTGGCCACGGGCGTCTCCTACCGCAGGCTGGACGCGCCGGGGCTGGCGGACTTCGCGGGCGCGGGCCTCTTCTACGGCTCGGCGACGACGGAGGCGATGAACTGCCGCGACGAGGAGGTGTACATCGTCGGCGGCGCCAACTCCGCGGGCCAGGCGGCCGTGCACTTCTCGCACTACGCCCGGCAGGTGCACCTGCTGGTCCGCGGCCCGGACCTGCGCCGCTCCATGTCGCACTACCTGGTGCAGCAGATCGAGGGCATCGGGAACGTCGCGGTCCACCCGTACACGGAGGTGGCGGGCGGGGAGGGCGACGGGCACCTGGAGCGGCTGGTGCTGCGCGACACCCGGTCCGGCGGCGAGCGGACCGTCGAGGCGGCGTCGCTCTTCGTCTTCATCGGCGCGGAGCCGCGCACGGAGTGGCTGGCGGACGTGGTGGAGCGCGACCCGCGCGGGTTCGTCCTCACCGGGCCGGACCTGCTCTCCGGCGGCCGGCGCCCGGCGGGGTGGACGCTGCACCGCGCCCCGTACCACCTGGAGTCGAGCGTGCCGGGCGTCTTCGCGGCGGGGGACGTGCGGGCGGACTCGGTGAAGCGGGTCGCGTCCGCCGTGGGCGAGGGCGCGATGGCGGTCTCGCTGGTGCACCGGTACCTGGAGGCGCAGTGAACGGACCCGGCCCGGACACCCCCGGCCCGGACACCGCCGGGGCGCACACCGCAGGGGCGGACACCGCCGGGGCGGGCGCCCCCGGCACCGGCGCGGCACCCGCCGGGGAGCGGCTGACCCCGGACGGGCTGCGGACGCTCTTCCTCTTCAAGGCCCTGGACCGGGACAAGCTGGAGTGGCTGGCGGAGCGCGGCCGGGTGGAGCACCGGCCCGCCGGGAGCGCGGTCTTCGCCGAGGGCGAGCCCGCCACCTGCTTCTTCGTGATGCTCCGGGGCGCGGTGGCGCTGAGCCGCCGCCTGCACGGCGACGACATCGAGATCTCCCGCACCGACCACCGCGGCGTCTACGCGGGCGCCGTCCAGTCCTACCTGGGGGACAGGGTCGAGCAGGTGTACCAGCACAGCCTGCGGGCGCTGGTCGACACCGACTTCTTCGTGCTGCCCGCGGACGAGTTCGCCACCGCCGTCCGCACCTGGTTCCCCATGGCGCTGCACCTGCTGGAGGGGCTCTTCTTCGGCGCCCGCGCCAGCAGCGTCCTCCTCGGGGAGCGGGAGCGGCTGATCGCGCTCGGCTCCCTGTCGGCGGGCCTGACCCACGAGCTGAACAACCCCGCCGCGGCCGCCGTGCGGGCCACCGCGGCGCTGCGGGAGCGGGTCGCCGGGATGCGGCACAAGCTCGCGATGATCGCCGACGGCCGGCTGGACGGCAGCCGCCTGCGCGCCCTGGTGGAGTTGCAGGACGCGGCGGTGGAGCGGGCCGCCGACGCGCCGCAGCTGGCCGCCCTGGCCGCGGCCGACGCCGAGGACGGCCTCGCCGACTGGCTGGACGAGCACGGCGTGCAGGGGGCCTGGGACCTCTCCCCCACCCTGGTCTCCGGCGGCATCGACGCCCGCTGGCTGGCGGCCGTCGGCGAGGCGGTGGGCGCGGAGAACCTGGACGCGGCGGTGCGCTGGATCGCGTACAGCGTCGACACCGAGCTGCTCATGGGCGAGATCGACGACGCCGTCGGGCGCGTCTCCGACCTCGTGGGGGCCGCGCGGCAGTACGCGCAGCTGGACCGGGCCCCGCAGCAGACCGTCGACGTGCACGAGCTGCTGGACGCGACCCTGGTGATGCTGCAGGCCAAGGTCCCGCCGGGGGTGCGGCTGGTGAAGGAGTACGACCGGGGGCTGCCCCGCATCCCGGCGTTCGCAGCCGAGCTCAACCAGGTGTGGACCAACCTCCTCGACAACGCGCTCGGCGCCATGGACGGCAGCGGCACCCTGACCGTGCGGACCCGCGGCGACGGGCGGCACCTGCTGGTCGAGGTCGGCGACACCGGGCACGGCATCCCGCCGGAGGTGCGGCCGCGGATCTTCGAGCCGTTCTTCACGACCAAGCCGGTGGGCGAGGGCACCGGCCTGGGACTCGACATCTCGTACCGGATCGTGGTGAACCGGCACCGCGGCGACATCCGCGTGGAGTCGCGGCCGGGCGACACCCGCTTCGTGGTCTGCCTGCCGCTCACCGGCCCGGAGGAGGAGGGCCCGGACGAGGGGGCCGCGGACCGGGTTGCATCCGCGGAGGGCGGGCAGTAGCCCGTCATGGGTGGCGGATTGACGGCGTGGCTGGGCGCCGGCGCGATCGGTTCCGTGGTGGTGACGCGGCTGCTGTTCCGGGCGTCGCAGCTGGTGCGCGAGGGCGCGCGGCGGTGGCGTGAACCGGAGGACGCGGCGCGGGCGCGGGCGGAGGCCCGCAGGAGGCAGCGGGCCCGTGCGGCGCGCTTCGAGGACGTGCTGCGGACGCCGCCGCGCGAGCTGGCGGCGCAGCCGTCGGTGGCGGCGGCGGAGCGGCTGGTCGCGGAGCGCGCCGAGGTGCTGCTGCCGCTCTACACGGGGTAGTTCCGGGCAGGGCGGCGCCGTGTCCCGCGCGGCACGACCGCGGCCCGGGACCGCGGGCCCGCCGCCCGTCGGGGCGGCTGCTGCGGTCCGCCGGTCCCGGGCCTGCGGCTGCGGTGTCCCGGCCGGGGGCCGGTGGCGGCGCGGTCACGGCCGCCGGGACCGGCGCGGGACGTGGCACCGCGGTCGCGGTGCGGCGGCGGTACCGCCGTGGTGCGGCCGCCGTACCGCCGTGGTGCGGCGGCCGTACCGGCGTGGAGCCCGATGCTGCGGACGGGCCGGAGGGGGCCCGCCCCGGGCCCGCGGTGCCAGGGGCGCCGGGGGCGCCGGGGGTGTCCGCGGCCCGGCCTACGGCCAGGAGGAGTCGGCGCGGTCGCGGGCGGCCACCGGGCGCCGGCGCGTCCCGGGACGCAGCCGGCGCACCCCGACCGCACGGACGGCCCCGCCGCCGGGCGCACCCGCCGGGCGCAGCCGGGTCGCCTCGGGCGGCGGGGCCGTCCGCACGGCTCCGGCCGGGTCCCCGGCTGCGGGGGCGGGGGCGGGGGCGGGGGGTGCGTCCGTGCCGGTACGCGCGAGGGCGTCGGACATGCGGCGGTGCTGTTCGAGGTCGCGCCAGAGGCCGGGGGTGCGGGACCGCTGCGCCCGGGCGGCCCAGACGGCCGCGCCCACCGCGGCGATGACGGGGATGAGCAGCCAGAGGAGGGCGTCCACGGCACCTGCTCCGTTCCACGGTCGGGGGCGGTCCGGCCGCGGTCGCGGCCGTGGGCCGCGCCCGGCGGGGCCCGGCCCACGGCTCGCATGCCCGGTTCGGCGCGGCTCAGCAGCCGCCGTCCGGGTGACGGTCGGCGCACGGCCCGGCGGGGAGGCCGGCGCCGCGCGAGCGGCGGAGGTGGTCGACGGCGGCGGGCAGGGCGGGGGCCACGGGGAAGACGTGCTGCATCCGGGTGATCTCCAGCATCCTCGTCACCGACGGGGCGGGGGCGGCGAGCACCAGCCCGCCCCCGGCGTTCACGAGGGTGTGGCGGACGCGCAGCAGCGCGGCGAGTCCGTAGGAGTCGACGAACCGCACCCCGGACATCTCCAGCACCAGCCAGCGGGCGCCCCCGTCGGCCTCGGCCTGCACCCTGCGGGCGAGTTCGTCGGCGCTGTCGCCGTCGAGGGCCCCCGCGGCGCTCAGCACCACCTCGTCGGCCGCGGCCTCCACGCGCGGCAGCGGGAGGAGGCTCAGGGCGTCCGGGAACCAGGAATCGTGATCGTTCACGGCTGCGCTTCTGCTCCCGTCGCGGACGGTGAAACGGCGGCGGACCCGGTGTCACCGCAGATACGTTTCCTCGCTCGGCACTCCCTCCGCAGCCCGAACGGACGGGCGAACGGAGCGGCGAACCGGGCCGCGGTCGGGGCCGGCCCGCGGGCACCCCCGGGCCGAACCGGCCCCGGTCCGGTCCGGGCCCGGGCCGGGCCGCCGGGGTCAGGCCGCCGCCAGGTCCGCCAGCACCTCCCTGGCCGCCCGCGCCCCGGACGCCAGCGCGCCCTGGACGGAGCCCGTGGCCCGGTGGTCGCCGCACACGTACCGGCCCGGCGCGAACCGCGTGGTCCGGGTGAGCGGCCACGGCGGGGCCATCGCCGGGAGCGCCTCGGCCACCGGGTACTCGGCGACCGGCTCCCAGGCGGCGGTGTCGGTCCCGTACAGGTCGGCCAGCCGCCGCCGGACCTCGGCCTCGCGGCCCCCGCCGCCCAGCACCGAGGTGGACACCAGGGCCCGGCCGGCCGGGGCGAGGCCGCGGCAGACCTCGCTCAGCACCACCGTGTTGAGCACCCCGCCCTCGGTGTCCACGAGCAGCGTGGGCTCGGCGAGCGGCGCGGTCGGGGCCGCGTGGTAGTAGGTGGTCACCGCCCGGGTGTCCGGGACGGCGAGCCCGGGCAGCAGGACGGCGGCCGCCGCCGGGCCGGTGGCCACGACCACGGCGCGGGCCGCCTGCTCGCGGCCGCCGCTGAGCAGGGCGCCCTCCCCGGTCAGCCCCTCGACGGGCTGCTCCAGCCGGACGGTGCCCCGGGGCAGGGCTTCGGCGAGGGCGGCGGGCGCCGCGCCGATGCCCGCCGCGGGCAGGCACAGGGTGCCGCGCAGCATGGAGCGCCAGACCAGGTGGAAGAACCGGCCGGAGGTCTCCAGGCGGTCCTCCAGGAACACCCCGGAGAGGAAGGGCCGGAAGAAGGTCTCCACCAGGGCCTCGGAGACCCCCGCCCGGGCCAGGGCCTCCCGGGTGGTGACGTCCGCCGACCGGCGCAGCACCGCGGGCGGCAGCAGCATGTCGCGGCCGCTGAGGACGGCGAGCGCGGCCAGGTCCCGCGGCGAGGCGAGGCGGCCCGACACCAGGTCGGCGGAGTCGCGGGGCCTGCGGGTGGGGTCGGTGAAGCGCAGCCTGCCGCGCGGGGTGTGCAGCAGCGCGCCCGGCGTGAAGGGGTGCAGCCGCAGGGACCGCAGGTCGAACCGGCGCCGCACCTGGGGGTAGGAGGTGTTGAAGACCTGGAAGCCGCGGTCCAGCCGGAACCCGTCGCGGACGTCGGTGCGCATGCGCCCGCCGACCCCGTCGGACGCCTCCGCCACCCGCACCTTCAGGCCGGCGGCCGCCAGGTCGGCGGCGCAGGCGAGGCCTGCCATGCCGGCGCCCACCACCAGCACGTCGATCGGGTCGTTGTCCGCCGCCGCCATCGTGGTCTCCGTCCGCCGGGTCCGTCGCAGTGCTGCCGCCACGGTAGGGGGCGCGGCCGCCGTGGCCGAGGCGACGCGCGGCGGCACGGGCCCGCGGCCGTCCGGGCCCGGGGGCCGGACCGGCCGTCCGGGCCCGGGCCGTCCCGGGCCGGGCCGGGCCGGGCCGGGTCAGTCCTGGACGCTGCTGCGGTTCTGGTAGGCCAGGTCGGCGTACTCGGGATGGCGCCCCATCCAGCCCGCGATGAACGGGCAGGTCGCCAGGACCGCCAGGTCCCGGGCCCGGGCGTCGTCCAGCGCGGCACGGGCCAGCGCACTGCCGACGCCGCGCCCCTCGAAGGCCGGATCGACCTCGGTGTGCGGGTAGACCACGAGGTTCTCGCTGCGGATGTACTCGGCGAAGCCCGCCAGGCGGTCCCCCTCCCTGGCCTCGAAGCGGCTCCGCCCGGGGGCGTCGGTCACGGCGATGTCCATCGGCTCTCCTTGCGCTGGTCGGCCGCGGCGGTCCGCCGCCCCGGCCGGTCGGCGGGCCCCGGTGGCCGGCCGCCCGCGGGATGCACCGTACCCGCCCCCGCGGCCGACACCCCGGTTCCGTCCTGCGGACGGGCCCGGCGGGGCGCGATCGGGCAGGGTGGACGCAGGGGGCCGGCGGCGAGGCGTCGAGGAGCGGCGGGTGTCACAGGTGCGATGCGGGTACGGCGCCCGCGGGGTCCCCCGGTGAGGGCGCGGGAGCGGGCGGCGCGGCTGCGCCGGACCGTCCGGGCGCTGTGGTCGCGGATCCCCCTCCTCCCGCGGGTGGCCGAGCAGCTGCTGCGGGTCGACGTGCTGGACAACGGGACGCGGCTGGCCGCGCAGGTGTTCCTGGCCGCGCTGCCGGCGCTCCTCGTCTTCAGCGCGTTCGCGCCCGCGCCCGTGCGGGACGAGCTGCTGTCCTCCCTGCGGAGCGAGTTCGGGCTGCGCGGCGAGTCGCTGGAGCTGGTCAAGCAGCTGCTGCAGTCGCCGGACGGGGTGACGCGGGAGACGTTCGGGGTGGTCGGCGCGGTGGTGACGCTGGTCTCGGCGACGGCGTGCAGCCGGGCCCTGCAGCGGGTGTGCGAGCGGGCGTGGCGGCTGCCGCGGTCGGGCCTGCGGATCGCGGCGTGGCGGTGGCCGGTCTGGCTGGCGGTGTGGCTGGCGGTGTTCGTGCTCCAGGGGCCGCTGCGCAACGGGTTCGGCGTGGGGCCGCTGCTGGGGGTGCCGCTCGTCCTGCTGGTCGACGTCCTGCTGTGGTGGTGGACCCAGCACCTGCTGCTGGGCGGCCGGGTGCCGTGGAGGCCGCTGCTGCCGGGGGCCGTGCTGTGCGCGGTCTCCGTGGTGGTGCTGAGCGGGGCGGCGCGCCTGTACCTGCCCCGGGCCCTGGACCGCGCCGTCCGGCAGTTCGGGGCGTACGGCGCGGTGTTCACGCTGCTCTCCTGGCTGATCGTGGTCGGCGCGGCCGTGACGGCGTCCGTCAGCCTGGGGTACGTCCTCGCGTCGGAGGGGACGGTGGTGCGGCTGCTGGCGGCGCGGGGGCGGGAGGGCCGGGCCGACGGGCGCACACGGGCCGGCGGGGCCCGGACCGGGTCCGGGCCCCGCCGGTGGCGGTGGCGCTGGTGATGGAACGTCAGAAGACGATCGCCACGTTGTTGCCGAAGCCGCCGAAGCCGCCGTAGCCGCCGAAGCCGAAGAGGCCGCCGTAGCCGAGTCCGCGGTTTCCGAAGCCGTAGCCGCCGCCGTAACCGCCGTAACCGCCGTAACCGCCGCCGTAGCCCCCGTGGCCGCGGTGGTGGCCGTGGTGGTGGCCGTGGTGGTGGCCGCGGTGGCCCCAGGAGGAGGCGCTGGCGGTGCCGGCGAGCGGGACCACGGTGACGGCCGCGGCGAGGGCCGCGGTGGCGGCGATGCGGGTGATGCGCTTGCTCATGGTTCTTCCCTTCGGGTTGATCCGAACAACCGGTGGCACGAACGTAAGCAAGTTCGAACCCGGCCCGCACGCCGGCGACTCCCCTGAGTCACCTCCAGGACACGCTCCGCTTCCCCCGCACACGGGGCGTCACCGCAGGTCAGAGGGGCGAGAGGAGCGAATCGAGGCCGCCGGGCGCAGGGGCGCCCCGCTAGACCGTCCGGGGCACGCGACCCGACGTGGCCGCACCGGGGATCCGCCCGCGGACGCGGGAGGCGGGACGCCCCCGCAGGAACGCCGGGGTCGCCGCCCGCCCGCGGCGCGCCGACGGCCCCGGGCGGGCGGCGCGCCGCGGACTGCCCCGTACGCCCGGGGTCCGGCGGCCCCGCCGGAGGGGGTGCGTCACATGCCGCGGAGCAGCAGGCGGAGCACGTCCACCGCGCGGCGGACGTCGCGGTCGGTACCGGTGATCACATCGCTGTAGACGAAGGCCTCGCCGAGGCGGACGGCGGCGTACGCCAGGGTGTCGAGGTCGATGGCGGGCCGGAAGGAGCCCCGCTCCTCCGCGGCCCGGAACATGTCGCGCACGGCGGCGACCAGGCGCGTCTGGACCACGCCGTGCCGCGAGGTGAGCACCCGCAGGGCGAGCTCGGGATCGCGGAGCAGGAAGCGGCGCAGGGGGGCGGACTCGTCGACCGCGACCACGAAGCGTTCGAACACCTCGACGAGGTAGGGCGCCCCGTCGCCGCGCGCCTGATCGCGCGCCCACGCGAGCGTCCGCCCGGTGAGGTCCCAGAGAACCTCGCCGAGGAGCAGCTCCCTGTTGCCCGCCCACCGGTAGACGGTCGCCCGGGAGACGCCGAGCGCGTCGGCCAGCTCCCGCATCTCGAACAGGCCGTCCACCCGGAAGCGGGCCCGGGCGAGCTCCAGCAGGTCGTCCCTGCTCGGAGGGGGTGTGCAATCCCGCTCCGGGGCCGTCGGCGGCGGCTTCCCTTCCGTCCTGTGCGACACACCGCTAGTGTGCCTTATGGGACATTTCGCCGCCGCGTCTCACGGCGGGCCCGCCTCGGCGGCGAACAGCCGCCCCGCCCGGACCGCCGCGCCTCCGGCCCGTCCCGGACCGATCCGCGGCCTCCGCGCCGCGGCCCCCCACAGACTGGAGCGGGCATGGTGATGCCGTCCCTCTTCGACCCGGGCGCACGCGCGGGCCTCTTCCCCCTGCCGGGGGCCGGCGGCGGACCGCCGGTGACGCGGGGGCGGCCGCCGTCGCCCTGCACGGTCCCCCGGCAGGGGGGCGCCGGGGCGGACCGGACGGACGGGTGCGCCGCACAGGCCGCCTCCGTGACGTGGTCCTTCCCCGCGCAGGCCCTCCACGCCCACCTGGCGCGCCGCTGGCTGCAGTCCCTGCTGGACCTGTCCTGGCGCGACGGGGACGCGGTCGACCGTGCGGTGCACGTCTTCGGCGAGATCGCCTCCAACGCGGTGGAGCACGCCGGGGGCCGGATGACCGTGCACGTGTCGGTCTGCGGCCACGCCCTGCGCTGCGAGGTCGAGGACCCCAGCCCGCGGCTGCCGGAGCCCACCGACGCGGCGGCCGACGACGAGCACCACCGGGGCCTGCCGCTGGTGCGGGCGCTGCTGGGCGCGCCGCCGGAGATCCGCCGCACGCCCGACGGCAAGGTGGTGGCGTTCACCGTCCGCGCCGACGGGGCGCCCGTCGCCGCGTGAGGACCGTCCGGGCCGGCCCCGGGGCGCGGAGCGCGGTACCGGGCGGGCTCCGCCGGGGGGCGGGCCGACCGGAGGGGAGGCCCCGGCGCCGGGCGGGCGCCGGCCCCGCGGACGGCGGGGCCCGGAGCGGGTCAGCCGAGGAGGGCGGGCAGGACGGCCGGCCGGAGGGCGGCGGGGACCAGCGGCGGTACCGGGTCCGGCCAGGAGACCGGGGGCGCCGCGCAGCGGACCGCCCGTACGCCGACGGTGTAGCAGACCTCGTCCTGCTGGAGGTCGACGGCGACGATGCGCCCCGCGTGCAGTCCGCGGAGCCCGTCGGCGTAGCGGGCCGGATCGCCGAGCCAGTCGCGGACCGTGGTGGGGGCGGGCGGGTCCAGCTGCTCGGCGATCGCCGTCAGCCGGGCGTAGAGCCAGTCCATCGCCGCCTCCGCGGTCGCTGTGAACTGGCCGCCGAGGGCGTAGGTGCGCCGCTCGCCCGCCACCTGCGCCGCGGAACTGGTGCACCAGAACGCCGTCGAGGAAACCACGGGGCTACTCCTGCTGTCCGACCGGGGATGCTCACGATGGTGCCATGCACTTGGCATATGCATGACGAGTTTCGGCGACTCGGCGGCGCCCGCTTCGCCCGGAGGGTGCTCAGCGCGCGCGGGGGGCGCGCCGGCGCGCGCCGAGGGAGGGGGCCGCGGGGGGCGCGCCCGCCTCGGGGGCGGCGGCGCGGGAGAGGCCGGCGGAGACGCCGGCGGGGGCGGCCGGCCGCGGAGCGGGGCCGGATGCGTGAGCGATGGAGAGCACGGCTGGATTCTGCCCGCTCCGGGACGGCGTCGGAGCAGTTGGCGGACTCTGCGGGACGGGAGCCGTCCGCTGTGGTAGACCGGCGCGCCCCCGCACCGGGAGCGGTGCGGGGGCGCGCGGAGGAGGCGGTTCTGCGGGTGTCAGGCGGCCGTGCACAGCCCGCCGCGGGGGACGGAGCGCAGGGCGTCGAGGGCGGCCAGGTAGCCGGTCTGCAGGCGCTGCAGTTCGAGGACGGCCTCGGGGGGCCAGTCGGTGCGACGCGCGGCGAAGGCCCGCACGGCGTCGTTGGCCGCGTCGAGGTCGCGCTGGAGCGCGCGGGTGTCGCGCGCCGCGTCGGAGAGTGCTTCGTACATGTGCCCCAGGGTAGGGGACGGGTCGGACACCGGCGCGGGGTTTTCCCGGGCGTGTGCGTTTGCAATAGAAGGCGTCCGCAATTAGTGTCAGGGGCATGAACTCCATCCCCACCGTCACTCTCAACAACGGCGTCCGGATCCCGCAGCTCGGCTTCGGCGTCTTCCAGGTCCCCGACGAGGAGACGGCCGCGGCGGTCGGCACCGCCCTGGAGGCCGGATACCGCAGCATCGACACGGCTGCCGTGTACGGCAACGAGAAGGGGGTCGGCGACGCCCTGGCCGCCTCCGGGCTCCCCCGCTCGGAGGTCTTCGTCACCACCAAGCTGTGGAACGACGCCCAGGGCTACGACTCCACGCTGGCCGCCTTCGACGAGAGCCTGGCCAAGCTCCGGCTCGACCACGTCGACCTGTACCTGATCCACTGGCCCACCCCTGCCCGGGACCGCTACCTGGACACCTGGCGGGCCTTCGAGAAGCTGCTGGCCGACGGCCGCACCCGCGCCATCGGCGTCTCCAACTTCACCCCCGCCCACCTGCGGCGGCTGATGGACCACTCGGGCGTCGTCCCCGCCCTCAACCAGGTGGAGCTGCACCCGCACCTCCAGCAGGCCGAGCTGCGGGCCTTCCACGCCGAGCACGGCATCGCCACCGAGGCGTGGAGCCCGCTGGCGCAGGGCGGCGAGCTGCTCGAGGACCCCGCGGTGGCCGCGGTCGCGGAGAAGCACGGCACCACCCCCGCCCAGGCGGTGCTGCGCTGGCACCTCCAGCTCGGCAACGTGGTGATCCCCAAGTCGGTCACCCCGGAGCGGATCCGCGCCAACATCGACGTCACGGGCTTCGAGCTGGACGCGGACGACATGGCGGCGATCGGGGCCCTGGAGTCCGGCACCCGGATCGGTCCGGACCCGGACGCCTTCAACTGACGCCCCCGCGCCGCGCCCCGGACCACCGGGGCACGGCGCCGGGTACGGGCCCGGGGCCCGCAGGTCGGCGACCTGCGGGCCCCGGCCCGCGCACCGGGCGGGTGGGCCGCCGGGTCAGCCCGTGGCCGGGCGCTGCCTGGGCAGCGCGGAGCGGAGCGGGCCCGCCGCCACGCCCGGGGAGGCGGCGGCCGAGGCGCGGCGGCGCCGGGGGCGCACGCAGGCCGTCCGCAGCGCCTGCTCGACCAGCTTGACCTGCTCCAGCATGGCCCGGGCCCACTCCCGCTCGCGGATGTAGAGCTCCGAGGCCGGCTGCACCGGCACCAGGACCGGCTCCGGCCGCGCCGCCGGCCCGGCGGCGGGGACGGGACCGGCGGCGGACGGACCGGCGACGGTCCGCAGCCCGGCGTGCATGGCGGCGACGTCGGCCTCCAGCCGCAGCCGGACCATCCGGGCCAGCTCCACGGGGTACCGGTGCAGCAGCTCCTCGTGCCACCAGCGGGCCGGGGCGAGTTCGAACAGCCACGCCTTGGCGGACTGCTGGAACCCGGCCGAGGTGGGCGGGCAGACGGCTCCGGGCCAGTGGGGGGACGGTACGGAGGCTCCGGGGCCGCACGGCCGCAGCTCGGCACGGGCGGGGGTAGGCCGTGCCGCGGCCTGCCGTCCCGGGACGGACCGGCCGGGAACCGGGCGGCGGGGGTCGGGGGTGGGCTCCTGCGGGGGTGTCGGACGTGCCACGTGTTGCTCCCTTGCTGCTCACCGTCCCGGTCCGGACACGGCACGCACGGGGGTGCGGTGCGGCGGCCGGGCATCCCGGTCCGGAGGGGGCGCCCGGCAGGACCGGACGCGGCGGGGGCCTGGCCGCGGCCCGGACGGCCGCTCCCCCGCGCCGGTACCGGCCGGTCCCGGCCGCGTACGGCCGTACCGGCATCCTGCCGGGTGGTAGGAAACGAAACGTAACCTACTCCCCGAAATACGCACAAGGGGTGTCCTACCACCCGGTACGTCCGGCGCCCCGGGGTCCCCGGGGCGGCTGCCCCGCAGGTGGGGCGGCGGTTGCGGGTTTCGGACGTGTCGCTTCCTGCGGAGAATTCGGTGAAACCCCGCCCGAAGGTGAGCGAAGTCGTTATAAGGGGAGGGTCGCGGTCGGCGCGCGGGGAGAGCGGTCAGGGAGAGGTGGATGGAGAATCGGTCGTCGGTCCCGCCCTCCCCGGAGGCCCCGGCCGCGCCCTCCCCGAACGGGCCCTCCCTCGACGCGCCCTCCCCGAACGCGCCCTTCCCGAACGTGCCGGCCCCGGCGTCCGGACGCGCCTGCGGCGGCGGCCCCGGACCGGCGGTCCTCCCGGCCCGCTCCCCCGCCGGCGCGCGGCTCCGCAGCACGGCGTGGGTCCGGTGGCTGGCCGTCGGCGCCCTGCTCACGGGCTGCTGCTCCGCCCTGCCGCGCGGCCGGGCATGCGACGCGCTCTACGCGGCGACCGGCGTGGCGAGCGCCCTGGCGGTGGTCCTCGGGGTCCGGCTGCACCGGCCCGCCGCCGCGGGCCGGTGGTACCTGCTGGCGGCCGCCCAGCTGCTGTGGACGTGCGGCGACGTCGTCCACGGGCTCCGTGAGGACGTCCTGCACCGCCCGCCGTTCCCCTCCGCGGCCGACGTCCTCCACCTCGCCGCCTACCCGGTGCTGGCGACCGCGCTGCACGCCCTCACCCGGCGCCGGGGGCCGGGCTCCGACCGGGCCGGGCTGCTGGACGGCGCGCTGGTCGCGACCGGCCTGGGGCTCCTGTGCTGGGTCTTCCTCATGCGTCCGGCGGCGGGCGGCGGCCTGAACGGCCCGTTCGCCCAGCTGCTGTCCCTGGCGTACCCGGCCGCCGACCTGGTGGTGGCGGCGATGGTGCTGCGGGTGCTCGTCCCGGCCGGGCTGCGGAACGGCTCGTACTGGCTGCTGGCGGCCTCCCTCGTCCTGCTGACCCTCACCGACTCGGCCTTCGCCGCCCTGTCCGCCGCGGGGCGGGGCGACGCCCGGATCCTGGACGCGGGGTGGCTGCTCTCCTACCTCCTGTGGGGCGCCGCCGCGCTGCACCCCTCGATGCGCACGCTCTCCGAGGTGGCGGGCCGGGCGGCGTCGAAGCTGACGCGCAGGCGGCTGGCGGTCCTCGCGGCGGCGACCCTGCTGGCCCCGGGGGTGCTCTTCGCGCAGGGGGCCTGCGGGGCGGAGCGGATCGACTGGCTCGCCGTGAGCGTCGCCTCGGCCGTGCTGTTCCTGCTGGTGGTGGTCCGGGTGGCGGACCTCGCGGCGCAGGTGCAGGTCCAGGCGGACCGGCTCGCGGAGCTCGCCGGCAGCGACGGCCTGACCGGGATACCCAACCGGCGCACCTGGGACTTCGAGGTGGCGCGGCAGCTCGCCCGCGCGGCCCGCAGCGGCGACCCGGTCTGTGTGGCGCTGCTGGACCTCGACCACTTCAAGCGGTTCAACGACGCCCACGGCCACCTCGCCGGCGACCGGCTGCTGTGCGGCGCCGCCGCGGCCTGGCAGCGGCAGCTGCGCTCGGGGGACCTGCTGGCCCGCTACGGCGGGGAGGAGTTCGGGGTGCTGGTGGTGGGGCTGCGGGCCGAGCAGGCCGCGGCGGTGCTGGAGCGGCTGCGGGGGGCCACCCCGCTGGGGCAGACGTTCTCGGCCGGGGTGGCGCTGTGGGACGGGACCGAGTCGGCGGAGGCGCTCCTCGACCGGGCGGACCGGGCCCTGTACCGGGCCAAGAGCACCGGGCGGGACCGGGTGGCGGTCGCGGCCGACGGGGCCCGGCTCCCGGCGTCGGGGCAGGAGTAGGCCCCCGCCGGGGGTGCGGGGCGCGACCCGCGGGGCGGCCGGGGCCGGAGGGGCCGCAGGGCCCGTGCGGCCCTGACGGGTGGATGTGGCCCGGGGGTGTCGCCCCGGGCGGTCCCGGGGGTAGGGATGCCCGGCATGAATGATCAGCAGAACAGGACGTTCCGCGCCTGGCTCCTCTCGTACGCCCAGATCCACGGCGCACTCGGCGACCTGGCCCGCACGGTGCTCGACGACCCGGAGTGGCCGGAGGGGCCGGTCGACCTGGAGCGGTGCCGCGAGCGCCTGGTCGCCCGGGGCGCCGACACCGGCGCGGTGGACACCCTGGAGGAGGCGTGGGAGCGCTACAGCCACGTCCGGTGACCGGCACCGGACCGCGTCCGGCCCCCGGGCGGCCGGGCGCTCCCCCGCCCGGTCGCGGGAGCCGGGGCGGCGCCGCACGCTGGAGGGGTGAGCGATGAACGGCGCCGCGCCCCCGTGACCCGGGGCTGGCCCGACGCGGTCCGCACACCGGGCACGGACGGCTGGGAGGAGACCGCCGTCCGGTGGATGTGGGGCCTGCTGCCGGCGGCCTGGGAGCAGTACGACGTCTTCCACCACCAGCCGCTGCTGCTGGCCCGGCAGGCCGACCTGCACCTGCGGGCGGAGATCGCCGGGCTGCGGCACGGCTGGTCGACGACCCGCCGCGACCTGGCCGACGCCGGCATGGACCCGCGCACGGTCGACCGGCTGCTGGAGGTGTACACCGTCGAGGGGCAGCGTCTGCGCGAGGCGGACCTGCAGCTGCAGATGGTCACCGACGCGCTGGTCCGCGGGATCCGGGAGCGGATGCACCGGCATGCCTGACCGGGAGGGACCCGGCGGCGCGGGGACCGGCCGGGAGGAGCCCGGGGGCGGGGAGCGGGAGGGTCCCTGCCCGGAGGAGCCCTGGCCGGAAGGGCCCCGGCGGGCGGACGCCGGCCCCGAGGGCCGCGGTCCCGAGGGCCCTGCCACCGGGCGGCCGGACCGGGCGGGCGCCGGGCCGGAGGGGCGGCGGATCCTGCATCCGGTCCGCCCGATGCGGCCGCGCCCGTCGGCGGTCCCCTGGTACCGGCGGCTGCACCTGACCTGGCACCGCTCGGGGGTGCGGCGCGGCTGGCGGCGCGGCGGCGAGCTGGAGCTGATGCACCGGGCGCTGAGCTTCTCGGCGCTGGGGCTGGTCACCCTGGTCCCGCTGCTGATCGTGGTCGCGGCGGCGGACCCGGTGGGCGGCCACGGCTTCGCCCAGTGGGTGGTGGACGGCATGGGCATCTCCGGCCGGTCGGCAGCGGCCGTCCAGGAGCTCTTCGCGGCACCGGCGAAGGTCCTGAGCACCACCAGCGCCCTGAGCGTGGCCGCGCTGGCGGTCTTCGGCCTCTCCTTCGCCTCGGTGGTGCAGACCGGGTACGAGCGGGTGTGGGACATGCCGTCGGGGCCCTGGCACACCGCCTGGCGGCGTGTGGTGTGGCTGACCGTGCTGACCGCCTACCTCTTCGCGGACGTGCTGAGCGGCGGGCTGCTGGCGGGCCGGGGCCCGCTGCGGGTGCTGGTGACGCTGACCGCCGCCGTGCTGTTCTTCTGGTGGAGCCAGCACTTCCTGCTCGGCGGACGGCTGTCCTGGCGGCGGCTGCTGCCGGGGGCGGTGACGACCGTGGCCGGGCTGGTGGGTCTGCGGGTCTTCTCCTCCCTGGTCTTCGCACCGCTGATCGTCTCCAACGCGGTGAGCTACGGCGCGGTGGGGACGGTGCTGATCGTGCAGTCGTGGCTGATCGGCGCGGGGGTGGTGGTCTTCGGCGGCGCCCTGGTGGGGCGGGAGCTGGTGGAGGAGCGGGAGCGGCTGCGGCCGCACCTGCACGTGCACCTGCGGCCGTCGGGGCACGCCCGGCCGCGCCGGACGCACCCGGGGCGCCCGCAGCTGCACCTGCACCGGCCCCGGCCGCACGGGCTGCGGTTCCACGGGCTGCGCCTGCACCGGCCGCACGTCCCCCGCGGCCGCCGGTAGCCGCCGCGCCGCGCCGACGCGGGGCGGGACGCTCCTCCTCGGGGCGGGGCGGCGAGGTGCGGGGCGGCGAGGTGCGGGGTGCCGCCGTCAGCCGTCCCGGACCAGGGCCGCGACCTGCTGGGCCAGCAGCGGCGCGCCGGTCCGGTTGTCGATCTCCCGGTGGGGCACGGGCGGCGGCACGTCGGGGAGGGTGCGGGCGGTGAAGGCGTCGAAGCCGGCGAGCTTGCCCGTGTCGCGGGGGCTGCTGCGGGCACGCAGCCGGGCGGCCAGGGTGGCGGCGTCCGAGCGCACCCAGACGAGCCGGACGGGGTCGCCGCCGAGCTCCGCCGTCCACGCGCGCCAGCGGCCGGGGTCGCGGATCTGGCCGGTGAACGGGGCGACCAGCAGCACGGGGCAGCCGGGCCGGCGGATCTGCCGGGCCGCGGCGGTCATGCCGGCGTACTCGTGGAGCTTGACGTGGTCGTCGTACCAGGGGCCCTCGCGCTCGCCCGGCGGACGGCCGTGGGCCCGCTGGACGGCGGCGACGAAGCCGGCGAAGAGGACGTCCTTGTCGAGGAGCGCGGGCACCGGGCGCAGTGCGGCGAGCAGGAGGTCGGCCACGGTGGACTTGCCCGCACCGGGCGCCCCGGCGACGACCCACACCGCGGCGCCCCCGCCGCCGTCCGCGCCGGCGCTCCCGCCCCCGCCCCCGCCCCCGCCCCCGCCCCCGCCGGCGTGTCCGTCGGCGTGTCCGTGCATGCGCCCCTCCGTCCGCCCGTGCCGTGCCCGCCCCATGGTGCACCGGGGGTTCCGGCGGGGCACCCGCAGGCCCCGCCGGTCCGCCCTACGGGGCCGCGGTGCCGCCGCCGAGGCGGGCGAGCAGGAGGGCGACGTCGTCGTCCGGGGAGCGGTACAGGGCGTCCAGGACGGTGTCGCAGGTCTCCTGGAGCGGCCGGGCGGGGCCCTCCAGCAGGCACAGCAGCTCGCGCAGGCCGCTGTCGATCGGCCGGTCGCGGCGCTCGACCAGCCCGTCGGTGTAGAGCGCGAGGAGGGTGCCGTCGGCCGTGTCGACGGTGACGGACGAGAACGGCACGCCGCCGACGCCGAGAGGCGCGGCGACGGGGATCTCGACGAGGGCCGCCCGGCCGTCGGGCAGGACGCGGACCGGGGGCAGGTGGCCGGCGGAGGAGATCTCGCAGCGCGAGCACCGCGGGTCGCAGACGGCGTAGACGCAGGTGGCGAAGGAGTCGCCGAGGCCGGCCGCGATGTCGTCGAGGTGGGCCAGCAGGTCGGCCGGGGCGAGGTCGAGGCCCGCGAGGGCGCGGGTGGCGATGCGGAGCTGCCCCATGACGGCGGCGGCCCGCACACCGCGGCCCATGACGTCGCCGACGACCAGGGCCACCTTGCCGTCCGCCAGCGGCAGGACGTCGAACCAGTCGCCGCCGATCTCGCGGCCGGCGGCGGCGGGCCGGTAGCGGGTGGCGGTCTCCAGGGCCGTGTGCGCCGCAGGCTCCTGGGGCAGCAGGCTGCGCTGGAGGGTGAGGGCGGTCTCGCGTTCGCGGCCGTAGAGGCGGGCGTTGTCGATGCAGACGCCGGCGCGGGCGGCGAGCTCGCAGGCGAGGGTCTCGTCCTGCCGTCCGAAGGCGCGGGGGGTGACCGTGCGGTAGAGGCTGAGGGTGCCCAGCACCTCGCCGCGGGCGGTGAGCGGGACGGCGAGATAGGAGTGGACGCCGGCGCGCGCCAGGACCCCGGCGGCCTGCTCGTCCCGCGCGACCTCGTCCATCAGCGGCCCCTCGGTGCGGGGGACGAGGACGGGGCGGGCCTCGCGGACGGCGGTGCTGATGGTCCGGGAGGGGTCGTAGTGGGCGATCGCCCCGACCGGGTCGGCGGCGTGGATGGCCTGGGTGGGGTAGCCGGCGGCCACGGCCAGGGTACGGAAGCGGATGGAGCCGTCGGCGGCGGTGGCGGAGCCGAAGGGGTCGTCGGTGTCGCCGAGCACCGAGTCGAGGATGTCGACCGCCGCGAGGTCGGCGAGCCGGGGGACGGCGACCTGGGCGAGTTCCCGGGCGGTCTGCTGGAGGTCGAGGGTGGTGCCGATGCGCACCCCCGCGTCGGCGATGACGGCGAGGCGCTCGCGGGCCTCCATGGCCTCGGCGGACGCCCAGTGGCGTTCGGAGACGTCGATCACGGAGACGGCGAGGCCGAGGACCCGGCCGGTGGAGTCGTCCAGCCGGTAGTGGCAGACGGACCAGACGTGGTCGCGCCCGGTCTCGTCCTGGGGGCCGCCGGAGACCCGCTGGTCCAGGACGGGCCTGCCGGTGGCGAGCACCCGGCGCAGCGCGGACTCGACCCCGTCGGCGTCCGCGGACGGCAGGGCCTCGCCGGGGGTGAGGCCCAGGAGCGCGGCGGCCGGGCGGCCGGCGAGCCCGGCCAGGGCGGCGTTGACCCGGACGAACCGCAGCCCGGTGTCGAAGACGCCGACGCCGACGGGCGACTGCTCGACGAGGCGCTCGGAGAGGGCCATGTCGGTCTCGACCCGGCGCACGGTGCTGACGTCGGCGGCGAGGCCGAGGGCGAGGACGCCGCCGCCGCGGTCGACGAGGCGCATGGTGCGGAACTCGACCTGGCGGTCGGAGCCGTCCCTGTGCCGGACGGGGAAGACGCCGGCCCAGACGGCGCCGGCCCGCACCCGGCCGAAGAGGGTCATGGCGAGCTGCCGGTTCTCGGGTGCCACGAAGAGACGGGCGGCGTAGCGGCCGAGGGCCTCGGCGGCGGTGAAGCCGAAGACCTGCTCGGCCTCGGGGCTCCACAGGGCGATCCGCCCGTCGGAGTCCAGGACGACGGCGGCCACACGCAGTAGGTCGAGCAGGCCGCCCGGTGCGGCGGTGACGCCCGCATCGGCGGCCCGCTGCTGCGGCGCGGGATCCGCGGCCATACCGTCGGCTCCCTCCTCGTGGCGGCACGGTCCCCGCGGCGGGGCCGGGTCGGGCCGGCCCCCTCGCGGCGGCGTCCGCCGTGGTGGCTTCCGCCGTGGTGGCGGCGCCCCGCCGGACGGGGCCGGCCCCGTCGGGCGGTACGGCCCCGTCGCGGCGGCGGGGTGCGCGGCTGCGGAGGCGGGCGGGCCGCACGCCTCTACCCGTGATACCTCGCCCGGGGGCCGTCCGCACCCCGCCGGACGCCGCACGGCGGCGGGGCGCCGCGGTCCAGGCGCGGCCGGGGGCAGTCCGGGCGCGGCCGGGGCGGTCCGGGCGCGGCCGGGGCGGTCGAGGGGCGGTCCGGGGCACGGGATGACGCCGGGCGGGTGAGCCACGGCGGCGGCGGGGCGGGGATCCGGCCCGAAGGCGGCGGCGGTGGGTGAGGATCGCCTCGACATCCCCCACCATCGAGGAGCGGACCGCCGTGTTGGAGCGCACCAAGCACAAGAACCGCGTCGAGGTCACCTTCGTCCTGCCCGCCGACCACCCGCACACGCAGGTGAGCGTGGTGGGCGACTTCAACGAGTGGCGGCCCGGCGCCCACCCGATGGAGCAGCGCCCCGACGGCAGCCGCGCCGTGACGGTGGCGCTGCCGGCCAAGGAGCGGTTCGGGTTCCGGTACCTGGCCGAGGACGGCCACTGGTTCGACGAGGAGCACGCGGACGAGCACGACGGCACCAACGGCTACGTGCTGACCTGAGCGGGCCGGCCGCGCGCCGCCGCCCCCGTCCGCTCGTCGGACGGGGGCGGCGGCGCGCGGGGGGCGCGGCGGCGGCGCGCGTCAGCGGACGACGGCCAGGGCGTCGCCCTGGTACTTGGCGCCGGCGTTCCACAGCAGGAAGGAGTGGATGCCGTCGTCGGCCGCGGCGCGGATCTGCGCCCGGACCTCGTCGGGGCCGTAGTGGACGCCGAGGGAGAAGTCCTGGAGCCAGGGCATGACCTGGGACTCGCTGCCCTTGGTCTTGCGCACGAAGTCCGCCAGCGAACGCTGGACGATGGCGTAGGGCTGGGAGTTGGGGTTGTCGACGCGGTACTCCCCGGCGCCCCAGTGCGACGGGTAGACCATGGGGGCGATGTAGTCGGCCTGCTGGGCCATGAGGCCGATGTCCTGGGCGATCTCGCGCGGCCGGGTGGCGGCCACACCGAAGACGGAGACGCCGAGGAAGGCGCCCCTGGGCCGGACGACGGCGCGGGTCTCGGCCACGAAGTCGGCGATGCTCTTCTCGGGGGTCACGCTGCCGAGCCCGGGGAACCGCATGCTCGACAGGGGCCCGTCGGGGCGGCGGACGTAGTCGTAGAGGATGTCGTCGAAGCCCAGCGAGGCGGCCTCGGCGGCCAGGTCGGTGTTGTACCGGCGCACCGTGGGGTCGGCGAAGTTGGTGAACGACAGCGACCCGTAGTTGCCGCCCCCGTAGGGCTGCCCGTCGGGGGTCTGGACCACGGAGGAGCGGTGGCCGGCCTTCCAGGCGGCGTTGGCGAGCATCGGGTCGCGGAAGGCGACGATGCGGCCGACGACCTGGGCGCCCAGCCTGTGGATCTCCGCGATGGCCTTGCGGGCGTCGTAGTAGCCCTTGGCGGCGCCGATCTTCCGGGCGAGCGGCACCTGGGAGGCGTAGCCGATCTCGCCGTCCTCGTCCTTGATGTCGAGCTCGACGGCGTTGAGCTTCTTCTGCCGGATGAGGTCGAGGACGCCCTCGCGCAGCTCGGTGGAGGTCCAGCCGATGGCGGTGAGGTGGGCGGCCCGCATGAGCGGGTGCGGGACCACGGCGTGGACGTCGTCGGTGGTGCGGTTGCCGGCCCGGTCGACGGCGGTGACCGTGACGCGCGGGGGCGGGTTCTCGACGACGGTGGAGAAGGAGCCGTTGTCGCCGAGCTTCACCTCGTGCCCGTCGACCTCGACCCTGGACGCGCCCTTCGCGGTGCCGCTGACGGTGACCGGGGAGTGCAGGGTCCTCGCCCGGGTCCTCTCCAGCCGCACGACGGGGGCGGTGGTGTCGACGGTGAAGGTGCGGGTGGCCCGGGGGCTGGTGAAGGGGATGGAGCCGCGGCTGCCCTCCACCGAGAGGCGGTGGCGGCCCTCGGCGAGCGCCCCGGGCTGGATCTCCAGGCGGTCGCCGTGGAGGCGGGTGGGGACGGGGTGGCCGTCGAGGGTGACCTTGAGGGTGTGAAGCAGGGAGGTGTCGTCGGCGGTGACGGACATGGCCAGGGACTTGGCGTGCGCGGCGTTGAGCACGGAGTCGGCGCCGAGGCCCCGGACCGTCAGCTGCGGGGTGAGCACCTGGACGGTGAAGGCGCCGGCGGCGCCGCAGGCGAGGACGACGACGCCGGCCGCGAGTGCCACGCGGCTCCTGCGGGTGCGCAGGAGGGAGTGCTTCCGGGTCGCACCGGCCCGGCTTGCGGATGCAGGGGACATTCGACACCAACCTGATCGTGGACTGACCCGTCGCTGAGTCATTGACCGATCACAGTCGGATAATCCTGTTAATTGCCGCATATCACCCGGACGGATCGCGGACCCGCCCGCCGCGCACCCGCACCCCCTCCGACGGCCTCCCGCGCCCCCCTCCGGCAGCCTCCCGGGCCCCGCCGCGCCCCCTCCGGCGGGCATTCCTTGGGCCGTTCGGCGCCAGGACGGTTGTGGCCGGGGGCCGCGCAGGCAACGTCTTGCCTGTCCACCACCACCCGGGAGGTTCCGTGCGCCGCCGCTCCGTCCCCGTCCTGTCAGCCCTGCTCGTCGGGCTGCTCGCCACCTCCTGCTCGGCAGGGGGGTCCGCCGGCACGGACTCCTCCGCCGCCTCCGCCCGGCCCGCCGGGGACGCCGGGTCGGCGTCCGCGCACGCGCCCAGGGACCCGGCGTCCGTACGGGCGAACGAGCTCGGGCAGGTCCCGGTCCTGATGTACCACCAGCTGACCGAGCACCCCGCGAGCGTGTACGACCGCACCCCCGCCGACTTCCGGGCCGAGCTGGAGCGGCTCGCCCGGGAGGGGTACGTGCCGATCACCGCCGCCGAGTTCACCGGCGGGCGGATCGACGTCCCGGCCGGCGCGCACCCCGTCGTGCTGACCTTCGACGACTCCACCAACAGCCAGGTGCGCCTCGGCGCCGACGGCCGGCCCGCCCCGGACAGCGCGCTCGGCATCCTCCTGGACGTCGCCCGCCGCCACCCCGGCTTCCGCGCCACCGCGACCTTCTTCGTCAACAGCGAGCCCTTCTCCGCCACCGGCGGCAAGCAGGCCCTCGGCTGGCTCGCCGCGCACGGCTTCGAGGTCGGCAACCACACGATGGACCACTCCAACCTGCGCACCCTGGGGGACGAGGAGGTGCAGCACGAGATCGCGGGCGACCTGAGGGAGATCCGGCAGCTGGCGCCGGGCGCCCGGGTGGTCTCGTTCGCGCTCCCGTTCGGGTCCATGCCGGAGCAGGCGGCGCTCGCCGTGCGCGGCTCCTCGCAGGGCGTGTCGTACCAGCACCGCGGGGTGTACCTGGTGGGCGCCAACCCGGCGCCGTCCCCGTTCTCCGCCTCCTTCGACGCGGCCGCGATCCCGCGCATCCGCTCCGAGGGCGCCAACGGCCAGGAGGCGGAGTACGGCTCCACGGCGTGGCTCGACAGGCTGGCCGCGAACCCGTCGTCCCGCTACACCTCGGACGGCGACCCGGCCACGGTGGCCTTCCCGAAGGCGGAGGAGTCCCGGCTCGCGCCCGCCTACCGCGCGCGGGCGCGGGCGTACTGAGCGGGCGTACCGGCCGGACGCGCGCCGGAGGGCACGGCGGCGGCACGCGCCGCGGAGGGGCACGGCGGCAAGGCGCGCGCCGGAGGGGCCCGGCCGCGGGGCCGTCCGCCGGCCTTCCTCGCGGGGACGGGCGGCGGGGCGGCCCCGCCGGGCCGGCTCAGCAGGGGCCGGGGGCGGGCGCGTCCGGCAGCAGCTGCACGTCGGAGGAGTCCGCCCCCACCTCCACCAGGTGCGGCGAGGCGTTGTCGCGGCGCAGCCGGCTGTCCACGCTCGCCCGGGTCCCCTGACTGCTGACCGCGTACGCCGCGCAGCCCGGCAGGTGCACCGCGGCGTGCGATGAGGCCGCGGAGAGCGCGACCCGCGCCGGCGGCGCCGCGAAGGCGAGGTCCATGCTGCCGGAGGCGATCTCGGCCGTGAGCCGCGCGGAGCGCAGACCGGCCGCCCGGACGTCGGCGGAGGCCGCCGAGAGGTCCACGTCGCCCGCCAGGCCGGTGAGCACCGCCCGGCCGGAGAGCCGCAGCAGCCGCACGGCCGTGCCGTCCGGCACGGTCAGGCTGATGCGCCCGGCGCACGGGACCGGCACCCGCCCTCCGGCGGTCCGGCAGGACAGGTGAAGGGCGCGGCCGCCTCCCGGGCCGGCCCGCTCCTCCCAGCGGGGCTGCGTCCCCCGGTCGGCGGCGACGGTGCCCGTGACCGCCGACGTACGGGGGCCGGAGCCGATCAGCACCTCCCCGGAGACGCCGTCCAGCACCACGGCGGCGACCCCTCCCGCGGCCTGCGGCGGCACCGGCACGGCGGCCGCCGCCGGGGACGCCGGGAGCGGCCGGGTGCCGCGGGCGGGGGCGGGGGCGGCGCGCTCCGGCGGCTCGGCGGCGAGGAGGCAGAACGCGGTCCCGGCGACCGCGACCGCCGCCGCACCGACGACGGCCGTGACCGCGGTCCGGGGGCGCGCGGGAGGCGCGTCGACCCCGGACGCCGGGGGGACGGCGGTGGGCCTCCCGGGCGCGGGGACGGCCGGGCTGCGCCGCGGGACCGCGGGCGGCGGGGGCGCCGGGGGACGGGCCGGCCGACGGGCCGGGGGCGCCGGAGGGGCCGACCCGGGCGCGGGCGGGGCGCCGGTGATGCGGGCGGGCTCCAGGCCGAGCCGGGCGGGGCCCGGGTCCGGGTCCGGGGCGGGATCGGGGGGCGGGCCGGGCTCCGGCAAACGGCCGCCGGGGCTACCGGGGCCGCCGGGGCCGCGGACGGGCCTGGCGAAGGCGTCCCAGGGCCCCTCCCCCGGTCCGGCCGGGCCGCCGGGGCCGGGGGGCGGGGCGGGCGCGGGCCCCGCGCCGGGGCCGTACCCCGCGCCGGGCCCGGCGCCGGACCGCGCCGCGGTCCCGGGGAGCGGCCCGGGACCGCCGCGGCGGCGGGCCGGGAAGGCGTCGGACATGCGGGCGCGGGACGTGTGCGCCCGGTCGGGCCGGGGGCGGGGTCCGAGCCGGTCCGGTAACGGGGGCCCGTCGCCGTCCGGGTGGGTGGGAGTGTCCATGGGCGGTCAGTATTCCCCCGGCGGGCGGCCGCGGGGGCCGGTCGTGACGATCCGCACAGCCGCCGCAGCAGGACGGACGGCAGGTGAACCGCCGGGCGCCGCGGCGCGTACCTGCCGTACTGCGGCGTGGGCACGGCCCCCGGGGCCGGGACCGGGCCGCCCCCTGCTCGGCGGGCGCGTCCGGCGTCGGGCGGGCCTCCCGGTCGCGGAACAGGGACCCGAGGAGGCGTCACCCGGCCAGGGCCCGGCGCAGGGCGGCGCCGGGCGGACCTCCCGGCCCTCGCCCGGGCCTCGGTGGCCGACGCGGCACCCCCAGGCGCGCCGCGGGCGCGGGGAGGGGGTCCCCCCGCCCTCAGGGCAGGGCGAGGAACTCCAGGATCCGGCGGTCGAGCTCGTCCGCGGGGCGCATCGGCAGCGTGTGGTGGGAGGTGCCGGCCAGCACGGCCGTCCGCGCGTGCGGCAGCAGCCGCCGGGCGCTCTCGACGAGGCGGCCGGGGTCCTGGGCGCGGCTGCGCCCGGCGGCCAGGACGAGGGTGGGTGCGGTGAGGGTGCGCAGCCGCCCGGCCGGGGGGCGGCGCATGACGACGACGCTCCGGCGCCGCACGCCCGCCGCGCCGCGGGCGGTCAGCTCCAGCCAGTCCGGGTCGAGCGGGAGGCCGCCGGTCTCCCAGGTGTGGAAGGAGCGCACCCGCACGGCGGTGGGCCGCAGCAGCGGCAGGGCCCGCAGCAGGTAGCGCGCCCGCATGCCGGTGAAGCACTGCGTGGGGTCGAGGAGGACCAGCCGGTCGACCCGTGCGGGGGCGTGCAGGGCGTACTGGAGGGCGGTCCAGGCGCCGTAGGAGTGGCCGCACAGGTGGGTGCGGTCCAGGCCCAGGCGGTCGAGGACCTCGCCGAGCCAGGCCGCCAGGTCGGCGGCGCCGCGCAGGGGGCGCCCCCGGTGCACGCTGCGGCCGACGTCGCCGACCAGGTCCACGGCGTGCACGCGGTGGACGCGGGCCAGGGCGCCGACGTTGGCGTACCAGACCGCCGAGGTGGCGCCGCCGCCGGGCAGCAGGACCAGCGGCGGGGCGTCCTGCGGGCCGCAGACGAGGACGCGGGCGGTGCCGTACGCGGTGGGGGCGTCGACCGCCTCGAACGGCACGGGCCAGCGGGCGAGCAGGGTGTCGTAGGCGGCGGAGAACGCCTCGGCGTCGGCCGGGCTGCGGAAGGCCGGGGTGGCGGGAGCAGGGGCGGTTCCGGGCACGGGGGGACCTCCGAGGGAGCGTTTACCTCACTGGCCAATCATCTCGTTCATCGAGACAATAGCCGTGCGGGCCGCCCCGCGACAGGATCCCGTGGCAGAGTGGCGCGGCAGACGGGCGGCGGACGGGAAGGGCAGCCGTGGAGGACACCGCGGACCGGCAGGCGCAGGAACACGGGCCGGAAGGGGGGCACGGGCGTGAGGGAGGGCGCGGGCGCGAAGGGGGGCACGGGCGGGCGCAGGGGCAGGAGCCCGGCCTGGAGCTGGTGCACCTGCTGCGCGGCATCACCGTGGAACTCGACCTGCTGGGCGCGGAGTTCGCCGCCCGGCACGGGCTCCACCCCACCGACCTGCGGGCCCTGATCCACCTGCTGGACGCCGACCGGGCGGGCGCCGACGCGACACCCGGCCTGCTCGGCGAGCAGCTCGGGCTGAACTCGGCGTCCGTCACGGCGCTGGTGGACCGGCTGGAGCGGCAGGGGCACGTGCGCCGGGTCCGCGACACCCGGGACCGGCGGCGGGTGCTGCTCTCGGTCGAGGACCGGGCCGTCGCCCTCGGCTGGTCGTTCTTCGGACCGCTCATCCGCCGGGTGGTGGCGGCCGCGGGGTCCTACGACGAGGCGGAGCTGGACGCCGTCCGGCGCTTCCTCGCGGAGACGGCCGGAGCGGTCGCCGCGGAGCGGCGCCGGGCCGCGGAGCCGGACCCCGCGGAGGGCGGGTCCGCCTCGGGGTGAGGGTCCACCGCGGGGCGAGGGGCGGCACCGGGCACTGCGGTCAGGTCCTCCAGAGGCCCGGCGGTCGTACGGCCCGGCGGGACGGCGGCCGGGCGCGGACCCGGGGTCACGCCAGGAAGTCGTCGGCGGGGAGGAGCCCGGCGCGGCGCGCGAGCCAGCACAGGGCGGTGAGCCGCAGCGCCGGGAACGGCTCCGGGTCGTGCGGGCGCCAGCCCCGGTCGTGCAGCTCGTCGAGGAACCCGAGGAGGTAGTCGGAGAGGTGCGGGGCGTCGAGGGGGACGGCGTCGCGCACCGCGGCGGCGTGCTGGTCGACGGCGGCGAGCAGGCCTGGGTCCTCCTCCAGGCGGGACAGCTCGGGGCCGTAGGCGGCGGTCAGCCAGGCCAGCGGGTCCGGGATGGGGCTCTCGTGGGGCATCCGTCCACACTAATCACGCTTTCGTCACCCCAAACCCCCCGCGCAGGTGGTCCTGGTCACACCAGGGCGACCGCACCGGCGGGCCCGGTGCCGCCGGGCCCCGGGGCCGGGCGCAGACGGACCGCGCCGGGGCCGCCGGGGCCGGCGGCTGCCGCACCCTGCCGTCAGGCGCCCGCGCCCCGGGCGGGCGGCGCGTACGAGTAGCCGACCCGGCGGACCGTCACGATGCTGTCGCGGTAGGCCGGTCCCAGCTTGCGGCGCAGCCGGGCGACGTGGACGTCCACGGTCCGGCCGTCGCCCACGTGCCCGTACCCCCACACGGCCGAGACCAGGTGGTCGCGGGTGTGGACCCGGTGGGGGTGCGCCGTGAGGTGGGCGAGGAGCTCGAACTCCAGGTACGTCAGGTCGAGCGGCACGCCGTCGACGTGGACGGTGCGCCGGTCGGTGTCGACGGCGACGCCCGGCCCGGGTCCCCGGTCCGGCTCCGGCTCCGGCTCCGGCAGGGGGTCGGGACCGGGAAGCGGTGCGGGCGGCGGGACGGCGGAGGCGGGGACCAGGACGAGGTAGCCGACCATCGGGGCACCGGAGCGGTCGGCGGCGTACCGGGCGAGCAGCTGCTCGGGCAGCGCCGTGTCCGGCAGCGCGGCGAGCACGGTGGCGCCCTCGGGGAGCTGCAGGGGGAACGGCTGCGGGAGCTGCGGCGGGGACTGCGGCGGGGACTGCGGCGCCGCGCCGGTCCGCGCGGCGTGCGGAGGCAGGGCCCGCAGGTGCGGGACGGGGGAGGATGCGGTGGGCGGGGTCGCCGGCAGGGTGGAGACGTTCGACATGGCGGGTTCGGGTCCTTCGCGCGAGAGGGCTGCTGGGCGGCGTCTGCGCGCGGTACGGACACGGCGGCCCGACCCCGGAGGAGTCCGGGCGGTCAGGCGGAGGCGTGTCCGTGCGCGCCGGGCACGCGGGGACACGTCTGGTCGAAGTGGTGGCCCTGCCGGGACGGCCAGAACGGCTCGAGGTCGTGGCGACCCCCGGCTCCGTCCGTCGTGGTGGTGTCCATGCCCCCATTCAACCAGAAGGAGGGGCGTGCCCGCCGCCCCGGTGCCGGGCACACCGCGGGCGCCGGACCGGTGGCGTCCGGTCCGGCGCCCGCGGATCACGCGGCGTCAGGTCACCGGCGCCGCCGCGCCCCCGACGGCGTCAGCCCATCGACGGGGGCGGCGGCTCGGGCGCGGGCAGCGGCTGCGGCTCGGGCTCGGGGAGCGGCCCCGGCGAGGGGGGCGCGGGAACGGGCTCCGGCTCGGGTCCGGGGCCGGGCAGCGGCCCGGGGGCGGGCGGGACGGGACCCGGCGGTACGGGTCCGGGCGGCGGCTCCGGTTCGGGACGGTCCGGGCCGGGGCGGAGCGGTTCGGGCTCGGGGACGGGAGGCACCGTGCCGGCGGCGGCCCGCCCGGCGGCGTCCCGTCCTCCCGGGGCTGGGCTGTGCATCGTCTCTCTCCTCCACTCGTCAGGCGGGCGCGGCGGTCCGGCCGGCGCCGGTGGGCGCCCGGCCGGGCGGGGCCCCCGGGCTCTGCGGGCCGCCGGGGGTTGGGGCGCGGCGGTCCCGGGCGGCCGGTCGGCCGTGTCCGCCGCCTACCCGGGGGGCCGCCGCGTACCCGCGGCGCGCACCCGGGGCACCGGGGCAGCGGGGAGGCGGCCGGCGGGGCTGAGGGCGGTGGGGCTGCGGGCAGCGTGGCTCCCGGCGGCCGGCGTCGGGGGCCGGGCGGCCGGGGCCGGGTGGCGCCGGGGCGGGACCGGGGCCACGGTGGAGGGATGAGCGAGGACCCCCGTCCGCCGGGCGCCGCACGGGCCGGGCAGCCCTCCGGTGCGCCCGCCGGGCGGTCCGGGGGTGCACCCGTCGGGTGGCCCCCGGACGTGCCGCCGCCGGGGGTGCCCGGGTGGGAGGCGGAGGCGGAGCGCTGGCTGTGGGGGCTGCTGCCGGCCCCTTACCGCCGGTACGGGGTCCTCCACCGGCAGCCGGTGCTCCTCGCACGGCAGGTGCTCCTGCAGGTCGAGGCCGAGCTGGTGGCGCTGCGCAAGGGGTACCGCTCGGCCCGGGTGGACCTGGCCGGCCTGGGGACGGGGCCGGCGGTGGTCGAGGAGGCGCTGCGGCTGTACGAGGCGGAGGGGGCGCGGCTGGAGGAGCTGGCCCGGCAGGCGCGGGCGGTGACGGACGCACTGGTGCACGGCCTGCGCCGCCGGTCCGCGGCGGACGGGTGACGGGCGGCCGCCGACGGGTGCCGGGCGGCCGTTGACGGCTGACGGCTGACGGCTGACGGCCGGGGAACGGGCCGGGCCGGCGCCCCTCCCCCGCACGCGGGAGGGGCGCCGGCCCGGGGCACCGGGGCGCGGTCAGCGGATGGGCACACCGGCGAGGGTGCGGGCGATGACCAGGCGCTGGATCTCCGAGGTGCCCTCGAAGATCGTGTAGATGGCCGCGTCGCGGTGCATGCGCTCCACGGGGTACTCGCGGGTGAAGCCGTTGCCGCCGAGGATCTGCATGGCCTGGGCGGTCACCCACTTGGCGGTCTCACCGGCGTACAGCTTCGACATCGAGCCCTCGGCGGCCGTGAACGGCTTCCCGTTGGCCGCCATCCAGGAGGCGCGCCAGACCAGCAGCCTGGCCGCGTCGATGCGGGTGCGCATGTCGGCGAGGGTGAAGGCGATCCCCTGGTTGTCGATGATGGGGCGGCCGAACTGGACCCGGGTCCTCGCGTAGTCGAGGGCGACCTCGTAGGCGGCGCGGGCGATGCCGACGGCCTGGGCGCCGACGGCGGGGCGGGACGCCTCGAAGGTGGCCATGGCGGCGTTCCCGCCCCGCTTGCCGGCGGACTCGCCGCGGGAGGCGGCGGCGGCCCGCTCGCGGGCGCGGGCGAGGCGCTCGTCCAGCTTCTCCCTGCCGCCGAGCAGGCAGTGGCCGGGGACGCGCACGCCGTCGAGCACGACCTCGGCGGTGTGCGAGGCGCGGATGCCGTGCTTCCTGAACTTCTGGCCCTGGCTGAGGCCGGGGGTGCCCGGCGGGACCACGAAGGACGCCTGGCCGCGGGCGCCGAGGGAGGGGTCGACGGCGGCGACGACGACGTGGACCCCGGCGATGCCGCCGTTGGTGGCCCAGGTCTTGGTGCCGTTGATCACCCACTCGTCCTTGGCCTCGTCGTACACGGCGCGGGTGCGCATGGCGGAGACGTCGGAGCCGGCGTCGGGCTCGGAGGAGCAGAAGGCGGCGACCCTGACGTCGTCGGGGGTGCCGAACATCTGCGGGACCCAGGTGCCGATCTGCTCCTCGGTGCCGTTGGCGAGGACGCTGACGGCGGCGAGGGTGGTGCCGACGATGGCGAGGCCGATGCCCGCGTCGCCCCAGAACAGCTCCTCCATGGCGACCGGGATGCCGAGGCCGGTGGGGTCGAAGTACTGCTGGGCGTAGAAGTCGAGGGAGTAGATGCCGAGTTTGGCGGCCTCCTGGATGACCGGCCAGGGGGTCTCCTCGCGCTCGTCCCACTCGGCCGCGGCCGGACGGACGACGTCGGCGGCGAAGCCGTGCAGCCAGTCGCGGACGGCGGCCTGGTCGTCGTTGAGTTCGAACGTGAAGGTCATCGGTCTCTCCGGTGGGGTCCGCGGAACGCGCGCGCCTTGGTGTTACCTCGGGTAACCTCGTACGAAGTCTGTTACCGATCAGTAGTGGATGTCAACGCCCACCGGGCGCGACCAGGGAGGAGCGGCGCCATGGCGGGCGACGGAACGGCGGCACCGGCGGGAGCCGCGGGCGGGCCGGGACAGCGGAGGAAGGAACTGCTGGACGCGGCCGACCGGGTCATCCGCCGGGACGGCCCGCGCGCCAGCATGAACGCCATCGCCGCCGAGGCCGGCATCTCCAAGCCGATCCTGTACCGGCACTTCACCGACCGGCAGGGGCTCTTCGCCGCCCTGGCGGAGCGCCACACCGCCGGGCTGCTGAGCGCCATGCGGTCCGCCCTGGCGCTGCCGCTGGAGCGCCGCGACCTGGTCGAGGCGGTGCTGGACACCTACCTGGCCGCGATCGAGGCCCGGCCGCAGGTGTACCGCTTCCTCACCCACCCCGAGGCGGCCGACGGCCTGGGCCCGGGCCGCCCGCTGGCGCCGGCGCTGCAGAAGATCGCGGACGAGATCGCCGCGTCCGTCCGCCGCCACGTCGACCTGGGGGCGCAGGCGGACCTGCTCTCCGAGACCTGGGGGCGCGGCATCACCGGGATGGTGCTGGCGGCGGGCGACTGGTGGCTGGCGGAGCGGCCCTGCCCGCGCGAGGAGATGGTCCGGGCCCTTGCCGACCTCCTGTGGGGGCGGCTGGCGGCGGCCGGGCAGCGGCCGGTGGCGGCGACCGGGGCCGCCCCCCGGGAGCGGGAGCCGGAGGAGTAGGACAGGACCCGCGGAGGGCCCGCGGAACGGCGGCGGCGGCAGGGCCGGGGGGCCAGGAGCAGGGCCGGGGGGCCGGGACGGACCGGGACGGGGGCCGGGCGTCAGCGGCCGGGGGCGGCGCCCTGCGCCGCCAGCGCCTCGCGCACCCTGCCCTTGGCCAGGCGGATGCGGGTCTTCGCCGTCCCCAGCGGGATGTGCTCGCGCTCCGAGACCTCGCGCGCGGTCATCAGGTAGAGGCCGGCCATCACCAGGGCCCGCCGCTGCTCGCGGGGCAGCGCCGCCAGGGCCGCCCGGCAGCGGCGGGCGGACTCGCGGGCCAGCGCCTGGTCCTCGGAGCTCTCCGCGGCCCCGCCGCCCAGCGCGGCCACGACGTCCGGGTCCACCGGCGTGGTGCGGCAGCGGGTGCGGACGGCGTCGACCGCCAGGTTGTGGGCGATGGCGGTGACCCAGCGGCGCACGCTCCCCCGGTCGGGGTCGTAGGCCCGGGCGTGCCGCAGCGCGTGCTCGTAGGTCTGCTGGACCACGTCCTCGGCGGTCCGCGGATTGCGCAGGACGGCGGTCGCGGCGCCGAGGATCCCCCGCTGGAATCGGTGGACGAAGGCGGCGGCCAGTTCCGGGTCGCGCGCCACGAGCCCTGCGAGCAGGGCCTCGTCCGGCAGCTGCCCGGCCGCCTCGTCGGCCGGGGCCGCCACGGGGTTCCGGGACGCTGCGCTCCTCAGCACTGACGCCTCCTCGGTGCGGCGGCGGGAAAGGTCAAGTCTTCTTAAAGCGTGTCATAAAGCAACCAATCGGACAAATCCATTCGGCAGTCCGGGACGTACACCTCTGCGGGGAGGTCGACCACAGGGTCGAAACATCTCCCTCCCGAGCCGAAGAAGGGATACGCACCATGAGCGTCTTCGGAGGACCGTTCGGTGGCGGACGCGGCCGGCGCTGCGGCCGCGACTGGGACGACGACTGGGGCGGCTGGGGCGGCTGGGGCGGCTACGGCGGCTACGGCCACCGCCGGTTCCGCCGGTTCCGCCGCTTCCACCGCTACTACTACTAGGAGTAGCGCCTCACAGTGATCCTCACCGCGGGGGCCGGCCCGAACGCCGGCCCCCGCTCCACTGCACGGAGCACCCCCGCTCCGCTGCGGGGACCGCCGACACGCAGCCCGGAGGTGCACGTGACCGAGAAGCCGAACGGCGCGACGGCGGCACGGTCCGCCGCGGGGCGGCCGCCCGGGGCGGGCGACGCCGGCCCGCAGGGCCCTGACCGGGCCCCCGTGGCCCTGGCCCCCGCCCTCCCCTTCCGCGAGATCTTCCGCCGCTTCCGGCCGTGGGTGCACCCCGACCGGTGGTGGCTGCCGGTGTGCGTCGTGCTGCTGGTGGCCGGCTCGGCCGGCGAGGTCGTGTCGGTGTGGCTCTTCAAGGACCTGGTCGACAACGTCCTCGTCCCCCGCCGCTTCTCCGCCTTCTGGCCGCTCGCCGCGGCCATGATCGGCATCGCTGTCCTCGGGGCACTGCTGGCGTACCTGGGCCAGTACGCGGCCACCCGGGTCGCCGAGCGGTTCCTGCTGCGGCTGCGGACCGCCGTCGTCGAGCACCTGCACACGCTGCCGCCCGACACGCTGCGCCGCCGCTGGCACGGCGACGTGGTGGCCCGGCTGACCACCGACATCGACCAGATCGAGCAGCTGGTCGCCTCCGGGCTGATCCAGGCGGCGACGGCCCTGATCACCCTGGTCTTCTTCGCGGGCGCGGCCTTCCTCCTCAGCTGGCCGCTGGCGCTGGCGGCGTTCGCCGCCGCGCCCCTGTTCTGGTTCACCGCACGCCGCTTCGGCGCCCGCATCCAGCGGCTCTCCCGGGAGGCGCGCCGCTGCGAGGGCGGGGTCACCGCGGTGGTGGAGGAGAGCCTCGCGAACTCCGCGCTCGCCCACGCCTACAACCAGCAGGGCCGCGAGGTGGAGCGGGTGCGGCGGCAGGGACGGGCCCTGATGGACGCCGACCTCGCCACCGCCCGCACCGCCCTGGCCTACCCGGCGCTGCTGAACGTCCTGGAGGTGGTCGGCGGCCTCTTCGTCGTCGGGCTCGGCGCCTTCGAGCTCACCCGCGACGCCCTCACCATCGGCGGGCTGCTCGCCTTCGCGGCCTTCCTCACCCAGCTCTTCGGACCCGCCCAGGAGCTCTCCGGCCTGGTCGCCTCCTTCGGCGCGGCGGGGGCCGGCGCCGAGCGCGTCGCCGAACTGCTGACGACCGAGCCGCCCGTGAGGGACCGGCCCGGCGCCCGGCCCCTGACCGGGGTCCGCGGCCGGCTGTCCTGCGAGGGGGTGCGGGCGTCCTACCCGGGACGGCGCGACCGGCCGGCCCTGCGGCACGTCACCTTCGACGTCGCCCCCGGCCAGGTCCTCGGCGTGACCGGTCCGAGCGGCGGCGGCAAGTCCACCCTGGCCAAGCTCCTGGTGCGGTTCATGGAGCCCGAGCGCGGCGCCGTCCGCGTGGACGGCACCGACCTGCGGGACGCCACCGCGGTCTCCGTGCGGGACGCGGTCACGCTGCTCCCGCAGGAGCCGCAGATGTTCCACGCGTCCGTCCGGGACAACATCGCCTACGGGCGCCCGGACGCGACCGCGGAGGAGGTGGAGCGGGCCGCGGCCGACGCGGACGCGGACGCCTTCGTCAGGGCCCTGCCGCAGGGCTACGACACCGTCCTCGGGGAGGACGGCCTGCAGCTGTCCGGCGGCCAGGCCCGGCGGATCGCCGTGGCCCGGGCCTTCCTGCGCGGCACGCCCGTCCTGGTGCTGGACGAGCCGACCGCCGGACTGGACGCACAGGCCGCCGCGCGGGTGGTGGAGCCGCTGCACCGCCTGATGGCGGGGCGCACCACCGTCCTGATCACGCACGACCCGGCCCTGCTGCGGCACGCCGACGCGGTCCTGGAGATCTCCGCGGACGGCGTCGGCCACGGCGTGCGGCCGGCGGACCGCCTGGGGAGCGCCGGCACCGCCTGAGCCCGCCCGAGTCCCCGCCCGAGCCCGCCCGGCCGGGAGTCCCGGCCCCCTCGGCCCGGTTCCGCCCCCGGCCGCCCCGGCCGGGGGCTTCCGGCGCGCCGCCGCCAGGGGCCCCCGGCGTCCCGGCCGGGCGGGACCGCACCCGCTCGGCGGGGCATGGCGCCCCGCGCAGCGGGCACCCGGTCGGGGACGAGCGGCGGGAGGCGGCCATGGGCGAGGATCCGGGCGGTACCGGCCCCGAGCGGGCCCCCGGCCCGCGGCACGGCCGCGACGAGACGCCCGAGGAGCGGGCGGACCGCCGCTGGGCCGAGCTGCTCCAGGAGGTCAGGGTCGCCCAGACGGGCGTGCAGATCCTGCTCGGCTTCCTGCTGAGCGTGGCCTTCACGCCCCGCTTCGCCCGGCTGGGCGACTTCGACCGCCGGGTCTACCTGGTCACCGTGGTGCTGGGGGCGACGGCGACCGGGGCGCTGATCGCGCCGGTCTCCTTCCACCGGATGCTCAGCGGGCGGCGGCTGAAGCCGGAGCTGGTGCAGATGGCCGCCCGGCTGACCGGGCTCGGCGTGGTGCTGCTGGCCCTCACCGTGGGCTCCTCGCTGCTGCTCCTGCTGCACGTCGCGACGGGCCGGGCGGCCGCGGTGTGGACCACGGCGGCGGTGATGGTCTGGTTCGCGGTCTGCTGGCTGCTGGTCCCGTACTGGATCCGCTGGCGCGGCGAGCGGCCGGAGAGCCGGCGGCCGCCCGGGGAGTGAGCCCTCTCCGGGGGGAGCCGGGGGTGCGCGGCCGCTGCCCTGCTCCCGGCGTGCCGGGCCCGGTCGCCGTACCGGGCCCGGCACGCCGGGAGCGGGGGGTCAGACACGCCGGGAGCGGGGGGTCAGAGCAGGCCGTCCCACATCTGCTCGACGACGACCGCCCACCAGTTCTCCGGGTCCTGGAAGACGGTGGGGTCGAGGGCGGCGAGGTCCCGCTGCAGGGCGTCGACGGCGGTGGCGGCCGCGTACGGGTCGAGGCCGCGCAGGGCGGGGCGCCGCTCCGCGAGGAGGGCGAGGCAGCGGACGTACGCGGACAGGTCGGCGTTCAGGTAGCGGCCGGTGCCGTTGCCGGGGTCGACGGCCCAGACCCGGCCGGTGCCCGCCCCCGTGCCGGTGCCGCCGTCGCCGCACTGGACGGCGACCAGGGCGTGTCCGTCGGTGCCGAGCAGCACGTACTCGGCGAGCAGGGCGCGGGTGTGCTCGGGGACCCGGGCGCCGCGGCCGGCGGCGGCCAGGTGGGAGGCGACGTCGGCCAGGCCGGGCAGGACCTCGAAGAAGCCCTCGACGCGGACCGGCAGGCCGGCCCAGACCAGGGTGTGGCGGGCCGGCTCGGGCAGCGGCGAGGCGGCCGTGTCGTCGGCGTCGGCGCGGTGCACGCCCTCGGCGCCGAACAGGCCGGCGAGGCGGCGGCCGAGGGCGGCGTCCCGCTCGGGCCCGGCGGCGGGGACGTCGCGGGGGAACGGCACCCGGTTGGGGCGCGGCGGGACCGGGCGGCCGGCGCTGCGGAAGACCTCCTCGGTGGCGTCGGCCAGGGCGCGGACGGCGGCGGCGCGGCGGTCGTAGCGCGGGCCGTAGTCGTGGCTGTAGGAGAACGCCGCGACGGGCAGTTCGGCGAGCAGCGCGGCGGCGCAGTAGCCGCCGGGCAGCTCGCACGGGCGCAGGTCGGTGTGGACGGCCAGCACGTCCTCCGGGCGGACGCCCTGCCGCCGGAGCTCGCGCAAGGCGGCGACCTCGGGGTGGCCGGTGCCGGGGGCGGACATCCGGAAGAGGCTCCGCTCCTCGCCCGCGGCGTCACGGTAGGTGAGGACGGCGGTGGCGCCCGGGCCGACGGCCGGCGGCAGGGCGGGGTCGTACGTGCCGGCGCCGAGCTTGTCCCGGTAGAGCCGGACGACCTCCTCGACGGGCACGGACGGCCAGTGGGTCAGCTCCCCGGTCCCCCGGTCGACGACCGCGCACGCCGGGCCGATCTCGGCCGGGGCGCGCCGTGCGCCGGGGGGGGCGTCCGCCGGGGCCTCCTGCGGCTCGGCCCACAGCACCCAGCCCAGGTCGAACTCGTGCACGCCGATGCGGCGCCACCGCTCCTCGGGCCGGTCGCCGTTGATCCACCGGTGGGCCGCCTCGATCGCCTGCTCACGGGTCGTCACGCGGGTCGCTCTCCTTCGGAGCCGGAGGGGGGTTCCACAGTAGCGGCGGCCCGGGCCCGCCCCGGGGCGGGGAGGTGCAGCCGCAGGGCGCCGAGGCCGGCGGCGTCGGCGACCAGCAGCACCCCGTCCGGGGTGACGTCGGCGCCGCCGAGCGGTCCGGCGGAGAGGAGGAGGCCGGACGGGCCGCCGCCCTCGCGCGGCCACAGGCGCACGTAGTCCCCGCCGGTGCCGAGCCGCACCGGGCACGCCTCGCGCCGCTCCTCCGGCAGGGGGGCCAGCTGCTCGGGGGCGGCCTCCACGGGCTCCCCGGTGAGGGCGTCGTGGACCCTCAGCGGGGGCTCCGCCCCGGGGACGTGGGCGGCAGCGACCACCGTGCCGTCGGGCGCGACGGCCGCGGTGAGGGCGGTGACGCCCGGCAGCGGCCGGGTCCACAGGGTCCGCCACGGCAGTCCGGGGCCGAGGTCGGGGGCGGGCAGGCCGTCGCGGTGGCAGGCGTGCTCCAGCAGGGCGGCCCGCAGCACCGGACCGGCCTCGTGGCGGGTGAACAGCGGCGCCAGCCGCAGCCAGGTGCGGGCGAGCGGCGGCAGGCCGGCGCCGGAGGCGGCGAGGTGCCCGACGGCGGCGCGCAGCCGCACCTGGTCGGTGTGGAGCAGGAAGCCGGGGTCGTCCAGCAGTTCGGGCAGGACGCCGCCCTCCAGGGCGTGCCCGGCCAGCTGCCCGCGCACGTACGGCGCGGCGCGCTCCCAGCGGCCGGGCCCCTCGCCGCCCTCCGCACCGGGGACGGCCGCGAGGAGGGCGGCCGCGATGCGGCGCTGCACCTCGCGGACGGCGCCCCCGAAGCGCTCGCGCACCTCCGCGGCGACGGCGGGGTGGACGATGCGCACGGCGGGGTCGGCGTCGTCGCCGACGGGCTCGACGAACGGCATCAGCAGGAGCCGGCCGCCGGCCAGGGCGGGCCCCAGGTCCCTCCCGGCGACGGCGGAGGCCAGCGGCGCCCACAGCGCCAGGGGCAGCGGCTCGCCGGGTGCGGCCAGGGCGAGCGGGGCGAGCAGGCGGCGCAGGGTCAGCTCGTCCGTGCCGCAGCGCCCGGCGTGGACGTCGAGGGCGTCGCCGACGCCCCGCGGCAGCGGGACGCCGTCCCCGGGGACGGCGAGCGCCGAACGGGCGGCCAGCCGTACCGCCAGGGGGCTCCCGGCGGCCCGCGCCACCCGGTCGGGGCCGTCCCCGGGGCCGCCGAGGGCGTGCTCGGCCTGGAGCCGCAGTCCGGCCGGGTCGGCCCACGGCTCCTCGTCGAGGTCGACGACGAGGAGCTCCGCGGCGGGCAGCCGGTCCGCCAGCCACCGGGCCTGTTCGCGCGGCACGTCGGCGAGGAGCCGGACCCCGGGGGACTCCGCCAGCGGCAGCAGCACCTCGGCGGCGACCCGGGCGGGTTCGCCGGGCAGCGGCAGCACCCCCGCCCGGTCGGTGTCCGCGACGACGACCTCCGCGGGCCGCACGCGCGGCTCCGCCAGCAGGCGGAGCGCCTCGACGGTGCGCCCGGCGGAGGGGGCGAGCTCGTCGGCGACCGCCCACAGGAGCTGGCCGGCGGTGAGGCCCGCCGCGTCGAACACCAGGGGCTCGGGCAGGTCGCCCGCCGGCACGGTGGACGGGTCCAGGACGGCGGTGTCGATCCGCTTCCGGTACTCCGGGTCGCAGAGCATCAGGAACCCGTCGAGCAGGCGCGTGCGGCCGCTGCCCGGGCCCCCGGTGAGCAGGACGGTCCGGGGCGCGCCGTCGGCCCGGGAGCGCCAGGCGGCCAGGGCGCGCAGCGCGGCGGCCCGCCCGCCGACGTGCGGGTGGGGCCGGTGGGTGGTCGGGCCGGTCACGCGGGTGGCCTCCAGACTGGACGGTGCAGCCGCGGGCCGGGACGCCCGCCCGGCGCGGCCGGGCGCGGGGGCCCCGGGGGGGCCGGGCGGGTGCGGATGCAGGTGCGGATGCAGGTGCGGGTGCGGATGCGTCACTTCTCGTCGCCCCACAGGGCGGGGTCGAGGTCCTGCCGCTCGTGCAGGAGGGTGTGCCAGCAGCCGTCGGCGGCCTCGGCGTCCAGCGCGCGCAGCCAGTGGTCGAGCTGGTCCGCGACGTACCGGCGGTTGACCTGGCGGACGGTGCGGCCCGGCTCGCAGACCAGGCGCAGCATGGCGCAGAAGGCCGGCAGCGCGTCGGCGGCGTGCTCGGTGTCGCCGTCGAGGTCCTCCAGCAGCACCCGGCCCGTGGAGCCGTCCAGCAGCAGGTCACCGCCCAGCCACTGGCCGATCCGGTACAGGACGCGGACGCCGCCGCTGCCGTCGGGCTCGCGGTCCCACTCCTCCAGGCCCTCCTCGGGCAGGTGGCCGGTCCACAGCGTGCCCCGGCCGGAGGCGAGCGGCATGCCCGTGCCGGTCAGGAACGCCCGCGCCCCCGGGTCCGCGAGGCCGTCGGGGAGGTCGTCCGCGGCGGGCCGCCACAGTCCGGCGAAGGGCGCGGCCAGCCACCGCGGGTCGGGCGGGACGGCGGCGGCCGGCAGGTCCTCCAGGGCCTCGGAGACGAGCGGTTCGACGAAGGGGGTGCGGGCCCAGCCGGGCGCCTCCTCGTCCACCGGGGCCGACAGCCCGATCCGGAAGATCCCGTCGGCGCCGGCCAGCACCAGGTCGCCGCCGCGGCGCACACCGCCGGTGACCTCGAAGGGGAAGCGGGGGGCGGCCACCCTGCCGGCGGCCCGCAGCCGGCCGTCGGACCAGGTCAGCCGCTCCCAGCCGTCATCGGCGGGCCGGACGGGTGCGGCCTCGGCCGAGCCGGCGGTGCGCCGGTACGGGCCGCCCAGCCGCTCACCCGTGGCGAGGTCGAAGACGTACTCGGTGCGGGCCCGCACGGCGCCCGTGTCCACGTCCTCGTCCGGGACGTCCGGGTCGCGGCTGACCACGACCTGCCGCCCGTCCCCGTCCAGCACGGCGGGCAGGACCGCCTCGACCGGGCCCGGCACCGGGCGGGCGTCCGCCGAGCGGCCCGCCGGCAGCCAGTGGGCCCACACGGTGCGCCACGGCAGGTCGGCCCCGTCGGCGAGCCGGGCCGCGAGGTCCGCGGCGCCCTGGCACACCAGCCGGTGGTGGAGCGCGGCCAGCCACTCGCCGTGCCGGTCGCGGCCGGGGCGCACGCCGAGCAGGTCGAGGTAGTGGACGTCCGCCGCGAGGGAGTTGTGGGGCACGCCGTCCGGCCAGGCCAGCGGCAGTGCGTCCACCAGCTCGGCCCGGTCGGCCGCCGCGAGGAAGCCGGGGCTGCCGATGAGGTCCGGCAGGTCGGCCGGGTCGAAGGTGCGCTCCGCCCGCGGGTCCGGGGCGTGCGGCGGCGGGCCGGCGGGCGCCGGGAGGTCCACCGCGGTCGTCGTCGCGGACGGGGCCGCCCGGAGCGAGGCGTCCGCCTCCAGGGCGACCCACCCCGCGGGCCCGCCGCGGCGGGCCAGGTGGCGCACCACGCGGTCGAGGACCGCCTGCGGCGCCGCCGACCCCCGGTACGCACCGGCCAGGTGGACGTCCAGCAGCACCAGGCCGGGCACGGCGGAGGCCCCGTCGAGCAGGTCGCGGAACGTCCCGCGCGGCCGGACGCCGTGCGGGAGGGCGCCGAGCGCCTCCAGGACGGCCGCGGCGACGTCGTCGACGTCGCGGCCCGCGCACTCCACCACGGCGGTGCCGGGCAGGGCGGCCAGCACCCGCCGCAGCACGCCGCTCTTCCCGGCCCCGCGGACGCCCCGCAGCACCAGCAGCCGTCCGTGCGGCCCGTCGGCGGCCCAGCGGCCCACCGCACGCTCCGCCGCGGCGCCGTCCCCCGGGTCCGTCCCGTCGTCAGTCCTCGTCACAGCCGTCTTTCCTCGGTGTCCGTCCTGCGGGGGGTCAGAGCTGGCCGGCCTGCGCCATGCGCGCCCAGATCGTCCCCAGCCGGTTCAGGTCGCGCTGCGCGTCCTCGGTCATGTCGGCCGCGCTCTGCGCGGGGTCGCCGTCGCCGGTCTGCACCCCCTTCCGGTAGCCCACACCGTAGTCGACCGGCACTCCGGGCAGCCGTTCCGCGATGTAGCGCGAGCAGCCGGCATGGCCCGGCTTGCTGCCGCAGGGCTCGCGCTCCGTGTACAGGCTGGCGACGGTGTAGCCGCCGGCCTCCTGGCGTGCGTTGAGGCGGTCCATCCAGCGGCCGAGGTGCGGCTCGGAGTGCTCGGGGCGCCGGCCCGCCTGGTTGGCGGGGATGGAGCTGTCGACCACGTACCGGTGGTTGCCGTCGGGATCGACGACCTCGATCACCGCGAAGTTCTTGCCCGAGAAGTCCGGCCGGTGGTCGCCGCGGCCGGGCCCGGCGGCGAGGGCGTACACCGCGTCGCGGTCGCCGAAGCGGCCGTCCTCGACCAGGTGCTCGCGCACCAGGTGGGCCGGGGCGGGCGCGTCGCCGCCGGACGGCGGGCCCGCGGTCCGGAAGTCCTGGCTCGCGTGGTAGGCGACGCCGCGCGAGGCGGTGTCGGTGAGCGCGGCGTCGTCGTTCCGCTGCTTCTTGCGCTCCCGCGCCGACAGGCCGCTGCGGTCGGCGTCGTCGTCGTACGCGTACGGCCTGTCGGCGCGCTCGGGGCTGGCACCGACGGCGTGGGCCTGGTGGAAGCCGAGGCTGAGCCGGCCCAGGGAGGCCACCACGGCGCCCTGCTGACCGCGCGTCAGACCGTCGAAGCCGGGGAGCCGGTCGGCCAGTTCCCGCTTGTCGAAGCCGAGCTGCGGCGGGTCGCTGTGGGCCCGGCCCGCCGCCTCGTGGAGGACGGCGGCGACCGTGCCGTCGTCGAGGTGGCTCTCGAGGAAGGCGTGCGCCACCTCGGTGTTGGTCTGGGTGAACTCGTTGGTCCCGCGGGCGTGCTGCTGGGTCGCGTCCGGCAGCACGCCGTAGTGGGTGTGGTCGGCGTCCTGGCGCCGGTCGTAGTCGGTGGAGCCCTTGGACCGCCGCTCGGCCCCGTCCTCGGGGGTGCCGTCGGAGTCCTGCGGGGAGCCGGGCCCGTCGTGGCCGCCGGCGGTGTGGCCGCCCGCGGTGTGCCCGGATCCGGCGACGGCGCCCGGGGCGCCCCCCGTCCCCGCGTCGGGGCCGTCCGTCCTGCGCCGCTTGGGATCGTGCCCCCCGGGCGTCCCGCCGTCCTCCTCGCGGTCGTGCTTGCCCGCGGGGTCGGCGGGGCGGCGGCCGCCGTCGGCGGCGGGGCGGTCCGGCGGGATCGGGCGGCGGTCGGGGTCGAGGGGGACGGCGAAGACGCCGTGGTCGCCGCTGTGCAGGGGCTTGTCGCCGCGGGCCCCGGTCTGGTTGTCGAGGTAGGTGATGCGGCCGTCGTGGTTGACGACGTTCCAGGCGTGGGCGCGGCCGTGGGCGTCCTGGGTGACGACGACGGCCTGGGAGCCGTGCCCGGCCCGGCGGAGCCGGTCCTCCAGCCGGTGGAAGGCCTGGTCGCCGTCGCCCAGGTCCTGGAAGGGCGCGCCGAGCCGCCGCTCGGCGCGGTCGCGTCCGCCGTGCTCGCCGTCCGGACTGCCGTCGTCGGTGCGCGCGGCGGCGGCGGTGGGGTTCCCGCTGTAGGTGTCGGCACTGGAGAGCGCGACGTCCAGGCAGTTGTTGTCGCGGCCGGGCGAGCGGTGGCCGTCGCCGTTGACCGCGCCGGGCCAGTCGCCGTACGGGTCGGGGTGGCGCCGGGGGGTGCCGTCCGGATGGCGCGGGATGCGGCTCTCCAGCTCCTGCTGGTGGTGCTCCTCGACGCGGGCCAGGCCGCCGGGGGTGTCGTAGGGGCGGTCGGCCGACAGGGGGCGCCGGTGGTCGGGCGTGCCGGGCGCGTCGGGCGCGTCGGGCGCGGGCCGGAGGTCCGCGTGCCCCGTGGCACCGGGCCGGACGCCGCCGGGGACGGGGACGGGGACGGCGGCGGGGGTCCCGTGCCGGGCGACGGGGTCCTGCGGGCCGCCGTGCCGGGCGGGGTCGTCGGCCGCCGGACGGTCCTGCGGGGTCTCGGGGCGGCGGGTGGGGCCGTCGGGCCCGTCCCCGCGCCCGGGCGTGCGCGGCCGGTCCGAGGCGGGGGCCCGGTCCGAGGCGGGTGCCCGGTCCGAGGCGGGTGCCCGCTCGGGCGTGTGCGGCCGGCCGGCCGGGCGGTCGCCGACGGCCCCGGCGCGGGGGTCGGTGCGCGGGTCGGGGCGGGGGTCGGTGCGCGGGTCGGGGCGGCCCTCGGTGGGCCGCAGACCCGTACCGGCCGGGGCGGCGGCCGAGGACGGTCCGCCGTCCCGCCGGCCGGGGCCAGCGGAGCCGCCGTCGGCGGGGCGGGGGCCGCCCTGGCCCGGCACGGACTGACCGCCGGGGCGGTGGGCGGCGGGCGTACCGGAGGAGGCGCCGGACGTGCCGGCGGCGGGTCCGGCGGGGTGGGCGGCGTCGGCGGACGGGGTGGCCGGTCCCGCGGCGGGCTGCCGGGCGTCGGACTGGTCGGTGCTGCCGTCCGGGGCGGGCGCGTGGAACGGGGGCGCGTCGGCGACGGCGGCGGAGGCGGTCTGGACGGTGGTGTGGCGGTGGGGGCCGTCCTCCGTTCCGGAGGGGTCGGCGGCGGAGGTGTGCGGGACGGCCGGTCCGGCGTGCGGCAGCGCTCCGGCGGGGTCGCTCCCGTCGGCACGGTCCCGCTGCGGCGCGGCGTCGGGCCCGGCGTCGGAGGGCTCGTGACGCTGCAGGGGCAGGTCCGCGCCGGACTCGGACGCGCGGGGGACGGGGTCCGGGGACGCCCCGTCCCGCCCGTCGGCACGGTCCGGCAGGACGGACGCGTCGCCGCCGACCCGCACCGGCCCGTCGGAGACGGCCGGACGCACGTCCCCGTCGTGGGAGGGGACGGGCGAGGGCGTCCCGTCGCCGTGCAGCCGGCCGGACAGGGGGTCGGACGCGGGGCGGCCGTCGGGGGCGTTGTGCGGCAGGGGCGCCGGGTGACCGTCAGGGGCGTTGTGCGGCAGAGGTGCTGCGTGTCCGTCGGGGACGGAGTGCGGCAGGGGGGCGGTGCGGTCGTCGAGACCGGGGAGCGGCGAGGGTGCCGTCCGACCGTCGGAGCGGTGGTCCGGACCCGGTCCGGCCGCGGCCGGCCCCGGGTCGCGGGACGGGCCGCCGTCCGTTCCGGCGTGGGGCTGCGGCGTCGCCTCGGCGCCCGCCGGGCCATGCCGTCCGTCCGTCACGGCGTGGACCGGCGACGGCTGCCCGTCCGCGGCCGGGTGCGGCCGGGTCCCCGGCAGGTCGCCCGCACCCGCGGCGCCGCCCTCGCCCGCACGGTGGTCACCGACGGCCGGGCCCGCAGCCGCCGCGTCGGCGCCCCCGTGCGCCGGAGCGGGCACGACGGAGGAGACAGGACCGTGGGACGGCTGCCCCTCCCCGCCCGCGTGCGACCCGGCCCCCGACGGGTCGCCCGCACCCGTGGCACCGCCCTCGCCCGCAGGGTGACCACCACCGGCCGGACCCGCACCCGCACCCGCCCCCGCACCCGCCGCATCGGTCCCCGCATGGGCCGGAGCGGGCGTGGAGGCGGGCGCAGAGGCGGGCGCGGGATCCGGGGCGGGGTGGCGGTTGCCGCCGTGCGAAGGCGTCTGCGCGTCCGCGCCGCCTGAGGACGCGTGGCCCGGAGCGGGGGCCGCAGCGGAGGCCGCAGCGGGGGCCGGGTCTGAGGCCAGCCGGGTGCCGAACGGGTCGAGCGGGGGCGTGTCGTGGCCGGGCCGGGCGGCCCCGCCGCCGTGGTCGGCGGTACCGGCGCCGGTGGTCCCGCCGCTCCCGGCCCGGTGACCGCCGCCCGCGCCCCCGTCGGCGGGCAGGGGGTGCGGTCCGCCGCCGGACGGGGCCGGGACGGAGGAACCCGGCGCGACGGAGCCGGACGGACCGTGTCCGTCCGGCGCGCCGCCGGACGGGTCCGGGGAGCCCGGCGGGTTCTGGGGGCCTGACTGTCCCGAGCGGCCGTCGCCGCCCTGGCTCCCGGCGCCGTCGCTGCGGGTGCTCCCCGTGTCGGTGCCACCCGCGCCGCTGCTGTCGGTGCCGGTGCTGTCGGTGCCGTCACCCGCCGGACCGTCGCTGTTCGCGGTGCCGCTGTCCGCGGTGCCGCCGTCCGAGCCGTGGTCCGCCCCGGCGTCCCCGTGGCCGGCCATGGTCTCCGCGTGGTGCCGTGCGGCACCGCCGGCCCGCGAGCCGAGCCCGTCCCGCAGCGACTCTCCGAAGGTCTGCTGCCAGTTCTTGGCGGACTCCTTGCCCTCCTCCCAGCCCTTGTCGGCGGTACGCCCCAGGTCGTAGCCGCTCTGGGCGCCGAAGCCCTGGTCGACGGTCTGGGCGATGAGGTCCGAGAGCATCGCCTGCACGGCGGAGACGACCGGGTCCTTGAGCGTCTCCATGATCGCCTCGATCAGGGCTTCCCGGAGCTCCTTCAGCAGCCGGCGCACGATCATCCTCGTGGCCTGCGTGGCGCCCAGCGCACCGACCTCGGACAGGCCCAGCGTGAACGGCGCCGCCGCCTGCGCGGCGATGATCTCCGCCGCCAGGATCACCAGCTGCGCGATGACGGCGACCTTGCAGGCGACGACGATCACCGCCGCCGCGTCGAAGGCCGCCGCGATCAGCCGCGCCGCCGAGGAGGCGTCCGCGAGATACCCGTCCCCGCCGGTCGAGAACCTGTCGAAGGCCTTCCCGAACGCGTCGATCGAGTCGCCGCTGTTCGCCGAACGGACGCTGTTCGCGGCCGCCAGGGCGCGGTGGTTGAGGTCGTCGACCTCGTCGGCGAAGTCGCGCCACACCTGGGCGCACTCGCGCAGCTTGTCCTCGTCCGCCTTCGGCCAGTCGAAGCCGAGCATCTCCAGGACCCACTCGAGGCTGTCCGGCAGCATCAGCGACACGAGCTCAACTCCCCCGTACGGCCGCCCCGCACCGTCTCCCGGCGCAGGGGCGGAACATCAGATCAGTGGCGCGACGTCGGAGGACGTCGTCAGAAGGCGGGGTGGTGCAGGCGGCCGACCTCGCCGCCCAGCTCCTCCGCCCGGCCGCGCAGAGCGGCCAGCCGGCCCGCCTCGTCGGCCTCGTGCGCCGCGTGGTTGTCGGCCATGGCCTGCAGTTTCCGACCGGTCTCGCCGAGCCGCTCCGCGAGGGAGTCCATGGACTCCTCCATACCGTCGCGCAGGCCCTCGTAGACGACGCCGAACTTCTCCCCCAGGTCGTCGTCGCCCCACGGGGGCTCCTGGCCGCCCTCCAGCGACTGGAGGCGCGACCGCAGCGTGTCGGCCGCCTGCCGGAAGTCCCGCCCGACGTCCTCCAGGGCGCGTCCCTGCGCACGCAGGTTCGCCTCGTCGACGACGATGCGCCCGCTCATCCCCACCACCCCCGTGGCACCGCACTTCGTGGACCGGGCCGGACCGGCCGTGTCGGCCGCTCCGGCGGCGGCACGGCGCCGCCCCGCCAAGTCGGAAGATCCTATCTACGGGAGATGCGCCCCGACAGCTCCCCCGACCGCCCGGAAACGCACCCTCACCGTTCCGGCACTCCGCCCATACACCTTCGCCTCAACCGCCGGTGCCGCCGGGACGCCTGTCGTCCCGTCCGCCGTCCGGGCCGCCGGAGCGGCCGGCCGTCCCGCCCCGTCCGGCCTCCTCCGCCTCGCGGAGCATCCGCTCCGCCCGCTGCTCCGAGCGGCGGCGCTCCTCCGGCGCCATGTCCTCCGCGGCCTCCCGGATCTTCCCGAGCCGGTCGCCGAGCGCGTCCAGGTAGCGGTCGGAGGCGATCACGTCCTTCATGCCGATCCGCCCGCTCAGCACGCCCTTGGCCATGTCCTGCAGCTCAGGGCCGACCGAGGGGTTGGCCGCGATGGTCCGCAGCGCCCTGTGCAGCGACGCGGCCTGGCCCAGGTCGTCGGCCACGTCCAGCAGTTCGGTGTCGTCGATCTCGTGCTCGCGGGCCATGGCGGCCACTCCCCCTCGCGTGTTCCGACGCCCTGCCGACACGGATCATAGACAACCGCCCGGCCGGCACGCGGGCGGCGGCGGAACCCCCGGGGTCGGCCCGGACCGGGGAGCCGGCGCGGCCGCCCACGGACGGACCCCGCGGCCGGCGGCAGCCGCCCGCACCCGCGGACCTGCGCCGCGTCCGGACCGCTCCGGATGCACCGTCACCCCCGCGGACACCGGAGCGGTCCGGCACGGCGGCCAGGCCGGGGGTCTCCCCGGCGGCTGCGGGCCGCAGCCGCCGGTGACGCCCAGTCGGAGGCCGGGCGTCCGTCCGGCGCAGGCCGTGGCCGGACACACCCGCCCCCGGGATCCCCGGCGCCGCTGCGTCCCGGCCGAGGGGGCGGCCTCGGCCGGGAGCCGCCGGACGACGGCCGCACCCGGCCCCCGGGGAGGGCGGTCCGACCCGGCGTGGGACGCGGCCCGGAAGCGGCCCGGAACCGGAGGCGGAACGCCCGGTGAGCGGGGACGGCAGGCCGCGACGGACGTCCTACGACTTGCTGTGGAGGATCTGGATCAGGTTGCCGCAGGTGTCGTCCAGCACCGCGGTGGTGACCGCGCCCGTCTCCAGCGGCTCCTGGGTGAAGCGCACCCCGAGGCCGCGCAGCCGGTCGAACTCGGCCCGGACGTCGTCCACCGCGAAGGAGGCGGCCGGGATGCCGTCCTGGGCCAGTGCCGTCCTGTACGGCTCCACTGCGGGATGGCCGGACGGCTCCAGCAGCAGTTCGGTCCCGTCGGGGTCCTCCGGCGAGGTCACGGTCAGCCACCGGTGCTCGCCCAGCGGGACGTCGTGCTTCCTCACGAAGCCCAGCACCTCGGTGTAGAAGCGCAGGGCTTGGTCCTGGTCGTCGACGAAGACGCTGGTGAGGTGGATCCTCATGGGGCACTCTCCGGTCTGTCGGGCCTGCGCCATCGGGCCGCGATGCGTTCGAGGGGTTCGGTGTTCAGATCGTGGAACTTGTAGCGGCCCTGGCGCCGCGGGACGACGAGACCCGCGGACTCCAGTACGGCCAGGTGCTGGCTGACCGCCTGGCGGGACAGTCCCGGACCGCCCTCGGCCGCCAGTCGCGCGCAGATCTCGAACAGGGTCTGGCCGTCCCGCTCCACCAGTCCGTCGAGGATGCGCCGACGGGTGGGGTCGGCGAGCGCCTTGAAGACATCGTCCTCCACGACCACCACCATAGGCAAGTACCTACTTGCCTGTCAGGCCGGGTGTCCTGCCGCCGCCCGGCCGGGGCGGGCGGCTCCTCCGCCGGCTCGGAGGGGGGCCGGCCGCACTCGTGTGCGCGCATGCCGCCGGACATGCCGCAGAACTCCCGGACGGCGGAGCATGCCCGCGGCTCCCGTGGGCAGCGGTCCGGTCACGGATGGTCCACGGAACGGAGCGGCGGATGGGCACGGAGGACGGCGGGGGTCGTGGGGCGGTGCTGTTCGACGTGGACGGGACCCTGGTGGACAGCACGTACCTGCACACGGTGACCTGGTGGGAGGCGTTCCGCCAGGCCGGGCGGACGGTGCCGATGGCGGACGTCCACCGCGCCGTCGGGATGGGCTCCGACCATCTCCTGGACCACCTGCTGGGCGAGGACCGCGACCGCGGCGGGGACGCCGCCGTCAGCGCCGCGCACCGCACCCTGTACGCCGAGTACTGGCCGCGGCTGGCACCGCTGGAGGGCGCCGCGGAACTGCTGCGGGAGTGCGCCCGCCGCGGCTGGACGGTGGTGCTGGCCAGCTCCGCCGAGGCCGAGGAGCTGGCGGTGATGCGGAAGGCCGTGGGGGCGGACGACGCCGTCGCCGACGCGACGAGCTCGGACGACGTGGAGGGGAGCAAACCCGCGCCCGACCTGGTGCGGCAGTCCCTGGAGCGGGCCGGGGTGCCCGCCGGCCGGGCGGTGTTCGTCGGCGACACGGTCTGGGACGTGGAGGCGTGCGGCCGCGCCGGGGTGCCGTGCGTCGGGGTGCTCTCCGGCGGGGTCTCGGAGGCGGAGCTGCGCGGGGCGGGGGCGGCCCAGGTGTTCCGGGGTCCGCGCGACCTGCTGGAGCACATCGACGACAGCCTGCTCGCCGCTCCCCCGGCCTGAGCCGGGGGCCGGGGCTGCCGGGCGCCGGGCGCGGCGCACCGTTCCCGGCGGCCCTGCGGCGGGCGGGCCCTGCCGCGGCCGTCGTTTCGGCCTCCGGGGCCCGGGTACGCGGAGGCGGCCGGAGCCGGTGGACCTTCCACCGGCGGGCGTTCTGGAGGTGCCATGTCCTCGCACGGGTCCGACGGCCACGACGGCGACAGCGGAGGCGACGGGGGTCTGCGCGGCGCGGTCGAGGCGGAGCGGCGGGCCTACGCCGGGGAGTCCGACCACCCGCTCGGCGGCTACGCGGGCGCCATGGGCGTGTACGCGGCCTCGGTCGCCGCGCTCGCCGGCGCCGCCCGCCTGAGCGGGCGCCCGCTGCCCTCGCCGACGCCCTGGGATTTGGTGGTCTGCACCGGCGCGACGCACCGCCTCAGCCGGCTGCTGACCAAGGACCCGGTGACGAGCCCGCTGCGGATGCCCTTCACCCGCTTCCTGGGCACCACCGGACCGGCGGAGCTGAAGGAGGAGGTCCGCGGGTCGGGGGCCCGCAAGGCGATCGGGGAACTGCTGACCTGCCCGTTCTGCGCGGGCATGTGGATCGCCACCGGGCTGTCGGCCGGTCTGGTGTTCGCGCCCCGCGCCACCCGGCTCGCCGCGTTCGCCCTCACCGCGCTGACCGGCTCCGACCTGCTGCACTTCGCACGGGTGCGGATGCAGCAGGCCGTGGGCGAGTGACGGGAGCCCCTCCGCGCCGGGGCCGCCGGAGCCGGGTGCCCGCCGACGGGATCTGACCGGACCGGCGGGTCCGGGGCCCGCCGGCCCGCCGCGGCGTGCGGCCGCGCCCCGGCGGCCCCCGTCGCTGGCGCGCCGCCGCAGGTTGGGCGAGGATCACTGCATGAGGCGTGCGGTCGTACGGATGGGGTCGGCACCGCTCGCGCGCTCGCGCGCGGCGGCATGTCCGGGGGCTGCCGGGGGTGTCGCGGCACGCCCGCGGACGGGCGGCGGGCCGTGACCGCGGGCCTGCCGGGGACCGTCCTGGTGGTCGACGCCCGGACCGGCCGGCGGTCGGTGGCCGAGTGGCTGCGGCGCGCCGGGCACCGGGTGGTCGAGGCCGCGGACGGCGCCCAGGCGCTGGCCGCCCTCGGCAACCCCGACGACCTGCCCGAGGCGGCCGTCATCGACGTGCGGCTGCCCGACATGAGCGGCCACGAGGTCTGCGACTACATCAAGGGCCGCCCCAGTACGGCGGCGCTCCCGGTGGTCCACATCTCGGACTCGGCGGCGCTGACGGCGTCGGCGGACCGCACGCGGGGCCTGGAGCGCGGGGCCGACGCCTACCTCACCGAGCCCGTCGCCCCGGAGGAGCTGCTGGCGACGGTCGGGGCCCTGCTGCGGTACGGGCGCGCGCGGCGGCGGGCCGAGCGCCTGGCGGCCCGGATGACGCAGCTCAACCGGGCCACCCTGGCCGTGTACGCGGCGACCCGGGTGGAGACCCTGGCCGCGGCGGCCGCGTCCGGGGCGGCCCGCCTGATGTCCTCGCCCGCGGCGGCGGTGGTCCTCTCCCCCGACGGGCGGGTGCTGCGGATGACGTCGCCGACGCCGGCGGGCCGCCCGGAGGTGCGGGCGGCCCATCCGGGCCTGCTGCAGTGGCTGGGGAGCCGCGCGCTGGGCGACCGGATCGGGGCCGGCCTGGCGGTGGTGCCGCACCGCGACTGGAAGGAGCAGGTGCCCGACGCGGTCTTCGACGGCGACGTGTGCCTGGTGCTGGCCCGCACCAAGCGGGCGCGTCCCCCGGTGTGCCTGGCGGTGGAGGCGTCGTCGGTGGAGGACGCCGAGGACCGGGAGCTGCTCAACCAGCTGGCCCACGGTTCCGCGATGGCGGTGGAGGCGCTGCGCACGTACTCGGAGGAGCACTCGCTGGCGCTGACCCTGCAGCGGAGCTTCCTGCCCAGCCGCTTCCCGCGGGTGGCGGGCGTGGAGCTGGCGGTCCGGTACGTGCCGGCGTCGACCCAGGCGGAGATCGGCGGCGACTTCTACGAGGCGGTGGAGACGCCGCACGGCCTGCTGCTCGCCATCGGGGACGTCGCCGGGCACTCGCTGGAGGCGGCGGCGGTCATGGGCGAGCTGCGGCACGCGCTGCGGGCCTACGCCGCCGAGGGCCACGGGCCTCGCGAGGTGCTGGACCTGCTGGACGGGCTGCTGGTGCGGTTCCAGCCCGGTGTCACGGCGACGGTCTGCCTGGCGCTGGTGGAGCCCGGCGGGCGGCGGGTGCGGATCGCCAACGCCGGCCACTTGCCGCCGCTGCTGCTCGACCCGGGCGGCGGCACGCGGTACTCGGCGGCCCGCGGCACGCTGCTGGGTCTGGGCGTGGGGCATCCGGAGCCGGTGGTCGAGGACGTGGCCCCGGGCACCCGGGTGCTGCTGGTCACCGACGGCCTGGTGGAGGTCCGCGGGGTGGACCTGGAGGACAGCCTCGCGGCGCTGCGGCGGACGGCGGAGGAGGGCCCCGCCGACCTGGAGCAGCTGTGCGACGCGCTGGTGACGGTGTTCGGGGTCGGCAAGGGCGACGACATCGCGCTGCTCGCGGCCCGCTGCGGCTGAGGGGCGGACCCGTCGCCGGACGGGCGCCCGCGGGCACCGGCCCCGGCCCGTACGGGCCCGCCGCCGGGGTCGGGGAGCCGGGGCGCCGCGCGGAGGCCGGGGGTGGCAGCAGGCCGGGGGGCGGGAGGACGGTGGGCAGGAGGCCGGACGGCGGGAGGCCGCGCGGCGGGCCGCGTCAGGCGGCGGGCAGGCCGGCGCGGCGGACGGCGCGCAGGGCCCGGCGGCGCCGCAGGCCGGTGAGCCCGTCCAGGAAGAGGCCGCCGTCGAGGTGGCCCGTCTCGTGCAGGAGGCAGCGGGCGAAGAAGCCGGTCCCCTCCACCCGCAGCGGGCGCCCGGCCGGGTCGTACCCCTCGACCACGGCGCGGTCCGGGCGGGGCGTGCCGGCCCGGACGCCGGGGACCGAGAGGCAGCCCTCCTCCCCGGTGACGGTCACCCCGTCGGCCTCGACGAGGACGGGGTTGACGACGGCGCCGAGGTGGCGGACGTCCTCGTCGTCGGGGCAGTCGTGGACGAACACCCGCAGCGGGACGCCGATCTGGTTGGCCGCCAGGCCGACGCCGTCCTCGGCGTACATGGTGGCGAACATGTCCTCGACCAGCCGGGCGAGGTCGGCGTCGAACGCGGTGACCGGCGCGCAGGGCTCGCGGAGGACCGGGTCGCCGAGGACGCGCACGGGGTGGACGCGGCCGGAGCTGCCGGGGATGCGGACGCGGGTGGTGCCTGCTGCCATGGCGCCGAGCCTATCCGGGCCCGGCCGGGGGCCGTACCGGTCGGGTCGGCGGGAGGCGCCCCCGGCGCGGCCGGCCGGTGCGGGCGTGCGCGGCGCCGGCGCTCCCGCCGCGACCGGCCCCGGCACGGACGGCCGCGCCGGTGGCGGTGGCCGCGGTGGCGGCCGTCCGGACGGCCCCGGCTGACGCCCGGTGAGGGCCGCCGGGGCGCGTCCGGCGAGGCCACGGAGGGTCCGCCGGAGGGGGCGCGCACGATCTGCGGGGGTGGGGCGCGCGGCGCCGGGCGCGGGAGTCGGTAGGCTGACGGCGTCCCCGTTGCCCCAGCGGCCGTGTTCCGGCCAGGGTGGCGCCGCACCGAGGAGGAACCACTGACGATGCCAGGCACCGGTTCGGAGGCCCCGGCGCAGGGCGGGCGCGACGCGTCGCTGCCCGCACGCGCGAAGATCGCCGTCACTGCCGGCCGGGTGGCGGCCGCAGTCTCCCGCACGGCGGGCCGCGGCAGCGGCTCGGTCATCGGCGGCAAGGTCGCGCTGAGGCTCGACCCCGACCTGCTGGCCAAGCTCGCCGACCACCTGGACGTCGTCCTGGTGAGCGCGACCAACGGCAAGACCACCACCACCCGTCTGATCGCCGAGGCGCTGCGCGCCGCCGGTCCCGTGGTCTCCAACGCGCTGGGCGCCAACATGCCCGCCGGCATCACCGCGGCGCTGGCGGGCGGCAGCGAGTCCCGCTTCGGTGTGATCGAGGTGGACGAGAAGTACCTGGCCGGCGTGGCCCGGGACACCCGCCCCAAGGCGATCGCCCTGCTCAACCTCTCCCGCGACCAGCTGGACCGCGCGGCCGAGACCCGCATGCTGGCCGAGCGCTGGCGCGAGGGCCTGAAGGACACCGAGGCCGTCGTCATCGCCAACGCGGACGACCCGCTGGTGACCTGGGCCGCGTCGTCCTGCCGCCGGGTGGTGTGGGTGGCCGCCGGACAGGCGTGGAAGGAGGACGCCTGGTCCTGCCCGTCGTGCGGCGGCGTCATGCAGCGCCCCGGCGACGACTGGTTCTGCGCGGAGTGCGGCTTCCGCAGGCCGCAGCCGCACTGGGCGCTGTCGGGCAGCCACGTGTACGACCCGCAGGGCGCCGCGTGGCCGATCCAGCTCCAGCTGCCGGGCCGGGCGAACCTGGCCAACGCCGCCACCTCGGCGGCGGTCGCGGCCGTGTTCGGCGTGCCGCCGGCGACCTCGCTGCAGCGGATGCAGTCGGTGGCCGCGGTCGCGGGCCGGTACGACGTGGTGACGTACGAGGGCCGCCAGGTGCGCCTGCTGCTCGCGAAGAACCCGGCCGGCTGGCTGGAGACGTTCTCGCTGATCGACGGCCCGCCGACGCCGGTGGTCCTCTCGGTGAACGCGCTGGACGCGGACGGCACCGACACCTCCTGGCTGTGGGACGTGGACTACGAGGGCCTGGTGGGCCACCCGTTGTTCGTGATGGGGCAGCGCAAGCTCGACCTGGCCGTCCGGCTGGAGGTCGCGGGCCTGCCGTTCCAGGTGGTCGACTCGCTCGCGGAGGCGGTCCGGACGGCCCCGCAGGGCCGCATCGAGGCCATCGCCAACTACACCGCGTTCCAGCAGCTGCGCCGCGCGGTCGCGGGCTGAGACGGCGGGCGGCAACACCGATGACGTGGGAGATCGAGGGACGAGCATGAGTGACAGCAGCCTGCGCCTGGTGTGGGTCTACCCCGACCTGCTGAGCACGTACGGCGACCGCGGCAACGTGCTGGTGGTGGAGCGGCGGGCGCGCCAGCGCGGCCTGGACGTCGCCCGCATCGACGTGCGGTCCGACCAGCCCGTCCCGACCAGCGGCGACATCTACCTGATCGGCGGCGGCGAGGACCGGCCGCAGCGGCTGGCCGCGGAGCGGCTGCGCGTGGACCCGGGCCTGCCCCGGGCGGTGGACAACGGCGCCATCGTCTTCTCGGTCTGCGCGGGGTACCAGATCCTGGGCCACGAGTTCATCAACGACCTGGGGCAGCGCGAGGCGGGCCTGGGCCTGCTCGACGTGCACAGCACCCGCGGCGAGGGCGCCCGCAACGTCGGCGACATCCTCGCGGAGGTCGACCCGCGCCTGGGCCTGCCGCCGCTGACCGGCTTCGAGAACCACCAGGGCGTCACGCACCTGGGCCAGGGCGTCTCCCCGCTGGCGACCGTCCAGGTCGGCGGCGGCAACGGCACCGGCGACGGCACCGAGGGCGCCTGGCGCGACACCGTGTTCGGCACCTACCTGCACGGCCCGGTGATGGCCCGCAACCCCGCCATGGCGGACCTGCTGCTCAAGCTGGCGCTGGACGTCAGCGCCCTGCCGCCGGCCGACAACACCTGGTACGACGCGCTGCGCGGGGAGCGGATCGCGGCGGCCCGGCAGCAGCAGAGCGCCTGACGGCCGCACGGGGGCACGGGACCGCCGCAGGGCGGGGCCCGCGCCCGCCGCACGGCACGGCTCCCCGCGGACCCGGCGCACGCACGGGCCGGGCCGTACGCCCGCGCTCCCCGTGCGCCGGGGTCCGGGGACGCCCGGCCGTGGGAGGCTTGTCCCACGGCGCGGGCCGGCGCGGTGCGGCGGCCGGCCCCGTCGGGAGCCCCCGGCGCCCGGAGGACGACCGGGCACCGGGTGCCGCACGGCCCCGCCCCGTACGCTGGGGCGGGTAGCGCGGGCGACCGCACGCCGAACAACTGCACACGGGGTGCCCGCGCGACCCGCAGGGCACCCCGCGATGGCCTCCAGCGCGGGGGCGCCGAAGGCGCCGCCCCCGCCTCCGCCCCCGTCTGGCCGGACGCCGGGGCCGGTATGATCGGATGAGGATGACCGTGATCCGATCCGACGCCTTCCGTCATCCCCGCGGCAACCTCCTCGCCGGACCGGCGTCGGAGCCGGCCGCTACGGTGGCGGAGTCGTCCCAACGTGTAGTCCGGCCGTCCGGTTCTGCTCGGGAGTTGCAAAGCGATGCGTATTGGTGTGCTGACCAGCGGCGGTGACTGCCCTGGTCTGAACGCCGTGATCCGTTCCGTGGTCCACCGCGGAGTGGTCGACCACGGTGACGAGATCATCGGGTTCGAGGACGGCTGGCGCGGCCTGCTGGAGGGCTGCCACCGGCCGCTGACCCTGGACTCGGTGAGCGGCATCCTCGCCCAGGGCGGCACGATCCTGGGCTCCACCCGGGTCCAGCCCAGCCACCTGCGCGACGGCGTCGCGCGGGCCAAGAAGTACTGCGAGGACCTCGGCCTCGACGGGATCATCCCGATCGGCGGCGAGGGCACCCTCAAGGCCGCACGGCTGCTCAGCGACGGCGGCGTGCCGATCGTCGGCGTCCCCAAGACCATCGACAACGACATCGCCTGCACCGATGTCACCTTCGGCTTCGACACCGCCGTCTCGGTCGCCACCGAGGCGCTGGACCGGCTCAAGACCACCGCCGAGTCGCACCAGCGCGTCATGGTGGTCGAGCTCATGGGCCGCCACACCGGCTGGATCGCCCTGCACGCCGGCATGGCGGCGGGCGCCCACGCCATCGTGGTGCCCGAGCGGCCGTTCAACATCGACAAGGTCACCGAGGTCGTCCGCGAGCGCTTCGACCGCGGGAAGAAGTTCGCCATCGTGGTCTGCGCCGAGGGCGCCAAGCCGGAGCCGGGCACCATGCACTGGGAGGCCGGCACCACCGACATCTACGGCCACGAGCGCTTCACCGGCGTCGCCACCCAGCTCTCCCGCGAGCTGGAGCACCGCCTGGGCAAGGAGGCGCGGCCGGTGATCCTCGGCCACGTGCAGCGCGGCGGCACCCCCACCGCGTACGACCGGGTGCTGGCCACCCGGTTCGGCTGGCACGCCGTGGAGGCCGTCCACAAGGGCGCCTTCGGCCACATCACCGCCCTCCAGGGCACCGACATCAAGCTGGTGCCGCTGGCCGACGCCGTCGCCGACCTCAAGACGGTCCCGGCCGAGCGCTACGCCGAGGCCGAGACGGTCGTCTGAGGCACGCAGGCCCGGGACGGCACGCACGGACGCGGCCGCCGTCCACCGCCCACCCCGGCGGCGGGCGGCGGCCGCGGCGGTTCTACCCTGGTTCGGTCGGAAGTCGGGCGAAACGCCCGGTGCCGGAGCGAGGGAAAGCGGGATCCGCCCATGGGCGACGGCATGGCAGGGATGCACCACCACGGGGGGGTGCCCGGACCGTACACGCTGTCGACCGCCCTCACCTGGTCGCCGGACTGGGTCTTCCTGCTCGGCGGCCTCGCCGGGCTGCTGCTGTACTGGGCCGGCGCGGTGCGGCTGTGGCGGCGCGGCGACCGGTGGTCCGCCGGCCGGGCCACCGCCTGGACGGGCGGCGTGGCCACGGTGCTGCTCACCACCTGCACCGGGCTGAACGACTACGGCATGGTGCTCTTCAGCGCCCACATGCTCCAGCACATGGTGCTCAGCATGCTCGCCCCCATCCTGCTGCTGCTCGGTGCGCCGATCACCCTGACGCTGCGCGCCCTGCACCCGGCGGGCAAGGGGCGCACCGGGCCGCGCGAGCTGGCCGTGAAGCTGCTGCACAGCCGGTACGTGCGGGTGGTCTCGCACCCGGCGTTCACCATCCCGCTCTTCATCGCCAGCCTGTACGGGCTGTACTTCACGCCGCTCTTCGACACCCTGATGGGCAGCCGGGTCGGGCACGTGGCGATGATGGTGCACTTCCTGGCGGTCGGGCTGGTCTTCTTCTGGCCGATCATGGGTGTGGACCCGGGGCCGCACCGGCCCGGCTTCGTGATGCGCATCCTGGAGCTCTTCATGGGGATGCCGTTCCACGCCTTCTTCGGCGTGGCCGTGATGATGGCGGGCCACCTGCTGGTCGACACCTTCGCGCACCCGCCGGCGGTGCTCGGCGCGGCCCCCCTGGCCGACCAGCAGATCGCGGGCGGCATCACCTGGGCCTTCGGCGAGATCCCGACCGCGATCGTGCTGATCGCGCTGGTCTTCCAGTGGTCCCGCTCGGAGGACCGGCAGGCGCGGCGGCGCGACCGGGCGGCCGACCGCGACGGCGACGCCGAGCTGACCGCGTACAACGCCTACCTGGCGTCGCTGGACACGCGGTCGCGGCAGGCCGGCTGAGGGTCCGGCGGCCGGGAGGGTCCACGGGGGCCGGTCCGGGGCGGCGCGCCCACGTTCGGGTGAGGCGGCGCGCCCCGGACCGGCCCCCTGCGGTAGGAGTGGCTGCGACGCCCGCAGACCCGCACCGCGCCCGGAGGTCCCGATGCCCTGGAGCCACACCCTCGCCGCCGCCGGACTGGCGGCCGCCGCCGCCCTCGGACTCGCCGCCCCGCCGGCGGCGGCGGACCCGGGCGGCTCCCCCGGCGGCCGCCTGGTGCTCACCCTGCACAGCGGGGAGGACGTCTCCGGCCGGGTGCTGGACTCGGTGGTGCTGGAGTGCGGCCCGGACGGCGGCCCGCACCCGGACCCGGCCGCCGCCTGTGACGCGCTGCGGGCCGCCGGGGGCGACCCGGCGGCGCTGCGGGCGCAGCGGGGCGTGATGTGCCCGATGGTCTACGCGCCGGTCACGGGCGAGGCCACCGGGACGTGGGACGGCCGGGCGGTGGGGTTCGCCCGCCGGTACGCCAACCGGTGTGCGGCGGGGGCGGAGTCGGGGGGCGTCTTCCGGTTCTGACGGTTCCGGTTCCGACGGTTCCGGTTTTGAGGGCCCCGGGGGCAGCGCCCGCCCGGGGGTCCTGCCGGGACGGGCACGGCCCCGACGGCGGGGTGGCTGCCGGGGCCGGGGGGCCGGTACGGGTCCCGGGCGGGGCGTAACGGCGCGGGCGGGGACGGGGGCGGTCAGGGCGATCCGGCCGGGGCCGGGGCGGGGAGCAGGCGGCGCAGGGCGAGGGCGTCGGGGGCGGCGGCGGTGAGGAGGACTGCGGGACAGCCGGGCAGCGGCAGGAGGGCCGCGTCGGCGCCGTCGGGCGGGGCGGGGAGCACCGGCGGACCGTCCCCGGGGGCGGCGTGCAGCAGGTGCCCGCAGGCCCGGTGGCCGGCGAGGACGGCGGGACCGTCCCAGCCGGGGGCGCCGGGGCCCAGGTCGGTCCGCTGGTCCAGGACGGTGCGGCCGCCGTGGCGGACGGTGAGCCGGGAGGTGATGCGGCCCGGCTCCTCCCCGTACCGGCCGAGGACGTGCTCCTCGCGCAGCAGCAGGCGGGCCCCGGGGGCGAGGTCGATGCGGGTGTCGGCGAGCAGGCGGCTGCCCGCGGCGGCGACGACCGGTTCGGGCAGCCACTCCAGGACGGCCCCGGCCTCCACCCGCAGCACCACCGCGCAGTGGGCCGCCTCGCCGCCGCGGCCGGGCAGCGCGACCGTGGCCGCGGCCGAGGTGACGCGCAGGGCTGCGCCCGCCCGCACCTCGGCCTCGATCCGCAGCCGGTCCCCGCCGAGCGGTCCGGCCATGGCGCCGACGAGGGTGGCCTGGGCGGTGCGCGGACCGCCGGGGCCGCGGGTGCGGCGCACGGCGAGCGGGCCGCTCCCGGCGAGGACCGGGAGGGCGGTGCCGCCCCGGCCGTCGGGGGCGGCGGTGATGCGGACGGCGGCCCGCACCGCCGAGGGCGGCGGTGCGGGGGCGGCGGTCCGGGTCACGCGGGGGCGCCGGCGGGTCCGGGGGCCCCGGGGGCTCCGGGGCCGCCGTCGGCGGCCCGCCAGGCGGCGAGCCGCTCCAGGACCCAGGAGGCGACGGGGGCGACCCCGTCCGGGGCGGCCAGCGAGCAGAAGACGGTGGGCAGGTCGCCGCGCTGGGCGCGGGCGTCGCGGGCCATCACGCCGAGGTCCGCGCCGACCAGCGGGGCGAGGTCGGTCTTGTTGACGACCAGCAGGTCGGAGCGGGAGACGCCGGGGCCGCCCTTGCGCGGGACCTTGTCCCCGCCGGAGACGTCGATGACGAAGACCTGGGCGTCGACCAGGCCCTGGCTGAAGGTGGCGGTGAGGTTGTCGCCGCCGGACTCCACCAGGACGAGGTCGAGCGGGCCGAGGGCGTCCTCCAGCTCCTCGACGGCCTCGATGTTGGCGGAGATGTCGTCGCGGATGGCGGTGTGGGGGCAGCAGCCGGTCTCGACGGCGGCGATCCGCTCGGGCGGGAGCACCGCGTTGCGCAGCAGGAACTCGGCGTCCTCGGTGGTGTAGATGTCGTTGGTGACGACGGCGATGGACAGCCGGTCCCGCAGGGCCCGGCAGAGGGCGGCGACCGTGGCGGTCTTGCCGGAGCCGACCGGGCCGCCCAGGCCGATCCGCAGGGCGCGGCGGCGGTCGCCGCCGGGCCGTGCGGCGGGGACGGGGGCCGGGGCGGCTGCGGGGTCCGGGACGGTGGCGGGGTCCGGGACGGTGGCGGGGGGTGCGGCGGCCGCGGGGGGTGCGGCGGGGGCCCAGGTGTGGCGGGTGGGGACGGCGGCGCCGGGGTCGTCGGCGTGGTCACGATGCAAAGAGACGCACCTTCCAGGAGGCGTGCTGCTCGGCGTAGTGGTCGAGCAGGGGGGCGGAGGCGGCGGGCAGGGCCTCGGGGCCCAGGGCGCGGGCGTCGCCGGCGGCCTCGACCGCGTCGGCGGCGATCCGGTCGGCGGCGGGGGCGAGGCGGGCGAGGACGGCGGCGACGGCGTACGGGTCCAGGCCGAGGAGGCGCACGCAGGCGGTGGCGGGGCCGTTGACGCTCTCGTACGCGGCGGCCGCGGCCGCGTCGCCGGGGCCGAGTCCGGCGGCGGTGGCGGTGAGGCCGAGGGCGACGGGCTGGTGGGGGCCGCCGGGCAGGGCGGCGGCGAGGTCGTCGAGGGCGGGGGCGGGCCAGGCGGTGCGGGCCGCGCGGAGCAGCTGGCGGCCGAGGCGGCGGGAGGTGGAGCGCTGGGCCGGCGAGGGGGTGCGGGCGTCGGCGGCCGCGTCCAGCTCCAGCGGGTCGAGGCCGTCGGCGGCCGCGGCGGCGAGGGCCGCCGCGGTGAGTCCGGCGGTGTGCAGGCGGCCGGTGAGGAAGGCCTCCAGGGTGGCGGTGTCGTGGATCCGGCCGGCGTGGACGGCGGCCTCGGCGCCGCCGGAGTGGGCGTGGCCGCCGGCCGGGAAGCGGCCGTCGGCGAGGAGCAGCAGGGCGGTGCGGGCGGCCGGTCCGCCGTCGCCGTTTCCGCTGCGGGTGGTCGAGGGGTGCACGGTTCTCCCGGGGGGTTCGGGCCCGGTCGGGCCTGAGGGGTCGGGCCGGGAAGGCGGGGGTCCGGAGGCGGGGTCGGCGTCCAGGGGCGGGGCCGGGGGGCCGGTCCCGGCCGGGCCCCGGCGGAGGTGCGGGGTCCGGTCGGGCCCGGGCGGGATCAGAAGAGGAAGTACCGCTGGGCCATCGGGAGCTCGGCGGCCGGGGCGGGCTCCACGACCCCGCCGTCGACGGTGACGGTGAAGGTGTCGGGGTCGACCCGGACGTCGGGGCGGGCGGTGTTGTTCACCATGTGGTTCTTGGTGACGCCGCGGGTGCTGCGGATGGCCGTGAAGGGCTTGCCCAGGCCGAGCCGCTCCGGCAGGCCGTCCTCCAGGGCGGCGGGGGCCGTGAAGTTGACCGAGTTGGCGGCGGGGGCGCGGCCGGCTGCGCCGAACATGGGGCGCGGCAGCACCGGCTGCGGGGTGGGGATGGAGGCGTTGGCGTCGCCCATCTGCGCCCAGGCGATCTGCCCGCCCTTGATCACCAGGTCGGGCCTGACGCCGAAGAACGCCGGGGACCACAGCACGAGGTCGGCGAGCTTGCCGGGCTCGACGGAGCCGATCTCGTGGTCGATTCCCTGGGCGACGGCGGGGTTGATCGTGTACTTGGCGACGTAGCGGCGGGCCCGGTGGTTGTCGGCGCGCCCGTCGCCGGGCAGGGCGCCGTTGCGGCGCTTCATCACGTGGGCGGTCTGCCAGGTGCGCAGCACCACCTCGCCGATGCGGCCCATGGCCTGCGAGTCGGAGCTGACGATGGAGATGGCGCCCAGGTCGTGCAGGTGGTCCTCGGCGGCGATGGTGGAGGGCCGGATGCGGGACTCGGCGAAGGCCAGGTCCTCGGGCACGGACGGGCTGAGGTGGTGGCAGACCATCAGCATGTCGAGGTGCTCCTCGACGGTGTTGACGGTGTGCGGGCGGGTCGGGTTGGTGGAGCTGGGCAGGATGTTGGCCTGCGAGACCACGCTGATGATGTCGGGGGCGTGGCCGCCTCCGGCGCCCTCGGTGTGGTAGGCGTGGACGCCGCGCCCGGCGATGGCGGCCAGGGTGTCGTGGACGAACCCGGCCTCGTTGAGGGTGTCGGTGTGCAGGGCCAGCTGGGCGCCGGTGGCCTCGCAGACGCGCAGGCAGGCGTCGATGGCGGCCGGGGTGGCGCCCCAGTCCTCGTGGATCTTGAAGCCCAGGGCCCCGGCGCGGAGCTGGGCGTGGAGGGCGTCCGGGTTGACGGTGCTGCCCTTGCCGAGCAGGCCGACGTTGACCGGCAGGCCGTCCATGGCCTCGAACATCCGGGCGAGGTGCCAGCCGCCGGGGGTGACCGTGGTCGCCTTGGTGCCCTCGGCCGGTCCGGTGCCGCCGCCGACCAGGGTGGTCACGCCGGAGGCCAGCGCCTCGTCGGCGAGCTGCGGGCAGACGAAGTGGACGTGGGCGTCGACGGCGCCCGCGGTGAGGATCCGGCCGTTCCCGGCGATCACCTCGGTCTCGGGGCCGATCACCAGGCCGGGGTGGACGCCGTCCATGGTCTCCGGGTTGCCGGCCTTGCCGAGGGCGGTGATCCGGCCGTCGCGGATGCCCACGTCGGCCTTGACCACACCCCAGTGGTCGAGCACGACCGCGCCGGTGACGACCGTGTCGGGGGCGCCCTCGGCGCGGCTCGCCCGGGACTGGCCCATGGACTCGCGGATGACCTTGCCGCCGCCGAAGACGGCCTCGTCGCCGCCGCCCGCGAGGTCCCGCTCGACCTCGACGAGCAGGTCGGTGTCGGCGAGGCGGATCCGGTCGCCGGCGGTGGGGCCGTACAGGTCGGCGTAGCGGGCGCGGGTGACGACCAGGGCGGGAGCGGGGGCGGGGGCCTTGCGGCCCGGGCCCGGGGCGGCGGGCCCGGGCCCGGCCGGGTCCTGCACGGCGGTGTCCTGCGCGGCCGGCCCCCGGCCGCCGGGATCCTGTGCGGCCGCCTCCCGGCCGCCCGGAACGGCGTCGAGCGGCCCCGCGGTCCCGCCGCGCAGCCCCGCCACCTCGCGGCGGCCGCCGAGCGGGACGAGCCCGACCTCGGCCGGGATGCCCGGCTCGAAGCGGACCGCGGTGCCCGCCGGGATGTTCAGCCGCAGGCCGTACGCGGCGGCGCGGTCGAACTCCAGCCCGGGGTTGGCCTCGGCGAAGTGGTAGTGGGAGCCGACCTGGACCGGCCGGTCGGCGGCGTTGACGACGGTGAGCCGGGTGACGGGCCGTCCGTGGTTGAGGCCGACCGTGCCGTCGCCGTGCAGGACCTCCCCCGGCACCGGCCCGGGGGTGCCGCCCGCGGGGGCCGTCACGCGAGGGGCCCGTGGACGGTGACGAGCTTGGTGCCGTCCGGGAAGGTCGCCTCGACCTGCACGTCCGGGACCATCTCCGGGACGCCGTCCATGACGTCGTCGCGGCCGAGGACGGTCCGCCCGGACTCCATCAGCTCGGCGACGGTCCGCCCGTCGCGGGCGCCCTCCAGGATGTGGGAGGTGATCAGCGCGACGGCCTCGGGGTGGTTGAGCCGCAGTCCCCGGGCCCGGCGGGCGCGGGCGACGTCCGCCGCGACGTGGATGAGCAGGCGCTCCTGCTCGTGGGGGGTCAGTCTCACGGGTGCGCACCTCGGCTCCGGTCGGAGGGTGCGGACACGCCGTTGTGCCGCGGTGGCGCTCCCGCGCGCGGCGCCGCGGCCGCCTCGCGGGAGGTCGTGCTCGTGCCCGCCACCGTAGCGGAGAGGGGGCGCCCCTGGTCAGAGGTCCCGCAGGTCGGGGTCGCGTCGTGTCGCGGGGGGCTCAGAAGCGCGGGCGGCGATGCCGAACGGGCGGGCGGGCGCCCGGTCCGGCCCCGCGCCGGGCCCCGAGACCTCGGAGACCGCGTGGGCGGGCGCGTCCTGCCCGGCGTCCCGGCGGCGCAGCCGCTCCAGGTCCTCGGCGGGGACCAGGGCGGCGACGGTGCGCCCGTGGCGGGTCAGCGCGATCCGCTCGCCGCCGTACGCGACCCGGTTCACGAGGTCGGCGAGGGCGGCGCGGGCTTGTGTGACCGGAATGTCGGCGGGCATGCCGGCATTCTCGCGTTCTGTACATTCTGTACGCAACCGGGGGCCGACCGGGAGAGGTGGAACACCGTGCAGCAGATGCCGTGGAGCCCCGCACCGTCCCCGTACGACCGGCTGCTGCGGGAGCAGCGCACCGTCTTCCTGCGCGGGCCGCTGGACGACGCGGCGGCCGGGGAGCTGGTCGCGCAGCTGGTGGAGCTGGACCAGGCCGCCCCGGAGGCCCCGGTGAGGCTCTGCGTCCACTCCCCCGGCGGCCCCTTCGAGGCGTTCGCGGCGGTGCACGACACGATGCGGCACCTCTCCCCCGAGGTGGGGACGGTGTGCGCGGGGCGGGCGGAGGGCACCGCGGCGCTGCTGCTGGCGGCGGGCACGCCCGGCAGGCGGGTCGTGCTGCCGGGGTCGTCCGTGGTGCTGCGGGAGCCGGCGGCGGAGGGGCTGCGGGGCCGCGCTGCGGACCTGGAGGCGCACGTCCGGCACCTGGAGCGCACCCGGCGGCGGGTGGTGGAGCTGCTCGCCGGGTACTGCGGCCGCACGCCCGAGCGGGTCGCGGCCGACCTGGGGCGGGGCCGGTACCTGGAGGCGGCGGAGGCGGTCGGCTACGGGCCGGCCGACCGGGTCGCCGAGCGGGGCGTGCCGCGGCCGGAGCCGGGCGCCTGACACCGGATCACTCCGGCGGCGGCCGGGCGGGTCCCGGCACGGCCGGACCGACAGGGGCAAACCCTGACAACGCGTCGGCCGGGGACGGGTGGCGGCCGGGGTCCCCGATCCGCCCCGGACGGGTGAACGGCCCACCCGGACGGGCCCCGGGGCGGCGTGTCGCCCGCGTGCCGCAGCCCGCTCCCCCGGATGCAGGAGCACCGGTCCGCACAGGGTCGCCGACAGGCGTGGAGAACGGGGGAACCACGCCTTCCGGATACGCGCGTTCCCCCAGGTGAAAGCGCTTTTCTGAAGTGCTGTCACCCGGGTGGCGCAGGAGGGCGGAATACCCGCCCGGACGCGGCTTCCGGTTCCGGTTCAACCGGGTGACAAGTGTCACAAAGGCCGGTCCCGAGATGAAGAACAGTCAGGAATCTGCCAATACTGGCGGCCGAACGCGACAAGTCCCCGTCACCGTGGCGGGGCGATCCGGTCGGACGCCTAATCCCGTCACCGGCCCGGATGTCAGGCGCGAACTCGTTTTCGACGGGAGCGGGAGACCCGAGCACGACGGGGTGGGAGCTCCTCCTCCGCGGCAGCGCCGCGGCGGGGGTGGTCGCCGCCTCTTGGGGTGAAGCCACCACGGTGGCCGGGCAGCTTTCGGTGCCCGAATCCGACAGGTCATCTTTCGCAGGCGGTTCCGGAAGGACATGCATGTCCGCGATGTCTCGCACCCGTGCCGCAGTGCGCCGCGAACCCTCCGCCGGCACCGCCCCCTCGGGGCGGCGGGCCGCCGAGGAGGGCAGCGATAGCCGCCCCCACCTGGGGCGCAGCAGCGGCACCCGGCGCAGCCGGCTCGTCAACCGCGTGGGGGCGACCGCCGTCCTGACGGTGGCCGCGGTGGCGGGCGCCGGCCTGGCGCCCGGCCTGTCCGGCACGGCGGACGCCGGGACGCTGTCCGCCAAGGCCCTGAGGATCGCCGCCGGCAAGCGGGGGGCGCCGTACGTGTACGGGGCCGCCGGGCCGACCCGGTTCGACTGCTCGGGCCTCGTGATGTGGTCGTACCGGAAGGCCGGCAAGACCCTTCCGCGCACCGCCCAGGCCCAGTACAACCGCACGCACCACATCCGGTCGGACAGCCGCCGGCCGGGGGACCTGGTCTTCTTCCACAGCGGTTCGGGCATTTACCACGTCGGTATCTACGCGGGCAGCGGGAAGATCTGGCACGCACCCCATTCGGGGGCCCGGGTGCGTCTGGAGCGCATCTGGACGAAGAGCGTCTGGTACGGCCGGATCGGCTGATCCGGAATACCGCGATCCCGTCGGGGGCCGTTCGGCGGAACGGCCCCCGACGGGATCACCCGTTTATCGGAACGCATTCCGCGGGGCCGTCCGGGAAAGGACGCCGACCGCCCGGTCGACCTGCTCGGACGTGAGGTCGCCGCGGGCGGTGAGCCGCAGCCGGGACAGGCCGTCGGGGACGGACGGCGGCCGGAAGCAGCCCACCGCGACCCCGGCCGCCCGGCAGTCCGCGGCCCACGCCACGGCCTCCTCCGGGGAGGGCGCCCGGACCGACACCACGGCGGCGGCCGGGTCGGAGACGTGCAGCCCGGCGGCGGCGAGGCCGTCGGCGAGCAGCCGCGCCACCTCGCGGGCCCGGTCCGCGCGCTGCGGCTCCTCCCGGAGCAGGCGCAGCGCCCCGAGGGCGGCCCCCGCGGCCGCGGGGGCCAGCCCCGTGTCGAAGATGAAGGTGCGCGCCGTCTCGGTGAGGTGGCGGATCACCCTGCGGGGGCCGAGCACCGCCCCGCCCTGGGAGCCGAGCGACTTGGAGAGGGTGGCGGTGACCACCGTGTCGGGGGCGCCGGCCAGCCCGCACCCGGCCGCCGCGCCCGCCCCGCCGGGGCCGAGGACGCCGAGGCCGTGGGCGTCGTCGACGAGCAGCGCGGCGCCGTGCGCGCGGCAGGCCGCGGAGAGCTCCGGCAGCGGCGCCGCGTCGCCGTCCACGGAGAAGAGGGAGTCGGTGACGACGAGCGCCGGACCGGCGTGCGCGGCCAGCGCCGCCCGGACCGCCGCCGGGTCGCGGTGCGGCACCGGGCGGACCTGCGCCCGGGAGAGCCGGCAGCCGTCGATCAGCGAGGCGTGGTTGTGGGCGTCGGAGACGACGAGGGAGCCGGGGCCGGTGAGCGCGGTGAGGGCGGCCAGGTTGGCGGCGTAGCCGGAGGAGAACACCAGTGCGGCCTCGGCGCCGCAGAACTCCGCGAGCTCCTCCTCCAGGGCGGTGTGGAGCGCGGTGGTCCCGGTGACCAGCCGGGAGCCGGTGGCGCCGCCGCCCCAGCGCAGCGCGGCGTCGGCGGCGGCCCGGGTCACCCGGGGGTGGCGGACCAGGCCCAGGTAGTCGTTGCCCGCCAGGTCGAGCACCGGGTCGTCGGCGGGGCGGCTGCGCAGGGTGCGGGTGAGCCCGGCGCGGGCGCGCTGCTCGGCGGCGCGGTCGAGCCAGTCGAAGACGGCGCCGGGGCCGGCGGGCGGTCCGGCGGGCGGCGGCGCCGGGGCGGCCGGGCGGTCGGGGGACGCCGGGGCGGCCGGGCGGTCCGGGGACGCCGGGCCGGCGGCCGCGGGCGGGGCGCCGGAAACCCCGGCGGAAGGCTCGGCGGAGACCTCGGCGGAAAGCCCGGCGGTGGACGCTGCGGCGGGCTCGGCGGCGGTGGGGTGGGCCATGCCGGGCACTCTGGCACGGGCCGCCGGAGGGCGGCAACGCGTTCCCGGCCACACCGGCGCGTACCGGGCGGGGGGACGCGGAGCTTTGCCCGGGTCCGGGCCGACCAGGCAGTATGGGGCGGTGAGCCTCATCGACGAGCTGCCCGGCAGCGCTGACCCCGACACCCTCTTCGAAGTCTTCGCCGGCTGGGCCGAGGAGCGGGGGATCACGCTGTACCCCCACCAGGAGGAGGCGCTGATCGAGATCGTCTCCGGGGCGAACGTCATCCTCAACACGCCCACCGGCTCCGGCAAGAGCCTGGTGGCGGCGGGGGCGCACTTCGCGGCGCTCGCCCGCCGGGAGCGCACCTTCTACACCGCGCCCATCAAGGCGCTGGTGTCGGAGAAGTTCTTCGAGCTGGTGAAGATGTTCGGCACGGACAACGTCGGCATGATGACGGGCGACGCCAGCGTCAACCCGACCGCCCCCGTCATCTGCTGCACCGCCGAGGTGCTCGCCAACATCGCGCTGCGCGACGGCGAGCGGGCCGACATCCACCAGGTGGTGATGGACGAGTTCCACTTCTACGCCGAGCCGGACCGCGGCTGGGCGTGGCAGGTGCCGATCCTGGAGCTGCCGCAGGCGCAGTTCCTGCTGATGTCGGCGACGCTCGGCGACGTCCGCCGCTTCGAGGGGGACCTGACGCGCCGTACGGGCCGCCCGACGACGGTGGTGAAGTCGGCGGAGCGGCCGGTGCCCCTCTTCTACGAGTACCGGCGCACCACCATGCACGACACCCTGGAGGAGCTGCTCTCCACCGGGCAGGCCCCCGTGTACGTCGTGCACTTCACCCAGGCGGCGGCGGTCGAGCGGGCCCAGTCCCTCATGTCGATCAACATGTGCAGCAAGGCGGAGAAGGACGCCATCGCCGCGCTGATCGGCAACTTCCGCTTCACCACGAAGTTCGGCCGCAACCTGTCGCGCTACGTGCGGCACGGCATCGGCGTGCACCACGCCGGCATGCTGCCCAAGTACCGGCGGCTGGTGGAGCGCCTGGCGCAGGCCGGCCTGCTGAAGGTCATCTGCGGCACGGACACCCTCGGCGTGGGCGTCAACGTGCCGATCCGCACGGTGCTGTTCACCGCGCTCAGCAAGTACGACGGGCAGCGGGTGCGCCTGCTGCGGGCCCGCGAGTTCCACCAGATCGCGGGCCGCGCCGGGCGGGCGGGCTTCGACACCGTCGGCCAGGTGGTGGCGCAGGCCCCCGAGCACGTGGTGGAGAACGAGAAGGCGCTGGCCAAGGCGGGCGACGACCCGAAGAAGCGGCGCAAGGTGGTCCGCAAGAAGGCGCCCGAGGGCTTCGTCAACTGGGGCGAGGAGACCTTCGAGCGGCTGATCGCGGCCGAGCCGGAGCCGCTGGTCTCCCGGTTCCGGGTGAGCCACGCGATGCTGCTGTCGGTCATCGGCCGGCCCGGCAACGCCTTCGAGGCGATGCGGCGCCTGCTCACCGACAACCACGAGGAGCGCCCGGCGCAGCGCCGCCACATCCGCAACGCGATCGCCATCTACCGCTCGCTGCTGGACGCGGGCGTGGTGGAGCGGCTGCCCGAGCCGGACGCGGAGGGCCGCATCGCCCGGCTCACCATGGAGCTGCAGGAGAACTTCGCGCTCAACCAGCCGCTCTCCACCTTCGCCCTGGCCGCGTTCGAGCTGCTGGACCCGGCGTCGCCGACGTACGCGCTCGACGTGATGTCGGTGGTGGAGTCCACCCTCGACGACCCGCGGCAGATCCTCGCCTCGCAGGAGAACAAGGCCCGCGGCGAGGCCGTGGCGCAGATGAAGGCGGACGGGGTCGAGTACGAGGAGCGCATGGAGCGGCTCCAGGACATCTCCTACCCGAAGCCCCTGGAGGAGCTGCTCGGCCACGCCTACGACGTGTACCGGCGCGCCCACCCGTGGATCGGCGACCACCCGCTGCGGCCCAAGTCGGTCGCCCGCGACCTGTACGAGCGGGCGATGACCTTCACCGACTACGTCGGCCACTACGAGCTGGCGCGCGGCGAGGGCCTGGTCCTGCGCTACCTGGCGGGCGCGTACAAGGCGCTGGAGCAGACGGTGCCGGAGGACGTGAAGACCGACGACCTCAAGGACCTCGTCGCGTGGCTCGGCGAGCTGGTCCGCCAGGTCGACTCCAGCCTGCTCGACGAGTGGGAGCAGCTGGCCAACCCGACGGAGGAGGACGGCTCCCCGGCCGTGATGGAGGAGCGGACCACGCCGGTCACCGCCAACACCCGGGCCTTCCGGGTGCTGGTCCGCAACGAGATGTTCCGACGGGTGGAGCTGGCCGCCCTGGAGCGGTACCACGAGCTCGGCGAGCTGGACGGCGAGCACGGCTGGGACGCCGACCGCTGGGCGGACGCCATGGACGCCTACTGGGACGAGCACGACGACCTGGGCACCGGGCCGGACGCGCGCGGGCCCAAGCTGCTGCTCATCGAGGAGGAGCGCGGGCTGTGGCGGCTGCGCCAGGTCTTCGACGACCCGGCGGGCGACCACGACTGGGGCATCTCCGCGGAGGTGGACCTGGCCGCGTCGGACGAGGCGGGGCACGCCGTGGTGCGGGTCACCGCCGTGGACCGGATGTAGGGACGCGCGTGCGGCGGGCCTCCCCCGGCCGGGGAGGCCCGCCGCGTCCGCGCACGGGTCCGTGCACGGGTCCGTGCACGGGTCCGTGCGCCGGGGCGCCCGCGGTCCGGGCCGGTACCGGTCCCCGGGGCGGCCGCGCCGGTACAGATCCCCGCGGCCGCCGGGCCGCCGTCGCCGGGCCGCCGTCGTGCCGCCCCGTCCGGCGTCAGGAGTCCGTGAGGACCACGAGCTGCCGGGTCGCCCGGGTCATCGCGACGTAGCGGTCGACCGCCCCCTCCGCACCCCCGCCGAACGCCTCCGGGCCGACGAGGACGACCAGGTCGAACTCGAGCCCCTTCGCCAGCTCCGGGGTGAGCGACCGGACGCGGGGCGTCGCCCGGAACGCCGGGTCGCCGATGACGCAGGCGGTCCCCTCGGCGTGCTCGGCGAGCCAGGCGCCGAGGACCGCGTCCAGGTCCCGGACGGACCCGTGGACGACGGGGACGCCGCTGCTGCGGACGGAGACCGGCACGTTGGCGTCCGGGAGCACCGCCCGGATGACCGGCTCGGCCTCCGCCATGACCTCCTCCGGCGTCCGGTAGTTGACGCCCAGGGAGGCCACCTCGACCCGGTCGAGCCCGATCCGCCCCAGCCGCTCCCGCCACGACTCCGTGAACCCGTGCCGGGCCTGGGCGCGGTCCCCCACGACGGTGAGGCTCCGGGAGGGGCAGCGGAGCAGCAGCATCCGCCACTCCGCGTCGGTCAGCTCCTGGGCCTCGTCCACGACGACGTGCGCGAACGGGCCGGCGAGCCGGTCCGGGTCGGCGCCCGGCAGGGCGGTCCCGTCGACCAGGCTGTCCAGCAGGTCCTGTCCGCGCAGCATCGTCACCGCGCCCTCGCCGTCGTCGTCGGCCTCGAGCAGGCGGTCCACGACGGCGGCCATGCGCGCGCGCTCGGCGGCGACGGCGGCCTCGTGCCGGATCCTCCGGCGTTCCGCCCGCGGGTCGCCGAGCCGGTGCCGCGCCGCGTCCAGCAGCGGCAGGTCGGACACCGTCCAGGCCCGGGGGTCCTCGCGCTGCAGCCTCCGGACCTCGTCGGGGCCGAGCCAGGGAGCGCACAACCGCAGGTAGGCGGGGACCGACCACAGGTCCCCGACGAGGTCGGCCGCGTCGAGCAGCGGCCATGCGCGGTCGAGGGCCCCCATCAGCTCCTCGTCCTCCAGGAGCGCCCTGCGGAGCAGGCCGGGCGGGACGTCCTCGTCGTGCCGGGCCGCCAGGATCGCGAGCAGCTCCTCCCGGATCTGCCCGCGCGCCTCGTTGTGCGGGGTTCCCGGCTCCGGCGCCTCGAACGCCTCGGCCCAGTCGTCCGGGCCCAGCCGCACGTCGGACCAGTCGGTCGTGACGGTCATCCCCTCGGCGGGCGGCTCCTCGTAGAACCGGACGGCCGCCTCGACCGCTCTCAGCATGTCCGCGGACGACTTCAGCCGGGCGGCCTCCGGGTCGGTCTCGGCCGCCGCCCCGGCCCCCTCCGCGACGAGGTCCCGCAGGGTGCACGTCTGCACCCCCTCCTCCCCGAGGCTCGGGAGGACGTCGGCGACGTGGTCCAGGTACGGCTGGTGCGGGCCGACGAACAGCACGCGGCCCCGGCCGCGGGCGAGCCGGGGGTCGGAGTGGAGGAGGTAGGCGGAGCGGTGGAGGGCGACGACGGTCTTCCCCGTGCCCGGGCCGCCGTCCACGACGAGGGCGCCGCGGGACCCGGCCCGGATGACGGCGTCCTGGTCGGCCTGGATGGTGGCGAGCACGTCCCGCATCCGGGGCGACCGGTGGGCACCCAGCTCGGCGATGAAGGCGGACTGGTCGTCGAGCGCGGCGTGCCCCTCGAGCCCGTCCGCGGTGAACACCTCGTCCCAGTAGTCGCTGATCCGGCCGCGGGTCCAGCGGTACCGGCGGCGGCTCGCCAGCCCCATCGGGTCGGCGTGGGTCGCGGCGAAGAACGGCTCGGCCGCCGGGGAGCGCCAGTCGACCAGCAGCCGGCTGCCCGCGCCGTCGGTGAGGCCGAGCCGTCCGACGTACACGGGCTCGGGGTCGTCGGCGCGGACGATGCGGCCGAGGCACAGGTCCAGGCCGAAGCGGCGCAGGGCGCGCAGGCGGCCGGTCAGCCGGTGGACCTCCGCGTCCCGGTCCATCGCGGCCCGGCCGACACCTCCGGGCGCCCTGCGCGCGGCGTCGAGGCGGTCGGACAGGTCGGCGACCGTCCGCCCGAGGCTCTGCGCGACGACCGCGAAGTGCCGCTCGTCGCCGGCGGTCAGCGCCGGGTCGGCCTTGGCGGAGAGGTGGTCGGGGAGGTCGAAGGCGCCGGTGGTCAGAGGGCCCATGTCAGCGGCTCCGATCCGCGGCCGGCGCCGCTCCGTCCGGCGCCGCGGGGCACCGCGGAGCGCAGAGCCCCGCCCCGGTGGCGGGCACCCGCCTCCTCGGCGCAGGTCCGGCCACCGGTCCGACGTCACCGCACGGCCCGCCGGCCGACGAAAACACGCACACGTCGCGAATCTCTCATTTCTTCAGGTTCCGTCCTGGGCGGGCCATTCTGGGGCAGCACCGGGGCCTTGCCGCAAGACCCCCCATGCGCTATACGTTGAGAGTGGCGAGGAGAGGGTGTTCCCTCTTTCCTCGCCTTTCGTCGTCCCCGGGTCCCGCAGGGCGGTGGCGCCCCGCGACGGGGCGGAAGGCCTCCGCGCGGCCCGTCCCCGGGCCGCGCCAGGAGGGCGACGGACCAGCCGCCCGACCGTCCGTCCGGGCCGGGCCGGGCAGCCGGCGCCGTGACCGCGGACGACCACCGGCGTGGCGGGACGGCCGGGTGCCGGCAGCGGCGGATGTCCCGCAGGTCGGCCGAGGGTCGCGCCACGGCCTGTCCGTTGCCTGGTCTAGGGTCGCCCGCATGGCCGAGCCCTCCTTTCTGACCGCCGTCCGCGAGTCGTACGACACGGTCGCCGCCGACTACGTGGAACGCGTCCCGCCTCCGGCCGAGATGGACCCGCTGTCACGCGCGATGCTGGCGGGGTTCGCCGAACTGGTGCGGACGGCCGGTCCGCGGCCGGTCGCGGACCTGGGGTGCGGCCCCGGACGCGTGACGGCGCACCTGGCCGGGCTGGGGGTGTCCGCCTTCGGCGTCGACCTGTCGCCGAAGATGGTCGCGCTGGCCCGCCGCGCCCATCCGGACCTGCGGTTCACCGAGGGCTCGATGACCGCCCTGGAGACGGGGGACGACGAGCTCGGCGGCATCCTGGCCTGGTACTCCACCCATCACACGCCCCCGCAGTGGCTGCCGGACGTGTTCGCCGAGTTCCACCGCACGCTCGCACCCGGCGGCCACCTGCTCTGGGGGGACTACGTCGGCGATGAGCGGCTGCAGCCGACCCACGGCTACGGCCGTCCGGTGTCCTACGAGTCGTACCTCCTGCCCCTGGACCGCATCGCCGACCTGCTGGAGGAGGCCGGACTCGTCGTCACCGCGAGACTGGAACAGGAGCCCGATGGACGTGTGAAGAGGCCGCACGCCTGTCTCCTGGCCTGCAAGCCCGAAACGCCCTGACGGGCCCGTTCCCGGGGTGAGGCCGCCGGCCCGGACCGCCGGCGGTCACGGTCCGGACAGGCCGGCCCGACCTGGTCGAAGCGGTGGACCACGTCGTGGACCGCGCCCTCGTCCGCCCGCACGGGCCGCGCAATCACCGGCACCCTGTTCCCGGCCGCCGCGGCCGGCGGCATCGTCGCCCGCCGGAACCGCACCGTGCCCGTACCGCCCCGACGCACGATGCGCTGCAGCTTCCGCCGCTCCTGTCCGGTCAGCCTGCGGGCCCTGACCGGTTGCACCACACCGTCTCCCCGCGCCGGTCGGACGTGTCGTCACATCCGACCGGCCCGAGGGCCACGACCACCGCCCCGGTGATCGTGGGCGATCACCGCATCAGAGCCACATGAGCTGCGCGCCCGCCGTGTGGGCGACGGCCCGGGTGGCGTCCTCGAGCTGCTGGCGGTCGGCGCCGGTCGGACGGTGCCCGTCGCGGAAGGCCGAGCTGGTGACGGTCACGTACCCCCGGACCGCCGCGACCCGGGTGAAGAGCGCCGCCGGGTCGGTCACGGCCGGGGTCACGGCCGGGGTCGCGGCGGGGGCCGTGGACGGGGACGCGGCGGCGGGCGACGGGCCGCCGGCGGGGCCGGGGACGGGCTCGAAGGCGAGGTCGGCCGGGTGGGCTCCGAGCGTCAGGGCCGCCTTGCGGGCCCCCTGGTCGTCCTTGAAGCGCAGCACCGTGACGGTGGTGAGGACGGCGCCGTCCAGCCGGGTGTAGGTGGCGCCGACGTAGCCGGTGCAGCCGATCCGGGCGATCCGGCCGGCGGTGCCGCCGCGGACGGTGTCCGCGCAGTCCGCCCCCTGCCGGGCGGCGGTGCGGGACGCCTGGCCGGAGCCCTCGTCGACGCCGCGCGACGCGGGGAAGTAGCGGTCGGCGGTGAAGGCGTCCGGGTCGGCCGAGGCGGAGGCGGCGGGGCCCGGCCCGGACGGGGAGCCGGGGGCGGCGTCCTGCGAGCCGCCGAGGAGGCTGCTGCCGTCGGAGCGGTCCACCCAGAGGGCCGCGGCGAGGCCGGCCACCAGGAGGACCGACAGGACGGCCCACAGGCGGGGCGAGGGCCGGCGGCGCAGGCGGGCCGGCTCCTGCGCCTCCTGCGGCGCGGCCGGGCCGACGGGGCCGGGGGTGCCGTCGGTGCCGTCGGTGCCGTCCGGGACGCGCGCGGTGTCGTCTGCCGGGACGCGCTGCGGGGCGGCGCCCCCCTCCTGCTCTGTCATGGCACCGGAGTCTATGCGGGAGGATCATGGGCGGCCAGGAGGGGGCGGGCCCTCGGCGCAGGGGGCCCGGGACGGCCCGGTCCACCGCCGTGACCTGCGTCACTACGGTACGCGCCGGTCCTGTGACAACCGGTCAAAGCCGGGCGCGGATCTTCTGGCGGGTTCCGCTCTGGCGCGGCCGCCGCCTACGGCGGCAGGATCTGGCCCATGGATCTCCTGGACACGCTGGTCGCGAAGGGCCTCAGCCGCGAGCTCCCCACCCGGGAGGAGGCGCTCGCCGTCCTGGCCACCCCGGACGACGACCTGCTCGACGTGGTGGCCGCGGCGGGGCGGGTGCGGCGGCACTGGTTCGGCCGCCGGGTGAAGCTCAACTACCTGGTCAACCTGAAGAGCGGCCTCTGCCCCGAGGACTGCTCGTACTGCTCGCAGCGGCTCGGCTCCGAGGCCGGGATCCTCAAGTACACGTGGCTGAAGCCCGACCAGGCCGCGCAGGCCGCCGCCGCGGGCGTGGCGGGCGGCGCCAAGCGGGTCTGCCTGGTGGCCAGCGGCCGCGGCCCGACCGACCGGGACGTGCAGCGGGTCGCCGACACCATCGCGGCGGTCAAGGGCGCCAACGAGGGCGTGGAGGTGTGCGCCTGTCTGGGCCTCCTCTCCGACGACCAGGCGGAGCGGCTGCGGGCGGCCGGCGCCGACGCGTACAACCACAACCTCAACACGGCCGGCGACAAGTACGCCGAGATCTGCACCACGCACGACTACCAGGACCGGGTGGACACCGTGCGGCAGGCCCAGGCCGCCGGGCTGTCGGCCTGCTCCGGCCTGATCGCCGGCATGGGCGAGAGCGACGCCGACCTGGTGGACGTGGTCTTCTCGCTGCGGGAGCTGGACCCGGACTCGGTGCCGGTCAACTTCCTGATCCCCTTCGAGGGCACCCCGCTGGCGAAGGAGTGGAACCTCACCCCGCAGCGCTGCCTGCGCATCCTCGCCATGGTCCGGTTCGTCTGCCCCGACGTGGAGGTGCGGCTGGCCGGGGGCCGCGAGGTGCACCTGCGCAGCCTGCAGCCGCTGGCGCTGCACCTGGCGAACTCGATCTTCCTGGGCGACTACCTCACCAGTGAGGGGCAGGCCGGGCAGGCCGACCTCGACATGATCGCCGACGCCGGCTTCGAGGTGGAGGGCGCCGACCGGACCACCCTGCCGCAGCACCGGGCCGACGCCCGGGCCGCAGCCGCCGGGGGCGGCTGCGGGCCGTGCGGCGGCGGGGAGCAGGCCGGGTCCGGCTGCGGCGGCGCGGAGGCCGCCGGCTGCGGCGACGCCTGCGGCCACGCGCACGCCCCCGCAGCCGCGGCCACTGCCACCGCCTCCGCGACCACGACCGCGACCGCGACCGGCCCGGACGCCGACCGCGAGGCGGAGCCCGCCGCCGCCGGGGCGGCCCGCACCGACCTGGTCCAGGTGCGGCGGCGCGGCGCCGGCACCGACCTGCCGCCGAACGCCTGATGGGGCGTCCGACCCCGCAGGAGCTGCTCGACCTGGACCGCGCGCACGTCTGGCACCCCTACGGCGCGATGCCGGCCGCCGTGCCCCCGTACGTGGTGGAGTCCGCGTCGGGGGTGCGGCTACGGATGGCCGAGCCCGTCGAGGGCCGGCGCGAGCTGGTCGACGGCATGTCGTCGTGGTGGGCGGCGGTCCACGGGTACGGGCACCCGGTGCTGGACGCGGCGGTCCGCGACCAGCTGGGGCGGATGAGCCACGTCATGTTCGGCGGGCTCACCCACGAGCCGGCCGTGCGGCTGGCCGCCCTCCTGGCGGAGATCACCCCGGAGCCGCTGCGGCACGTCTTCCTCGCCGACTCCGGCTCGGTGGCCGTCGAGGTCGCCGTGAAGATGTGCCTGCAGTACTGGCGTTCGCTCGGCCGCCCGGAGAAGCGGCGGCTGCTGACCTGGCGCGGCGGCTACCACGGCGACACCTTCCACCCCATGTCGGTCTGCGACCCCGACGGCGGCATGCACCGGCTGTGGCACGGCGTGCTGCCCGAGCAGGTCTTCGCGCCGGAGCCCCCGGCGGGCTTCGACGCGCCCGTCGACCCCGCGTACGCGGCGGAGCTGGCCGGGCTGGTGGAGCGCCACGCGCACGAGCTGGCCGCCGTGGTGGTCGAGCCGGTCGTGCAGGGCGCGGGCGGGATGCGGTTCCACTCCCCCGGCTACCTGCGGGTGCTGCGGGAGGCGTGCGACGCCCACGGCGTGCTGCTGGTCCTCGACGAGATCGCGACCGGCTTCGGGCGCACCGGCGCGCTCTTCGCCGCGGAGCACGCCGGGATCGCCCCCGACGTGATGTGCGTGGGCAAGGCGCTGACCGGCGGCTACCTCACCATGGCCGCGGCGCTGTGCACGCCCCGGGTGGCGGAGGGGATCAGCGGCGGCGAGGTGCCGGTCCTCGCCCACGGGCCGACCTTCATGGGCAACCCGCTGGCCGCCGCCGTGGCCCTCGCCTCCACCGGCCTGCTGCTGGAGCAGGACTGGCGCGGCGGGGTGAAGCGGATCGAGGCCGGGCTGCGGGCGGGGCTCGCCCCGGCGGCGGACGTCCCGGGCGTGGCCGACGTGCGGGTGCTGGGCGCGATCGGCGTGGTGCAGCTGGACCACCCCGTCGACGTGGCGGCGGCGACCCGGGCCGCGGCCCGCGAGGGCGTGTGGCTGCGGCCGTTCCGCGACCTGGTCTACACGATGCCGCCGTACGTGACCGGCGACGACGACCTGGCCCGCATCGGGGCCGCGGTCACGGCGGCGGCCGCCGCGGGATAGCACGGATCCCCGCCCGGGGGACGGGACCCCGTCGGCGGAACGGAACGAGGAACGGAGCAGGGCACATGGCCGTACTGGTCGTCACCGGGACGGGCACCGAGATCGGCAAGACCGTCACCACCGCGGCCGTCGCCGCACTGGCCCTCGACGCCGGACGGCGGGTCGCGGTGCTCAAGCCCGCCCAGACGGGCGTGGCGCCGGGCGACCCCGGCGACGTGGACGAGGTGGCGCGGCTCGCCGGTCCGGTGACCCGCAGCGAACTCGCCCGCTACCCCGAGCCGCTCGCCCCGGACACCGCCGCCCGCCGCTGCGGCCTGCCGCCGGTCGGCCACCGCGAGGTCGCCGAGGAGGCGGCCCGGCTGGCCGCCGGTCACGACCTGGTGCTGGTCGAGGGCGCGGGCGGACTGCTCGTCCGCCTCGACGCGGCCGGGCACACCCTGGCCGACGCGGCGCTGGCGATGCGCGCCGCGGGCCTCCCCGCCGAGGTGCTGGCCGTCGCCCCGGCCGGACTGGGCACCCTCAACGGCGCCGCCCTCACCGCCGAGGCGCTGCGCGCCCGCGGCCTGCCGCTGCTGGGCCTGGTGGTGGGCTCCTGGCCCGCCGACCCCGACCTGGCGGCCCGCTGCAACCTCGCCGACCTCCCGGCGGTGACCGGCGCGCCCCTGCTCGGCGCCCTCCCGGCGGGCTGCGCGGCCTCCGGCGGCCCGGGCTTCCTGTCCGCCGCCCGGGCCGGCCTCTCCCCCCGCCTCGGCGGCACCTGGGACGCGTCCGCGTTCACCGCCGCCCACGCCGCCCCGCCGCCCCTGCCCGCGGTCTGAGACACCCTCCGCGGACCGGGAGGACGGCCGGGGCGGCGCCTCCACGCGGACGCGGCGCGGCGGCGCTGCGCCGCGTCCCCGCCTCACGCGGAGGCGCCGCCCCGGCCGTCGAGCTTCCTGGCCATCCAGTTGCGGTCCGCCGCGCTGCCCTGCCTCCCCGGGGACAGCCGCACGATCGCCTCGTCGTCCCCACCGCCGCTGAGGTACGCCTCGGTCAGGACGTAGGGCAGACCCTTGAGGCAGAAGCGGACGCTGCCGTCGTCGTAGGCGAGGACGCGGACCCGGCGTCCGTCGGGCAGCGCGAGCTGCTCGGAGAAGACCTTCTCGGGCAGGTCGGGGTTCCCGGCCATGTGCTCCTCCAGCGGTGGGGCGCCGTGCGAGGAGAACACCGTAGGGCCCGGTGCGGGCGGGGCGCAGCGTCTTCGCCGTTCCGGGCCGGGTCGCCGCGGCGCGGACCGGCCCGGCCCCCGGCGGGGCCGGTCATCCCTCCGGGGAGTCGGGCAGGGGCCTCGTCCAGCGGGTCCAGCCCGCGTCGGGGGCGTACCCGGCGGCCTGCCAGGCGGCGCGGCCTGCGGTGTTGCGGTCGAGGACCATGGCGTCGGCGCGGCGGCCGCCGAGGGTTTGGAAGCGCTCCGCCGCGGCGGCGAGCAGGGCGGTGGCGACGCCGCGGCGGCGGTGGGCGGGGTGGACGGCGAGGCGGTAGAGGTGGCAGCGCCAGCCGTCCCAGCCGGCGATGACGGTGCCCGCGAGCACGCCGTCGACGCGGGCGGTGAGGAGGGCACCCGGGTCGCGTGCCAGCAGCCGGGCGACGCCGTCCTCGTCGTCGGTGATGCTCCGCCCCTCGGCGGCCTGCGCCCAGAAGGCGAGCAGGTCGGGGATGTCCGCGGGTGCGGCCGGGCCGACGGCGGGCGCGGCGGGGGCCGGCGCGGCGGGAGCGGGAGCGGGGGCGGGTACGGCGGCCGCGGTGGCGTTCGGGGTGTCCATGGGGAGGGTGTAGTACGGCGGCCGGGCGGCCCGCCGGGGTTTCCGGCATGCGGACGGGCCCGGCAGCGGTGCTGCCGGGCCCGTCGTGCCGGGCGGTGGCGCCCGGGTGCTCAGGTGTTCAGGTGTTCAGGTGCGCTGCCCGGGGGACCGGGGTCAGCCGGTGGTCAGGGCGGTGTCGTCGACCACGAAGCTGGTCTGCAGCGAGGAGTCCTCGGTGCCGGTGAACTTCAGGGTCACCGACTGCCCCGCGAAGGAGGACAGGTCGTAGGACTTCTGCACGTAGCCGGTGTTCTTGTTGAGGTTGGAGAAGCTGGCCAGCGTGGTGGAGTTCGCCTGGACGGAGAGCTTGTCGTAGGCGCTGGTGGTGGTGGTCTCCGCGGTGTCGATGTGGAGCCAGAAGGTAAGCGTGGCCTTGCAGCCGGCCGGCACGGACACCGTCTGGGAGAGGGTGTCGGTGTGGGTGCTGCCGTAGCCGTTCATCCAGGCCTTCCAGGAGCCCGAGTGCGCGGCCTCGCCGGTGCTGTTGTCGACCACGCCGGAGCTGGCCGTCCACGGGGCGGCGCTGCCGGTCTCGAAGCCCGCGTTGCCGAGGAGCTGCTGCGCGGTGCAGCCGCCGCCACCGCCGGTGCTGACGGTCCAGGTGAAGGAGGTGGAGCCGGAGGCGTTGGCGCTGTCCTTGGCGGTGACCGTGACGTTGGAGGTGCCCGCCGTGGTCGGGGTGCCGCTGATCACGCCGGTGGAGGAGTTGATGGACAGGCCCGCGGGCAGGCCGGTCGCGCTCCAGGTGTAGCTGCCGGTGCCGCCGGTGGCCTTGACGGTCAGGCTGACCGGGGTGCCGGTGGCGGTGGACTGGTTGCCCGGGTTGGTGACGGTGACGCCGCCGCTCGGCACGGAGCCGACGCCGACGGCGGCCCAGGCGGTGGCGACCGCGTTGTACTCGGCGCTGCCGGAGCCGTAGAGGTCGGCGGCGGCGCTGAGGGTGCCGGTGCGGGCGCCCGCGTAGTTGGTGCTGGAGGTGAAGTACGTCGTCAGCGCCCGGTACCAGACGGCGAGGGCCTTGGCGCGGGTGATGCCGGTGACGGTGATGCCGTTGACCGTGGGGCTGTTGTAGCTGACGCCGTTGATCACCTTGGCGCCGCTGCCCTCGGAGAGCAGGTAGAAGAAGTGGTTGGCCGGGCCCGACGAGTAGTGCACGTCGATGCTGCCGATGCCGGAGTAGTAGCTGTCCTTGGACGAGCCGTCCTTGGAGGGCTGGTCCATGTAGCGCAGCGGCGTGCCGTTGCCGTTGATGTCGATCTCTTCGCCGATGAGGTAGTCCGGCGGGTCGGCGGGCAGGTTGGCGTACCACTCGACGCCGGTGCCGAGGATGTCGGAGGTGGCCTCGTTGAGGCCGCCGGACTCCCCGGAGTAGGTGAGGTTGGCCGTGGCGGAGGTGACGCCGTGGCTCATCTCGTGGCCGGCCACGTCGAGGGCGGTCAGCGGGTGGGTGTTCCCGGAGCCGTCGCCGTAGGTCATGCAGAAGCAGGTGTCGTCCCAGAAGGCGTTGACGTAGCTGCTGCCGTAGTGGACCCGGTTGTAGGCGCCCACGCCGTTGTTCTTGATGCCGGTGCGGCCGAAGGTGTTCTTGTAGAAGTCCCAGGTGGCGGCGGTGCCGTACTGGGCGTCGACGGCGGCGGACTGCCGGTTGGAGGCGCTGCCGTTGCCCCAGACGTCGTCGGCGTCGGTGAAGAGGGTGCCGCTGCCGGAGGTGCCGCCGTTGAGGTCGGTGGTGTACTGGCCGCCGCGGGAGCCGTCCTTGAGCTGGTACGTCGACCCGGACAGGGTGGTGGTCAGGTTGACCTGGCCCACGTACACGCCGGTGCCGGTGCCGGTCTTGATGTCCTCGAACTTCCCGAGCACCGTGCCGGACTTCGCGTCGGTGACGACGTGCAGGCGGCTGGGCGTGCCGTCCTTCTCCACGCTCTCGACCACGGTGTCCCAGGCGAGCTTCGGCGTGCCCTTGGCGGCCCAGACGACCAGGCGGGGGGCGACGCCGGAGGCCTTGGCGCCGCGGGCGGCGGCGAGGGACGCCTTGCCGGCCTGCGCCCTGGCGATGCCGGGCGTGGTGCTCCTGACGGCCAGCGCGGCGGTGCTGGCGCGGTCCACGGCCTTCGGGGTGCCGTCCGCGCGCTCGTGGACGACGAGGTCGCCGCCGAGCACGGGCAGGCCGGCGAAGGTCCGGTCGTAGCGCACGTGGCGGGTGCCGTCGCTGTCGACCATGACGTCCTTGGCGACCAGCTTCTCCCGGGCGCCGAGGCCGAGGGCGGCGGCGACGCGGCCGCTGTCCTGACCGGCCTTGGTGAGGAGCTCGGCGCGCTGGGCCTTGCCCAGCGGGAGGGCGCGGGTCTTCGCGGCGCCGCCGGCGGCGGAGGCCGTCGCCGCGTGGGCGGTCAGCGGCACGCCGGCGGCGAGCAGCGCGGTCGCCGCGGCCAGTGCGGCCGTGGCGACGCGTGCGGGGACGGGGCGGGACATACGGACTCCTTCCGGTCGGCCGCTGGGTGACGGCCGATCAGGAACCTGGCCGCTGGGTGACGGCCGTGAGGGGCCCGGTACGCCGATGGGCGGACCGGGGCGGTGCGGCGGAACGCGGAGCCTGGTGCGGCGGCGCGCGTGGGACGGCGCGCCGGTCCGGCCGGTCCGGGGGGCGTACACGGGCCCTCGGGGCGGCCGACCGACCGTACGGACGGGTACTCCTACGGCCGGAGGCGATCGTGGCAGGAAACCGGATGTGAATGACAGGTACAGAACAGAGTTTGTCCGGGAATCGACGCACCCTCTTGCCGCGGCGGTCACCGGTGGGCGAGGATCACATGCACCGTTGGCCCGCGCGGCCGCGGCGGGGACCCGGCCGGGGCCGCAAAAACGTTTGCGTACGCAGCGGGCGCCCGCCACCGTGGGTACGGACCCCGGGCGGCCGACGCCGCCGGAGCGGGGCCCCGGCCGCCGGCGCCCCCGGCGCCGGGAACACGACACGAAGGCGGATCCCCCCATGACGCAATCCGGCCACTCCGCACGCCTGGTCTCGGCCCTGGCCGACCCCGGACGGCTGCGGGTCCTCTCCCGGATCGTGCTCGCCGGCGACGCCGGGACGACCCTGGACGAGCTCTCCGCGGCCGAGCCCCGGGCGTCGCACGCGGTGGACCGGCTGGCCGCCGCAGGGATGGTCGGACGCTCCCCCGAGGGTCTCCTGACGGCCCGTCCGGACGTCTTCGCCGAGGCGCTGCGACGACGCGAGGAGCCCTCGGACGACCGCGGTCCCGCCCTGCGCGCCCTCTTCGCCCCCGACGGGCGGCTCACCTCCGTGCCGGTCCGCCGCGAGCTGCGGCGGGCCCTGCTGGAGCACCTGGTGGACCGGATGTTCGACACCGGCGCCGTCTACTCCGAGGGCGAGGTCAACATCGCCATCCGGCAGTACTGGGACGACTGCGCCGCCCTGCGCCGCTACCTGGTGGAGGGCGGCCTGCTGGTCCGCTCCGCCGACGGGCGGGAGTACCGGGTCGCCGCCTGACCTCCTGGCAACCGGGCGGCCGGGCGGCATGACGCCCTGTCGACCTGTCGTCCTGTCGATCTGCGGATGTAGGGACGTGCGGAGGTACGGGCCTGCCGGCAGGGCGCCTCTCCCGGGTCCGCCTCTCCCGGCCGTGCCCCGCCCCTCGGTACCATGCCGGGGACGGGAGAGGCGGAGGGCGGCCGGGCGGAGGAGGGCGCACGCGTGGCGGACAGGGCCCGGCCGGCGAAGCGCGGCCGCAGCGGCGGCGCGCCCGGCCCCTGGGACGGCGACCCCCTGCTGTCCGACCTGATGCCCTGGTCCGTGCCCGCCCTGCGCACCGGCCGCGACTGGGTGCGCTCCCCCGACCCGGAGACCCTGCGGGCACGCTGGCGCCGCCTGATCGGCGCCGCCGGGGAGGAGCGGGCCGCCCTGTTCCGGCCCAGCCGCTCCCGCACGCTGCGCAGCGCCGTCGCCCAGCTGCCCGGCCGCGCCGCCTCCACCGTGCGGCTGGCCCGCGAGGCCGGGCCCTGCCCGGAGCCGGAGCCGGTCCGGCACGGCGCCTTCGACCGGCAGTGGCTGCTGCCGGACCACCGGCTGCTCGACGCCGCCCGGCCCGAGCTGTGGCGGGTCGCCGACGGCGGACAGCTCTTCGCCGTGGTGCAGGAGCGGCCGGGACCGGCGCTGGTGTTCGGCGCCGAGCTGCCCGACGGGCACCGCTCCCCCGGCCGCGGGCCGGTGCGCCCCCTGTACCGCAGGCCCGGCGCCGCCGAACCCAACCTCGCCCCCGGCCTCACCGACCTGCTCGCGGCGCGGTTCGGCTGCGCGGTGGCCGCCGGGGACGTGGCCGCCTGGACGGCGGCCGTCGCCTGCCACCCCGCCGCGCCGGAGGCCCCGGGGCGGGCGGGCGCGGGCGCCGTGGTCGTCCCGCTGCCCGACGACCCCGGGCTGTGGCGCCGGGGGACGGCCCTCGGGCGGGAGGTGGTGTGGCTGAGCACGTTCGGGGAGCGGTGCACCGACCCGGCCGACGGGCGGCCCGCCGGGCGGCCGCGCATGCCGGGCGGGCGGCGGCCGTTCGTCCGCAGGCCGGTCCCGGACACCCCGGCCGGCTTCCCGGCGGCGCTCGCGTACGACGCCGAGGAGGAGGCGCTGCTGCTCGGCGACGGCCGGATCGCGCCGGTGCCCGCCTCGGCGTGGGAGTACCGCGTCGGCGGGGAGCGGGTGCTGGAGACCTGGTTCGCCGGGCGGGCGGCCCCCCGGCCCGGCGCGGACGCACCCGCGCACGGCTCCCTGGAGGCCGTCCGCCCGGCGTCCTGGCCCCGGACGTGGACCACCGAGCTGACCGACCTGGCGACCGTGCTGGCCCTGCTCGCCGGCCTGCACGGCGCCCAGGCCGAGCTGGTCCGCGACCTGGCCGCCGCGCCCCGGCTCGGCGCCGCCGCCCTGCGCGCCGCCGGGGTGCTGCCCGCCCCGGACTGGGCGGCGCGGCCCGCCTCGGTGCTGGCGCACCTGGAGGAGGGCCCGGAGGGGCAGTTCGCCCTGCTCTGACGGCATGTCGCGGGTGGGCCCGGGCGGGCCGGACAGGACAGGACGGGACAGAACAGGACAGGACAGTCGATCAAACCGGACGGGCCGGACGGGACGGGCCGGGCCCGACGGGCCGGACGTCGGGACCGTCGCCGCCGTCCGGGCACGGCGTCCGGCGGCTGCCGCAACCGCGGAGCGCCCGCCTCCGCGTGCCGGGCCGTCCGCCCGGAGCCGCAGGGCTCCTCACGGCCGCTTCCGGCCCCGGCCCATGGCCGGCGGCCGGCGGCCGGCGGCCGACGGCCGGCGGCCGGCGGCGGGCGGCGGGAGCGGCTCAGCCGCCCGGCTGCGGGTGGCCGCCGCGGGTGAGGGCGGCGACCAGTTCGGCCACCTCCGGCCGGTGGTCGTCGGCGCGCCAGGCGATGGCCAGTTCGGCCGCGGGCAGCCCCCGGACCGGCCGGTAGACGAGGTCGGAGCGCCGGTACAGGCCGACGTTGCCCTCCGCGATCAGCACCACGCCCTGACCGGAGACCACCGCCTCGAAGACCTCGTCGGGCGAGGCGGCCTCGGCGCCGACCCGCGGTTCCCGGCCGCCGCGGGCCTCCGTCGCCAGCCAGAAGTCCCGCAGCGGGCCCGCGCTGCGCGGCAGGGCGACGAACGGCTCGTCGTCGAGCTCGGCGAAGTCGACCTCGGACCGGTCCGCCAGGCGGTGCCCCGCGGGAAGCGCGACCCACCGCCGCTCCCGCGCCAGGGTGCGGGTCGCGAGGCCCGCACCGGGCAGCGGCAGCCAGACGAAGGCCAGGTCGGAGGTGCCGTCGGCCAGTCCCGCGCTGGGGTCCTCCCAGGGCACCAGCCGCAGGGTGATCCGCCAGCCGCGGTCGCGGAAGCCGCTGAGCACGTCGCGCTGCACGTCCCGGCCCACCGCGGTCTGCATGCCCACGGTGAGCGCGACGGCGGGCCCGGCCGCCCGTGCCGCCCCGAGCGCGTCCTGCCAGGCCGCCAGCAGCTCCCTGGCGCGGGGGAGCAGTGCCTCCCCCTGGGCGGTGAGCACCGGCCCGCCCGGGCGCCGGTCGAACAGCGGGAAGCCCAGCTGCCGCTCCAGCACCCGGATCTGCTTCGACAGCGCGGGCTGGGAGACGTAGAGCCGCTCCGCCGCCCGGGTGAAGTGCAGCTCCTCGGCCACCGCCACGAAGTACCTGAGGTCACGGAGATGGACGTCCATATCCGACGGTTATAGCAAGAGGTCTTGGACGCCGCGGCCGACGGGGGCGGAGGGTGGAGGCACGGCCGGGACCCCGGCCCGCACCCCTGACCCACGGGAGAGCACCATGGCCACGCTGCCCGTCCGCCGCCTGGCGGACCTCGGGACCTCCGCGATCGGATTCGGCGCGATGGTCCTGTCGCCCGGCATGTACGGGGAGGTCGACGACCGGCGCGCGGTCGCCGCCCTGCACGCCGCCCTCGACGAGGGCGTCACCCTGGTCGACACCGCCGACGGCTACGGCGCCGACGGCCACAACGAGCGGATCGTCGGCCGGGCGCTGCGCGGCCGGCGCGAGGAGGCGGTGGTCGCCACCAAGTTCGGCTTCCGCATCCCCGAGGGCGCGCAGGCGCACCGGTTCCCGGTCTCCTACGCCTTCGGGGAGCTGGCCGTCAACGCCGAGCCGAGGTACGTGCGCGGCTACGCCGAGCAGTCGCTGCGCAACCTGGAGACGGACGTCATCGACCTGTACTACCCGCACTTCCCCGACCCGCAGGTCCCGATCGAGGACACCGTCGGCGCCGTCGCCGACCTGGTCTCCGACGGGCTGGTGCGACACCTCGGCCTGTCCAACGTCACCGCCGACCAGCTGCGCAGGGCGCACGCCGTCCACCCGGTCGCGGCCGTCCAGGTGCAGTGGTCGATGTGGCAGCCGGTCGACCCCGGGCTGCACGCGGCCGCCCGCGAGCTCGGCGTCGGCCTGGTCGCCTGGGGCCCGCTCGGCGGAGGCTTCCTCACCGGCACCGTGCAGGAGGTCGCCGAGGACGACTTCCGCCGCAACCTCCCCCGCTTCGACCCGGCCAACCTCCGGACGAACCACGACCGCTACGCACCGCTGCGCGGCATCGCCGCCGACCTCGGGCTCACCCCGGCGCAGCTGGCCCTGGCCTGGCTGCTCCACCAGGACGAGCACGTCGTCCCCATCCCGGGCAGCCGCACCCCCGGCCACATCGCCGAGAACCTCGCCGCCGCGCGGGTGGAGCTGCACCCCGACACCCTGGCCCGGATCGACGGGGCGCTGGGCCGGTTCGCCCCCGAGGGCGCCGGCGCGGTGCTCGGCGGCTGAGCGGACCGCGCCCCGCCGGCCGCGGCCGCACGGGGTCGGGGACACCCAGCACGGGCGCCCCGGCCCCCTGTGCGTACGCGTGGATGAAATCCGCCAACCGTCGCGCGACAATGGACACATGACGGTGACACGGGCGGTGGCTGCCGCGTCCAAGCTGCGTGACACCGCCGGGCGCCTCTTCAGCCTCCTCTTCGTCTTCGCGATCTACGCCTGCACCTCCCGGGACCGCGCCACGAGCCCGGAGGAGGTGCGCAGGCTGGCGGGCAGCACACAGGCCCGGCAGGCCCGGCAGGCGGCCGAGGACCGCCTGCGGGCCGTCGTGCGTGCCTACGACGAGCACACGCCCCTCACCCTCGGCCTGGTCGCGGTGAACGACCTGTGCGCAGGGGGGCAGGCGAGGGAGCTGTTCTTCCCGACCGGCGACGACCAGTACAGGATCCGCTGCAGCATGGTGGTCACCGCCTACTACGGCGCCGATCCGCGCCGGATCGCCGACGTCCTGGACGGTGTCTTCACCGCCGGCGACCACGACGCCTCCGAAACAGGGGCTTCCGGGCAGACCATCCCGTTCGAGCACGACCATGTCCGCAGGCGCCTCGTCGACCACTACCGCGGCCTCGGCCCGAACCCGGTGGGGCCGGACGCGTCGGAGACAACCCAGGTGTCGGCTTCAGGGCAGACCCTGTCCTGGGACACCGTGCGCAGCAGCCGGAGAAGACTGGTTGAGGAGCCGAGGCCGTGCACGATGCACGACCCGCCTGTCGTGCGGTGCCTGCGCGAGCCGGCCGGGCAGACGGTGGCGGGGATCCGCGGGAAGCATGGAATGGTGTTCGAACTCGAGCTGTCGACGGTCTACTACTACAGGGTTTCCAAAAAGGGCGACGTGCAGGCCTGGGGGTAGGAGATCGCCTCGAACGGCTTGACCACCGAGGGGCGTCCCGTGACCGACCCCATGGCCTCCGGCCGCTGTGACGGACGTCGGAAACCGGGTGCAGCAGGGCATGACCGCCCGGCATCATGGCTCCCGTGATCGAGTGTCGAAAGGCCGATGCCGCGTAGACGGCCACGCGCACTGCGCGCCGAGCAGCCGGTCCCCCGTGTCTGGGGGCCGACCCCGCCGTTCCGGATTCATGGACTCTCCACCGGGGCGAGCCTGGCCGTGCACCGGGTCGAGCACCTGAGCGGCGGCTTCCCCGTCCACCCGGGCGCCACCGACGAAGCACTGCGGCGGTACCGCGCGTTCCTCCAACCGCCGGGCAGGCGTCCGCTGTACCCGCGGGAGTCGTCCTGCTCGTGCACCTGGTGCTCCTTCGACGACGTCAGGCACGCACGCGACGTGCTGGAGGAGGTCCTGGAGAGGCTGCCGGAACGAGCCCGTGCCGAGCTCGGCCGGCTCGTGAGGCCTCTGGATGCGGCGTTCTTGCGCCGGACCCGTTCGCGCACCGGCGCCAGTGGCGCACACAGCTCTGGTGGCACCGCCGCCTGGCCGACAGGTCGGAGTGGGGGTGACGGAAACCGTGGTCGACCCGCGCCGAGGCGGGATGACCACAGCCGCGGGTGTGGTGATCACGGCGTCGGACCTGCACCGGGACCGCACGAGGCGCAGCACGCGGTGCCGGGCCCCGCGGCGGGAAGCGGGGCGCGGGGATGCGGCGGGAGGGCTGTAGGGTCGGCCGCAGGCAGACCTGCGGTGCTGGAGGGCGCGTGGCGGAGACGGTCGGGACCCCAGCGGACATACGGGCGGGCACACGGGCGGGCGGGGAGGCGCGGACGGACGGCCCCGTACGGCCCGGGGACCCCGTGCGGCCGGAGGAGTTCGTGCGGGCGGAGGAGTTCGTGCGGGCGCACACCCGGGTCACCGCCGTGCGGTACGTGCCGGAGGTGCGGCTGCACCAGGCGGCCGAGGCGATCGGGCTGTGGGAGCTGACGGAGTCGGCGCAGGCCGGGGTGCGGATGCCGCCGCCGTTCTGGGCGTTCGCCTGGGCGGGCGGGCAGGCGCTGGCCCGGCACCTCCTGGACCGGCCGGAGGCCGTCGCCGGACGGTCCGTGCTGGACCTGGCGTCCGGTTCGGGCCTGGTGGCGGTGGCGGCGGCGCTGGCGGGGGCGGGCCCGGTGGCCGCCAGCGACGTGGACCGGTTCGCGGCGGCCGCCGTCGGGCTCAACGCGGCGCTGAACGGGGTCCGGGTGGAGGCCCGGCTCGGCGACCTGCTGGACGGCGACGGGGAGGGCGCCGAGGTGGTGCTCGCCGGGGACGTCTTCTACGAGCGGCCGATGGCGGAGCGGGTGCTGCCGTTCCTGGAGCGGGCGCACCGGCGGGGCGCCCTGGTCCTGGTGGGCGACCCGGGACGGGCCTACCTGCCCCGGGAGCGGTTCGAGGCGGTCTCGGTGCACGAGGTGCCGGTGGAGGCCGACCTGGAGGACCGGGAGGTCAAGACGACCACCGTCTGGCGCCTGACCGGCCGCTGACGCTCCGTCAGCGATCCGAGCAGCACCCCGGCCGACACCAGGCCGGTGCCCGCGAGCTGCGCGGGCCCGAGGACGCCGGCGCCGGCGAGGGGGGCGGACAGGGCCGCGGCGACCGGGACGAGTCCGGAGAACAGGCCCGCCCGCTCCGCCCCGAGCCGCTGCACGGCGGTGTACCAGCAGCAGAAGGCCAGGACGGTCACCGGCAGCGTGTACCAGGCGAGGGCGGCCGCCTCCGCCGCCGTGGGCACCCTCAGCGCCGCCCCTCCGTCGAGGACCGCCGCCGACAGCCCCGCCTCCCCGGCGGCCGCGGCGCACGCCGCGGCGGACGTCAGGACCGGGCCGAGCACGCCCAGCAGCGGGACCGCCACCAGGGCGAACGCCACCTCCCCGGCGAGGGCGAGGAGCGAGAGCAGCAGGCCCGCCGTGTCGGTGCGGCCGAGCCCCTGGACCACCGCCGCTCCCCCGGCGACCAGCGCCCCGGCCGCGGCGAGCCGGGCGGAGGGGCGGCGTCCGGCGAGCAGCGGGCCGAGCACCGCGAGGACGAGCGGCGCGCAGCCCACCACCACCCCGGGGACGGCGGGTTCGGCGTGGCGCTCGGCGGCGAGGACGGCGGCGTTGAAGCCGACCATGCCGGTGGCGGCGAGCACGGCGAGCCGGGCCCACTCGCGGGCGGTGAGCCCGCGCAGGGTCCGCAGGGGGCGGCCGCCCCGGCGGGCGGCGAGGGCGCCGAGCAGCAGGGCCGCCGCGCCGTAGCGCAGGGCCTGGCCGCCGAGGACGGGGTAGTGGGAGAGCACGCTGCCGGCGGTGAAGGAGCTGCCGACGGCGAGGGTGGCGACGGCGGCGAGCAGGGCGCCGTTGCGGGCGGCGTTCGGGGAATCCATGATCCGATGCTGGCGGGGCGGGCGGTCCGCGACGAGGTCCGGTCCGGGCTCCGTTTCGTGGACCGGTTCCCGTGGGCCGGTTCCCGCGGGCCGGTTCCCGTGGACCGGTTCTGGCGGACGGGTGGGGCCGGTGGGTGCCGGCGGGCGGCGGAGGGGCGATGGGGGACGCGGGTACGGGTACGGGTGCGGGCGGGTGGCCGGGCGCGGCGTGGGAGCTGCTGCTGCCCGCGGCGGGTGCGCCCGTCCGGCGGCGCGGCCAGGTGCTGCAGGCCGCCTTCCGGGAGGCGGTCCGGTCGGGGCGGCTGGCGGCGGGCACGCTCCTGCCGTCCAGCCGGGAGCTGGCCCGGGACCTGGGCGTGTCGCGCGGACTGGTCACGGAGGCGTACGGGCAGCTGCTCGCGGAGGGGTACCTGACGAGCCGTCCGGGGGCGGGCACCTGGGTGGCGGAGCTGCCCGCACGGCGGGAGCGGACCGCCGCCCCGGGCCGGGAGGCCGCGCCGCGGGCGGCCGCGGTGGACTTCCGGCCCGGCCTGGCGGACCTGTCGGCGTTCCCGCGCGCGGCCTGGAAGGGGGCGGTGCGCGACGCGCTGGACCGGTTGCCGCACACGGCGCTGGACTACCCCGACCCCCAGGGGCTGCCGGAGCTGCGGGAGGCGCTGGCCGAGCTGCTGGCCCGGCGCCGCGGTGTCGCGGTCGCGCCGGAGGGCCTGGTGGTCTGCTCCGGCGTGGCGCAGGCGCTCACGCTGCTGGGCCGCGTGCTGCACGCGCGGGGGCACCGGAGCGTGGCGCTGGAGGACCCCGGCAGTCCCGGCGAGGTCTCCCTGTTCGGGGCGGCCGGGCTGCGGTGCGTGCCGCTGCCGGTCGGTGACGGCGGCCCGGACCTGGAGGCGCTGGCGCGGTCCGGGGCGAGGGCCGCCGTGGTGACGCCCGCCCACCAGTTCCCGCTGGGCGCGGCGCTGGGGCCGGCGCAGCGGGCGGCGCTGCTGGGGTGGGCCCGGGGGTGCGGCGGGCTGGTGGTGGAGGACGACTACGACGGCGACTTCCGGTACGACCGGGCCCCGGTGGGGGCGCTGCAGGGCCTGGACCCCGGACTGGTGGCGTACACCGGCTCGGTGAGCAAGTCGCTGGCGCCGGGCCTGCGGCTGGGGTGGCTGGTGCCGCCGCCGGGGCTGCTCGCGGAGGTGGTGGAGGCGAAGCGGGTGGCCGACCTGGGCAACGCGGTGCCGGAGCAGGCGGCGTTCGCCGGGTTCGTGCGCTCGGGGCGGTACGACCGGCAGCTGCGGCTGTGCCAGCGGCGCTACCGGCAGCGGCGGGACGCCCTGACCGGTGCGCTGGGACGCCACCTGCCGGACGTGCGGGTCTCGGGGGTGGCGGCGGGGCTGCACCTGGTCGCCGCCTTCCCCGAGCGGTACGGCACGCAGCGGGAGGTCACCGGCGCGGCCGCCCGGGCGGGCGTGCGGCTGCGGCCGCTGGACGACTGGCGGCTGCCGGTTCCGCAGCCCTCCCCCGGCGGCGGCACCGGACCGGCCCGGTTCGTCCTGGGGTACCCGCACCTGGCGCCCGCGGAGATCGAAGGGGCGGTGGCGGCGGTGGCGGAGGCCCTGCGGGGACGGTCCGGGAGGTGACGGCGGATGCGGGGGCGGCCGGGACGGCCCGGGTGCCGGGGAGGTCCCGGTCCGCTCACCTTTCGGTACCGAAGCGGCGGTGAGCTGCGGCGACGGTCGCCAGGCCGCGGGGGCGCCGGTACGATCCGCTCACGCCGCCGGTACCGGGACGCCGGGGCGGTGCTGTCGGGCTCGGCGGAAGGGCGGTGCGGTGGATCGGCTCACGGGAGGCGACTCCTCGCTGCTGCGCCGGATCAACTCCGCGGTGACGCTGCGCGCGCTGCGCGACGGCCAGGCCCTCACCCTCACCCGTCTGGCGGGTGACACGGGGCTGTCCCGGCCGACGGTCGAGGGGGTCATCGAGGACCTGTCCGGGGCCGGGCTGGTCGCCGAGGTCGAGCAGGCGCCGGACGGCGCGCGGCAGCGGGGGCGGCCGGCGCGCCGGTTCCGGTTCCGGGCCGAGGCGGGCCGCGTGCTGGGCGCGGAGATCGGCGCCCACACGGTGCGGGCCGTCCTCGCGGACCTCACCGGCCGCATCACGGGCGGCTGCGCGCGTCCGGTGGACGAGGCGCTGGGGGCCGACGCACGGCTGTCCGCCCTCCGGGAGGTCGTGGACGAGCTGCTGCGCCGGGCCGGGGTGACCCGGGAGGCGCTGTGGGCGGTCGGCGTCGGCACGCCGGGCATCCTCGACACGGAGGGGACGGTGCGGCTGGGCACGGCGATGCCGGGCTGGACCGGGCTGGAACTGGGCGCCCGGCTGCGGGGCTGGTTCCGCTGCCCGGTCCTGGTGGAGAACGACGCGAACCTCGGGGCGATCGCCGAGCACTGGCGGGGCTCGGCGGCGGGCATGGACGACGTGGTCTTCGTCCTGGCGGGGCTCAGCCCCGGCGCCGGGTCGCTGATCGGCGGACGGCTGCACCGCGGCTTCGGCGGGGCGGCGGGCGAGATCGGCGCCCTGCACCTGCTGGGCCGGGAGGCGTCGCCGGAACGGCTGCTGTCCCTCACGGACACGCCCCTGGACCCGCTGGACGAGGCCGCGGTCGCCCGGGTGCTCCGGCTGGCCCGGGAGGGCGACGCGGTGGCGCGGGGCGCCCGGGACCGCTTCCTGCGGCGGCTGGTCCACGACGTGGCGGCGCTGGTGCTGGCGATCGACCCGCAGGTCGTCGTGGTGGGCGGCTGGGCGGCGGGCCTGGACGGGGTGCTGGAGCCGCTGCGGGAGCAGCTGGGCCGGTTCTGCCTCAGGCCGCCGGAGGTCGCCCTGTCGGCGCTGGGCGAGGAGGTCATCGCCACGGGCGCGCTGCGGGTGGCCCTGGACCGGGTGGAGGCCCAGCTCTTCGCGCTGGAGCCCGCCGCCGCGGGGGGCGACCGGAGCTGAGCGGGGCACGGGCGGGCGCCCTGTCCCCCTGTCCGCCACGGGGGACGGCAGGTCCGCCGTCCCCCGTGGCGCAGCCGTGCCGGTCGAAGCCGTCGACGCGTGGCGGCGACCGGCGCGGCCGCACCGGCTCCCGGAGTTCCTAGACGACGCAGAACTCGTTGTCCTCCGGGTCCCGCAGCAGGACGGCACAGTGGCCGCTGTCCGGCTCATCCGTGGTCCGCACCACCGTGGCACCGGCTCTGACCAGCCGTTCCACCTCGGCGGCCACGCGCTGCCTGCGCACGGCCACCGGGACGTCGCGTCCGCCGCCGACCTTCAGGTCGAAGTGGATCCGGTTCTTGGCGGTCTTGGGTTCCGGGACCTGCTGGAACCACACGCGCGGCCTCTGCCCGGTCGGATCGACGATCGATTCCGGCGTGTCCCCGGCACCGGCCGGCAGTTCCTCGTCGGGCACCCCCGAGGCCACCCAGTAGTCCCGCCACGTGGCATGGCCTCCCGGTGGGGCTTCGGGCACGTATCCGAGGGCCTCGCTCCAGAACGCCACCAGTCTCCGCGGGTCGGCGCAGTCGACGGTCAGTTGCAGCGTCATCTCCATGCCCGGAGCCTGCCAGACGGGGCTGACAGATGCCTTTCCCCGCGCCTGCCCGGCCGCCCCCTCGACCAGAAGGATCCACGTGTGCAACAGGCACCGGCGGCCCGCCCCTCATCGCCGGTCCGGTGATCGCCACGCCGCCCCGCGTCGAGGGCGCGGAGGGCGGGGCCGGCCTGCACGGTCGCTGCGGAACGCCGGACCGGCGGGGCCGCCGCGGCGACCGCCCGGCCGGGCGCCGTGTTCCGGGCGCCCGGCCGGGCCTCCCCGCGGTCACAGGTACGGGCGGGTGATCAGCTCGACCGCGTGACCGGCGGGGTCCTTGAAGTACACCCCGCGACCGCCGTGCTCGTCGTTGGTCTCACCGGGCCGCCGCATCTGCGGGTCCGCCCAGTGCTCGATGCCGCGGTCGCACAGCCGCCGGTACGCCCGGTCGAACAGTGCATCGTCGACCAGGAACGCGTAGTGCTGCATCTGGATCTCCACCGGCGGCTCGGCGAACTGGAGCAGCACCCCGTCGTCGAGCCGGACGTTGGTGAACGGCCCCCAGGACGGTGCTTCCGGAAGCTCCAGCAGCTCCCGGAAGAAGCGGGCCGACTCGTTGCGGTCCCTGGCGGCGATGATGGTGTGGTTGAACGTGGCTGTCATACGGCTTGACCTCGCTGTTGCTCGACACGGAGAACGGATTCGCAGTGCGCGAGCGCCGGGAGGTCCACGTGCCCGATCGGGGTGCCTTCTCCGCACCCAGCGGGCGGTCAGCCCTCCACCGGACAGCCGATCCGTGAGTGGCGTGACGCCGGTCCGGTGTTCATGTCAGGTGACCCTACTTGATCGTCTCGGCTGCGACAACAGCACAGCGGCCGGCTGCCGAACGGCTCGTCACGCATCCATGACCCGGCACGAGGTCCACTGCTCCGGCAGGGATCCCGTCGGCGGCCGGGCCGGGGGCGGCGGGCAGGCGCACCGTGCCGCCGTGCCGCCGTGGCGGCCGCACGCCGCCCGCGGTCGGCGGGTCCTGCCTGCCACCGGGCCCTGCCCTCGCGCGGTCGGAGGTCGAGCGGTCGGAGGTCGAGCGGGCCGGAACAGCGACGGGGGGCAGTCTTGCGACGGAGCGTCAGGAGGCCGTACGGACCTCGGAGAGGGCGGCGCCCACCGGGGCGACCTCGACCAGGCCGGTCTCGCCGAAGGTGAGCCGGCAGGTGTCGGCCCGGTAGGTGGAGACGGCGAGCGCGGCGATGCGGCCGCCGGCGGCGTACTGGGTGGTGACGACCAGGACGGGCGTGCCCGGCGGCCGCTGCAGCAGCCGGGCCTCCTCGGCCTCGGCCACGCCGAGCTCCACCGCACGCGACTCCCCCGCCAGCTCCAGCCGCTGGAGCTGGCGCAGTACGGAGCGGCCGCGCCCGGTGTCGGCGGCGAAGCCGGGCAGGTGGGGCACGGCGGAGTCGGGCACGTGGAGCACCTCGGTGCCGACCGCCTGGCCGCCCGTCGACCGGACCCGCCGGACGGTGTGGACGGGCTCGTCGGCGGGGATGCCGAGGGCCTCGGCCAGCTTCGGGGCGGGCGCGGCGGTGGTGCAGCCGACGATCCGCCAGGCGGCGTCCTCGGTACCGGGCCAGCTCTCCTCCGCGGGGCGGACCGGCACGGCCGTGCGGGGGGCGGCGACGAGGGTGCCGATGCCGCGGCGGCGGACCAGCCGGCCCTCCAGCTCCAGCTGGTCCAGGGCCTGGCGCAGGGTCGCGCGGGCGACGCCGAAGCGGGCGGCGAGCTCCCGCTCGTTGGGGATGACCTCGCCGGTGGCGAACTCGGAGTCGATGGCGCGCAGCAGCACGGTGCGCAGGTGCCAGTACTTGGGCTCCGGTGCAGGTTCGTGCCCCGTGGTCCCCACCATGTCCTCCACCCCTGGACGGCCGGGCCGCGGACGGGCCTTTTCGCGTCCTTCTTTATTAAAGGTGTTTGCAGTAAGGGACAGTAGGGCGCCCGTGGGGAGATGGTCAAGACCAATGTGGCCGCGGCGGGCCGCCGGGGCGGACCGCAGGGGGCGGGCCGCGCGGGCGGCACCGGGCGGCCGCCCGGCGGCAGGCCGGAAGGCGGGGCGGACCCGCGGACCGGGCGGGCGGGTCCGCAGGTGGCAGGCCCGGGCGGCCGTCAGGCGGACAGGGCGGCCGCGGCCTTGCGGGCGGCGACCAGCACCGGGTCCCAGACCGGGGAGAACGGCGGCGCGTAGCCGAGGTCCAGGGCGGTCATCTGCTCGACGGTCATCCGGGCGGTGATCGCCACGGCGGCGGTGTCGATCCGCTTGGCCGCGCCCTCCCGACCGACGATCTGCATGCCGAGGAGCCGCCCGGTGCGCAGCTCGGCGATGGCCTTGACGGTCATCGGCGCCGCGCCCGGGTGGTAGCCGGCGCGGCTGGTGGACTCCACCACCGCCGTGGTGAACTGCAGGCCGGCCTCGCGGGCGTCCCGCTCCCGCAGCCCGGTGCGGGCGATCTCCAGGGAGCAGACCTTGCTGACGGCCGTGCCGACCACGCCCGGGAAGGTCGCGTAGCCGCCGCCGATGTTGGTCCCGATGACCAGGCCGTGCTTGTTGGCGTGGGTGCCGAGGGGGATGTGGGCGAGACGGCCGGAGACCAGGTTGAGGACCTCCACGCAGTCGCCGCCCGCCCAGACGCGCTCGGCGCCGCGCACCCGCATCGCCAGGTCGGTGACGAGGCCGCCGTGGGCGCCCAGCGGGAGGCCCGCCTCGCGGGCCAGTCCGGTGCGGGGGCGCACGCCCAGGCCGAGGACGACGACGTCCGCCGGGTACTCGGCGTCCGCGGTGGCCACGGCGCGGGCGCGGCCGTCCCCGTCCAGCAGCACCCCGGTGACCTCGGCGCCGGTGACGACGTCGATGCCCATGCCCTCCATCGCCTCGTGGACCATGCGTCCCATGTCGGGGTCGAGGGTCGCCATGGGCTGCTCGGCCCGGTCCACCACGGTGACCTCCAGACCGCGGCGGACCAGGGCCTCGGCCATCTCGACGCCGATGTACCCGGCGCCGACCACCACGGCCCGGCGGCAGTCGCGGTCCAGCGCGGCGATCAGCTCCCGGCCGTCGTCGAGGGTCTGCACGCCGTGCACGCCCGGCGCGCCGATGCCGGGGACGGGCGGGCGCACCGGCTCGGCCCCGGTGGCGACCACCAGGTGGTCGTAGCCCAGCCACTGCCCGCCGCCGCCGTCGCCGTCCAGGTCGCGGACCCGGACCCGGCCGCGGTCCGGGTCGATCTCGACGGCCTCGGTGCGCAGCCGCAGGTCGATGCCGCGTGCGCGGTGCTCCTCGGGGGTGCGGGCGATCAGGGCGTCCTCGGCGGACACGTCCCCGCCGATCCAGTAGGGGATGCCGCAGGCCGAGTAGGAGGCGGTGCGCCCCCGTTCCACGGCGACGACCTCCAGGTCGCCGCGGCGGCGGCGCGCCTGGGAGGCGGCGGTCATGCCCGCCGCGTCTCCGCCGATGACGACCAGCCGCTCCGCCATGCCGTCCGCTCCTTCTCCGCAGTGCGCCGGGGGCACCGTCCCACCCGCCGGCCGCGCCACGACCCTAGGCCGCCGGACCGGTGCGGGGGCGGCGACACGGCCGGGCACGGGCGGCGGGTGACGGGCGTCACGGGATCCGGCGGAGTCCGTACGCATGCGACCGGACGGCTCGGGTACCCGAGGTCCTTGTACCGGAATCCCCAGGGAGGAAGAGACCATGACGGAGAACACCGCCGGCACCCCCGCCTCCGAAGGGCACGTGCCCGGAGCGGAGGCCCTGCACGCGATCGCCACGGGCGGCGACCAGCAGGCCGCGATGACGACGCTGGCGCAGAGCGAGGTGCTGCTGCCGGTGGCCGACGAGGGCGGCGAGAGCGATCCGCAGGTCGTCCAGCTGCCCGTCTACGAGCAGCAGGACGGCACCCGCCTGGTGCCGGTCTTCACCTCGGAGGCGACGCTCGCGGCGGCCATGCCGGACGTGCGGCAGTACCGCAACGTGCCGATGTCGGCGCTGGGCGGGGGCTGGCCCTCGGACGACCTGTGCCTGGCCGTGGACCCCGGCTCGCCGGACGCGCTCAACCTGACGGCCGACAACGTCAAGGCCCTCCCGGCGCTCGCGGGCGCCTGAGGGCGGCCCGCGGCCACGCGCGGCGGGGGGCGGCACCGTGCCGGGTGCCGCCCCCCCCCGCGTCCGTGCCCGCCCCCGGTCCCCCCGGTCCGGGCGGGAGCAGGAGGGGGGACAGGAGCGGGGACGAACGGAAAACCGGGGGACGCGCGCCCCCCGACGTCGGCAGACTGCGCCCATGGAACCCCTGGAGACCGCGCAGGAGATCGTCCGCACCCGCTTCCCGCAGGCCAGGGCGGCCTTCCTGGCGGGGAGCGTCCTGACCGCGCGCCGCACCCCCACCTCCGACCTGGACGTCGTGGTCCTGCTCGCCGGGCCGCCCGCCCCCTTCCGGGAGAGCCTGGTGCACCGGGGGTGGCCGGTGGAGCTGTTCGTGCAGACGGAGCAGGACTGGCGGGCCTTCGCCGAGCGGGAGACGGCGGCGCGCCGCTCCCCGCTGCTGGCGATGTGCGCCGAGGGGGTGCTGCTCGTGGACGCGGACGGCCTGGGGGCCGCCCTGCAGGCCGAGGCGCGGGAGCGGTTCGCGGCCGGTCCGCCGCCGGTGCCGGCCGACGTGCTGGACGACCACCGGTACGTGCTCACCGACCTGCTGGACGACCTGCGGGGGTGCGCCGACACCCGCGAGCAGGCGTACCTGGCGGCGGCGCTGCTGCTGCGGGCGTCGGAGTTCGCCCTGCTGGCGCGGGGGCACTGGCTGGGCAGCGGCACGTGGCTGTCGCGGCGGCTCGCGGAGGCGGACCCGTCGCTGCACGACCGGCTGGCGCAGGCGGCGGCCGAGGCGGCCGCGGGGCGGTCCGGCCGCCTGGCGGACGTGGTGGAGGAGGTCCTGGACCGGGCGGGCGGCCCGCTGTGGGCGGGGTACGCCCGCAGGTGCCCGGGCCGGGTCCGGCCCCTTCCGCCCCGGCCCGCGACGCCGCCCTGACCGGCGCCGTCCTCCTCGGGGCGGGCCGCGGAGGGCGCATCGGGCGGCGCTGCGGCCCCGGCCCCCGTGCTTCTGCCGCCATGGCCGGGGCGCCAGGAGGACTGCCGCCCCCGAAGCACGCGCTGCGCGTCGAGGCGCCGCCCCGGACGGCTCCCGGCTGCCGGCCCCGTGCAGCCCCCGGGATGCGCCGGTGCGGACTCCGTAGGCTTGGGGCGCATCGTAAGACTCAGCTCACCTTGGAGGACGGGTGCCGGCGGCTCAGCGGATGACGTCTCGCAATGCTCGGTTCCAGCAGTGGGAGTCCCTGCTGACCAACCGCAGCAAGCGCACGCGCGCGCGGGAGTTCCTCGTCCAGGGCGTGCGCCCGATCTCCCTCGCCGTGGAGCACGGCTGGCCGATCCACGCGCTGCTTTACGACGGGAGGCGGAAGCTGTCGCGCTGGGCGGAGGAACTCCTCCGCACGGTGAGGACCGAGCGGATCGCGATGGCACCGGACATGCTGGCGGACCTGGGGGAGAAGAACGAGAGCGTTCCGGAGGTGATCGCCGTCGTGGGGATGCCGGCGGACGATCTCGACCGGATCAGCGCGGGGGACGATTTCCTGGGCGTGCTGTTCGACCGGCCGACGAGCCCGGGGAACATCGGCAGCATCATCCGCAGTGCGGATGCCTTCGGGGCCGACGGGCTGATCGTCTCGGGCCATGCGGCCGACGTGTACGACTCCAAGTCGGTGCGGGCCAGCACCGGGTCGCTGTTCGCCCTGCCTGCGGTCCGGGTGCCGTCGCCGGCCGAGGTGACCGGGTGGGTGGACGCCAAGCGCGCCCAGGGGACGCCGGTCGTGCTGGTCGGCACGGACGAGGAAGGCGACTGCGACGTCTTCGACTTCGACTTCACCCAGCCGACCCTGCTGCTGGTCGGCAACGAGACCACGGGGCTGAGCAGTACGTGGCGGGACCTGTGCGACCACACGGTCGCCATCCCGATGACCGGGGCCGCGAGTTCGCTGAACGCCGCGAACGCCGCGACCGCCGTGCTCTACGAGGCCTCCCGGCAGCGGATCGCTGCTCGGAGGCGCTCGGCGTGACCGCCGTCCGGGCCCGGGTCCCGCCGACTGCCGCCCGGCCGTGGACCGCCGAGTACATCGCGGCGGCCACCTCGTGGCCCCGCCGTTCGACGGCCGCACTCCGGACGCGCCCTTGACGTGCTCCGGACGTGCTCCGGGCCCGGCAGGCCGAGCGGCCTGAGCGACGGCAGCCCCTGCCCGCCGACGGCCCGAGGACTCCGGAGACCCCGGCCCGGGCGTCGGACCCCGGCCGCGCCCACCGGGCCACCACCCGCCGGCGACACCCGGCCGCCGCGGACGGCCCGGACGGCCCGGACGGCCCCGCTCGACCGCCCGGCCGGACCAGGGGGGCTCGCGGCCCCGTTCAGCCGGCGGGCGGTCCGGCGGCGTCCGCGCGGCCCGCGGCGTACCCCGCCAGGAAGGCCGCGAGGCCGCGCCGGCCGCTGCGCATCATCAGGGCGTGGTTGGCCGTGAAGGCGGGCCGGGCCGGGAGGGCGAGGCGGCGCATCAGCGGCCTGCCGGGGCGCACGTCCTCCTCGAAGAGGACGAGGCTGCCGCCGGGCCGGGGCGTGACGGTCCAGCGGGACCAGCCGCACAGGTCCCCGTCGAGGGCGGCCTCCAACACCCCGGCCGCCGGGTCGCGCCGGACCTGCTCCGCGCCGAACACCAGGACGTACGGGAGCAGCGAGCGGACCGTGAACACGCCCCGGCGGTCGTCGGTGCGGCGGACGGACCGGACCTCCGGCCACCACAGGGGGTAGCGGGGGACGTCCTCCAGCACCCGCCAGGCGTCGCCCGGCGGCGCGGCGAGCTCCCAGCGGGAGGCGAAGCGGTAGTGGTTGGGGTCCACGGCGGCCTCAGGGAAGGTCGAGGCGGCCCTCGGCGGTGAGGGGGAAGCCGGGGTTGTGGGCCAGCTCCCAGAGGTGCCCGTCGGGGTCCTCGAAGTAGCCGGAGTAGCCGCCCCACGAGGTGTGCTTCGGCGGCTTGACGACGGTGGCGCCGGCGGCGACCGCGCCCTCCATGGCCCGGTCGACGGCGGCGTCGTCCTCCAGGTTGATCGCGAGGGTGACGCCGCGGAACGCCGACTCGGGCTCCGAGGGCACCCCTGCGTCCGCCGCCAGCTCCTCCGCCGGGAAGAGGCCGAGGGCGGAGTCCGCGGTGCGGAACCAGACGATCTCCGCGCTGGAGGCACCGGACCGCTGCCAGCCCAGGGCCTCGTAGAAGCGGGCGCTGGCCTCCAGGTCGGACACGCCCAGGGTGACGATGCTGATCCTTGCGGGAACGGTCATGCCCCGCAGCCTAGACGCGGGCACCGACAGCCGCCCGGGGGCGCGGCGCGGCGCCTCCCCGGGCGGCCGGTAGCGTACGGGCTCCCGGGCCGCCAGGAGCCCGGCCGTACGGTGCGGCGAGGGCGAGGAGCGGGCATGGCGGAGGCGCTGGTGGCGGCGGTGGCGGGCCGGGAGCCGGAGGTGGACCCGGAGGCGTTCACCGCGCCGACGTCGGTGGTGGTGGGCCGGGTGCGGCTGGCCGCCGGGGCGAGCGTCTGGTACCACGCGGTGCTGCGCGGCGACGCCGAGGACATCACCGTCGGGCGGGACACGAACGTGCAGGACAACTGCACCGTGCACGCCGACCCGGCCTTCCCCGCGGTCCTGGGCGAGCGGGTCTCGGTGGGGCACAACGCGGTGCTGCACGGCTGCACCATCGAGGACGACGTGCTGGTGGGGATGGGCGCGACCGTCCTCAACGGGGCGCGGATCGGCGCGGGTTCACTGGTCGCGGCCGGCGCCGTGGTCCCGCAGGGGATGCAGGTCCCGCCGGGCTCCCTGGTCGCGGGGGTGCCCGCGAAGGTGAAGCGGCCGCTGGGCGAGGAGGAGCGGGCCGGGATCCGGGCGAACGCCGAGGGGTACCTGCTGCTGGCGCGGGCGCACCGCGAGGCGCTCGGGAAGGGCTGACCCGGGAGCGCCGGGAGCGCCTCGGCCCGCGTGCCTCGGCACGCGGGCCGCCGCAGGGACGGCGGCCCCGGGCCGAGGCACGCGGGCCGGGGCCGAGGGTCGGGCCCGTCGGTGCCCGTCAGTGCCCGGACGTGGCCTTGAGGCCGACGACGGCGACGAGCAGCAGGGCGAGGAAGGCCAGCCGGGCCGGGCTCGCGGACTCGCCGAGCAGGACGACGCCGAGCACCGCCGCGCCGGTGGCGCCGATGCCGACCCAGACCGCGTAGGCGGTGCCGACCGGCAGCGTCCGGGCGGCGAGCGCGAGCAGGACCATGCTGGAGACGATCCCGGCGCCGGTGAGGACGCTGGGGACGAGGCGGGTGAACCCCTCGGTGTACCTGAGCCCGACGGCCCAGGCGGCCTCGAGCAGACCGGCGACGACGACGTACAGCCACGCCATGGCGGGGCACCTCCCGGAGACGGATTCCGTGCGGACATCCGCGTCGTCTTCGCATGACCGGGTACGGCGCGCCTCGTCCGGGGGTCCCGCCGGGGCGGTCTCCGCCTCCAGTGTGCCCGCACTGCGGCCCCGGCGGGACCGGCGGCGGGCGGTGATCCCGGTCACCGGGCCCGGGCCGCCGGGCAGCCGGGCCGCCGGTCCGCACCGGTGCGGACCGCCGACGCGGCCCGGCGTCCGCGCACGGCCCTCCGGAGCAGGGGCCGGTCGGGCACGGACTCCCGGGCCGCCGGGCCGCCGGGTCGCCGGGGTCCGGCGGCGGGGCCCCGCGGGGCGGACATTAGGATCGTCCGCGCCATGGAGAACACCACCGCACCCGCACCCGCGCCCGCCTTCCGCAGCTACGTCGCCGTCGGCGACTCCTTCACCGAGGGCATGTGCGACGACCTGCACCCGGACGGCAGCTACCGCGGCTGGGCCGACCTGGTCGCCGCCCGCCTCGCCGCCGCGACCCCCGGCTTCCGCTACGCCAACCTGGCGGTGCGGGGCAAGCTGATCGGCCAGATCTGCGACGAGCAGGTCGGCGCCGCCGCCGCGATGGGTGCGGAGCTGGTGACCCTCGCGGGCGGTCTCAACGACGTGCTGCGGCCGGGCTGCGACGTGGCCGTGGTGGAGGCGAGGCTGGGCGAGGCGGCGGAGAAGCTGTCCGCCGGACCGCGCCGGGTCGTGATGTTCACCAGCACCGACCCGACCCGGCGGCTGAAGGGCAGCGCCCGGCTGCTGCCGGCGATCCTGCGGATGAAGGAGTTCGTGGAGGAGCTGGCGCGGCAGCGCGAGGAGGTCGTCGTGGTCGACCTCTTCTCCGCGCCCTGCTTCGACGACCCGCGGCTGTGGGACGAGGACCGCCTGCACCTCTCCCCCGAGGGCCACCGCCGGGTGGCCGAGGCGGTGCTGCAGGCGCTGGGGTTCCCGGCCTCCTTCGACTGGCGGGCCCCGCTGCCCCCGGCGGCCCCGGCGCGCCGGGGGGCGCGGCTCCGCGCGGACCTGCGGTGGCTGCGCATCCACCTGGGTCCGTGGATCGTCCGGCGGCTGACCGGCCGCTCGTCGGGCGACGGCCGCACACCCAAGCGGCCGGAGCTGGCCCCGTACGAGGGGTGAGCCGGCCCGCCCCCGCGGCGGGACGGGGGGACCGGGCGGCGGCACCGTCCGCCGCCGGCCGGCCGGGCCGCGCGGACGCCCCCCGGCCCCGGCGCCGGGGCCGGGGTACCGGGCCGCCGGGGTGCCGGTCCGCCGTCCCGTGCCCGGCGGGGAGGAGACTGGGACGGCGGTCCGCACCGGCAGCCGTGCGGGCGCCGGGAAGGACGGGCCGGAAGGCGGAGCGATGAGCGGTTTCACCTACCCCGAGGTCGGCGCGACGCGTGCGGGCGCGCTGCCGTCCGGCTACCACCACCTGCGGTACCGGACGCTCCTCGGGCACGGCCGGGACGTCCTGGAGGCCGCCGGGGAGGCGGTGCTGACGTGGCGGATGCACCGGGCGGCGGGGGTGCGGGTGCACGCCTCGGGACGGGCGGCACCCGGCGTGGACGTCGAGGTGGTGCTCGGCGCCGGCCCGCTGCGGCTGCGGGCGCCCTGCCGGGTCGTGTGGGCGGCCGTCGAACCGGACCGCGCGGGTTTCGCGTACGGGACGCTGGGGGGCCACCCCGAGCGCGGCGAGGAGTCCTTCGTGGTGGAGAGGGGCGACGACGGGGCGGTGTGGTTCTCGGTGACCGCCTTCAGCGTCCCCGGCCGGTGGTTCACGCGGGCCGCCGGGCCCGTCGTCCCGTACGCCCAGCACCTGTACGCCAGGCGCTGCGGACAGGTGCTCCGGCGCCTCGCCGCGGCCGCCCCGCACTCCCCCGGAAGGCCATGAAGCACCCTTTACCGACAGGTCATCGCCAGTTCGTGATCGCGAAACACCGGCGCGGGACTCTGATGGCATGGAGCACCTGTCGAGAGACCACCACCGGAACCGGACCAACGCGCGGAGCCGCCGCTGGCGCCGGGAGGCCGTGGAGCTGTCCGCGCTCTTCCTCGCCGTGGCGACCGCCGACCTCGTCGCCGACGTCGTCGTCCACGGCCACGACGGGCCCGTGCTGCTCGCCGTCTCCGCGGCGGCGCTGCTGGGCGCGGCGCTCTTCCACGGCTGGTGGACGCACCGTCACACGCACGCCCCGCCCGGGCCCGATCCCACGCCCGGCGAGGCCGGGGAGGCACCGGTGAGCGGGGCCGCGGACGCCGCCGGGGGCGCCGGACCCGCCGCCGGCGGCTTCTCGCTGTGGCGGATCCGCACCACCGTGGCCGACTCCCCCGGCAGCCTGGCGTCGCTGTGCGGGGCGCTGGCCCGACTGGGCGTCAACATCATCTCGCTGCAGACGCACCCGCTGGCGGCCGGCACGGTGGACGAGTTCCTGGTGCGCGCCCCCGTCGGGCTGCCGCGCGCCCGGCTGGCCGGGGCGCTGGCCGCCGCGGGCGGCCGGGACACCTGGGTCGACCGGGCCGACGCCCACGACCTGGTGGACGTGCCCACCCGCATCCTGGGCCTGGCCACCCGCACCGCCCTGGACGCCGCCGAACTGCCCGTGGCGCTGCGGCAGCTCTTCGGGAGCTGCACCCTCCGCTCGCTGCCCGCCGGCCCGGCACGGGCGGAGGGGCCGCCGCCCCCGCACGCGCTGGACGGCGGGGTGATGCGGCTGCGGGAGCCCTCCGGCGGCGTCATCGAGGTGTCCCGGCCGCACCTGCCCTTCACCCCGACCGAGTTCGCGCGGGCCCGCGCCCTGGTGGAGCTGGACGCGGTGCTCGGCCCGCGCGTGCCCGCCGGACGGGAGTCCGTCACCCTGCCGGCCGGCGGCGAGGTCACCGTGCGCCGCGCCGGCCCCGACGACCGGCGGGCGGCCGTGGAGCTGCACGGGCGCTGCTCGACGGCGACGCTGCGCCGCCGCTACCACGGCCCGGTCGGGGACGCCGACCGCTACCTGGCGCACCTGCTGGAGCCGCGGCACGGGCAGACCCTCGCCGCGGAGCTGCCGGACGGCCGGATCGTCGCCCTGGCGCACCTGATGTGGGACGGCGACGGGGCGGAGGTCGCGGTGCTGGTGGAGGACGCCTGGCAGCGGCGCGGCCTCGGCACGGGCCTGCTGCGGCGCCTCGCGGCGCTGGCCGGGGAGGCGGGCGTCGCGAGCGTCCACGCGGTGACGCAGTCGTCCAACACGGCGATGGTCGCGGCGATGCGGCGGCTGGAGGTGCCGCTGGACTACGAGGCCGAGGACGGCACGCTGGTGGTCACCGCCCACCTGGAGCGCACGGCGGAGCCGGTCCCGGCCCCGTGGGGTCCGCCGCAGGCGGGGTGACGCACCGTCGCGTGGACGGGAGCCGGAGGGGCCGGCGCCGGGTGCGGCGCCGGCCCCTCCGCACCGGGGGCGGCGGGACGGCGGGCGGGGCGGCCGGACCCTCCGGGGCGTCCCGCGGGGGCGCCTACTCGACGGTGACGCTCTTCGCCAGGTTGCGGGGCCGGTCGACGTCCCGGCCGAGGGCGACGGCCGCATGGTACGCGAGCAGCTGGAGCGGGATGCCCAGCAGCAGCGGGTCCAGCTCGGGCTCGCTCCTCGGCACCACGAGGGAGTCGTCGGCGAGGCGGGCGTCCGGCGCGCGGTGCCCGACGGTGAGGACCCGGCCGCCGCGGGCGCGGATCTCGCCGAGGGTGGTGAGGTTCTTGTCCAGCAGCTCGTCGTCGGGGACGACGGCGACGGTGGGCAGGCCGGGGCCGATCAGCGCCAGCGGGCCGTGCTTGAGCTCGCTCGCCGGGTAGGCCTCGGCGTGGACGTAGGAGACCTCCTTGAGCTTCTGGGCGCCCTCGCGGGCGACCGGCCAGCCGCGGACCCGCCCGACGAACATCATGCCGTCGTGCTTCGCGTACGCGGCGGCCAGCTGCGCGATCCGCTCCTCCTGGGCGAGGATCTCTCGGATCCGGTCCGGCAGCGCCTTCAGGCCCGCGCAGATCCGGCGGCCGTCGGCGGGCGACAGGTCGCGGATGCGGCCGAGGTGCAGGGCCAGCAGGGCGAACGCGACGGCGGTGCAGGTGAACGCCTTGGTGGAGGCGACGGAGACCTCCGGTCCGGCGTGCAGGTAGATCCCGCCGTCGCAGGCGCGGGCGATGGCGCTGCCGACGGTGTTGACGACGCCGAGGACCCGGCCGCCCTTGCGCCTGACCTCCTGGACGGCCGCCAGGGTGTCGTAGGTCTCGCCGGACTGGCTGACCGCGACGTAGAGGGTGTCGGCCTCGATCACCGGGTTGCGGTAGCGGAACTCCGAGGCGGGCTCGGCGTGGGCGGGGACGCGGGCCAGCTCCTCGATGAGCTGGGCGCCGGCCTCCCCCGCGTAGTAGGCGGAGCCGCAGCCGAGGATCTTGACCCGGCGGATCGCGCGCAGCTCGCGGGCGTCGAGGTTGAGGCCGCCGAGGTGGGCGGTGTGGAAGCGGTCGTCGAGGCGGCCGCGCAGGGTGCGCTCGACCGCGTCGGGCTGCTCGTGGATCTCCTTGGCGAGGAAGTGCTCGTGGCCGCCGGTGTCGTAGGAGCCCACCTCCCAGTCGACGGTGGAGGGCTCCTTGGCGGTGGCGCGGGCGTCCTCGGTGAAGGTGCGGAAGCCGTCGGCGCGCACCACGGCGAGCTCGCCGTCGTCCAGGTGGACGACCTGGCGGGTGTAGCGGACCAGGGCGGCGACGTCGGAGGCGGCGAACATCTCCTTCTCGCCGATGCCGAGCACGATGGGGCTGCCGTTGCGGGCCACCACGACGCGGTCGGGCTGCGCGGAGTCCAGGACGGCGACGCCGTAGGTGCCGACCACGTGGGCGAGGGCCTGCCGGACGGCGTCCTCGAGCGCGACGCCCTCGCCCGCGTGCGCGGCGACGAGGTGGGCCAGCACCTCGCTGTCGGTCTCGGAGGCGAAGGCCGTGCCGTCGGCGGCGAGGCGGGCCCGCAGCTCGTCGGCGTTCTCGATGATGCCGTTGTGGACGACGGCGATGCGCTGCGCGGCGTCCAGGTGGGGGTGGGCGTTGGCGTCGCTGGGCACGCCATGGGTGGCCCAGCGGGTGTGGCCGATGCCGGCGGTGCCCTTGAAGCGGGCGGGGACCGCCTCGGCGAGGTCGGCGACGCGGCCCTTGACCTTGCGGAGCCTGAGGCCGCCGGTGCGGCCGCAGACGGCGATCCCGGCGGAGTCGTAGCCGCGGTACTCCAGGCGCTGCAGGCCCTCCAGCAGGAGGGGGGCGGCGTCCTTGGGGCCGATGTAGGCGACGATGCCGCACATGGCGGGGTCCTTTCTGCAGGGGACACGGGGTCGGGGCGGGCGAGGTGAGGGGCGGTGCGTTCCGGCGGGGCGGTGCGTTCCGGCGGGCGGGCGACTCAGCCGTAGACGATGCGGCGGAGCTGCCGGGCGGAGAGGGCCGGCGCGGCCACCCGGCGCGCGGGCAGCTCGGCGGTGATGCGGTCGAAGATCCGCTCGTTGGTCAGGCCGCGCGCCTGCAGCTCGCCGTGGCGGCGGCGCACGTACTCCTCGGTGGTCTCGGAGAAGTACGCGAGCACGTCGGCGACCATGCGCGCCGCCTCGCCGGGGGTCAGCGGACTGGTGCGGACGAGGTGCACGAGGAGGTCCTCGTGGGGGTGGTGTGGGGTGGGCACGGGGCAGGAGCCTAGGCACCGACGGACCCGATCACCAAGATTCCTGCCCGAATTCGGGCAGGAATCCCGCTCTTCCGGTCCTGCGGAAGCCGAGGAGCGGCTCCGGGGAGCCCGGGACGGCCGGCGCCCGCCCCGGGGCCCCGGCGGTCCGGCGGGCTCCCCCGGTGCGGGCGCCGGCCGCGCGGGCCGTGCCCGTACGATCGACAGCGTCCGCAGCGCCGACGACGCCGCCCCGGGACGCACCGCCCCTCCCACCGCTGGAGCCGACGTTGAGCGAGACCCCCCGCGAGGACTTCCGCGCCGCCGCGCACACCGCCGCCGACCTGGTCGCCGACTACCTCGGCGCAGTGGCCGACCGGCCCGTGTGGCAGCCCGTCGACGAGGCCGCGCGGGAGCGGCTGCTCGGCGCGCCGCTGCCCGCCGCCGGACGCCCCCTGGAGGAGCTGCTGGCGGCGGTCGGCGAGCAGGTGATGCCCTACCCGATGGGCAACGGGCACCCGCGCTTCTTCGGGTGGGTGAACTCGGCCCCCGCACCCGCGGGCGTCCTCGCCACGCTCGCGGCGTCCGCCATGAACCCCAGCTCGGCCGGCGGCGACCACGCCGACGTGCACCTGGAGCGGGCCGTCGTGCGGTGGATCGCCGAACTGGTGGGCTTCCCCCACGGGCCGGGCGCGGGCATCCTCACCTCGGGCACCTCGATGGCGACCGTCCTGTGCCTGGCCGCCGCCCGCGGCCGGGCCGCCCGCCGGGCCGGGTGGGACGTCCGCGAGGACGGCCTCGCCGCGATGCCCCCGCTGGTCGCGTACGCCACCGGCGAGGCCCACTCCTGCGTGCGCAAGGCCGTCGAGCTGCTGGGGCTCGGCAGCCGGAACCTGCGCACGGTTCCGGCCGGCCCGGACGGCCGGATGGACGTCGCCGCGCTGCGCCGGGCGGTGGCCGCGGACCGGGCCGCCGGGCTGGTGCCGTTCCTGGTGGCCGCCTCCGCGGGCACGGTCAACACCGGCGCGGTCGACCCCCTCGACGCGGTCGCCGACCTCTGCGCCGAGGAGGAGCTGTGGCTGCACGTCGACGGCGCGTACGGCGCCTTCGGCGTGCTCGACCCGGAGATCGCACACCGGTACGCGGGGATGGAGCGCGCCGACTCCCTCGCGCTGGACCCGCACAAGTGGCTGGGCGTGCCGGTGGACTGCGGCTGCGCCCTGGTCCGCGACGCGTCGGAGCTGCGCGGCACCTTCAGCCTGGTGCCGCCCTACCTGCGCGACGAGGAGGCGGGCGGCCTCGGCTGGTTCTCCGAGTACGGCATGGAGCAGACCCGCCCGTTCCGCTCGCTCAAGGTGTGGGCGACCATCGCCCACCGGGGGCGGGACGGGATCGCCGCGGACGTCGCCCGCTGCACGGCCCTGGCCCGGCGCCTGGGCGAGCTGGTGGAGAAGGACCCGGAGCTGGAGCTCGCCGCTCCGGTGGAGACCTCCATCGTGGCCTTCCGCCACCGTGTCCCCGGGCTGCCGGAGGAGGACGCGGACGCCGTGAACCGGGCGCTGCCGCTCGCCGTGCAGCGGCGCGGCCGGGCGTTCGTCACCGGGACGGTGCTGGGCGGCCGGGAGGCCCTGCGGGCCTGCCTGCTGAACGCGGCCACGACGGAGGAGGACCTGGAGGTCCTGCTGGACGAGGTGCGCGCCGCGACGGCGGAGCTGGCGGCGGGGCTGCGGCGCGGCTGACCCGCGTCCGGTCCGGACCGGTCCGGCGCGGCCCGCGGCACCGGCGCCCGGCCGCCGCTTCCCCGGCCGTCCCGGGCCGCCGCCGGGCCGCCGGCGGCCGTCTCCGGGCCGTCACCCGGCGGGGACGACGGCCTCCCAGGTGTCCACGGCGTGGTCCAGGACCATCCCCCGGCCCTCGTAGAGGCGCAGGGCGCCGGTGGTGTTCTCCGTGTCGACGCCCAGTTCGACGGTGTCCCGGCCGCGCTCGGCGAAGGCGGCGAAGGCCAGCTCCAGCAGGTGGCCCCCGAGGCCCCGGCCGCGGACCTCCTCCACCACGCCGAGGCGGCTGACCCAGCCCGCCGCCTCGCGGTCGTCGCGGCACTGCAGGACGGCGGCGTCGCCGAGGCCGTCGACCGCGGCGGTCCAGCAGAGCGACCAGTCCTGCCGGTGGGCGTCGGCGGCCTCCCGCCACTCCTCGTAGCTGCGGGGGCGGTGGCCGTAGTGCGCGGCGAAGGTGCGCTCCAGCAGGGCGTGGGCGGCCCGGCGGCCGTCCTCGTCCTCGCAGGTCCGCAGGGTGACGCCCGGCGGCGGGGCCGGGACCGGGTCCGTGTCGCGGGAGACGGGCCGGGTGAGCACGTGGTGGCGGCGCACGCGCCGCCAGCCGCCGGCGGCGAGCCGGGCGGTGTCGGTGGTCGGCTCGGCGGCCAGGAGCAGGTGGAGCACGGCCCGGTCGGCGCCTGCGGCGGCGGCCGCGGCCGCGGCGCGCGCGGTCATCAGCCCCAGGACGTGGAAGCCGAGGTCCTGGTGGTCGGGAAGGGTGTAGTGGTCGAGGTCGAGGCGCCAGCCGCCGGCGTCGCGCAGCAGGCCGTAGCAGACGGCCCGGCCGCCGTGGAGGCCGAGCCAGGAGCCGGTGGGCAGGTCGGTGCCGGGATCGGCCAGGTCGGCCTCGACCTCGTGCAGGCCGGTGCGGGCGGTGCCGGTCTCCAGGACGTCGATCGCGTTGAGGAGGGCCTGGACGGCCCCGGCGTCGTCCGGGGTCACCGGGCGGACGGAGGTGCCGGCGGGAGGGGCGGGGACGGGGGCGGCGGGCGCGGTGGCGCCCGCGGGCGTCGGGGATTCGGGCATGGGCCCCACTGTCGCGGGCGCCGGCCCGGCCGGGCAACGCATTTGCCGGGGACCCGCACGCGCCTCCCCCGCGGACATGGCGGACGTGATCGGGATCCGCCGGTGGCCCCGGCCGGGATGCGCTAGGTTGCTGCGGCCCCCGACCCGCCGCGACGAAGGATTTCGAGACACCGATGAACGACATAGTCCACGGACTGGGCTCCGCCGCCGTCTTCGGCGCCCTGGGCGTCGTCCTGCTCCTGCTGGGCATCCTCCTGGTCGACCTGCTGACGCCCGGGAGGCTCGGCCACCAGATCTGGGTGGAGCGCAACCGGAACGCGGCGGTGCTGCTCAGCTCCGCCCTGCTGGGCATCGGCGGGATCGTCTTCACCTCGATCTGGACCACCTACGACGACTTCGGCAAGGGCCTCGCCTCGACGGCCTGCTTCGGGCTGCTGGGCCTGGTGCTGATGGCGGTCGCCTTCTGGGCGGTGGACCTGCTGACCCCGGGCCGGCTGGGCGAGATCCTCGTCGACCCGGAGCCGCACCCCGCGGTGTGGGTGACCGCGGCGTGCAACGTGTCGGTCGCGGCCGTCGTGGCCGCCTCCATCGCCTGAGCCCGACGTGCCGGTGCCCCCGGCGGCGGCGGGGGGGGGCCCCCGGCCCGCCGCCCGGGGGAGCCC
>NZ_JAJLRA010000001.1:176141-624409 GCF_020991365.1 Streptacidiphilus sp. ASG 303
CGGGCACCGTCGCGGTCGCGGCCGTGGGGGCCCCCACCTTCGCCTGAGCCCGCCGTGCCGGTGCCCCCGGCGGCTCCGCGTGGAGCCGCCGGGGGCACCGGCACGTCGGACGGCGGTCCCCTCAGTCGCGCGCGGGGGCGGCCACCGGCTCGGCGTCGGTGTCCGCGTCCGCGTCGTCCTGCGCCCGCCCGCTCCGCTCGTGCTCGGCGTGGGCGCGGACCGCCCGGCGGCGCACCAGCAGGAACGAGCCGGCGCCGAGGCAGACGGCGAGGGCGAGCCCCAGCCAGGAGAACCGCTTGAGCCAGTCCTCCGCCACCACGCCCAGGTAGTACACGGCGGCCGTGGTGCCGCCCGCCCAGACGACGCCGCCGAGCACGTTGGCGGTGAGGAACTTCCAGTACGGCATGCGCAGGGCGCCCGCCAGCGGGCCGGCGAAGATCCGCAGCAGGGCGACGAACCGGCCGAAGAAGACCGCCCACATGCCCCAGCGCTGGAAGGACCGCTCGGCGGTCGCCAGGTGGGCGGGGCCGAAGTGCTTCGGGAAGCGGCGGCCGAGCCGGTCGAAGAGCGGTTTGCCGCCCTTGCGGCCGATGGCGTACCCGGCGGAGTCGCCCAGGACGGCGCCGAGGGTGGCGCAGACGCCCACCAGCAGCGGGTCGACCGTGCCGTGCGAGGCCAGGAGGGCCGCGGTGACCAGGGCGATCTCGCCGGGCAGCGGAATGCCCAGGCTCTCCAGTCCGATGATCAGTCCGACCAGTGCGTAGACCGCCCCCGGCGGAACGCTCTCGATCCACGCGTCGATGTGCAACGCCGCTACCTCCGTGGGCGGTGAAGTGCTGCGGGCGGTGAAGTGCTGCTGCCTGCCCGGGAAGCCTAACCCGGCGGGGCGGCGCCGGGCGGCCCCGCACGTGCACCGCACCGCGCGCACGCCCCCGGGTGCGGGCGGGCGCCGACGCCCCGGGAGGCGGCGGGCCGGGGGCGGCGGGAGGGGGCGGCGGGAGGGCAGCCCCCCGTCCGGCCCCGCGGGGACGGCCGGCGGCCGGGTCCGCGGGGCCGGAGGAGGACCGTCCGGGCGCAGCCTGCATGTCCGGGGTCCGGGGTCCGGACTCCGGGGGCGCCGCCGCCCCGGACGGGCGTGCTCCGGGTCGGCGTGCTGCGGGTCGGTGTGCTGCGGGTCGGTGTGCTCGGGGTCAGCGTGCTCCGGGTCCGGGGTGGGTGGCCAGGTGCTCCACGACGCAGTCCGGGCCGGGGAAGATCAGCCGCTCGTGACCGTCGTCGAAGCGCACCAGGTACGGCGGGGAGCCGCCGGGCCCGCGGACCTCGACGACCCGGCCGATCCGGTCGTGGGCGCCCACCGTGCGGCCGTGGATGTGGACCATGTCCCCGATGGCGGCGTGCATGGCGATCCCTCCTTTCCCTGCGATGGCTCTCCCTTCGTTGGTATCAGGACCGGGCGGCCCTGTCACCCGCAGGAGCACGCGCTCCGCACGGCCCGGACCGCCCGGCGGCCCGGCCGCCGGCCGCCGCGTCCGCACCGGGGTCCCGCAGACCCGTACGGAGGCGCGTTCGAGGCCGCCCCTATGCTGGGGCGCGTCCACAGGGGGCCGCCGGGACGGGCGGGGAAGCGGGGGGAACATGTTCGGCATCATCCGGCCGTGCCGGCACCGGCTCTCGGAGCGGCTGCGGGCGTCGTGGACGGCGCACCTGTGCGGCCTGTGCCTGGCGCTGCGCGACGACCACGGCCAGCTCGCCCGGACCGCCACCAACTACGACGGGCTGATCGTCTCGGTCCTCGTGGAGGCCCAGGCGGAGCGCGACCCCTCCGCGGGGCGCCGCACCGCCGGTCCGTGCCCGCTGCGCGGCATGCGCACCGCCGAGGTGGCGCGCGGCGAGGGGGCCCGGCTCGCCGCGGCGGTCTCGCTGGCGCTGGCGGCGGTCAAGGTCCGCGACCACGTGGAGGACCGGGACGGCGCGTTCGCCCGCCGCCCGGTCGCGGCCGGGGCGCGGGCCGTCGCCGACCGGTGGGGCCGGCAGAGCGCCGGCGGCGCGGCCGTGGTCGGCTTCGACACGGGCGTGCTGCTGGACGCCGCCGCGCGGCAGGGGGAGCTGGAGCGGGCGGCGGGGCCGGGCACGCCGGTCCTGCGGGTCACCGAGCCGACGGAGACCGCGACGGCCGCGGCGTTCGCGCACACCGCCGTGCTGGCCGGGCGGCCGGGCAACGCGGCGCCGCTGGCCGAGGCGGGCCGCCTCTTCGGCCGGCTGGCCCACCTGCTGGACGCGGCGGAGGACCTCCGGGAGGACGCCGAGCGCGGGGCGTGGAACCCGCTCGCCGCGACCGGCACCGCGCCGGAGGAGGCGGAGCGGCTGTGCCGGGACGCCGTGCACGGCATCCGGCTGGCCCTGCGGGACGCGGAGTTCACCGACGGGGCGCTGGTGCACCGGCTGCTGGCGCACGAGACCGGACGCGCGGTGGACCGCGTCCTCGGCGGCTCCGCACACGCCTGCGCGAGCGCCTCCCACGGTTCGCCGCAGGCGCCGGGGGCCGCGCACCTGCCGGCGCCGCCCCCGCCGCGGCGGCGCGGGCTGCTCGCGGGCTGCGCCATGGCCGCGTACCTGGCCTGCACCTGCCGGCTGTGCTGCAGCGAGGAGTACGAGGGCCCGTGGAGCCGGCAGAAGCGGCAGGGGTGCTGCCACGAGGCCGACTGCTGCGACTGCAGCGACTGCAGCAGCTGCGACTGCGGATCCGGCGGCTGCTGCGACTGCGGATCCGGCGGCTGCTGCGGGAGCGGCGACGGCTGCTGCGGCTGTGACGGCTGCGGGTGCGACAGCTGCGGGTGCGACGGCTGCTGCGACTGCGACTGCTGCGACTGCGGCTGCGACTGCTGACAGGCCGCGACCAGCAGGACCCGCGGGCACCGGTCCCGCGGCCACCCGACCTCCGGCGGACCGGTGCAGGATGCCGCCGCCACCCGAGAGAGAGCCCCTCCATGCCCTCCGCCATACCCATGCCCGGTGCTGCTCCCGTGGCCAGGACGCCCGCGCCCGGGCCGTCCCGCACCGCGCCCGCCGCCCGCCGCCCCGGCCGGGCCCGCGCCCTGGCCGCGGGCGCCGCCCTGCTCGCGGCGGCGCTGCTGGGCGGCTGCGCCTCGTACGAGACCACCGCGCCGCGCGACGCCCGGGAGCAGGCCGCGGACCGGCCGCCGTCCGCCGGGAAGGGCGGCTCCGGGGACGCGGCCGGGCTCCCGCCGGGCGCCGTGGACTGCCGGAAGGCCAAGTGCATCGCGCTGACCTTCGACGCCGGGCCCGGCGAGGACACCCCCCGGCTGCTGGACGTCCTGAAGCGCGAGCACGTCCACGCCACGTTCTTCCTGCTGGGCGCGAACCACGTCATGAAGCACCCCGGCACGGTGCGCCGGATCGCGGCCGAGGGCCACGAGCTGGGCAACCACACCTGGTCGCACCGGATCCTCACCGGCATCGGGGAGGCGCAGGTCCGCGAGGAGCTCGCCCGCACGCAGGACGCCGTCGAGCGGATCACCGGCCGCAGGCCGGCCGTGATGCGGCCGCCGCAGGGGCGCACGGACGGGAAGGTCGCCCGGGTCAGCCGCGAGCTCGGACTCGCGCAGGTCCTGTGGAGCGTGAGCGCCAAGGACTACGCGACGGACGACCCGGCGGTGATCGAGAAGCGGGTGCTCGACCAGGCCGGACGCGACGGGGTCGTCCTGCTCCACGACATCTACCCGGGGACGGTGCCCGCCGTGCCGGGGATCCTCGCCGGGCTGAAGCAGCGCGGCTACACCGTCGTCACCTTCTCCCAGCTGCTGGCCCCCGCGGTGCCGGAGCCGGGCCGGGTCTACAAGCCCTGAGCCGCCGCGGACGCCGGGAGGGCCCGTGCGGAGCCGCACGGCGCCGGGGTGGTTCGGCACACCAGGTGTGACGGCACATCAGGTGCGACGGTCCACCAGGTGCGACGGCTCACCAGGCGTGGCGGTCCACCAGGTGCGACGGTCCACCAGGTGTGGCGGCTCACCGGCTCCCGCCGGCCAGGCGGCGCAGCTCGGTGAGGATCTGCTCCTGCCCGCGGACCAGGGCGGCGAGGTGGCGGCTGTGGTCGGCCTGGCCGGCGGCCAGGCAGCCGACCGCCTGGACCAGGTTGTCCAGGCCGGGATCGGACGCGGCGGGGTGGGGCGGCTCGGCGGCCCGCGGCTCGGCGGCCCGCGGCTCGGCCGGGCACGCCCACGGGTCCGGCCCGGCCGTCCGCAGGGCGGTGCGGAGCGGGCCGTGGGCCCGGAGGTCGGCGCGGAGGTCGGCGGTGTCCCGGTCCGCCATGGCGGCGAGGGCGCGGGCGCAGGCCACCTCCTCGCGCAGGCGCTCGACCTCGGCCTCCAGGACGGCCAGGCGCCGCCCCAGGCCCTCCGTCACTCCTTCGCCGGTTCCGTCCACGGCCACCACGCCCTCCTCCGGTCCGATCGGGGACCCGGGCGGAGCGGGCCGCCGACCCTCCGGCGGCGGCCCGCCGTCCGTTCCCCGCTGAGGATTCGCCCCGGGGCCGCCGTCCGGATGCAGGGAGCGGCGAAGTCGGCGTCCTGCCGGCGCACCGGGGCGCCCGGGGGCCGGGGCGCCGGGCCCCTCGGCCGCCGCCCTGGCGTGCCCGCCGGACGGGGTGCGAGGATCACGCGACGTCACCGGACCGGAGGGGGCAGGCATGCCGGGGGTCGAACTGCGCCGGGTCTTCCATGTGGGCGCGTCGCCCGAGCGGGTGTTCGCGCACCTGGCGGAGCCGGCGAACTACGTGGGCCTCTCGCCCCTGGTCGTCGCCGTGCGCGACGTCCGCCGCGAGGGCGGGACCGTGCACTGCACGGCGGTCGAGCGGTTCCGGGTCCTGGGGCCGCTGCGGTACGACAACGCCATCCGGGTCACGCTGGAGGCCGACGGGACGGGCCTGCCCGACGCGGCCGGGATCGGGGGCGAGGTGCGCAGCCCGGGCGGGGTGCGGCTGTCCTACCGGTACACCGTCGTGCGGGACGGGGACGGCAGCGCCGTCACCGACGTGCTGCGGCTGCGGGCGCCCGTCGGGCTGCTGCGCTTCGCGGCCTCGCGGGCCCGCGCGGTCCAGGCCGCCCGGGCCCGGATCCTGGCCCGGCGGCTGGGCTGACGTCCGGACCGGCGGCGGTCCGGCCAGGCCGGCGGCGGGGCGCCGGGAGCGGGCCTCCCGGCGCGCCGCGCCCCGCCACCGGGTGCCGGAGGGCCGGTGGCGGGGCGGTCCGGGGGGCGGCCGGCGGCGGGTCAGCCGCCGTAGTAGGCGGCGCGCATGAGCGCCTCCATCTCGTCGAGCATCGGCATCCGGGGGTTGGCCGGGGCGCACTGGTCGTCGAAGGCGTTGCGGGCCTGCCGGGGCAGGTCGGCGAGGAACGCCTGCTCGTCGACGCCCAGGGCCTGGAAGGACGGCTCGATGCCCACCGCCCCGCGCAGCCGCTCCACGGCGGCGGCGTAGGACTCGACGCCCTCCTGCGGGGTGGCGGCGGGCAGGCCGAGGGTCCGGGCGATCTCCTGGAACCGCTCGGGGGCCCGGTAGTGCCCGTACGCGGGCCAGCCGGTCGGCTTGGACGGCACGGTGCCGTTGTGGCGGACCACGTGGGGCAGCAGCACCGCGTTGGTGCGGCCGTGCGCGAGGTGGAAGGTCGCGCCCAGGGTGTGGGACATGGCGTGGACGATGCCCAGGAACGCGTTGCCGAAGGCCATCCCGGCGATGGTGCCGGCGTTGTGCATGTGCTCCCGGGCCCCGGCGCCGCCGGTCCGGTCGTGGACGGCCCGCTCCAGGTTGCCGAAGACCAGCCGGATCGCGTGCAGGGCGAGGCCGTCGGTGAAGTCGCTCGCGTACACCGAGACGTAGGCCTCGGTGGCGTGGGTGAGGGCGTCGAAGCCGCTGTCGGCGGCGAGCGCGGGCGGCAGGTCGGCGGTGAACAGGGGGTCGACGATGGCGACGCTCGGGGTGAGGGCGTAGTCGGCCAGCGGGTACTTCGTGCCGGTCGCACTGTCGGTGATCACCGCGAACGGGGTGACCTCGGCGCCCGTCCCCGAGGTGGTGGGGATGCAGACCAGCCGGGCGCGTCCGCCGGGGGCGGGGAAGCGGAACGCCCGCTTGCGGATGTCGGAGAACTTCTGCCGCATGTCGGAGAAGTCCACGTCGGGGTGCTCGTACAGCAGCCACATCACCTTGGCCGCGTCCATGGGCGAGCCGCCGCCGAGCGCGATGACGGTGTCGGGGCGGAACTCCCGCATCAGGGCGGCGCCGTGCCGCACCGCGTCGATGCCCGGCTCCGGCTCCACGGAGTCGATCACCTGGACGACGACCGGCTCGCGGCGCCGGTCGAGGACCCGGCGCACCCGGTCGACGAGGCCGAGCCGGGTCATGGTGGCGTCGGTGACCACGGTGACGCGGTGGACGTCCGGCATGGAGGCCAGGTAGCGGACCGACTGCGGCTCGAAGTAGACCTTCGGCGGCACCTTGAACCACTGCAGGTTGCTCTGCCGGTTCGAGACGTGCTTGATGTTGAGCAGGTCGGCCGCCGAGACGTTGTCGGACACGGACGTCGACCCCCACGATCCGCAGCCGAGCGTCAGCGACGGCAGCAGGCTGTTGTAGACGCCGCCGATGGCGCCCTGCGACGACGGCGCGTTGACCAGGATCCGCACCGCCCTGATCCGCCGGCCGTACTCCTCGGCGAGCCCCGGGTCGTCCGCGTGGAGGACCGCGCTGTGGCCCTGGCCGTGGAAGTCCACCATGGCGGCGGCGAGGGCGATGCCCTCCTCGGTGGAGCCGGCCCGCAGGACGGCGAGGACCGGGCAGAGCTTCTCGCGGGTCAGGGGCTCGTCGGGGCCGACCCCGGCGACCTCGGCGAGGATGACGGAGGTGTCCGCGGGCACGGCGAAGCCGGCCTGCTCAGCGATCCACGCCGGGCTGCGGCCGACCGCCGCCGGGTTGACGCGGGGCTCGCCGTCCGCCGTGCGGCCGCCGCCGAAGAGGTACGCCTCCAGCAGCCGCTTCTCCTCCGCGGTGGCCAGGTGGGCGTGGAGGGCGCGGAAGTGCTCCAGGGCGTCGTCGTGGACCGCGGCGTCGAGGATCACGGCCTGCTCGGAGGCGCAGATCATGCCGTTGTCGAACGCCTTGGACAGGACGATGTCGTTGACCGCCCGCCGCAGTTCGGCGCTGCGGTGCACGTACGCGGGCACGTTGCCCGCGCCGACGCCGAGGGCGGGCTTGCCCGCCGAGTACGCGGCCTTGACCATCGCGTTGCCGCCGGTGGCGAGGACGAGGGCGGTGCCGGGGTGGCGCATCAGCAGGGTGGTGGCCTCGACGGAGGGGTCCTCGATCCACTGCACGCAGTCCTCCGGGGCGCCCGCGGCGACCGCGGCGTCCCGCACGGTGCGGGCGGCCTCGGCGCTGCACCGCTGGGCGGCGGGGTGGAAGGCGAAGACCACCGGGTTGCGGGTCTTGAGCGCGATCAGCGCCTTGAAGACCGTGGTGGAGGTGGGGTTGGTGACCGGGGTGACCGCGCAGACGACGCCCACCGGCTCGGCGATGCGCACCATGTCCCCGACGTCGTCGCGGTCGATGACGCCGACCGTCCGCAGCGGGGCTATGGAGTGCACCACGTGCTCGCAGGCGAACATGTTCTTGGCGGCCTTGTCCTCCAGGACGCCGCGGCCGGTCTCCTCCACCGCGAGGCGGGCGAGGTCGGTGTGGCGCTCCAGGGCGGCCACCGCGGCCTTCCTCACGATCCGGTCGACCTGCTCCTGGTCGAGCCGCTCGAAGTCGGCGAGGGCCTTGAGGCCGGCGGCGACGAGACGGTCGACGGCGATCGCCGCGTCCGAGGGCGGGGCCTCGGCCTGCGGGACGTCGTGGGCAGTCATGGCGGAACCCTCCGTGGTGGGGATGCGTGCCGTGCGGGTGTGCGCGGCGGGCCGTGCCGGGCCGTGCGCGCCGCACGGGCGGGCGGGGCCAGCCGGGCGGGCGGCCCGGGGCGCCGCGACGGCCTCCGGCGCTCCCGCCCCACTGTGGCGCCCGGCGCCCGCCGCGGTCCGGTGCCGAAGGTCCCGCCCCGGGGGACCTGCCGACCCGGCGCCGGCGGCTGTCCGTCCCGGCGCCGGTCGGCCCGACGGCCCCTCAGTACGCCTCGAGTCCGCGGGCGGTGAAGCGGTCGCGGACCCGGGCGACCAGCTCCGGGGCGGGCGCGGGGGTGTGCGCCAGCGGGAAGCGCAGCCCGAGCGCCCGGTACTTGGCCTCGCCCAGGCGGTGGAAGGGCAGCACGTCCACGCGGCGGACGCACTCCAGCCCGGCGGCGAAGTCCGCCAGGCCGTCGACGGCGTCGAGGTCGTCGGTCCAGCCCGGCACCAGGACGTAGCGGATCCAGGTGGGCGTGCCGAGCCGGTCCAGCCGCCGCGCGAAGCGCAGGGTCGGGGCGAGCTCCCCGCCGGTCAGGCGCCGGTACACCGCCGCGTCGAAGGACTTGACGTCCAGCAGCACCAGGTCGGTGTCGGCGAGGAGCGCGTCCCCGGCCCGCTCCCCCAGGAACCCGGAGGTGTCCAGGGCGGTGTGCAGGCCGAGGCCCTTGCAGCGGCGCAGCACCTCGGCGGTGAACGCGGGCTGCAGCAGCGGTTCGCCGCCGCTGACGGTGACGCCGCCGCCGGCCGCCCGCAGGAAGGCGGCGCACGTCCCGACCTGCGCCAGCACCTCGTCGGCGGTGGCGGTGCGGCTGTCGCGCATGTGCCAGGTGTCGGGGTTGTGGCAGTACAGGCAGCGCAGCGGGCAGCCGCCGGTGAAGAGGACGAACCGGGTCCCGGGACCGTCCGCACCGGTGGAGAGGTCCCAGGAGTGCACCCGGCCCGTGACGGCAGCGCCGCGCCCGGGACCGCCGGCCGCCGGACGCCCGTCCGCAGGACCGCCGGTCGCCGGGTGCCCGGCCACGGGGCGCCCGGTCACAGGGCGCCGTGGAAGGTGCGGCTGAGCACGTCGCGCTGCTGCTCCCTGGTCAGCCGCACGAAGTGGACGGCGTACCCGGAGACGCGGACGGTGAGGTCCGGGTACTTCTCCGGGTGCTCCATCGCGTCCTCCAGGGTCGCCCGGTCGAGGACGTTGACGTTGAGGTGGTAGCCGCCGGAGGCGGTGTAGGCGTCCAGCAGGCCCACGAGGTTCACGACCCGCTCCTCGGGGGCGCGGCCCAGGCCCTCCGGCGTGACGGTGGAGGTCAGCGAGATGCCGTCACGCGCCTCGTCGTACGGGATCTTCGCGACGGAGAGGGCGGAGGCGGCCATGCCGTGGCGGTCGCGGCCGTTCATCGGGTTGGCGCCGGGCGCGAAGGGGGCGCCCGCCGGCCGCCCGTCGGGGGTGGCGCCGGTGTGGCGGCCGTAGACGACGTTGGAGGTGATCGTGAGCACCGACAGGGTGTGCTCCGCGCCCCGGTGGGCCGGCCGGCGGCGGATCTTCGCCATGAAGGAGCGCACCAGGTCCACCGCGATCGCGTCGGCCCGGTCGTCGTTGTTGCCGTACGCCGGGTAGTCGCCCTCGACCTCGTAGTCCACCGCGAGGCCGGAGGCGTCGCGGACCACCCGCACCCGGGCGTGCCGTACGGCGGAGAGGCTGTCGGCGGCCACCGACAGCCCGGCGACGCCGCAGGCCAGGGTGCGCCGGACGGGGTGGTCGTGGAGGGCCATCTCCAGCCGCTCGTAGGCGTACCTGTCGTGCATGGCGTGGATGACGTTGAGCGCGTCGACGTAGGTCTCCGCGAGCCAGTCGAGCATCCGGTCGTACGCGGCGGCGAGCTCGTCGTAGGAGAGGTACGCGCCGGTCAGGGGCGGGAGCTCGGGGCCGACCTGCTCGCCGGTCATCTCGTCGCGGCCGCCGTTGACGGCGTACAGCAGGGCCTTGGCGAGGTTGACGCGGGCACCGAAGAACTGCATCTGGCGGCCCGTCTCCGTCGCGGAGACGCAGCAGGCGATGGAGGTGTCGTCGCCGGTGACCGGGCGGAGCAGCTCGTCCGACTCGTACTGGATGGAGCTGGTGTCGACCGAGACCTGTGCGCAGAACCGCTTGAACGGCTCGGGGAGCCGCGGCGACCACAGCACGGTGAGGTTGGGCTCGGGGGCGGGACCCAGGTTGTAGAGGGTCTGCAGGAAACGGAAGGAGGTGCGGGTGACCAGCGGCCGCCCGTCGGTGCCGACGCCGCCGATCGCCTCGGTGACCCAGGTGGGGTCGCCGGAGAACAGCTCGTCGTACTCGGGGGTGCGCAGGAAGCGGACGATCCGCAGCTTGACCACGAAGTCGTCGACCAGCTCCTGGGCGCGCACCTCGTCGATGCGGCCCTCGGCGAGGTCGCGTTCGAGGTAGACGTCGAGGAAGGTGGAGGTGCGGCCGAGCGACATCGCGGCACCGTTCTGCTCCTTCACCGCCGCCAGGTAGCCGAAGTACAGCCACTGGAAGGCCTCCTGGGCGGTGGCGGCCGGCCCGGAGACGTCGAAGCCGTAGGAGGACGCCATCTCCTTGAGCTCGCCGAGGGCGCGCACCTGCTCGGACAGCTCCTCGCGGTCGCGGATCACGGCCTCGGTGGACGGCTCGCCGTCGAGGGCGGCCTTCTCGGCGCGCTTGGCCTCGACGAGGCGGTCGACGCCGTAGAGGGCGACCCGGCGGTAGTCGCCGATGATGCGGCCGCGGCCGTAGGCGTCCGGAAGGCCGGTGATGACCCCGGCGCGGCGGGCGCGGAGCATGGCGGGCGTGTAGGCGTCGAAGACCGCGGCGTTGTGGGTCTTCCGGTACCTGGTGAAGACCTCCACGACCCTCGGGTCGGGCTCGTGGCCGTAGGCGCGCAGGCCGTTCTCGACCATCCGCAGGCCGCCGTTGGGCATGATGGCGCGCTTCAGCGGCGCGTCGGTCTGCAGCCCGACGACCAGCTCGCGGTCGCGGTCGATCCAGCCGGGGCGGTGCGAGGTGATGGTGGAGGGGGTGGAGGCGTCCACGTCGAGCACGCCGCGGCGGCGCTCCTCGGGGAAGAGGGCGCTGACCTTCCCCCACACCGTGCGGGTCCGGTCGGTGGGGCCCTGGAGGAAGCCGGGACCGCCCGGGTAGGGGGTGTAGTTGGCCTGGACGAAGTCCCGCACGTCGACGCGCCCGCGCCAGCCGGAGCCGGTGAAGCCCCGCCAGGCGGTCCCCTCCGCCGTCGCCTGAGGTGCCGTCACTGTCATCACTGCCTCCGCACGGTGGCCGGGAACGCCTGCACGGCCATCCTCGGCCCGCGGTCCGCGGCGGGACACGGCCCGCCGGGGCAGGAGTGCGGGGCCGTCCGGGCCGGCCGCCCGGGACGTTCGGGCCCCGGCGGCACGGCGGTGCGGCGGCGGACGGCGGGCGGTGCAGCAACAGCGGCGGCGGCGGCGGACGGGCCGGTAGGGCGACGGCGGACGGGCCGGTGCGGCGGCGGGCCGGTGCGGCGGCCCGGCCCGGGCCCGGGAGGCGCTCAGCCGCGCTGCCGGCCCCGCGCCTCGATCCGCTGCACCAGTTCGGCGGCCATCCCCTTGATGGTCTCCAGGCCCTCGCGTCCCCACGGGTGCGGGTCCTGGTCGACCACGCAGACCGTGCCGAGGACGACGCCGGTGCTGTCGATCAGCGGGGCTCCCAGGTAGGAGAGGACGTTGATGGCGTCGATGACCGGGTTCCCGGCGAAGCGCGGGAAGTCGCGGACGTCCTCCAGCACCAGGGCGCGGCGGCGCCGGACCACGTGCGGGCAGATGCCCATGTCGATGTTGCGCGGCATGATGCGGCCCGGCACCGGGTCGTCGAGCAGCGGCGCCCCCGTGTGCACGGTGGTGTCCTGCGCCTTGCTGTACAGGCCGGCGAAGTACTGGCGGTCCGCGTCCAGGAAGAGGTTGACGCCGGAGTAGCAGCCGCCGGTGCGGATCGCCAGCTCGCGGGCGAAGGCGTCGAGCTCCGGGTCGGGGCGGGCGTCGATGCCCAGCTCCCGCAGCCGCTCGGTGCGGGCGCGCACCTCCGGGTCCTCCGGGGGGAGGAGCAGGTGGCGCAGGGCGATCCCGGGCTCAGGCCCGGAGGAGGGGGTGCTCGGCATCGCTGCCATCGGGACTCCTTGTCGTGATCAGGTACTGGACCAGGGAGAGCAGCACGCGGATGCCGGAGTTCTGGACGCGCGCGTCGCACAGCACCACCGGCACCTCCGGCCGGAGGTCGAGCGCGGCGCGCACCTCGTCCGGCCCGTAGCGGTGCGCCCCGTCGAACTCGTTGACGGCCACCACGAAGCGGATGCCGCGGCGCTCGAAGAAGTCCACCGCGGCGAAGGAGTGGTCCAGCCTGCGGGTGTCGGCGAGCACCACGGCCCCGAGCGCCCCCTGCGAGAGCTCCTCCCACATGAACCAGAAGCGCTCCTGGCCGGGCGTGCCGAAGAGGTAGAGCACGTGGGCGGGGCCGAGGGTGAGGCGGCCGAAGTCCATGGCGACCGTGGTGGTGGCCTTGTCCTCCACCCCGTCCAGCCGGTCGGTGGCCGCGCTGACCGCCGTCAGCATCTCCTCGGTGCTCAGCGGCTCGATCTCGCTGACCGCGTTGACGAACGTCGTCTTGCCCACGCCGAACCCGCCGGCGACCAGCACCTTGACGCCCACCGGCAGGACGTCGCCGGGCGCCCGGCCGGGGCCGTCCGGGTCACAGTCGTCGGAGAAGGCCATCGAGCACCGCTTCCAGGAGGTGGGGGTCGGGGAGGACGTGGCGGCCCGGCGGCGCCGGGTCGAGGTCGCGGGAGACCAGGGCGCCGCCCTCGGCCAGGTCGGAGAGCAGGACCTTGACCACGGCCGCGGGCACCCGCATGCGGGCGGCCACCTCGGCGACGCTCACCGGCTGCTCGCACAGCTCCAGCACCTGCGCGTGCTCGAGGCCGAAGGTGCCCTGCGCCGGCGCGCCGGTGGCCCGCACCATGGTCATCAGCGTGAAGTGGGACGTGGCCCTGGTCCGCCCGTCGCTGACGGTGTAGGGGCGGACGAGCCGGCCCGCCGCCTCGTCCAGCAGCGGGCCGTCCGTGACGTCCGGCATCGCCGGCTACCCCACCGGCTGGCGGGGCGGGGTGGCCAGGTGCGGGCGCACGCTCTTGACCAGCATCGCCATCTCGTAGCCCAGCACCGCCGCGTCCGCCTCCCGGCCGGCCAGCACCGCCAGCACCGCGCCGTGGCCGGCCGCGGAGACGAACAGCATCGAGGTGCTGAGCTCGGTCACGACCTGCCGCACGTCGCCGCCGTCGTCGAAGCGGCGGCCGGCGCTGCGCGCCAGCGAGTAGAGGCCGCCGGCCAGCGCGGCCAGGTGGTCCGCGGCGTCCTTGTCGAGCCCCTGCGCGGCCTTGACCAGGCCGTCCGAGGACAGCAGCAGGGCGCTGCGGGTGTGCGGCACCTTCTGCACGAGGCCCGCCAACAGCCAGGAAAGGTCTTCGCTCGCCACGATCGTGTACTCCTCCTCGACAACCGGAAACGGCTCGGTGGGCGGGGCGTCCCGACCCCGCCGGGCTCCTCCGCCCGGGCTCCCCCGCCGCTCAGGACTCCCCCGCGGGCCCGGACGCGCCGGCCTCCTCGGCCAGGCTGAAGCCGCTGCGGAAGGCGGCCATCAGGCCGGGGTCGTGCTCGACGTCCTCCGGGGCGGCGGAGGCGCGGGGCGGCTGCCGCCACGCGGCGTCGTCGTCGTCCTCCCGGCGGCGCCGGCGGGGCAGCGGGGGGCGGCCGTCCGCCGCGGGGGCGGGCCCGGGCCGGGGCTCGGTGGCGGCCCGGTGCCCGGGTGAGGACGCGGGCGCGGCGGCGTGCGCGGGTACCGGGGCGGCGTCCGGGTCCGGGGTCCGGCCGGGCCCGCGGGGGGCGGGTGCCTGCGCCGGGACGGCGGCGGGCGCGGACGCCGTCCGCGCGGCCGGCTCGGGCCGGTGCTCCGGCTCCCCGGCGGACCCGGCCCCGAGCAGGGCGGGCGGCAGGACCACCACGGCCTGCGTGCCGCCGTAGACGTTGCTCTGCAGCCGCACGGCGATGCCGTGCCGCCGGGCCAGGGCCGCGACCACGTACAGGCCGATCCGGCCGTCCTGGAGCAGGTCGCCCAGGGCGACCGTGTCCGGCGAGGACAGCAGGGCGTTCATCCGGCCGCGCTCGGCCGGGGACATGCCCAGGCCCCGGTCCTCGACCTCGATCGCCACGCCCGCGGTGACCGGCTCCACCCGCAGCTGCACGGCGGTGTGCGGCGGGGAGTACACCGTCGCGTTCTCCACCAGCTCCGCCAGCAGGTGGACGACGTCGACCACGGCGTGGCCGCCGACCGCGCCCTCGATCGGGGGGACGAGCTTGACCCGGGCGTACTGGTCGATCTCGGCCACGGCGGAGCGCAGCACGTCGGTGAGGCCGACCGGACGGGTCCACTGGCGGTGGGAGCCCGCGCCGCCGAGCACGGCCAGGTTCTCGGCGTACCGGCGGATGCGGGTGGAGAGGTGGTCGACCCGGAACAGGCCCTTGAGCAGGTCGGGGTCCTCGACCTCGTTCTCCAGGTCGTCCAGCAGCCCGATCTCGCGGTGCACCAGGGACTCCAGGCGGCGGGCGAGGTTGGCGAACACCTCGAACCGCTCCAGGCGGGCGCCGTGCTCCTCGCCGCCCGCGCGGGCGGCGGCCTCCAGGACGGCCGTCTCCGCCTCGCGCCGGGCCTCGGCGATCTCGTGGCCCAGCCGCGACAGGGCGTCCGGGCCTGGCCGCGGCGACGGCTCGCGGCGGGGGCGCACGGGGCGGCCGCCCTCCTCCAGGCCGCGGCGCAGCTCGGCGAGCCCGGCCCGGCCGTCGGCCACGGCCCGGACGAGGCCCTCCAGCGCGTCCAGGTCCCGGTCCAGCGCCGCCCGGTCCCGGTCCACGGCCTTCCGGTCGCGCTCCAGCACGGCGCGCTCGTGGTCCAGCGCGGTCCGCTCCTGGCCGGCCGACCGGGACAGCTGCGCCCAGCGCACCGAGACCGTGCGGGCCTCCGCGGAGGCCCGCATGCCGGCGACACCCGCGGCCACGGCGCCCAGGAGGGCCGCGCCGCCGAACACGGCGCCCTGCTCGGCGGAGTCCAGCCGGCCGCCGGCGGCCAGCGCGGTGGTGGCGGCGCCGGCGAGGGCCACCACCCCGGGCGGCAGCACGGACAGCAGCACCAGACGCCGCCTCAGGGACCTGGCGTCCGCCGCGGGCGGCACGGGGGCCGGGGCGGTCCAGGCCGGACGGCCGGCCGGCGGCATCGAAGGATCAGGCATCGGGGTCCCTGGGGCGTGGCGGTGATCGATCCGTGAAGGTAGAGGCGCACGTTACCCTCCGCCGCCCCGCGCGTCAGCCCCCGCGGACAGGAGAGATCCAACCGTTGCCTCGGCGGTCGGGGGCGGGGTCACCGCGGCGTTCCGCGGCCTTCCGCGGCCTGCGGACGGCGGCCCGGGGGACGGGCCGGGGAGGGGTGAGCGGGGCGGCGGGCGGCGGACGACCGACGGCGGACGACCGGCAACCGGCGGCGGGGATCGCACGGCCGTGCCGCGCCGCGGGTCCGCCCGGCACCGTGCCCCGGCCCCCCGGTGCGGCCGGGGCAGGGGCGCGGCCGGGGCACAGGCGGTGCGCGGGCACGGGCGGCGGGGGGCCGGGGCGGCTCCCGGTGGGTCTCGCGCCTCCCGGCGGAGGAGCCCGGCGCGGTCCGGAGAGGGACGGAAACCGGCCTGGGAGGTGAGGTCCGTCACGGGGGCCGCGGGTCCTCCGACGGTCCGTAGTACCCGGTCGGAGGGCGGACCCGGCCCGCAGGCGCGGAAAGGGCATTCTCGGCAAATGAGACACGGGCGCCGGACGGAGGCCGTCCGCGCAGCTCAGGAGGGGTGACAGCACCCGGGGCGGCGGGGGCACCGGACCCGCACCCGGTTCCGCGCCGTGTCAAGAGGAGGCGTACGCCTACGACGGCACGTCGTAACGGCGCTCTTTGCCGCTCTGTCCATACCCCCCACACGATGACGGAAACCTCCGGGGCGAAGAAACCTCGCCGCCCGTCGTGCGGCACTCCGCTCCGGAGGACGGATCGACGCAGACCGCCCCCGCCCCGAAGCACCAGGAGAAGTACATGCCCTCGATGCTCACCCGCGCCGCCGCCGTCTCCGCCCTCTGCCTCGCCGGCGCCGCCATCCCGGTCAGCGCCTATGCCGCCCCCGCCCAGGGGACCGCCGCGACCAAGGCCGCCGCCGGCTCCTCCGGCATCGCCGACACCGCGCTCGCCCGCGTCGGCACCCACGGCGGCCAGTGCAAGCAGTTCGTGAACGACATGGTCCAGCGGGTGGCGGGCGCCGCCCTGGGCGGCGGCTACTACTCCGACTACGTGCGGGCCGGCGGCAAGCACGTGGGCGCCGCGCAGGCACGCAAGGGCGACGTCATCCAGCTGAACGTCCCCGGCAGCCCCGACTCCTTCCGCAGCGGCATGCACACGGCGATCATCGTGGCCAAGGTCGGCAAGCACACCTTCAAGGTCGTCGACTCCAACTTCGTCAACCACGAGACCGTCGGCACCCATGTGTGGAACCCGTACACCCGCGCCGCCGCCAAGGGCCTCGAGGTCAACATCTGGCACTTCTGACCGTCCCGCCCGCACCGGGGCGCGACAGCGCGGGACGCCGCAGGGCGGACGCCCGGACCAGGGCGGCGGCACGCCCGCGGCTCAGCGGGCGGGAACCCGCGCCGCACCGGACCCCTCCCCGGCCGCGCCCGACGGCCGCCCCCCGCGGGACCCGCGGCGGGACACCGCCACACCCGCCAGGCAGAGCACGCCGCCGGCCAGCGTCAGCGGACCCGGCACCTCACCGAGCAGCAGCCACGACATCAGCACCACCAGGGCCGGCACCGCGTAGGTGGTGGCGCCCATCCGGCCCGCAGTGGTGCGGGCCAGGGCGAACGCCCAGGTGGTGAAGGCCAGGGCGGTCGGGAAGACCCCCAGATAGACCATGTTCAGCGTCGCGGACAGCGGCGCGCGGGCCGCCTCCGACACGAGGACGCCCGCGAAGGGCAGGCAGGCCGCGGTCCCCACGAGGCAGCCGAGGACGGTCACCTGCAGCGCCCCCGCGTACCGGAGCGCCGGCTTCTGCGCGACGACCCCGCCTGCGTACGCCGCCGCGGCGAGCAGGCAGAGCAGCACGCCGAGCACGGAGGAGCGCCCCCCGCCCGACATCGAGGCGCCCACGACCACCGCGCCGGTGAAGGAGACCGCCATCCCGGCCAGCAGCCGGCGCGGCAGCCCCTCGCCGAGGAACCGGGCGCCGAGCAGCGCGATGAGGATCGGCCCGATGTTGACGACCATGGCCGCCGTGCCCGCGTCGACCTCCCGTTCGCCCCAGTTGAGGACGACCATGTAGGCGCCGAACCACAGCACCCCCGAGCAGAGGATCCCGGGCCAGGCGCGGCGGTCGGGCAGCCCCGTGCGGCGCACCAGGGCGAACGCCCCCAGCACCAGGGACCCGGTGAGGAGCCGCCCCAGCGCCAGGGCGCCCGGCGAGTAGGCCGCGCCCGCGCTGCGGATGGAGACGAAGGCCGAGGCCCAGAGGACGACGGTCACGGCGGCCGCCGCCAGGGCGGGCCACGCCCTGCGGCCGCCGGTGTGCGGGGGTTCTGTCATGCGGCAGACGTTAGGACGCGGACGTTTCGGGGTTCAACGGCATATCGCGCCTCCCGTCCCGGGCCGGGTGTCCGGGGCGCCGGCCGAGACGGGTCCGCGGCACGCCCGCCGCCGGGCGGGCGGGTCCGGCGGGTCCGGCCGGGCGGGCGGGTCCGCCCCGGGAGCACCCCCGCGGAGCCGCCGGGGCGCGGCCTCCGCACGTCCGCCGCCCCCGCGGGAAGCGCACGGCCGCGCACATGCGCCCGCCGCCGCAGGGTAGGTGCGGCGGGCCGGACCGTTCCGGCGATATGACGAACCGTCACCGGACCGAGGAGAGCGCGATGCCCCTGACCTTCCGCAAGTCCTTCACGATCCTGCCCGGCGTACGGCTCAACGTGAACCGCAAGTCGCTCTCGCTGACCCTGGGCCGCAACGGCGCCCACCGCACCTGGTCGACCACCGGGCGCACGACGACCTCCGCCGACCTGCCCGGCCCCTTCGGCTACCGCCGGACCACCCGCCGCGGCTGACCGGCCCACGCCGCGCCCCGGCCGTGGCGGACCCCGGTCCGGGTTCCGCCACGGCCGGGGCGCATCACGGTGCGGCGGGGACGGGCACCCTGCCGGGACGCGTCGCGCCCGGCGCGGACCGGGGCGCACGCGGGGGCGGCGCCGGCGCCGGCCGGGTCCGGCAGGGCCTCCGCGCCCCGGGAATGGATCTCCGGCAGGGCGGGTTGGCCGAGGGAGGACAACGACGTCACGAGAGGACACGGCACGTGAGCAACGACACGACCGGCACCGCGCGTCCGGCCGCCGCGAGCGGCTCCTTCCGGATCGGTGGCGACCTGCCGGTCACCCGTCTCGGCTACGGCGCCATGCAGCTCACCGGCCAGGGCGTGTGGGGCGAGCCCCGCGACCGCGCCGAGGCCGTCCGGGTGCTGCGCCGCGCCGTGGAGCTCGGCGTGGACTTCATCGACACCGCCGACTCCTACGGCCCGTTCGTCAGCGAGCAGATCATCCGCGAGGCCCTCCACCCGTACGCGGACGGTCTGGTGATCGCCACCAAGGGCGGCTTCACCCGCTCCGGTCCGGGCGTCTGGGAGCCGGTGGGCCGGCCCGAGTACCTGCGCCAGCAGGTCGAGCTGAGCCTGCGCCACCTGGGCCTGGAGCGCATCGACCTCTACCAGCTCCACCGCATCGACCCGCAGGTCCCGCTCGCCGACCAGCTCGGCGCCCTGGCCGAGCTGCGGGAGGCCGGCAAGATCCGCCACATCGGCCTGTCCGAGGTGACGGTGGCCCAGATCGAGGAGGCCCGCACGGTCACGGAGATCGCCTCCGTGCAGAACCTGTACAACCTCGTCGAGCGCAAGTCCGAGGACGTGCTGGAGTACGCCGAGCGTGAGGGCCTGGCCTTCATCCCGTGGTTCCCCATCGCCACCGGCGAGCTGGCCCGGCCCGGCGGCCCGCTCGACGCGGCGGCCCGGGAGCACGGCGCGACCCCGGCCCAGCTCGCCCTGGCGTGGCTGCTGCGCCGCTCCCCCGCGGTGCTGCCGATCCCGGGCACCTCCTCCGTGGCGCACGTGGAGGAGAACATCGCGGCGGCCGGCATCGAGCTGACGGACGCGGAGTACGAGGCCCTCACCGACGCGGTCTGACGGGCCGGTCCGGGGGTGTCCGCAGGCGGGGCCCGCGCACGGCGCGGGCCCCGCCTGCGGCGTGCCGCGTGCCGCGTGCGCGGTCCCGCGGCGTCAGTCCCGGGGGAGCTTGGCGGCGACGTCGAGGTAGAAGGCGTCGATGCTGCGGACCGCGCGGGTGAAGTCGTCGAGGTTGACCGGCTTGGTGACGTAGGCGTTGGCGCGCTCCCGGTAGGCGCCGGAGACGTCGTCGGGCGCGGCGGAGGTGGTGAGCACGACCACCGGGATGGCCCGCAGGCCGTCGTCGTCCTTCAGCACCGACAGGAACTCGCGGCCGTTCATGCGGGGCATGTTGAGGTCCAGCACGATGAGGTCGGGCCGGGGCCTGGCCGGGTCGCGCAGGTATTCGAGCGCCTCGACGCCGTCCTGGACCTGGGCGAGGCTGCGGGCCGCCCCCCGGTCCAGGAGGGCGTCCTCGATGAGCAGCGCGTCGGCGGGGTCGTCCTCGACGAGCAGGACGTCGTAGGGCAGGACGTCGCGGAAGGAGGTGAGGGCGGCCGTCATCGTGGGCTCCGGGAGGTGCGTGGGGCGGGGCGGTGGGGCGGTGCGGCGACGAGGCCGGGCCAGCGGCGCCGGGCCCCCTGCCGGCTGATGTCGCAGGCCTGTCCGAGCTGGGGGTAGCCGGCGCCGGCCTCGGCGGCCTCGCGGGCCGCCCGGTCGACGAGGCGGTCGGCCGCCCGCTGGAGGTGGACCAGCAGGTGGAGGCGGGCCAGGGCCTCGGCCGGTCCGGTGTCGCCGGTGCACACCTGCCCGTCCCCGCCGCCCGGCACACCGACCGGGTGGAAGGCCCGGCGGGCCAGACGCTGGAGCAGGTCGTCGAGCGCGCCCTCCAGGAGGGCGGCGATCTCCTCCTCGGTGAGGCGCAGGGGGAAGGGGGTGCCGGGCATGGGGACAGAGTAGACAGACCGCCCCCGGCCCGACAACAGGTGTTGTCGGCTGCCTGTACTGTGTCCCTGCCCCGGCGAGGACGGCGGGGGTGCGTCGTCCGTGCGCAGGCCCAGGCCCGTCGGCGGCGGGACGGCGGCGCGGGAGGTGGCGGGTGGCGGTCGAGACCGCGGGGGCGCGGTCCGGTGCGGAGGAGGCGGCGCCCGGCGGCGGCGCGGGCCGCCTGCCCGCGTGGACCACCCGGCAGTGGCTGCGGGCCGGCGTGGCCGCGGCGCTGGCGGTGCTGGCCCTGCTCGGGACGCTCGGCGCGTGGACGCTGGCGCGCATGACCACGGCCATCGGGCAGCTGGCGGACACCGGGTCCCCCGCGCTGGTCGCCTCGGTGCGCCTGGAGACGGCGCTGGTCGACCAGGAGACCGGCATCCGGGGCTACGGGCTGTCCGGGCGGCGGGAGTTCCTCCAGCCGTACACCCGGGGCCTGGCCGAGGAGGAGGCGGCCGCCGCGCGCCTGCGCTCCCTGGCGGGCGGGGACGCCCGGGCCCGCGCGGACCTGGACGCGGTGCTGTCCCGGGCCGGGCGGTGGCAGGAGGGGTTCGCCCGGCCGGTCGCCTCCGCCCCCGCCGGCGCGCCGGTGGCCCTGGCCTCCGAGCGCGCGGAGGCCGGCCGGGCCGCGTTCGACGCCGTGCGCCGGGCCTCCGCCGACCTGCAGCGGCACCTCCGGGACGAGCAGGCCCGGGCGAGGGCGGACCTGGACCACGCCCTGGCCGTGCGCGACTGGACCTTCTCCGCGATAGCGGCGGTCGTCCTCCTGCTGGCGGTCCTGGCGTTCGAGGGGCTGCGCCGGGGGGTCACCGGCCCGCTGGAGCGCGTGTCGGCGGACGCCCGGCAGGTGGCGGAGGGCCGCTTCGACCGGCCCATCACCCCCACCGGCCCCGCCGACCTGCGGCTGCTCGCGGCGGACGTGGAGGCGATGCGGCGCCGCCTGGCCGACGAGCTCTCCTCCGCCGAGGAGGCGGGGCGCGCCCTGGACGCGCAGGCCGCCGAGCTGCGGAGGTCCAACACCGAACTGGAGCAGTTCGCCTACGTGGCCTCCCACGACCTGCAGGAGCCGCTGCGGAAGGTCGCCAGCTTCTGCCAGCTCCTGCAGCGCCGCTACGGCGGGCGGCTGGACGAGCGCGCGGACCAGTACATCGGCTTCGCCGTCGACGGCGCCAACCGCATGCAGACCCTGATCAGCGAGCTGCTGGCCTTCTCCCGGGTGGGCCGCGTCCACCAGGAGCGCGCCGCCGTCGACCTCGGCGCCGTCCTCGCGGCGGCGCTCGACGACCTGGGCGTGGCCCTGGAGGAGTCGGGCGCCGAGGTCGGGGCGGAGGCGCTGCCCGTGGTCACCGGGGACGCGACCCAGCTGGGCATGCTCTGGCAGAACCTGCTGTCGAACGCCGTCAAGTTCCGCAGCCCGGAGCGGCCGCCGCGCATCCGCGTCGGCGTGGAGCGGGACGGCGGGATGTGGCGCTTCTCGGTCACCGACAACGGCATCGGGATCGAGCCCGAGTACGCCGAGAAGGTCTTCGTCATCTTCCAGCGCCTGCACACCAGGGACGCGTATCCCGGCACCGGCATCGGCCTCGCGCTGTGCCGGAAGGTCGTCGAGTTCCACGGCGGCACCATCGGCGTCGACACCGCCCACGCCCCGGGCACCCGCGTCGTCTTCACCCTGCCCGCGGACGGCCCGCCGGACCCGGGGTGACCGGCCGCCCGCGGTCCCCGGCGGGCGCCGGGGCGCCGGGGCGCCTCCGGCGTGCCGCGGCACCGGCGCGGGCGTAACGTCCGGGTATGGGCGATGCACGGCGCGCGCGGGTACGGGGCTCCCCCGTGCCCGGGTGCCCACGCGCACGGGCCACGGCGGGCCGGGGGTGGGGGCGGTGACCGGGGCGGCCGGCCCGGACGGCGAGGAGTCCTGGCCGCTGGACGCGGCGCTGCTCGGGGCGCTCCGCGAGACGGGCGCCGCCGCCGCCTGGCTCTACCTGCTCTCGGCCGACCGGCGGGTGCTGGTGCTGGCGGTGCTGTGCGGCCTGCCGCCGGAGTTCATCGCCCCCTGGACGAGGATCGGGACGACCGCGCCGCTGCCCGTGGCCGAGGCGGTCCGCGACCAGCGCCTGGTGTGGGTGGGCGGCCAGGAGGACCTGGTCCGCTGCTACCCGCGCACCGCCCTCGTCCTGCCGTACGCGTTCTCGCTGGCCGCCGCCCCCGTCACCGGCGCGCGGCGGTGGGGGGCGGTGCTCCTCGTGTGGCCCGGCGAGCGTCCGGCGGCGGAGAGCGACCGCGAGCGCTCGGCCGTCGGCCGCACCTGCGCGCGGCTGGCGGCGCTGCTGGACGAGCGGGCCGCGGCGGACGCCCCCCTGGAGCCCCCCGCCGAGCCGCGCGTGCTGCCGGCGGCGGCCGGACGGGGCGTGCGGCAGCCGCGGGAGACGGCGGCCGCGTTCGCCGAACGCCTGCCCGGGGGCTCCTGCGCCCTGGACCTCGAGGGCCGGATCACCTTCGTCACCCTCGGCGCCGCCCGCCTGCTCGGCCGTCCCGCCGAGGACCTGCTGGGGGAGCTGCCCTGGCGGGCGCTGCCCTGGCTGGACGACCCGCTGTACGAGGACCGCTACCGCTCCGCGGTCATCAGCCGCCGGCCCGCCTCCTTCACGGCCTGCCGGCCCCCGGACCGCTGGCTGCGCTTCCGGCTGTACCCCGACGCCGGCGGCATCAGCGTGCGCGTCACCTCCGCCGGTACCGGCCCCCGGCCCGCGGAGCCCGTCCCCGAGCCCGCACCCGGCGGCGGGCACGCCGGGGCGGGCCGGCTGTACCGGCTCATGCACCTGGCGGCCGCACTGACAGAGGCCACCGGGGTCGAGGACGTGGTGGACCTGGTCGCCGACCAGATCATGCCCGCCTTCGGCGCGCAGTCGCTGACCATGGCCACCGTCGAGGGGGACCGGCTGCGGACCGTGGGAAGGCGCGGCTACCCGGCCGGGACGGCCGACCACCTCGGCGGGCTGTCCCTGCGGGACACCTCCGACCCGGCGGTGCGCTCCCTGCGCAGCGGGACGCCCGTCTTCTTCGCCTCGCCCGAGGAGCTGGAGCGCGTCCACCCCGCGGTGCGCCGGGGCAGCGACAGGCAGGCGTGGGCGTTCCTGCCGCTGGTCGCCTCCGGCCGCCCGGTCGGCTGCTGCGTCCTCGCCTACGACCGCCCCCGGCCCTTCGGCGTCGACGAGCGCGCCGTGCTCGCCTCCCTCGCCGGCCTCCTCGGACAGGCCCTGGAGCGAGCCCGCCTGTACGACGCCAAGAACCGGCTCGCCTGCGGCCTGCAGCGGGGGCTGCTGCCCCGCGCCCTGCCCTCCCTGCCCGGACTGGAGGTGGCGGCGCGCTACCTGCCCGCCACCCGCGGCATGGACATCGGCGGCGACTTCTACGACCTGATCCGGCTCGACGCCACGACCGCGGCCGCCGTCATCGGCGACGTCCAGGGGCACAACGTGGCCGCCGCCGCCCTCATGGGCCAGGTCCGCACCGCGGTCCACGCGTACGCGATGGCCGGCGCGCCGCCGGACGAGGTCCTCGCCCGCACCAACCGGCTGCTGACCGACCTCGACCAGGGCCTGTTCACCAGCTGCCTCTACGCCCGGATCGACCTCGCCCGCCACCGCGCCTGCCTGGCGAACGCGGGCCACCCGCCGCCGCTGCTGTGCGGTGCGGGCGGGCCGGCCGGCCCGATCGACGTCCCGCCCGGGCTGCTGCTGGGCATCGACCCCGGCGCGGACTACCCCCTCACCGAGGTGCCGATGCCGCCCGGCAGCCTGCTGGCGCTGTACACCGACGGCCTGGTCGAGGAGCCGGGCACCGACCTCGACCGGGCGACGGCGGACCTCGCCCTGCACCTGGACACGGTGTGCGGCCGGGACCTGGAGGCGCTGGCCGACGACCTGCTCGACCACGCCCTCCCGGGCGGGCGGCGCACGGACGACACCGCCCTCCTGCTGCTGCGGGCCGCGGGCCGGGAGTGACCCCGGCCCGGGCCCCGGGCCAGGCGCCGGCCCCGGGCGCGTCGGGGGCCGGGCCGGGAGTGACCCCGGCCCGGGCCCCGGGCCAGGCGCCGGCCCCGGGCGCGTCGGGGGCCGGGGCGGGAGGCGGCGGCCCCGCGGGTGCGGACGACGCGCCCGACCCGGCGGTCGGCGGGCCCGCCGTGCGCGGGGCGCGGGTCAGGCGGCCGACCCCGGCGGGTCCTGCGGATCGCGGCGGCCGGGGCGGCCGGAGGAGCCGGCGCTCCCGGGGGCGTCGGGCGCGTCGGGGCTCCCGGGGCCGCCGGGCTCGTCGGGCGGCACGGACCGGTCGTGCGGGTGGGGCCGGTCGTGCGGGCCGCCCTCGGGCGGGCGCTGGCGGAAGTCCACCTCGACGTCCTCGAAGCCCTTGTGCGTCTCGGTGGCCGCGTAGGACGCGTACGCCCGCCGGTCCCCCCAGGTCAGGTGGACACGGTCGGTGAAGGGCGTGAGGAGGTTGCGGGGCCACAGGTGCCGGATGCGCACCACGCCCGCCTCCGCGCACAGCACGAAGACCAGGGCGGCCAGGTACAGCCAGGCGATCAGGCCGAGCACGATGCCGAAGAGGCCGTAGGTGGCGCTCGTGCCCTGGAGGACGTGGCCGACGTAGTAGGTGCCGACGGTCTGCAGGGCCTGCCAGGCGAGTGCGGCGGCCACCGCCTCCCGCTTCAGCCGGCGCAGCGGGACGTACCGGGCCGTGAGGGACTTGAGGACCAGCAGCACCAGCAGGGTGTTGAGGGCGACGGAGCAGGCGGTCGCGAGCACGCGCAGGCCCGTCCCCGCCGCGGCGCCGTAGGCGTGGGCGCTGGTGGTGAAGGAGGCCAGGAGGGTGGTCAGCACCAGGCCCGCGCCGAGGATGAGCAGCAGCAGGAGGCTGCGCAGCCGGGAGGTGAGCGGGTTGGGCCGGGCGTACCGGGGGACCGCCCAGATCCGGTTGAGGGCGTTCTGCACCGCCTGGGCGACGCCGAGGCTGCCGTAGAGGCTGCCCGCCAGGCCGATGACCAGCGCCGGGACGCTGCCGTGCAGGGAGTGGATGTTGCTGCCGAGCTGGTCCCCGATCACGGGGAACTGGCTGAGCGCGGAGTGCAGCACCCGCTCCTGGAGGGCGGGGTCGTCACGGAGCACGAAGCCCAGGACGCTCACCAGCAGGAGCAGCAGCGGGAACAGCGACAGCAGCCCGTAGTAGGCGATGAGGGCGGCGAGGTAGGTGCCCTGGTCGTCGGCGAACTTGTACACCACCGCGAGCGGCACGGCCGCCCAGGCGTGCCGCCGCTGGAAGCGGTCGAGCCGGGCCGCCGCGCGCATCCGTCCTCCTCGCCGTCCGGACACCGTCCCCGTACGCCCTCTCCTGCCCCCGCCGCCCCCGGTCATGGGGGCGGCGGGGGCAGGTCCGGCGCACGGGCTGCCGGCGGTGTCCGCGGGGACGGCCCGGCGGGCGGCGCGCCGCCGGGCCGCGGTGCGGGCGCCGGGCCGCGGGCTCAGCCGAAGGGGACGGTGAGGACGGAGCCGGCGTCCACCCGGAGGGTGGAGGGCCCGCTGCCGATCGCGTTCCAGACCTCCACCCGGACCGTGCCCCCGTCGAGGTTCCCGAGGGTCCCCGAGGCGGAGAGGAGGCCGCTGCGGGAGCCGGTGTACTCCTCCCAGCCGGGGACGGGGTCGGTGGCGAAGTAGCGGTAGGTCTCGACCCGGTCGAAGGTGCCGTCGCCCGTCAGGTCGTACGACACCCTGGCCTGCGGGGCGAGGGCCACGGTCGTGCCCGCGTCGACCCCGAGGCGGGATTCGGTCGCGGATCCCGGTCTGAAGGTGCCCCGGACGTTGCGCACCTCGTACACGAGCGGGTGGTACGGGGTGCCGTCGTGGTTGGCGCCGTCGGCGGACGGGACGGTGTCGGCCGACGCGGAGGCGGCCTCGGTGGCGGCCAGCTGCCCGCCGGAGCGCAGGTAGAGGGTGCCGCCGGTGACCGGGACGGGGGTCGGGGAGGTGGCGGTCGGGGTCGGGGTCGGCGAGGAGGTGGCCGTCGGGGAGGAGGTCGGGGTGGGCGACGCCGTCGGGGTCGGCGACGAGGTCGGGGTGGGGGAAGCGGTCGGGGTCGGCGACGAGGTGGAGGTCGGCGACGCGCTGTCGGTGGGCGTGGGTGCGGGGCCGTCCGCGAGCGGGTCGAGGGTCATGGACGCCGCCTGCGGGTCGCCGTCGTGCACCAGTGACTCGTGGGCGCCCACGTCGTCGAAGGCGAAGGCGTAGGCCCTGCCGTCCGCCATCCGTGCGTGGACCTCGCGCGCGTAGACGTTGGTCACCGGGTCGGCGTAGAAGCCCGCCGCCGAGGTGTCCGGCTGGTCGGGGTTCGTCAGGAGCGTGGTCCGGTTGAAGCCGGCGCAGAGCGTGCGCGCGATGGGCCCGCGCACCAGGTCGTTGGGGGCGTCGAGCCGCTTGTAGCAGCCGAGGACGCTGTCGGAGTCGGGCTTCTGGAACGAGGTGACGACCGCGCCGGAGCCGTCGGTGAAGTCCATGTGGTCGCCGGAGACCCTCCCGCGGTAGACCAGGTCGGGCCGGTCAGCGAAAGGGGTCACCGTCAGCGTGGCGGTGGAGTACCTGCTCCAGACCCGGTCGATGTAGTCGTCCAGCACGGTGGGCGCCAGGGTGCCGGCCTCGATGGCGTGGCCGGGCGCGAGGGCCCGCAGGACCGTCCCGTCGGCGCGGGTCTGGATCGTGCCGCCCCAGCCGGGCTGCGCCCTGAGCGCGTCGAAGAAGCCCTGGTAGCCGCCGGGCACGAGGTGGCCGGTGGTGGCGGTGGTGCCGTCGGCGCGCCGCACCCCGACCGCGTAGGGGGCGGAGAACATGTCGACCTGCGTGCTGTTGATCCAGAGCCCGCCGTCGTTGAGCGTGTACTCGGACCAGTTGAAGAGGATGTCCCGGTTGGGGTCGGTGGGGTTCTGCACCGCGGGCTGCACCAGTCCGCCGGTGGTGAGCCGGAAGTCGAGCTTGCGGCCGTAGGAGAAGTAGATCCGGCCGGAGAACTTCGGGATGCGGATGGTGGCCGACGCGCCGTCGGCCGGGCCGGGGATGGAGGCGTCGGGGGCCGGCGAGGGCGGGATGGTGCCGCCCGGCCACGGGTGGAAGACGCCGTCGGCGTCGGCCCAGCCCTGCCGCCCGGTCGAGAGCTCGGTGCCCAGGTCGTAGAGGTAGACCGGCTGGTCGAGGCCGGAGTGGTTGGTCAGCGTCAGCGGGATCGTGTCGGGCACCGCCGCGCGGGCGGCGGGCGCCGGGGCGGCGAGGGCGAGGCCGCCGGCCAGGAGCGCCGCGGCGGCGGTCGGGGCCAGGGCCCGGCGCAGCGTCTCCCGGAGGGGTCTGCGGGCGGGTGCCCTGGGGGGTGTCCGTCTCACGGTCATGCGTGTCCTCCTCGGCAGGGTGGGGTGCGTCGGGGCGTGCGGTGAGCGGTGAGCGGTGCGACCGGCGTGGACGGCGCCGCGCCTCCGGGCCGGGACGCGTCTCCGGAGGTGCGGCGGCCGGTCGGCGGGCGCCGGCGCGGCCGCGGGCGGTGCGGCCGCGCCGGCGCGCGGGGCGGAGGGCGGCTCAGTCCTCCGGCAGGACGCCCGAGCGGATGACCTCCGCGTACCAGCGGGCGCTGTCCTTGGGGGTGCGGCGCTGGCTGGCGAAGTCGACGTGGACGATGCCGAAGCGCTTGCCGTAGCCGTACGCCCACTCGAAGTTGTCCAGCAGCGACCAGAGGAAGTACCCGCGGACGTCGGCGCCGTCGGCCGCCGCCCGCGCCACCGCGGCCAGGTGGGCGTGGAGGTAGGCGACGCGCTCCGGGTCGTGGACCTCCCCCGAGGGGTCGGTGTAGTCGTCGTAGGCGGCGCCGTTCTCGGTGACGACGAGCGGCGTGCCGGGCAGCTCGTCGCGCAGGCGGGTCAGGATCTCGTACAGGCCGTCGGCGTCGACCGGCCAGTCCATGGCGGTGCGGGTGCCGGGGGCGGGGAGGAAGCGGACGCCCTCGGAGGCGGGCCAGGGGGTGAGCTCGCCGGCGTGGTTGTCCCCGCGCGGCCCGGTCCGCCGGACCGCGTCGCCGTCCTCCGCCGCGGCGACGAGGGTCGGCGTGTAGTAGTTGATGCCGAGCGCGTCGAGCGGGCGGCTGATCTCGGCGAGGTCGCCGTCGCGGACGAGGGCGTCCCAGTCGAGCAGGTGGGCGGTGTCGGCCAGGACGTCCTCGGGGTACCGGCCGTGGAAGACCGGGTCGAGGAAGATCCGGTTGGCGAGGCCGTCGATGCGGCGGGCGGCGTCGAGGTCGGCCGGGGTGGTGCCCGCGGCGCGCACGGCGGCGAGGTTGAGGACGAGGGAGACCTGGGCGGCGGCGGGCAGTTCGGCGCGGAGCGCGGCGGTGCCGAGGCCGTGGGCGAGCATCAGGTGGTGGTGGGCGCGCAGGGCGTCGCCGTGGTCGGTGCGGCCGGGGGCGTGGACGCCGTTGCCGTAACCGAGGAAGGCCGAGCACCAGGGCTCGTTGAGGGTGGTCCACATGCCGACGCGGTCGCCGAGGCGGCGGGCGGCGGCGGCCGCGTACTCGGCGAAGCGCTCGGCGGTGGCGCGCTCGGTCCAGCCCCCCGCGTCCTCCAGCTCCTGGGGGAGGTCCCAGTGATAGAGGGTGGCGACGGGGGTGATGTCCTTCTCCAGGAGGGCGTCCACCAGGCGGTCGTAGAAGGCGAGGCCCTCCGGGTTGACCGGGCCGCTGCCGCCGGGGACGACGCGCGGCCAGGCGAGGGAGAAGCGGTACGCGGAGAGGCCGAGGTCGGCCATGAGGGCGACGTCGTCGCGGAAGCGGTGGTAGTGGTCGGCGGCGATGTCGCCGGTGTCGCCGTTGCGGACCTTTCCGGGGGTGCGGCTGAAGGTGTCCCAGATGGAGGGGGTGCGGCCGCCCTCGGCGGCGGCGCCCTCGATCTGGTAGGCGGCGGTGGCGGTGCCCCAGAGGAAGCCGGGCGGGAAGACGGGTGCCGACGGGGCGGGGGACGGGAGGGTGTCGAGGGTCATGGGACTTCCTGGGAGGTGGGGAGGGGTCGGCCCTGGGCGGCGTCGGGCCCTGGCGGTGTCGGACGGCTGCGGTGCCGGGCGCCGGCGGTGCCGGCCCTTGACGGCGCCGGCCCTTGACGGCGTCAGCCCTTGACGGCGCCCTGCATGATGCCGCCGACGATCTGACGGCCCAGCAGGCCGAAGACCACCAGGACGGGCAGGGTGCCGAGGAGGGTGCCGGCGAGCACGACCGACTGGTCGGGGACGTAGCCCTGGCCGAGCGACTTGAGGGCGACCTGCACGGTGGGGTTCTGCGAGTTGAGGGCGACGATGGGCCAGAAGAAGTCGTTCCAGGTGGCCATGAAGGTGAGCATGCCGAGGACGGCCATGCCGGGCCGGGCCACCGGGAGCACGATGGAGCGGAAGATCCGCGCGTGGGACGCGCCGTCCACGCGGCCGGCCTCGATCAGCTCGTCGGGCAGCGCCTGGGAGAGGAACTGCCGCATGAAGAAGACGCCGAAGGCGGAGACGAGCGTGGGCAGGATGACGGCGGGCAGCTTGCCCTGCATGTCGAGCCTGGCGATGATCATGAAGAGCGGGATCACGCCCAGCTGCGGGGGGATCATCATCGTGCCGACGGTGAGGGCCAGCAGCGCGCCGCGCCCGCGGAACCGCAGCTTGGCGAAGGCGAAGCCCGCCAGGGTGGAGCAGAGCACCGTGCCGGTGGTGACGGTGGTGGAGACGATCAGCGAGTTGAGCAGCGCCTTGCCGATGGCGGCCTGCTGCAGCGCCTCGCCGATGTTGTGGAAGAGGTTGCCGCCGGGGGTGAGGGCGGGCGGGACGGCGCTGAGCTCGGCGTTGCTGCGGCTGGCCGCCACCACCGTCCAGTAGAACGGGAAGACGAACATCAGCGTGGCGACGCCGAGCACGGCGTAGGCGAGGGGGCCGCCGTCCATGCGCCGGCCGGCCGCCCCCCGGCGGCGGGACTTCGGCGGCGCCGTCACGGCGGGGGCGGGCCGGGGGGCGAGGGCGGTGCCGCTCCCCCGGGTCTGCGGCTGTGCGGTGTCGGTACCCATCACCCCTCCGTCCGGCTGCGCCGCCGCGCGATCGCGGCGTTGACGGCGACCAGGACCACGATCAGCAGGAACATCACCCAGGCGATCGCGGCGGCGCGGCCGAGGTGGAAGAAGCCCCAGCCCTGCTCGTACATGTAGAGGCCGAGGGTCTGGTACTGATGGGAGACGCCGCCGGCGGCACTGCCCTCGTAGAGCAGCGGCTCGCCGAAGAGCTGGGTGGCGCCGATGGTGGAGACCACCACCGTGAAGAGGATGGTGGGGCGCAGGCCCGGCACGGTGACGTGCAGGAACTGCTGCCAGCGGGAGGCGCCGTCCATGGCGGCGGACTCGTAGAGCTCGCCGGGGATGGACTGCATGCCCGCCAGGTAGATCAGCGCGTTGTAGCCGGTCCAGCGCCAGGTGACGACGGTGGAGACGCCGATCTGGGACGCGACGGTGTTCGCCTGCCAGTCGACCGGGGAGATCCCGACCGTGCCGAGCAGCCAGTTGATCAGGCCGTAGTCGCGGCCGAAGAGCTGGGCGAAGACGAGCGTGGCGGCGGCCACCGAGGTCGCGTACGGCATCAGCATGGCGACGCGGAAGAAGGTGCGGCCGCGCAGGCGGTAGTTGAGCAGGTGGGCGAGGCCGAGGGCCATCAGCAGCTGCGGGACGGTGGAGAGCACGCCGATGGTGAAGGTGTTGCGCAGGGCGTTCCAGAAGAACGGGTCCTCGATCAGCCGCGTGTAGTTGCGCAGGCCGAGCCACTCCATCCGGTCGGAGGTCTGCAGCTCGACGCGGTGCAGCGAGACGTAGGCGGTGTAGAGGAGGGGGAAGAGCCCGAACGCGGCGAAGAAGGCGAAGAAGGGGGCGACGAACGCGTACGGTGCGGCCTTCTGGTCCCAGCGGAAGAGGGGGGCCCGCAGGCCGGCGGCGGGCCGGGGGCGGGCGGGGGCCGGCGCCGGGGAGGGCGGCGGGGCCGGGTCGGGGCCCCGGTTCGGGGCGGAGGTGGAGAGAGCCATGGGGGTCCTTCGCTCGGGTGGCGCCGCCCGCCCCTGTCAGGAGGGCGGGCGGCGCCGGTCGTCGAGGCGGTGCCGGCCGGACCGGCGACCTGCTGCCTGGTCAGCCGCCGGTGGCGTTGCGGACGTTGTCCATGGCGTGCTTCCACGCGGCGTCCGGGGCGGTCTTGGTGCGCTCGACCTCGCCGAGGGCGTCGGTGAACGCCTTGGTGACCACCTGGTCGTCCGCGCCGAGGACCTGGGCCGGCATCGCGGCGGCGGCCTCACTGAAGATCTGGCCGATCGGCGCGTCGCTGAAGTACGGGTCCTTGACGTCCTTGATGGCGGCCTGGGCGGCCTTGTTGGACGGGAAGGAGCCGAGCTTCTTGAAGAGGGTGACCTGCTGCTCCTCGGCGGTCAGCCACTTGATGAGGTCCGCGGCCTCCTTGGCGTGCTTGGAGGTCCGCGGGATCGCCAGGTAGGAGCCGCCCCAGTTGCCGGTCTTGCCGGGGCCGGGGGCGACGTCCCACTTGCCCTTGCCCGCGTCGCCCGCCTGGCCCTTGATGTAGCCGCCCATCCAGGCCGGGCAGCTGAGGGTGGCGAACTTGCCGGTGGAGAACGCCTTGTTCCACTCGGGGGTCCACTCGGGCAGCTCGGCGCTGAGGCCGTCCTTGACGAGGGAGACGGAGGTGTTCCAGGCGGCCTTCACGGCCGGGCTGGTCTCGTAGACGGGCTTGCCCTGCTCGTCGAAGTACCGGACCCGCTGCTGCCCGACCTCGGCGGCGAAGACGCTCGCGGCGCTGTCGGTCCAGGTGTTGCCGGCCTTGGCCTTGGCGGCGTACTGCTTGCCGAGCGCGAGGTAGCCGTCCCAGGTGGACCACTTCTGCGCGAGCTGGTCGCGGTCGGTGGGCAGGCCGGCCTGCTTGAACAGGTCGGCGCGGAAGCACATCGCCTCGGGGCCGATGTCGGTGCCCAGGCCCAGCAGCTTCCCGTCGGGGGTGGTGGCGGCGGAGCCCTTCCACGGGACCAGCTCGTCGCTCGCGGGGCCGAGGCCGAGGCTCTTGAGGTCGGTGAACTTGTCGGCCTGCTTCTGGACGACGCTCGCGATCCGGCCGACCTCGATGCCCTGGACGTCGGCGAGGCCGCCGCCGCCGGCCAGCTTGGTCTGGAGGGCCTGCCAGTACTGGGCCTCGTCCTGGGTGTCGGTCTGCTTGATCTCGATGTTCGGGTGCAGCTTCTGGTACTCGGCGTAGAGGCCGGCCTCCTTGAAGCCGAAGGTGCCGAACAGGTCGACGTTGAGGGTGACCTTGCCGTCCTTGGCGGTGTCGCCGCCTGCGGACTTGGTGGAGGTCGAGGAGCTGCAGCCGGCCGCGAGGGCGAGGACGAGGACGGCGGATCCGAGCGTGACCGCTCTGGTGCGTGCGGCTCCGGCGGTGGCCATGGAGGCCTCCTTCGTGTTCATGCGGACGAGGGGTCGTGAGGGGGGTGGCCCAGAGAGTTGAGAGCGCTCTCAAAACCTGACGAGGAGGAGATTGCCCGGCCCTCCCCCGCGCGTCAAGACGTTGCGCGGGATTGCGATCGGTTCGAGAGCGACGACCCCTCAGAAACCATGGATAGGTTGCATTTCGGGCACAAATCCGACGGCTGAGGCGATATGCGGAGGCGGGGTGGGCGCGACGAAACCATGAGAGCGCTCCCAAATTCTGCTCACCACCGGCTGCGGCACCGGGCGCGGCACCGGGTCCGGAGCGGCCTGCGGCCTCCCACGGCTGCGCCGGGCGCGTCGAACGCGTCGGGACACCGTCCCGGGCCCCTCCGGATCCGGGAGGGCCCGCAGGGGCCGGCGCGGGCGCAGGCGGGGGATGCGTCGGCGGGGTGCGTCGGCGGGGGCCGCTCAGGCCGAGTCGCGGACCACCAGCTCGGTCTGCATGACGACCGAGGAGAGCGCGCCGGCGATCCGCGGCGCCCCCTGGTCCGAGGGGAGCCGGGGCAGCAGCAGCCGCGCCATCAGGCGCCCCATGCCCTCGACGTCCTGCCGCACGGTGGTCAGCGGCGGGTCCGTCCAGGCCGCGACCGACTCCAGGTCGTCGAACCCGACCACCGCCACGTCCTCCGGCACCCGGCGGCCGGCCGCCCGCAGCACGTGCAGGGCCGCGGCGGCCATCACGTCGGAGGCGGCGAAGACGCCGTCCAGGTCGGGGCACCGCTCCAGGAGCGCCGCCATGGCCCGGCGGCCGCCCTCGGGGGTGAAGTCGCCCTCGGCGACGAGTGCCGGGTCGGCGCCCGGCAGCAGGTCCCGGTAGCCGTCCAGGCGGTCCGTGGAGGACGTCTGGTCGAGGGGGCCCGTGATGGTGGCGATCCGCCGGCAGCCGCGGTCCAGGAGGCGCTGGACGGCCAGCTGGGCGCCGCCGCGGTTGTCGGTGTCGACGTACAGGACCGAGCGGTCGGCCTCCGCGCCCGCCCAGCCGGGCCGGCCGCCGAAGACGGTGGGCAGGCCCGCGCGGCGCGCCATCGCCGGGAGCGGGTCGTCCACGTGAAGCGAGAAGAGGAGGAGGCCGTCCACGTGGCCGCCGGACAGGTAGCGCCCGACCCGGTCGTAGTCGCTGCTGTCGTCGACGAGCAGCAGGACGAGCTGGGAGTCGGCGGCGGCCAGCTCCTTGCTGATCCCCCGCAGGTGCTGGGCGAAGAACGGGTCGGAGAAGACGCGGCTCTCGGGTTCGGCTATCACGACGGCGACGGCGCCGTTGCGGCGCGTCACGAGGGTGCGGGCGGCCTGGTTGGGGACGTAGCCGAGCTCGCGGACGGCCTGCTCGACCTTGTCGCGCAGCGCCGCCCGGACCCCGGCACCGCCGTTGACCACTCGCGAGACGGTCGCCCGGGAGACGCCCGCGAACTCGGCGACCTCCTCCAGGGTCGGCCTGGTCGGCTTGGGCTGCACCTGGCGTACTGGCGCGTCGGTCACCTGCTGCTCCTTGCCGGTCCTCTCCCCGCGGCGCCTGGTGCTCCACGCGTCCGGCCGGGGCTTCGGGATGAGCGTACCCTGCGGCAGGCGGTTTCGAGAGCGCTCTCACACGCTGGTTCGCAGGCGTCCGGAAGGGTCCCGCCACGCCGTTCCCGCGCTCCCCGGACGCGCTCCCCGGCTGCCCTCCCCGGCCGTGCTCACCGCCGTGCTCCCCGGCCGGGCGCCGGGCCGGGGGACGGCGCGGGCCGCGGCCTTCCCGCCCCCGCCGTCGCGCGGGGGCCTCAGGTGTGGGGGTCCCGGGTGCGGGGCCTCAGTTGTAGGGGAGGGTGACGACCGAGCGGTCGCCGGTGCCGAGGGTGGTCGACGCGTTGCCCAGGGCGTTCCACACCTCGACCTTGACCGTGCCGTTCGCCAGGTCGCACATCGTGCCGCTGGAGGAGGCGAGGCCGGCGGCCTGGGTGTAGTGCTCCCAGCCCGCGACCGGGTCCGTGGCGAAGTAGCGGTACGTCTCCGTCCGGTCCCAGCTGCCGTCACCGGTGCAGTCGTAGGAGACCTTCACCTGGACGGCGTTGCCGACCGCCGTCCCGGCGTCCACGGCCAGGTCGAAGGCGGTCGCCCCGCCCTTGTAGGCCATGGTCAGCCCGGTCGAGGTGTACGTCTGCGCGCCGGTCGGCGTGCCGTCGTGGTTGGCGCCCCCGGCGGAGGCGATCGTCGTGCTGCCCGCCGGGCCGGCGAGGCCCTGCACGCTCCCGTCGGTCTGCGGGTACAGCAGCGGCGAGGAGGTGCCGCCGGTCGGGGTCCCGGTCGCCGTGGGCGAGGAGGTCGGGGTGGCCGTCCCCGCGGTGTAGGGCAGGTTCACCACGGAGGTGTCGCCGGTGCCCAGGGTCGTGGCGGCGTTGCCCAGCGCGTTCCAGACCTCGACCCGCACCGTGCCGTTGCTCAGGTCGCACATCGTGCCGTTCGCCGAGGCGAGGCCGGCGGCCTGGGTGTAGTGCTCCCAGCCCGCGACCGGGTCCGTGGCGAAGTAGTGGTACGTCTCGCTCCAGTCCCAGCTGCCGTCACCGGTGCAGTCGTAGGAGACCCGCACCTGCGGGGCGTTGCCGACCGCCGTCCCGGCGTCCACCGCCAGGTCGAACGTGGTCTTCCCGCCGTTGTACGGCATGGTCAGCCCGGTCGAGGTGTAGGTCACCGGGTTCGAGGGCGTGCCGTCGTGGGTGGCGCCGCCGGCCGAGGCCACCGTGACGCTGCCCGCCGTGCCCTTGGTGCCCTGCACGCTGCCGTCGGTCTGCAGGTACATCACCGGGGAGCCGGAGCCCGGCGGGGGCGTGGGGATGGTCTCGCTCGGGCTGGGGGACGCGGTGTCCGTCGCCGTGTCGCTCGGCGAGGGGGACGCGGTGTCCGAGGGGCTCGGGGAGGCGGTGTCCGTCGCCGTGTCGCTGGGGGACGGCGAGGGGGACCCGGTGGGGGGGATACCGCCGGACGCGGTGCCGCCGGTCCAGTTCACGGCGCCGGAGGCCTTGGTCCGCCCGGCGGGCACGTCGAGCACGGTGCCGTCGGAGAAGTGGACCGTCAGGGGCGCGGCGGTGATGTTGGCGGCCACGTAGGTGCGCTTGCCGGCCTTCTCGAAGACCGAGCTCAGCGGGTGGTCGCCGGTGACGGTGGTGTCCACGTGGCCGAGCGCGGCCAGGTTGCGGACCCAGTGGAAGGTGTGGGCGCGGCTCTCGCCCTCCTCGGGGGTGTAGCCGGCGTCGGCGCGCAGGGCGGTGAGCGCCTTGTCGCCGTCGCCGAGGGCGAGGAACTCGTACCAGATGTCCGCCCAGATCGTCGGCTTGGTGTGGCCGCTCTGGGTGAGCATGTCGTTGTAGTCGGCCAGCACGTAGGCCGGGTCGTAGCCGAGGTACAGGTGGCCGCCGGTGACGGGCAGCAGGTTGATGCCCTGGATCTGCTCGGGGGCGCTGGAGAACCAGGTGGAGTAGGCCCCGCCGTCGCCCCAGACCATGCCCACCTCGCGGTGGCCGAAGTTCGCCGGGTAGTTCTGGTCCGCGGAGTCGAACCAGTAGTCCTGGATGGCCGCGGCCTGCGTGGTGTACATGTAGATGCCCGCGTCGCGGACGGCGGTGTTGCCGGTGGCCTCGCCCCACTGGATGAGGGCGTTGTCGAAGTTCATGCCCTCCGACGAGGACTCCTGGTTGTTGCCGGCGGCGAAGGAGCCGTGGCCGGACGCCCAGTCGTGGCCGTCGTAGATGTCGAAGTCGCGCAGGTACGGGAACCGCGTGTCGGTGCGGTCGTAGTTGTCGGCGTCGCGGATGAGCAGGTCGACCATGCCGCCGTACTGGGAGTCCGAGGCCCAGGCCGGGTCGAACTTGGCGAGGGTGGCCGCCGCCGCGACGAAGTAGCCGTAGTGGAAGTGGTGGTCGTTGAGCTCCTGGTCGGACCCGTAGGAGGCCGGGTAGCCGATGAGGGTGCCCCAGTTCTTGTCGTAGGCGAAGAGGTGGGCGGTCTTGCCGGCGGAGGCCGTGAACCAGTCGGTGAGCTTGGACTTGACCACCGCCAGGGCGGCGTCGCGCACGCCGGCGTTGCCGGTCTGGTCGGCGATCTCGGCGAGCCGCGCGGCGCGGCCGAGGCCCTTGCCGGTCCAGTAGGTGTCGTCGCTGACCTGCTTGGCCGGGTCGCCCTTCTCGGCGTTCAGGTGGTTCTGGAGCGTCGTGGCGTCGGCGCCGGAGGCGTCCGCGACGGCGGGCACCTCCGGGAGCACGCCGTGGTAGACCATCGACGTGGTGAAGGACGTGACCCCGGTGAGGATCTTGAGGGCGCCGCGGGCGGAGACGTAGGTCTGCGGCAGCGGGGTGCCCGCCGCCAGGTACCGCCACTGGTGCGGGAGCAGGGAGACGACCGTGCCGGTGGCGCTGCCCTCGCGGGCGGCGGTGGTGTAGGCGTAGGTGGTCGTCACCTTGCTGGTCGCCTCGTCGTAGCGGTACGAGACCTTGGTGCCCGTGACGTGGTTGTGGGCGTACCTGGCGTAGGACGCCGCCAGGGCGGCGCGGTCGCTCGCGCTGGTGGAGGAGGTGGTGGGCAGGACGGCGACGGAGAAGTAGTCCTTGCCGGCCAGGGACGAGGAGAGGGCGGCGCCGGAGGCCGTCCAGGTGGCGCCGGTCGGGGCGTAGGCGGCGTAGTCGTGGCCGTTGACGGTGTAGCCCACCCAGGAGCCGGTGTTGGACCAGACCGTCAGGCTCGACCCGGAGGCGGCGGTGATCTGCGCGTTGCCGCCCGTGGCGCGGAAGTAGGCGAAGGGCAGGCCCTCACCGATGGTGGCGCGCAGGGTGTGCGTGCCGTCGGTGAGCAGCGGGCTGACGGTCCAGTCGGTCCAGTCGTCGACCTTGACCTCGGGCGCGTTCAGCCCCGCGACGCCGGCGGTGAAGTCCTCGGCGTAGGGGAAGTGGTACTCCCCCACGCCCGTGGAGCTGCCGCTGATGGCGGGGGTGGTGGTGTACGAGAAGCCGAGGCCGGAGACGCCGGCGCGGAAGCCGAGCGGGTGGGCGAAGAGCGGCTCGCCGTAGGCGCAGTTGGTGCGCTTCCACAGGATGGAGGACCACCAGTCGTTGGTGGGCACGGCTCCGGCCGGCGCGTTGGCGGTGGCCCACTGGCGGGGGTTGCCCGTGATCTGGCCGCAGCCGGACGGCAGGGGGCCGGGGGCCGTGGTGGCGTAGCTGCCCGCGCCGACGGTGGCGGCGTAGGCCGGGTGCGTGGTGAGCAGGGACAGCAGGCCCAGGAGCAGGGAGAGCACCGCTCCGGCGGCGGCCGTCCGGCGCCGTGCGCCCCGGCGGGGCGGGGTGGTGCCGGAGCGGACGGGGCGGGCCGCGACGGCGCGGACGGGTCCGGCGGGGTGCGTGGCGCGGCGCGCCGGGGGGCGGTCGGGGTGGGGTCTCATCGTGGTCTCCGCGTGAGGAGTCGTCGCCGTGCACGGGTGCGGCGGCACGGCGGGTTCGGAGTACGGAACGGCACTGCACGGGGGCACAGGTCGCCGGTCCGGCCGGCCTGGGACGGGGGCCTGACCCGGAGGGCACCTCGCCCCAGGGGTGCGGAACAAGGGTTGAGAGCGCTCTCAGGAACGAGAGGCTACGATCACCCTGACGTTGCGTCAATGAAATGAGCACGTAACAGATTGGTTGCGACGGACGCCGCTGGTCGACGCCCCACAGTCGCGCAAACCACCCGGAATCGCGGCCCCTCCGGTCGGCCGCGGGGGCGGGGAGGGGCGTCCCGGCGGCCGCGCACTCTCTCGACTTCTTGATGCCGGAACGATCCTGAGAGCGTTTTCAGGCAACAGGTATTGACGCCATGCCGGTGCAACACGACAGTGACCCCCACGGATGCCGAGCCCCCACCACCGCATCCCGCCCCCACCCCACCCGTGCCCTGGAGATCCACCGTGCGTGCACCTGTCCTGTTCATGACTTCACTGCTCACCGCAGCCGCGGTGCTGACGGGATCCGCCCCGGGGCATCCGCCACCGTCCCCCGGCGCCCTCCGGCTGCACGGAGACCTGGAGCGACGACTTCAGCGGCGCCGCCGGGTCCGCGCCCTCGTCCGCCGACTGGATCGTCGACACGGGCACCTCCTACCCCGGCGGGGCGGCCAACTGGGGCACCGGCGAGGTCGAGTCCTGCACCGCCGACCCCGCCAACCTGCAGCAGGACGGCAGCGGCAACCTCAGGATCACCCCGATCCGCGACAGCCGCGGCCGCTGGACCTCCGGCCGCATCGAGACCCGCCGCACCGACTTCCAGGCCGCCCCGGGCGGCAAGGCGCTCATCCAGCCCGCATCCGGATGCACGCCGTCACGGGCTCCGCCGCCGCCGGCCACTGGCCGGCCTTCTGGACGCTCGGCGACGCGTACCGGGGCAACCAACAGAACTGGCCGGGCATCGGCGAGTTCGACGTGATGGAGAACGTCAACGGCGTCAACTCGGTCTGGGGCACCCTGCACTGCGGCACCGACCCGGGCGGCCCCTGCAACGAGACCAGCGGACTCGGCGCCAGCACCCCCTGCCCCGCCACCGCCTGCCAGGGCGCCTTCCACACCTACGGCTTCGAGTGGGACCGCAGCACGACCCCGGAGGCGCTGCGCTGGTACGTCGACGGCACGCTCCACCACAGCGTGACGTCGGACCGGATGGACGCGACCACCTGGGCGAACGCCACCCACCACGGCCACTTCCTCCTGCTGAACGTGGCCATGGGCGGCGCCTTCCCCAACGCCTTCTCCAACCAGCCCACCCCGACCCGCTCGACCGCCTCCGGGGTGCCGATGCTCGTCGACTACGTGGCCGTCTTCAACTCCTGACGCCACCGGTGCCCGGAGCCGGACCGGCCGGCTCCGGGCACCGGTCCCGTCCCGCGGCGCGCCCCGCCCCGGCCGTCCCCCGCCCACAGGGGGGCGGGGGACGACCGGGGCGGAGGCAGGCGGCGCGGACCGGTCAGACGCCGGGGATGCCGCGGGCCGCGAACGCCCGGCGGACCGCGTCGGCGGCCCCGGCGCCGTACATGCGCCGGGCGGTGTCGACGGTGGTGGCGGCCGCGGCGGCGAAGTCGGTGTCCGGGGCGAAGCCGAACTGCGCGTCCACGATGATCCGGTCGGCGGTGCGGGCGCCCAGGGCGTTGCGGATGTCGTACAGGGCCCGGGACCAGATCTCGCCGTCGGCGTGCACCTCGCCGACCTTGTCGGCGTAGGTCCTGTCCGTGTCGATGCGGCGCAGGCAGTGGGGGGTCGCGGAGGTGTAGGAGGTGGAGTCCCAGTCGGCGACGCAGGCGTCCGGGGTGCGGCGCGGCCAGCCGTACCGGGCGTCGGCGGCCAGGCCGACCTCGACGGCGAGGTAGTCGCCGAAGGCCTCGCCGATGGCGCCGGCCTCCTCGGAGGCGCCGAAGCCCGGCACCTGGGCGGCGTGCACGGCGTGGCCGTACTCGTGCACGACCACCTCGGCGTCCTCGGCGTCGTCGACGCCGCCCTTGCCGTAGCGGATCTCGGCCTTGCGGTCGGTGAAGAAGGAGTTGTCGGCGCCCCACTGGTCGATGCGCACGGGCTGCGCGCGGTCGTTGGCGCCGGGCAGCTCGCTGCCGAAGCCGAGGCCCTGCAGGTACTCCTGGGCCTCGTTGACCCAGAAGTACGCCATGACCTGCTCGAACTGGTCGGCGCTGCGGGTGTAGCGGAAGTCGCCGGTGGCGGAGGACGCCAGGGCTCCGGTGCTGGAGCTGACGGTGGCCCAGCGGCCGGTGAGGGTGCCGCTGCCGTCCAGGTTGCGCAGCGGGACGGTGGCGTAGGCGTCGGCGGGGACGGCCGTGTCGGCGTCCTTGGCGTCGGTGAGCGCCTCGTCGCCGGAGGACTGGACGGGGTTGACCATGAACACCCGGCCGACGGCGGGGGCGGCCGTCCCGGAGGGGGCGGGCCGGGCGGCGGCGGGGGATGCGGGCAGCGCGGCGAGCGAGGCCGCGGCGGCGGTCACGGCGGCGAGTGCGGCCAGGCGGGAGCGGGTCTGCGGGCCGGGGGCGGGGCGGCGCAAGGGGTCCTCCAGGGCGTGCCGGGTCGGCGGACGCGCGGGGCGGCGGTGGTTCGCCGCACCGCGGCGGAGCTTGGTCCGGCAGCATGCCCTGTCGGCGGGCGGATGACCAGCCCCCGCGGCGCGCCGCCCGCGCGGGCTGACGGGCGGGCCCGGGCGGACGGCGGGACGGGCCGGAAGGCAGCCGCCCCGCCCCGGGAGGGCCGGGAGCGGGGCGGGGCGGGGTGCGGACGGGGAGCGCGGACCGGCGTCCGGGCTCAGAGGGCGAGGGCGGACTCGACGGCGCGGCGCCGGTGGAAGTCGGGGAGCATCGACTCCAGGACCTCGGCGGGGACCCGCTCACCGTTGCGGGGGATGCCGACGCGGGCCAGGTGGTCGGAGAGCTCGGCCGCGGTGAGGATCTCGCCGTACTCGTCCGCGTGGCGTCGCCAGGCCTCGTAGTAGCGGAACTCGGGCAGGTAGCGGCGGAGGTTGCCGGGGCTGACGGGGTTGCCGTGGCGGCCCATGACGTTGTGCTCGGCGAGCCAGGCCGAGAGCTGGTCGCCGCTGGGCTCCTCGCCGTGACGGGCGATGTAGCGGCGCCACGCCGCGTAGTACCGGTCGGGCGCCGTGGTCTGCCCGGCGGCGCCGCTGTCCTCGGCGCGGGGGTCGTCCGACGGCGCGTCCGGGGAGCCGTGCGACGGGACGTCCTGCGGCCGGTCCCAGGGCTGCACGGAGGGGTCGTGCGCGGAGGCGTCGTGCGCGGAGGGGTCGTACGCCGCCTGGTCGTGCGCGGTGGGGGCGGGCAGCCACAGCGGCCGGCCGGCCGCCGCGCCGGGGTCCGTGCCGGGAGCGCCGGCCTGCGGCCGGCGGGAGGGCGCGGACGGCAGCGCCTCGCCGCCGTGGCGCAGGCCGTGGACCGCCGGGGGCAGGACCGCGGGGTCGATGCCGGCCGCCGCCAGGCCCGCGCCGGCGGTCTCGGCGAGGGGGACGCCGTAGCGGGCGAGCCGCAGCGGCAGCAGCGTCTGCACGGGCGCCTTGCGGCGCCAGTCGGGGCCGAACTGCGCGCTGAGGTGGGCCTGGTAGATCAGCTTGGAGCGTTCGTGGCCGATCGCGGTGTCGTAGGAGCGCAGCTCCCAGAGCTTCATGATCCGCCACAGCTTCGCCGTGGAGTACGGCGCGAGGAGCCACCGCACGAAGCGGACCGAGTCCATGTGGCGGTCGGCGGTGAGGTCGGCGATGCGGCCCACCGCGTGCCGCGCCGCCTCGACGATGACGACGAACAGCAGGGGCGCGATGGCGTGCATCCCCACGCCCACCGGGTCGGGCCAGGCGGTGGAGGCGTTGAAGACGACGGTGGCGGCGGTGAGCGCCCAGGCGGACTGGCGCAGCAGCGGGAAGGGGATGCGCAGCCACGTCAGCAGGAGGTCGAGCGCGAGCAGGACGATGATGCCGGCGTCCACGCCGACGGGGATGACGTTGGAGAAGGCCCCGAAGCCCTTGTGGTACGCCAGGTTGCGGACCGCTCCGTAGGAGCCGGCGAAGCCGATGCCCGCGATGAGCACCGCGCCGGCCAGGACGATGCCGGCCAGGACGCGGTGGGCGCGGGTGATGCGCGGGTGAGCCACAGCTGTTCGTTCCCTGCTTCGGGGTCTGCTGACGGCTCAGCTTTGCACACCCAATTGTCCAACAGTGAGAACCTTCTGACGTTTGGTGACGTGAAAGAGTGATGGGATGCGCTTTGTCGACTCCCGATGCCTGCCGTCGGCCCCCCTCCGGCGCGGCCCGGCGGCGGCGCGCACGGAGGCGCAGGCCGGGCGGAGGCGGAGGCCGGGCGGACGCGGGCCGGGGGCGCGGGGCCGGGCGCCCCGAAGGCGGGGCGCCCGGAGGCGGGGTACCCGGAGGCGGGGTGCCCGGACCACACCGGCCCTTCCGTGGGATATTTACGATCTCCTTCGATTTCTGTTGCTTCTTGACATCGGGAGTCCGCGCTTCCGATACTCGCTGGACCGCGGACCCGGCCGTTCCGGCCGCCGCGCGGCCGCGATCCGGCCGACCCGCCCCGGGAGGAGAGCGCGCCCATGAAGGCCCTGCTGGCCGTGGACCTCGGCAAGACCGGCTGCCGCGCCGCGCTGTGGACCGGCCCCGCCGACGCGCCCGCCGCGGTCCACGAGGCCGCGGGCGCCCCGGGGCTCGCCCAGGCGGGCGGGGTGGCCGCCGCCGAGGCCGCGGTGCTCGCGGCCGCCGCCCCGCTGCTCGCCGCAGCCGACGGCGGGGACGGGGGCGGGAGCGACGGGAGGTCCGGGAGCGGCGGCGGACCGCTCGCCGCGGTGTGCGTGGGCGCCGCGGGCGCGGCCGCCGCACCCGACGCGGCCCGGGAGCTGGCGGAGCGCCTGCTGGCGGCGCTCCCCGTCGCGGAGGCCGCGGTCGCAAGCGACGCGGTCACCGCCCACGCCGGGGCCCTCGGCGGCGGCCCCGGGGTGGTGCTCGCCGCCGGGACGGGGGTGGTCGCCGTGGCGGTCGGCGCCGACGGGACGCTCGCCCTGGTGGACGGCTGGGGCCCCTGGCTGGGCGACGAGGGCGGCGGGGCGTGGATCGGGCTCGCCGCCCTGCGCGCGGCCCTGCGGGCGCACGACGGACGGGGGCCGGACACCGCCCTGCGCGAGGCCGCGGCAGACCGGTTCGGACCGCTCCCGGGCCTGCCCGCGGTCCTCGGCCGGGAGGCCAACCCGGCGCGCACCGCCGCGTCGTTCGCACCGGCGGTCGCCCGCGCGGCCGCCGACGGGGACCCGGTCGCCGACGGCATCCTGCGGGAGGCGGCCGAGGCCCTGGCCGGGGCGGTGGCGGCCGCCGCACGGCGGTCCGGCGGGGCGGGCCCCGTGCCCGTCGCGCTCACCGGCGGCCTCCTGCGCCTCGGGGCACCGCTGACGGAGCCGCTCGGCGCACTGCTCGACCGCTGCGACCCGCCGCTGCGCCTGCGGGAGGCGCTCGGCGACCCGCTGGCCGGGGCCCGGGTGCTCGCGGCGGCCCGGGACACCCCCCACGAGGCGTCCGTCGTCCGGCTGCGGCGCCCCGCCGGGCCCGCACGGCCGGACGCCTGACCCGTACCGACGGACGCCCGTCCGCACCGTCGGACGCCGGGCCCGTGCCGCGGTGCCCTGCTCCCGCCCCTGCGCCGCAACCGTCCGGACCCCTGCCGTCGGGCCCGCCGCCCCTCCCCCGGCCGTCCGGCCCGCTCCCCCCTCCCCCGTCCGCACCCCCAGGCCAGGAGGCCCCCCGTGCGCGTGATCGGCCTGATGTCGGGCACCTCCCACGATGCGATCGAGGCGGCCGCCGCCGACCTCCGCCTGGAGGGCGACGCGCTGGTGATGCGCCCGGTCGGCGCGCTCGGCACCCCGTACCCGCCGGACCTCCGGGCGCGGATCGCCGCCGCGCTCCCCCCGGCCGCCACCAGCGTCGAGGACGTGTGCCGCCTGGACACCGGCATCGGCCGGGCCTTCGCGGACGCGGCGGTCCGCGCGCTGGAGGAGCTGTGCGGCGGCGCCGCCGACCTGGTGGTCTCGCACGGCCAGACCGTCCACCACTGGGTCGAGAACGGCCGGGTCCACGGCACCCTGCAGCTCGGCCGGCCCGCGTGGATCGCCGAGGCCACCGGGCTGCCCGTGGTGTCCGACCTGCGCAGCGCCGACGTGGCCGCGGGCGGCCAGGGCGCGCCGCTGGTCGGCGCGGTCGACGCGCTGCTGCTGCGGGGGCGTCCGGGCACGCCCGCCGCGCTCAACCTGGGCGGCATCGCCAACGTCACCGTGGTGCCGCAGGGCGCGGACCCCGTCGCCTTCGACACCGGACCCGCGAACGCCCTGGTGGACGCGGCCGTGCGGCACTTCAGCGGCGGTGCGGCGGAGTACGACGAGGACGGCCGGGGGGCCGCCGCCGGGCGGGTGCACCCGGGTCTGCTGCACCGGCTGCTCCAGGATCCGTACTACCGCAGGCCCGCGCCCAAGAGCACCGGCAAGGAGCACTTCCACCTGCCGTACCTGCTGGACGCGCTGGCCGCCGAACCGGTCGGCCGCCCGGAGGACGTGCTGGCGACGCTCACCCGCCTCACCGCCGTGACGGCGGCGGAGGCCTGCCGCGCCCGCGGCGTCACCGAGCTGGTGGTCTCCGGCGGCGGCGTCCGAAACCCCGTGATGCTGCGGATGCTCGGCGAGGAGCTGCCGGGCGTGCCGTTGCGGCCGAGCGACGGGCTGGGGGTGCCGGCGGCGGCGAAGGAGGCGCTGGCCTTCGCGGTGCTGGGGTTCCTGACGGTGCACGGGCTGCCCGGCGCGCTGCCGTCGTGCACGGGGGCGCGGCGCGCCGCGGTCCTCGGCAGCATCACCCCGGGGCGCGGGCCCCTGCGCCTGCCGGAGCCTGCCGCCGCGCCGCCGCGGCTGCTGCGGGTCGAGGCGGCCCCGTCGGACTGACGGTACGCCACCGGACGCCCGACAAGGCCCGGCGGCCCGGCCCGGACCGGGTAGTGCTCGTCCGCGCGGCCGGCGGCACCGGGGCGGTGGCGGCGGTCGGGCGCGGCGGCGGCCTCCCCGAGGACGTCCGGGGGCAGCGGGGCCGACGCCGTGCGGCGCCACCGGACCGGGACCTGAAGGACTCCTGACGCGGCTGGGCGGGGCGCCGGTCCGGAGGGACGGGTCGTCCGGGATCACGTGGTGGGGAAAGGGCTGGGCAGGCCGATGACCGGGCTGGTAGCTTTCACGCGACCGAGACGCCGGCCGAGGAGGTGGGACCCGTGAACGCTGTATCGATGTGGGTGCTCCCTCTCCCGTCGCGGTCGGGCGGCTGACGCAGGTGCCGCCGGGAGCGCCTCGACACCAAGGCACTCCCGAAAGGCACCATCCCATGCACTCTCTGCAGGTCACGTCCGAGTCGTCGTCGAACGGCATGGTCGAGCGCGACTTCACCGTGGGCGGCGTCCCCGGTGTCCTCTGGTCGCCGGCCTCCGACCCGGCCGGCCGCGCGCCCCTGGTCCTGATGGCCCACGGCGGCGGCACCCACAGGAAGCACCCGTCGATGTCCGGCCGCGCGCGGCTCCTGGTGGCCGGTTGCGGCTTCCACGTCGCCGTCCTCGACGCGCCCGGCCACGGCGACCGGCCGCGCACCGCGCACGACGAGGCGGAGGTCGCCGCCCTGTTCGCGGCACGGGCGGCCGGCGAGCCGGAGGGCCCGATCGTCGTGCGCTACAACGACCACCTGGCGGAACTGGCGGTGCCCGAGTACCGGGCGATGCTGGACGCCCTCCAGGAGCTCCCGGAGATCGGCCCCGACGGGCCGGTCGGCTTCTGGGGCATCAACATGGGCACCGCGATCGGCATCCCGTTCGTGGCGGTCGAGCCCCGGATCACCGCTGCGGTCTTCGGCCAGCACTGGCCCGACGCCCTCGCCGAGAAGGCGAAGCAGATCACCGTCCCGGTCGAGTTCGACCTGCAGTGGGACGACGAGCACATCCCGCGCGAGGCGGGCCTCGCGCTGTTCGACGCCTTCGCCTCGAAGGAGAAGTCCCTGCACGTGAACTCGGGCAGGCACAAGGAGCTGCCCCGGTTCGAGGCCGACAGCGCCGCCCGGTTCCTCGCCCGGCACCTCGGCCGGACGGTCACCGCGCAGGCCTGACGCGGGCAATCGCGGCGCCCGGCCGACGGGCCGGACGCCGCGACCGCGGCCCCGGGTCGGGACCGCGCATCCGGCCGGACGGGCTGCCCGCTGCGGTGGGGTCCGTCCGGCGGCAGGTGCCGGGCGGCGGCAGGTGCCGGTCCGGCGCGTGGTGCCGGAGGCGCCGTCCGGTCCTGGGGGCGGGGTGGGCAGGCGCCGGCCCGGTGGCGCGAGGCGCCGACCGCGGAATTTCCTGTTGAACCGTCAGATAGGACATGACAGGATCACGCCCGACCTTGATCACCTAGGTGCGGAAAGGACCCGGATGACCAGGACGAGGAACCGGATGGCCACCCTGCTGGCGGCGACCGCCGTGGCGGTCGGCGCCTCCTTCGGCTCCGGCGCGGGCAGCGCCTCGGCGGCGCCCCGGCTCACCACGACCACGAGCACATACCAGAACGGCGACTCGGTGGTCATCTACCTCTACGCCGACGGCGACTACGCCGGATACGTGAACTGGAACGCCGACCCGACGGGCGACGCCCCCGGGGACGCGCTGCGGGCGCACGACGGCGGGGCCGACGGCTGGGGCGTCAAGGGCACCGTCATGGACGCCTGGACCTACCGGGTGGCCTCGACGCAGGGGCACTCCTCCCCCTACACGACCCCGTGGCAGACCGGCGACCTCACCGAGGGGACCCGGCTGCTGCTCGACGCCTGCCTGGTGAAGGGCACCGAGAAGGTCTGCACCGGCTACGACACCTACGTCTACGCGTAGTCACGTCCGGTCCCCGGACGGGGGCGGGCGGCGGGGGCAGTGACCCCCGGCGCCCGCCGACCGGCACCGGTGCCGCTGGCGGACCGTCCTCCCGCTCCCGGACCGCTCCGGCAGGTCCCGCCACGGGACGCCGGTCCACTGCCGGAACGTGATCCCGTCGACCACCCTGCGGTGCTCTCGCTCCACCGCCCGCCCCGCCGGCCGCCCTCGGGCAGGTGCGGCTCCGGCCGGGCCCGCTCGCCCCTCTCCGGATCACCCCGCCCTGCGGCAGGCACGACGAGCGGGCCGGGCATGGCATGGCAGGGGTGACCAGGTCCGGCGGGCCCGGGCGCGCCGCAGCCGCCGCCCACGGGTGGGCGGCGGCCGGCGGCAGGGTGCAGGGTGTGCGGGGGTTGGTCAGCAGGCCGGGCGCAGGGCGCAGCGGTCCGGGTCGGCGCCCGGACCGCGGGTCTTCGCGGGGTGCGGGGCGGGCAGGGTCCGCGGCGGCGCGGCGGCGGACCGCGCCGCGGCGGCCGGGCCGCCGGCGAGGCGGACGGCGATGGCGTCCTGGAGCGGGCGCGGGCTGGAGCCGAGGTAGCCGTCGAAGTCGGCGACGAGGATCAGCCTGCGGCCGTCGGGGCCGGTGACGTACCCGGCCAGGGCGGTGACCCCGGTCATGGAGCCCGTCTTGGCGTGGAGGTTCCCGGCGGCTGCGGTCCCCCGCATGCGGTTGGTGAGGGTGCCGCCCTCGGGCTCGGGCACGCCGGCGACCGGCAGCGCGTCGTACCAGGTGGCGAACCAGGGCTCGGAGCGCACCGCGCGCAGGAGCACTGCGGTCTGGCGGGCCGTCACCTGGTCGTAGCGGGTGAGTCCGGAGCCGTCGGCCTGGCGGATCTGGGAGGTGTCCACGCCCTTGCCGCGCACGTAGTCGGAGACGGCCTTCAGTCCGGCCGACCAGCTGCCCTCACCGGAGACCTGGAGGCCGGTCTCCTTGACCAGGTGCTCGGCGATGCCGTTGTTGCTCTCCTTGAGGAAGGGCTTCAGCAGTTCGCCGAGGGGGGCGGAGTCGTGGTGGGCGAGGACGCGGGCGCCGGCGGGGGCCGCCTGCTCGGCGGTGCCGTGCAGGACGCGGACGCCGTGGCGGGCGAGGGCGGCGCGGAAGACGGCGGCGGTGTAGCCGGTCGGGTCGTCGACGGTGACGAGGTTGGTGTCGGGGCCGTTGTCGGCGGCGAGGGAGCCGGAGAGGACCACCTCGTTGCCGCCCTCGCGGCGCAGGACGGAGGCGGAGTAGCCGCTGCCGGGCGCGCCGGTGGTGACCTGGCCCGTGAGGTGGATCGGCGCCTCGGCGGGGGTGACGGTGACGGTGGCGGGGTCGCCGGCCCGTGCGGCGGGGGTGAGGGTGACGACGGCGGTGTCCATGGCGTCGTCGTCGGTGGGCGAGAGGGTGAGGGCGGATATCTGGGGGGCGTAGTCGTAGGAGAGGTCGTCCCAGGACCAGCCGGAGCCGAGGCGTTCGGCGTCGTACCGGGTGTCGTCGGCGGTGAGGCGGCCGGTGACGGTCCGCACGCCGGAGGCGGCGACCCGGGCGGCGAGGGCGTCGAGGTCGGCGGGCTGCAGGCTGAAGTCGCCGCCGCCGCGCAGCACCAGGTCGCCGTCGAGGACCGCGCCGTGGCGGGCGCCGGCGGCGAGCACGTCGGTGCCGAAGCGGCGGTCGGTGCCGAGGTGGTGGAGGGCGGCGGCGGAGGTGAAGGTCTTGAGGGTGGAGGCGGGGAGCAGGTGCTCGTCGGCCTGGTGCTCGTAGAGGACCTGGCCGGTGTCGGCGTCCTCGACGACCACGCCGGCACGGGCGCCGGCGGCGCGCGGGTCGGCGAGGATGCGGTCGAGGTCGGCGCGGAGCGTCGGGTCGCCGTCCTGGGCGGCGGTCTGGGCGGCGGCCCTCGGCGCCGCGGCGGGCGCGCCCGCGTGGGCGGTGCCGAGGGCGCCGAGGGTGAGCGCCGCCGTCACGGCGGGGACGAGCAGGCGGTACCTGGTCCGGGGCAAGGCTTCTCCTGGGCGTGTGCGGCGGGGAGGGAGCGGGGCCGTGCTGCGGTGCGGGCGGTGCCGGTGGTGCATTGGTGCGGCGGTGCGGGGCGGTGCAGGCGGTGCCGGTGGTGCGGGCGGTGCCGGTGGTGCGGGCGGTGCGGCGGGGTCCGCCGTCCCGGGGCGCGCGCTCGGGCTCCGGGACGGCGGACCGGTCAGACGGCGGCCTCGACGGCGACGACGTGCCGGGCCTCGGGGTGCAGGCAGGCGTGGCGGTGGTCCCCGGCGTCGCCGGCACCGGCGGCACCGTCCGCGCCGCCCGGGTCGTCCGCGCCGCCCGCGCCGTCCCCGAGCCGGACGAGGGCGGGCCGCTCCGCGGTGCACGCGTCGGTGGCGAAGGGGCAGCGGGGCGCGAAGAGGCAGCCGGGGGTGTCGGTGCGCTCGTCGAGGGAGGCCAGCGGGACCAGCCGGTCCGGGCCGGGCTCCTCGATGCCCCGCAGCACGGGGATCGCGGAGAGCAGGCACTGCGTGTAGGGGTGGACGGGCGCCTGGATGACCCGGTCGGTGGGGCCTCGCTCGATGACCTGGCCGCGGTAGATGACGTGCAGTTCGCCGCCCTCGCCGACGTACCGGGCGGTGGCGACGTCGTGGGTGATGAAGAGCAGCGAGATGCCGAGGCGTTCGCGCAGGTCGCGCAGGAGGGAGAGGATGCCGAGCCGCATGGAGACGTCGATCATCGAGACGGCCTCGTCGGCGATGAGCACCTCGGGGTCGACGGTGAGGGCGCGGGCGATGACGACGCGCTGGCGCTGGCCCCCGGAGAGCTGGTGCGGGTACTTGCCGAGGACCCCGTCAGGCTGGAGGCCGACCAGCTCCAGCAGCTCGGCGGCGCGGTCCTCCTGCTCGCGCCGGGAGGCGCCGGTCTCCTTGGCACGCATCCGCAGCGGGTCGCCGAGGATCTGGCCGACGGTCCGGGTGGGGTTGAGCGCGGAGTACGGGTCCTGGTGGACCATCTGGATGCGGCGGAAGTACGGGGCGCGGCGGCGCGGGGAGAGGCCGGACAGCTCGGTGCCGTCGACGACCAGCTCGCCGCCGTCGAAGGTCTCCAGGCCGGTGAGGATCTTGCCGAGGGTGGTCTTGCCGCAGCCGGACTCGCCGATGAAGGAGACCGCGCCGCCCTTGGGGAGGGTGAAGTCGACGCCTCGCAGGGCGTGGACGGTGCGCGGGCCGGTGAAGGCGCCGTGGGTGCGGTAGGTGCGGGTGATGTTCCTGGCCTCGATCACGGCCGGTCTCCTGTCGGGTCGGCGTGGCACGCCCGGTACCGGCCGGGGGTCCACTCCACCAGGGCGGGGTCCTCCTCCTCGCACACGGCGGAGGCGAGCGGGCAGCGGTCGCGGAAGACGCAGCCCGTCGTGGCGAGGGTGGTGAGGTCCGGGGGCCTGCCGGGCAGCGCGCGGGCCCGGGTGGTGTCGCCGACGATGCGCGCGGTGGCGCCGATGAGGGCGCGGGTGTACGGGTGGGAGGGGCGCTGGAGGACCTCCAGGGCGGGGCCGTGCTCGACGATCCGCCCGCCGTACATGACGGCGAGCCGGTCGGCGACCTCGGAGACGACGCCCATGTCGTGGGTGACGATGAGCGTGGCGAGGTTGTTCTCGCGGTGGACGGCGCGGACGATGTCGAGGACCGCGGCCTGGGAGATCATGTCGAGCGCGGTGGTGGGCTCGTCGAGGATGAGCACCCGGGCGTTGAGGACGAGCGCGAGGACGATGCCGACGCGCTGGCGCATGCCGCCGGAGAGCTCGTGCTGGTAGGAGTCGAGGACGCGGTCGGCGTCCAGCCCCATGCGCTCGGCGAGCTCCCGGGCCCGGCGGACCAGGCCCTGGAGGTCCTCGACCTCGTGGGAGCGGCCGAGGTCGAGGAGCTGCTTGCCGACGGTCTTCAGCGGGTTGAGGGAGTTCTGCGAGGCCTGGAAGACGTAGCCGAGGGCGCCGCCGCGGACCCGGCGCAGGCGCTTGCCCTCCAGCTTGGTCACGTCGCCGACGCCGGCGACCTCGACGCTGCCGGAGGCGATGCGGCCGGGCGCGGGCACGGCGTTGAGCAGGGAGAGGGCGAGGGTGGACTTGCCGGAGCCGGACTCCCCCACCAGGCCGGTGATCTCGCCGGCGCGCAGCTCGATGCCGGCGCGGGAGACGGCGGGAAGCTCGCCGCGGTCGGTGCGGTAGACCACGGTGAGGTCGCGGACGCTGACCTCGGCGCTGCGGTCCTCGGTGGCCGCGGGGGTCTGCAGGGTCTCCGTCATGACCGCTCCCTCAGTCGCGGGTTGAACAGCTCGTCGATCGCGTCGAGGAAGAGCACGATCCCCAGGGTGATGAGCAGGATGCACACCAGCGGCGCCAGCAGGTAGGTGAGGGCCTCGGGGCTGTTCATGACGCCGCCGGAGAAGACCGCCTGGTTGAGCATCACGCCCCAGTTGCTGCTGGAGAAGGGCACCACGCCGAGGAAGAACAGGGCGACCTCGGCGCCGATGAACTGGATGACCGCCAGCAGCAGGTTCATCGCCACGAAGGGGGCGATGTTGGGCAGCAGCTCGCGGACGATGACGTGCCGGGTGGGCAGGCCCAGGCCGCGGGCGGCCTCCAGGAAGCCGCGTTCGCGCAGCGACAGGGTCTGCGAGCGCACGGCGCGGGCGACGCCGCCCCAGCCGGTGACGCCGAGGACCAGGCCCATCTGGAGGGGCTGGCCGAAGCTCCACAGGGTGGAGAGGACGATCAGCAGGGGCAGGCCGGGGATGGTGAGCACGAAGTCGGTGGCGCGCATGAGCGCCGAGTCGGCGAGTCCGCGGTGGTAGCCGGCGACCAGGCCGACGGTGGTGCCGATGACGACGGTGGCGAGGGCGGCCACGGCGGCGGTGAGCAGCACGTACCGGGCGCCGACCACCAGCTCCTGGAGGACGTCGGAGCCGGCGAAGTCGGTGCCGAGCCAGTGCTGGGCGCTGGGCGGGGCGTAGATGGCCTCGGGGTCGACGGCGAGGTCGCCGGGGTACAGGTAGGGGCCGAAGACCCCCATCAGGGCGAAGAACACCAGGATGGCGAGGCCGACGATGCGGCCCGGCTTGCGGACCAGGACGCGCAGGGCGGAGGCCCAGGGGGCGCGGCGGCCGGTGCGGGGCCGCGCCGGCACGGCGGCGGCGGGTGTCGTGGCGGTCACGGTCATCGCCTCACACGGGGGTCGATCACGGAGTACAGCGTCTCGGCGAGGATGTTGGCGAGGACGATGGCGACGGTGATGAGCAGGAAGGCGCCGCCCATCAGCGGGTAGTCGCGGCTGCCGATGCTCTGCAGCAGCAGGCTCCCCAGCCCGGGGTAGTCGAAGATGTGCTCGATGATGACCGAGCCGCCGAACATGAAGCCGAACGACAGGGCCAGCACCGTGAAGAGCGGCAGCACGGCGTTGCGGCCGATGTAGCGCATGCGGGTGGCCGGGGTGATGCCGCGCAGCTCCGCGGCGAGGATGAAGTCGTCGCCGAGGGCGGAGACCACGCTCGACTTCATCGACAGCAGCCAGCCGCCGTAGCTGAGCAGCGCGTAGGTGGCCACGGGCAGCACGGCGTGGGTGGCGACGGACCCGATGTACGCGGCGTTGAGGCCCGGGGTGAGGGTGACGTCGCTGGTGTCGCCGAACGGCAGCAGGCCCCAGAGCGTGTGGAAGAGGAACGCCAGCAGCAGGGCGAGCACGAACGACGGGACGCCGGCCATGAGCGACCCGGAGAGCGACAGCAGGCCGCCCCAGCGGGAGCTGCGCCGCACGGCGGCGACGACGCCCGCGGTGACCCCGACCAGGAAGCTGACGAGCAGGCCGGTGAGGACCGGCAGGATCGTCCAGGGGGCGGCGGAGGCGATCACGTGCGAGACGGGGACGCCGCTGTAGGAGATGGAGACGCCCAGGTTGCCCCGGAGCAGCTGCCCCATGTAGCTCGTGTACTGCTGGAACAGCGACTCGTGGGAGGTGAACCCGTAGATGACCGCGACCTTGGCGCGGGCCTGCTCGGGGGCCATGCCCTGCATGACGAACTGCTCGTAGGCGGCGTCGCCCGGGTTGCCGGGGAGGGCGTGGATCAGGAAGAAGGTGAAGGTGGCGACGACGGCGGTCATCACGAGGCCGGCGGCGAGCCTCACCGAGAGTCTGCGGAGGAAGCCCTTCATGTGCTCTCCCTGGGGCGGTCCATGCGCTACTCCTCGTCCGGGGTGCGGTGCTGGGCGGGGGGCGGTGGGGGGCGGTGCGTGCGGGGCGGGGCGGGGTGGGGGGGCCCCCGGGGCGGGCCCCGCACCGGGCGGTGCGGCGGCGGCGCGGGCCGCCCCTGCTACTTGGCGGACTGCACGTATCCCTGCATCATCCAGACGCCGGGCGGGTTCGCCAGCAGCGCGTTGTCGCCCTGCTGCGGGAACTTCGCGAACCGCTTGCCGCTGACGAACTGTACGTTGGTGTAATCCCAGATCTGGATCACCGGCAGCTGCTGGTTGGTCGCGGCGGCGAGCTGCTGGACGATCGGCTTCTGCGCGTCGGGCTCCAGGGTGCTCAGCTTCGCGGTGAGGGCGCCCGGGTCGACGGTGGCGCCGTCCACGGTGAAGGAGGTGGCGGTGTTCTGCCAGTTCCCCGAGCCCTTGCCGGTGCTGTGGGTGACCTTGGTGCCGACCGCGGTGTAGCCGTCGTCGGCGCCGTACAGGCGCTGGAAGGCGGCGTCGGTCTGCGGGCCGAGCGCGGTCAGCCAGAAGCCGACGGCGTACTTGCCCTCGGCGATCTCCTTCTTGTACGTGCTGAAGTCGGCGGTGAGCGCCGGCTTCGTGGGGATGCCGAAGGAGGACAGCTCGTTGGCGATGACGGTGGCCGCGGAGATCCAGTCACTGAAGCCGTTGACGGTCTGCAGCGTGATGGTCCAGGGCTTGCCGTCGGGCAGGAGCCACTTGCCGTCGCCGCCCTTCCTGAAGCCGGCGCCCTTGAGCAGCTGCTCGGCCTTGGCGGGGTCGTGCGCGTAGGGGTCGAGCTTCCCCTGCTGGTCGGGGGTGAGCCACTTCTCGACCATCGGCTGGATGAGGCCGGTGGTGGTCTTCGACGCGGTGCCGCCGACGGGCTCGGCGACCTTCGTCACGGCCTCGCGGTCGATGACGTGGGCCAGCGCCTGGCGGACGGCGAGCTTGTCGTACGGGGCGACGCTCTGGTTGAAGGCGATGGCGGCGTCGACGTAGCTGACCGAGTCGACCCGCTTGTTGCCCGCCTTGAGGATGCGGTTGAGCACGTTGGTCGGCATGGAGGTGTAGGGCGCGGCGTCGAGCTCGCCGTTGGTGAGGTAGCCCCAGATCTGCTCGTTGCCGGTGTAGTGGCGGATGACGACCTGCTTGGGGGCGATCTTGTCCGCGGCGTAGAAGTGGGGGTTGCGGTCGAGGACCGCGGAGCCGGGGTTGACCCGGGTGATGACGAAGGGGCCGGCCGAGACGTCCTTGGCCGGGGCGAAGGCGGAGACCTTCTGGCCCACGGCGTTGAGCTTGTCGACGGCGGCCTGGGCCGCCTTCGCGGCCCCCTTGTCGGGGTTCTGGCTGGCGTGGACGGTGTCCCACACGTCGGCCGGCAGCAGCGGGCCGTAGACGCTCCTCGGCACGATCTTCTGGGTCAGCACCAGGCGCGGGAAGTGGATGTTGTGGGCCCCGGCGACCTGCTCCAGGCGGACGGTGTGCGGTCCGACGGCCTTGACGTCGGCGACGTCCAGGCCCTGGGTGAGCACGCCGGCGCCGACGGTGGCGCTGCCCTGGGTGAGGGCGATGGCCATCGAGGTCTTCACGTCCTCGGGGGTGACGGGGGTGCCGTCGGACCACTTGGCGCCCGGCTGCAGCTCCACGGTGAGGCCGGTGTCGTCGGCGGTCCAGCTCTTGGCGAGGCCGGGGAAGAAGTCGTTGGGGTCGGCCGGGTTCTTCTTGCTGAAGCCCAGCTGCATCTGGTCGTAGCCGAGGAAGCTGTTGCCGGAGGCGTTGAAGGGGTTCATCGGCGCGCCGGCCGTGATGGGGTTGTTGCCGTCGATCGTCGTGAAGACCTGGCCCGCCGCCGAGCTGCCGCCCGCAGGGGTGGAGCACGCACCGGCGCCGCAGAGGAGGAGCGCGGCGCCGAGGGGGAGCGCCGCACGTCTGACGAGTTTCATGGGAGTGGGACTCCGATCGACCGTGGTGGGGGCTGTGCTGCAGTGTGCCGACCGTAGGAGCACGGGCGACCCCTAGTCAATGAGTTACACGGAAGTCTTCCTTTTCGTAACTTGACGACCTGAACGGCGCTCCTCCGCCCTGCTGGGCCGGAGGTTGGAAAGCCACCTGCCGATCGGCGGGGATGTTGCAAAATGACTTCCGGCGCAGCACGATGGCAGCGACCGAGAGGACACCCCCTGATGAGTACGAGTCGTTCCGTCCGTGTCACGGCGCCCACCGAGCGGCGCAACCCCCGCACCCTCCGCATCGACCAGGTCACCCCGCTGGAGGCGCTGCGCCTGCTCAACGCCGAGGACGCGACCGTCCCGGGGGCCGTGGCCGCCGTACTCCCCCTCCTCGCCCGGGTCGTCGAGGTCACCGCGGAGCGGCTGCGGGCCGGGGGGCGGCTGCACTACTTCGGCGCCGGCACCTCGGGCCGGACGGCGGTGATGGACGCCGCCGAGCTCATCCCGACCTTCTCGCTGCCCCCGGGCGTCGTCGTCGCCCACCACGCGGGCGGACCGCAGGCCCTGGTCCAGCCGGTCGAGGGCACCGAGGACGACGACGCCCTGGGCGCCGCGGACGCCGCCGGGGTGACCGCGGCCGACGTCGCCGTGGGCATCGCCGCCAGCGGCCGCACCCCGTACGTGGCGGGGGCCCTGACCGCGGCCCGCGCCGCCGGGGCCTTCACCGTGCTGGTCAGCTCCAACCCCGAGGCGCCGCTGGCGCACCTGGCCGACGTCCACCTCGGCGTCGACACCGGGCCCGAGGCCATCGCCGGCTCCACCCGCCTCAAGGCCGCCACCGCGCAGAAGCTGGTCCTCAACGGCCTGTCCACCGCGGTCATGGTCGCGCTCGGCCGCACGTACTCCAACCTGATGGTCGACGTCGCCGCGAGCAACGAGAAGCTGCGCGGGCGGCTGGTCACCATCCTCATGGCGGCGACCGACCTGGAGGAGGGGCCCTGCGCGGCGGCGCTGGCCGCCTCCGACGGCGAGCTGAAGACGGCCCTGGTGTGCCTGCTGGCGGACTGCCCGCCCGAGGAGGGCCGGCAGCGGCTGGCCGCCTCCGGCGGGCGCGTCGGCGTCGCCGTGGCGGGGCAGCCCGCGTGAGCGGTCGGGCGGGGTGGCCGCCCGCCGCCCGCCCGGGCGGCGGGTAACGGCCCCGCGCGGGCGGGGCGCGCCTCACAGCCCCCGGCTGCGCACCGCCGTGTAGGTGCGCTCCAGCGCCTTGAGGGTGCGGGCGTGGCTGCGCTGGGCGACGCCGACGAAGAGGCAGTCGACGACGGTGAGGGCGGCGATGCGGCTGGCCATCGCCCCGGAGCGGAAGGTGGTCTCCCGCACGGCGGTGGTCAGGACGTGGTCGGCGACCTCGGTGATGCCCGACCGGGGGAAGTTGGTGATGGCCACGGTGGTCGCGCCGTTGCTGCGGGCCTCGGCCAGCGCCTCGATCGTGGCCGTGGTGTCGCCGGTGTGGGAGACGCCCACCGCGACGTCGCCGCCGCGCAGCAGGGCGGCCGAGGTGAGGGCGATGTGCGGGTCGACCCAGGCGTTGACGCGGCGTCCGATGCGGTGCAGCTTCTGCTGGAGGTCGAGGGCGACCAGGCCGCTGGCGCCGACACCGTACAGGTCGATGACGTCGGCGGCGACGAGCGCGTCGACGGCCCGCTTGAGGACGTGCAGGTCCAGCTGGCCGACGGTGTCCTCGACGGCGCGGGCGTCGGCGAAGCCGAGCTTGGCGACGACGTCGGCGAGCGAGTCGCGGGGGCCGATGTCGGCGCCGACCGTGCTCCAGCCGGCCGTGCTGTCCTCGACGCTGGCGGCGGAGGCCAGGCCGATCCGCAGGTCCGGGTAGCCCTTGAGGCCGATGGCCCGGCAGAAGCGGACGACGGTCGTCTCGGAGGTGCGGCACTCGGCGGCGAGCTCGCTGATGGTCTTGGCCGCCACGCTCGCGGGGTCGGCGATCGCGGCCTCGCCGACCCGGCGCTCGGCGGGCGGGAGGGAGGGCAGCAGGGCCCGGATGTGGACGAGCACCGTCTGCGGCGGGCCGGTCGGGCCCTCCGGGGCGGCGGACGGCGCACGCGTCCCGGCGCTCCTGCGCGGCGCCGGCCTGCGCTTCGGCCGGGGCCCATCGACTGCAGTCATGTGGAAATCCTACGGAGAAGGGGGATGGATGGTATGCCGAACGCCGCGGCGGCGCCACAGGCCGTCCGGGCGGTCGGGGCGGCCGGCGGCGGACCGGTCCTGACGCACGCCCACGGAGGGTTCCGCGGGCCCGAGGGGGGCCGAGGAGCCGGCGGGGTCCGCGGCCCGGGGCGGCCCGCGGACCGGGTGCCCGCGGACCGGGTGCCCGCGGGCCGGGTGCGCACGGACCGGGTGCTCACGGGCGGGCCCTGACGGACGGGCCCGGGGCGGAGGTGTCCTCGGCCGGGGTGCCCTCGGCGAGGGCGGCTCCGGCCAGGGCGTCGGAGACCGCGCGGCGCAGCGCGACGACGGTGGACGCCTCCCTGCCGAGGTGCACGGCGTTGGTGAGCAGGACCGCCCACAGGCCGCTCACCGGGTCGAGGGCCAGGGCGGTCCCGGTGAAGCCGGTGTGCCCGGCGCCGGTGGCGGGCCAGTGCGCCGCCATGTGGTCCCAGCGGTCGCCGCGCAGCGTCCACCCGAGGCCGCGGCGGCCGTCGAGGCCGGCGGTCTGGCAGCGCAGCGCCTCGGCCCGCACCGCCCGCGACAGCACCGGGCCGTCGGGGTCCAGCCAGCAGCGCCGCAGGTAGCGGGCCAGGTCGGGGGCGGTGCCGAAGAGGCCCGCGTGGCCGCAGACGCCGCCGAGCGACTCGGCGTTCTCGTCGTGGACGACGCCCGCCTTCGGCACGCCGTCGGCACCGGGCTCGGTGGCGGCGGTCCGCGGGAGCCACGGGGCGGGGGGCAGGTAGCGGGTGGAGTCCATCCCGAGGGGGTCGAGGACGAGCTCGGCGACGGCGCGGTCCAGCGGGGCGCCCGCAGCGGTGCGGACGACCTCCCCGAGGGCGAGGAAGCCGAGGTCGGAGTAGGCGACCGCGGTGCCGGGCGCGGTGGCGAGCGGTTCGGCCAGCGCGGCGGCGAGGCGGTCGGCGGGCGCGCCCGGGAGTTCGTGCAGGGGGCGGTGCGGGGGCAGCCCGGAGGAGTGGGCGAGGAGGTGGCGGACGGTGACGCGGTCCTTGCCGGGTCCGGTGAAGCCGGGCAGGTGGCGCCGCACCGGGTCGTCGAGGCCGACGGCGCCCTCGTCGACCAGGCGCAGCACGGCGGGGAGGGTGGCGGTGACCTTGGTGAGGGAGGCGAGGTCGTAGACCGTGTCGGGGGTGACGGGGGCGGACGGACCGTGGACGGCGGTGCGGCCGAAGGCGCGGACGACCGGTTCGCCGTCGGCTCCGGAGCCGACGGCCAGGACGGCGCCGGGCAGGCGGCCGGAGGAGACGGCGGCCTCCACCAGGGCGGCCGCGGCGGCGGCACCGCGGGCGAGGCGGCCGTCGGCGGGTGCACCGGGGGCGACGGGGCCGGGCGCGCCGCCTGCGGGAGGCCCGTCGGCAGGACGCCCCGGGGCGGGCCGGTCGGAGGCGGGCCCGCCGGGGGCAGGCCGGTCGGGGGCAGGCCGGTCGGAGGCGGGCCGGTCGGAGGCAGGCCGGTCGTGGGCGGGGCGGTCGTGGGCGAGGTGGTCGGCTGGGGGCACGTCGCACCCTTCGGGGGGACGGGTCCCGGCCTGCCGGAATCGTCCGCCGACGGGTCGGGACCCGGACGGCCGGACTCTGGCAGGCCCGGACGATCGTTGGTAAGTTTCCACCGCTCGAAAGTTTTCCCATGTTAGCAAGCAACGAATGGGGCCGACAGCATGCCGGACGACGGACAGCCCTCCCTGCGCACCGCCCGCCGCGGCGACCTCCCCCTGCTGCACGGGATCGCGGCCGAGGCGCTCCGGTACGACGCCGACGCCGCCGACGTCCTGGACCTGCTCTGGCAGGGGACCGCCGACCGACCCGACCTGCGGATCGTCGCCGAGGTCGACGGCCGGGTCGCCGGCTTCGCCCTGGGCTCGCTCGGCCCCGGGCCCGCCCCCGCCCCGGACGGCACCGCCCCGCCCCGGGTGGGCCACACCAATCTGCTGGCCGTGGCGGCGGACCACCGCGGCCGCGGCCACGGCCGGGCCCTGCTCGCCGGGATCGAGGAGCGGCTGACCGCCGCCGGCGCCGGGCGCCTGGTGATCCGCGGCAGCGCCCCCCACTACGCCTGGCCGGGCATCGACATCCGCTACACCCCGGCGGTCTGCCTGGCCGAGTCCGCCGGGTACGAGCGCACCGCCGACGCCTTCAACATGTCCACCGACCTGGGCGCCGCCGACCTGGAGACCGGGGCCGACGAGCGCCGGCTGGCCGCGGCCGGGGTCCGGGTGCGCCGCCTGGAGGCCGGGGACGAGCCGCGGTTCAGCGCCTGGATGCGCTCCTGGGGCGGCACCTGGCAGGCCGAGGCGGCCACCGCGCTCACCTACGACCCGCCGCGCTGCCACGTGGCGGTGCAGGGCGAGGGCCCGGAGGAGGAGTTCGTCGGCTTCGCCTGCCACGGCGTCAACCGGCGCACCTGGTTCGGGCCGATGGGGACGGCGGAGTCCCAGCGCGGTCGCGGTGTGGGCGCGGTGCTGCTGCGGCGCTGCCTGCGCGACCAGCGCGACGCGGGGCTCACCGGGGCCGAGATCGGCTGGACCGGCCCGGTCGGCTTCTACGCCCGCACCGTCGGCTCCCGCCTGGACCGCGTCTTCCGCACCTACGCCAAGGAGCCCGCGTGACCGGGGCGGGCGCACCCGGGCCCCGGCCGCGCGTCACGACGGGCCTGGAGGCCCTGGCGGAGGACGGCTTCCGGCTGCTGGAGGGACGCCGGGTGGGCCTGCTCACCCACCCGGCGGCGGTCCTGCCGGACCTGCGCCACGGCCTGGACGCGCTGCTGGGGGCGGGCGTGGAGGTCGCCGCCGTGTTCGGCACCGAGCACGGCTTCCGCGGCACCGCCCAGGCCGGCGCCTCCGAGGACGACCGGACCGACCCGGCGACGGGACTGCGGGTGTACGACACCTACGAGCGGGGCGTGCCGGAGCTGGCCGCGATGCTCGCCGAGTCCGGGGCGGAGGTCCTGGTCGTCGACCTCCAGCACACCGGCGCCCGCTTCTACACCTACGAGTCGGCCCTCCACGACGCCCTCGCGGCCGCGGCGCTCGCCGGGGTGGCCGTGGTGGTGCCGGACCGGCCGAACCCGGTGGGCGGCCTGGCGGTGGCCGGGCCGGTCCTGGACCCCGCGCACGCGTCCTTCGTGGGGCGCGCGGCGGTGCCGGTGCGGCACGGCATGACGATGGGCGAACTGGCGGGGCTCTTCTGCGCCCTGCTGGACGTCCCGCCCGCCGAGGTCGTCCCGATGCGCGGCTGGCGGCGGGCCGACCTCTTCCCCGCCACCGGCCTGCCGTGGGTGCCGCCCTCCCCCAACATGCCGACGCCCGCCACCGCCCTGGCCTACCCGGGTACCTGCCTGCTGGAGGGCACGGAGCTCTCCCTGGGGCGCGGCACCACGACCCCGTTCGAACTGTGCGGCGCGCCCTGGATCGACGGCCGCCTGGCGCGGCGGATGAACGGGCGGGGGCTGCCGGGCGTCCGGTTCCGGGAGGCGTACTTCACCCCCGCCTCCGACACCCTGGCCGGCGAGCGGCTGTGCGGCGTCCAGCTGCACGTCACCGACCCGGCGGTCTTCGAGCCGGTCCGCACCGGGCTGGAGCTGCTCACCGCCGTCCGCGACCTGTGGCCGGACCGGCTCGTCCTGCGGCCGCGCATGCTGGACCTGCTGTCCGGGAGCGGCCGGCTGCGCCTCGCCCTGGAGGCCGGGGCCTCCGCGGAGGAGGCCGCCGCCTCCTGGCAGCCGGAGCTGGAGGCCTTCGCCGCCGTCCGCGCCCGGCACCTGCTCTACCCCGCGGAGTGACCCGCACCCCGCATCCTGGACCCGTACCGGTACACCCCGCAGGACAGGCACACCCCGCACCCCGCACCGCGCCCCCGCCCCGCCACCGCACAGACCAGGAGCAGCATGGACGGCACCTCCCGGCGCACCCCCGGCCACCCGGACGCCCCCGGCCGGCCGCAGGCCCCGGACCGCCCGCAGGCCCCCGGCCGCCCGCACGCCGCGGACCGCCCGCACGCCCCCGGCACACCGGCGGGCCCCGGCCGCGCGGCGCGGCGCGACCTGGCGGTCCGCGCCGCCGTCCGGGCCGGGCTGCTGGACCCGGACGACTCCCCGCTGGCCGCCTTCCTCGACCTCGACGGCATCGCGGCGAGCGCCGCGGCGCTGCACGCCGCGTGGCCGGCGTCCGTGTCCGTGCGGCACGCCTTCGCGGCCAAGGCCAACAGCCTCGTCCCCGTCCTGCGCCTGATGCGCCGTCACGGCCTGGGCTGCGAGGTCGCCAGTCCGGGCGAACTGGCCCAGGCGCTGGCCGCCGGGTTCACGCCCGAGGAGCTGGTGCTGGACTCCCCCGCCAAGACCCGGCCGGAGCTGACGGCCGCGCTGGCGGCGGGCGTCGCCGTCAACATCGACAACTTCCAGGAGCTGGAGCGGGTCGACGCGGTGATGGCCGGTCCCGGCAGCCGCTCCCGGATCGGGCTGCGGATCAACCCGCAGGTCGGCCTGGGCTCGATCGCGGCGATGTCGACGGCGGGCAGCGAGTCGAAGTTCGGCTTCGCGCTGGACGACCCGGGCAACCGCGAGCGGATCGTCCGGGCGTTCCTGGAGCGGCCCTGGCTGCGCTGGCTGCACGTCCACGTCGGCTCGCAGGGCTGCCCGCCGGAGCTGGCCGCCGCCGGGGTGGCCGCCGTCGTCGGCCTGGCCGAGGAGGTCGACCGGCGGTGCGGGGCCGACCGGGTCGAGGGCATCGACATCGGCGGCGGCCTGCCGGTGGACTTCACGGGCGACCGCGACGACCCGACCTTCGCCGACCAGGTGGCGGCGCTGCGCGCCGGCGCCCCCGGGCTCTTCGGCGGCCGGTACCGGGTGGTCACCGAGCCGGGCCGCTCGCTGCTGGCCAAGAACGGCTTCATGGCCTCCCGCGTGGAGTACACGAAGAGCGCGGGCGGCCGGGCCGTCGCCCTCACCCACGCGGGCGTGCAGGTCGCCGCCCGCACCGTCTTCCTGCCCGACTCCTGGCCGCTGCGGGTGCTGGCGTACGACGCCGACGGCGTCCCGCTGAAGGGCGGCGGTGCCGGCGGTGGCGTCGGTGGCGGCGGCCGGGAGACGGTGGCGCAGGACGTCGCCGGCCCGTGCTGCTTCGCGGGCGACCTGGTGGCCCGCGCCCGCGACCTGCCGCTGCTGGAACCCGGAGACCTGGTGGTGCTGCCCGACACCGGCGCCTACTACTTCTCCACCCCGTTCCACTACAACAGCCTGCCCTCTCCCGCCGTCCACGGCTTCGAGGTGGACGACGGCGGCGAGGTCCGCTTCACCCTGCTGCACCGTCAGGAGACCGTCGCCGACGTGGTCGCCCGCACCCTCGGCGAGGACGGGCCCCGCAACGGGCCCTCCTGACGAACCGCCAGCCCCAGCCCGGCCACCCGACCACGCAAGGACCGCCCATGCCCGACCGCGCCTCCGACCCCGGCCTGCTCCGGCTGGCCGACGCCGTCCTCCAGCCCGGCTTCACCGGCACCACCGCCCCGGACTGGGTGCGCCGCCGGATCGCCGGCGGCCTCGGCTCCGTCCTGCTCTTCGCCCGCAACACCACCGGCCCGGCGCAGACCGCCGCCCTCACCGCCCAGCTGCGGGCCGAGAACCCCGACGTGATCGTCGCGGTGGACGAGGAGGGCGGCGACGTCACCCGGCTGGAGGCGGCCACCGGCTCCTCCTACCCCGGCAACCTGGCGCTGGGCACGATCGACGACGAGGAGCTGACCCGGGCCGTCGCCCGCTCGGTCGGCCGCGACCTGGCCGCCGCCGGGATCACCCTCGACTACGCCCCTGACGCCGACGTCAACAGCAACCCCCGCAACCCGGTCATCGGGGTGCGCTCCTTCGGCGGCGACACCGCCCTGGTCGCCCGGCACACCGCCGCCTGGGTGCGGGGGCTGCACGAGGGCGGCGCGGCGGCCTGCGCCAAGCACTTCCCCGGCCACGGCGACACCTCCGTCGACTCCCACCACGGCCTGCCCGTCGTCGACGCGGGGTGGGAGGAGCTGGCCGAGGTCGCGCTGCCGCCGTTCCGGGCCGCGGTCGACGCCGGGGCGCGGGCGGTGATGACCGCGCACCTGCTGCTGCCCGCCCTCGACCCGGACCACCCGGCGACGGCCAGCCGGCGCGTCCTCACCGGGCTGCTCCGCGAGGAGCTGGGCTTCGACGGGCTGGTGGTGACCGACGCCGTGGAGATGGCCGCGGTCGCCGACCGGTACGGGGTGTCCGGCGCCGCGGTCCGCGCCCTGGCCGCCGGGGCGGACCTCGTCTGCGTGGGCAACCGGGGCGGGGACCGGGTCATGGAGGAGCTGCGGTCGGCGGTCGCCGCCGCCGTGGCGGAGGGCGTCCTCGCCGAGGAGCGGCTGGCCGAGGCCGCCGACCGGGTCGCCCGCTTCGCCGCCTGGTCCCGCAAGCTCCAGGCCGACGCGCTCGCGACCGCGGGTCCGGCGGACGGTACGGAGCCGGCGGACACGGCGGGCGGCACGGGCGGCACGGGCGGCACGGGCGGGGCGGGGCGGTCGGACCGGGCGGTCGGCCTGGAGGCCGCCCGGCGGGCGCTGCGGGTGCGGACGGGCGGCGCCGCCGTGACCGCGCCGCCCGCCGGGGCGCCGCACGTCGCCGAGTTCAGTCCGGCGGCCACCGTGGCCGTCGACGCCTTCACCCGCTGGGGTGTCGCCGGGCGGCTCGCCGAGGTCCTGCCGGGCACCACCTCCCAGGTGCTCACGGCCGCGGACGCGGACCACGGCCCGGGCCTCGACACCGGCACCGGCACCGGCACCGGCGACCGGGTCGCGGCGGCCGCGGCCGGGCGGCCGCTGGTCCTCGTGGTCCGCGACGCCCACCGCCACGCCTGGATGCGGGACGCCCTGCTCGACCTGGTCGGACGCCGCCCCGACGCCGTCGTGGTGGAGATGGGCCTCCCCGGACTCCCCCCGTGCGGAGCGGTCCACGTGGCCACCCACGGCGCCGCCCGGGTCTGCGGCGAGGCGGCCGTCGAGGCCGTGCTCGCGCACCTGCGGGGACGCCCCTGACCGGCCGGCCCGACCGGCCAGGCCGCCCGGCTCCCCCGGGATCCGGAGGCCCCCTCCCCCGGCAAGGGCGTCGCCGGGGGAGGTGCGCCGGTGGACCACCCGTCGGCGGACCACCCGCCGGCGGGCTCTCGTCCCGGCGGCGAGCCCGGCCTCGCGCAGCACCGCCGGGTGGCGCCCGGCCGGGCCGGGTGGGAGCCCGAACCGGCCGGGTGGCCGCCCGGCCGTGCCGGGCCGACGTGCGGTGCGCCCGGCACCGTCACCGGCGCGGGCGCCCCGGCGGGCGGCGGCAGGGCGGAACGGGCCCGGGACCGGTCCTGCGGGCCCAGCCGCAGCGGCGCCGCCCTCCGTCGTCCCCCGGACCCCCGGGAAAAAGTTGTACCCGTACCGTCGGCCTCGGCAGACTGCGGTGCATGCTCCCACCGCTCCTGCGCCACCGGGACTTCCGCCGTTTCCTCACCGCGCAGTCGGTGTCCCTGGCCGGCACCTCGATGGCGCCGGTCGCGCTGGCGTTCGCGGTCCTCGACGCCTCGGGGCGGCCGCGCGACCTCGGCGTGGTCCTCACCGCCCACATGGTGCCGCTGCTCCTGTTCCTCCTGGTGGGCGGGGCTACGGCGGACCGCCTCCCGCGCCGGGCCGTGCTGGTGGCCGCGAACCTGGGCTCCGGGCTCACCCAGGGCGCCACCGCCGCACTGCTGCTCACCGGCCGGTACGCCCTGGCGCCCGTGGCCGCCCTGGGCTTCCTCAACGGTATCCTCGCCGCGTTCACCACCCCGGCGCTGCGCGGCATCGTGCCCGAACTCGTCCCCGGCGACCGGATCCGCCAGGCGAACGCGCTGCTGGAGTCGGTGCGCAACACCGCGAAGGTCCTGGGCCCGAGCCTGTCGGGCGTGCTGGCCGAGGCCGCCGGGGGCGGTCCGGCCCTCGCCTTCGACGCGCTGACCTACCTCGTCGCGGCGGGCTGCCTCACCTGCCTGTCCCCCCTCGCGGCCGTGCCCGCCCGCCCCCGCACCTCCGGCCTGGCGGCCGACATCCGCGACGGCTGGGCCGAGTACCGGCGCATCCGCTGGGTGTGGACGGTGTCGCTGGGCTTCTGCGCGGTCAACCTGGTGCAGGTCGGCACCTGGCAGGTCCTGGGTCCCGTGCTGACCCGGCAGGGCGGCGGCGAGGCGGCGTGGGGGTTCGTGCTCAGCGCGCGCGGTGCGGGCCTGCTGGCGGCGAGCGCGCTGGCGTACCGGCTGGTGGTCCGGCGGCTGCTGCGGCTGGGCCAGGCGGCGAGCGTGCTGGGCGCGCTGCCGCTCCTGGCGCTCGGCGCGCGGCTGGACGCCCCGTGGCTGGTCGCCGCCGCCCTCGCCGCCGGGCTGGGGTCGGGCATCGCGGCGGTCGGCTGGGACACCTCGCTGCAGGAGCACGTCCCGCCGCACGCGCTGTCCCGGGTGTCGTCCATCGACGACCTGCTGTCCTTCGCGGCGATCCCCGTCGGGCAGCTGGCGGTGGGGCCGCTCGCTGACCGGTTCGGCGGGCCCGCCGTGGCGGTGGCGGCCGGGGCCGTGTACGCCGCCGCGGCGGCCGCGCCGCTGGCGTCGCGGACGGTGCGGCACCTGCCGCACGGACGGCCGGCTCCCGCCGCGGAGTCCCCCGCCGCGGAGGCCCCGGCGCCGGGCACTCCGGCGGGGACGGCGTCCGCGGGGGCGTCCGGGACGGGACCGGGGTGAGACGGGCCCTGCGCCGTGCGGGCGTCAGGCCGTGGCGAGGGCGTGGAGCGCGGTGACCGGTGCGCCGGTCGCGGGTGGTGGCGGTGGCGGTGGCGGTGGCGCAGGGACGGACGCGGACGTGGGCGGGGCCGGCCCGGCCGGTGCCGGGGAGGACCAGGCAGCGGGGGAGGACGGCGGCCCGGGGGGTGTCCGGCCTTCGCCGACGGGCACCGGCGGGGCCGCTGCCCCGGCGGTCGGGGGCGGCCCCGTCCGCCGGGGATGACCGGGGATGACCGGGGATGACCGGGGGTGACCGGGGGTGACCGGGGGTGCCGGATCCGACTTGGTGTCAGCTGCGCTACAGGGGAGGCGTTCCGGGCCGCGCCGGTAAGGTGCGGGCCGTGGCGGAGAGAATCGCGTGGGTGACCGGGGCGAGCAGGGGCGTCGGGCGGGGGATCGCCCTGGCGCTGGGCGGGGCCGGTTGGACGGTGTGGGTCAGTGCGCGCTCGACCCGGGTTGCCGGGTCGACCTCGCACCTCCCGGGCAGCGTGGAGGAGACGGCCGAGGCCGTCACGGCCGCCGGCGGCCGCGGCATCGGTGTGGTCTGCGACCACCGCGACGACGAACAGGTCCGGGCTGCCGTCCGGAGGATCGACGCCGAATCCGGTGCGCTGCACCTGCTGGTGAACAACGCCTGGGCCGGCTACGAGCGGCTCAACGCCGGCGCCTGGGCCGAGTGGAACGCCCCCTTCTGGGACCAGCCGCTGGAGCTGTGGGACGCGATGATCGGGTCCGGTGTCCGCACCCACTACGTCAGCAGCGCGCTGTGCGCACCCCTGCTGCGGCGGACCGCGGGCAGTGCGGTCGTCACGGTGTCCATGGACGTCGGAGCCGCACAGACGGACGCGGACGCGAACGCGAACACGGACACGGACACGGACATGGACACGGGCGCCCACGGTGTGGCCTACAGCGTCGCCAAGGCCGCCGACGACCGCCTGGCCGCCGCGATGGCCCGGCAGTTCGCCGCGGACGGGGTGGCGTCCGTGGCGCTGTACCCGGGCCTGGTCCGCACGGAGGGCGTCATGCAGTTCGCGGACCACCTCGACCTGGACGACTCCCAGTCCCCCCGGGGTGTGGGGCGTGTCGTGGCCGCACTCGCCGACGACGCGGAACTCATGTCGATGACCGGCCGGAGCCTTCACGTCGCCGAACTGGCCCGCCGCTACCAGGTGGACGTCTCCACCTGATCCGGCGAGGGACGGCGTGCCCGCGCCGTCGGCCGCGGCAAGGGCGTCAGGACGCGGCGAGGGCGTGGAGCGCGGTGACCGTGCGCCGGTTCCTGGTGGTGGCGGCGACGCCGAGGCGGCGTTCGACGAAGGCGTTGTTCAGCTTCGTCCGGCCGTACCCGTCCGGGCAGTGGAGGTGGACCTCCCGCCCCTGGAGGGAGAACCGGGCGGTCTCGCCGGGCGGCACCTCCAGGCGGGCCGCCCGGTCGGGGGCGGGCTCCTCGGCGAGGAAGGTGACGTGCAGCGCGGCGGGGTCCGGCTCCTCGCCGGCGAAGGGGTGGGAGGCGAGGATCCGGGCGAGGTCGCCGCCGGTGCGCAGCAGGACGGCGGTGTCCACCCCGAGCTCCGCGGCGATCCGCTCCTCGGCCTCCGCCGCGAGGGTCCGGGCGTCCCGGTCGGCGGCGGCGGTGAAGACCACGTTGCCGCTCTGCAGGTACGTCCGCACGTCCCCGTGCCCGAGGCCGGTGAACAGCTCGCGCAGGTCGGCCATGCCGACCCTGGTGCGGCCCCCGACGTTGACGCCGCGCAGCAGCGCGATGTGCACCGGCATGCCCGGCCACCTCCTCGGTCGTGTGTCCGCGACCGGCGCGGACCGCTCGTCGCACCGCCGGACGGCCCGGGCACCGGGGGGCGGTCGCGGGGGCGGGCGGCGTGCTGCGGATCGTACCCGGGGGCTGCGGGAGCGCGGCGCACGTCCGGTGTGCCGCCGCGGGACCGGCCCCGTCCCCCGCCGCCGTCCGGCGGCGTCCCCCGGTGGGGCGGACGCCGCGGGCCGGCCCCTGCGCGGCCCGGGCACCGGTCCGGAACGGGACCGGGCGGCGGAGGACCGGCCGCCCGGAGGACCCGGGGCGGTGCGCCGGCCGTGCCGGAACGGGCACGACGGACCCGGCCCGTCAGCCGCTGCCCGCGGACGGGCCCGTGGCCGGGGAGGCCCGGATGAAGGATGCGACGGCGTCCAGGCCCGGGCTGTAGCCGTTGCAGGTGTCCACCGCGAGGGTGGGGACGTCCAGGGAGATCGGGACGAAGGACTCCAGGGAGTGCTCCCCTGCGGCGACGGCGTCGAGCAGGTCCCGATCGGCGTGTGCGGCCCGGTGCGCGCTCGTCCGGACGCGTCGGACGATGCGGTCGTGGGCGACGGAGGCGGGTGCCGTGCAGCGGATGACGCGGACGTGCGCGAGTCCGGCGAGCGGTTCCAGGTGGGGCCGCCACAGCCGGTCCTGGAAGGCGGCCTCGGCGACCACGGTCACCCGGGCCCGGAGGAGCACCTCCAGGACGTCGAAGAACGCTTCCAGCGTGGTGCGATTGAGGGGGTCGTCGCCTCCGCTCCGGTGTCCGGGGGTGGACAGGACCATGCCCTGCTTGATCTCGTCGCGGACGACCGCGGGGCATCCGAGTTCGCGCGCGAGCGCGTGGGCGAGGGTGGTCTTGCCGGTGCCGGGCCCACCGCTCACCACGGCCAGGACGGGTGATGTCACGGCGCACCTCCGGGGTCGCCGGCCGGCGGTGGAAGGGTGGGGCGTCGGGGTTCCGCGGTCGCCTCCTTCGGCCGGCGGGGCACGGCGACCCCGCTGTCCACGTCCGTCCACGACGGGGCGCGGTGCACCGGGCAGTCCGGCGGCCCGCCGGGCCGTCTCCTCCCGTGCACCGTACCGCGGCCGGGCGGGCGCGGCCGGGCAGGCGGACGGCCCCCGTCCGCCGGCCGGTCGCGGGACCGGGCAGGCGGACGGGATGCCGGGTTCAGCTGTAGTGGTAGTAGCCGATCAGGCCGGAGTGGTTGGCGACCGGCTCGGACTTCACGAAGCTGCCCGTGGCGGGGGCGTCGATCATCGTGGGGACCCCGGAGGAGGTGCCGGTGTAGATGCCGACGTGCGCCGGGCTGGTGCGGCTGGTGCCGAAGAAGACGAGGTCGCCGGGGAGGGCGGCGGCCTGCGTGACCGCGTGGAAGCGGGGGTTGGCGATCTGGTCGTCGGTGACCTGCCCGATGTCGCCGACGCCGGCCTGCCAGTACGCCCAGCGGGTCAGCCCGGAGCAGTCCAGGCCGACGGTGTGGTCGGCGGGGCACGGCTGGATGACGCCGGTGTAGTCCTGGCAGGTGCCGATCGAGGGGCCGGTGGCCGCGTCGTCGTGGCCGCCGCCCCAGACGTACGGCAGGTAGGCGTTCAGGGCGGCCTGGGCGTACCCGACGACGGCGGCGTAGCGGCCGGCGCCCTGGTCGACGGGGGCGGGCGGCACCGGCTGCCCGTACAGGGCGGCCTTGGTGGCGGCGTCGACGTCGCCGGTGGCGGGCAGCCCGGCGGAGGACTGGTACGCCTTGACCGCGGCGAGGGTGGCGGGTCCGAAGTCGGCGTCGACGGTGAGGGACGCGCCGTGCTGGTTCAGGAGCCGCTGGAGCTCGGTGGTGCAGCCGTCGTGCTCGCCCTGCCGGACGACGACGGCGCAGTGCGGCGAGGTGAGCCGGACGGCGGTGAGCGGCGAGGCGTAGAGGGCGCTCTTGGTGGACGGTCCGACCTGGCCGTCGACGGTGAGGCCGACGGCGGACTGGAAGCTCTTGACGGCGGTGAGGGTGGTGGGGCCGAAGTCGCCGTCGACGGCGATGCTGGAGCCGTGCGTGTCCAGCAGGTTCTGGAGCTCGGTGACGCAGCCGTCGTTCTCGCCCTGGACCATGACGGAGGGGCAGGAGGACGAGGTGAGGGGGACGGGGGCCGGTGCGGCCTGGGCGGTGGCGGCGGTGCCGGCGAGCAGGCAGCAGGCCGCCGCGGCGGCGGCGAGGAGGCGGCCGGAACGCAGGCGTCCGCGGGCGGGGGTGCGGGCGGTGCGGGGAGTGGTGCCGGGGGCGGTGGTGCGGCGGAGCGGGCGCATCGACGGCATCGACGACCTCCGGTGGGCGTGGGGGCGCCGGGCGTGCGGCCGGCGCCGCCGGCGGCGAGGACGCGGCCGACGGGGCACGAGTGTCGCGATCCGGGGTGTCCCCGGCAAGGCCTCCGTCACAAACTTTCTTCCTTCGCACCCGAAGGGAAAACGGGCGCCGTCGTGCTGCGACGGCCGCCCCCCGGCCGCGCCGGCGGGTCAAAGCCGGGAGCGACGACCTTTCCCACCAGTGCGGAAACCGAACTGACGGACCGTCCGGCGAGGATGACCCGGTGGTCGCGCGCCACGGTCCCGCACCAGGGAGTCGACGAAACTTTTCGACCGAGCCCTTGCCCTCACGGTCAATTTCCGCACTACTGTTCTCCAGCCCCTCCGGAGGCCTCCCCCCTCCGGCACCGCGGCCTTCCCAGGAGGACACCCGATGCCGCACCCCCTGCCGCCGTCGCCGCGCCTGCGGTTCGCGGCCGTGCTCGCCGCCGCCGTCCTGCCGCTCGGCGCCACCGCGCTGGGCTCCCCCGCCGCCGCCCTGGGCAGGCCGGCGCCCGCGCCGATCAGCCACCCGGACGCGGACCACCTCGGCTCGACCCTCCGCGGCCGCGCCCACGACCGCGCCGCCGCCCCCACCGCCCCCACCGGCACGTCGACCGCGACGGCCACGCCGGCCCTCGCGGCGGCGCTCCCGGCGGGCGCGCGGCCGCTGGGCGTGGACGTGGCGAGCTACGAGGGCAGCGTGGACTGGGCGGCTGCCGCCGCCAAGGGCGCCTCGTTCGCGTACGTGAAGGCGACCGAGGGCGTCACGTACCAGAGCCCCACCTTCTCCCAGCAGTACAACGGCTCGGCCTCGGCCGGGCTGATCCGCGGCGCCTACCACTTCGCCCTGCCGGACCGCTCCGGCGGCAAGGCGCAGGCGGACTTCTTCGTCGACCACGGCGGCACCTGGACCGCCGACGGGCGGACCCTCCCGCCGCTGCTCGACATCGAGTACAACCCCTACGGACCGACCTGCTTCGGCCTCAGCCAGGCCGCGATGACCGCCTGGATCGCCGACTTCGGCAACGAGGTGAAGGCCCGGACCGGCCGCACGCCGAGCCTGTACACCACCACCGACTGGTGGACCACCTGCACCGGCAACTCCCCCTCGGCCGCCGCCGACCCGCTCTTCGTCGCCAACTACAACGGCTCCCCCGCGCCGCTGCCGGCCGGCTGGACGGGCCAGCACATCTGGCAGTACGCGGACTCCGGCGTCCTCCCCGGGGACCAGGACGTCTTCAACGGCACCGCCGCCGACCTCGCCGCCTTCGCCGCCGGGACCGGGGGGACCCCCGCCGCGCCGCCGGCCCTGTCCTGGCCCACCGTGCAGCAGGGGCAGACGGGCTACCGGGTGAGCATGGTGCAGCACCTGCTCAACGCGCACGGCGCGTCGCTGACCGTGGACGGCGACTTCGGGCCGGGCACCCGCTCCGCCGTCGTCTCCTTCCAGAGCGCGCAGGGCCTGTCCGCCGACGGCGTGGTGGGCCCGCGCACCTGGCAGGCCCTGGTGTCGACGGTCGGCGAGGGCGCGTCGGGCAGCACCGTCAAGGCCGCCCAGACCGGGCTGGACGCCCACGGCGCGTCGCTGACCGTGGACGGCGGCTTCGGACCGGCGACCCGGGACGCGGTGGTCTCCTACCAGGTCGCGCAGGGGCTGCCCGCCGACGCCACCGTGCAGAAGCCGACGTGGCTGGCGCTGGTCGCCTGACGGCGCCGGCCGCGGCGGGCGTGCGGGTCCGGGAGGACCGGCACGCCCGCCGCGGCGTGCCCGCGGACGGCAGGGCCCGCGGGTGCGGCGGCCGGACCCGCCCCCGCGGGCCCGGCCGCCGGGGCGGGTCAGCCGGCCGCGGCTCCCCCGGCCGCCGCGGGCTCCCGGGGGCCCTCCGCGGCGTGGCCCATGGCGTGCGCGTACAGCTCCAGTTCGGCCTCCAGGGAGGCGGCGACGCTGGACGCCCGCCGGAAGCCGTGCCCCTCGCCCTCGAAGACGAGGTACCGGTGCCACAGCCCGCGCGCGGCCACCGCCGCCACGATCCGCTCGGCCTGGTCGGGGCGGCAGATGAAGTCGTCCGCGCCCTGGAGCATGACCAGCGGCCGGGTGATGCGGCCGGCGTTGCCCAGCGGGGAGACGCGGTCGTACCGCTCCCGGTCGCGCGGCAGCTCGCCGACCAGGCCCTCGACGTAGCGGGACTCGAAGTCGTGGGTCTCGCCGCCGGACCACCGCGCCGGGTCGCTGATCGGGTAGTAGACGGCGCCGCAGCAGAAGGCGTCGGTGGAGGACAGGCAGGCGAGCGCCGTCCAGCCGCCCGCCGAACCGCCGCGGACCGCCGTGCGGGCCGGGTCGGCGAGGCCGAGGCGGGCCAGGTCGGCGGCGGCGGTGACGCTGTCCTGCACGTCCACCACGCCCCAGGAGTGCCGCAGCCGCTCGCGGTAGGCGCGCCCGTAGCCGGTGGAGCCGCCGTAGTCGACGCTCGCCACGGCGAAGCCGCGGGAGGTGAAGAAGGCCGTCTCGGTGTCGGGGGTGACCGAGGTGGAGCTGGTGGGCCCGCCGTGCACGTGGACCAGCAGCGGCGGCGCCTGGCCCTCCCCGGCGTCCGTGCCGCGCGGGTCGGGGCCGGTGGGCGCCCAGTACACGTAGTGCACCCGCTGCCCGTCGGCGGCCGTCGCCGTGCGCCGCTCGCCGACGGGGCGCACGGCCGCGTACGGGTCGGGCTCGGCCGGGACGCAGCGCAGCGGCGGCTCGACGGGCCCGCCGGGCGGCGGCAGCGGGACGCGCAGCAGGGCGGTGGAGCGGTCGGCGGCCCCGGCCAGGACCAGGGCGTGCCCGTCGCGGGCCCACAGGTCGGAGCCGAACTCGGTCCAGCCGTCGGCCAGGGCGGTGAGGGTGCCGCTCCCCGGCTCCCACAGGGCGAGCTGCTCGTCGCCGTCGCGGTGGCGCAGCACCACGCCGCGCGGCGTGACGGCGAAGAAGGTGGCGCCGACGCGCCAGAGGGCGTCCGCGCACTCCCGCTCCATGGGCAGGACGCAGGCGGCGGTCGCCGTGCCGTCCGGGTGCAGGTCGACGCGGTGCAGGTTCCACCAGCCGTCGGGGTCGGCCATCGCGTAGAGGGAGTCGGCGTCGCGCCACTCGGCCTGCGGCACGGACACGCCGGGGCCGCCGAGGACCTCGGCCTGCTCCACGGCGGTGCCGTCCTCCAGGCGGGCGACGACGAGCCGGGTCTCGTCCCAGGGCATGCGGGGGTGGTCCCAGCCGATCCAGGCGAGCCGGGTGCCGTCGGGGCTGATCCGCACGCCGGAGAGGAAGTGGTGGGAGCGGGCCACCACCCGCACCCGGGCGGGGTCGTGGGCGGCGGAGCCGTCGAGCGGCACCGCGACGATCGCGCGGGCGGTGCGGGGCGCCGGGTCGGCGTCGTCGGGCCCGGTGGCGGCGCGGGTGGTCTCGCGGACGCACCAGACCTCCCCGCCGCCGGGGGCGGCGACCGGGTCGGCGTAGCAGGTCTCGGTGCCGTCCTCGTCGGGCGGGGTGAGGGGGACCGGCTCGTCCGCCGCCTCCGCCGGTCCGCCGGGGCGCAGGGCCGGGACGCGGGTGCGGTAGAGGCGCTGGTCGCCGTGGTGGGTGAAGACCAGGAGGTGGCCGGCGTCCGGGTCGGGGGCGACGAGGTAGGGGCGGCCGCCGTAGCCGAGGGAGCGGTTGCGCACGGACCAGGTGCCGCCGAGGACGTCCTGCGCGGCGCCGCCGGGCAGGGCGCGGCGCAGGCGGACGGTGGCGGTGCTCGGGTCGGAGGCGCACCACCACGCCTCCTCGCCCGCGCCGGACGGCCAGCTGCTGCTGCCGGAGCCGGCGGCCACGTGCGCGGCGGTGACCGGTGAGGGCCGGGCGCCGCCCCGCGGGGCGGGGTCCTGTGCGGCCGGGCCCTGTGCGGCAGGGCTCTGTGCGGCGGAACCCCGTGCGCCGCCGTCGTGCTGCTCGCTGCTCATCGTGCCGCCCTCTCCAGGTCGATCTCCGCGCCGCCCGCGTCGCGCCGCGCCAGGTCCTCGGGGGTCTCCCGACGGACCATCAGGCGGGCCCGCCCGTCGCGGACGGAGACCACGGCGGGGCGGGGCTGGAAGTTGTAGTTGCTGGCCATGACGTGGTGGTACGCACCGGTGGCGGGCACCGCCAGCAGGTCCCCGGCGGCGAGGTCGGCGGGGAGGGCGATGTCGGGCACCACCACGTCGCCGCTCTCGCAGTGGCGGCCGACGACGACGCTGTGCACCGGCGGGCCCTGCAGGCCCCGCCCGGCGCTCCAGGCGGTGTACCGGGCCTGGTACAGCGCGGGGCGCAGGGCGTCGCTCATGCCGCCGTCCACGGAGACGAAGCGGCGCCGGACACCGTCCTTGACGGCGCCGACCCGGTACAGGGTGACCCCGGCGGTGCCGATGAGCGACCTGCCCGGCTCGACGGCCAGGGCCGTCCCGGCCGGGTCGAGGACGTCGGCGATCCCGGACCGGAGCGCGGCGGCGAACTCGGCGGCGGGCAGGCGGCGTTCGCCGGGGAGGTAGGCGATGCCCGCGCCGCCGCCGAGGTCCAGCTCCCGCACGCGGACGCCGTGGCGCTCGGCGAGGGTGCGGGCGAACGCGGCGACGCGGCGGGCGGACAGGCGCAGTCCGGCGGCGTCGAGGAGCTGCGAGCCGAGGTGGGCGTGGAGGCCGGCCGGCCGCAGCGACCCGGCGGCGGCGACGGCGAGGACGGCCCGCTCGGCGCGGCCGCCGGTGACGGGGAAGCCGAACTTGACGTCGTCGCCGCCGGTGGCCATGTAGGCGTGGGTGGCGGCGGTGACGCCGGGCGCGATGCGGACGTGGACGTCCTGCACGCGGCCGGCGGCCCGGGCGAGGGCGGCGAGCCGGTCGATCTCCTCCAGGCAGTCGACGACGACCGTGCCGACGCCGGCGGCGACCGCGGCCCGGAGCTCCTCGGGCGCCTTGTTGTTGCCGTGCAGCACGATGCGCGCCGGGTCGAAGCCCGCGTCCAGGGCGAGGCGCAGCTCGCCGCCGCTGCACACGTCCAGGTGCAGGCCCTCGGAGTCGACCCAGCGGACCGCCTCGGCGCAGAGGAAGGCCTTGGAGGCGTAGTGCACGCGGTCGGCGCCGCAGGCGCGCCACTCGCGGGCGCGGGCACGGAAGTCCGCCTCGTCGACGACGTAGAGGGGGGTGCCGCAGGCGGCGGCGAGGTCGGGCAGGGCGACGCCGCCGACGTGGAGGACGCCGTCCACGGTGCGGGCGGTGAGCGGCCAGACCTCGGGGGCGCGGTCGGGGCCGGCGGCCTCGGCGAGGGCGGCGCCGGCGGCGTCCGGGCCGGCGTGGGGGGCCTCGTGGCCGTCGGGGGCCTCGGGGGCGTCGGGGCCCTCGGAGGCGTGGGATGCGTCGGGGGCCCCGGCGGGGGGGGGGGGCGGCGGGGCGGTGCCCGTCGGGGTCATGGTTCCTGCTTCCCGGTGAGGACGGCCAGCAGCAGCAGGTCGTCGGTGGCGTCGGTGACGCGGTGCTCGGCACCCGCGTCGAAGTGGCAGGCGTCGCCGGGTCCGAGGGTCCGCGCGGTGTCGCCGACGTGCAGCCGGCAGCGGCCGGCGACCACGACGACCGCCTCCTCCCCCGCGTGCCGGACGGGCTCGCCGTGGTCGCCGGGGTCGGCGTGGACGAGCCGCAGGGACAGGGCCTCGGAGCCGTGCGCGGTGAGGTCCCAGACCGCCCGGTGGCCGGGGGTGCGGGCCAGGGGCGGGACGGCGGCGAAGCGGGGGGCGAAGCCCGGTCCGGGCCGCTCCTCGGCGCCCGGCGCGAACAGGTCGCCCAGGGAGGCGCCGAGGGCCTCGGCGACCTGGGCGAGGGTGCGGACGGTGGGGTTGGCCGTGCCGGACTCGATCTGCGAGATGTACGCGGTGGACAGGCCGGAGGCGGCCGCGACCGCGCTCAGGGTGAGCCCGGCGCCCCGCCGGATCCGGGCGACCGCGCGCCCCGCCTCGGCGGCGGCGCGGTCGGCGGCCGGCACGGGCAGCTCGGCGGCGGGACCGGCGGGACCGGGCTCGACGGGATCGGGCTCGGCGGGACCGGGGCCGGGCCCCGGAGCGGTGCGCTCCGGAAGGGCGGGTGACGGCGCGTCGACCGCGTGGGTGCCGCCGGTCGACGGTCCGTCGGAGGACCGCGGTGCGGAGGGTGACGGCCCGTCGTCCTCGGAAGTGGGCGGGAGCTGGTGATCCCTTGACGAGGTCATATGCCGACAGTAATACTCGCCCAACTTTTAGATCAAGCAATCCGCCGGAGCCGTTAACTGACGGTACACGCCACCCCTGCAGCCCCGTGCCGATCCGACCGAAGGGCACCTCCATGCGGCCCCCACTCGCCCCCACCCCCGTCCTGACCCACCTGCGGGACGCCGCCGGCGTCTGCGGCCAGGCCGGTGCGCGCCTGTTCGCCGCCATCGCGGCGGACTACCCCGCGTCGCTGGAGGAGCGCCCCGCCCGGCTGCTGCGCAGCGCGTCCGCGACGGCGGCGGACCTGGAGCGGCTGCTGGCCACGGCGGGGTTCACGGACACCGACGACCTGCGGCTGCGCTCCCGGCAGGAGACCGGTCTCCGGCTGGCCGCCCCGGACCTGCGCTTCACCGAACGGGAGGGCGCGGGGACCGGGCGCACCGGGCTGCGCCGCGCCGTGGCCAGGGAGCGGGAGAACCTGGGCGCCGTCCTGGACGCGCTGCAGTCGGGCGGCGCGCTGGAGCTGGCCGCGGAGGCGGTCCTGGCGGGCCGGCGGCGCTGGGTCCTGGGCGACCTGGGGTGCTTCGGCCACGCCGTGCTGTTTGCGGACGCCCTGGCGGCGTCGCTGCGGGACGTGACGCTGGTGCAGCCCGGCGCGGGACCGGCCGCCGACGCCCTGTGCGACGCGCACGTCCGTGACGTGCTGGTGGTCTTCGCGCTGCGTCCGCACGGCGACCTGGCGGTGCGGGCGGCCCGGGAGTTCCACGCCCTGGGCGCGACCGTGGTCGCGGTGACCGACGACCCGGACGGCCCGCTGGCCGAGTACGCGGCGCACGTGCTGGCGGTGGCGGGCCCCGACGGGGAGCCGCTGCCCTCGCCGGCCGCCGTCACCGCGGTGGGGCACCTGCTGTCGGTGCTCGCCGCCGCCGGGGCCAAGGGCGCGTCCCGCCGCGAGCGCCGCCGGGCCGAGGTGCACCGGGCGCTGGCGGCCCGTCACGCACCGGACGGCCCGCCGCACGGCGGCCCGGCGCACTACGGCCCGCCGCACGGCGGCTCCGCGGCCGGTGGCGGCGCTGCCGGTGGCGACCCGGCCGGTGACGGCGCTGCCGACGACGGGGCTGCCAGTGACGGGGCTGCCGGCGACGGCGGCAGGGACACGGAGGAGGAGGGCCGATGAGCACCGGCACCGCACCGCAGGAGACGCCCCGGGAGACACCCCGGGAGGCCGCCGACCTGCTCGGCGAGGACGCGGCGGAGCTCTGCTCGCGCCTCATCCGGTTCGACACCACCAACTTCGGCGGCGGCGACTCGCGCGGGGAGCGCGCGGCGGCCGAGTGGGTGGCGGAGACCCTGGCGGAGGCCGGCCTCGACCCCGTCGTCCTGGAGTCGGCGCCGGGCCGGGCCAGCACCGTGGTCCGCATCCCCGGCACCGACCCGGCCGCCCCCGCCCTGCTGGTCCACGGCCACCTGGACGTGGTGCCCGCGCAGGCCGCCGACTGGTCCTTCGACCCGTTCGCGGGCGAGGTGCGCGACGGCGCGGTCTGGGGCCGCGGCGCCCTGGACATGAAGGACATGGACGCGATGATGCTGGCCGTCGCCCGGGGCTTCGCCCGTGACGGGTACCGGCCGCCGCGCGACGTCGTCCTCGCGTTCGTCGCCGACGAGGAGGACACCGGCGCGTACGGGGCGGGCTTCCTCGTGGAGGAGCACCCGGAGCTGTTCGAGGGCGTCGCCACCGCGATCGGCGAGTCCGGCGGCTTCACCGTGCACCTGCCGGACGGCGGCCGGCTGTACCCGGTCGCGGCGGGCGAGCGGGGCAGCGCCTGGATGACGCTGACCGCCCGCGGGACGGCCGGGCACGGCTCGCGCGCCAACCCGGACAACGCGGTGGCCCGGCTGGTCCGGGCGGTCCACCGGCTCTCCTCGCTCGACTGGCCCGTGCACCCGACGCCGGTGGTCACGGCGCTCCTGGAGGGCCTGGGCGAGCGGCTGGGCCTCGCGGCCGACCCCGCCGACCCGGCGTTCCTCGGCGCGCTCGGCGAGGCGGCCTCCCTGGTGGAGGCGACCCTGTCCAACACCCTCAACCCGACGATGCTGCAGGCCGGCTACAAGCACAACGTCATCCCGGGCGAGGCGACGGCGGGCGTGGACGGGCGCATCCTGCCCGGCGCCGAGGACGCCTTCTTCGCCGCGGTCGACGCGGTGCTGCGCGAGGAGGGCGTGGACCGCTCCTTCGCGAGCTTCACCGCGCCCGTCTCGGCCGACCACCGCTCCCCGGAGTTCGCGGCGATGGCGCGGGCGCTGCGCGCCGCCGACCCGGAGGCGCTGGTCCTGCCGTACTGCATGTCGGGCGGCACCGACGCCAAGGCGTTCGCCCGGCTCGGCATCGCCTGCTACGGCTTCGCGCCGGGCAGCACCCCGCCGGGCTTCCCGGTGTGGGACTACGTCCACGGCGTCGACGAGCACGTGCCGCTCGCGAGCCTCTCCTTCGGCGCGGCGGTCCTCGACCGCTACCTGCGGACCGACCCGCGCGACCCCGCCTGACCCCCTCCCCGCCGGCGGGCCCCTCCGCCTGCGGTCCCCCTTCCGCCCCGAGACCCCTTCCCTGCGACAGCCCCTCCCTGCGACACCCCTGCGAGACCCCTTCCCTGCGGCACCCTTCCCCGAGACACGAGGAGCAGCCTCCGTGACGACCGACGCCGACCGCAGCACCCCCTCCGCCAGACCGGGCACCGCCCGGACCCGCAACCGGGCCTCCCGCGCCGCCGCCGCCCTCGCCGCGCTCGCCCTCGCGGGCTCCGCCGGTGTCGCCGGGGCGCCCGCGGCGGCCGCCGCCGACCAGCCGACGACGCTGCGCGCCGCGATGTCCTTCTCCGGGGTGGACACGCTCAACCCGTTCCTCGCCTACTTCAACGGCGCGCTGGACATCTTCGGCTCGGTCTACCCGACGCTGAACTCGCTGCAGCCCGACGGCACCCCGGGCCCGTACCTGGCGACCTCCTGGAAGCCGTCGGACGACAAGCTCACCTGGACGTACACCCTCCGCAGCGGCCTGAAGTGGAGCGACGGCAAGCCGATCACGGCCGAGGACGCCGCCTGGACGCTCAACCTGATCATGACGGACGAGACGGCTGCCACCGCCAACGGCTCGCTCGTCGCCAACTTCGAGAAGGTCACCGCCCCGGACGCCACCACGCTGGTGATCAGGACCAAGAAGCCGCAGTCGAACGTCCCCTACGTCTCCATACCGGTCAGCGGCATCCCGATCGTGCCCAAGCACGTGTGGGAGCAGCACACCGGCGACCTCAAGTCCTTCAAGAACGACACCTTCCCGCTGGTCGGGTACGGGCCGTGGACGCTCACCGACTTCAGGACCGAGCAGTACGCGAAGTTCACCGCCAACAAGGACTTCGTGCTCGGCGCGCCGAAGTTCGACCGGCTGGTCGAGCAGAGCTTCAAGAGCCCGGACGCGGCGGTCGCCGCCCTGCGCAGCGGCCAGCTCGACTACGTCAACAACATCGAGGCCGCCCAGTACAAGGCCCTGAAGGGCGACAAGGACGTCAAGGCCTTCCAGGAGGTCGGCAACCGCTGGTTCGGCGTCGAGCTCAACGCGGGCGCCCGGACGAAGTCCGGGAAGAAGCTCGGCACCGGCAGCCCGGCGCTGGGCGACACGGCCGTGCGCAGCGCCATCGCCCTGGCGGTCGACCGGGACACCCTGGTCGCCAAGGTCATCGACGGCCTCGGCAAGCCGGGCGCCGGCTACCTGCCGCCCGCCTGGCCGCAGTGGGCGTGGAGCCCGGCCGGGGGCAAGGCCGAGCACGACCCGGCGAAGGCGAACAAGCTGCTGGACGACGCCGGGTACAAGCGCGGCGGGGACGGCGTGCGGACCGACCCGAAGACCGGCAGGCCGCTGGTGCTGCGCCTGGGCATCCACTCCGACCGGCCGCGCGACACCCAGGCGAGCGCCTACCTGGCGGGGTGGCTGAAGGACATCGGCGTCAAGGTCGACATCCAGGCGCTGTCGATGAGCAAGCTCAACGACGACCTGGCCAAGGGCGACTGGGACATGCTCATGGACAGCTGGAGCACCGGCCCCGACCCGACGTACCTGCTGGGCATCCAGACCTGCGACGCGCTCCCCGACGACCAGGGCAACGGCGGCAGCACCGACGCCTTCTTCTGCGACCCGGAGTACGACAAGCTGTTCGAGCAGCAGGTCACGACCTTCGACCAGGGCGAGCGGGCGCAGGTCATCGGGAAGATGCAGGACATCCTCTACAAGGCGAACAGCGACATCATGCTGTTCTACGCGAACGGCCTGGACGCCGTGCGCACCGACACCGTGCAGAACCTGGTGACCGGCAAGGCGGACGCGGCGGGGCTGTACCCGTCGCAGACCACCTTCTGGAACTACATCACCGCCGCCCCGCCCGCGAAGGGCGCGAAGGACGGCTCCGGCAGCAATGCGGCGCTGATCGGCGGCGGCCTGGTGGCCGTGCTCGTGGCGGCCGGCGTGGCCGTCCTCGCGATGCGGCGCCGCTCCGCCTCGGACGACCGGGAGTGACCCCGTGAGCGACCTGCTCGACGCGGTCGCCCTCCCGGGGCGGGAGGAGCCGGCCGGCTCCTCCCGCCCGGGGCGGTCCCCCGCACCGTTCCTGCGCTACCTCGCCTCCAAGGTGGCGGCCGCGCTGGTCAGCTTCGCCGTGACCCTGGTCATCGGCTTCGTGCTGTTCAGCCTGATGCCGGCCAACCCGGTGCAGTCGCTGACCCGGGGCCGCCCCACCAGCGCCGCCCAGATGGAGCACCTGCGCCACCAGCTGGGCCTGGACCAGCCGGTGTGGCACCGGTTCCTCTCCTTCGTCGGGGACACCCTCCAGGGGAGGCTCGGCGACTCCTGGCAGTTCCAGCAGCCGGTGGCCTCCCTGATCGGGGAGCGGCTGTGGCCGACCCTGCTGCTGACCGGCACCGCGACCCTGCTCTCCGTCGTGCTCGGCCTGTGGCTGGGCGTGCACAGCGGCTGGCGGCACGGCAGCCGGTTCGACCGGCTGACCTCGGGGATCTCGCTGACGCTCTGGTCGGTCCCCACGTTCTGGCTGGCCATGATCCTGCTGGTCGTCCTCAGCACCGGCCTGGGGCCGATCCCCAGCCTCTTCCCGGCCGGCGGCATGAGCGACGCCTACAGTCCCAGCGGCTTCGGCCACGTCCTGGACGTGGCGCACCACCTGGTGCTGCCCTGCCTGACGATGGTGCTGGTCGTCTTCGCCCAGTACGTGACCGTCATGCGCTCGTCCGTCATCGACGAGCTGGGCAACCCCTACCTGCTGACGGCCCGCGCCAAGGGGCTGATGGACAGCCAGGTCCGCAACCGCCACGCGGCGCCCAACGCGCTGCTGCCGTCGGTCACCGTGATCTTCCTGCAGCTCGGGACGGTCGTGGGCGGCGCCATCACGGTGGAGACCGTCTACTCCTGGCCCGGCCTCGGCTTCCTCACCTACCAGGCCCTGCAGGTCCCGGACCTGCCGCTGCTGCAGGGCACCTTCATCGTCTTCAGTGCCTCGGTGATCCTCATGAACCTGCTGGCGGACGTGGTGTACCGCTTCCTCGACCCCCGGGTGCGTGCCCAGTGACGGCCCCCGGCACCCGGGCGGACGGGACCCGGGCCGACGGCACCCGGGCCGACGGCGCACCGGCGGACGGCCTCCGGGCGGACGGCGCCCCGGGCCCCGCCCCCGCGTACCGGCCGCCGCGCGCCGCCGCGCTGCGCCGCTTCGCCCGCGCCTACCTGGCCCGGCGCGCCGGCGCCGCGGGCCTGGGCATCCTGGTGCTGGCCGCCCTGCTGGCGCTGACCGCGCCCCTGTACATCGGCGACGGCCAGCTGGACGTCACCCGCGTCGACGGGCCGCTGCTGGCCCCGCCGAGCGGCGCGTACCCGCTGGGCACCGACCACGCGGGGCGGTCCGTGCTGCTGCTCACCGTCTGGGGCGCCCGCTCCTCGCTGGCCGTCGGCTGCGTGGCGACCGTGCTCACCGTGCTGCTGGGCAGCGCGGTCGGCCTGGTCGCCGGGCACTACGGCGGGCGGCTCGGCCGGGCGCTGATGCACGTCACCGACTGGTTCATCGCGCTGCCGAGCCTGCCGCTGGCGATCTCGCTGGCGGCGGTGATCGGGCAGGGCCCGGTGTCGATCACGATCGCGATCGCGGTCACCTCGTGGAGCGCCACCGCCCGCCTGGTGCGGGCCCAGACCATCGCGGTCGGGGCGCGGCCGTTCGTCGAGCGGGCGCGGGCCCTGGGCGCGGGCGAGGCCCAGGTGATGTTCCGTCACATCCTGCCGAACGTCACGCCGATCATCCTGGTCTCCGCGACGCTCACCGTGGCCTCGGCGATCCTGTCCGAGGCGACCCTGACCTTCCTCGGCCTCGGCGACCCCACCGACGTCACCTGGGGCTCCATGCTCAGCGCGGCCCTCTCCCAGGGCGCGGTCACCTACGGCGCGTGGTGGTACCTGATGGCGCCCGGCACGGCCATCCTGCTCGTGGTGCTGGGCTTCACCCTCACCGGGCGCACCGTGGAACACCTGCTCAACCCCCGGACGGGAGGGGCGTCATGACCCTGCTGGAGGTGCGCGGCCTCGGTGTCTCCTACCGCAGCGGCGGCCGCGAGGTGCCCGCCGTGCGCGGCGTGGACCTCACGCTGGACCGCGGCGAGACGCTCGGCCTGGCCGGCGAGTCCGGCTCGGGCAAGTCGACCCTCGCGCTGAGCCTGCTGCGGCTGCTGCCCGCCGGCACCCGCGTGGAGGGGCAGGTGCGGTGGGAGGGCGAGGACCTGCTCACCGCGAAGTGGAGCCGGGTGCGGGCGGTCCGCTGGGCCGGCGCGTCGGTCGTCTTCCAGGGCGCGCTCAGCGCGCTCAACCCGGTCCGCACCGTCGGCGACCAGATCTGCGAGCCGATCGTGCTGCACGAGGGGGCGACCCGGCGCGAGGCCCGCCGCCGGGCCGGGGAGCTCCTGGAGAGCGTCGGCGTGCCCGTGCGGCGGCTCGACGGCTACCCGCACGAGTTCTCCGGCGGCCAGCGGCAGCGGATCATGATCGCGATGGCGCTGGCCTGCCGCCCCGACCTGATCATCGCGGACGAGCCCACCACGGCCCTGGACGTCATGGTCCAGGCGCAGATCCTGCAGCTCCTGGCCGACCTGGTGAAGGAGGAGCGGATCGCCGTCCTGATGATCAGCCACGACCTGTCGGTGCTGGCGCAGATGTGCGACCGGCTCGCGGTGATGTACGCCGGGCAGCTCGTCGAGACCGGGCCGTCGGCGCAGCTGCTCACCGACCCCCGGCACCCCTACACCCGGGCACTGGCCGGGGCGTTCCCCGTGATCGGGGACCCGGCCTCCCGCCGCGCCCCCTCGGGGCTGCCCGGCGACCCGCCCAACCAGGCGCAGCTGGGCGCGGGCTGCGCCTTCGCGCCGCGGTGCCCGGAGGCGGACGCGGACTGCCGCACCGGCGCGGTGCAGCTGTGGCCCGCCGGTCCGGGACGGGACGCGGCCTGCCTGCGGGTGCTCCCGGACGGGGTGCTGCCGGACGGGGCGCTGCGGGACGGCGCCGCGGAACGGCCCGCGGACGGCGCGGACGCGGTGCCGGCCGAGCCCGGCGGCGCGGACGCGACCGGGGAGCGGGCCGGGGAGCAGGCCGAGGAGCAGGCCGCGCCGCAGCCGGCCGCCGGGACGTCAGCAGGAGGACAGTCATGAGCGCATCGGCACCCGCATCCGCCGCCGGGCCGACGGCCTCCGCCGGCCCGGCGGAGGCCGCACCGGCGGCCCTGGAGGTCCGCGGCCTGACGGTCGTGCACCCGCCGCGCGGCGGCCGCGGCCCCGCCCGGGCCGTGGACGGCGTCGACCTGCGGCTGGAGCAGGGCGAGATCCTGGCCCTGATCGGCGAGTCGGGCTGCGGCAAGAGCACCCTGGCCCGCGCCCTGGTGGGCCTGACCCGGCCCACCTCCGGCGAGGTGCTGTACCGGGGCACGCCCCTGCGGTACACCGGCTCCGCCCTCAAGGCGTACCGCCGCCACACCCAGCTGGTCCTCCAGGACCCGGGCGGCGCCCTCAACCCCCGGCAGACCGTGTTCGACGCGGTCGCCGAGGGCCCCCGCCTGCACGGGCTGAAGGAGGGGCTGGAGGAGCGGGTGCGCTCGGCGCTCTCCCGGGCCGGGCTGCGCCCCCCGGAGGACTTCCTCGCCCGCTACCCGCACCAGCTCTCCGGCGGCCAGCAGCAGCGCGTGGTGATCGCCGGGGCGCTCGCCCTGGACCCGGCCGTCGTCGTCGCCGACGAGCCGGTGGCCTCCCTCGACGCCTCGGTGCGCGGCGAGATCCTGCAGCTGGTCCTGCGGCTCCGCGACGAGCTGGGGCTCTCCGCGCTGGTCGTCAGCCACGACCTCGGCCTGGCCTGGAACATCGCCGACCGGGTGGCGGTGATGTACCTCGGCCGGATCGTCGAGGTCGGCACCGTCGAGGACGTGCTGCTGCGGCCGGTGCACCCCTACACCAGGGCGCTGCTCTCCGTGCTGCCCGGGCCCGACCGCGGCCGGCGGCCCACCGTCCTCACCGGCGAGGCGCCCGACCCGACCGCGGTCCCCGCGGGCTGCCGCTTCCACCCCCGCTGCCCAGCGTGGGCGGCGCTGGACGGACCGGGCCGGGAGGCCGCGGGGTGCACGGTGCGGGAGCTGCCGGTGCTCACGGCGGACCCGGGCGCCGGGCGGCAGGCCGCCTGCCACCTGGTGGACGCGGCGGCGGACACGCCGGCGGGCGGGGCGGGGACGGCCGGCGCGCCGGGGGGCGCGGCGCAGGCACCCGGGGCGGAGGACGGCCGTGGCTGAGTCCCTGCTGCGGCCCCCGGCGCTGCGCCCCGGCGACCGCGTCGCCGTCGCCGCCGCCAGCGGGCCGCCCGACCAGGCCGCCCTCGACCGGGGGCTGGCCGCGCTGCGCGGCCTGGGCCTGGAGCCCGACGTCCTGCCCTCCGCCCGGGCGGGCGGCGCGTACCTCGCGGGCTCCGACGCGCTGCGGGCCGCCGACCTCACCCGGGCGCTGACCGACCCGTCCTACCGGGCCGTCCTGCTCGCCTGCGGCGGGTACGGCGCCCAGCGCACCCTGGAGCTGGTCGACTGGGAGCGCGTCGGCGCCCCGGCGCCGCGCGCGGTCGTCGGGTACTCCGACGTCACCGCGCTGCTGGAGGCCGTCGCGGTGAGACTCGGCTGGGCGTCGCTGTTCGCGCCCATGCCCGCCTGCGACGGCTTCCACCCGGACAGCCCGGCCTTCGGGCACCTGGCGCGGCTGCTCACCGACCCGGCCTCGGTGCGGGAGCTGGCCTTCCCCGGTGCCCGGGCCCTGGTGCCCGGCACGGCGGAGGGCGTCACCGCGGGCGGCACCGCCACCCTGCTGGCCTCCTCGCTCGGGTCGGCGACCTCCCGGCCCGCGCGGGGCGCGGTCCTCCTGCTGGAGGACGTGGACGAGGAGGTCTACCGGCTGGACCGCATCCTCACCCAGCTGCGCCGCTCGGGGTACCTCGACGGCGTGGCCGGGATCGTCTGCGGGACCTTCACCCGCTGCGGCGCCCCGGAGGAGGTGGAGGAGCTGCTCCGCGACCGCCTCGGGGACCTCGGGGTGCCCGTCCTGGCCGGGGCCGACGTCGGCCACGGGGTGCCCATGCGGACCTTCCCGATCGGGGTGCGGGCCCGCCTGGACGCGGACCGGGGCACCGTGCGGCTGCTCGACCCGTCGCTCACCTGACCCGGCGCCCGTCCCCGGTGCGCGGCGGCCGGGCCGGGGCGCACCGGGGACGGGCACCGGGGCCCGCGTGCCGTGGACGGGGCTCCGGGCCGCCGGTAGGGTGCGGTGGGGGCAGATATGTCCGACAACGTCCGCATCAGCCTGTTCGGCGGCTTCCGGGTGGTGGTCGGGGACCGCCCCGTCGCCGCCGGGGAGTGGCGGCTGCGCAAGGCCAGGACCCTGCTGAAGCTGCTGGCCCTGGCCCCGGGCCACCGGCTGCACCGGGACCGGGTCTACGACCTGCTGTGGCCCGACCTGGACCCCGCGGCCGCCGCGAACAACCTGCACCAGGTGCTCCACGCCGCCCGGCGCGCCCTGACCGCGGCCGGGGCCCCCGGGGACGTGGTCGTCCTGCGCGACGACACGGTCGTCCTCGGCCCGGAGGGCGGCGTCCGGGTCGACCTCGACGACCTGGAGGAGGCGGCCCGGCGCGCGTCCGCGGGCGGCGGGTCGGCGGAGTACCGCGCCGCGCTCGACCTGGCCGGGGGCGAGCTGCTCCCCGAGGACGCCTACGAGCCGTGGACGCAGGAGGCGCGCGACGCCGCGGACGTGCGGCGCACCCGGCTGCGGGCGGGCCTCGCCGGGGCGCTGGAGCGGGAGGGCCGCCCCGCCGAGGCGGTCGAGGTGCTGGAGGCCCTGGCCGCCGAGGACGGGTTCGACGAGCCGGTCCGCCGGGCCCTGATGCGGACCCTCGCGGCCGCGGGGCGGCGGCGCGAGGCGCTGGCCGTGTACGAGCGGCTGCGCGACGCGCTCCGCAGCGGCACCGGGTCCGACCCGGACCCGCAGACCCGGCGGCTGTACCGCACCCTGCTGGCGGGCTCGGTCGAGGACGGGGACGGGGACGGGGACGGGGACGGGAACGCGATCGGGGACGGGAACCGAAACGGGGACGGGAGCGAGGACGGGGGGCCCGGGCCCGGCCCCGCGCCCCGGCACAACCTGCCCGCGCAGACGACCAGCTTCGTCGGCCGGGAGCGCGAGACTGCCGAGGTGGAGGAGCTGCTGGCCCGGAGCCGGCTGGTGACCCTCACCGGGCCGGGCGGCTGCGGCAAGACCCGGCTGGCCCTGGCCGTCGCGGCCCGCCGCACCGGCGCCGTCCGCGACGGCGTGTGGTTCGTCGACCTCGCCGCGTTCACGGAGCCCGGGCTCGTCCCGGACGCGGTCGCCGAGGTGCTCGGCGTCCGCCTGCCGCGGTCCGGCGGGACGGCGGCGGCGCTGGCCGCCCGGCTGGCCGGACGGGAGCTGCTGCTCGTGCTCGACAACTGCGAGCACCTGGTCGACGCGTGCGCCGCCCTCGTCGCGGAGGTCCTGGCCCGCTGCCCGGGGGTCACCGTGCTCGCGACCGGCCGGGAGCCGCTGCGGGCCTACGGCGAGCGCACCTGGCGGGTGCCCTCGCTCGGACTGCCGGACCCGCGCCGGCTGCCGGCCCCGGCCGCGCTCGGCCGCTTCGCGTCGGTGCGGCTGTTCACGGAGCGGGCGGCGGAGGTGGCGCCCGGCTTCCGGCTCGGCCCCGGCAACGCGGCGGCCGTGGCGCAGATCTGCTTCCGGCTGGACGGGATGCCCCTGGCCCTGGAGCTGGCGGCCGCGCAGGTGCGCGTCCTGGAGCCGCGGCAGGTCGCCGACCGGCTCGACGACGCGCTCACCCTCCTCGGGCAGGGCGGCAGGCGTGCGGTGACGCGGCAGCGGACCCTGCTGGCGACCCTGGAGTGGAGCCACCGGCTGCTCGACCCCGGGGAGCGGCGGCTGCTGCGGCGGCTGGCGGTCTTCGCCGGGAGCTTCTCCCTGGCCGGCGTCGAGGAGGTGTGCGGCGAGGACGGCGACCCGGACGGCGTGCTGGGCGCCCTCGGCCGCCTTGTCGACAAGTCGCTCGTCCTCGTGGAGCGCCACGGCGGCGAGGCGCGCTACCGACTGCTGGAGACGATCCGCCAGTACGCGCGGGAGCGGCTGCGCGAGGCCGGGGAGCAGGCGGGGACCGAACGGCGGCACCGCCGCTTCTACCTGGCGCTCGCCGAGGCCTACGAGCCCGAGCCGCAGCCCGGGGCCGGGTCGGAACGCGGGCAGGGGCACGGGCAGGGGCAGGGGGCCGGGGTCCCCGGCGGCACGCCGGTGCAGCTGGAGGCCGACCACGACAACCTGCGCGCCGCGCTCGGCTCGGCCCTCGGGAGCGACCCGGAGACGGCGCTGCGGCTGGCGGTCGCCCTGCGGCTGTTCTGGACCGAGCGCGGCTACTTCGCCGAGGGCCGGCACCGGCTGGAGTCGGCGCTCGCCGCCGCCCCGGAGCCGACCCCGCTGCGGGCGCGGGCCCTCGCCGCCCTGGCCGTGCTCGCGATCCGGCTCGGCGACTGCTCCCGGCCGGTGTCGGCCGCCGCGGAGGCGGTGGCGGTCCACCGGGCGGGCCGGGACCGGGCCGCGCTGGCCTACGCCCTCCACCGGCAGTCGGTCCTGCTGTGGATGTGCGGCGCCTGGGACGCGGCGGACCGGGCGCTCGACGAGGCGTGCGCGCTCGCCCGCGGCGCTCCCACCGCCCGCGTGCCCGCCGTCCTGGCGGCCGCCGCGTACCAGCGGGGGATCCGCGCCGCCTCCCTCGGCGACGGCGCGGCCGCCCGGGCCGCGTTCGCCGGGAGCCTGGACCTGCTGGCGGACCTCGACGGCGCCACCGGGCCGTTCCTCCCCGTCATGACGCCCGGCTACGTCGTGGAGGAAGGCGCCGGGGGCCGCGTGTCGGTGTACTTCGAGGAGACCGTGCTGGCGGGGCGGCTGGTGGGCGCGGCGCAGGCCCGCGGGTACGCGCTGGCCAACCTGGCGTGGGCCGCCCGGCTCGACGGCGACACGGACGGGGCCGCCGCGGCGGCGGAGCGGAGCGCCGCGTGCTTCCGGGACCTCGGGGACCCCCGCGGGGAGTCGCTGGCCCTCAACGCCCTCGGCAACATCTGCCGTGCCCGCGGGGACCGCGCCGCCGCGCGGCGGCACCTGGAGGCGAGCCTGGCGGTCAGGCGGCGCCTCGGCGACCGCCGCGAGGTCGGGATCACCCTCGGCTGCCTCGGCCTGCTGGCGCTGTCCGCCGGCGACCTCGACGGCGCGCGGGCGGCGGTCGGCCGGGCGCTCGCCGGGTTCGAGGAGGCCGACGACGTCCCGGGCCGGACCAACAGCCTGCTCCACCTCGGGCTCGTCGCCCGGGCGGCGGGCGACACCGCCGCTGCGCGGGCCCTGCTCGTCCGCGCCCAGGAGCTGGAGCACGTCGCCGGGTCGCGGTGCGCCGCCGGGTGGGTGGCGGTCGTGCTGGCGCGGCTCGCGGAGGAGGCGGGCGACCGCGTCGGCGCCGACGCGGCCACCGCCCGGGCCAGGGCGCTCTTCACCGGGCCCGGCGACGCGCGCGGCCTCGCCCACCTGCGCCGGACCGGCCCGGCGGCGGCCGCACCGGCGGGCCGAGGGGCGGGGGCGGCGCCGGCGTGAGCACGACCGGCGGGAACGGGCCCGGCGCGAACGGGCCCGGCGGGAATGCACAGCGGGGGTGCACAGCGGCTGCTAAGCCGGTGCTAAGCGCCCCGCCGTAGCGTCCCAGGCGTCGGAACGAGATTCCACCCAGGGAGGCCGACATGTCGATCGACACGGAGCGGGGTGTCCTCGGGGACGCCACCATCGGCGAGCTGGAGGCGGCGCTGCGCGGCACGGTGGTGCGGCCCGGCGACGCCTCGTACGACGAGGCCCGGACGGTCTGGAACGGCGCCCACGACCGGCGGCCGGCCCTGGTGGTGCGGTGCGCCGGGACGGCGGACGTGGTGCGGGCGGTCGAGTTCGCGCGCAGCCAGGACCTGCTGGTCGCGGTGCGGGGCGGCGGGCACAGCATCGCCGGGTTCTCGACCTGCGACGGCGGCGTCGTCGTCGACCTGTCCGGGATGAAGGGGATGCGGGTCGACCCGGCGCGGCGCCGGGCGTTCGCCCAGCCGGGGCTGACCTGGGCGGAGTTCGACAACGAGACGCAGGCGTTCGGCCTGGCCGTGACCGGGGGCCTGGTCTCGTCGACCGGAATCGCCGGCTTCACGCTCGGCGGCGGGGTGGGCTGGCTGGTCCGCCGGTACGGCCTGACCTGCGACAACCTGGTCGGGGCCGACGTCGTCACCGCGGACGGCCGCCTGGTGCACGCGGACGCGGAGGAGAACGCCGACCTGTTCTGGGCGCTGCGGGGCGGCGGCGGCAACTTCGGCGTCGTCACGTCGTTCGAGTACGCGCTGCACCCGGTGGGGCCCCAGGTGATGGCGGGCCTGGTCTTCTACCCCCTCGACGAGGCGCGGCAGGTCGTCACCCGGTGGCGGGACCTGACGGCCGGGGCGCCGGACGAGCTGACGACCATGGTCGTGATGACCACGGCGCCGCCGGTGCCGTTCCTGCCCGAGGAGGTGCACGGCACCCGGGTGGTGGCCGTCGGCTGCATGTACGCGGGCGCCCTCGCGGACGCCGAGGAGGCGGTCCGCCCGCTGCGGACGCTGGGCACGCCGATCACCGACCTCGTCGGCCCCCTGCCCTACACCGCCATGCAGACGCTGCTGGACCCGCTGTGGACGCCCGGGGCGCACAACTACTTCACCTCGACGTTCGTCGAGCCGTCCGACGCCGCGCTGGACGCGGTGCTGCGGCTGCACCGCACCACGCCGACGCCCTCCAGCGAGCTGCACCTGCACCAGCTCGGCGGCGCCTGCGGCCGCGTCCCCGCGGACGCGACCCCCTTCAGCCGGCGCGACGCGCAGGTCCTGTGCAACGTGATCGCCCGCGCCCCCGGGCCGGAGGGCTTCGACGGGCACGTGGCGTGGGCGCGCGCGGCCCGGGATGAGGTCGCCCGGCACGGCGGGGGAGGCATGTACGTCAACTTCACCGGCGACGCGGCGGAGGACAAGGTGCGCGCGTCCTACCCGGAGGCCGTGTACGACCGGCTGGTGCGGGTCAAGGACGCGTACGACCCCACCAACCTCTTCCGGCTCAACCAGAACATCCGCCCGTCCGCCGCGGCCTGACCCGGCGCCGCCACCGGTCCGCCCGGCCCGCCTCCGGGCCGGGCGGGCCGCTGCGCCCGCCCGGGCGGGCGGCGCGCCGTGTGGTAGGGAGGGACGGTGCCCCCTCTCCTCCCCCGCCTCCCCCCGGACGGAGGGGCCGCCGCGCTGCGGTCGGCCCTCTCCCGCAACGGCGTGCTGCTGGAGGTGCTGGACCGCGCGGCGGGACTGGACCTCCCCGGCTGGTACCTGACGGGGGGATGCGTCGTCCAGACGGTGTGGAACGCCGTCACGGGCAGGCCGCCCGCCCACGGCATCAAGGACTACGACCTCTTCTTCTTCGACGACCGCGACCTCTCGTGGGAGGCGGAGGACGCGGTGGTCAGGGCGGCCGGGGACGCCTTCGGCGGCCTGACCGCCGAGGTGGAGGTCCGCAACGAGGCCCGGGTCCACCTCTGGTACGAGGAGAGGTTCGGCGTCCCGTGCGCCCCGCACGGCTCCACGGAGGCGGCCATCGACAGCTTCGCCGCGACCACCTGCTGCGTGGGAGTGCGGCTGGAGACCGGCGGCCGGTGGCGGGTCTACGCGCCGCACGGGCTCTCCGACGTCTTCGGCCTCGTCGTGCGGCCGAACCCGGTGCTCGCCCCGCGCGAGGTGTACGAGGCGAAGACGGAGCGCTGGCGGCGGCAGTGGCCGGAGCTGACCGTGCTGGACTGGCCGTCGGACCCGGGCGGGCGGCAGCCGCCGCGCGGCGGGCCCCGCCGCGGCGGCGGACCGGAACGGGCGGGGCGGCCCGCTAGGTGACGGTGCGTCACGGCCGGCCGCCGCGCGCCGCCGCGCGCCGGCGGGCCCGCCGGCCGGGCGCGGGGCCCGCGGGGGCCGGCCGGCGGTGGGGGCGGACGGCCGGCGGGGGCGGCGGGGAGCCGGGCCGGGGAACCGGATGTTCACCCCGATGATCCGTCACCGTCCCCGCGAACACGGTCCGCAGGCCGCGACGAGGCCCTACTGTCCCACCCATGCGACGTACACGTACCTTTGCCGTGCGGCCGCCGGGCGTCCTGCCCGGCGGCCGTCCTCCGCTGCCCGCCGCGGGACTGCGCGTGCCCGCAGCCCTGCTCGCCGCCCTCGCCGTGGTCGGGGCGGCCGCCGCACCGACCGGGCCGCAGCGCGGCGGCGGGGCGGCCGTGCGGACGGTCGCCGCGGTCGCGGACGGACCGGTGCGGGCCGCCCGCCCCGGCAGCGCGGACGGGGAGGGCGGCCCCGTCCCGGCGGGCCCGCGCGTCCCGGTGCCGCCGGACGACGGGGCCGGGGTGGGGGCGGGGACCCGGACCGCACCGGCGGCGCGCGGACGGGCCGCGGAGGCGGCGGCCGGGTCCGCGGACTCGCTGGACGTCTCCTCGTCCACCCGGACGATCGCCCCCGGGGTGACGCTGACCCGCGAGCGGACCGTCGACCCGGCGGGGTTCCTCGACGGGTACGTGCTCCGCGCCGACCTGGACGGACCCACCCGGCCGCGGCTGCTCGCCCCCACCGTGAGCGGCACCTCCGCACCGACCGCCCTCGCCGACGGCGCGGGCGCGGCCGCCGCCGTGAACGGCGACTTCTTCGCCATCGACACCACGAACGCCCCGATCGGCCCCGAGGTGCGGGACGGCGCGCTGCTGAAGGCGGGCGCCGCACCGGCCCCGGTCGCCGGCGTCGGACAGGACGGCGTGGGCCGCATCGCCGACCTGCTGCTGGAGGGCGCAGCGACCGTCGGCGGGGTGCGCCACGACCTGGCGGGGCTCAACCCCGGCTCGGTGCCGGCCGACGCCCTCGCCCTGTACACCCCGGACTGGGGCCCCGGCGACCGGCGGTTCGCCGTCCCGGCGGGCGCGGACGCCGTCGAGCTGGAGGTCCGGGACGGCAGGGTCGCCGCCGTGCACGAGGGGGCCGGGCGCACACCGGTACCGGACGGCGCGCAGGTGCTCCTCGCCACCGGGAGCACCGCGGACGCCCTGGCGCGGACCGCCCCCGGCACCCCGGCGGCGGTGGAGTACCACGCCCGGACCTCGGCGCCCTCGCCGTTCTCGCTGGCCCTGGGGGCCCACCTGGTCCTGGTGCGCGGCGGCGCCGTCGCCCCCGTCGACACCTCCGACGCGGGCAACAGCGCCCTCAAGCCCCGGACCGCGATGGGCTGGACGGCGGACCGGCGGCTCGTGCTGTACGTCGCCGACGGCTCCTCCAGCCGCTCCCGCGGCCTCACCGCCCTCCAGCTCGCCGAACGCATGAGGGCGCTCGGGGCGGTGGACGCGGTGATGCTCGACGGCGGCGGCTCCTCGCAGCTCGTGGCCCGCCGCCCCGGCGGCACCGGCGCCGAGGTGGTGAACGCCCCCTCGGACGGCGCGCAGCGGGTCGTGCCCAACGCGGTGGGCCTGGTCCCGCCGGCCGGCTCCGGGCGGCTGCACGGCATCGACGTGCGGCTGCGCTCGGACCGGCTCTTCCCCGGCCTGTCGCGGGACGTCGCCGCGTCCGGCTACGACGAGGCGCTGGGCGCGGCACCGCTGGGCGCGGCCCGGTGGCGGACCGTGCCCGGCGGCCTGGCCCGGTCCGACGGGGCGGCCGTGCTGCGCGGCGCCCGGCCGGGCAGCGGGACGCTGGAGGCGCGCAGCGGGGCGGTGTCCGCGCACGTGCCGCTGCGGGTGCTCGGCCCGCTGGACCGGCTGGAGGCCGACGTCCCGGCCCTGTCGCTGGAGCCGGGCGACTTCCGGGACGTCACGGTGACCGGCCGGGACGCCGAGGGCTTCGCCGCCCCCGTCGAACCCCGCGACGTGCACCTGGAGTACGACCCCGCCGTCGCCTCGGTGGCGGCCCGGCCCGACGGCACGCTGCGCGTCACCGGCCTGCCGGGCGGCGACGGCCGGGGCACGGTGGTCACCGCGACGGTGCAGGGCCGCGTGCTGCGCCTGCCGGTGACCGTGGGCCTCGCCGACACGCCGCTCGACCCCCTCGCCGACGCCTCCGCGTGGTCGGCCGCGGGCGCGAAGGCGACGGCGTCGGTGTCCTCCGTGGCGACCGGCGACCGGCCCGGGGCCGCGCCCGGGGAGCGCGGACTGCGCCTGGCCTACGACATGACCGGCCAGCCGACCGGCACCTCGGCCGCGTACGCGGTGGCCCGGCAGCCGCTCGCGGTGCCCGCAGGCGCCCAGCGGCTCGCGCTGTGGGTCCGCGGCGACGGCTCGGGGCACTGGCTGCGGGCGCAGCTGCGCTCGCAGGGCACGACGAACGTCCCCTTCACCTTCTCCCTGGCCGTGGACTGGACCGGCTGGCGCCGCGTCGAGGGGCCGGTCCCGACCGGTTTCACCGCGCCGCTGACGCTGGAGCGGCTCTACCTGGTGCAGACCGACCCCACCCGGCGGACCGCCGGGGCGGTCGACCTCGCCCTGCTCGACGCCCGGGTGGGTGTGCGCCTCGACCTGCCGGACCGGCCGGACCAGCCGGACCCGGCCGTCGTCGAGGACGCCGACGGCCTCCCCGCGCCGGGGCGGTGGGCGTGGCGGTTCGCCGTCCTGTCCGACACGCACGTCAACGCCGACGGCGGCACCGGCTCCTACGCCTACCGGCACACGGCGCGGGCGCTGGACGAGATCGCCGCGGCCCGCCCGGACCTCGTGCTGCTGTCCGGGGACGGCGTCGACCAGGACCGGCCGGCCGACTTCGCCCTGTTCCAGCGGCTTCTGACGGAACACCTGCCGGCCGGCGTCCCCCTGTACTGGGCGGTGGGCAACCACGAGTCGGGCGCGGTGGCTGGCGGCACCCTGGAGCAGTTCACCGCCTCCACCGGGCGGCCGACCCGGCAGTCCTTCGACCACGCGGGCACCCGGTTCGTGCTGCTCGACTCGACCCTGGGGTCGCTGCGCCTGTCGGACTGGTCCCAGCTGGGATGGCTGCGGGAGCGGCTGGCGGACGCCGCCTCCGACCCGGCCGTGGACAGCGTGGTCGTCGCCGTCCACCACCCCGTGCTCGACCCCACCGGGACCGGCGCCAGCCAGCTGTCCGACCCCTCCGAGGGCGCGCTGCTGGAGCAGTGGCTGGCGGACTTCCGGCGGCGCACCGGCAAGCAGGTCGCGCTGGTGACCGGGCACGCGCACACCGCGCACGTGCGGCGGGCCGACGGCCTGCTGGAGTTCAACGCCCCGGTGGTCGGCAAGACCCCGTACGGGGACGCGGGCCACGGCGGCTTCGCCGCCTGGTCGCTGGTGACCCTGGACCCGGAGGCCGCCCGCGTCACCCCCGACCGGCCGGACCCGCGCGGCGCCGGGTGGTTCCGGGCGGAGGTGCGTCCGCTGCTGGACCGCATCGGCCTGGCAGTCCCCCCGCAGCTCTCCCCGGGGGACTCCGGGCAGGTCTCCGCCACCGCCGTCGACGACGGCATGGGCGGCCGGACCGTCCCGCTGCGCTACCCGGCGACCGCCGCCTGGTCCGGCGCGCACCTGGCCGTCGTCGCCGACGACCGGGCGCTGGCCGCCGCGCTGCGGCGCCCCGGCGTGGTCGCCGTCCTGGACCGGCGCACCCTGCGCCTCACCGCCGTCCGCCCCGGCGGCACCGACGTGACGGTGCGCTCCGGAAGCCTCACCGCGTCCGCCCGCGTGGAGGTGGGGGCCGGCCCCGCCGCCGCGCGGCGGGCGTCCTCCGGCTGACCGGACCGGCCGCCGCCCCGGCACCGGGGCGCCGGCCGGCGGTCAGCCCGCCGCGGAGGCGAGCAGGAGGCGCAGCAGGCGGTCGAGCTCGGCCGCCTCGTCGGGCGCCAGGGCCGCGCCGAGCACCTGCCGCTGGACGGCGAGGCCGGCGCCGACCGCCTCCTCGACCAGCTCCAGTCCGGCGGGGGTGAGGGTCACGCGCAGGCCGCGCCGGTCGCGCGGGTCGGGCGAGCGGGTGACGTACCCGGCGCGCTCCAGCTTGTCGAGGCGGCCGGTCATGCCGCCGGTGGTGAGCATGAGGGTGGCGGTGAGCTCCCGGGGGGAGAGGACGTGCGGCTCGCCCGCCCTGCGCAGCGCGGCGAGGACGTCGAACTCGCCGCGGCCGATGCCGAGGCGCCCGTACACGGTCTGCATGCGGGCGCCCATGGCGTCGGCGATCCGGTAGAGGCGGCCGAACACGGCCATCGCGCCGGTCTCCAGGTCGGGGCGGACCTGCGCCCACTGCTCGACGACGAGGTCCACGGGGTCGGGACGGTCGGGGGAGCCGGGACGGACGGGGGTGGTGCGGTCCATGCGACGAAGTCTCGCACAGGATCGCTCGGAGGAAACACACTTGCCTTCAAGTAGCTTACCGCTAAGCTGCTTTCGCCAGCCCGCCCCGCCGGCCCCTCCCGGGCCGGCACCGCCGCTCCCCGGAGGCCCCCGTGCGCGTCATCGGCTTCGACCACCTCGTCCTGAACGTCGCGGACGTCGAGCGCTCCCTCGCGTTCTACTGCGGCCCGCTCGGCCTCGCCCCCGTCCGCGTCGAGGAGTGGCGGGCGGGCACGGCCCCCTTCCCCTCCGTCCGCGTGAGCCCGGACACGATCATCGACCTCGTGCGGCGGCCCGAGGGCGCGGAGCACGGCTCCAACGTCGACCACCTCTGCCTGGTGGTCGAGCCCCTCGATTGGGAGGAGGTGGCCCGGTCGGGCGTGTTCACGGTCGTCGACGGCCCCGGCCGCCGGTTCGGCGCCCGCGGCACGGCGGTGTCCCTGTACGTCGAGGACCCGGACGGCAACACGGTGGAGCTGCGCTGGTACCCCCAGGACGCCTGACGGGCCGGCCGGCGGGGGGACGCGGACCGTGACGGTGACCGCGAGGGGACCGTGACGAGGACCACGGACGGACCGGGGCATCGGCGCCGCGAGGACGGGCAGGGGACCGTCCGCATCCGGAGGGCGAGCACGGGACGGGGGCCGATCCGCCCACGGCGGACCCGCGTGCCGCGCCGACGGCGGCCGGCACTGCGGCAGCCGTCCCGCGCCCTCCATCCCGGCACCACCCACAGGAGAGACCCCGGACATGGCAACCAGCCCCACGACCGTGACCGCCTACGCCGCCCCGGCGCCGAAGGCGCCCCTGGAGCGCACCACCGTCCCCCGCCGTCCGGTGGGCGAGCGCGACGTCGCGATCGAGATCAAGTACGCCGGCATCTGCCACTCCGACATCCACCAGGTCCGCGACGAGTGGTTCGAGGGCATCTTCCCGATGGTCCCCGGCCACGAGATCGCGGGCGTCGTCACCGAGGTCGGCCCCGGCGTGACCAGGTACGCGGTCGGCGACCGCGTCGGCGTCGGCTGCATGGTCGACTCCTGCGGCCGGTGCGTGAACTGCCGCGCCGGCGAGGAGCAGTTCTGCCTCGAGGGCAGCATCCAGACCTACAACGGCCGGCTCCCTGACGGCTCCCCGACGTACGGCGGCTACAGCACGCACATCGTCGTGGACGAGGACTTCGTGCTGCGCATCCCGGACAGCCTGGAGCTGGACGTCGCCGCGCCGCTGCTCTGCGCGGGCATCACCACCTACTCGCCGCTGGCCCACTGGAAGGCCGGCCCGGGCCGGAAGGTCGCCGTGGTCGGCCTCGGCGGGCTCGGGCACATGGGCGTGAAGATCGCCCACGCGATGGGCGCCGAGGTGACCGTCCTCAGCCAGTCGCTGCGCAAGAAGGACGACGGGCTGCGTCTGGGCGCCGACCACTACTACGCGACCAGCGACCCGGAGACCTTCACCCGCCTCGCCGGCGCCTTCGACCTCATCCTCAACACGGTCTCCGCCAACCTGGACCTGGACGCGTACCTGTCGCTGCTGCGGCTGGACGGCGCCCTGGTGCACGTGGGCGCGCCGGAGCACCCCAGCAGCTTCAACCAGTTCTCGCTGATCGGCATGCGCCGCAGCATGGCGGGCTCCTCCATCGGCGGCATCCGCGAGACCCAGGAGATGCTCGACTTCTGCGCGGAGCACGGCCTGGGCGCGGAGATCGAGGTCATCACCGCCGACCGCATCAACGAGGCGTACGAGCGCGTCACGGCCAGCGACGTCCGCTACCGCTTCGTCATCGACATCGCGTCGCTGCACGACTGAGCCGCACGGCCGGGCCGCACCGACCGGCGGCCCGCACGCCCGCGCCCCCGCCCCGGCACGTCCGGGAGCGGGGGTGCGGCCGTTCGGGCCGCCGTGCGCGCCCCCGGCAGCGGCCGACCGGCCCGCCGGACGCCTTCCGGCGCGCTCCCCGGCCGGGCGCGGGGATCCGGCCGGATCCGCGGGTCATGTCCGGCCCGCGGGCGGGTACGCGGCGCGGATGGAGGCAGTCAGGGAACGGTGGCGGAAGGGTCGCGCCCGGGTCGGCGAGGCGGCGGACGGGCTGGTCGAGGCGGTGCGGCACCCCCGGCGCTGGTGCCGCGCCCGCGGGGAGGGCATCGCGCAGGCGGTGAAGGCCGCCGTGGCGTGCGGCCTGGCGTGGCAGGCGGCGATCGTGCTGCTGGGGCGCGGGGAGTGGCCGGTGGTGGCCCCGCTGGCGGCGCTGCTGACGGTGCAGTTCACCGTCTACCGGACGGTGCGTCAGGGGCTCAAGCAGTTCGCGGGGGTGCTGGCCGGGGTGAGCGCCGCGGCGGGGTTCTTCCAGCTGGCGGGAACGACGGCCGTGACGATCGGCGTGGCGGTGGGCGTGTGCCTGGGGCTGGGCCGGCTGCTGCGGCTGGGGTCGCAGGCCGGCGAGGTGCCGACCACGGTGCTGCTGGTGCTCTCCTCGGGCAGCGGGTACGGCGTGTCGCGCGTGTGGGACACCCTGATCGGGGTCGGCTGCGGTGTCGCGGTCACCCTCGCGGCCGCTCCCCCGACCCACCTGACCCGCGCCGGGGGCCGGGTCGCCGCGGCGATGGAGGGGATGGCCGGCGCCACCCGGGAGGTGTCCGAGGGCCTGCGCGAGGGCTGGGACCACCGCACCACGCGGGCCTGGCTGACCCGGCTGGACGCCCTCGGCGGCCTGCTCGCCCAGGCCCGGCGCTCGGTCGACGAGGCGGACGAGGGCATGCGGCTGAACCCGTGGCGGCTGCGGCGCGGCAGGAGGGCCCACCCGGAGGGGCTGGAGCGCCTCGGCGAGGCGCTGAGGTGCCTGGAGCACTCCCACAGCCAGCTGCACTCGGTGGTGCGGGGTCTGGACGACCTGGCCCACGGGGCCCGCGGCATGCCCGAGGACGAGGAGCTGCGGACGCGGATGTGCGAGCGGCTGCAGCCGGTGGCCGAACTGCTGGAGTCCCTCGCCAGGGGGTTCGAGGCCCAGGCGGGCATCCAGCGGGGGGTGCGCGGCGTCGACGCGCACGTCGAGGCCCTGGACGAGGCGCTGCGGTCCGGACAGGAGGCCCACAGGGCGGCGGCGCGGGAGCTGGAGCCGCGCGAGGGCGAACCGCTCGCCCTGTGGGCGCTCCAGGGGTCGGTCCTGGACGAGGCCGAGCAGATCCTGCACGAGCTCGACCCGCGGCACGGGCCGCATCCCGGCGCCGTCCCCCCGAGCCTGCGCCGCGCCGCCTGACGGGCGCCCCGCCGGGGCGGCGGGCGCGCGCCGGCCGCCGCAGCGGGCCGGGCGGGGCGCCTACCCGAGGGTGTCGACCCGGTAGGCGGCGCCGCCGCGCGACCCCCGGCCCGCGCTCCGCTCGACGGACAGGGCGGTGGCGGCGGTGGTGAGGTCGAAGGAGACCACCCCGGGCGTGTCGGCGCAGGGGACGGTGCGGCGGACGGCGGCCCGGCCGGAGGTGACGGTGAAGACCACCGTCCCGCGGCCGGAGCAGGCGGCGTGGACGCGGACCCTGAGCCCCTTGCCGAAGGACTCGTCGCGGTCCATCGCGTCGAGCGCGCCGGACGCCCTGATGCCCGGACCGCGGGATCCGGAGGCACCCGCACCGGCGTCGCCGGACGGTGACTGCGGGAGCTCCAGCGCTGATGCCGCCCGTGCGGCGGCGGCCGGGTCGTCGGACGACGGGGCGTTCCCCGAGGCCGCGGGGACCGCCGGCCGGCCGGCGTGCGGGGACGCCGGCGGCGTCCGATCCGCGGGGCCGCCCCCGCCGCCGCACCCCGCCGTGGTGAGCGCAGCCGCCCCCGCGAGCACCGCCGCCGCCGTCGCCGTCGCCGTCCTCGTCGTCACCCTCATGCCGTTCCCCCGTCGGTCGTCGCCGTCGGAAGCGGTCATGCCTCCGGGCGGACCATCCGAACCGGCACTTGAGGAAGTCCGGAGGTTCGGGATCCTGCGGGGTCCGGGAGGCCGCCGCGGGAGCGCGGCCGGACAAGCAGACGGACAGACAGGCCGGCAGGCGGCCGGTCCGGCGGTCCGGCAGGCAGCCGGAGCGCCGGGCGGCGGTGTCCGGCATTCCGGTGGCTCTCCGGTGATCCGCACGGACGGGGGCCCGGCGGTCTGGGAAGCTCCGGCCATGGCCTCCTCCCTCCGTGCGGGCGTCCTGCACTGGACCGTCGCCGTCCCGCTGCTGGCGGTCGTCCTGACGGTCCTGACCTGGGGGCGCAGCCTGCCCGTGGCCGTGGTGGTGCTGGCGGGGCTCTTCCTGGCAGGCGCGGTCCTGGCCGCGGTGCACCACGCCGAGGTGGTGGCCCACCGGGTCGGGGAGCCGTTCGGGTCGCTGGTGCTGGCCGTCGCGGTGACGGTCATCGAGGTGGCGCTGATCGTCACGCTGATGGCGGACGGGGGCGGGAAGAGCGCCACGCTGGCGCGGGACACGGTGTTCGCCGCGGTCATGATCACCTGCAACGGGATCGTCGGCCTGTGCCTGCTGGTGGGTGCGCTGCGGCGCGGGGTGGCGGTGTTCAACCCGGAGGGGACCGGCGCGGCCCTCGCCACCGTGGCGACGCTCGCCACGCTCAGCCTGGCGCTGCCGACCTTCACCACCAGCGCTCCGGGCCCCCGGTTCTCCACCGCCCAGCTGGTCTTCGCCTCGGTCGCCTCCCTGGTGCTGTACGGGCTGTTCGTGGCGACGCAGACCGTCCGCCACCGGGACTACTTCCTCCCCGTCACCGCGCAGGGCGAGACCACCGGCGCGGAGGAGCACGCCGGGCCGCCCTCGCGGCGGGCCGCGCTGACGAGCCTGGGGCTGCTGGTCCCCTCCTTGGTCGCGGTGGTGGGCCTGGCCAAGGTGGAGTCGCCGACGATCGAGTCGGGGGTGGCCGCCGCCGGACTGCCGTCGTCCGTGGTCGGGGTGGTGATCGCGCTGCTGGTCCTGCTGCCGGAGTCCATCGCCGCCGTCCGGGCGGCGCGCCGGGACCGGGTGCAGACGAGCCTCAACCTCGGCCTGGGGTCGGCCATGGCCAGCATCGGGCTGACCGTCCCGGCGGTCGCGGCGGCGTCCGTGTGGCTGAAGGGGCCGCTGGTGCTCGGCCTCGGCCCGTCGCACCTGGTGCTGCTCGCGCTCACCGTCGCCGTCGGCACGCTGACGGTGATCCCCGGCCGCGCGACCCCGCTGCAGGGCGGGGTGCACCTCGCGGTGCTGGCCGCGTACCTGGTGCTCGCCGTCAGTCCCTGAACCGCCGTCAGCGGCACGGGTGGACCGGGCCGGGCCGGTCCGGGCCGGGTGCGCCCCCGGTCCGTACGCGGAGGGGCACGCGGTCTGCCGGACGGCGGGCACGGCACCGCACGCCGCTCCGCAGCGAGGGCGGAAAGTTTCACCACGGGGAACTTCTGCGGTACTCGTTGACCACGCCGCCGGACGTGTGGAAGAAAGGCCCGGTCGAGCCCTCCCCCGCGGCGCACGCCCCGGGCGACCGGCTCCGCCCGCCGCCCGCCACCCCACCGGGAGCCGCCGTGACCCGCACCAGGAACGGACGTGGACGCGCCGCCGCGCTCGCCCTGACCCTCGCCGCCGCCTCGTCCCTGCTGCTCGCCCCCGGGGCGTCCGCCGCCGGGCCGGAGGGCGGTCCGCCCGCCGCGCAGGCCGCGGGCACCGGGCCCTGCACGCCCGACCCCGCGCTGCCGCGCCGTCAGATGCGCGGCGTGTGGATCGCCTCGGTCGTCAACATCGACTGGCCCGCCTCCCCCGGCCTGGGCGTGCAGGAGCAGAAGGACGGTTTCACCGCCCTGCTGGACCAGGCCGTCGCGGGCGGCTTCAACACCGTCTTCGTGCAGATACGCCCCACGGCCGACGCCTTCTGGCCCTCCCCGTACGAGCCGTGGTCGCAGTGGCTGACGGGCGTCCAGGGCAAGGACCCCGGGTACGACCCGCTGGCCTTCATGGTGGCGGCCGCGCACGAGCGGGGGCTGCGCTTCCACGCCTGGTTCAACCCGTACCGGGTGTCCATGCAGGACGACGTGACGAAGCTGGTGCCCACGCACCCGGCGCGCGTCCACCCCGACTGGACGGTCTCCTACGGCGGCAAGCTGTACTACGACCCGGGCGTGCCCGCGGCCCGCCGGTTCGTCGAGGACGCCATGATGGACGCCGTCACGCGCTACGACATCGACGGCGTGCACTTCGACGACTACTTCTACCCCTACCCGGTGGCGGGGAAGGACTTCCCCGACGACGCCTCCTTCGCCGCGTACGGCGCCGGGTCCACCGACCGGGCCGCCTGGCGCCGGCACAACGTCGACCTGCTCGTCGACGAGATGCGGCAGCGGATCCACGCCGCCAGGCCCCAGGCCGCCTTCGGCATCAGCCCGTTCGGCATCTGGCGCAACGCCTCCACCGACCCGGCCGGTTCGGCGACCGGGGGCTTCCAGGCGTACGACGGCCTCAACGCCGACACCCGCGGCTGGGTGAAGAAGGGCTGGCTGGACTACGTCCTGCCGCAGGTCTACTGGAACATCGGCCTGCCCGTCGCCGACTACGCCGCGCTGGTGCCCTGGTGGTCGGAGCAGGTGCGCGGCACGGGCACGGCGCTGTGGATCGGGCAGGCCGCCTACAAGGCGGGCGACCCGGCGCAGCCCGCCGCCTGGCAGCAGCCCGGCGAGCTCTCCGCCCACCTGGACCTGGACGCGGCGCACCCGGAGGTCTCGGGGGACGTGTTCTTCAGCATGAAGGACGTGGCCGCGGACCGGCTGGGGAGCATGACCCGGGTGCGGCAGGAGCACTGGCGGCGGCCCGCGCTGGCGCCGTCCCTGCCGAAGCTGGACGGCCCGGTGCCCGGCCGGCCGCGGGTCACCGCCCGTCCGCTGCCGGGCGGAGGCGCGGAGCTGCGGATCACGGCGGGCCCGGGCGTCGCGCCCGAGGGCTACACCGTGGCGCGCCTGGACGGGCACGGGGCGCCGGGGTGCGCCCTGGCCGACGCCTCCTCCCTCCTCGCGGTCACCGGCGGCGGCGCCTCGCGGACCTTCACGGACCCGGACGGCGGCAGGGGCGCGGTGTACGTGGTGACGGCGGTCAACCGCAACCAGCAGGAGGGGCACCCCGCGGTCGCAGTCGCCGCCGGACCGGAGGAGCCGGAGGGGGACGGCTGACCGGCGCCGCCCGTCGGGCCGGTCCGCACGGACGGGCCGACCGGACGGGCGGGCGGGTGAGCAGGCGGTCGGGTGAGCAGGCAGTCGGGCGAGCGGGCAGTCGGGCGAGCGGGCGTGCGGCCCGGCGCGGGTCAGGGGCGCCGCTCGCTGCGGCCGCACACCCACGCCAGCGCGTCGTGCACCCCGCGGACGTAGTCCCGGGGCACGCTGCGGTGGGCCGGGTCCTCCAGCTGGGAGGCGGCCGCGTCCAGCTCGGCCGCCAGCGCCTCCGCGCCGGGGGCGCCGTCGCCGCGGGTCCCCGTCACCGGGGCGGGGGCACCGAGGCCCAGCGCCCACAGGTAGGCCGCCAGCGATCCCCGCGACAGCTGCGTCTGCCGGTCCGGTCCGGCGGCCGCGGCGTCGAGCGCCGCGTGGGCGTGCTCGATCTCGGCGCGGGACCGGACGCCCGCCTCCCGGGGGTCGTCGTGCCGGGGGTCGGCGTGCCGAGGGCTGTCGTGCCGAGGGCTGTCGTGCCGGGGGCTGTCGTGCCGGGGGTCGGCGCTGCGGGCCGGGTCCTGGGTCTGCTGAGGGTTCATGCCGGTAGACCTATCCCCCGGGAGCCCGCGGGTGTCCGCCGTGGCCCCGGTCTCACCCTCACGGCCCTTGGGCGGTGGTCCGGCAGCCGGGGTGCCGGGGTGGCGGCTGCAGCCCGGGGAGGGCGACGGGGCCCGCCGCGGTGCGGGCCGTGCGGCGCGTCCGAGGGCCTCCGTGTTCGCCCCGGGGCGGGTGGACCTCGCCCGGATCCCGGTGGACCGGTTGTCCACGTCTGCCCGGTACGGACGGTCGGGCAGGGGGCGGACGGGGCGGAGGTCGGCCCCGCCGCCGGCACCGGGCACCACCGGGATTCCTCCCCCGGGCCCCCGCGCCACGTCGCACCACGTCGCGGCGAAAGGCGCCGGCGGGGCCGACGGGACCGGCGCGGCCGCAGACGAGGCCGGTGGTGACAGCGCGCACCGGAACCGGCAGGATGGGCCGGTGGACCAGGTGACCATCAGCGAGGAGGACCGCCGGCTGCTCGGGGCCTGGGCTGCCGACTGCGCCGAGCGGGTCCTGCACCTGTTCGAGGAGAAGGCCCCCTCCGACCCCCGCCCTCGCGAGGCCCTCGAGGGCATCCGCTCCTTCGCGTGCGGAGAGCTGCGGGCGGGTCCGCTGCGGCCCCTCGCCTTCGCGGCGCTCGCAGCCGCACGGGAGGTCGGCGATCCGGCCGCCGCAGCCGCCGCCCGCGCCGCGGGGTATGCGGCGGCAGCCCCGTACATCCACCCCTTGGCCACCCCCCACCAGGCGAAACACGCTCTCGGGCCTGCGATGCAGGCGGCCCGCGCGAGGGAGCTCGCGGCGGGCGGGGACGCCGGCGTCGGCGACGAGGAGATCCGGTGGGCGATCGGGCGCGCCTCGCCGGCCGTGCGCGGGATCGTGCGGCAGATGCCGGTCTTCAGCCCCGGCCGCAGCCGGCTGGACGCGTTCCGCCACCGGCTCGACGCGGCCCTTCGCCGCTGACCGGCACGGCGCGCCGCCGCGGAGCGCAGGTGCGCCGGGGGTCGTGGGGAGCGAGGCCTCCGGCAGGTCCTCCGCCCCGGGGGGCGGGACGGCCGGAGCCGGTGCCCGGCATCGGCACGGGCACCGGGCCGTGCGGGCGCGGCGCCGGTTGTGCCCCGCCGCACGGGAACCCGGACACCGCCGCCCCCGGCGGCCGGCCCGCCCTCACCCGGCGCGGGCCGGGGGTCCCGCCGGCGGGCCGCGGACGGCCTACCGCCCGCCGGCGGGGGCCGGCGGGCGGTAGGAGGCGGCCCGGGGCGCGGCGGGCGGCCCCGGGGCGCGGCGGGCACGCACGGCCGGGCCGGCGCGGGCAGGGGCGCGGCGCGGGCGCGGCCGGTTCAGCCGATCCGGGCGACCGCCCGGACGGGTGCGCCGTCGGCGCCCGGCAGGTGCAGCGGCAGCAGGGACACCTCGACCGGCTCGCCCGCCGCCTGGGCGTCCAGCACCGGACCGAGGCCGGTGAGGTTCTCGGCGATGACGGCGTGGGCGCCGCACAGCACGCGGTGCGCCGGGAAGTCCTCACCGGGGGTGGGGTCGACGCTCAGCGCGTCGATGCCCACCGTGCGGGTCCCGGCGGCGACCAGGAGTTCCGCGGCCTCCCGGGTGAGGTGGGGGTGGTCCCGGTACGCGGCGGTCCCCCAGTGCGCGGACCAGCCGGTGGCGACCAGCACGATCGGCGGCGCCCCGGTCCGGGCCCCGGCCCGGAGCCCGGCGAGGAGTGCCTCGAACCGCTCCGGCCCGATCGGGGCGTGCGGCGGCAGGCCGCGTGCGTCCACGGCCACGGCGGGGCCGGTGAAGCGCTCCAGCGGCAGGGCGTCGAGGGCGGGCAGGGCGTCGTCGATGTGGAAGGGCGCGTCGACGTGCGTACCGGACTGGGAGCCCAGGTCCAGGTGGAGCACGTTCACGCCGTCCGCGGCGGCGGTGAGGGCCGGGCGGACCGCCACCTGCGGGTCGCCCGGGTAGACGGGCATGCCCGTGGCGATCGGCTGCGAGAGGTCGAGGAGGCGCACGGCCGGGTCACACCCCCGCGGTGGCGTCGGCGGGCTCGCCGGCGGCCGGGGTGATGGCGGGCACGGGCGTGTCCGCGACGGGGACGAGGCGCGGGCCGTCGGGTCCGTAGGCGCCCCGCGGCTCGGGGAAGAGCCGCAGCAGGGCCAGGTGGAGGACGGCGGCGACCGCGAGGCCGACCGGCAGCGAGACGTCGACGCCGCCGGCGAGCCCGCCGAGCGGCCCGACGAACTGGCCGGGCAGGTTGACGAACTGGAGCGCGAGGAGGGCCGCGGCGAGCCAGGCGCCCATGCCGCGCCAGTTCCAGCCGTGGTGGAACCAGTAGCGGCCGCCGCGCTGGCGCCGGTTGAAGACCTGGAGCGAGTCCGGGTCGTACCAGCCGCGGCGGGTGACGTAGCCGATCATCATGATCACCATCCAGGGGGCGGTGCAGGTGATGATCAGTGTCGCGAAGGTGGAGATGCTCTGCGACAGGTTGGCCGCGAACCGGCCCGCGAAGATGAAGCCGGTCGACAGCACGCCGACGAGGAGCGTCGCCTGCACGCGGCTGAACCGGGGGAAGACGCTGGAGAAGTCCAGCCCCGTGCCGTACAGGGAGGTCGTGCCGGTGGACATGCCGCCGATCAGGGCCAGCAGGCACAGCGGCAGGAAGTACCAGGAGGGCGCGACCGCCAGCAGGCCGCCCACGTAGTCGGGCGCGGCGGGGTCCATGTGCGAGGACGCCTTCGCCGCGATGACCGACGCCGTGGCCAGGCCGAAGAGGAACGGCAGCAGGGTCGCGACCTGGGAGAGGAACGCCGCGGCGACCACCCGGCGGCGCGGGGTGGCGGCGGGGATGTACCGGGACCAGTCGCCGAGGAACGCCCCGAAGGAGACCGGGTTGGAGAGCACGATCAGCGCCGAGCCGACGAACGCCGGCCAGAAGCCCGCCGCCGACGCGGAGGGGAAGGAGCCCTGGTAGCCGGGGTCGAAGTCGCCCGCGAAGGCGACCGCGCCGAGGACGAAGAGCAGCGACGCCGCCACGACCGCGATGCGGTTGACGAAGAGCATGAAGCGGAAGCCGTAGACGCAGACCGTGAGGACCAGCAGCGCGAACACGCCGTAGGCCGCCGCGTACACGCCGTCGTTCTGCGGGAGGCCCGCCAGCCGGTGGGCGCCGCCGACCAGGGCGTCGCCCGAGGACCACACCGAGATCGAGAAGAACGCGACCGCGGTGAGCAGCGACAGGAACGAGCCGACGACCCGGCCGTGGACGCCGAGGTGGGCGGAGGACGACACGGCGTTGTTGGTCCCGTTGAGCGGGCCGAAGACCGCCAGCGGCGCCAGGATCAGCGCGCCCGCCACCAGGCCGCACACGGTCGCGGCGAGGCCCTGGAGGAAGGAGAGGCCGAAGAGGATCGGGAAGGCGCCGAGCACGCAGGTGGCGAAGGTGTTGGCGCCGCCGAAGGCGACCCGGAAGAGGTCGGCGGGGGACGCGGTGCGGTCCGCGTCGGGGATCCGCTCGACCCCGTACTGCTCGATCTCGGTGAGTGCGGGGGAGTCGCTCATCTCTGCTCCTCGGAGGGCTGCCGGGCGGCCTGCTGCTGCGGGGCGGGCTGGTCCCGGTGGGGCTGTTCCCGGGCGGACTGCTGCGGGTCGGACTGCTGCGGGTGGCCGGACTGCTGCGGGTGGCCGGGCCGCCCACCGCCGGACGGCCCGGAGAGGGCCAGCAGGGAGACCAGGTCGTAGGCGACGTGCGAGGCGGCGACCGAGGTGATCTCCGCGTGGTCGTAGGCGGGGGCGACCTCGACGACGTCGGCGCCGACCAGGTTCGCCCCGGCCAGGCCGCGCAGGATCTCCAGCAGCTCGCGGCTGGTCAGGCCGCCCGCCTCGGGGGTGCCGGTCCCGGGGGCGTGCGCGGGGTCCAGGACGTCGATGTCGATCGAGACGTACAGCGGGCGGCCGCCGATCCGCTGCCGCAGGGCGTCCACCACCTCGTCGACGCCGCGGCGCATCACGTCGGCGGAGGTGAGGATGCCGAAGCCGAGGCGGCGGTCCTCCTCCAGGTCGCGGCGGCCGTAGAGCGGGCCGCGGGTGCCGACGTGGCAGAGCGCCTCGGTGTCGACGACGCCCTCCTCGACGGCGCGGCGGAACGGGGTTCCGTGGGTGTACTCGGCGCCGAAGTAGGTGTCCCAGGTGTCGAGGTGCGCGTCGAAGTGCAGGACGGCGACGGGGCCGTGACGCTTCGCCAGGGAGCGCAGCAGCGGCAGCGCGATGGTGTGGTCGCCGCCGATGGTGACCAGGCGGGTGCCGTCGGCCTGGAGGCGGGTCGCGGCGTCCTCGACGGTCTCGACGGCCTCGTCGATGTCGAAGGGGTTCACGGCGATGTCGCCGGCGTCCGCGACCTGCTGGACGGCGAAGGGCGACAGGTCGAGCCCCGGGTGGTACGGGCGCAGGAGGCGGCTGGCCTCGCGGACCGCCGTCGGCCCGAAGCGGGCGCCGGGCCGGTAGGAGACGCCGGAGTCGAAGGGGACGCCCACCACGGCCACGTCGGCCCGGCCGACCTCGTCGAGGCGGGGCAGCCGGGCGAAGGTGGCGGGGCCCGCGAAGCGCGGGACCCGGGAGGAGTCGACGGGACCCCGGGGCTCGGTCATGGAGGGCTTCCTCTCGGTGGGTGCGGGTCGTCCCGCGCCGGACGGCGGCGCGGGAGGGGCGCTGGTCCGGGCGAGTCTGCGCCGTGGGGCTCCCGGCTGGCAATCGTGCAGGACACGAAGAGTTAGGCTCCGTTTGTGGCAGGACACAAGGAGGACGGGCAGCGGCGGGAGCAGACCCGGGAGGAGGGCCGGGAGCGGGTACCGGAGGAGGGCCGGCGGGCCGGGGCACGGCGGGGCGGACGGCAGTGGGTCACCGTCGGCGACCTGCTCTCGTACCCGGCGCTGCAGCTGCGGCTGCTCGCCGGGTCGGCAGGGCTGGGCCGGTCGGTCTCCTGGGCGCACGTCAGCGAGCTGGAGGACCCGACGCCGTGGCTGCTCGGCGCCGAGATGATCATGACGGTGGGAATGGCCGTGCCCGCGGACGCGGCCGGGCAGCGCGCGTACCTGGAGCGGCTGGACGACGCGGGCGTGTCCGCGCTCGCGGTCAGCACGCAGCTGCGCACCCCTCCCCTGCACGACGCGTTCCTCGCCGCCGCAGAGGAGCGCGGGCTGCCGGTGCTGGAGGTGCCCCTCGCGGTCCCGTTCGTCACCATCGCCCAGGAGGTCGCCGCCGCCGTCCACGAGGACACCCGGCAGCGGCTCGGCGCGCAGCTCCAGGTCTTCGGGGCGCTGCGCTGGCTGGCCGAGGAGGACCTCGACACGGCGGCGCTCTTCCGCCGCCTGGAGCGGCTGAGCGGGTACCAGGTGTTCCTCTGCACCCCGCAGGGCCGTCCGCTGCTGCCGGGCGCTCCCGCGCCCCCGGACCTGTCCGTGCTGCCGACGCAGGCCGACGCGCCGCCGAGCGTGCCCGGCGGCTTCGTGCTGCCCGTGCCCGCGCCGGGCGGGCCCGCCGGGTACCTGGTCGCCTTCGAGCGGCAGGGCGCGCGGCCCGCCGGACTGGCCGTCGTCCAGCACCTGGCCGCCGTCGCGGCGCTGAAGCTGGCCATGGTCCGGCACGAGCGCGAGACGCTGCGCCGCGAGGGCGCCGAGACGCTGGCCGAACTGCTCCAGGACGCCCTGGACGCGGCCACCGCCCGGCGGCGGCTGGCCCGGCTGGGGCTGCCGGAGGACGGGCCGGTGGCGCTGTCGGTCGTCCGGGGCGTGCCGGACGAGGCGCTCGGCCGCGCGCTGGACGAGCACCCGCACCTGGTCCTGCGGCGCGGGGAGGACCGGTACGTGCTCTCCGCCCCCGGGGCCGCCCCGGCCCTCGCCGCGCTGCCCGGCGCGGTCGCGGGCATGAGCCGCCCGTTCACGCCCGGGGAGCCCGTGCGGGTCGCGGAGCGGGAGGCGCTGTGGGCGGCCTCCCGCTCCGCGGAGTCGGGCCGGCCGCTGGTCCACTACGGCGACGACGCCACCGGCCGCTGGCTGCCGGGCGACCCGCAGGCGCTGGGCGCGCTGGCCGACCACGTCCTCGGGGCGGCGCTGCGGTACGACGCGGCGCACGGCACCCGCCTGCTGGTGTCGGCGCGGACCTGGCTGGAGCGCGACCGCCGCACGGAGGAGGCGGCGGCGGTCCTGCACGTCCACCCCAACACGCTCGCCTACCGGCTGCGGCGGTTCGCCGAGCTGACCGGCCGCGACCTGTCCTCCACGGCGGCGCTCACCGAGGTCTGGCTCGCGCTGCGCGCCGCGGACCGGCTGGGGATGGTGGACCCGGCCGGCGGCGGGTCGGCGGGGTGAGGCCGCGCCGCGGAGGCGCGCCGCCCGGGGCGGGCCGGAGCCATCGGTCCTCCTATGGCTCGGTGCGGGACTTCCCATTGGTCGTCGATGGGCGGGCGGGCCTACGGTGAGGGAGCGCCGGGGGCCGCGGCCCCCGGCCGGGCCCCGCGGACCCCGACCGGTCCGCGGAGGCCCGCGCCCCTCCCCCGCACGACCCACCGGTCCCCCGCGGACCCAGGAGAACGACATGCCCCGCACCCGCAAGGTCCTGCTCGCCCTCACCAGCCACGACCGCCTCGGCGACACCGGCCGCACCACCGGCTTCTACCTCTCCGAGGCCGCCCACCCGTGGAAGGTCCTCACCGGGGCCGGCCACGAGGTCGACCTGGTGTCCGTCCGCGGCGGCCGCCCGCCGATGGACGGCGTGGACACCTCCGACCCGGTCCAGCAGGCCTTCCTCGACGACCCGCGGATCTCCGCGCAGCTGGCCGCCACCCGGCGGCCGGAGGACGTCGACCCCGCCGACTACGACGCGGTCCTCTACGTCGGCGGCCACGGCACCATGTGGGACTTCCCCGGCAGCACGGCCCTCGCGGGCATCGCCCGGGACGTCTGGGAGGCCGGCGGCGCCGTCGCGGCCGTCTGCCACGGCCCGGCCGGCCTGGTCGGCATCACCCTGTCCGACGGCTCCCCCCTGGTCGCCGGCCGCAGGCTGGCCGCCTTCACCAACGCCGAGGAGGCCGCGGTGGGCCTGACCGACGTCGTCCCCTTCCACCTGCAGACCCGCCTGGAGGAGCTGGGCGCCGAGCACAGCGCCGCCGAGAACTTCGCGGCCCACGTCGTCGTCGACGGCCGCCTGGTCACCGGCCAGAACCCGGCCTCCGCCACCGGCGTCGGCGAGGCGCTGGCCGAGGTCCTCGACCGGTCCGCCGAGGCCTGACCCGGACGGCGCCGGGCACCCGCAGGGCGGGGGCCGGATCCGCTCCGGCCCCCGCAGCCCCGCACCAGCACCCGCGCCATCGACCGCACGCACGCCGCACCCGCACCCGCACCCGCACCCGCACCCGCACGAGCAGGAGACACCCGATGAGCGACAGCACCTCCCCCTGGCCGCTGGCCGGCGCCCGCCCCGGCGAGGTCGTCGTGATCGCCCGCTGGACCCCCTCCCCCGAGGGCCGCGCGCAGGTGGACGCGGCGCTGCCCGGCCTGGTCGCGGCCTCGCTGGCCGAGCCCGGCTGCCTCGGCTACCGGGCGTACCGGCCGGACGGCGACGCGGACGGCGACATCGTCCTCGTGGAGCGGTACGCCGACCGGGACGCCCTGGAGGCGCACCGGACCAGCGCGCACTTCCGCGAGATCGCCGTGGAGCGCATCGTCCCGCTCCTGGCGGACCGCGAGGTCGTCGTCACCACCGTCGGCTGAGCCGCCGACGCCTGCCACGGGGTCCGGCCCCGGCCCGGAGCGGGCCGGGGCCGGACCCCGTGGCCGGACCACCCGGCGGGGGCCACGGCGCGGCCTGACCGCTCCCGTACCGGACCGCACCCGGCCGGGCCGCCCCTGCCAGGACCCCGCGGCCGGACCGGCTGACCGGGACCGGAGGCCGGGATCAGAGGCGGATGGCGAGGAGGGCGATGTCGTCCGCGCCGCCGCCGCCGACCCCGAGACGGGCCAGGAGGGTGTCCGCGAGCTGCTGCACCCCCATGCGGCCGCAGGACGCGAGCGCGTCGGTCAGGCGGCGCAGCCCCGCGTCGATGTCCTCGTCCCGCCGCTCGATGAGCCCGTCGGTGTAGAGGACGAGCGTGTCGCCGGGGCGGTAGGGCCGGCTGGCCTGGGGGCGGGGGACGTGCTCGGGCCTGGCCCCGAGCGGGGGGTCGGTGGCGACGTCGAGCAGTTCGTGGGAGCCGTCGGGGTGCAGGAGCACGGGCGGCGGGTGGCCGGCGCTGCTGTAGATGACGATGCGGGTCTTGGTGTCGATGACGGCCTGCACGGCGGTGGCGGCGAGCGCACCCTCGACGGACCGCGCGTACAGGCCGAGGACCTCCAGCGCCTGGGCCGGTCCGGGGACGGCCCGGATCGCGGCGCTGAGCGCGCTGCGGAGCATGCCCATGACGCTGGCGGCCTCCAGGCCGTGGCCGACGACGTCACCGACGGCGACCGCGGTGCGGTCGCCGGGCAGGTCGGCCAGGTCGTACCAGTCGCCGCACACGTTCAGCGACCCGACGGCCGGCAGGTAGCGCACCGCCACGTCGGGGTGGCGGCCCAGGTCGGGGGCGTGCAGCATCGAGTTCTGCAGGACGAGGGCGACCTCGCGCTCCCGGGCGTGGGCCTTCCGCAGCTGCTCGTTGAGCCGCTGCAGCTCGCGGGCGCGGACGTAGAGCTCGGCCTCCATGACCTGCTCCCACTCCGTGGGGTCGGCCTGCCCACCGGCGCCGGGGTCGAGGCGCCGGCCGGGTTCGGGGCCGGCTTCCGGGGGGCCGCCGGGCCCGGGCCGCGGCGGCGGCCGGCTCCTCCGGCGGCGGGAGTACATGAACGCGGTCACGTCCTCGGCGCGGTGGATGACCCGGGCCACCGAGCCGTCGGGGGCCAGGACCGGCGTGTTCACCATGCTCCACCACCGCTCCTCGAACACCCCCGGGCGGCCGCACGCGGGGATGTCGTAGCGCTGGACGGCCATGGTGTCGCGGCACCGCGAGGAGAGGACCCGGTCCAGGGATGCCTTGAGGGCCGCCGCGCCGCCGGTGTCCGGCTGCACGGGGTTCTCGGGGAGGGCGTCGAAGACGTACCGGCCCAGCAGGTCGGCGCGGCCGTACCCGGTGGCCTCCACATAGGCGTCGTTGACGTCGGTGATGACCAGGTCGGGCCCCAGCACCAGGTACGGGCTCGGCGTGGCGGCGAACAGCGCCGCGTAGTCGGTCTCCGCTGACGTCACACCCTCACCTGCCCGTCCGCTGTCCAGCGGCGAGGTCCGCTCCCCACAATCTAGGCGACCCACCGGCGCTCCGCCCACCCGTGCCGCCTCCCGCCGCCGGCCCCGGGCGGGCCTCCCCGGGGGGGCCGGCGGCGGGCGGCCCGCCCGGGGCCGCGGCGCGGCGTCTCAGTCCACCGCGAGGAGCCGGTCGGCGGCCCGCAGGCGCAGGTCCTCCAGCAGGCCCGCCTGCTGCTCGGCCCGCTCCTGGAGGGTGTCCAGCCGGGCGGCCGGGACGCGCGGGTCCCGCTCCGCCCGGTGGCGCAGGACGCGCCAGCACTGGAGCTTGCCGAGCACGCCCAGGCGCATGGCCTCCAGCTCGGTGACGGTGCTGAGCGGCGAGCGGCGGACGATGCGGCCGTTCGGCTTGAGGCGGCCGACCCTCTCCCCCGCCAGGCCCAGCAGGATCCGGTGCCGCCGCACCGGGACGCCGAGGGCCCGCATGAGGTCGGTGAGCGCCCCCTGGTCCTCCTCGATCTCGGCCGCGAGCCGCGCCAGGTCCGGGCCGACGGCCGTCCCGGCGTGCACCCGGGCCATCCGGCGGGCCAGCTCCACCCCGGCGGCGGAGCCGGTGAGGTGGTCGTTGAGGTAGACGGCCAGCAGTCCGGTGCCGGGGTTCGCGGTGGTCGCGGTGGTCGCGGTGGTGGCGGTCTCCGCCATGGGGTCCTCCTCCGGGGCGGGGCCCCGTCGGCCCCTCTCCCGTGGCCGCCTGCCCGCTGCGGGCCGTCCGGCACCCGCCGCGCGACCGGGAAGGCCGGGGCCTTTACTCCACTTTTGCCCTTTTTTCCGCGCAGGGCCGCATCAACCCCTGTGACCGGGCAGGCGCCGGTTCCACAGGTGTGCAGCGTCCGGAGCACCCCCCGTCCGAGGAGCAGCCATGGTGCCCCCCCACCGAACACCCCGCACGTCCCCCCTGGGGACCAGGCTGCCGGGCGCCGTGCTCTGCCTGGCGGTGGCCGCGGTGCACGTGGTGGACCAGGGCGGGATCCCCGGGTCCAAGGACCCCTCCTACATCGGCGTCGGGTACCACGCGCTGGAGATCGCCGCGGTGCTGGCGGCGGTGCTGCTCCTGGCGGGGGCCGTCCGCACGGGGTGGCTGCTCGCCGCCGGCGTCGCCCTGGGGCCGATCCTCGGGTACGTGCTCTCCCGCGGGCCCGGGCTGCCGGACTACCACGACGACGTGGGCAACTGGGGCGAGCCGCTGGGCGTGGCGAGCCTGGTGGTCGAGGGCCTGCTGCTGGTGCTGGCGCTGGCCGCCCCGGGCGGCCTGCTGAGGCGTCCGGCGCGTGCGGCCCCCGGGGTGCGGCAGGGCGAGCGGGCCCGGGACGAGCGGGTGTGACCGGGCGCCCCCCGGCCCGCCGGCCGCCCGGCCCCTTCCCGGCCGCACCGCCCCGGGGTGCGGACGCCGGGGAGGTGCCCCCGGACGCACACTGGGCCGTTGGGAGGAGTTGCCCGGCGGTCGGGGCTGGCCCGCGCCGGGCAGGGCAGGCGGACGGCGGAGGTAGGGGCCCGGTGGCGGACGACGACGTGCTGATGGTGGTGGACGGCAGGGGCCTGGTGGCGGAGTGGGGCCACCGGGCCGAGGAGCTGTTCGGCCTGGCTGCGGCCGAGGTGGTCGGGCGTCCCGTGACCTGCCTCGTCCCGGGGGCCGGGGACCCCGAGGGGGACGGACCGCGGCTCCCGCAGGGGCATCCGGTGGGCGAGCTGCGCGTGCGGCCGCTGATCCGGGGCGGCTCGGTGCTCTGGGCGGTCCGGCAGGCCGGCCCCGCAGGCCCGGACGCCCTGGGGGCGGCGGTCCTGAAGGCCCTGTTCACCCGGTCGCCGGTGGGGCTGCACGTCCTCGACGACCGGCTCCGCGTGGTGCGGGTGAACAACGCGACCCGGGCCATGCAGGGCAGGACGGTCGAGGAGTTCGTGGGCCGGCACCTCACCGAGGCGTACGGGCTGGTGGACCCGGCCGGGGAGGAGGCCGCGGCCCGTCGCGTGCTGGAGACGGGCGTCCCCTCGGTGGACCGCCTGGTCCGGGCCCGCCCCGGCCCGGACCGGGGCGAGCGCGTCTACTCCGTCTCGACCTTCCGGGTCCAGGAGCACCCGGGGGGCGCGCGGGGGCTGGTGGCGGCGGTCGTCGACGTCACCGACCGGGAGGCCGGGCGGGCGCGGATGCGGGTCCTGTCCTCGGTCCGGGAGGGCGTGGGGCGCACGCTGGACGTGGTCGCCACCTGCCGGGAGTTCGTGGACGTCGTGGCGTCCTCCTTCGCCGACATCGCGGTGGTGGAGGTGGTGGACGAGGTGGTGCGCGGCGAGGAGCCACCGCTCGTCCCGCTGGACCGGGACGTGCCGCTGCGCCGGGCCGCCTTCCACGGCTTCGTCTCGGCCTATCCGGTGGGCGACGTGCGCCGCCTCCCGTACGGCACGCCCTTCGCCCGGGTCCTCGCCGACCTGCGGCCGCGCCTGGTCCCCCTGTCCCCGGACAGCCCCTGGCTGGGCGCGGACCCCGCCCGGGCGGACGCCATCCTGCGGTCCCGCGCCCACTCGATGATCGCGGCGCCGCTGGCCCTGCGCGGGGCGGGGCTGGGCGTGGTGAGCCTCTACCGCTGCGCGGAGTCCCCGCCCTTCGACGAGGACGACGTGGCGCTGGCCGTGGAGCTGTGCGCGCACACCGCCCTCTGCGTCGACAACGCCCGCCGGTACACCCGCGAGCGGACCATCGCCGCCACGGTCCAGCGGCGCCTGCTGCCGCAGCGGCCCTCCGTGCGGACCGCCGTGGACATCGCCCCGCTGCACCTGTCCGGCCCGGAGGGCGGCGGCGCCTGGTTCGACGCCATCGCACTGCCCGGCGCCCGTACCGCCCTGGTGGTCGGCGACGTCGCGGGCGGGGGCATCCAGGCCGCCACCACCATGGGCCAGCTGCGCACCGTCATCCACTCCCTCGCGGCGCTCGACCTGGAGCCGGACGAGCTCATGGCCCGGCTGAGCGACGCCGCAGCCCGCCTGGCGGAGGAACGCGTCGCCCTGCCGCCCGGCGACCCCCTGCACCAGGAGGCGCTGACCGCCGGCTGCGTCATCGCGGTGTACGACCCCCTCACCCTGCGCTGCACGATCGCCCGGGCCGGGCACCCGCCGCCCGCCGTCGTCCGCCCCGACGGGACCGTCGGGCTCCTGGACGTCCCGGAGGGGCCGCCGCTGGCGGGCGGCGACAACGAGCCGTTCCCGGCCGCCGTCGTCGAGCTGGCCGAGGACAGCACCCTGGTGCTGTGCACCCCGTCCCTCGCCGGCGCCCTCTCCGGCTCCGGTGCCCTGCGGCAGGTGCTGGAGCGGTCGGGCCGGCGGCCCCTGCCGGTCCTGTGCGACGAGATCGCCTACGCCCACACCGGCGCCACCCAGTCCGGCACCGTGCACGCGGACGGCACGGCGCACACCGGCGACGACCTCGTGCTGCTCGCCCGCACCCGGGCCTTCCCCGCGGACCGCATCGCCGACTTCCCCCTCCCCGAGGGGCCCGAGGCGGCGGGCGCGGCACGGGCCGAGACCCGCCGCCGCCTCGCCGCCTGGGGGGTCGACGAGGACACCTCCTACTCCACGCAGGTGATCGTGAGCGAGCTCGTCGGCAACGCCGTGCGGTACGGCACCCCGCCGCTGCGCCTGCGCCTCATCCTGGACCAGGCCCTGACCTGCGAGGTCAGCGACGCCGGGTCCAGCGCCCCGCACCTGAAGCACGCCCGCACCGTCGACGAGGGCGGGCGGGGGCTGTTCATCGTCTCCCAGCTCGCCGACCAGTGGGGGGCCCGCTACTCCGCAAGCAGCAAGACCATCTGGTCCGCCCAGGCGCTGCCCAAGGACTGACGGGGCCTGGGGACAGGCCCCCGTCCCCGGCCCCCCTCAGGAGGACGGGAGCAGCAGGCGGACCGCGAGTACGGTGACGAGGGCGCCGGAGGCCAGGGCGGTGGCGAGCCGGCCGCGGGGGCCGGCCAGGACCCGGCCGAGGAGCGCCCCGCCGCCGGCGAGGAGGAGCTGCCAGCTCGCGGACGCGGCGAAGGCGCCGAGGACGAAGGCCGCCTGCTCCGCGCGGCCCGGGGCGGCGGAGGCGGTCCGGCTGCCCAGCACCAGCGCCGTGAAGTAGACGACGGTGGTGGGGTTGAGCAGCGTGAGGCCGAGGAACCCCGCATAGGCGCGGCCGGGGCCGACGGGCGCCTCGCCGGCCGGGTCCTGGCCGGAGCCCGCGCGGTGGGCGCGGACGGCCGCGACGGTGCTGCGGAGCGCGAGTGCGAGGAGCACCGCCGCCGAGGCCAGGCGCAGCGGGCCTGTTATCGGGGCGAGGAGCCCGGCGAGCGCGGAGCCGCCGGCCGCCGCGAGCAGCGCGTAGAGGCCGTCGGCCGTCGCCACGCCCAGGGCCGCGGCGGCCCCGGTGCGCAGGGAGGTGCGGGCGGACAGCGAGAGCAGGTACGTCGCGACGGCGCCCACCGGGACGGCGATGCCGTACCCGGCGAGGGCCCCCGCGACCAGGGCCGCGGTCACCGCAGCGCGGGGTCGGGCCTCCCCGGGACGGCGGCCTGCTGCTGTCGGCCGGCCACCGGTCGGGCGGCGGCGGTCGGCGGCAGGGGGGCGGTGGTCGCGGTCATGGGCGCATCCTGCGGGCGGCGCGGGTGCCGGGGCAACAGGTTTTCGGCGGGGCCGGCCGGCGCGGCAGGGTCAGGGGACGAGGTGCGCCAGGGCGCCGGGCCCGACCGGGTAGGGGCGCTCGGCGGGCAGCAGGCGGGCCGCCTCGTCCGTCCGGCCCGCGCGCACCAGCGCACGGACCTCGTGGGCGAGCGGCGTGACGTCGGTGATGCCGACCGTCCAGGCGTCGGCGTACCTGCGGGCGGCCTCGCCCCTCAGCCCCAGCTGCAGCGAGCGGTGGGGCAGCGGCCGCAGGTGCAGATCGCGTTCGGGGTCCCACTGGACGCGGGCCGGGGCCTGCGCCAGCGCGCGCCGCCACGCGTCGCGGTCGGGGTGCACGTCCGGGTCGTGGTGGGAGAGGCAGGCGCGCTCCAGGGCCCAGGCGAACCCCTCCCGGGTGATCTCGACGGCGAGGACGGTCTGCTGGCCGTCCTTGGCGCCCCAGCCGGAGCGGTGCATCATCCAGAGGAACGACGGCTTGACCCAGGTCATGCGGTCGCGCTTCCAGGCGGGCGGGAAGCGCCCGTCGCGGGCCGCGGGCAGGCCGATGTCCGGCGCGTACGCCTGGTAGACGGTCACCGTGGACGGGGTGTACTGCGCGCGGATGCGGCGCCTCGGCTCCTCCATGGGGCCATCGTCGCCCGGGGCGGCGCGGCCGTGCCACCGGGTTTCCGGCGGTGGAGGACCTGGTGACGGACCGTCAGGTGTTGGCCCCGCGCGCGGCGACCCGCCAGCGGTCCACCACCGCGCCGCCGCGGGCGACGAGCAGCTCGTCGGCGAGGTTCACCGGCGTGCAGACGTGGTTGGGGACGACGGCGACCACCTCGCCGAGCCGCGGGCCGGGCGTGCCCTGCGGCAGGCGGACGACCGCGTGGTGCTCCCAGAGCCCGTCGACCACCGCGCCGGGGAAGCGCGGCAGGTGCCCGTGGCCGGGGGCCCACGGGGAGCGGTCCGAGCCGAGGACCTTGCTCCCGGCGTCCAGGACGAAGCGGTCCGGGGCCGGGACGGCGACCACGGTGGCCGCCGCGGCCAGGGCGACCTCGTCCTCGGCGCAGGTGCCGATGGCGAGCTGGGTGGCGTCGTTGAAGACGTACACGCCGGGCCGCAGCTCGCCCACCGGGCCGGGCCGCCAGCGCCCCGCGGTGGGCGTCGAGCCGCCGCTGACCGTGCGGACGTCGAACCCGAGGCCGCGCAGCGCCTCCGCGGCCTCGCCCAGGGCGTGCTCCTCGTCGCGGGCGGCCCGCTCGCGCGCGTCGGCGCCGGGGCCGTACCCGTGGCCGGGGAAGGTGAACACCCCGGCGACGTCCAGGCCCGCGTCCGCCGCCGCCCCGGCGACGGCGCCCGCGTCGGCGGGCCGCACGCCGGTGCGGTGGTTGCCGCTGTCGACCTCGACCAGGACCCGGACGGGGCGGTCCGCGCCGCGGACGGCCGCGCCGAGCCGCCGGGCGCCCTCGGCGGACTCGACGCCGACCCGCAGCGCGACCGTGTCGGCGAGCGCGCGGACCCGGCGGGCCCGGTCCCGGTCGACCCACACCGGGTACGCGACGAACAGGTCGTCCACGCCCGCCCCGGCGAACACCTCGGCCTCGCCGACCGTCGCCACCGACAGCCCGCGTGCTCCGGACGCCAGTTGGAGGCGGGCGATCTCCGCGCACTTGTGGGTCTTGGCGTGCGGACGCAGGGCGAAGCCGCCGGACCGCGCGGCCGCGGCCATGCGCGCGACGTTCGCCTCCAGCACGTCGGCGTCGACCACGAGGGCGGGCGTGGCCAGGCCCTCCGGCAGGTGCAGCACCGTCTTCCGCCTCCCGTCCGGGCCCCGTCGGACCGCCTCGGGAGGATCATGGCACGGCCCGCCCGGCCGCCGCCCCCGGCGTGCCCCGCGGAGGGTGCGCCGGTCCGGCGCACCCCTGGGGAGCGGCTGCGTCCGTGGGGGACGGCTGCGTCCGCGCGGGACCGGCATGGGCCCGTGCGGGACGGAGCCGTCCGGTCACCGGCGCCGGGCCGTCCGGGCGGCGCGCCTCGCGGGCGGCCGCAGGCCCCGGCGGCGGGAGGCGCTCAGCCGCGGGTGCGGGCCCACTTCCCCAGGAGCTCCGACTCCTGTCCGGCGGAGAGCCGGCCCGGCAGCTCCGGCGCGAGGTGGACGAGCCCGTGGATCTCCCGCACGGACTGCGCGAGGGGCCGCGGCGCGAAGCCGGCCCGGAGGGCGGCGGCAGGGTCGGCGGTGTTGGCCGCGGTCCCGAACGGGCTGCCCCCGCCCCAGAGCGGCAGCGCGGTGTCGTCCACCCCCTCCGCCTCCAGGAACTCCTCCCCCACCCAGGTCAGCACGGTGCCCGCCGGGGCCACCTCGGCCGCGATCACGCCGAGCATGTCCCCGAAGGTGAACGGGGGCGCGGGGTGGACGGCGTGGAAGGTGCCGCCGGACCGCTCCGCCATGGCGACGGTCCAGGCGGCCAGGTCGCGGGCGTCGACGAGCTGGACCGGGTCCTCGGGCCTGCCCGGCGCCAGCACCTCGCCGCCGCGCGCGATCCGCCGCACCCAGTGCGTGAAGCGGTCGGTGTGGTCGTGCGGCCCGATGACGTACGTCGGCCGGACCACCAGGGTCTCCGGTCCGTACAGCTCCCGCGCCGCCTCCTCGCACAGGGCCTTGAGCGGGCCGTAGGTGCCGCTGTCGACCGTCTCCCGGGAGGCGCCGGGGGCGAGCACCCGCAGCGGGGAGTCCTCGGTGAAGCCCGGCGCGGCGGGGGCGTCGTAGACGGCGGTGCTGGAGACGAGCACGTACCGGCCCGCGCGGGAGGCGGGCAGCGCCGCCGCCAGGGCGCGCACCTGGGCCGGGCGGTAGGCGGTGACGTCGACGGTGGCGTCCCAGGAGCGGCCGGCCAGGACCGACAGGTCGCCGTCGCGGTCCGCGAGCAGGTGCTCGGCCTCGGGGAACAGGCCGGGTCCGGTACGGCCGCGGTGCAGCAGGGTCACGTCGTGGCCTGCGGCCAGGGCGGCCTCGGTGACGGCCCGTCCGACGAAGCGGGTGCCGCCGATGATCAGTATGCGCATGGCCGCCATCCTGCCGGACGGGCGGCGGTCCGCCGCCGGAGGGGCGTGCGGCGCCCGGGAATCCGGGCCGGGGCGGCGGCGTCCCCTCGGAGCGGCGGGCACGGTCGCGGACCACGCCCGCGGACACCGGCAGGAGCCCTCACGGACGACGGGGACAGCCGCCCGGCACCTCTGCCTGACCCGGCACGGCGAGGCGGCGCCCGACGGCTCCCTGACCGCCGCGGGCCGGGACCGCCGCGGGCCGGGACCGCCGCGTCCGCGGCCCGCCGGGACGCGGACGGGGGGCACGGCGACGGAGGGCAACCGTACGGACACCCTGGGCGTCCAACACCGCACAGACGTGCGGAGGTGGAGATGGACGCACGGGACCGGAAGGGGCTCCGGCGGCTCCCGGGGGGCGGCCGCCCGCGCCCGGCCTGGATGGACGTGCTGTCGCTGTTCGCGGGGGCCGGGTTCATGCTGCTGTTCGTCCCGGCGGACGCGCGCAGGGCGTTCGCCGTCCCGCTGGGGGCGGTGGTCGTGTTCGGCCTGGTGAACCTGGTGGTGTCGCGGAGGGGCACGGCCCGCCGGGCCGCCGGGGAGGCGGCGGCGGAAGAGGACGGGGAAGCGACGGCACCCCCGCCGGTCCGCGGTCCGGGTGCCGCGGCCGCTGCGCTGCGGGGCCTGCCGGGGGAGCGCCGCCGGCGTGCGGTCTGGGCGGCTCTCGCGGGGGTCCTGGTGTTCGGTGCCGCCTCCGGGTTCGAGGTGCGGGCCGCCGTCGGGGAGCACCGGACGGTGGAGGGGCTCCGCCAGCGGGGCCGGACGGCCGTCGCGACGGTGGTGGAGGTCACCGACCGCTCCGAGGACGGGTACGCGCTGAGCGCGACCGTGCGGTTCGACACACCCTCGGGCCCGGTGCTGGCGGACCTGGACCTGGCGGCGGACGACCCCCCGCTCGCCAGGGACTTCCCCGGCAGGATCGTGGCGGTGGTGTACGACCCGGGGCACCCGGCGCGCGCCCGCACGGCCCGGGACCTCGGGCACGACACGTGGGACGGCAACGTGCAGGGCGCGGTGGTGTTCGGGCTGGTCGCCGCCGGGTTCCTGGTGGGCGGCCTGGTCGGGGCGGCCCGCGGCGGCAGGCCCGGCCCGGAGGCGGAGGCCGCCCCTCCCCCGGGCCCGGAGGGGCGCCGGCCCTCCTGACGTCGCGGTCCGCGGGGCACGACGGGCACCGGGGACGGCGCCCGGGACGGTCCGGGCGGACGGGGCCGGTGCCGGTGCCGGTGCCGCAGGCGATCGTCACGGCGTGGACGCGGTCACGGGCGCCGGGCCCGGCCGGGACGCGGCCCGCGTGCGCTTCACCGTCGGCTCCGGCAGGAGGGGCCGTTCGGCGGTCTCGGCGTTGCCCCGGCCCCGTCCGACCGCGGGCAGGACCTCGCGCCCGCGGCCGGTGGGGGCGGCCGGCCCCGGCTCGTCCGCACCGGCTCCCGGGGCCTGCGGCAGGCGGTCGGCGCGGGCGCCCGGCAGGCGGCGGGTGGGGCGGGGGCGTCACGGGCGGGGCGGGACGGGTCCGGGTCGGGCGGCTCCGGAAGCGCTGTCGGCGGACGCGGCGGATGCAGCGGATGAGGCGGACCAGGAGGAGGCGGCGGAGGCGGTGGACCCGGCGGGCGGGGCGGAGGGGGCGGACGCGGCCGGCCCGGCCGGTACGGGGGTGCGCGGGCTCATCCGCAGGGCGAGGAGCGCGGCGGCGAGGGAGACGGCCGCCACGGTCCACCAGGCGTGGACGAAGGCGGCGTGCACCGCCGCGTACCCGCGCGGGCCGCCGACGAGGGCCACCAGGACGCTCACGCCGAGGACGGCCCCCACCTGGCGGCTCATGTTCACGACGGCGCTGCCGGTGGCCGCCCGGTCCGCGGGCAGCGCGGCCGTCGCGGAGGACAGGATGGTCGGCAGGGCGAGGCCGACCCCCGCACCGGTCAGGAGCCAGCCGGGGAGCGCGTCGGCGGCGTAGTGGGGACGCGCCCCGAGGCTGAGGAGGAGGACGACGGCGCCGGCGGCGAAGAGGGCCGATCCGGCCGCGGCGATCCGGCCGGCCGGAATCCGGTGGGCCACGCGCTGGGCGAGTGCGGCGAGCAGGGGCACCATGAGCGGACCGGGGGCGACGGCCAGTCCGGTGCGCAGCGCGGAGTAGTGCCACACCTGCTGCATCCAGAGGATGGTGGCGAGCAGGCCGGCCGCGAACGCGGCGGTGAAGGCGAGCGCGGTGGCGTTGGACCAGGCGAAGGCCGGCACCCGCAGCAGGTCGGTCTCGATCACGGGTACCGGATGGCGCAGGCAGCGGCGGCGGAAGACCGCCAGACCGGCGGCGGACGCCGCCCAGCAGGCCAGGACGGCGGGGCTGCCCCAGCCCCAGTCGGGGGCCTTGACCAGCCCGAGGGAGAGCGCGCCCACGGCGGCCAGGAGGAGGCCGGCGCCGGCGAGGTCGGGCAGCGGGGCGACCCGGTCGTGCCGGGTGCCGGGGACGGTCAGGGCCGCGGCGGCGAGGGCGGCGAGGCCGATCGGCACGTTGACGAGGAAGACCCAGCGCCAGGACGCCTCGACCAGCAGGCCGCCGGCGACCGGTCCCGCGGCGGCGGCGAGGCCGCCGGCGGCCGCCCAGATGCGGACCGCGCGGCTGCGGCGCTCGACCGGGACCGCGACGAGCAGCAGGCCCAGGCTGGTCGGGGTGAGCGCCGCGGCGCCCACGGCCTGCACCCCGCGGAAGGCGACCAGGGTCCACAGGCCGCCCGCGGCGGCGCAGGCCGCGCTGCCGAGGGTGAACAGCGCGAGCCCGGCGAGGAACCCGGCCTTCTGGCCGAAGCGGTCGGCGAGGCGGCCGAGGGGCACCAGCAGGGCCGCGTAGAGGATCGCGTAGGCGTTGAGGACCCAGCTGAGGTCCGAGAGGGACCCGCTGCCGAACTCGCGGCCGATGTCGTCGAAGGCGACGTTGACGATGAACAGGTCGAGGCCGGCCATGAAGGCGGCCGTGGAGAGCACCGGGAGGATCCAGCGGGTACGCCCTGCCTGGCTATGGATTCTCATAGCCAGAAGGCTAGATGCTGGCTATGCATGCCACAAGCCAGAAACGGCCGGAGATACCGTGGAGCCATGGAGACCGATGCCATGCGCCTGGAGGGCGCCCTCGCCGACCGGGACGCGTGGACCGCGGACCGCTGCTCCCTCGACCGGGCCGTCCAGGCGGTCGGGAGCCGCTCCGCCCTCCTGCTGATGCGTGAGGCCTTCTACGGCACGCGCCGGTTCGACGACTTCGCCCGGCGCGTCGGCATCACCGAGGCCGTGACCGCGTCCCGCCTGCGGGAGCTGGTCGCCGCGGGCCTCCTCGAACGGCACCCGTACCGGGAGCCGGGGCGGCGCACCCGCCAGGAGTACGTCCTGACCGAGCGGGGCCGGGACCTCCTCCCGGTGGCGCTGGCCTTCATGCGCTGGGGCGACCGCCACCTCTCGGGGCCCGAGGGGCCCCCGGTCCGCCTCACCCATCACGGCTGCGGGGCGCCCGTGCAGGTCCACGTGTGCTGCGACGCGGGGCACGAGCTGGCCGTGGACGAGGTGGCCGCCGCCCCGGGCGGGCGCGACCGCCCCGAGGACGGGGACGACGGGGACGGCCGGGGCGCCGACACGGGCGGGAATGGCGGCGCGGGCGGGGACGGCGGCGGGGAGCGGCCGGCCCGGTGACGCGGGGCGGGCCCGGACCGGGGGCGCACATCGGCGGAGGAGCCGCCAGGCCCACCGGGCGGGGGCCGGTCCGCCGGACGCGGGCCGGCGGGCCGGACGCCGGAGACCGCCGGACCGCCGCCCCGCGCGGGTGGTCCGCCCGCCGGGGTGCGGCGGGCGGCCGGGGGCGGCCTACTGCTCGCGCATGCCCCACGGGGAGCCGTAGGCGGTGAGCAGGTCCAGGAAGGGCCGGGCCGGGAAGGACTCGGGGCCGAGCACGCCGGCGCCGCTCCACGCGCCGGTCGCCAGCAGCTCCAGGGCGACGACGGGGTTGACGGCGGTCTGCCACACCACGGCCTGGCAGCCGTACTCCTTCATCGACCACTGGTTGTCGACCACGTGGTAGAGGTACACCTCGCGCGGCCGGCCGTCGCGGGTGCCCTTCACCCAGGTCCCGGCGCAGGTCTTCCCGTGCATGCGCTCGCCGAGCGCCGCCGGGTCGGGCAGGCAGGCGGCGACCACGTCGCGCGGGGAGACGCGGACCGGGCCGTCCGGGCCGGGGACGGTGACGGGCTCGGTGCGGTCCAGGCCGAGGCGGTGGAGGACCTTGAGGGTGGCGATGAAGTCCTCGCCGAGCCCGTACTTGAAGGTGACCCGCCGCGCGTCGACCGCGCGGGGCACGAGCAGCACCTCCTCGTGCTCGACGTTGACGCACTCGACCGGGCCGATGCCCTCGGGGAAGTCGAAGACCTCCGGCTCGCTGAAGGGCTCGGTGGTGAAGAAGCCCCGGCCGGCCTCGTAGACCACGGGCGGGTTGAGGCACTCCTCGATGGTGGTCCAGATGCTGAAGGACGGGGCGAAGTCGTGGCCCTCGACGGTGAGGTCCGCCCCGTCGCGGACGCCGACCTCCTCGATCTCGTCGAAGAGCTCGTCCGCGGCGTGGCGGGCGAAGACGTCGGACAGGCCGGGCTCCACGCCCATGCCGACCAGGGCGAGCCGGCCGGCCGCCTCCCACTCGGCGGCCCGCGCGAACTGGTCGTCGCCGAGCTTGACACCGCACTCCTCGTACGGGCGCTCGGGGTGCGGGTGCGAGAGCGACATCGCCATGTCGAGGTAGTGCGCCCCGGTCTCCAGGGCGGCGTCGAAGAGCGGCATGACGAACCGGGGGTCGGCGGCGTTCAGCAGCACGTCGCAGCGGTGCTCCACGAGGAGGGCGGCGACCGCCGCCCGGTCCGAGGCGTCGACGGCCGCGGCGGTGAACCGCCTCCCCTCGTCGCCGAGGGCGGCGACGGCGGTCTCGGCGCGGGCGGGGTCGCGGTCGGCGACGACCATGTGGCCGAGGAAGGGGCGGCGGGCCGCGATCCGGGTGATCGCGGTCCCGACGCCCCCGGCTCCGACGAGCAGTACACGCATGGGGCATCTCCGTTCCGGGGTCTTCCGACGAGGCGCGGCGGCCTCCGACGGAGAGGGAACGCCACACCGTCGGCGAACGTCAATGGGGTTGGCATAAGGTGGACGCGGGCCCGCCGCCGGTGCGGGCCGGTCCGGGGACCGGGAGCGGAGGGGCGGCCGTGGCCAAGCAGGTGGTGCCGGAGTCGGACCGGCGGCGGCGCCGCCCGACGAAGCAGGGCGGGGTGCTCTCGCACGCGCTCATCGTGGAGACGGCCCTGCGGATGCTGCGCGAGCACGGCAGCGGCGGCCTGACCGTGCGGCGGCTGGGCACGGCCCTGGGCGCAGACCCGAGCACGCTGTACCGGTACTTCCGCGGCATCGACGAGCTGACCCTGGCGATCGGCGACGAGCTGGTGGGGCGGGCGCTGCGGGGCTGGGAGCCCTCGGGCGCCTGGCGCGCCGACCTGCGGGAGCTGGGCCTGCGCATCCACTCCGCCTACCTGGCCCACCCGCAGGCGGCGGTGCTGACCGCGAGCCGCGTCACCGGCCGGAGCCACGAGGTCGCCGCGGACGAGGCGGTCCTCGGGCTGCTGCGCACGGCGGGCTTCCCGGACGCCTCCGCCGTGCGGATCTACCAGGCGTTCATCGACCAGAGCCTCGCCTTCGCGGCCCTGGACGCGGCGTCGCTGGCACTGCCCGACGCCGCGCGGCGGGCCGACGAGGAGGTGTGGCGGGCGACGTACGCGCGGCTGCCCGCCGAGTCCCACCCGCACATCGCCGCCACCGCCCACCTGCTGGTCGAGCGGATGAACCGCAGCGCCTACCCGACGGCGCTGGAGATGCTGCTGGACAGCGCCGAGGCGCAGCTCGCGGCGGTCCCCGGGCGCGCCCCGGGGGCGGGGGGCCGCACGCCGGGGCGGTCCGCGCCCCGGCGCGGCGGCGGGACCGCGCCGCAGGCCGGCCCGCGCGGCGGCCGGCCGGGCCGGCTCGGCGGGGACGGGTGAGCAGGGGTTCGGCGGCGCGGCCGCGGTGCGGGTCCCCCGGGAGGTGAGGGGAGGCGGAGGGGGCCGCCCGGGGGCCGCCGCCCGCCGCGGCGATTGGCTAGGGTCGAGGGCATGGCTACGGACGAGGGGCCCGTGCGGGTCGACAGCTGGATCTGGTCCGTGCGGCTGGTCAAGACGCGCGCGCTGGCCGCCGCGGCGTGCCGGGCCGGGCACGTCCAGGTCAACGGCGACCGGGTCAAGCCGGCCCACGCGGTGCGGCCGGGGGACGTCGTGCGGCTGCGCCAGGAGGGCCGGGAGCGGGTCGTGGTGGTCTCGCGGCTGGTGCGCAAGCGGGTGGGGGCGCCGGTCGCCGCCGAGTGCTACGTCGACAACAGCCCGCCGCCGCCCGCCCGCGAGGAGGCCGCGGCGGCCGGCGTCCGCGACCGCGGCGCGGGGCGGCCCACCAAGCGCGAGCGGCGCGACCTGGAGCGCCTGCGGGGCGGCCGCTGAGGCCGCGGCGCAGGGCGCGCCGGACGCGGGGGGCGGCCGGCGGAGCCGCAGGGCGGGCCGCACGGGGGGCCGGGGAGAGGGCTGCGGGCCGGGTCGGATCCGGCTGCTAGGGTCCGCGCATGACGAAGGGGAGGCCGCTGACCGGCGGCGAGAAGGAGATCCTGCACCGGGCGCTCGACCGGCACCGCGACGCGGTGCTGTGGAAGATCGAGGGCCTGGACGACGAGCGGCTGCGGCGGCCGATGACCCCGTCGGGGACGAACCTGCTGGGCCTGGTCAAGCACCTGGCGGGCGCCGAGCTCGGCTGGTTCTGCGAGGCCTTCGGCCGGGAGACCGGCCCGCTGCCCTTCGACCTGGACGCCGACGAGGAGTCCGACCTGCGCGTGGAGCCGCACGAGTCGACGGCGGACGTCGTGGCGTTCTACGCACGCGCCCGGGCCGCCGCGGACCGGACGATCGCGGAGCTGGACCTCGACGCCGTCGGCACGGCCTGGTTCGGCGACGCGGTGTCGCTGCGCTTCGTCCTCGTCCACATGGCGACGGAGACCGCGCGGCACGCGGGCCACATGGACGTCCTGCGCGAGCTGGCGGACGGCGCGACCGGCGACCACCGCCGGGGCTGAGGCCGGCGCCGGGGTCCGGCCGCGGCGGCGGGCCCGCGGGCAGGGGGCTTCTCACCCCGGGCTATATTTGCTTGTTCATTCCAGAACGGCTACGGTGAAGCCATGGCACGCACCCGGGAGTTCGACACCGACCAGGCGGTCGAGCGCGCGATGGACCTGTTCTGGCGCCGCGGCTACGCGGCGACCTCGATGCAGGACCTGATCGCGGAGCTGGGCATCGGCAGCGGCAGCCTGTACGCGGCGTTCGGCTCCAAGGAGAAGCTGTACGCGCTGGCGCTGGAGCGCTACTGCTCCCGCAACGCCGGCGCGCTCATCGCCCACCTGGAGTCGGCCGAGGAGGTCCGCCCCGCCCTGCGGGCGGCGCTCACCGCCATGGCCGAGGCCGACCTGTGCGACCCCGAACGCGGCTGCCTGATGGTCAACGCCGCCACCGAACGGGCCTCCGACCCGGCCACCGCCGACCGCGTCGCCGCCACCATGCGCCTGGTGGAGTCCACCCTCGCCGGCGCCCTGGAGCGCGCCCGCGCCCGCGGCGAACTCGCCCCGGACAAGGACCCCGTCGCCCTCGCCCGCTTCCTCACCACCTTCATCCAGGGCATGCGCGTCATGGGCAAGGCCCGCGCCGACCGCACCTTCCTCGAGGGAGCCGTCGAGGCCGCCCTGACCACCCTGGACTGAGCCGGCCCGCGGGTCCGGGACCCCGCCGGACCGGCCCGGGAACCCGGGTGCCCCGGTGGCCGTTCGGACCGACTGCGCCTGTCCTTATTTTGTATCAATCAATCCATAAAGAAGCGGCCATGGACCTGCCCCCCACGGGCAAGACCGTCGTCGTCACGGGCGCAAGCCGCGGCATCGGCCTCGCCGTCGCCCGCGCCTTCGCCGCCGAGGGCGCCCACGTGGTCGCCGGCGCCCGCAACCCCGGCCCCGGACCCGGCCCCGGCCCCGGCCTGGAGGAGCTCGCCGCCTCCCACGGGCTGGTCCCGGTGGCGGGCGACCTGGCCACCGCCGAGGGCGTGGAGCGGCTCGTCGCCACCGCCGTCGGGCGCTTCGGCGGCGTCGACGTCCTCGTCAACAACATGGGCGTCCTCCACCCCCGCCTGGGCGGCTTCCTCTCGGTCACCGACGAGGACTGGCTGACCACCCTCAACGCCAACCTGATGAGCGCGGTGCGCGCCTGCCGTGCCGCGCTGCCCTCCCTGCCGGCCTCGCGCGGCTCGATCGTCACCGTCAGCTCGGTCAACGCCTTCCTGCCCGACCCGGGGATCATCGACCACACCGCGGCGTCCAAGGCCGCCCTGACCAACTTCTCCAAGGCCCTGTCCAAGGAGGTCGGGCCGCAGGGCGTCCGCGTCAACACCGTCGCCCCCGGCCCGGTCTCCACCGACATGCGGGTGGGCGAGGGCGGCCTCGCCCAGCAGGTCGCGGCCGCCACGGGCGTGGACCCCGACACCGCGCGGGAGCAGATCATCGAGGGCGCGGGCGGCTTCGCCACCGGCCGCTTCACCCGCCCCGACGAGGCCGCCGACCTCGTCCTCATGCTCTCCGGCGACCGCACCGCCAACATCACCGGAACCGACGTCACGATCGACGGCGGCCTCGTCAAGACCCTCTGAGAGCCTCTCCGCGAGGCGCTCCGACCCCGTCGGCCGCCGGGCGGCCCGGCCGCGCCCGGCAGTCCGGCGTCCCTGAACCGCGGCCTGCCCGGCGCCCAGGGCGGGCCGCGGTTCAGCGACGCGTGACGAACAGGCTCTGCACGCTGCGCCCGATCGGGCCCCGCTCGTCGTGGAGCGCGGCCTCGGCCATGCCGAGCCCGGCGTCGTCGACGCCCGTGCGCGCGTCGAGGCAGACCCACTCGCCGACCGGGTGGCGGTGCAGGTGGACCGTCAGATCGGGGTTGACGAAGACGTGGGAGGCGAAGTCCAGCACGTTGCTGACGCCGTTGCCGGAGTCCGCCGCCACCAGCACCCGCTCCAGCGGGGAGGTCTTCTCCCCCGCGACCAGGGGCACCCTCATCCGCATCCAGCAGGTCGCGGGCCCGCGGCCGAGGAAGGAGCCCGCGGCGAACCGGCACTCCACGGCCGTGTGGTAGCCGGTCTCCCACGGCACCGGGTAGAAGGGCTCCGGCTCGGCCTCCCCGGGCCCGGGGAGGGCGGGGCCGGGCGCCACCGCCGGGTGGGCCCCCGGCTCGGTGCGGATGCGCAGGGCCGTCGCCCGCATCACCTCCGCCTCCCCGTCGGGACGCAGCGACGCCTCCACCAGTTCGGTGCCGCGGCCCTGGCGCAGCAGCCGGGTCTCCACCGTGAGGGGGCGGATCGGGACCGGGCGCAGGATGTCGAAGGTGACGCGCGCCAGCCGCATGTCCTCCCGGGCACCGGGGCGGTCCTGGACGGCGCGGCCGAGGAGCGCCGCGGGCGGTCCCGCGTGCTGGGTGTGCGGACTCCAGGGGCCCCGGGTGAGGAGGGTGGGCCGGAAGCGGTCCTCGGCCACCCGCTCGAAGAACGCCTCGGCGTCGCTGTCCGGTTCGCTCACGGTTCGGCTCCTCCACGAGTCCGGCGGGGCACCGCCGACCGTCGGCCGCCGGACGGCACGGGAGACGCTACCCGCCGGTAGCCGTTCTGTCACCGCCCCGCCGGGGCGGGGCCGCGGCAGGCCGCGAACCGATCCGGTCGAAGAGCGACACCGCAAGGTCGATACCCATCGGCAAGAGCCAGAAAATGCGCGCTGGAAAGGCTTTTCGTAATCTTTTCCAGGCAGGGCCGCCGTCTTTCACGGACAACGGATAAGAACCTCCGTCCCCCCCTAGAATCTGCGCGCAGGACGTGTGTGCACGGGGCGAGTGGATACGCGATGAGAAGGCAGTCGCACAGATGACCGCAGGAATCCCGGTCCGCTCCGCGGGCGCAGCAGCCCTCGGCGGACTGCATCGGCTGCTGCTCCGGGCCGACGGGCCGCACGACGTACCCGAGGCGCTGCTGGCGGTGTCCGGCCCCCTCGGGCGGGTCGGCTGGTCCCTGATGCTCCTCGACGAACCGGGCGGACGGCGGCTCCTGCCGGACGCGTCCGCGGGCCTGCCCCCGGAGTGGTCCCCGGAGCCCGGACCGCTGCCGGAGTCCCGGTGGCCGGCCTTCCGTGCCGCGGCGGAGGGAGCCGTGCTGTTCGGGTCCGGGCTGCGGCGGCCCTTCCCGCTGCCTGCCGCCTCCGGCCCCGCGGCCTGGGCGGCGCTCCCGGCGGGTGGCGGGGTGCTGGTCTGCCTGCGCCCCGGCCCCCACCGCTGGAACGGCCGCGAGCAGCGCTTCCTGGCCCGGGCGGCCGCCCTGGTGGGCACGTGCGGACGGCGGGCCGCCCGCACGCGGCACCTCGGGCCCAGCCGGAGCCGGGGTCCGGTCGCGGCCCCCGGCTCCGCACCGGTCCCGCGGTCCGCACCGGTCTCCCGGTCCTGGCCGGTGCCCCGGTCGTGGCGGGCGCCCGAGGGGTCGGACCCGCTGCGGCTGCGCGCCGTGGAGTGCGGGGAGTTCACCCTCGACCTCGCCACCGGGACCGTCCGCTGCGACGACGGCTTCGCCCGCCTGCACGGGCTGGACGGGCTGGACCGGCGGGCCCGCGTCCCCCTGGGACTGCTGCTGCGGCTGCTGCCGCCCGGGGAGGAGCGGCGGATGTCCCTGGCGCTCGACCGGGTACGGAGGAGGCCGGGCAGCTGGGAGCTGGTCTACCGCGTCCGGCGGGAGGGCGGTCCCGGCCACCTGCGGGCGGAGGCCTCCTGCGTCGCCGGGGCCGACGGCTCCCCCGGGGTGGTGCGCGGCCGCGTCACGGACGTGACCGCCGAGTTCGAGGCGGCCGGGCGGCAGGCGGCCCGGCTGCGGCAGCAGCTGCGGTGCCAGGAGCACATCCTCGCCCTGGCCGCCGAGGCGGCCTCGGCCGCGGGCACGGAGGAGCTGGCCGCGGCGGCGTGCCGGTCGCTCCAACTGCTGGGTGCGGACGCGATCGTCCTGGCCGAGGACGACGGCGGCAGCCTTCAGGTGATCACCTCGGTCGGCCACACCGCCGAGGACATGGCGGCCACCGCGGGCCTGCCGCTGGAGTCGCGCCTCCCGCTGTGCGACGCGCTGCGCCTGCGGCTCCCCGTCTTCGTCCCGTCCCGGCAGGACCTGGCGGAGCGGTACCCGCACCTCACGGCGGTCCTCCCGGGGCTCCGGCGCCGGTCGTGGGCCGCGCTTCCGCTGCCGGTGCCGGCGGCCAGCCGGGCGGCCGCCTGCCTGCTCTCGTTCGAGCGGCCGCACGCCTTCGGCCCGCAGGACGAGCCGCTGCTGGTCGCCACGGCCGAGCTGCTGGGGATCGCCCTGGACCGCTGCCGGGCCTACGACACGGCACGGGCGCGCGCGGTGGACCTGCTCGGCCTCTTCCCGCCGGACCCCGGCCCGGGCCGCTCCCCCGCCCCGTGAGCGGGGCGTCGGCGGCCCGCACTCCCGGGTGCACCGACCGGCCTCCACGCCCGGCACCGGCATCGGCATCGGCATCGGCATCGGGCCCGGATGTCCGGGTGTCCGGCGGGTGCGCGGCGGGTGCAGGGCGCATGCACGGCGGGTGCGCGGCGGGGCCGGAACCGGCTCAGTGGTCGGGCACGTCCCGCAGCGCCCGGCCGAGCTGGCGGAGGAGCCGCGTGTCGGCGTACAGGGAGAGGCAGCGCAGGAGGTCCCTGATGTGCGGGTCGTCGCCCGCGCTCACGGCCGCGACGAGGGCGGCGACGCCGGGGTCGGCCTCTTCGGGCGCCCTCGGGCAAAGTGATTCAGTGTTCAACATGATTTCGGCAGAATAACGTCCGCCCCCGCGCGCGGCCTGTGCCGTGGCGCCCCGAAACCAGGGACCATCGGCCCTGGCTTTCCGGCGGACGTGCTCCGCCGGAAAGCCCCAGCCGGCGCCGCGGCGCGGTGTTGTCGGCACCGGCCGGACGGTTCGGACCGGCTCCCGCCGCACGACCGCGGCGGGGCGGGGCCCGGAGGACGACCTCCGGGCCCCGCACACCGGTCACTCAGGGTCCGGGCCGGTCATCCGGTCAGAGGATGACGACCCCGCGGCCGTACCCGCCGCCGTACCCGCCGCCGTACCCGTAGTCGTCGCAGTCACGGTGGTGACGGCGGTGGCCCCAGCGGTCGCAGTCGCGGTGGTGGCGGTGGTGGCGGCGGCCCCAGCGGTCGCAGTCGCGGTCCCGGTCCCAGCGGCGGCCCCAGCGGTCGCAGTCGCGGTCCCGGTCCCAGCCGCGGTCGCAGCGGTCGTCGCAGTCGCGGCCCCAGCGGTCGCCGTAGCCGTGGCCGTAGTCGCCCCGGCCGTAGCCGTGGTCGCCGCCGCGGCCGTAGTCGCCGCCCCGGCCGTAGTCGCCGCCGTGGCCGTATCCACCGGTGACGACGGAGGCCGGCGCAGCGGCCGACGCGGTTCCCGCGAGCCCGCCGATGGAGGCGGCAGCCGCCAGTGACGCGACTGCAGCAGCCTTGGCAATACGTGCGTACATCTCTGTTTCACCTCGGGTCGGTGTGTACCTCCCCTCGCCCGGCTCGATCGTACGGTCCGCGGGGCCGCCGGGCGGCCGAGCCGCAGCGCCGCAGCTGTCGCCCCGTGAGCCGAACGGACCATCAAGCAACAGCCACCGCAGGCACGTCGGCGCAGGTGGAGCGCTTCCGGTGCCGGGCCGGCCGAAGCACTCGTCCAGGTGAAGGCACCGGGGGTGTCGCACCGCGCCGGCCCCGCCCCGGCGGTCCGGGCGGCGCCCGGGGCGGGCGTGCGGCGCCCCCTCGGGAGGGCTCCGGGAGGGGCACCGGACGCCCCGCGGCGGACGTCCGGAGCCTCCTCCGTCCCCTCCGCCGGAGGCGGGCGGCTCTGGTACGTTCGCTGCAGCGCACCGACGGGCCGCCCCCAGCGGCGGCCGCAAGGACCGGGACCGCGCGGCGCACCTCCGCCGCGACCGCCCCGTGCCCCGTCGGGCGGCGCGCCACCGCGGCGCTCTCCTGACCTCTCCCAGGAGGCGTCCCGTCCTCGGCGCGGCCGCGGCCCCCGGGGCCGTCCTGCCGCCGTTCATTCCCAGGAGAGTCATGCCACGCCTTCGCCGTCCCCACGCCGTGCTCGCGGCCGCCGCCGTGCCGGCCGCCGTCCTGTCGGCGCTGCTCCCGTCGGCGCCCGCCGCCGCGGCGCCGCCGGAGCCGGCCTCCCGTCCCGCCGCCGACGCCCGCCTCGAGGAGCCCATGGCCGACGCGGGCCTCGTGACCGTCGAGGGCCACGAGGTCCCCGCCGGACTGCTGCTGCTCAGGACCCCCGGCGGGGAGGAGCTGCGCGCGTACTGCGTGGACGTGGACCACGACGCGCAGCCGGGCACCCGCTACCGGGAGACGGCCTGGGGCGACCCGAGGGCCTCGGCCGTCCGCAACCTCGACCGCGTCGGGTGGGTCCTGCGCCACTCCTACCCCTTCCTGACGCTTCGTCAGGCCGCTCGTGAGGCGGGAGTCCCCGAGGCGTCGCTGACCGCGGACGACGCGGCCGCCGGCACGCAGGCCGCCCTGTGGCACTTCTCCGACGGGCTCGACGCGTCGCCCGTCGACGCGGACGCCCGCGGCCTGGCCGCCTGGCTCGTCCGCAACGCCGGGCGCGGGGCGGAGCCCGCCGCGGGCCTCTCGCTCCTGCCGCCGGGCGGGGCGGGCCGGGCCGGCGGGACGCTGGGCCCCTTCCGCGTCCAGGGCGCGTCGGGCGGACTGGAGACCGGGCTGGACCCGGCCGCACGCCGGGCCGGCGTGGTGCCCGTCGACCGCCGCGGCGCCCCCCTCCCCGCCCGGGTGCAGCCCGGAACCGGCCTCTACCTGCGGATCCCCGAGGGCGCGGGGGCGGGCAGCGCCGAGTTCACGGTCTCCGCCCGGCAGTCCCTGCCGGTGGGCCGCATCCTCACCAGCGAGCCCTGGGGCGCACGGGAGCACAGCCAGACCATGGTCCTGGCGGCGTCCGAGCCGACCGTGGTCCGCGCCTCGGCCCGCGCCCGCTGGACCGGCGCCCCCGCCGCCCGCGCCGCCCGGTCGGCGAGGCACCGCGCGGCTCCGGGGCGGGGCCCCGGCCTCGCCGCGACGGGCGGCCCGTCGCTGCCGGTCTCGGCCGGGTACGCGGCGGCCGGCGCCGTCCTGCTGCTCGTCGGCCTCGCGCTGCGGCGGCGCTCGGTGACGCGCCGTCGGTGACGCGCTGCCGGTGACAGGGCGCCCGCACCGCCGCGCGCAACCCTGAGGCCCCGCCGGGCGGCGGGCCGCAGCGGCGGTGCGGGCGGTGGCGGCGCGGGCGGCGGGGCCGGTGCGGGCGGGGCAGCCTCGTCCGCACCGGCCGGAAACGCGCCGCAGGGCCGGTCCCGTGGAGGGCAGGGCCACCTCGACGGTGGCCCGGCCCTTCCGCATGTCCGGCCCTTCCGCATGTCCGAGCCGCCCCTCCCCGACGGGCCTGCCGGGGCGGAACGTCCGCAGCAGGCCCGCGGGGCTCCCGTACCGGACGGCGACGGGGAGCGGCGGGGCCGGACGTCCCGGCGGCACGGTCCGGAGCCGTGTCCCGCCACCGCCTCCGGGCGTTCCGCAGGAGGGCGGCGGCAGCCGGGGAAACCATTTCCCCCGGGAATTCCCCGCCGGCGCCGCAGGCAAGGGGCCGAAGGTCCCTGATATTCGGACCCTGCGGCCCTCGCATCCACCACTCGGCGGAATTTTCTTGCTTCCGTCCGCAAGTTTTCCTGCGCGCGTCTGCAAGTCCTACGCTTTCCGGGGGGTTCCGGTTCGGTGATCCTCTTCCACCCGATCTTCCGGGAAGCAGCAAGTTCTCCCTCACCCGGCCGGCGGAATGATCCCGTTCCGGATGCCATGGACACCGCAGTTCCCATTGCCCGTTGGCCCGAAGAGGACTTCCGGACGCCTTGGGTGCGGTTAAGGTCTCTGCTTGCCCGGACTCCGACGGGAGGTCTCATGCAGACACACACAGCCCCTCCTCCGCACCGCCGCCAGGCGGGGCGCCACCGCCGGGCCGGACCGGACGACGGTCCGGCCCCTCCCGGCATGCTCGACCGGATCACCCCCCGCCCGGCCGGTACCGGCGGGGGGCGGCCCGACCCGGGGCCCGGGCGCGCCGTGGAGGTCACACCGGCCGGCGTGCTCGGTCTGATCCCCCGGCTGGGACTCACCCCCTCGGCCGTCGCCGTGCTGGGGATCATGTCGGACCTCCAGGCGCCGGGGGGCCGCGTCCACCGCACGCAGTACGAGATGGCCCGGGAGCTCGGCGTCCCGGAGTCGGCGGTCAGCCGGGGCATGAAAGTGCTGGTGGACCGCCATCTGGTGATCCGGGGCGGGGACGGCCGCGGCAACAGCTACCGGCTGCACCCGTTCGTCGCCAAGTACGCCTCGCAGGAGGAGATGGAGAGCGCCCTGCGGGCCGCGGCCGGCGAGGTCCGGGCGGGACGCCTGCCCGACATCTCGGCGCCGCCCCACCGGCGCAGGCAGGCGCGGCCGGGCGGCACGGACCTGGTGGCGGTCTGAGCGGGGCCGAGGCGTGATGCGCACGTGCGGAGGGGCCCCCGGCGGTCGGCCGGGGGCCCCTCCGCACGTGCGCGCCCGGGGCTCCGCGGCACAGCACCGACATTTCTTGTCCGGTGCATTTCATTACCTGGCGAAGAGAACCGGACCATCCCGGACCGGACGGGCGGAACGGGCAGGACCGGCCGGCCGCGCGGCCCCCGCGACGCCGCGCCCGTTTTCCGGTCCACCCCGTCCGCCACGGGCGACAGAACCCGCAATGACAGGGCGGGAAGCACCCGAATAGCGCAGCGGAGAACCTTGCGGATTTCCGGGGGATCCATTCGACATGCCACGCAACAGGGCTGGGAATGAAAATCCTACTTTGTTGGGTACCGGACATCCCGACGCCCCTGTTACAAAGCGGTGACACAGATTCCCCGGTTTTCGCTTGCACCGGATGTTTGCGAGGCAATAACGTCCAATGTCATCGGACGGAGCGTCCGACGAGGAAGGACAACCGGCCCCGGCCGGCGGTCCCCTCTCCTTCCGCAACACGCAAGGAGACCATCATGATCGACGCCAACGAGCTGGAGAACGAGGCCGGCGAGCTGCTCCCCGGGCGCGAGGCCCTGGGCCGGTTCAGCCTCAACCTCACCAAGCTGACGAGTATCACCAAGCACGTGGCCAACGTCCACGCCGACAACAGCTCGTACGCGGTGAACAACTACTCGGACGACGCCGTCGCCCAGGCCAACTCCGGCCAGTGGATCAGCGTCCACCAGTGACGCACTGATCCGGCGCGCAGGGCCGTCCCAGGTCCGGGCGCACCAGGAGAGGCACCTCCCCGAACCGCCCCACCAGGCCCGGATCTCTCGGGGTCCGCCGCCCGACAGCGGCGGACGCGCCGGGCCCGGTACACCGGGCGGATCCCGGAGGTGAGCGTGCCCCCCGGTCCAGCGGGACGGATCCGCAGGGCTGTCCGGCAACCAGTCGGACGGTGACCACGGAGCGCCTGTCGGACAGCACAACCTCGCGGCGTTCTCGGCGGCGCGGCACTCGCCGCCGAGAACGCCGCCCGGTCCAACGAACGAGGGATGACGAGGTAGCGTGGCCGGCCACCACTCCAGACACGCGGCGGACGCGGGACGCGGCACCGCCGACGGGCCCCCGCCGGCACCGGCCTGGCATCAGCCCGGCCCCCCGGCTCCGATCGCGGTGCTCCCGGATGCGGCCCCACCGCCACCCCCGGACCCCGCGCCGGCGGCACACCCCGGACCGCCGGCGGACGACACCGCCGTCCGCACCCGGGTCCCGCTCCTCGCGCCCGGCACCGAGCTCCACGGCCAGTACGAGGGCTCCGGCTTCACCGAGGCCCGCTACCTGGCGAACCGGGGCGACGGGCAGCCGGTCATGCTCAGCAGGCTGCTGTACCTGGTCGCCTCCGCCCTGGACGGCGTCCGCGACTACGAGCGCGTCTCCCACCACGTCAGCGGCCGCTACGGCCGTGAGGTGAGCACCTCGAACATCGCCTTCCTCGTCGAGCGCAAGCTCGTCCCGCTCGGTGTCGCCTACCTGCCCGAGCACGGGGAGGCGCCGCCGCCGGTCCCCAAGACCGACCTGCTCCTGGCCCTCAAGGGCCACAAGGTGCTCCTCCCCCCGCGGGCGGTGCTCGCGGTCGCCGACGCCCTGTCCTGGCTCCACCGGCCGGCCGCCGTCACCGCCGCCCTGCTGAGCGTCGCCGTGCTCGACGCCTGGCTCTTCCTCGTCCACGGCGCGATGACCCCGGTGCTCCACACCATGGAGCAGCCGGTCCTCCTGCTCGCGGTCTTCGCGCTGACCGTCGGCTCGCTGCTCTTCCACGAGTTCGGCCACGCCTCCGCCTGCCGCTACGGGGGCGCGAGACCGGGCTGCATCGGCTGCGGCGTCTACCTGATCTGGCCGGCCCTGTACACGGACGTCACCGACATCTACCGGCGCGGCCGAGGCGCGCGGCTGCGCACCGACACCGGCGGCATCTACTTCAACGCCGTCTTCGTGCTGGGCCTGTTCGCCGGCTACTTCGCCACCGGCCAGGAGTTCCTGCTGGCCGCGGTCTACCTCGTCCACTTCGAGGCGCTGGAGCAGCTCATGCCCGCCGTCCGGCTCGACGGCTACTACATCCTGGGCGACCTCGCCGGCATCCCCGACCTGTTCGGCAAGGTGCGGCCCATCCTCTCCAGCATGGTCCCCGGCCGCCCGCTGCCGCGCGAGGTCCGCGAGCTCAAGAAGTCAGCGCGGGTGATCGTGACGGCCTGGGTCGTGACGATGGTCCCCCTCATCGTCGCCGAGCTCTCCTACGCCCTGTGGAACCTGCCGCGCCTGGTCTCCACCGCCGTCCGCTCGCTCACCGAGCAGGTCCGGGGCACCGCCGAGGCCCTGCGGGAAGGCGCCCTCGCCCAGGCCGCACTGGGCACGGTGGGCAGCCTGCTCCTCGTCCTGCCGATGGGCGGCGTCGTCTACCTCACGTTCCGCATCGGCGGCCGGCTGTACCGGGCCGGAGTCCAGGCCACGGCCGGGCGGCCCGCCGCGCGCCTCGCCGTCGTGGGCTGCGTCGCCGCCGTCGCCGCCGCCCTGGCCGGCGCGTGGACGTACGGCATGACCCCGAAGACGCTGCCGCCCAAGCCGCCCCTCGCACCCGCACTGCAGCCGAACGTGCCCCGCCCCCAGGTCCACGCCACGGCCCCCGCCCGCCACCGGCACCGCCACCACGGCCCGGCCGCCTCCCCGACGGCCGTCCCCGGCCCCCCCTCGGGCTCCCCCTCCGCGCGCGTGCCGCTGCCCGTCCCCTCCTCCCCCTCCCCCCGCGCGTCGACCGGCTCCCCCCGGCCCTCCGCCGACGCCTCCTCCGCGGTCCCCTCCGCCCGCACCTCGCCGTCGTCGACCCCCTCCTTCCCCGGCGGGTCGGCGACCCCGAGTCCCAGCGCCTCCCCGAGCGAGCCCGTACCGACGACCTCTCCACGCCCCACACCCCCGAGCGGCACCCCGTCCCCGCCCACCCCCGGACCCTCGCCGACCGGACTCCCGACGGCGACGGCGACGGCACCGACGGCGGCCGGCGGCTGACCGCCCCACCCCTAAGGATTCCCATGCAGCACACACGACACGGACAGAAGCGCCCCCGCACACTGCTCAACCTGGGCGTCTACGCCACCGCGGGACTGGCCGCCATCGCCGTCGGCGTGCCCGCGATGGCCTCCACGGACGCGCCGTCCCCGGCCGGCCACATCGGGACCGAGGTCCACGTCGACACGGACCTGGCCATCAGCACCGCGAGCCCGCTGCGCACCCGCGACATCGCCACCAACCTGACGATCCGCGAGTACGGCGACACCGTGGGCGCCGGGGCCGTCAACAAGGCCCTGGCCTCCTCCCGGGCCTGCGTCGAGGACGAGCACTGCGCCTCCCTCGCCGTCTCCTTCCAGATCATCACCATGGGCGGCAGCCACCTGCACCTCCTGGCCCGCAACGTCAGCCGCGCCACCAACAGCCACTGCGACGGCTGCCAGTCCGCGGCGGGCGCCTACCAGTTCATCGTCGACACCCCCGACGTCTTCCGCATGGGGGCCGGCACCCGGCGTGAACTGGCCCGCATCCAGGACGCGCTGCGCCTCCTGGAGGACAGCGGCGCGAGCCCGGCCACCCTCCACCGCCGGGCCGACCAGCTGGCCGCCCGCGTGGTGGCGATCCTCCAGGACGCCGTGGCGCACGTCCCGCAGCACCGGGCCCGCACCCGCCCCGGCTACGCGCCGGCCCCGCACAAGCCGTCGGTGACCCTGCACCGCCTCACCGACGGCTGGCAGCCCGCCGGCCGCTGACCCGCGGCCCCACCCCGGCGGACGGCCCGTCAGGAGACCGTCCGCCCCACGACCCCCGGCCCGGCGCAGCACCCATCCCACCCTCGCCCCCTGCGCCGGGCCGGGCCTTCCCCTGCTCCGCCGCCCGCCGCGGCGGCCTCCGGAACCGCGTCGCCGCGGGGAGGCCCGGCCGGCGGGCGCGCGGCCCGGGGAGGACGACAAGGAGAGCCCCATGCCGGCTCCTGGAGACGCACCGCGGGACGGCCGGCCGGCGCCGCCGGACCGTGCCCCCCGCGCGGCGGGCGCTCCCGGCGCCGCGGACGCCGGAGGGAGCGGGGACGCCGCAGCGGACCGTCCCGGCGCACCGGCCGCCGCCCTGCTGCCGGGCGGCGCGGCGGACCTCCCCCGGCTGCTGCAGTGGATCACCCTGCACGCCGACACCGCGATGCTGCTGCGGCTGCGCGAGGCGCTGCGCCGGATCGACGCCGAGTCCGATTGAGCGGCCCGGCGGTCCGGCGGCCCGACATCCGGGCCGCCGGGCTGCCGGGCCGTCGGGCTGCTAGGCCGTCAGGCCGCCGGGCCGCTCGGCCCGGTCAGCGGCCCGCCGGGGGTCCGGCCGGGCCGTCGGCGAGCCGCTTGTAGAAGAAACTGCAGTCTCGCAGGACCCCGGCCGGGTCCGCCGCGTAGGCGGGGACCACCCCGTACCGCGTCCAGCCCGCGGCGAGGTAGAGGTGCTCCGCGGGACTGCCGGTCTCGGTGTCGAGCAGCAGCAGGCCGGCCCCGGCCCGGGCGGCGGCCCGCTCGGCGGTGGCGAGGAGGGCGCGGCCGAGGCCCAGGCCGCGGGCGTCGCTGCGGACCATGAGCTTGACGACCTCGGCCCGGTGGCGGCCGTTGGGCTTCTCCTCCAGCGCGAGGCCGACGGTGCCCAGGACGCCCCCGGTCCCCCGGGCGGCCCAGACGGCGAGGCTGCCGTCGGCGACGGCGTCCAGGCGGGTGCGCCACCAGGCCGCCGCGGCGTCGGGGCCGAAGGGGGCGAGGAACCCGAGGGAGGAGCCGGACGCCACGGCATCGGCCAGGAGGACGGCGAGGTCGGGAACGCTGCTGCGGAACCCGTCGGCGGACAGGCGGTCGATGGCGTGCACGGTCGGGCTCCTCCGGCGGCGCGGCGGGACGGCAGGGGGCGCACGGGACGGCAGGGGCCGCGCGGCCGTCCCGGCGGGAGCGATTCTGCCGGTCCCCCGGAGGGCCGCTGCGCCCGGGCCTGTTATCGGCATGTTTCCTGTCCTTGGATCCGGACAGCCGGTGCACGCCGCGAACGGCCGGGCCCGCATGACGGGGCTGAGCACCCCCGCCGGCCTGCCGCGCTCCTCCAGGCCGGCAGCCCGGGACGGGTGGCCGGCCGGTGCGGACCAGGACGGGTCCGGGCCGCACCCGGCCCCCGGCACCGGGCTCGGCAGTCCCGGGGCGGCTCCCAGGGGGTCGGACGGCTGCGGCTGCCGGCGGACGCGGACGCGTCCCCGCCGGCCCCCGCCGGGCGCACCCCTCCGGGCGTACGGGCCCGGCCGGTCCCGGCTCAGGCCGGTGGCGGGGGGCCGGGGGGCGGTGCGGTCACCACCGGCCGGAGGAGAACACCGCTCGGGCCGCCCGGGCGCGCAGGGGTGCCAGCTCGGCCTCGACGGCGGCCGTCTCCGCCGCGTCGGCGGTGAGGGCGGCCTCCCGGGGCCCGCGGGCCTCGCAGAGCCGGATCCTCAGGTGGGTGGGCGGGTGGGTGCTGTCCACGGACCCCATCCGCAGGGCGGAGACGCGGATTCGGCGGGCGCGCTCGGTGCCGGGGACGGAGGCGATGTACTGCCGCAGCTCGTCCCAGAGCCCGGAGTCGTCCGCTGCGCCCGGCGGCGTCCGGGAGGCGGCGCCCGTGCGGCGCACCGCCGCCTGACGCCGGAAGAGGGCCTCGACGCTGTCGTGGAGCACCAGCGCCTCCAGCATCGACCGGGTCGCCGCCGACGAGCCGACCCGTGCGGCCAGGTCGTCCGCCAGGTACTCGGCGTGCTGGCCGGTGCGCAGGGTCAGCCGGTCGAGCAGGCGGAGCAGCAGCCCGGCGAGGGTGTGCGGGACCAGCATCAGGAGGCCCGCGATCCCCTCCGCGACCTGGAAGAGCGCGTCGGACCGGCCCGCCGGCGTGCGCACGGGACGGGTGGTCTCGTACCAGTGGTCGAGGGTCACCACGGCCGAGTGCAGCCAGAGGCCGCGGCGTGCGTCGCCGTTGACGGCGTGGCCGAACTCGTGGCCGAGCAGCGCGATGCGCTCCTGCGGGGTGAGCACCTCCCACAGGGCCAGGCCGATCGTGAGGACGCCGCGGCGGCGCAGCCCGACCCTGCCGTAGGAGGCGTTGAACTCCGGGGTGACGCGCACCAGATGGACCGGGGGCGCCTGCAGTGCGGCGGCGACCCGGTCCGCGAGGGCGTGGAGCCGTGGCGCGTCCGCACGGTTCAAGGACCACTCGTCCCGGCGGAGCCGGCCCAGGCGGGGGCGGAGCATGAAGGCGAGGAAGAACCCGGCCGCACCGAACGCGCGGGCGACGGTGTTCCCGGTGACCAGCAGCCACAGGGAGCCCCCGGCCAGGACGGCGGTCACCAGGTGCACCGCTCCGGCGAGGGCCGAGGCGGAGAGCAGCGCCCGGTCGCGGCCGGGACGCCGGTCCGGCTCGGCGGACACGTCCGCGTACAGGCGCTCGACCGCCAGGTGCCCGGCCCGGCGCCGCGCCTCCTCCCGGCGGGCGGAGCGGCCGGCCGGGACGTCCTGCACGGCGGCGGATCCCCCGGGGTCGACGTTCCAGTCGCACGAGGGGCACCAGGCGACGAAGCGGGTGTCCGTCGGGAGCGGGGCGCCGCAGGACGGGCAGGACAGGTCGGCCCGTGCGGGGGGCGGCGTGATCATGGCGGAGATCATGCCCTGGCGGGCGGCGGGAGTCGAGGGCGTTTCCGCCGCGGCGCGGACCGCCCCGGCCGGACCGTCCGCGGGAGGTGGCGGACGGTCGGGCGGGCGTGCACGGCGGCGCGCCCGCTCCCGCCGGACCGCACGGGGCGGCGGGCGTGGGCGGGCGCGCGGGGCGGTGCCGGGCGGGTCAGCGGGAGGAGAGCACCTGGGAGAAGCGCAGGTGGTTGCCCGAGGGGTCGCGGAAGGCGCAGTCCCGGACGCCGTAGGGCTGGTCCACCGGCTCCTGGATCACCTCGGCGCCCGCGGCCCGGATCTTCCCGAAGGTGGCGTCGAGGTCGTCGGTGGTGAAGATGACCCCGCCGAGCGAGCCCTTGGCCAGCAGCTCCCGGAGGGTCTGCTCGTCGCCGGGACGGCCCATGCCGGGCACCTCGAGGACGATCTCGACACCGGGCTGGGAGGCGGGGCCGACGGTGAGCCAGCGGAACCCCTGGAAGTCGACGTCGGCACGGACCTCGAGGCCGAGGACGTCGCGGTAGAAGGCGAGCGCCTCGTCCTGGTCGTGCACCTGGAGGAACGTGTGGGAGAGCTTGAGATCCATGGGGGGAACGCTACGCGGGGGACAGGGCGGATGCTTCTCGAATCCTGCTCGGCCCGCCCGTCCTGCTAGGTCCGCCCGTCCTGCTCGTCCCGCCCGCCCCGCCCGTCCTGCTCGGCCGCGTGGCGGCCCGGGCCCAGCAGGCGGGCACGGCCGCGGCGGCACCGTGGTCGCGGGCGCGGTACGCACTCGGCGACTCGCCGACGATCTCGGTGAACCGCGAGCTGAAGGAGCCCAGCGAGGTGCAGCCGACGGCCATGCAGACCTCGGTCACCGTCATGTCGCCGCGGCGCAGCAGGGCCATGGCCCGCTCGATCCGACGGGTCATCAGGTAGGTGTAGGGGGTCTCGCCGTAGGCGGCGCGGAACTGCCGGGAGAAGTGGGAGGGCGACATGAGCGCGGCGCGGGCGAGGGCGGGGACGTCGAGCGGCCGCGCGTACTCGCGGTCGATGAGGTCTCGGGCCCGGCGCAGGTGGGCGAGGTCGTCGAGGGTCACGTGCCGAGCGTCCCACGGGGCACCGACAGCGTCCGGGGACGGCGGGCCGGTCGGGCGGCGGGGCGCCCCGCCGGGCAGGGAGCGGACGGCCCGGCGGGAGTCCGGGCGGGGGCGGGGCCCGGTGAGGGCGGGGCCCCTGCGGCGGGGACCGGCGGTACGGGCCCGCCGGGGCCGGGGCCGGGGCCGTACCGCGCGGGACCCGTACGGGGGGCGCGCCCGTCCTTGGCGCGGGGCCGGGTGCCCGGGCAGACTCGGCCGGATGGAGCGTGAGGCGGGGACGGCGGAACGGCTGGCGGGGATCGCGGAGCGGATCGCCCGCGTCGACGGGGTGGTCGGGGTCTGCCTGGGCGGCAGCCGGGCCCGGGGCGCGCACGGACCGGCGTCCGACTGGGACCTGGGCGTCTACTACCGGCCGCCGCTGGACACCGCCGCGCTGCGGCGGCTGGCCGCGGAGGTGGCGGACGGGCCGGCGGAGGTGACCGAGCCGGGCGGCTGGGGTCCCCGGGTCGACGGCGGCGGCTGGCTGACCGTGGACGGGACGGCCGTCGACTGGATCTACCGGGACCTGGACCGGGTGCGGCGGATCCTCGGCGAGTGCCGGGAGGGCCGCTACGAGGTGGGCGTCCAGGCGGGCCATCCGCTGGGGGTGTACTCGCACAGCTACGTGGGCGAGCTGGCGCTGGGCAGGGTGCTGGCCGATCCGGGCGGCGAGCTGGGCGCCGTCCGGGACGGCATCGACGGCTACCCGCCGGCGCTGCGCCGCGCGCTGGTCGGCGGGGCCCGCTGGGAGGTGCCCTTCACGCTCTCGGTCGCCCGCAAGGGCGCGGCCCGCGGGGACGCCGCCCACGTCGCCGGGTGCCTGTTCCGGGCCGTCGGGATGCTGGTGCAGGCGATGCACGCCGAGGCGGGACGGTGGCTGCTCAACGAGAAGGGCGCGGTGCGCGAGGCCGCGGCGCTCCCGGGCGCCCCGGAGGACTTCGAGGGGCGGGCGCAGGGCCTCTTCGGCGGGCTCGGCGCGGACCCGGGATCCCTGTCCGCCGCGGTGGACCGGGCGGAGCGGCTGGCCGCGGAGGTGCCGGGGGCCTGACGGGCGGGCGGCGGGCCCCGCGCACCCGGTGGGAGGGGGGCGGCCGCTGCGGGGCCGCCGCTGCGGCGGGCCGGGTACTCCGCAGGGCCGTACGGCGGCGCGCCCGGATGCGGGGGCGGTCCGGCGGCGGGGAGACTGGGGGCATTCCGATCCCCATCCCCCGGAGGCACCGTGGACACCTGGGCGACCTGGACCACTCAGGGCATCATCGCCGGAGCCGGCGGCGCGATGACGGCCGAGGTCGGCGTCATCACCGGCGACCTGACCGTGCACACCATGTGGGCGGACGACGAGGCCCGGGTCACCGTGCAGTACACGGGCGCCAGCGAGTGGTACACCCTGCAGGGCAGCCCGGTGCCCGCCGCCGACGAGGCCACCGGGCGGGCCGTCCACCAGCGGGCGGTGCGGGCCGTGCAGGCCGGGGGCGGGGCGACCGTGGGGCCGGTTCCGGCCTGAGGGCGCGCGGGCCGGGGCGGTCGCCCCGGCCCGCGCCCGGTGGACGGCCCCGGGCCCGGGGCTGGGGCCGGGGCCGGGGCGCGTCGGGGGTCAGGAGTTGCGGGGGTCAGGAGCTGCGGGGGTCAGGAGCTGCGGGACGTCACCGGGGAGACCTGGAAGACCCCGGAGCAGACCCTGTACCGCGTGGGGACGAGGACGGACCGGTAGGAGCCCGGCGGGTAGACCCGCAGGTAGGAGCCGGTGGGCCGGCAGGGACCGCCGATCGGCCCGTTGGTGGTGTGGAGGACGGCGGTCACGGTGCGGCCGGGCCGGACCGTCACGGTGCCGTAGCCGGCGCCGCTGCGGGTGGCGGGGGCGCCGATCGGCCGGCGGGCGGCGTCCAGCACGCTCACCCCGGGGTAGCCGCGCAGCGCGCAGCTGCGGGTACCGGTGTTGGTGAAGCGGACCGGCTGGTACAGCTGGCCCGCTCCCGGGTCCTGGCGGCCCATCGACAGGTGGAGGCTCCCCGTCGTGCACGTCGGCACGGCGGCGGGTGCGGCCTGGGCCGGTCCGGCCGCCGTGAGGAGGCCGGTGAGACCGAGGGCGGCCGCCGACGCCGCGGCGGCGAGGCGGCGGGGGGCGGAGAGGGTGTTGCGCATGGCACGCGCCTCCGTGGTCGGGGATGTACGGCGGGCACTCGGGAGGACGCGTACCCGCTCCGGTGCGGTTGCGCACGGTCGTGTGCGGTCCGCGGGGGCGGGGCGCCCGGCCCCGCCCCCGGGCGGGGGCGAGGGCGGGCCGGGTCGAGCGGCACGGGGCCGGTCCGGCGGGCCGCGGAGGCATGCGGCCCGCCGGGGTCTGCGGGAGGCGTCGGCCCGTGCGGGCCGCGGGGGTGCGGGAGCCGCGGGGTGCGGGAGCGGCTCAGCCGACCACGTGGGGGTTGGCGGTCAGCGCGGGGACGGCCCGTGCGGCGAGGCCGTGGGCCTGGTCCGGCCACCACACGCCGGCGGCGGGGTCGACGGCGCCGTACTCGGGGTCGGCCGGTCCGGCGGTGCCGCGGGTGCAGCTGCCGTCGGACTCCCCCGGCACCTTGATCCACAGGTAGGCGTCGAGCAGCGGGACGCCGGTGTCGGCGGTGGGCCGGGTCCCCAGGCCGCGCCCGGGAGGGTTGCACCAGGTCTGCGGGTCGGGGTAGGTCCCGGCCGGCGCCTCCCAGGGGCCCTGCCCGTTGCGGCTGGTGTCGACCACGAAGTGCGGCAGGTCGGCGCCGGCGGGGACGTGGGCGGCGTACCAGGCGTCGGCGTCGGCCGCGGGCCAGTACTGGTTCGCGCAGTCGTCCGCGGTGGCGCCGGGGGTGGTGCGCAGGTACCAGACGCACCCGGCGACCTGGGTGCCGTAGCGGACGAGCTCCGCGTCGGTGCGGTAGTTGGAGACGTCGAGGAAGAAGCCGCGGGCATGGGCGATGCCGCCGTCGACGAGCAGCTGCGCCATGGTGCCGACGGCCTGCCAGCCGCTGTGGCCCGCGTCCAGGTAGACGACGGCGCCGGGCCGCTGCTCCAGGCGCTGCGCGGCGCCGCGGATCTCGGCGAGCCGGTCGGCCTGCTGGGCGGCGGTGCCGCCGCAGTAGACGGGGCTGAGGGCGAGGCCGTCGGGCTCCAGGACGACGACGGTGCGGCGGGTGCCGATGCCGCGCGCGAGGGCGTCGACCCAGGCGGCGTACTGGCCGGAGTCGGCGGCGCCGCCCGCCGAGTACTGGGAGCAGTCGCGGCCCGGCACGTTGTAGGCGACGGCGACGGGGGTCTGGTGCTGCAGGGCCGCCCTCCGCTGCAGGCGGGCCATCGCGGCGGTGGTGTCGGCGGGGTCGTCGGTGCCGTTGAACCACTGGGCGACGGGCCAGGAGGCGAGCCGGGCCATGGCGGCGGCGTTCCTCGGGTCGCCGGCCCTGGCGTCGGCGACGGCCTGCGCCGCGGCCTTGCTGCCGAGGTCGACGTAGAAGTGGCTGCCGGAGGGCAGGGCGCGGTCGGGGGCGGGGACCGGGGCCGCGGGAGCCGCCGGGGCGGCCGCCGCGGGGACGGACGGGGCGAGGCAGAGGGCGGCCGCGGCAGCGGCTGCGGCCAGGCCTCGGGTGACACGGGTGCTGCGCACGGCGGGCGACTCCTCGGTCGGGTGGGCGTGGGAGCGCTTCCACAAAGGGGGGCGGGCACCGGCGTTCCGGGGTTCGGGGGATGCGGGTCGGAGGACCGCGCGATGCCGGTTCACCATGAAGCCAGCGGGATGTGGACGCGTCAAGAGCGGGCGCAGGATTCCCTTCGGGAAAGGGCGGAGAGAGGGGGTTCTCCATGGGAGCGCTCCCGCAGCGGGGGGAGGCCCTACCCTCGGGTCATGAAGCGACGACATTGACCCTCACCGGTGCGGCGGCTCGCCCGCCGTCTCTACGCCCACGCGTTCGCCGAGGACTTCGTCCCGCTGTACCCCCTGTACGCGCTCCTCTTCACCGGGCACGGCCTCTCGGACGCGCAGGTCTCCTCCCTCTTCGCCCTCTGGTCGGCCACCTCGGTCCTCCTGGAGGTGCCGACCGGCCTGTGGGCGGACTCCTCCTCCCGCAGGCGGCTGCTGACGGTCGCCCCGCTGCCGGTCGCGGCGGCCTGGGCGCTGTGGACCTTCGCCCCCTGCTACGCCTCCTTCGCCGCGGGGTTCGTGCTGTGGGGCGTCGGCGGCGCGCTGCGCTCCGGTGCGCTGCAGGCGCTCGTGTACGAGGAACTGGTGCGGCTCGGCGAGGCGGGCGCGTACGCCCGCCTGACCGGCCGCTCCCAGGCCGTGGGCACCACCGCCGTGGTCGCCGCGACGGCACTGGCGGGGCCCCTCCTGTCGGTCGGCGGCTACCCGGCGGTGGGGGCGGTGAGCATCGCCGCGACCCTGCTGGCGGTACCGGTGGCCCGGTCGCTGCCCGAGTCGCGCGACCGGCCCGGACCGGGCGGCGGCGCGGAACCGGACGGCCGGGCCGGGCCGGGGGACGGCGCGGAACCGGACGGCCGGGCCGCGGAGGCGGGGCGGGCGTCCGGGGTGCTGCGGGCCGGGCTCGCGGAGGTGCGGCGCGCCCCCGTCGTGAGACGGCGGCTGCTCCTGCTGGCGGGACTGCTCGGGCTGGGCGCGCTGGACGAGTACGTCCCGCTGGTCGCCGGCGCCACCGGCGCCGGACCGTCCACCGTGCCGCTGCTGGTGCTGCTGGTCACCGCCGGCACGGCGGCGGGCGGGTGGCTCGCGGACCGGGGCGGCGGCCGGGCCGCGGGCGTCCTGGCGGTGGCGGCGGTCTGCCTGGCCGAGGGCGCGGCGAGCGGCCGGCCGGCCGGCACGGCCCTGGTCGCGGTGGCGTTCGGCGCCCTGCAGTGGGCGCAGGCCGCCGCCGAGGCGCGGCTGCAGGACGCCGTCGGGGACGGCGCCCGGGCCACGGTCTCCTCCCTGGCGGGGGTGGGCTCGGAGGCGGCGTCGGTACTGCTGTACGGCGCCTGGGCGCTGGGCTCGGCCTGGGCGCCGCCCGGGGTGCTGCTGGCGCTGGCCGCGGGCCCCTTCCTGGCGGCGGCCCTGTCCCTGCGGCGGAGCCGGTGACGCCCGGGTCCGCCGGGCCGCCGGGCCGCGGGGCGGCCGCCGGCCGGTCCGCCCCGGAGCGGCGGGCGCCCGCGCCCGGCGGCCCCTCGACGGGACGTCAGCGGCCGGGGCGGTTGGCCGTGCGGACCCAGCGCAGCACGGCGGCGCAGGTCTCCTCGTCGAGTTTGGCGACGGCGCGCATCGCGGCGGCGTCGCCGGGCGCGGTGGGGACGCTCGCGTCGGAGAGGGCCAGCAGGAGCTGCCCCCAGCGGTCGGCGGCCGTCGGGATCGCCAGGGTGTCGGCGGGGCGCAGGAGGACCGTTCCGGTGTCGGGGCGCGGCTGGCTCATGTGCGGACCAACGAGCAGGACGGCCCGCGGGGTGTGCGCCGAACGGGTCATGACGGCGGGCCGGGACGCCCGGCGGCGCGGCGGACGGGGCCGGGCGGGGCGGGGCTGGGCGGGGCCGGGCGGGGCCGGGCGGGGCCGGGCGGGGCCGGGCCGGGCCGGGCCGGGCGGGGGTCGTACCGTCCGCGGGCGCGGCCGTGCGCGGGACCGGGCCCGGCGGCGGCCGTGCCGCGCCTCAGGGGCCCCGGGTCACGCGCCCCTCCCGGGAAGCGGCCGCCGCGGGAGGGGACGCCGCGGGAGGGTGTGCCGCGGGAGGGGGTGTGCGTCCGACGGGGCCTCAGAGGTGCAGGCCGTGGCGGTGCAGCCAGGCGACGGGGTCGATGTCGGAGCCGTAGCCGGGGGCGTTGCGGACCTCGAAGTGCAGATGGGGGCCGGTGACGTTGCCGGTCGCGCCCGAACGGCCGAGGAGCTGGCCCGCGGCGACGGCCTGGCCGCGGTGGACGGCGACGGAGGAGAGGTGCCCGTACAGGGTGTAGGTGCCGTCGCGGTGGCGCAGGACGACCTCGTTGCCGTAGGCGCCGCCCCATCCGGCGGTCACGACGGTGCCCGCGAGGGCCGCGCCCACCCGGGTGCCGGTCGGCACGGCGAAGTCCTGCCCGGTGTGCCGGTGGGCCCAGTGGCTGCCGGACGCCCGGTACCCGGCGGTGAGGGTGTAGCCCCGGACCGGGAGGGCGGCGCGGACGGCGGGCGCGTGGTGCGACGGCGCGTGGTGCGACGGCGTGGAGTGCGACGGCGCGTGCCGTGCGGGCGCGTGGTGGGCGGGTTCGTGGTGGGCGGGCGCCGGGCGAGAGGGGGCCGGGCGGGAGGGGGCCGGACGGGCGGGTTCGTGGTGGGCGGGCGCGGAACGGCCGGGGGCCGCGGCGGGGAGGGTGAGGCGCTGGCCGGGCAGGATGAGGTCCGGGTCGCCGCCGACGACACGGCGGTTCTCGCGGTAGACGCTCTGCCAGCCGCCGTCGACGTCCTCCTCGTCCGCGATCGAGGCGAGTGTCTCGCCGCGGCGCACGACGTGCGCGGCGTGTCCCGCGTGCCGGGGCGCCGGGGGCGCGGTGGACGGCCGGTCGAGGCGGAGCCGCTGGCCGGGGAGGATGCGGTCGGGGTCGGGGCCCACGCGTTCGCGGTTCTCCAGGTAGACGCTGCGCCACCCGCCGGGTACGCGGTGGCTGCGGGCGATGCCGGAGAGGGTCTCGCCGGGCGCGACGACGTGGACGTCCGGCCCGGCGGCGGCGCCGCCGGCCTTGGGCGCCGAGGCCGGGGCGGGCAGCCGCACGGTGCCGGTGAAGGCGGTGTTCTGGAGCAGGTCGCCGTTGACGGCCGTGGCGTCCGGGTCGGCGTGGGCGGGCGCCACGCCGTGCGCGCCGGCCGCGGCGAGGGGGAGGCCCAGCCCCGCCCCGGTGGCGCCGGCGGCGAGCGCGAGGCGATGGGCGGACGTGCTGCTGCGCGGACGGCGGTGGCGTCCCTCTGATGCCATCGTGCCCCTCCATCGGGTCGCGGCGGGCGGACGGTGGGTGAGCACATGACACAGTACGCATCCGCTGACCGGCCGTCACCGGTATGGGTGAATCCCCTGCGGTGACCCGCCCGGCCGCTCTCCGGAGGGGCGGGGGGAGGGGCCCCGCCGGCCGCGGGACGGGGCGGCCGGCGGGGGTGGGGGCCGCCTGTCGGGGCCCGGGCCGTCAGGGCCTGGGCAGGCGGCAGTCGGGGAGGGTGAGGTCGAGGGCGGTGCCGGGGGCGAAGCACCGGGTGAGGAGGTAGGTCTCCTCGGCGTAGTTGATGCCCTTGCGGACCGTCACGCCGCCGTTCTCGTCGACCTCGCACGGGTTGTCCACCGTGCAGCTCCCGCCGTCCTCGTTGCCGGTGTTGTTGACTGCGACCAGCAGGCCGGTCGAGGTGTCGACCACCGGGGAGCCGGAGGTGCCGCCGATGGTGTTGCAGGCGGGGGTGTAGCGGACGGAGTCCTTCCAGACCCAGCCGCCCTCGTGCAGCTCGTGGACGAAGCCGTCGACCGCGCAGGTGTAGGTGCGCTTCCAGTACCCGGAGACGACCTTGACCGGCTCGCCCTGGACCGGGTGGTCGGCGGAGACGGTCAGCGGGTCGACGCCGTACCGGCTGCGGATGGCGGCGTAGGTGGTGGTGAGCTCGTACAGGGAGACGTCGGTGTCCGTCATGGTCGCGTAGACGAGCTTGGCGGCACGGAGCGTGCCGAGTCTTCCGGCGGAGGCGTCGAGGAGGGTGAAGGACCGGCTGGAGGGCCGGTCGACGAGGACCTCGCCGGGGTCGGGCATGCCGCCGGAGAGGCAGTGGCCGTTGGAGAGGACGAGGGCGCGGTCCTGGGGCGCGGAGTCCGGCATGCGAACCAGCGAGCCGGAGCAGTTGCTGAGGGCGACGGTCCCGGCGTAGGTGACGGTCACGGCGGGGGCGGCGGCGGAGGCCGGGGCCGCTCCGGACAGGGCGGTGGCCCCGGTGAGCGCCGCGGCCGCCAGCGCACCGGCGAAGGATCTCTTCAGGGGGGTGCCAGGCAAGGTGGGCATGGCTCAAAGTTGTCGTGAGCATGACTTGATGTCAAGAGCGCCGTCCGGCCGGGCACGGCGGCGCGGACCGGACAGGCCCCGCACCGCGCGGCGGCACGGCGGGTCACGGCGGGTCACGGCGCCCGCACGCTCCCCGGTCGGCCGGCGGGCCGCCTGCGGGGCGTCGGCCGGCGCCGCCGTGTACCGCCGAGGGCGGGCGGCGCAGCCGCCGGCGCCGGACCCCCGGGTGCACGGCGAGGACGCGCCGGACACACCGACGGAGGCGGGAGGCGGGGTTCACTCGTTCGAGGAGCGCCCGGCAGCCTCCGTCCCCGCACCGTCGCGGCCGCGCGGATTCTGAGGCTCCGTCCGCCGTCGTCCGGTTGGACTCGCGGCCGCTACCCGGACGGCCGTCTGCGGATGCGGCCCGCCGAGGGCCCGGCCTAGCGTCATGGGTGTCGGGGGAAATTCCGAACAACACATGAGGTGACTTGAAGTGTCCAAGCGCATCGCGCGGGCTGCCGCAATCGTGACCCTGGCCGCCGCTTCGTCCATCGTCCCGCTCGCGAGCTCGGCGTCGGCCGCCACCGACTCCGCCTACTCCTACCGTGGCGGCGGCGGCCACGGCGACGACTGCGGCCGCGGCGGGCACGGCCGTGGCGGGTACGGCGGCGAGCACGGCCGCGGTGGGTACGGCGGCGAGCACGGCCGCGGCGGCTACGGCCGCGGCGGGTACGGCGGCTACGGCGAGTTCGGCCGCGGCTTCGGCTACGGCAACGGCTTCGGCTACGGCTTCGGCGGCTGGGGCTTCGGCGGCTTCGGCAACAACGTCGTGATCGTCTTCTGACGTTCCGCCCGTACGGGAGCCCGGAGGCCTGCGCCTCCGGGCTTCCGGCTGTCCGGGGCCGGGCGGGGCCTGACGGGCCCGGGAGGCACGGCCGAGGGTGGGCGGGCGGCAACCGGGGACGGGCCGGGCCCCGCGGACCGGCGGCCGGCCCGCCGGAGACCCGCCCTCCCGGCGCACCGACTCACCGGCACGTCGGTATGGCGGTACGTCGGCGCACCGTTCACGCCGCCTCGCGCACGGAACCGCAGGAGCGGCCGCACCAGGCCCTCCCTCCGGGGGGCGCGCCGTTCGCCCTCCGCGCCCCGGACCTGCGTCACGCGAACGGGTGACCCCGGGCCCGAACAGAGCCGGCCGGTACGACCGCGTGTGCCAGCCTGGGTCCTTCTCCCGGCCTCTCCCGGGCCGGCAGCTCCCGTCGAGGTGGGCCGCCATGCAGATCCTGCTCGTCGCCAGCGCGTTCAACAGCCTCACCCAGCGCGTCTTCGCCGAACTGCGCGACCACGGACACCGGGTGGCCGTGGAGCTCGTCCGGGAGGACGACGGCTTCCGCCGCGCCCTGGCGCACCACTCCCCCGACCTGGTGGTGGCGCCCATGCTCACCACCGCCATCCCCAAGGACGTCTGGTCCGCCGTCACCTGCCTGGTCGTCCACCCGGGCCCGGTGGGCGACCGCGGGCCCTCCTCCCTGGACTGGGCGGTCGCCGAGGGCGCGGAGCGCTGGGGCGTCACCGTCCTGCAGGCCGAGGAGGTGATGGACGCCGGCGACGTGTGGGCGGCGGCGGGCTGCGCGGTGCCGCCGGTGGGCAAGAGCGACCTGTACCGGGGGGAGGTGGCGGACGCCGCGACGGCCGCCGTGCTGCGGGCGGTGGAGCGGTTCGCCTCCGGCACCCACACCCCGCAGCGGCAGACGGCGGACGACCAGGTCCGCACCCGGCCGTGGTTCACCCAGGACCTCCGCCGGATCGACTGGTCGTCGGACCCGACCGGCCTGGTGCTGCGCAAGCTGCGGGCGGCCGACTCCCAGCCGGGCGTGCGGGACGTGCTGCTCGGCGCCGAGTGGTTCCTGCACGGCGGCCATCCGGAGGACGTCCTGCGGGGCGAGCCCGGCCGGATCGTCGCCACCCGCGACGGCGCGGTCTGCCGGGCCACGGTCGACGGCGCGGTGTGGATCCCGCAGCTGCGGCGGCCGCGCACCCCCGGCGGTCCGGCCGGCTTCAAGCTGCCCGCGGTGACCGCGCTCGGCGGCAGCCTCCCGGACGTGCCGGAGGTGCCCGCCCCGCTGACGCCTCCCCCGGGCCGGCGCACCTGGACGGAGATCGAGTACCACGAGCACGGGCCGGTGGGCCTGCTCCGCTTCTCCTTCCCCGGCGGCGCCATGAGCACCGGGCAGTGCCGCCGCCTGCTGGCCGCGTACCGGCACGCGCTCACCCGGCCGACCTCCGTGCTGGTCCTGGGCGGCGCTCGGGACTTCTTCTCCAACGGCATCCACCTGAACGTCATCGAGGCCGCCCCCGACCCCGCCGCGGAGTCCTGGGAGAACATCAACGCCATGGACGACCTGGTGGAGGCGGTCCTCACCACCGGCGACCGGCTGACCGTGGCGGCCGTGGGCGGCAACGCCTCGGCGGGCGGGGTGATGCTGGCGCTGGCCGCCGACGAGGTGTGGTGCAGGGCGGGCTCCGTCCTCAACCCGCACTACCGGCTGATGGGCCTGTACGGGTCGGAGTACTGGACGGACTCGCTGCCGCGCCGGGTCGGCCCGGTCCGGGCGGACCGGCTGATGCGCCAGGCGCTGCCGGTGAGCTCCGCCGCCGCCCACCGCATCGGCCTGGTCGACCGGGTGGTGTGCGCCTCCCCGGAGGGGTTCGGGGCGGAGGCGGTCCGGCTGGCGGCGGAGCTGGCCGCCTCCCCCGACCTGCCGCTGCGCACCGCGGCGAAGGCGGCGGCGCTGGGGCCGGAGCGGCTGGCGGAGCTGGCGGAGTGCCGACGGGCGGAGCTGGAGCGGATGCGGCACGACTTCTGGGGGCCCGGCGGGGACTACCACCGGCTGCGGTCCGCGTTCGTCCGCAAGGAGCGCACGACGGGCACCCCGGAGCACCTGGCGGCCGTCGCGGACACGGCCCCGCCGCGTCCGGAGCGCAACTGAGCGCCGCCGGGCGCCGCGCGGGACCGCCCCGTGCCGCCCGGCACCGCGCGGTGCCGCCCTCTGCGGCGGGTGCGCCTCCGCCGCCCCTGTCGCGGCCCGGCCTGCGGGACTATCGTTAGTTGCCATCAGCTAACGACCCGAGGGGGACGGCCGATGGCGGCCCAGGGCGAGCAGCACGGGACAGGCGGGCCGGCGGGTGCGAACGGGCCGGCGGACACGGGCGGCCCGGGCGGCCCGGGCGGCCCGGGCGTGGTCCGTGCCCCGGGGGAGCCGGGCGGCCGGTACGGGTGGACGGCGCTGTCCAACACGACCCTCGGCACGCTGATCGCCACGATCAACAGCTCGATCGTGCTGATCTCACTGCCGGCGATCTTCAACGGGATCGGGCTCGACCCGCTGCTGCCCGGCAACGTCGGCTACCTGCTGTGGATGCTCATGGGCTACCTGCTGGTGACCGCCGTGCTGGTGGTGACCCTGGGACGGCTGGGCGACATCCACGGCCGGGTGCGGATCTACAACGCCGGGTTCCTGGTCTTCACCGTGACGTCGGTGGCGCTCTCCCTGGACCCGTTCCGCGGCGGAGCGGGCGCGCTGTGGCTGATCGGCTGGCGGGTCGCCCAGGCGGTGGGCGGGTCGATGCTGATGGCCAACTCGGCGGCGATCATCACCGACGCGTTCCCCGTCTCGCGCCGCGGGATGGCGCTGGGCGTGAACATCGTCGCCGGCATCGCGGGCTCGTTCGTCGGGCTGGTGCTGGGCGGCCTGCTGGCCGAGTGGTACTGGCGGTCGATCTTCTGGGTCAACGTGCCGATCGGCGTGGTCGGCACCGTGTGGGCGTACCGGTCGCTGCGCGACACCGGCGTGCGGCGGCCGGCCCGGATCGACCGGTGGGGCAACGTCACCTTCGCCGTCGGCCTGACCGCGCTGCTGGCGGCCATCACGTACGGCATCCAGCCCTACGGCGGGCACACCATGGGCTGGACCAACCCGTGGGTGCTGGCCGGGCTGGTGGGCGGGACGGCCGTCCTGGCCCTGTTCTGCCTGGTCGAGACGCGGGTGGCGGAGCCGATGTTCCCGCTGGCGCTCTTCCGCGACGCGGTGTTCGCGGGCGGCAACGCGGCGACGCTGCTCGGGTCGGTGGCCCGCGGCGGCCTGCAGTTCATGCTGATCATCTGGCTGCAGGGCATCTGGCTGCCGCTGCACGGCTACGACTACGCGGACACCCCCCTGTGGGCGGGCATCTACCTGGTGCCGCTGACCGTCGGCTTCCTGGCGGCCGGGCCGGTCGCGGGACACCTGTCGGACCGGTTCGGGGCGCGGCTCTTCGCGGCGGGCGGCCTGGTGGTGATGGCGGCCTCCTTCGCGGGGCTCCTGCTGCTGCCGACGGACTTCGGCTACCCCGCCTTCGCCTTCCTGGTCTTCCTCAACGGCCTGGGCGGCGGGCTCTTCGCGGCGCCCAACACCTCGCTGATCATGTCCGCGGTGCCGCCGGAGGCGCGGGGCGCGGCCTCGGGGATGCGGGCCACGTTCCAGAACGCCGGGATGGTGCTCTCCATCGGCCTGTTCTTCTCCCTGATGGTGGCGGGCCTGTCCGGGTCGCTGCCGGGCGCACTGGACTCGGGGCTCACCGCCCAGGGCGTGCCCGCACCGGCCGCGCACGCCATCGCCGGGCTGCCGCCCGTGGGCACCCTGTTCGCCGCGTTCCTCGGCTACAACCCGGTGGGGCGGCTGCTGGGACCGGACGTGCTGGGACACCTGCCGGCCGGGAACGCGCACACGCTCACCGGCCGCGAGTTCTTCCCGCACCTGATCTCCGGGCCGTTCCACGACGGCCTGGTGGTGGTCTTCTGGCTGGCGATCGCCATGTCGCTGGTGGCGGCCGCGGCCTCGCTGGTGCACGACGGGGGCCGGGGCGGGCGGAGGGCCGGTACGGTGGACGCCCCGGACGCCGCCGGGGCGGCCGTCCGCTGACGCCGTCCGGCGCGGGACGCCCCGCCCCGGGCGGCGGGGCCGGGCGTCCGGGGCGCCGGACCGCTGCGAGGAGGCCCCGCCGACCATGACCGAGCCGAGCACCGTGCCGCCGCGGGAGCCCGCCCCCGCGGCGGCACCGGCCGCCCCCGATCCGGCCGCCCTCGATCCGGCCGGGCTCACCCGGCTGCGGCTGGCGGTCGCCCGGCTCAACCGGCAGCTGACGCAGGCCGCCGGCGGCCAGGACCTGACGTCGGCCCAGCTGTCCGCCCTGGCCAGGATCGAGCAGCACGGGCCGCTCCGGCTCGTCGAACTGGCGGGGCGGGAGGGGGTGGCGGCGCCGTCGATGGTGCGCACGCTGGCGCAGCTGACGGCGGGCGGGCTGGTGGACCGGGAGCCGGACCCGCAGGACCGGCGGTCGTGGCTGATCACCCTGACCGCGGCGGGCACGGAGATGATCACGCGGCTGCGGCGGGAGCGGTCGGCGCTGCTGTCGCGGCGGGTGGCGCTGCTGAGTGCGGAGGAGGGCGCGGCCCTGGCCGCGGCGATCCCGGTGCTGGAGCGGCTGGCCGGCGGGTCGGGCGGGTCCGGCGGGTCGGGCGGGTCGGGCGGGTCCGGCGGGTCGGGCGGGTCGGGCGGGTCCGGCGGGTCCGGCGGGTCCGGCGGCGAGGACCGTCCGCAGAGGCCGGGGGCCTGACGCGGGCCGGCCCCCGGCCCGGCGGCGGTGCCGGTCACCCGGCGCTGGTCGGGACGGCCCGGTCCGGTCGGTCCGGTCGGCGCCGTCCAGGCGGACCGGGCGGACCGGCCCGAAGGGTCCGGAGGCCGTGCTCGGCGAGCGGCCCGAGACGCCAGCCGCGGCCACGGCAGTGCGCGGCGAGCAGCGGCAGGGCGCCCAGGGCGGACCGCCAGCAGCCCGGCGCGGCGGCCCGGTCGGAGTCGTGGAGCAGGACCGTGCCGCCGCCGCGCAGGTCGCGGACGAGGGAGGCCAGGACGGATGCGGGGGTGGCGTCGGCGGTCCAGTCGCGGCCCCAGGCCGACCAGAGGACCGGCTGCAGCCCCGCGTGCCGGGCGGCCGCCCAGCGGCCGCCGGTGAGGATCCCGTACGGCGGCCGGTACCAGCGGCACCGGACGCCGGCCGCCTCCCGGACGGCGCGGACGGCGCGCGCGGTCTCGCGGCGGTCCCGCAGCGGGTCGGGCAGCCAGGGGCGGGTGTGGGTCCAGCCGTGGACGGCCAGTTCGTGGCCCTGCCGGGCGACGGCGGCGCACAGGCCGGGGTGGCGGCGCACGGCCTCGCCGAGGACGAAGAAGGTGGCCCGCAGGCCCAGGCGGTCCAGTTCGGCGAGGACGTGCGGGGTGGAGGCGGGGTCCGGCCCGTCGTCGAAGGTGAGCGCGACGTGGTCGGGGCGGCCCCGGCCGTCCAGGGCCGGGAGGAGCAGGCGGCGCACGGGGGGCAGCCAGGTGGCGGCGGGCCCGACGTGGGCGGCGGCCGGCAGCAGGAGGGCGGCGGGGGCCAGGAGGCGGCCGGCCGGCCGTGCGGCGGGGCGGCCGGCGGCGGGAGGGCCGGGGGTCACCCGAACCGTGCCGCGAGCCGGCGGTACAGGACGGGTGCGGCGCCCCTGAGCCGGACGGGGAGGCGCAGCCAGCCGGGGACGAACACCTCGCCGCGTCCGTGCGCGACCGCGTCGCAGACGGCCTCGGCGACGCGCTCCGGCGGGATCGGGCGCGGGTGCGACCGGCGGTAGGGGGCGCCGCGTCGGACGAAGAAGGGCGTGTCCACCACCCCGGGCACCACGAGGGTCACCCGGACGCCGCTGCCCGCCAGCTCGTAGCGCAGGCTCTCGGCGAACGCCCCCACCGCGGCCTTGGCGGCGGAGTACACGGCCTCGTCCCGGACCGACACGGCCCCGGCGATCGACCCGATGAGGACGACGTGCCCGCTGCCGCGCCGGACCATCTGCGGCAGCACGAGCCGGACGAGGTGCACGACGGACGCCAGGTCCACGGCGAGCACCCGGTGGAGCGCGGCGACGGGCATGGCCGTGAAGGGGCCCGCCCAGCCGACGCCGGCCCCGGCGACCAGCAGGTCGATCCGGCCGGCGGCGTCCAGCGCCCGGTCGGCGAGGAGGGCGCAGGCCCCGGGGTCCTCCAGGTCGGCGGACAGGGGGGTGCCCCGGGTCTCGGCGGACACACGGGCGAGCCGCTCGTGGTCGCGGCCGCTCAGCAGCAGCCGCCAGCCGCCGGACGCGGCCAGCCGGACGGCGACGGCGGCGCCGATGCCCGAGGAGGCGCCGGTGACGAGGGCGGTCCGGAGGTCCGGCGGGGACCCGCGGCCGTCCCGCGGCGGGGCGCCGTGCCGGTCGGGCCGGCGGGCGGACGGGTCCGGCGGGGCCGGCCGGCCGGTGGGGGCGGGGTGTGCTCCGGGCACCACTGCGGACTCCTCGGGTGAGCGGTGTGCCGTGCTCTGTCCGGGTATCCGGCACAGAATGCCTTAAACCCGAAAAGCGGCGATATCGTCACCGGCAGGTGGTGTCTCGCTGCGCAGGGTCACCAGCGGGGTCCCGCGCAGGGCCGCGCACGGGGTCGTATGCGGGATCGCGTGCGGGATCACATGCGGGCGGCGGCGCGGGCCGTTCCGGAAGGAGGGCGCATCCGGTGGTGCGGCGGTTCCTGGTCCTGAGCGCCCGGATGGGCGCCGGTCACGACGCGGTCGCGGCGGAGCTCGGCCGCCGGCTGTCGGCGGCGGGCCACCACGTGGCGCGGGCCGACGTGCTCGACCTGCTGCCCGCCGGCCTCGGCCCCGCCGTGCACGCCGGGTACCGGGGCGCGGTGCGGCACCTGCCGTGGGCCTACGGGGCGGTGTACGCGGCGTTCTTCCGGCCGGGCGCCGGCCCGCGGCCCGGCAGCGCGCCCCTGGCCCGGCTCGCGGAGCGGCGGCTGCTCTCCCTGGTGCGGGCGGAGCGGCCGGACGCGGTGGTGCCGGTCTTCCACCTGGCCGCCCAGCTGACCGGCGGCCTGCGCGCGCAGGGGCGGCTCGCCGTGCCCGCCGTGGTGGTGGTGACGGACTTCGCGGTCCACCGGCAGTGGCTGCACCCGGGGAACGACCTCCACCTGTGCGTCTCCCCCGGGGCCGCGGAGGAGGTGCGGCGGTCCGGGGCCGGCGCGGCGTCGGCGCCGGGGCCGGTGGTGCCGCCGCGGTTCGGGGCCCCTTGGCCGGGCGCGGCGGACTGGCGGCGGCTCCTGTCCCGTGCCGGGGGCGGACGGGAGCCCGTCCTGGTGTCGGCCGGGGCCTGGGGGGCGGGCTCGGGTCTGGACGCCACGGCCGGCCTGGTGGCGGGGTCGGGCCGCCTGGCGGTGGTGCTGTGCGGTCGCGACGAGCGGCTGCGGCGGCGGCTGGGGCGGCTGCCGGGGGTCCTGGCGCTCGGCTGGGTGGCGGATCTGGCCGGGCTGATGGGCGCCTGCGGGGCGCTGGTGGACAACGCGGCGGGGCAGACGGCGGTCCAGGCCCTGGCGGCGGGCCTGCCCGTGGTCGGCCACCGCCCGATCCCGGGGCACGGCGCGGCGGGGGTGCGCCGGATGGCGGAGCTGGGGGTCTCGGCGTACGCGCGGACGCCCGGGGAGCTGCTCGGTGCCCTCGACGCCCTGTCCTCCGGTGCGGAGCCCCTCGGCGGGGGCGTGCGCGAGCGGCAGGTCGCGGCGGGGCGGGCGCTGTTCGCCGGCGACGCGGCAGCCCTGGTGGCGGCCGCGGTGCGGGAGCGGCGCACCGGGCCGGGGCGCGCTCCGGCCGGGAGGGCGCCGGACGGGAGGGCGCCGGACGGGGCGGAGCGGGGGTGACGGCGTCCCGGGCGGGCGTGCGGCGGCCGGGGTCCCGGGGCCGGTCAGGTCGGCGCGGTGCCGTGGGGCGCGGTGCCGTGGGGCGCGGTGCCGTGGGGCGCGGTGCCGTGGGGCGCGATGCCGTGGGGCGCGATGCCGTGGGGCGCGGTGCCGTGGGGCGCGGTGCGGACGAGCCGGCCGACGATCTGCAGCAGGGCGCCCCGCTGGTCGTCCCGCAGGTCGCGGACCTGCTGGTCCTCGCGGATGCGGGCGACGCCGAGCAGGTCGTGGGCGGTGAGGGGGCCCACGCCCGGCAGGGCGCGGAGCAGTGCCGCGACCGGCATGCGGGCCGCGGTGTCGTCGCCGAGGTCGGCGCGGCGGAGCACGGCGGTCAGGGCGAGCGGGCCGCCGGTGGAGACCTCGCTGAGCAGTCCGGCGCGGCTGCGGGGGCGGCCGGGTGCGGCGTCGCCCGCCGGGGGCCGCGGGGGGTCGGGTGGGACCATGGTCCGCCTCCTCGCCGTCCGCCTCCATGCTACGCGCGCCCGGCGGGGTGCCGGGGGGCAGGCAAGGGCGGACGGCCGAGGACGGCGGTCCGACGACGGGAAGGGGGGACGGGGGGACGGGGTCAGGCGGCCCCGGCGTCCGTCCCCGGGTGGGACGCGGCGGGGACGGCGCCCGCCAGGACGTCCTCCTCCAGCCCCCGGGCGGCGACCAGCCGGGCGCTGCCGTCGGCGAGGCGGTAGGAGAGGCCGACGACGGCGGCGCGGCCCGCCGCCACCTCGTCGGCGAGCACCCGGGAGCGGTCGAGCAGGAGGTCGACGGTGTTGCGGATGTGCTCGTCCACGATGCCGTCGGGGTCGTCGATGCCGGCGGCGCGGGCGGCCAGCACGCTCGGGGTGACGCGCTCGACGACGTCGCGCACGTACCCGGGCGCCGGGGGTCCGTCCTCCAGGGCGGCGCGGGCGGCCGCGACGGCCCCGCACGAGTCGTGGCCGAGGACCACGACGAGGCGGCAGTCGAGCACGCTGACGCCGTACTCGATGCTGCCGAGCACCTCCGGGCCGGCCACGTGGCCTGCGGTGCGGACCACGAAGAGGTCGCCGAGGCCGCGGTCGAAGATGATCTCCGCCGCGAGTCTGGAGTCGGAGCACCCGAAGAGCACAGCGAAGGGGTGCTGGACCGGGGCCAGGGCGGCGCGGCGCTCGGCATCCTGGTTGGGGTGCTCGGGCACGCCGGAGACAAAGCGCTGGTTGCCCGCCAGCAGCGTCCGCAGTGCGTCTCGGGGCACGGGCGTTCGAGAATTCGCCATGGCGGAAGGATAAGGGGGCGGGCTGTGCGACGCACGCGGCGTCCACCCTGTGTCCCCGGTCACCGGGGGCGGAAGGGGGGGCGGGACGCGCGCTGCGCGCTCCGGGGAGGGGCTCCGGCCGGCGGCCCTCCGGACGGCGGCCCTCCGGATCCGCGGCACCTCTGCGGGACCGGGGTGTCGGCGGCGCGGGGTGCGGCCTCCGGCGCGGCGGAGGCCCTGGCCGCGGGGGCCGGGACGGTGCGGGCGGCGGCGGTCCGCCGGTCGTGCGGCGGGGCGCGGGGCGCCCGTCGTGCGGCGGTACCGGTCATACGGCGGTACCGGTCATACGGCGGTACCGGTCATACGGCGGTACCGGTCGTGCGGCAGTGCGGGGCGAAGCGCGGACGCGGCCGGGGGTGGACGGCCGGTCGGCGCGGCGGGGCCCGGGTCAGAAGTCGAAGACCGTGCCCCGGGAGGTGAGCACCGCGCAGTAGTTGCCGAACGTCTCGCGGTAGGAGACGCGCTTGCCCCGCCACACGCCGTCGGCGGTCACCGTCACCGGAGTGGCGATGGCCGGGCAGGGCCGGCCGTAGCCGCGCAGCCCGGCGAAGGACCCGTCGCTCGCCGCGAGGCCCGCGCAGGCGTCCGCCGCGGCGGGGTGGGTGCCGCTCGGCGCGGGGGCGCAGCCGAGGGTCACGGCGCGGGCCACGGAGGCGTCGGGGTCGGTGCCGTCGCCGGGGGCCATGGTCAGCACCAGGGCGCTCGGCGCGTAGAGGCCGGTCGGGGCGGCGGACGCCCGGCCGGCGCCGGTGAGGGCCGCGGTGGCGGCCAGCAGGGCGGCGGCGGCAGCGGCGGTACGCGTACGGTTGCGCATATCGGTCACTCCTCGGGAATGTCGTGCCGGATTTCGGACGGCGCCAGTGTTTCCGTTCCGTGTCGCGAGGGACAGTCGGGCGTACCGGAACCGGCCGCGGCGGCAGGGCGCCGATGTGGCCGACAATCGCCGGAAACGTCCATCCGGCGACTCTCGGTGACCGGATGTGCGCGCAGGATGACCGCGTGCGGGTCGGGCCGGTGGGCGACCTGGCCTTCCCGGGGGCCGGATCGCGCCACCTCGCTTCGTCCGGATGGCCCCGCCCCCGGCCCACCCGTCCGCGGCTCACCCGCCCCGGCTCACCCGTCCGCGGCGCGGACCGCCGGCTCCGGAGCCGGCCGGTCCCGGGGGCGCGCGACGGGCGGCGGGGCGCTCAGTGGCACTCCCGCGCCGGCGGCTGCAGCGGCGGGGCGCCGACCGCGCAGTGGCACCGGCACGGCGGGGGTTCGGCCGGGGCCTGCGGGCCGCGCAGCACGTCCGAACGGATGGTGCACCAGGCCAGCACCGCACCGGCCGCCAGCAGGCCGGCGCAGACCAGCAGGGCGGCGTCGAAGGCCGTGCCGAAGGCGGCCGGGTCGTGGTAGTCGTCCCCGGAGAGGCCCACGACCAGGGGCAGGGCCGCCACCGCGATGAGGCCGGCCGCCCGGGCCACCGCGTTGTTCACCCCGGAGGCGATGCCCGCGTACCGCTCCTCGGCCGCCCCGAGCACGGTCGCGGTCAGCGGCGCCACCGTGGCGGCGAGGCCGAGGCCGAAGACGCAGACGGCGGGGACGACGTCGGTGAGGTAGTCGGCGGCGGGGTCGATCCGGGTCATCAGCAGCAGGCCGGCCGCACAGACGGCGGGCCCGACGGTCATCGGGATGCGCGGTCCGATGCGCTCCGCCAGCCGCCCCGACCGCTCGGAGAGCAGCAGCATGATCACGGTCACCGGCAGCAGGGCGGCGCCCGCCGCGAGCGCCGAGAACCCCGCCTCGACCTGGAGGTCGACCACGAGGAGGAAGAAGACGCCGCCGAGCGCCGCGTAGACGGCGAAGGTGACCGCGTTGGCGGCGGTGAACTGCCGCTCGGCGAAGATCGAGGGCGGCAGCATGGGGGTGCGGCTGCGCCGCTCGACCACGACGAAGGCCGCCAGCGCGGCGGCGCCCGCCACGCCGGTGACGGTGAGCGCCGCGGGGTCCGCGCCCGGCTCCGCGGCGCCGATGAGGGCGTAGGTGATCCCGGCGAGCCCGGCGGCGGCGCAGAGCGCACCGGGCCAGTCGAAGCGGCCGGAGGCGGTCTCGTCCCGGCTCTCCGGGACGTGGCGCAGGGCGACCGCGACGACGGCGGCGGCGGGCACGATGTTGATGAGGAAGACCCAGCGCCAGCTGGCCGCGTCGACCAGCCAGCCGCCGAGCAGCGGCCCCAGCGCGCCGGCCACGCCGCCCATGCCGGACCAGACGCCGATCGCCCGGGCCCGGTCCTCCCGGGCGAAGGACGCCTGGATGAGGGCGAGCGACCCCGGGGTGAGCAGCGCCCCGCCGACGCCCTGGAGGGCGCGGGCCGCGACCAGCAGTCCGGTGCTCGGGGCCAGTCCGCACAGCAGGGAGGCGAGCGCGAACCAGACGGTGCCCGCGACGAAGACCCGGCGGCGGCCGAACCGGTCGCCGAGCGACCCGCCGAGGAGGATCAGCGCGGCGAGGGTGAGGGTGTAGCCGTTGACGGTCCACTGGAGTCCGGCGAGGGAGGCGTGCAGGTCGTCGCCGAGGGCGGGCAGCGCGACGTTGACGACCGTGGAGTCGAGGAGCGTCATACCCGAGCCGAGGACGGCGGCGGCGAGCACCCACCGCCCGTCGGCCCGCCCCATGCGGACGCTGCCGGCAGGGGGCCGGGCCGGGGAACGCGTGGGAACCGTCATGGCAGCCTCCGCCCCGCGCGTCGGGCGCCTCCGCGGCGGGGGCGCCTCGTGGCGGGCGGCGGGGCTCCGCCCGCGTACGGGTGGCGTACCCGCCACGGCGGCGGGGATGCGGGACGGCGCCGAACGGACGGCGGGGCCGGGCGGCGGCGCCGGACGGGCGGCGGGCGCGGCCGGGTCGGGCGGAGGGGCTGGACGGCGGGCGCGGCCGGGTCAGGCGGCGCCGAGGGGGACGGTGGTGCGGGTGTCGGTGTCGTAGCTGCGGCCCGCGTCCAGGTCGCCCGGGTGGTCGGGGAGCCGGCCGAGCACCTCCAGGGCGGTGACCAACTGCTCGGGCTCCAGGCGGCGGGTGAGGCTCATGTGGGGCATCCAGCGGCCGGGGGTGTACAGGGGGTGCGGCTCGTCCGCGCCGTCCAGCGCCGCCCACACCGCGCCGTGGACCGCCAGCAGCTCCGGCGTGGGCACGATGCCCCAGGCCAGGACGCGGCGGCGGCTGCGGGCGCTGAAGGAGAGCAGGCCGGCGAGCCGCACGCGGAGCGGCAGGGCGGGGGCGAGGAGGTCGTCGATCCGCTCGAGGGCCCCCGGGGGGAAGGCGCCGGCCGCCGCGAGGGTGAGGTGGGGGCGGTGCGTGGGGTGGGTGTTGCGGGTGAGGCTCGGCAGTCCGGCGGCGTCGAGCCGGCCCCAGACCGCGCGCACGGCGTCGTCGAAGTCGGGGTCGCAGGTCAGCTCCACGGTGCGCACCGTTCCACGGTATCGGGCGGACCGGCGGGACCGGCGGCGGGCCGGGCCGCCCGGCCCGCCGTGCCCGCGTCCGGCCGCGACGGGCGGGCCGTGCCGTCCGGCTTGCCCTTCCAGCCCTGCCCGACACCACCGCCCGGACCCACCCCCGGGCGCCCCTTCGTGACATCACCCACAGAACAGAACCGGACGTACCCCACGTTCGCGACGACCGTCCGGGAACTTCCCCGGCGCGCCGCCCGCGGGCCTGCGCCGCACCCCCCGCGGGCGCCCGGGGCTCGGCCGCCGGGGCGACCGCCATTCGGGTCGTCCCCGCCGCGGCCCGGCCGCGCCGCCCGGGCCGCCCCGCCCCCGTCGGCGACCGTGGGAGGCGGCGGTCACCCGCCTTCCTCCGCCGTCCCACCTGCAGAAAGGGGTTCCCATGGAGAGCACCGCCGCCGTGGCGCCCGCAGCTCCGAGCGCGGCCATGCGCCTGCGCGAACTCGCCTTCAGCGCCGCCTCCGCGGCCGCCGTCCGCGCCGCCGTCCGGCTCGGCCTGCCCGACGCCCTCGGCGACAACCCCGTCACGGCCGGCGAGCTGGCCGCCGCGGTGGACGCGGACCCCCAGGCGCTGCGCCGCCTGATGCGGGCGCTGACCTGCCAGGGCGTCTTCGCCGAGGACGGCGAGGGCCGCTTCGTCCACACCGCGATGTCGCGGATGCTGCGCGAGGACACCCCCCGCTCCATGCGGTACGTCTCGCTGTGGACCACCGAGCCGTGGACCTGGGACGCCTGGCAGCACCTGGACGAGGCGGTCCGGCGCGGCGGCCACGTCTTCCACGAGCTGTACGGCAAGGAGTTCTTCACGTACCTGCACGAGGACGCGCCCGAGTCGGCGGAGGTCTTCAACAAGGCGATGACGCACTCCAGCCGCCAGTCCGCACAGGACATCGCGGAGATGCTGGACCTGCGGGGCGTCTCCCTGGTCGCCGACATCGGCGGCGGCCAGGGCCACGTGCTGGCCGGCCTGCTGGAGCGCAACCCCGACCTGCGCGGCGCCCTGCTCGACCTGCCGGGCGTGGTGGCGAACGCGGACCCGCGGCTGCGGGACGGCGGCGCGCTGGCGGACCGGGTGGAGCTCGTGGCGGGCGACTGCCGGGAGGCGATCCCCGTGCAGGCGGACCTCTACATCATCAAGAACATCCTGGAGTGGGACGATCGGAGCACCCGCGCGACCCTGCGCAACACGGTCGCCGCGGCCCGGCCGGGCGCGCGGGTCCTGGTGATCGAGAACCTGGTGGACGAGACGGCCTCCATGCCGTTCACGGCCGCCATGGACCTGCTGCTGCTCCTCAACGTCGGCGGGCGCAAGCACACCCAGGACGGCCTGGTCGCGCTGATGGAGGAGGCGGGGCTGAAGGTCGGCGACGTCCGGCCCGTCAACCCCTACCTGCACGCCTTCGACGCCGTGGTGCCCGAGTAGGGGCACCCGGCGGGCGGCGCCGGGCACCCGGCGCCCGCCCGCCGCCCGGTCAGGCGTCCCGCTCCCAGCGGTAGAACTCGTACGCCATGGCGTCCTTGGGCTCCCGCCAGGTCGCGGGGTCGTACGCGGAGACGAACGGCAGCAGCCGCTCGCTGACCTCCCGGAACTCGGGGTGGCGGACCTGCTTCGCCACCTCGGGGCCCGGGGGCCGGTCGGCCTCGATGAGGTGCATGTAGAGCTCGCCGAACTGGAAGAGGCTGCGGCCGCGCACCCCGATCAGGTGCGGCAGCTCGCCCCGGTCGGAGGCGGCGAAGACCTCGGCGATGTCGGGGGCGGAGTCGGGCTTCATGCGGGCGACGATGAGGGAGCGGTACACGGAGGGTTCCTCCTCGGGGGCGGAGCGTGCCGGGACGGGCCCGGCCGACGGCGCGGTGGTCCGCCGTCGGCCGGGCCCGGCGCGTGGTGCGGGGCTGCGGCGGGGGCGCCGCAGGGTTCAGCGGGGCTCAGCGGCTGGCGGCGGGGGCCGGGTCGACGCCCCGCTCGCGGGCCTCCTTCTCGACCTTGTCCCGGATGAGCTCCATCTGGATCCGCGAGTTGCGGTTGATGTTGTCGGTCATCCAGGCGTCGTCGACGGGGGCCTCGGGCTTCATGGCGAAGTCCTGGATCCACCGCATCCGGGTGCCGTCGGCCACCTGGTGGTACTCCCAGCGGATGTCCATGTGGCGGAACGGCCCGGTCTCGACGCGGCGGGCGGTGACGGTGTGCGTGGCGGGGTCGGGCTCGCGCTCGCTGACCCAGCTCCACACCTTGCCGTTCTCGTCGGGGTGCATGGTGAGGCGGAAGGTGGTCTTCGCGCCCCTGCGCTCCATCACCTCGACGGAGGCGTACTCACTGAAGAGCTGCGGCCAGCGCTCCAGGTCGTTGGTGACCTCCCAGACGAGGTCGAGGGGGGCGGCGATGACGATCTCGTTGTCGGTGTGGCCGACGGTTGCGGACATGTGCGCTGCTCCAGGGTCGGGTGCTGCGGGCCGGCCCCATGGGGACCGGCCCCCCCGGTACCGGGCGGGGTGCACCGGTACCGGACGGGACTGACGGGACTGACGGGACTGACGGGACCGGCGGGCCGGGCCGGTCAGGCCGCCAGGCGGTCGTTGGCCAGGGCCAGGAACTCGTGGGGCGTCCTGCAGGACTCGGCGCCGGGCCCGATCGGGGCGCCGCGGCGGTTCTCCAGCGCCGCGACGACGCCGAGCAGGCCGAGCGAGTCCAGGCCGAACTCCTCGAAGGTCGCGGCGGGACGGCTCTCCATCTCCGCGGGGTCGACGGAGACGCCCGCGCAGGACTTCATCAGCGTGGCCAGGTCGCCGAAGGTCAGGGAATCGTTCATCAGGGGGTTCTCCTTCGCAGGTGGCGGCCGTGGGGGCGGGGCGCTGCGGCCCCGGTCACGGCCGGTCGGTGCCGCTGCCGCGGCGCAGGACGAGCGCGGCGTTGCAGCCCATCAGTCCCCGCGCGAGCACGAGCGCGGTGCGCAGCTCGGCGGGACGGGCGGTGCGGGTCACCAGGTCGAGGTCGTGGGCGACGTCCACGACGTTCGGCGTGGGGGGCACCACCCCGCTCTCCATGGCCAGCACGGCGGCGGCCGTGTCGAGCACCGGTCCGCCGCAGTAGGCGCGGCCGGTGCCGGTCTTGGGCGCGGTGACCGGGACCCGGGAGGCCCGCGGGCCGAGGACGTCGGCCAGGGCCAGGGCCTCGGCGCGGTCGGCCTCCGGGACGCCGAGGGCGTCGGCGAAGACCACGTCGACCTCCTCCGGCGCGCAGCCCGCCTCCGCCAGGGCGGCGCGGGCGGCGTGCGCGAGCCCCTCGCGGGAGCGCTGCCAGCCGTCGGTGCCGGTGAAGGTGGCGGCGTGCCCGGCGACGACGGCGCGGACGGCCGCGCCGCGCCCGCGGGCGGCCCCCTCCTCCTCCAGGACGAGCATCGCGCCGCCCTCCGCGGGGGCGAACCCGCAGGCGTCGCCGGTGAACGGCAGGTAGGCGCGGGCCGGGTCCCCGGAGCGGCTCAGCTCCTCGTAGCCGAGCTGGCAGACCGCCGAGTACGGGGCCAGCGGCGCCTCGGCGGAGCCGACGACGACCGCCCGGGCGCCGCGCCGGATGCCGCGGCGGGCGTGGGCGAGGGCGTCCAGGCCGCCGGCCTCGTCGTTCGTGAGCACCCCGCAGGGGCCCTTGAAGCCGCCGCGGATGGAGATCTGGCCGGTGCTGGCCGCGTAGAACCAGGCGATCGACTGGTAGGGGCCGACGAACCGGGGCCCCTTGCCCCACAGCTGCTGGAGCTCCCGCTGGCCGAACTCGCCGCCGCCGGAGCCGGCCGCGGTGACCACCCCGACGTCGAACGGCGAGCCGCCGCCGGTCTCCAGCCGGGCGTCGGCCAGCGCGAGGTCGGCCGCCGCCATCGCGAAGTGGGTGAACCGGTCGGTCTGCACGGTGAAGCGGGACTCCACCGCCTCCTGCGGGTCGAAGCCGCGGACCTCGCCGGCGACCCGCAGCGGCAGCTCCTCGCAGCCCTCGCGGGAGACCCGGTCCAGGACGCAGACGCCCTCCCGGGTCGCCTTCCAGAAGGCGTCGGCGCCGATGCCGTTGGGGGCGACCACGCCGATGCCGGTCACCACCGCCCGCCGCTCGCTGCTCATGCCGTCCTCCCGTCGGCCCGCACGGCGCTGCGCCGCCGGCCCTCGTCGCGCTGCAGGACCACCGCGGACTGGAACCCGCCGAACCCGCTGCCGACCGAGAGGACCGTGCGCAGCGGCGCCTCGCGGGCCGTGCGGGGCACGTAGTCCAGGTCGCACTCGGGGTCGGGGGTCTCGTAGTTGGCGGTGGGGGGCACCACGCCCCGGGAGAGCGCCAGGGTGCAGGCGGCGAGCTCGATCGCGCCGATCGCGCCCAGCGAGTGGCCCACCATGGACTTGATGGAGCTCATGGGGGTCTCGTAGGCGTGCGCGCCGAGCGACCGCTTGACCGCGGCGGTCTCGTGGCGGTCGTTCTGCTGGGTGCCCGAGCCGTGGGCGTTGACGTAGTCGACCTCGCCGGGGTCGATCCGCGCGTGGTCGAGCGCGGTGTCGATGGCGTGCGACATCTCCAGGCCCTCCCGGGTGAGCCCGGTCATGTGGTACGCGTTGCCGAAGGTGGCGAAGCCGCGGATCTCGCACAGGACGCGGGCGCCGCGGCGCCGCGCGTGCTCCAGCTCCTCCAGCACCAGCACCGCCGCTCCCTCGCCGAGCACGAAGCCGTCCCGGTCCGCGTCGAACGGGCGCGAGGCGTGCGCCGGGTCGTCGTTGCGGGTGGAGGTGGCCTTGATGGCGTCGAAGCACGCCACCGTGATCGGCGAGATGGGCGAGTCGGAGGCGCCGGCCACCACCACGTCGGCCTTGCCCTCCTCGATGGCGTGGAAGGCGTAGCCGACGGCGTCCAGACCGGAGGTGCAGCCGGTGGAGACGGTCTGGACCGGCCCGTGGGCGCCGACGTCCTCGGCGACCTCGGAGGCCAGCGCGCTGGGCGAGAACGCCCGGTGCAGGTGGGGGCCGGCCCGCAGGTGGTCCACCGCCCAGCGCTGGCCCGACCCGGAGACGGCGACGTAGTCGTGCTCCAGGCGGGTGGTGCCGCCGACGGCCGTGCCCAGCGAGACGCCGATCCGCCAGGGGTCCTCGCGGGAGGTGTCCAGGCCGGAGTCGCGCAGGGCCTCGCCCGCGGCGGCCAGCGCGAACTGCACGTACCGGTCGGCGCGCCCGGCCCGGCGCGGGTCCACCCCGCACGCCGCCGCGTCGAAGTCGCACTCGGCGGCGATGCGGGAGCGGAACCCCTCCGGGTCGAAGAGCGTGATACCGCGGGTCGCGGTACGGCCGGCGGTGAGCAGGTCCCAGAACGCCGGCACCCCCACGCCCCCGGGTGCGACGACGCCCAATCCGGTGACCGCAACCCGCCGGTTCACGCGCGGGCCTCGACGGACTGCGCCCGGTCGGCCTGCTGCCGGTCCTGCCCGGCCTCGTCCTCGGTGTCGACGTGCCCGAGCTCGGGGCGCGGCGCCAGCGGGCCGAGGTGGAAGACCATGCGGGCCTCCACGCGGCCGACGTTGCGGAACCGGTGGCGCATGTTGCGGGGGATCATCAGGCCCTGGTCCGGGGCGAGGGCGTAGGTGACGCCGTCCAGGTCGACCTCCAGGGCGCCGCAGACGACGTGGACGAACTCCTCGGAGTAGGGGTGGTAGTGCTCGCCGATGCGGTCACCGGGCTGCACCAGGGCGACGCCCATGAAGCCGCTGGTCGCTCCGACGGTGGTGGGGGTGAGCATGGCGCGCAGGTCGCCGCCGCGCCGGGTGTTGGGCTCGATCTCGTGCAGGTCGACGATCCGAGGGGGGGTGGCGGTCATGGCCGTTGCCTCCGTGAGGGGATCCGCAGCGGGATCCGTGGGGGGAAGGAAGAGGAGGGGGAAGGGAGGGGGGAGGGGCGCCCGCACGGGGTCAGGAGCCCTGCGAGGCGCGGTCGGTGACGAGGGCGAGGTCGTAGGCGGCGAGGAAGCGTCGCAGGCCCTCGGCGGTGGACAGCAGCAGGTCCTCGCCGGGCTCCAGCAGGTGGGTGAGCTCGGCGGCGGCCGGGCCGCGGCCCACGCCGGCGACGGCGGCCGGGTCCTCGGGGGCGTTCGCCCGGACGTCGACCACCCGGACGACGAGGTCGTCGCGCTGGAAGACCGTGGAGCGGACCAGCGGCCCGTCCGGGTTCCGCACGGCCTGCTCGTCGTGGCCGGCCAGCAGCTTCGCCGCGACCTGAGCGCAGCCGCGGCGCACCGGGTAGAGCAGGGCGCGGCGGCGGACCTCGGCGCGGTCGGCGTCGGGGGCCTCGGCGTGGTGGGCGGCGGGCAGGGCGGCGCGGGCGAAGAAGGACCGGACGGACGCCGGGTCGGCGAAGTCGCGGGGCTGCTCCAGGTGGGGGTTGATCGCCTCCTCGACGGCGCGCACCTCGGGCTGCTGGGAGACGTGGCGCAGCGCGGCGGCGAGGTCGCCCTCGACCTCGACGGCGCGCACGACCCGGTTGCCGTGCATGAAGAGGGAGGTGCGCAGCAGGCGGGTGTCCTCGTCGACGCGGGCCTGCGGCGAGCGGTAGCCGGCGAGGATGCCCGCGACGGCCTGCTCGGTGCCGGGCTTCACGGTGAAGGTCAGCGCGTGGCGCACCACACCGCCGTGGCGGGCCGCTCCGCCGTGCTGGGCCGCTCCGCCGTGCTGGGGGCCGCCGCGCTGGGGGCCGCCCTGCGGCCGGCCGGCGCCGGCGGGGCGCTCCTGCAGGCCGGTGCCCGCACCCGCGGCGCCCCCGGCCTGCCCGCCCCGGTCGGAGAGGGCCGCCGCCGCCCGGCCGCCGAGCCGGCAGCCGGACTCCGCGGTGCAGGGCGAGCCGGTCTGGTGGGCGACGGTGAAGCGCAGCGACCGGGTGTCGCGGACGCAGCCGTGCAGCGGCTTGACCATCTCGATGTGGTCGGGGCTGTCGACCCAGTCGAGGAAGCTGGCGGCGTTCTCCCACTCGCTGGTGATGAGCCACTTGGTGGGCTCGTCGATCGACTGGCAGAGCTGGTCGCTGATGTGGCCGGGGACGGCGGCGACCTCGTGGCGCATGTGCTCGTACGCGTCGAGGAAGCGCTGCTGCTGACCCTCGTTGATGTCGCAGAAGAGGACGACCCGCAGCCGGGCGGAGTCGCGGTCCGCGGGTGCGGGCGGGGCGGAGGATTCGGACAGGGCGGTCATGTGGGCATTCCCTTCGGGGAGGCCGGTCGCGCAGCGGTTCGTGGCGCGGCCCGAGTTCGATGGTCACCCCGCGTCGCGGATGCGGCACGTCCACGGTCCATATGGGCGAACACCGTGACCGACCGTCGGGAAACGGGCATGGAGAAGGCCAGGCGCCGCCGACGGCGGCGGTGCGTTCCGGGCCCGGCGGCGCCGCGGTTCCCCGGACATCCGCACGCGCGCTGGAGAGATGATGAAGGCAAAGGTCGACGAAGAGGTTCCCGTCCTGGTCGTGGGGGGCTCCCTGGTGGGGCTGTCCGCGTCCCTCTTCCTGGGGCGGCTGGGGGTGCGGCACCTGTTGGTGGAGCGGCACGCCGGCACCTCGGTGCACCCCCGCGGACGCGGCAACAACGTCCGCACGATGGAGCTGCTCCGCACGGCGGGCGTCGAGCCGGCGGTCCGCGAGGCGGCTTCCGTCCTGGAGGAGAACCACGGCATCCTCCAGGCGGGCACGCTGACCGGCGGTCCGGAGGAGTGGCTGTTCCGGGAGATCGACCCGGGCGGCGGCCTGGCCCGCTTCTCCCCCAGCCGCTGGTGCCTGTGCAGCCAGAACGACGTGGAGCCGGTGCTGCTGCGCCGCGCCCGCGAGCTCGGCGGCGACCTGCGCTTCTCCACCGAGCTGACCGGCTTCGAGCAGGACCCCGAAGGGGTGACGGCGGAGCTGCTCGACCGGGCGACCGGGGAGCGCCGCACGGTGCGGGCCCGGTACCTGGTGGCGGCGGACGGCCCGCGCAGCCCCGTGCGCGAGCGGCTCGGCATCGGGCACGAGGGGCCCGGCGACCTCTTCCACAACGTGTCGGTGACCTTCCGCGCCAAGCGGATGGCGGACGCGGTCGCCGGACGGCACTTCATCGTCTGCTACCTGACGGACCCGGAGGGCGAGGGGGCGCTGCTGCCGGTCGACAACGAGGCCGAGTGGGTGTTCCACCTCCCCTGGCACCCGGAGCGGGGCGAGACGCTGGAGGCCTTCACCGACGAGCGGGTCGTGCGGCACATCCGGGCGGCGGCGGGCATCCCCGACATGGAGGTGGAGATCACCGGCCGGGCGCCCTGGCACGCGGCCGAGCGGGTGGCCGAGCGGTACTCCGAGGGGCGGGTCTTCCTGGCCGGCGACTCGGCCCACGAGATGTCACCGACGGGCGCGTTCGGCTCCAACACGGGCATCCAGGACGCCCACAACCTGGCGTGGAAGCTGGCCGCCGTGCTGGACGGCTGGGCCGGTCCGGGACTGCTGGACAGCTACGGGGCCGAGCGGCGGCCGGTGGCGCGGGCCACCGCCGCCCGGGCCTCGGCGCGGTCGGCCGAGCACCAGCACCCCGGGTACGACGTGAACCCGAGCGCCGGGGGCCGGCGCGCCAACGTGCTGAGCGTGGTGCTGGGCTACCGGTACACCGAGGGCGCGCTCGCGGGCGCGGACCCGGCGGCGCCGGTGCTGCCGGAGCGGTTCGCGCCGACCGGCGAGCCGGGCACCCGGGCGCCGCACCTGTGGTGCCACCGGTACGGGACCCGGGTGTCCCTGCTGGACCTGTTCGAGCGGTCGATGGTGCTGCTCAGCGGGCCGCAGGGGCAGGCGTGGCACGAGGCCGGGGAGCGGGCGGCCGAGGCCGCCGGGGTGCCGCTGGACCGGTACCGGGTGGGCGGCGGCGCCGAGCACGACCTGGCGCCGGAGCCGGGCGCGGACTGGGCGGAGCTGTACGGGACGGGGCCGGACGGCGCGGTGCTGGTGCGGCCGGACGGGTTCGTGGCCTGGCGGGCGCCGTCGGCGGCGGCCGACCCCGGGCGGGAGCTGGGGGCGGCGCTCCGCTCGGTGCTCGCGCTGGGCTGAGCGGGTGGCGGCGGGCCGCCGTCCGGGCCGGGGGTCCGGGCGGCGGCCCGCCGCACGTGCGGGCGGGGCCGGACGCGTCCGGGCGGACGGGCGGGCGCGGGTGCGGACGGCGGCGGCGGGGGCGGAGCGGCGGGAGACGGGGGGTGAGGGTCCGTCAGGCCTCCAGCCAGTGGCGGCGGCCGAGGCTGATCAGCCGCAGGCGGCGGCGGGCGGTGTCGGCGACGAGCTCCTCGGCGGCGCGGTCGCCCGGCGGGACCTCCAGCAGGGCGGCGGCGGTGGCCACCATGAGGTCGACGAAGAGGTCGGCGAGCATCCGGACGTCGGCCTCGGCCCAGCCGGCGGACTCCGGCTGGGCGGCGAGGTCGGCGGCGAGCTCGTCGGAGAAGAGGCGGAAGCCGACGGCGACGGCCTCCCGGACGGCCCGCACCCCGCCGTACCGCTCCCGCGCCAGGAAGCGGAAGTGGGCGCGGTGCAGGCCCACGTAGCGGACGGTGACCTCCACGGACCGCCGGATGACCTCGTCCGTCCCCGCCTGCTCGGCGCGGGTGGCGCGCAGCATGGCGTGGAGGCTGCCGAACGCCTCCTCCACCAGGGCGGCGCCGAGCTCCTCGACGCTGGGGAAGTGCCGGTAGAAGGCGGCCGGCGACATGCCCGCCTCGCGGGTGACCTCGCGCAGGCCGAGGCCGCTGAGGCCCTGGTGCTCCAGCAGCCGCAGCGCGGCGCCCATCAGGGCGCGGCGGGTCTGCTCCTTGCGGGCCTGTCTGACCCCCGGGGTGTGGCCCATCTCATGCGGTGAACGACTGTTTGCCCATGGGGCCGAGTGTACGCTGGAAACTCGGTGAACAAGTGTTGTCCGAATTCCCCACCGGACCGTCAGGCCGTCTCACGGGAAAGGCCTCCCATGACCCTCCTCGCCGTCCTCGTCGTCCTCACCGGCCTGCTGATCGGCGCCGCCGGCTACGCCACCACCCCCGTCGTCCTGATCGCGGGGGCCCTGATCGGGGTGTGGCTCGCCGTCTTCGCGGCACGGGAGCGCGCCGCCCGCAGGCGCCACCGGTGAACCGCCTCCAGATCCAGGAAGGCCGAACGATGGAAGACCTCGCCCACCGCCCCGCCCCCTCCCCCGCGGACGCCCCGCCTGCGGCCCCCTCCCCGGCGGCCCCCTCCCCCGGCGCCCGGCGCCGCGACGCGGACGGCGCCGCCGTCGCCTCCTTCGTCCTGGGACTGCTCGGACTCTTCTTCTTCAACCTGGTGCTCGGCCCCTTCGCCGTGGCCCTGGCGGCCGCGGCCCTGCTGCGCGGAACCGCCCGGCGCGGCCGGGCCCTGCTCGGCCTGGCGCTCGGCGTGGCCGACCTGGCGGTCCTGGCCGTCCTGGTGGCCGCGCACGGCGGCGTCTCCTGGGGTTTCGGCGCCTGAGCCCCCTCCGGGGGAGCCGGATCCCGGCCCGCGGAAAGCGGTGCGGGTCCGCGGCGCGATGCAGGGTATGAGCACTTCGTCCGATTCTGTCCCGACAGTCCCGAGGAGGAGGCGCCGTGGAGACCGAACGCTATGAGTTGATCTTCCAGCACGCCGGACCGGGCGAGGACCCGTCGGAGGACGACATCGTGGTGGTCCACCGCACGAGCTCCACCGGACCGGGCGGCCATCCGGTGTACTCCGACGACACGGGGATCGTCCTGGCCGAGATCAGCGGCGGCGGCGAGGTGCGGATGCTCGCGTCCGGCGGCCACCAGGCGCTGCGGCGGCCCACGGCGACCCGCCAGCTGAGCTGACCGCCCCGGGCCGGGCCCCTCGGCGGGGCCCGGCCCGACGCGCGCCGGGCCACGCCCGACCGGGCGCGTCGGTCAGGCGCGCACGGGCCCCTTTTCGCCCGTCGGCGGGCGGGGAGGGGACCCGGCGCGGTCCACCGCGGGGCGGAGGACCGGCCTCGTCCCGGGCCGCAGCCGGCCGCCTGCGGCGCGGCGCCGCGACCGGGGGCGCCTCCCGGACGGGGTCCGGGGGCGCGCCGTGCGCCGGGCGGGGACGGCAAGGCCCGGCCCGGGGCCCGCGGGGCCGCGCATACGCCCCCTCGCGCGAACAGGCGGGCGGCACGGTCGAACCGCAGGGGCGCACGAACCGTCTACCCGTGCACACCGAACTTCGGCACCGCCGTCCCCCCGGCCCCCACCGGCCGACGGGACGGCGGCCGCTTCCCCACCGAAGGAGGGAGGCGCCGCCCGGACCGGGGGCGGCGCCGTGCACCCGATGACCTGCCCCAACTGCGGTTCGATGATGCGCCAGGGCCCCACGGGCGGATGGGCCTGCGGCAACTGCGGGACCGTCCGCCTCTGCCCCGCGGACCCGCCCGCCGCGACCCCGGCCGCCGCCCCGTCGCGGCGGCCCCCGCCCTGGAGCGGGGGCGCCGCCGCCCACCCGGCGCACTGACGCGCCCGGCCTCCCCGGCCGGGGACGCGGCACCCCTTGACAGGGGCCGCCGATGCTGGATTACTCGACCGCATCAACCGACCTACCATTCGGTCGGTGCGGAATCCGGCCCGGCGGACGGCGGCGGAGCCGCCCGGACCGGGAAGGACCCACGGTGAGCGGTGCCCCCACGGCCGCGTCCCCCCGCCGGCTCGGCCGGGCCCCCGAACGGGCGCTGCTGGACGCGGGCGAACGGCTGTCCCCGGAGGAGCTGGCCGCCCTCCAGCTGGACCGCCTCCGATGGACGCTGCGGCACGCCTACACGAACGTGCCGCACTACCGGCGCGCCTTCGACGCGGCGGGCGTGCACCCCGAGGACTGCCGCAGTCCGGCCGACCTCGCCCGCTTCCCCTTCACCACCAAGGCCGACCTGCGCGACTCGTACCCCTTCGGCATGTTCGCCGTGCCGATGGCCGACGTGCGCCGCGTCCACGCCTCCAGCGGCACCACCGGCCGCCCCACCGTCGTCGGCTACACCGAGCGCGACCTCTCCACCTGGGCCGACGTCGTCGCCCGCTCGCTGCGGGCGGCCGGCGTCCGCCCGGGGCACAAGGTGCACGTCGCCTACGGGTACGGCCTGTTCACCGGCGGCCTGGGCGCCCACTACGGCGCCGAGCGCCTGGGCTGCACCGTCATCCCCGCCTCCGGCGGGATGACCGCCCGCCAGGTGCAGATCATCCGGGACTTCGAGCCCGAGGTCGTCATGGTGACCCCCTCGTACATGCTGACCCTGCTCGACGAGTTCGAGCGGCAGGGCGTGGACCCCCGCTCCACCTCGCTGCGGATCGGCGTCTTCGGGGCGGAGCCGTGGACCGAGGAGATGCGCCGCGAGATCGAGGAGCGCATGGACCTCCACGCCGTCGACATCTACGGCCTCTCCGAGGTCATGGGGCCGGGCGTGGCGAGCGAGTGCGTGGAGACCAAGGACGGGCTCCACGTCTGGGAGGACCACTTCTACCCGGAGGTCGTGGACCCCGTCACCGACGAGGTGCTGCCCGAGGGGAGCAGCGGCGAGCTGGTGTTCACCTCCCTCACCAAGGAGGCGATGCCGGTCGTCCGGTACCGCACCCGCGACCTCACCCGGCTGCTGCCCGGCACCGCCCGCGCCTTCCGCCGGATCGAGCGGGTGACCGGCCGCTGCGACGACATGGTCATCCTGCGCGGGGTGAACCTCTTCCCCACCCAGATCGAGGAGATCGTGCTGCGCACCCCGGGCGTGGCGCCGCACTTCCAGCTCCACCTGACCCGCGAGGGCAGGATGGACCGGCTGACCGTGCGGGCCGAGGCCCGGCCCGGCACCGGGCCGGAGCAGCGCGCGGCCGCCGCCGCGGCCATCGCCCGGCAGGTCAAGGACGGGGTGGGGGTGACCGTGGAGGTGGCCGTGGTGGAGCCGGAGTCGCTGGAGCGGTCGGTCGGCAAGATCCGCCGGATCGTCGACGACCGCGGCCGCTGACCCGGCGGGCGGCCGGTGCGGGACGGGCGGGCAGGCGGGCCGCCGTTCCGCACGGGCGGCGGCCGGGCCCGGAAGGCGGCCGGCAGGTGCGGGACGGGCGGGTGGGCGCGGGGCGGACACCGGACCGGGACCTATGGCCCACCCGGTCGGACCGATCGCCGCCCAATCGAGACCAAAGCCTTATTCATCCGCAAAACAGACAGGCATACGCTTTCAGCATGACGGGGGCGCAGCCGTGCGGCTCCGGGGGCTCCCGGGACGGCGGCACGCCCGCACGACCCTTTGTCTTCCCCCTCAGGAGGTGGTCGTGGTGTCCTCCCCGTCGAGCATGGAGCACCACCCGGACATCATGGAGATGCGCGCCCGGTACGAGCAGGCGGCGAGCACGCCGCGCGCCCAGGGGATCGAGGCCCTCGGCCTGGTCACAGGCCTGTACCTGGCGCTCTCGCCGTGGATCACGGGCTTCAACGGCCTCACCACGCTGACCGTCTGCAACCTGGTCGCCGGCATCGCCTACGCCCTGCTGATGTGCGGCTTCGGGCCCGCCTTCGAGCGCACCCACGGCATGGCGTGGGGCGCCGCGCTGATCGGCGTCTGGACGATCATCTCCCCGTGGGTGGTGTCGGGCAACGTCGACACCACCAAGACGATCGTGAACAACGTCGTCACGGGCGCGGTGGCCCTGCTGCTCGCCCTGGCCTCGGGCGTCCTGGCCGGCGGGCGCCGGGGCTCCGGCCGCGCCGGGTCGATGCGCCACCGGCCCGCCCACCCGGAGACCCGGGTCTGAGAGAGGGGGCGCATGCGCACCGGGTGCCCCGGCCGCGGAAGCGGCGGCCGGGGCACCGGGCTGCCGGAGGGCCGGCCGTCCGGGGGCGTGCGGCCGTTCCCGGGGGGCGCGCCCGCAGGCCGGGCGCGCCCTGCGGCCGGGCCGCGCGGGGTGCGCCCGGCCGCGGCGGTTCGCCCGGGCCGTCCCGCGCCGGATAGCCTGCGGCGGTGACCGTCGTCTCCACCGTCAACGTCAACGGCCTGCGCGCCGCCGCGGGCAAGGGTTTCACCGAGTGGCTGGCCGCCACCGAGGCGGACGTCGTCTGCCTCCAGGAGGTCCGCGCCGAACCCGGCCAGCTGCCGGCCGCCGTCCGCGAGCCCGAGGGCTGGCACACGCTGTGGGCGCCCTCCTCCGCCAAGGGGCGGGCTGGCGTCGCGCTGCTCTCCCGGCAGGAGCCGGAGCGGCGGCGGACCGGCTTCGGCTCCGCCGAGTTCGACGCCTCGGGCCGCTACGCCGAGATCGACCTGCCCGGGCTGACCGTCGCCAGCCTCTACCTGCCCTCGGGCGAGGTCGGCACCGAGCGCCAGGAGGAGAAGGAGCGCTTCATGGCGGAGTTCCTGGTCCACCTGGTCGACCTGCGGGCGAAGGCGGAGGCGGACGGCCGCGAGGTCCTGGTGGCCGGCGACTGGAACATCGCCCACCGGGAGGCCGACCTGAAGAACTGGCGGGCCAACCAGAAGTCCTCCGGCTTCCTCCCCGAGGAGCGCGCCTGGCTGACCCGGGTGTTCGACGAGGCCGGGTACGTGGACACGGTCCGCCGCCTGCACCCCGACACGCCCGGGCCGTACTCGTGGTGGTCCTACCGGGGCAGGGCCTTCGACAACGACGCGGGCTGGCGCATCGACTACCAGGTCGCCACCCCGGGACTGGCGGCGCGGGCGCTCTCCGCACGGGTCGAGCGCGCCGCCGTGCACGGCGAGCGCTGGTCGGACCACGCCCCGGTGACCGTCGTCTACGCGGACTGACCTGCTGCGGGGATGCGCCCGTGCACCCCTGCGCCCGTGCACCGGCGGGCGTGCAGCGGGGCGCGGGGCGTGTACCGGGGGGCGCGGCGGGAATGAGTACCGCCGACGCCGGCAGGCCGCGTCCCCCCGAACCCCCCGGAACCGACGGAGACAGGTCCAGGTGCCCGAAGTCCCCGAGCGCATGACGCACGTCCTGCGGCGGCGCAACGACCCGGTGGTCGTGCAGACCTTCCGCTCCACGGTGGCGGCGGTGCTGGCCTACGTGGCGGCGCTGCGCCTGACCAGCGACCCGGCCCCGCTGCTGGCCCCGCTCACCGCCCTGCTGGTCGTCCAGGTCACCCTGTACGCGACGCTGACCAACGGCATGCGCCGGGTGGTCAGCGTGGTCGCGGGCGTGCTGATCGCGGTGGCGTTCAGCGAGCTGGTGGGCCTGACCTGGTGGAGCCTGGGGCTGCTGATCCTGGCGTCGCTGGTGCTGGGCCGGGTGCTGCGGGTCGAGGAGTACGTCCCCGAGGTCGCGATCAGCGGCATGCTCGTGCTGGGCGTGACGCACGTGACCGAGACCGCCTACGTCCGGGTGGCGGAGACCGTGATCGGCGCGGTGGTCGGCACCGTGCTGAACCTCGTCCTCGCGCCGCCCGTCTTCGTGCAGCCCGCGAGCGCCGCCATCGAGGACCTGGCCGGGCGCATGCACAGGCTCCTCACCGACATCAGCTGCCGGACCGCGCAGGTGAACCGGCAGGAGGCGGTGGGGTGGCTGCACGAGGCCCGGCGGCTGGACCAGGACATCGTCCGGATCGACGGGGAGCTGTCCCGGGCCGAGGAGAGCACCCGCCTCAACCCGCGGGTCCGGCAGGGCGAACTGGCCCGGCTGGTCCTGCGCAGCGGGCTGGACACCCTGGAGATCTGCGCGGTGGTGCTGCGGACCCTGTGCCGGTCGCTGGCCGACCTGGCGATCGAGAGGGAGGGCGAGGAGGGCGGCGTCTACCCGGACGAGGTGGCCGCCCCGCTCTGCGAGCTGCTGAACGACGTGGCACGGGCCGTCGACGGCTTCGGGCGGCTCATCACGGCCCAGGTGTCGGCCAGCGCCGAGCGGGCCGAGGAGGAGCTGGCGCAGGCCCTGCTGGACGGGCGGGCGGCCCGGGAGCGGATCGCCCGGCTGCTGGTGGAGGAGATGCGGCGGCGGCCGGACCGGTGGCAGCTGCAGGGCGCGCTGCTGGCCAACATCGACCGGCTGCTGGACGAGCTGGACGTCGAGCGGCGGTCGCAGATGCTGGCGGAGTCGCTCGACCGGTACCAGGAGCGGCGCCGGGAGCGGCGGCAGCAGCCGCAGGCGCTCTGGCACCGCATCCGCGGGGCCTGACCCGGGCGGCCCGGGGTTCCCGGCCCGGGGAGCCCGGGGCGGAGGCACGGTGGTCCCCCGGACCGGCGGCGGCCGGGGCCCGGGGTCCGCGCCCGCCCGGGGGCTCCGGCCTCTGCGGCGCGGGTGCGGAGGCCGCCCGGGCGGCCTCCGCACCCCCCGCGTCACTCCGCGCGGCGGAGGGCCTCCGTGGCACGGGTGCCGGAGTCGGCCGCCGCGCCGGACCACCGCGCGCCGATCGCCGAGGATCCGGTCGTGGAGGAGCCGATCGTGGAGGAGCCACCCGCCGACCCGGCCGGCAGTCCGGCCGAAGCCCCGCTCGGGGAACCGGACGGCGCACCGATCGCCGTGGCGGCGGAGGAGGCGTGCCGGGCCGTGGAGGAGGCGGCCTGCGCCGCCGCACCGGACGCCGCCGGGTCGGGGGCCGCCGCACCGGCCTGCTCGATGGCCTGGCGGGCCTGCTCCACGGGCGAGCGCACGGGGAGCGCGGCGGGGGCGGACGCCATGCGCTCCTTCGGGGAGGGCGGGCCGGGGCGGGCGCTCAGGAGGCGGCCGGCAGCCTCGTCCAGGGTGACCGGGCGCTGGAGCTGGACGGCGAGCCGCCCCGCCTCCTCGCCCAGGGCGGCGACGTCCTCCCAGCGGAGGTGGACCACGAGCCTGACTTCGGCGCCGCCCTCGGGGAGGGCCAGCAGGGACGCGCTGCTCTGGTCGGTCATGGGCGGTCCTCACGGTCGTGGGGGCACACCGCCTCCGGCGGGGAGGCGGTGCCGGGCACGACGGGTCATACGGACGGCGGCCCCGGGCGGTTCACCCCGGAACGGCGTACGGCCCACGGCCCGCGGGCGGCGGGCCGCGGGCCGCGGGCCGCGCACATCGGGCCCGGCCCGGCCCGGCCTGGCCTGCGGCCTGCGGGCGGCGGGCGGCGGGCGGCGGGCGGCGGCCTCAGCCGACCGGGACGACCGCCACCGGGCAGTGCGCGTGGTGCAGGACGGCGTGGACCACGCTGCCCAGGTGCTGCCCCAGGCGGCCGACGCGCGCCCGGCGGGGGGCTCCGACGACGAGCAGGGAGGCGTGGGCGGACGCCTCGACGAGGGCGGCGGCGGCCGTCCCGCTCACCACGTCGGCGGCGACCCTGCCTCCCGGGAGATCCTCCGGGAGCCCCTCACGGGCGGCCGCGACGGTGCGGTGCAGCAGCCGGGCGTGCTCCCGCTCCTCCTCGTCGAGGCTGTCGACCATGGGCACCATGTGACCGGCGTCGGACACCGCCGACCAGGCGTGCAGCGCGCGGACGGGCGCACCGCGGCGCACCGCGGCCTCCAGGGCGAACCGGACGACGGGCACGTCCTCCTCGCCCAGCACGCCCACCAGGACGCCCAGCCCCTCACCGGGCTGCGACGGGGCGTGCACCACGACGACCGGGCACTCGGCGTGGGCGGCCACCCGCAGGCTGACCGAGCCGAGCAGCAGCGAGGCGAAGCCGCCCCGGCCGCGGGAGCCGACCACGGCCAGGGTGTGCGGGCCGGACGCGTCCAGGATCGCTGCGGCGGGGTCGGCGGCGGTGACGGCGGCGGCGGCGTCGAGCCCCGGGTGGGCGGAGGCCACCTGCGCCGCCGCCTCGGCCAGCAGGTCGCGGCCGGCCTGCATGATCAGCTCGGTGGCGCCGGCCGAGGCCCGGCAGGAGAGGGTGGCCGTCCCGGTGTCGACGGCGTGCACCATGCGCAGCGGGCAGCCGAGGCGCTCCGCCTCGGTCGCGGCCCACTCCAGGGCCGGACCCGACTCCGGCAGTGCGTCGACGCCGACCACGACCTCGTGGATCTGCTGGCTGCTGTCCATCTCGGACTCCTCGCCGGTGGCGGCCGCCCTTCGGCGCCCCGGCCTCCAGGATGGCCCGGCCGGGGCGGGCCTGCGGCCGGGCCCGGCCGCCCGGGTGACGCGTGACCGGCGCGCCGGGCCCGCGCCGGGCGCGGTCGGACGGCGCGCGGGCGGGGCGGGGCCCGGGTCGGGCAGGGCAGGACGGGCCCGGGTCGGACGGGGCGCGGGTCAGACCGGGCTGGCGTCCCGTTCCCCCGGCCGCGGCGCGGCGGCCGGTCCGGGGACGGCGGCGGGGCCGGCCGGGTCCAGGTGCTTGCCCATGCAGATGCTGCTCGGCTCGTCGCGGTACAGGCCGAACTTGGTGATCGGCGCGTAGCCCTCGGCGGTGTAGAGGGCGACCGCCTCGGGCTGCTCGGTGCCCGTCTCCAGGACCATCCGGGAGCGGCCCGCCGCGACGGCGGCCGCCTCCAGGTGGCGCAGCAGGGCCCGGGCCAGCCCGCGGCCGCGGGCGCCGGGGACGACGTACATGCGCTTGAGCTCCGCGTCGCCGTCGCACAGGCCGTACGGGTCGGCGTCCCTGGCCCGCCAGCCTCCGCAGGCCACGGGGGCGCCGCCGAGGTAGGCGACGGCGAAGAGGCCGCCCGGCAGGTCGAACTGGCGGGGGTCGACGGGTGTGTCGTCCGCGCCGCCGTACCGGGCGACGTACTCCTGCTGGACCTCGGCGACCAGCCGGACGGCGTCCGGGTGGTCGTAGCCCACCGTGCGTATCTCCACGGCGGGCAAGCCTACCCGGCGGCCGGACGGGCCTCAGGGGCGGTCGAGCAGCGCCACCAGGGCGTCCTTGCCGAACATGCGGGCGGCGTCCAGGGCGGAGGGCCGCCCGGCGCGGGGGTCGGCGCCCGCACCGACCAGGGCGCGGACGACCTCGTCCTCGCCCTTGAAGACCGCGCCGGCGAGGGGGGTCTGGCCGCGGTCGTTGGGGCGGTCGGGGTCGGCGCCGCGCTCCAGGAGGGCGCGGACGGCGGGGGCGTGGCCGTGGTAGGCGGCGAGCATCAGCAGGGTGTCGCCGCGGTCGTTGCAGAGGTCGGCGGGCACGCCGGCGTCGACGTAGGCGGCGAGGGCCGCGGCGTCGCCGGTCCTGGCCATCATGAAGATCCTCCCGGCCAGGGCGACGACCTCCGGGTCGGGCTCCGGGTCGGGTTCCGGGTCGGGTTCCGGGTCGGGCTCCCGGGCGGGATCCGGTTCGGGGGCGGGTCCGGGCGGGGTGGTCGGCTCGGTCATCGGGGTCCCTTCCGGCGGCGGGGCGGTACGGGCGGGGGTCCGGGACACGGTTCCCGTGCGGCGGCGGTCACTCTCCGCACAACCACCCGTTTGCCGCTTTCCTCATCTATTACTTTTTGTCACGATGAGGGCACATTCCGTAGCTCCCTCGCGGAATGCTGTCCCCCTCTCGAGGAGCACCCCCATGATCCTCTCGTTTTCCGGCGTCGTCTTCCTCGGCGTGATCGTCTTCCTCCTCTCCCGGAAATGCGGACTGAAGCTCGCCCACGCCCTGGTCTGCGCCCTGTTCGGGTTCTACCTGGCGAGTACAGCCATCGCGCCCAGCATCCACGCCGGAAGCCAGAGCGTGGCCGGCCTGCTCGGCGGCCTCAAGTTCTGACCCGGAGCTCCGGCTCCACCCTTCGAGAAGGCCCGGGCGCGGCCCCCACCGCCCCGGGCCTCCTTCCGTCCGCCGCCCGCCGCACGCCCCCGCCCCGCCCGTCCCCCGATCTCCGCGTCCGCACCTCCGCCCTCCGCCCTCCGCCCCTCCGCCTTCCGTCCGCAACCGCCGCTGCACCGCTCGGGGAGAGCCGATGTCCCTCAACCGCACCCTCGTCCGCGGCCGCGACCTGGCGCGCACCGCCGGGGACCACGCCGCCGACGTGCTCGGACCGCTGATGCTGGTCGTCCGCGGGCTCCGCCACCACGCCGCCTGGGCGCGCGCCTGGTGGCAGCGCACCCCCGGCGACCGCCGCGGCCCCGCGCTGCTGCTCGTCGCCGCGGTGGCCGCGTCCCTGGCCGTCCTCCCCTACGGGCTGGTGCTGGCCGGGGCCTGCCTCCTCGCGAGCGCCGCGTGGGCGGGCCGCGACCGGGCCCCGGCCGCGGCTCCGGCGCCCGACCCGGTCCAGCTCAAGCTGCAGGCCGTGTACGCGGCGCTCACGCCCTACCTGGCGCGGCCCGAGGACCCCAAGCCGCTCTACGTGCACGACGGCGACCACCGGGCCGCCTTCCCCGCGTGGGAGTTCGACGCCGACGGGCGCCTCGCCCTCCTGGACCTCGTCTACCCGGCGTACTTCCCGGACAGCGAGGCCGCCGCGCGGGCGCGCGTCGAGCAGGTGCTGCAGGGGAAGGCGGGCCGCACCCGCGAGTACCGCTTCCACTGGGACGAGGAGGGCAACCGGCTGCGCATGGAGGCGCTCCCGGCGCTGCCCGACGACATCGCGGTGCAGCGCTTCGTGGCCGGGCCGGGCGAGCTCGTCCTCGGCGTCACCGACCCCGGGGACAGCGACCGCACCATCCCCCTGGACCGCAGCGGCGGCCGGGACCACCAGCCCCCCGTGGTGTGGCGCACCGCGGCGCGGTCGGCCGACGCGCACCTGCTGGCCCTCGGCACCCCCCGCTCCGGCACCTCCACGCTGCTCCGCGGCCTCGCCCTCCAGGCGCTGCCGCACGGCGACGTCGTGCTCGTCGACGGTGCGGGCACCGGCGAGTACGGCTGCCTGGCGGGACGGCCCGGGGTGCGGCGCGTGGAGACCGGCGTGCAGGGCGCGGTCGCCGCGCTCCAGTGGGCGGCGGGCGAGACCACCCGGCGGCTCGCGGCGCTCGACCGCGCGCGGCTGGTCGGCTCGGCCCCGCCGCGGCACGCCACCCGGCCGCTCTGGATCCTGGTGGACCACCCCGTCGAGCTGAGCGAACTGGCGCACGCCGAGGGCCGTCCCGACCCGCAGGACCTGCTGGAGGTGCCGCTGCGGCAGGGCCGCGCGGCGCGGGTGTCCGTGGTGGTGGCCGAGCACCTCGCCTCGCTGGAGCGGATCCGGCCCGTGGTCCGGGCCTCCGCGCGGGCGCGGGTGGTGCTGGGCGCCCCGACGCCGGAGCAGGCGGAGGCCGCCCTGGGCGCGCCGCTGGACATCGCCCCGGCGGCCCGGATGCCCGCCGGGCGCGGCTACGCGCGGCTCGGCGGCGCGGCCCCGGTGCGGCTGCAGGTGCCCGCCGCGCCCGACCCGCTGGACGAGGACGTGCCCGCCGACCGGCGGGACGCGGTGACCGCCCTGCTGCCCCGCGTGGAGCCCCGCGGCGAGGCGCCCGCCCCGGCGGCCAGCCTGGTCAAGTCCCCGGTCCGGCCCGGCCCGGCGTCCTGAGCGGGCCTCCCCCGCCCCGGACACGGCCTCCCGCGGGGGCCCGGCCCATCGCGGCCGGGCCTCCGCGGCGCGCCGCGGGCCCGCGGGCCGGGGCGGCGGCGCCAGCGGCAGCGGGGCGGCAGGAGGACCGGGCGGGCGTCGGCTGCCGCGTGCCGGTCCGCCGGACGGGGACAGCGACCGCGGCACCCCGGACCCGCGGCCCGGACCCGCGACCCGGACCCGGCCTCTCGGGTAGGGGGCGCTCCGGCGCCGGGCCGCCGGGCCGCTCTCCGGCGGCGCCCGGGCCCGGGGGCGGGCGGACCGGCGGCCGTCCCGTACCGGCCTCCGTCGGGGCGGAGGCCGGCGTGCGCCGCGCGCCGCGCGGATCAGGCGACGAAGACCTCCCCGGGCCGGTCGGCCCCGGCACCCGCCGCCACCGCGTCGGCGGCGCGGGAGAGGCGGCGGACGGCCTCGCGTACCGTGTCCCCGCCGACGGTGAGCGGCAGGCGGAGGTAGTGCTCGAAGGCGCCGTCGAGGCCGAAGCGCGGACCTGCGGCCACCCGGACGCCGTGCCGGTCGCCCTCGGCCGCCAGCGCCGCCCCGGAGAGGCCCGCCGTGCGGACCCAGAGCGTGAGGCCGCCCGGCGGCAGGTCGAAGGACCACTCGGGCCGCTCGTCCCGCAGGGCGGCGGCGAAGGCGTCGCGGTGGGCGCGCAGGCGCAGGCGGCGCTCGGCCAGGGCCGCGTCCCAGCCGCCGTCGCGGAGCAGCCGGGCCACGGCCAGCTGCTCCAGGACGGGTGAGCCCAGGTCGGCGTAGGCGCGGTCCGCCACCAGGCGGCGGACGACGGCGGGGGCCGCCCGCACCCAGCCGATGCGCAGCCCGGCCCACACCGCCTTGCTGGCCGAGCCGACGGTCACCACCGTGCCGCCGGGGTCGTGGGCGGCCAGCGGCCGCGGCCGGGGGGCCGCGCCGCCGCCCCTGCCGCTGCCCTCGCCGTCGCCGTCGCCGTCGACGTCGGGGAAGGAGAGCTCGGCCATGGTCTCGTCCGCGACCAGGACGGTGCCCGCCGCCCGCGCCGCGGCGGCGAGGGCGGCGCGCTGGTCGTCGGGGACGAGCGTCCCGGTGGGGTTGTGGAAGTCGGGGATGACGTACGCGGCGCGCGGGGCCGCGTCGCGCAGCACCCGCCGCCACTCCCCCGGGTCCCACCCGGAGAGGGCCTCCCCCAGGGCGACCGGGACGAGCCGCAGGCCGTCGCGGCGCAGCATCTGCAGCACGTTCGCGTAGCTGGGCGCCTCCACGGCGACCCGGTCGCCGGAGCGGGCCAGCAGCCGCCGGACGGCGTCGAGGGCGCCCATCGCGCCGGTGGTCACCATGACCTGCTCGGGCGTGGTGGGCAGGCCGCGCGCGGTGAAGCGGTCGGCGAGGGCCTCCCGGAGGACCGGCAGGCCGGCCGGGTGGTCGCCGTGGGTGCGGGTGTGCGCGGGGAGGTCCTGGAGGGCCGCGGTGAAGGCGGCGGTGAGCCAGGGCTCGGGGGCGGGCAGGGCGGCGCACCCCAGGTCGAGGACGGCTCCGGCGCGGTCCGGGGGCAGGGGTGCGAGGGCTCCGGTGGGCACCGGGTGGCCGTCGGGGAGGACCGTCCAGCTGCCCGAGCCGCGGCGGCTCGCCAGGTAGCCCCAGTCGCGCAGCTGCTGGTAGCCGGCGGCCACGGTGGTGCGGCTGACGCCGAGGGCGGCGGCGAGCTCCCGCTCGGCGGGCAGCCGCACCCCGACGCCGAGGCGCCCCTCCAGGAGGAGCAGCCGGACGGAGGCGGCGAGGCCGCGGTAGGCCGGGGTGCGGTCCGCCGGGGGGAAGCCCGCGCCGCCGAGGAGCCGGGCGAGCCGGGCCGCGCCCAGGGCGGTCGTCCACGCGTGCATGCGGATCGGTCCACTTCCTTCGGATTGGCCGTGGATGTGCAGGCCGGTTGCGGGCCAGAGTGGCACGGACGGGTCCACCGGCGCCACCGGCGCCGACCGCGTCCGCGCAAGGGAGCAGAGGGGCCATGCACGCACGACGTCTCACGCAGCTGTACACCGGACTGGTGCTGTACGGGGCCAGCTCCGGCCTGCTCGTGCGGACCGGCCTGGGGCTGGACCCCTGGGACGTCTTCCACCAGGGGGTCGCGCTCCGCACGGGCTGGACGATCGGCACGGTCTCCTGCGTGGTCGGAGCGGCCGTGCTGCTGCTCTGGATCCCGCTGCGGCAGCGGCCGGGCCTGGGCACGGTCAGCAACGTGGTCGTGGTGGGCACCTCCATGGACGCGACGCTGTGGGCGGTGCCCGCCCCCGGCCCGCTGCCCCTGCGGGTGCTGCTCCTGGCGGCGGCCGTCCTGCTCAACGGGGCCGCGACCGGCCTGTACATCGGGGCCGGGTACGGGCCGGGCCCGCGCGACGGGCTGATGACGGGGCTGCACCGGCGGACCGGGCGCTCGGTCCGGCTGGTGCGGACCGGCATCGAGGTGGCGGTGCTGGCGGCGGGCTGGCTGCTGGGCGGCACGGTGGGCGTGGGGACGGTGGTGTACGCCCTGGCGATCGGGCCGGCGGCGCAGGTCTTCCTGCGGTGGTTCTCGCGGCCCGCGGCAGGGGCCGTGCGGACCGGCGGGGCGCCTGCGGCGGCGGACCCGGCCGCACCGGCGGCGGACCCGGCGGCCGTGGCCCCGGCGACGGCGGCCCCGGCGGCGGAGGGCGCGTACTGAGCGGGGGCCGCGGACGGACCGGGGCACGGACCGGGGGCATGGGCGGGGCCGGGGCGGGCAGGCGCGAAGTGTACGCCGACGGCGGCTGTCGGGATCGGTCACTGCGTGCAAAATCGTGAAAACCCAGGGTGACATCGCACGCCAGATGTGACAAAAGGGGCGCGGATGGGTACAACGGGGGCGGCACGACGGACGACGCGCGTCTGGGGACGGGAATCTTCGACAGCGGCCGAGCGTTGACCGGAACGACGAAGACAGCGACCACCTAGACAGCGACCACCAGTCCTGTGGGCCACAAGCCCGGGAGGCACGATTCATGAGTGAGCGAGCTCTCCGCGGCACGCGACTCGGGGCCACCAGCTACGAGACCGACCGCGGCATCGATCTGGCCCCGCGCCAGACCGTGGAGTACGCATGTCAGAACGGACACCGCTTCGAGGTCCCGTTCTCCGTGGAGGCCGAGATCCCGCCCGTGTGGGAGTGCCGCTTCTGCGGTACGGAGGCCCTCCTTCTCGACGGGGACGAGCCGGAGGAGAAGAAGGTGAAGCCGGCGCGCACCCATTGGGACATGCTGATGGAGCGCCGCACCAGGGAGGAGCTGGAGGAGGTGCTGGCCGAGCGCCTGGCCGTGCTCCGCTCCGGCGGGATGAACCTGGCCGTCCACCCGCGGGACAACCGCAAGAGCGCCTGAGACGACCGTCTCCCCCGGTGAGCGGCGGGGAGGCGAAGGCCCTGGCGCCGGCAGAGCGATCTGCCGGCGCCAGGGCCTTCGTCGTGCCGGGACCCCCGCGGCCCGCCGTGGCGCGCCCCCGTCCGGGACGGACCGGGGGCGGACCGGGGGGACCCGGCCCGCCCCGCCTCCCGCACCCGCGCGTCAGGCGTCAGGCGTCAGCGCGGCGGCTGCTCCGGCGGCAGGATCCGGACGGTGCGCGGCGGACGGGCGTCGTCCCGGGACGCGCCGCCGGGGCCGCCGTCGCGGTCCACGACCTCGCCCGGGACGACCCTGCCCCCGGGCCGGTGGACCCGCAGCTGCTCCTGCAGCCGCAGCGCCTCGGCCAGCGGGTCGCCGGCCCGGCCGCGGCGGACCGCCGCACGGGCCAGACGGACCGGGACGCGGCGCAGCAGCGCCCTGGTCGGCGGGAAGAGGCAGGCGAGGCCGAGCAGGTCGGAGAGGAAGCCGGGCAGGATCAGCAGCACGCCGCCGGTGATCGTGAGGGCGGTGTGGGACTCCCCCGCCTCGGGCTCGCGGCCCTGCTCCACGGAGCGGGCCGCGGAGCGCAGGGCGCGCAGGCCGGCGCGTTTGACGGTCCAGCCCCCGACGAGGGCACCCGCCAGGAACAGCGCCGCCACCGCGAGGCCGCCGAGGACCGAGGCGACCTCCAGGGCCAGCCAGATCTCCAGGACCAGCCAGGCCGCGACGGCGAGCGGCAGCAGGGTGCGCAGCCGTCCGCCGCGCCCCGCCGGGGCGGCGGAGGCGCGGGCGGTCGGACGGGGGTCGGTCACGGCGGGTTCCACTCCTCGCTCCGCGGGCGCCCCCGGGCGGGACGCCGGCCTGCCGGGCCGCCCCGCCTCCCGGGTGCCGGGGGCGGGGCGCTCGGCCCTGCGGGGGGTGCGGACCGGGCCGGCCGGCCGTGCCCGGCGGCGGTGCCGCCGCGGTCGCCGTGCCGGGCGTCAGCGGACGGTGCCGCCCGCCCCCGCCTTCGACTCAACGTCCGGGGCGACGGGGGTGTTCCGGTCGGCCGGCCGCGGGGCGGGCAGCCTGCCGAGGCGGTTCTGCACGCCCCAGGCGGTGACGCGCATCAGCGCCTCGACGACGATGCCGCGGCTCATCTTGCTGGCGCCGAGCTCCCGCTCGACGAAGGTGATCGGGACCTCGACCACCCGGAAGCCGGCGCGGACGGCGCGCCAGGCGAGGTCGACCTGGAAGCAGTAGCCCTGCGAGGCGACCTCGTCCATGCCGAGGCCGAGGAGCGTCCCCTTGCGGAAGGCGCGGTAGCCGCCGGTGATGTCGCGGAGCTGCGCGCCGAGCATGAGGCGCGAGTAGAGGCTGCCGCCGCGGGAGAGGAACTCGCGGTGCTTGGGCCAGTTGACGACGCTGCCGCCGGGCACCCAGCGGGAGCCCAGCACCAGGTCGGCGCCGCGCAGCGCGGTCAGCAGCCGGGGCAGCTGCTCCGGCTGGTGGGAGCCGTCGGCGTCCATCTCGACCAGCACGTCGTAGCCGTTGTCGAGACCCCAGCGGAACCCGGCCAGGTAGGCGGCGCCCAGGCCCTCCTTGCCCTTGCGGTGCATCACGTGGAGGTGGTCGTCGTCGGCGGCGAGCCCGTCGGCGATCTCCCCGGTGCCGTCGGGGCTGTTGTCGTCCGCGACGAGGATGTGCGCCTCGGGCACCGCGGCGCGGACGCGGGCGGTGATGCGGGTGACGTTCTCGGCCTCGTTGTAGGTCGGAATGATGACCAGGATTTTGCCGAGTTCGGCGAAGTCATGGGGCTCTTCGACGTGCTTGTCGGTCACGGACCGGCCTTTCTCTCCCTTGCGGCGGGCGGTGTGGTGCGGCGGAGGCGTCCCCGCGGCGGTGCGGGGACGGGGCGTGCGAGGCAGGCGCGGACGCGCCGCGTCCCCGCCGGCCTGTCGGCCCCCCGGTGCCGTCCCCCCTGTTCGGCTGCACTCCCGCGCGGTGCACCCGTCAGTCGCCGGCGGTCCCGACGGTCGGCGGGACAGGCCCGGTACCGCGGCGGGACCTGGTCCGCAGGACGGCCGCCGCGCAGGAGGACAGCCCAACAATAGCGACCGCCCACTCGGGCCAGGCACCGAGACGGTCGGCGGGTGTCGTTCCGTCGCGCAGGGGGACCGCCGCCGTCAGCCGGGCCGCGGTCAGCTCGGCCGTGCGCTGCCGGACCGTGCCGTCCGGCCCGACCACCGCGCTGATCCCGCTGGTCGCGGCGATCAGCACGGCGCGGCCGTGCTCGACCGCGCGCAGCCGCGACATGGCCAGCTGCTGCTCGGGCTGGCCGCTGCGGGCGTAGGTGGCGTTGTTGGTCTGGACGACCAGCACCCGGCCGCCGGCGTCGACGGCGTCGCGGACGATCCCGTCGTAGGCGATCTCGAAGCAGATCACGTCGCCGACGCGGACCTTCCCCACCTGGAGGACGCCCGTGGTGGTGCCGGGGTAGAAGTCGCGGGCCACCCGGTCGAGCCGGGTGACGACCTTGGACAGCAGGGAGCGGAACGGCACGTACTCGCCGAACGGCACCGGGTGCTGCTTGGTGTACGAGGCGCCGGGGCCGGTGGCCGGGTCCCAGACGATGCCCTCGTTGCGGACGTGCTGCCGGTCCGGGCCGTCGACGAGGGTGCCGACCAGCACGGGCACGCCGACCGCCTTCACCGCGCGGTCGACGGCGGCGTACGCCTCGGGGTTGCGGAAGGGGTCGAGGTCGGAGGAGTTCTCCGGCCAGATCACGGCGTCGGGGCGGGGGCTGCGGCCGGCGGCGACGTCCGCGGCGAGGCGCTCGGTGGCGCTCACGTGGTTGTTGAGCACCGCCATCGGGCGGCCCAGGAAGTCCATGCCGGGGTGGGGCACGTTGCCCTGGACGACGGCGACCTCCGCGGTGTCGTCCGGCGCGGTGGGGACGGGGACGGGGACGGCCTGGCCGGCGAGGGCCGCGGCGACGGCGGCGACGGCCGGTACGGCGGCGAGCCGCAGCGTCCGCCGGGGGGCGGGCGGGGCGTCGGGGGCCGCGGGGGCGTCGGGGAGGGGCGGGACCGGGAGGCGGCGGCGCAGCGCCGCCGGTGCGTGCCGCAGCAGGGGCAGGGCGGCCGCGGCCAGCAGGGCGCCGGTCAGCGCGACGGCGAAGGTGACCAGGGGCGCGCCCCCCAGCGCGGCGAGCGGCGTGTACGGGGTCGCCGTGTTGGCGAACGCCAGCCTGCCCCAGGGGAAGCCGCCGAGCGGCAGGCGGTCGCGGGCCCACTCCTGGGCGACCCAGAGGCAGGCCGTCCACAGCGGCCACGCCCGCAGCCGGGAGGTGACGGCCAGGCCGGCGCCCATGGCGGCCAGGAAGAGCGCCTCGACCAGCGAGAGCGCGATCCAGGCGTCGGAGCCGATCACCCGCAGCCAGTCGAGCAGCCAGAGCAGGAAGGGCACGCCGAAGGCGAAGCCCGTCCAGGCGCCCTGCCGGGCCGTGCGGCCGCGGGTGAGCAGCGAGAGGCCGGCGACGGCGGCCACCGACAGCGGCCACAGGTCGTACGGCGGGAAGGCGGCGGCCAGCATCAGGCCGAAGAGCGCCGCGGCGGCGGTGCGGGGCAGTCCGCGCCGCAGCCGCTCGCGGCGTGGCGGGCGGCCGTCGGCCCGGGCCGGTGCGGGGGCGGCCGGCGTGCCGCCGGGCGGCTCGGGGGCGGCGGCACCGGTCTGCGGCGCGGCCGTCGGGTCGGCGGGGGCCGGGCGGCCGTCGGGCGGGCCGGGGACGGGGTCCGCCGCGTCGGTCTGCCCGCGGAGCACGGGGTCTACGGGCACTGCCACGCGCGCCGCCTCTCTGGTCGGTGGTTCCGTGCGCGCGCCGTCCGGACGGGTGACGCGACGTGCGACGACGGTACAACGCGCGACGGGGAGGGCCGGATCAGGGGACCGGGTCGGGAGGGGCGGGAGCGGCCGGGTCCGGGGCGCGGGCGGCAGGACGAGCCGGGGCGCGGGGGGTGCCGGGGCGCGGGCGGCAGGACGAGCCGGGGCGCGGGGGGTGCCGGGGCGCGGTCCGGGCATCCCGGCGGGGGCCGGGCGCGGGAGGGGTGGCCGAGGGGGGCGCGGGTGCGGCGGACCGGGGACCGGACGCCCTTCGGTCCGACCCGGGACCCGCCGGCTGCGGATCGGCCGAGAGCCGTTGTCTACTGAGCGTCCGGTCCCCGCCCGGGTCGCACCTGCCCGGCGGGCCCCGGTTGGCCTGCCGGCTGCCACGCGCCCCGTGCCGCGGCGGCTGGACCTGGCTGCCTGTCGGCGGCGCCGCTGGGGCGCCGTCCGTCGGCCCAGTGCCTGCCACGGGTTTGGCGTGGAGGTTCCCGGTCGGGCGGCCTGCGGGGGGAGTTCCCCCCGGAGGTGGACGGCGTCGAACCTACTGGTAGCCGACCGCCGTCTGTCAACTGCGGCCCGACCTGTGCGGACGGAGCAGAACCGCAGGTCGGAGCGGTCTTCCGGCGTGAGGAGTCCGCCGCGGCGCGTCCCGGAGGGGGGACCTGGCTCCACCCGATCGGCCGCAGGCGATCTTCGCGGCGCCCGGCGCGCACTCCCCCGGGCGGCCGCCGCCGCGGCGTGCGGCGCGCCGGGCGCGCCCGGACCGGGACGCGCCGGAACCGCGGCCGGGCGCCCTCCGGCGCCACCGGGCGCCCCTCCCGACACTCCTCCGACCGCCGACGCCCTGCTCGGAGGACGCCGCCCTCGGAGGACGCCGCCCTCGGAGGACGCCGCCCGTCGGACGCCGTCCCCCGTCAGAGGGACCCGTGCACCACCCGGCCGCGCACCGCGGTCGCCAGGCAGACCGGCAGCGGCGCGCCCGGCGTCAGGTCGGGCAGGCCGGGGGTGCCGGAGCGGGGGTCGGTGGACCAGCCCGCCACCCGCGAGTCCGGGGCCTGCACCACCAGGTCCCCCGCCTGCCAGACCGCGAAGTCCGCCGGGGCGCCCGGCACCAGCACGCCCGCGTCGTCGCGGCCGAGCGCCCGCCAGCCGCCCCGGGTGTGGGCGGTGAAGGCGGCGCGCACGGAGACGCGGTGCGCGGGGTTCCGGTGGAACGCCGCGGCCCGCACGGTGCCCCACGGGTCCAGCGGGGTCACCGGCGCGTCGGAGCCGAAGGCCAGCGGGACCCCGGCCCGCAGGAGCTGTGCGAACGGGTTGAGCGCCCGGGCCCGCTCGGCGCCCAGCCGGCGGGCGTACATGCCGTCCTCGCCTCCCCAGGCGGCGTCGAAGGCGGGCTGGACGGAGGCGACCAGGCCGAACTCGGCGAAGGCGGCCACCGCCGCATCGTCCAGCAGCTCCGCGTGCTCCACCCGGTGGCGCAGCGCCCGCACCCGCCCGGCGCCCAGCCGCCCGGCGGCGGCCCGCACGCCGTCCAGGACGGCGGCCAGGGCGGCGTCCCCGATGGCGTGGAAGCCCGCCTGGAGGCCCGCCTCCGTGCAGGCGGCGACGTGGTCGGCGACCTCGGCGGCGGTGAGGTAGGCGGCGCCGGTGGAGCCGGGGGCCCCGGCGTCGTCGGCGTCCGCGTAGGGGGCGTGCAGGCAGGCGGTCCGGGAGCCGATCGCGCCGTCCACGAAGAGGTCGCCGCCCGCGCCGACCGCGCCCAGGCGCCGGGCGGTCCCGACGGCGCCGAGCTCCCCCCAGTAGCCGAACACCCGCGGCCCGCCGCCCTCGGCGGCCAGGGCGAGCAGGCCGGTGAAGTCCTCCTCGGAGGAGATGTCGGGGCCGCCGCACTCGTGGACGGAGCCGATGCCGAGGGAGGCGGCACGGCTCAGGGCCGCCTGCTGGGCGTCGCGCCGCTGGCCGGCGGAGATGCCGTCGAGGGCGGTGCGGCGCACGGCGTGGTGGGCGTCGCGGGTGAGGGGGCCGTCGGGGTGGTGCCCGGCGAGGCCGGAGAGGGCGCCGGACCGGTCGGCGCGGGCGCGCAGCGCGGTGGAGGCGACGGCGGAGTGCACGTCGGTGCGGGAGAGGTAGACGGCGGCGCCGTCCGCGGCGGTGTCCAGCTCCTCGCGGGTGGGCGCGCGGTTCTCGGGCCAGCCCGTCTCGTCCCAGCCGTGGCCGACCACGACGCCGTCGCCGCCCCCGCCGGCGGCGAGGCGGCCGCGGGACCGCTCCTGCCGGACGTGGCGCTCCAGCCGGGCCAGGGCCTCGGCGAGGGAGGGGCAGCCGGTGAGGTCGAGGCCGGTGAGGGCCAGGCCGGTCGCGGTGGCGTGCACGTGGGCGTCGACGAAGGCCGGGGTGACCAGCGCCCCGGCGAGGTCGACCACCCGGTCGGCCCCGTCGACGTACGCGTCCGCCGCGCCCTCCGAGCCGATCCAGGCGACGGTGCCGTCCTGGACCACCATGGCGGTGGCGAAGGGGTCGGCGGGGCTGTAGACGGCGCCGCCGCGCAGGAGCACGGTGCCGGTGGTGCGATCGGTCATGGGGCCAGTCTGCCGGGCACCCCCGGACGCGGCGCAGCGGGGTGGCACCGGGCCCGGGGCCGCGGGCCGGGGCGGGCCGGGGCCGCGGGCCCGGACACGGGGTCAGATCCTGGGCGGGCGGGCCTCGTACGGGGTGCTGAGCACGACGGTGGTGCGGGTGGAGACGCCGGCGGCGGAGCGGATGCGCGCCAGCAGGTGCTCCAGGTCGCCGGGACCGGCCACCCGGACCTTGAGGATGTAGTTCTCGTCGCCCGCGACACTGTGGCACGCCTCGATCTCGTCGATCCCGGCGAGGCGGTCGGGCACGTCGTCGGGCGCGCTGGGGTCGAACGGCTTGACCGAGATGAACGCGGTGAGCGGCAGGCCCGCCGCGTCGGGGTCGACGACCGCGGCGTAGCCGCGGATCACGCCGCGCTGCTCCAGGCGGCGCACCCGCTGGTGCACCGCCGAGGTGGAGAGGCCGGTGGCCTTCCCCAGGTCGGTGTAACTCATCCGCCCGTCCTGGACGAGCAGCTGCACGATCTGACGGTCGAGATCCTCCACAAGGGGCCAACCTACTGGGCGCGGCGCGTCCCTGCCGACCCGGCCGGACCCCCGGCGCGCCCGGGGGCGCCGGGGACGGGCGGCAGCGGCGGCGGGGATGGCGGCGGCGGGGCCCCGCCGGGGCGCTGCCGGGGCGCTGTCGGGGCGCTGTCGGTGACGGCTCCTAGGGTGGCCGCATGTCCGAGTCGCAGGGGAGAACGCCGGCGCCGGGAGTGGCCGCGCTGGAGCGGGTGGTCGAGGAGCTGGCCGCGGAGCCCGGCGTGAGCGGCGCCCGGGCGCGGCAGCTGCGCTGGGTCGCCGGCGAGCTGGCCCGGGCGGTCGAGCGCGGCGGGCTGCCGCCGGGGGCCGGCGCGTCGCTGGGCGGCCTGCTGGAGCCCGCCGCCGTGGAGTCGTACCTGGAGCTGGCGGCCCGCGGCGAGCTGCGGCGCCGCGCGGTGCCCGACCCGGGCCGGTCGTCGGACGCCAGCATGCGGGTGCGCGCCGACTGCCTGGTGATCGTGGCCCGGCGCGCCGGGGTGGCGCTGGAGGTGCCGGAGCGCCCGCTGGTGCCCGAGCCGAAGCCGGTGGTGGACCCGCGCCGCCGCGGCCTGCTGCTGCGGTACCTGGCGGACGGGGCCGAGCGGTACGCGCGGGCGGACCCGGGGCGGGTCCGGCTGCTGGCGCTCGTGGGCGTGGTCCTGGACACGGGGGCGCGGGCCGGGGAGCTGTGCGCCCTGCGGACGGGCGACCTGGGCGGGGGCAGCGGCGGCGGCCCGAGCGGGGACCTCGGCGAGGTGCGGCTGGTCCGGCGGCCGCAGGCCAGGTCGGTGAGCCCGCCGCACACCGAGGTGCTGCCGCTGTCCGGGCCGACGCGGGCGGCCCTGCGGCGGTGGCTGCCGGTCCGGGAGGAGCTGGTCGCGGCCGCGCAGGGTCCGGTGCACGCGCTGTGGGTGTCGGTGCGCGGCAACCACGCGGGCCTGCCGGACGCGGACGGCCGGGTGCGTCGGCGGCCGCCGGGGATGCCGCTGATGCCCCGGGGGCTGGCGCGCGCCTACACCCGGACCGTGGCCGAGCTGAACGTGGAGCTGGCCGGCACCCCCGGGTGGGAGCCGCTGCCCCGGCGGCTGGAGCAGCTGCGCCGGGCGGTGGCGGCGGAGCTGGAGGCGGCCGGCGGCTGACCCGGCGCGGGGGCGGCGGCCGGCAGGCCCCGGACCGGCGGACCCCGGCCGGAGGGCCCCGCCGGGGGGCGCTGCCGGGACGTGCCGGGGGCGCGTGCCGGAGCGCGGAGGGCGCTCCGCGGGGCCCCGTGTGACCAAGGACACACCGGGCGCATGACAGTGCGTCGGTCCGCAGGGTTATGTGGGGCAGGTGGAGGGAATTGCTGCTTGTGGTCACGGCCGTGGCGGCCTGGCCCACCCGAGGGGGATGAACATGCCTGTACTTGACCGGCGCACCCGCGACACCGAGGCGGAGCTGCGCGCCGACGAGCCCGAGCCCTGCGAAACCCGGGCGCCCTTCCCGGGCGCCGACCCCGGCGACGGCGAGACCTGGGAGATCCTCCGGCTCCGCTGCCCCGAGTGCGACCGCCCCATCGCCCTGCTCGAGGACGAGGAGCGCCTCCCCCAGCACGCGGTCCTGCGCAGCGCGTGGAACCCGTTCGCCTCGGTGGTCTGCCCCGGATCCGGCCAGCCGGTGGACGACGCCGCCGACTTCGACGAGGACCCCGCCCTCGACGCCGGGCCGGCCCTGGAGGCCCTGCTGACGCTGCCGCCGGAGCTGGACTGGCGGACCCAGCCGTTCTCGCACGTCGGCGGCCCCGGCTCCCGGCCGGTGCGCGTCCCGCGGCAGGAGCTGCGCCCCGCCCGGAGCTGACCCGCCGCCGGCCGGGCGCACGGGCGGGGCCGCCCCGCCCGGCGCCGGTCGCCGACCGCACCGGCCGCACTGAACAGCACGGAACAGCACGGACCCCGCCGGGCACTGCCCGGCGGGGTCGTCGTACGGGTCGGGCGCGCGGCGGCCGCCGCGCGTCTCAGCGGCCGGCGCCGCCCGTGAGGCGGCGGCCGATCACCATGCGCTGGATCTGGTTGGTGCCCTCGACGATCTGGAGCACCTTGGCCTCCCGCATGTAGCGCTCGACCGGGTAGTCCTGGGTGTAGCCGTAGCCGCCGAGGACCTGGACGGCGTCGGTGGTCACCCGCATGGCCGCGTCGGTGCAGAACAGCTTCGCCATGGCCGCCTCCTTGGTGAAGGAGAGGCCCGCGTCGCGGCGGCGGGCCGCCGACAGGTACAGGGCGCGGCCGGCCTCGACCTGGGTGGCCATGTCGGCGAGCATGAACGACAGGCCCTGGAAGTCGGCGATCGGCCGGCCGAACTGGCGGCGGTCCCGGGCGTACTCCACGGCGTGGTCCAGGGCGGCCTGGGCGACGCCGACCGCGCAGGCCGCGATGCCGAGGCGGCCGGAGTCGAGGGCGGACAGCGCTATGGAGAAGCCCTGGCCCTCCTCCCCGATCAGGCGGTCGGCGGGCACCCGCGCGCCGTCGAAGTGGATCTGGGCGGTGGGCGAGCTCCTCAGGCCCATCTTGCGCTCCGGCGGGGCGGCGCTCAGACCGGGGGTGTCGGCCGCGACCAGCAGGGCGCTGATGCCGCCGGGGCCCTCGCCGCCGGTGCGGACCAGGGCGCTGTAGAAGTCGGCGGCGCCGCCGTGGGTGATCCAGGCCTTGGTCCCGTTGACCGTGTAGGTCCCGCCGTCGCGGACGGCGGAGGTGCGCAGCGCGGCGGCGTCGGAGCCGGACTGCGGCTCCGAGAGGCAGTACGCGCCCAGCAGGGAGCCGCCCAGCATGTCCGGCAGGAACCGGCGCCGCTGGTCGTCGCTGCCGAAGGTGGCGAGGGCGTGGCAGGAGAGGGTGTGGACGCTGACGCCGAGGCCGACGGCGAGCCAGCCGGCCGACAGCTCCTCCAGGACCTGCAGGTAGACCTCGTACGGCTGGCCGCCGCCGCCGTACTCCTCGGGGTAGGGCAGGCCCAGCAGCCCGGACTCGCCGAGGGTGCGGAGGACCTCCCGCGGGAAGCGCCCCTCGGCCTCGTCGTCGGCGGCCCGGGGCAGCAGCTCGTGGTCGACCAGCTCGCGGGTGAGGGCCAGCAGGTCGCGGGCCTCCTCGGTGGGCAGCTGGCGTTCCACCGGCTTGCTCGGGGAGATGCTCATGGCGGGGTCGCCTCCTCGGTCGCACCCCGGGCCCGTGGTGGGGGCCCGGCGGGGTCGTCGTGCCTCGTCGGAGGCGGTCCCACCGGTTCGCAGTGAACGGCCATTAACCGACGCGGCGAAGTGAGTATGCCCGATCCCGGGGCGTCCGTCACCGCGAGGGCCCGGCGGGCGGCGGCGAGGGGTAGCGCGGGGGGGGCGGCCGGGGCGGGTGCGGGCCGGGCGCGGCGGCCGGGCGGCACCCGGACGGCCGGGGCTGCGCGGCGGCGGCGCGGCCGGGGCGGGGCCGCCCGGCCGGGCCGGCGGCCGGTCCGGCCGCGGGCATGCGGAGGGCCGGCCGCACCCGGCGCAGCAGCCCCCCGTGCTGCTGTGCCGGCGCGACCGGCCCTCCCCCCTGTCCCCCCGTCCCCGGCTCCCCTCCGGGGACCGCCTCCGCCCAGGGCGCGGAGGCGGTGTCCGCCGTCCCCCCGGGCGGCGGAAGCTCATGCGCTGCGGGCGCTACTTGCGGGTGGCGCCGTTGCCGGTGGGCGACTCGGTGCCGGTGCCCGTCCCGGTGTCCGTCCCGGTGTCCGGCGTGTCGGGGGTGGGCTCCTCCGGCGGCGTGCTCATGTCGTTGCTCCTCGGTGGTGGTCTGGCGGCCCGTCCGGCGGGCCCCGGGGTCCGGCCGCTCCCCCGGCGGGCCTCCGCGCGGGGAGGCCTGGGGAGAACGACCGGAGCAAGCATGGCGAAGGCCGATAAACATCTGATAAACAGCACCTGCGGTGCCGTGGGACGCAGCGCACCGCAGGGGGAGAGCCGCTCCGAGCCGGTCGGGGCGGGCATCGGGGAAGCCGGGGGGCGCGCAGCCTTGCAGACCGACGCGGACGCCGCACAGCCGAATCTGCACTTCGAGGTCCTGGGCCCGCTGCAGGCGTGGCGCTCCTCCCGGGAGGTCGAGCTGGGACCGCCGCAGCAGCGCGCGCTGCTGGCCGTGCTGCTCCGGCGGGCGGGCCGGCCCACCGGGCTCCGGGAGGCGGTCGAGGGGGTCTGGGGCGAGGACCCGCCCCCGAACGCCGTGGCCGCCGTCCGCACGTACGTCTCCCGGCTGCGCCGCTCCCTGGAGCCCGACCGCAGGTCCAGGACGGCCGCGGACACCCTCGTCTCGGTCGCGGACGGCTACGCCCTGCGCCTGCCGCCGGGGGCCGTCGACGCCGACCGGTTCGAGCAGGACGTCAGCCGGGCGGGCCGGGCGCTGGCCGCCGGGGACGCCGAGGGCTGCCACGCGGCGGCGGCTGCGGCGCTCGCCCTGTGGCGGGCCGCCCCGCTCCCGGGCCTGCCGGGCCCCTCGGCCGACGCCTGGCGCAGGCGGCTGGAGGAGCTGCGCTGCACCGCGCTGGAGCTGCGCCTCGGCGCCGGGATCGACCTCGGCCGGGCCCAGGAGGCCGTCGCGGAGCTGGCGGACCTGGTCGTGGAGCACCCGCTGCGGGAGCGGTTCCGGGCCCTGCTGATGCTGGCGCTGTACCGCGGGGGGCGGCAGGCCGAGGCGCTCGCCGCCTACGCCGACGCCCGCCGCCTGCTGGTCGCCGAGCTCGGCGTGGAGCCGGGGCCCGAACTCGGCGAGCTGCACGCGCGCATCCTGGCCTCGGACGCCTCCCTGCTGCGGCCCGCGCCCCCGGTCGCGGTGTCCCGCGGCCCCGGGGAGCGGCCGGCCGCGGCGGTCCCCGCGCAGCTCCCCGCGGACCCGGCCGACTTCACCGGCCGGGAGGCGATGACCCGGGAGCTGGAGGCGGTGCTCCGCGGCGGGGACGGCGGTCAGGGCGGTCGGGGCGGTCGGGGCGGGGACGGCGGCGTCCGCCTCTGCGCGGTGTCGGGCATCGGCGGGGTCGGCAAGACGACGCTGGCCGTGCACGCCGGGCACCGGGTCCGCGCGGAGTTCCCCGACGGCCAGCTCCACGTGGACCTGCGCGGCGCCGGGGACGGCCCCGCCGACCCGGAGGCCGTGCTCGGCGACTTCCTCACCGCCCTGGGCCAGGATCCGGACGGCGTCCCGGAGGGCCTGGAGCAGCGGGCGCGGCTCTACCGCTCCCTGCTGGCCGACCGCCGGGTCCTGGTCGTGCTGGACAACGCCCTGGACACCGCCCAGGTCCTGCCGCTGCTGCCCGGCGGCCCCGGGTGCGCCGTGGTGGTCACCAGCCGGGCCCGGCTCACCGACCTGACCGGGGCCCGCCACGTCGACCTGGACGTCCTGGACCCGCAGGAGGCCGTGCGGCTGTTCGCCGCCATCGCCGGGACCGAGCGGGTGGAGGCCGAGCGGGAGGCGGCCCTGGACGTCGTGTCCGCCTGCAGCTTCCTGCCGCTCGCGGTGCGGATCGTGGCGTCCCGGCTGGCGGCGCGCCGCTCCTGGACGGTGTCGGTGCTGGCCGAGCGCCTCGCCGACGAGCAGCGCCGCCTGGACGAGCTGCAGACCGGGCGGCTCGGCGTGGAGGCCACGTTCGAGCTGGGCTACCGGCAGCTCTCCCCCGCCCTGGCCCGGGCGTTCAGGCTGCTGGCGCTCCCGGACAGCCCGGACCTCTCGCTGGCCTCCGCCGCGGCCGTGCTGGGGCTGCAGGTGCAGGACGCGGAGGACCTGGCGGAGGCGCTGGTCGACGCCGGGATGCTGGAGTCCCCCGCCCCCGGCCGCTACCGCCACCACGACCTGCTGCGGCTCTTCGCGCGGCGGCGGAGCGGGCGGGCCGACACGGCCGGGGAGCGGGACCTGGCCTCCGGCCGGCTGCTGGACTTCCTCTTCGCCAGCGTCTCGGCGGCGTCCCGGCTGCTGGAGCCGGGCGACGTCCTGACGGACCACCTGCGGCCGCCGCAGGCGCAGGCGGCGCCCCTGCGGGACACCGAGGCCGCCCGCACCTGGCTCCGCTCCGAGCAGGCGACGCTCTTCGCGGTCGTCTCGCAGCGGGCCGGCGAGGACCGCGAGGGCGCCCTGCGGACGCTGGTCGACCTGCTGATGGCCTGGGTGTGGCTGATCGACGGCGTGGTCCACCAGCGGCAGATCGAGCGGGTCCTGCGGCCGGTGGTGGCCACCGCCCACCGCGCCGGCGACCGGGTCGCGGAGTCGCGCGCCCGCTGCGTCCGCGCGTTCCTGCTGTACTCCTGCGACCGGTACGAGGCGGCCGAGGAGGAGCTGCGAACCGCCCTGGAGCTCGCCCGCGCCTGCGGGGACGGCGTGGCGCACTTCAGCGCGGCGAACCTGCTGGGCGTCGTCACGGGCGGCACCGGCCGCTCGGTGGAGGCGCTGCCGTACCTGCACGAGGCCCTGGAGCAGTGCGAGCTGCTGGGGAACACCAGCGTCTCGGCACTGATCATGGGCAACACGGCCCGGTCGCTGATGGACCTCGGCCGCGCGGCGGAGGCCCGGGCCATGGCGGAGGCGGCGCTGGCGGCCGCCGAGTCCTCCGGCAACGACTCCACGGTGGCCGAGACGCGGTACGCCGCGAGCGTGGTGATGCGCCAGTCCGGCGAGCCGGAGCCCGCCGCCGTCCACCTGCACCACGCCCTGCGGCTCTTCCGCGAGCAGGGGCGCCGGAGCTGGGAGGGCCTGGTCCTGGCGCGGCTGGCGGAGTGCCTGCTCGCCCTGGACCGGGACGCGGACGCGGCGCTGACGGCGGAGCAGGCGCTGGCGGTGGCGGTGGAGATCGACGACGCGTATTGCGAGGGGCTGGCCCACGCGGCCCGCGGGCGCGCCCTGGTCCGGCTGGGGCACGCCGAGCGGGGCCGGGCGGCCCTGGAGGGCGCGGCCGCGGTGTTCGGCCGGCTGGGGGTGCCGGAGGCCGAGGAGGTCGGGGACCTCCTGCGGCAGGCGGGCGACCGGACGGCGGCGGCGGTGCAGGCCTCCCCCTGAGCCCCGGACCGGTGACGGTGCGTGCCGCCGCCGGCGCGCTGCGCTTCGCGCCGGACGGCGGCTTGACCTGGGCCGGGGCCAGGTCCTACCTTGTCCCCGTCGCGAGATTGGTTGATCCCGCAACAACAGACGCGAAGCCCCTCGGCCGTTCCCCCGTGGCCGAGGGGCTTCGTCCTGTCCCGGGCGGGACCGGCACCGCCCCGGCCGGGGGATCCGCCGTGCCCGGGGCCGCGGCGGCGCGGCGCCCTTCCGGATCTGCGGGGCGCCGGTACGATGCCGGGAGGAGCGGCGCACGGGGTGGTGCGGGCCGGGGGCGGCGAAGGGCTCTCCGCCACTCCCCCGGGCCCCGCGGAGTCTGCGGGGACGGCCGCGTTCCGCGTCGGCCCCCGCAGGGTCATCATGGTGGCCGGACGGCCTGGCCCGCGGTGCGGCGGGCGGCACGAGGGGGCGGTGCTCATGGGTGCGGGAGCGGCGGCAGGCACGCGGCGGGACCCACGGCGGGGGGCCTGAGTGGGCGGGGCCGAGGACCCGGGCGGCGCCGGGACGGCGGGGCTCGCCGACCGGGCGTGGCTGCGGGCCATGGACGCGTACACGGCGGGGGCCTACTCCCGGGCCGAGGAGGAGTTCCGCACGGCGGTGCAGCTGGACCCCGGCATGGCGGACGCCTGGCTGGGGCTGCACGCCCTGCGGTCCGACACCTCCGGGGCGCTGCTGGCCATGCACCGCCACCGCGACCGGTTCGGCGAGCAGCGGGGCCGCCACCGCAGGCCGCTGAGCTCCTGGTACTGGCTCGGCTGGTGGGTGCAGCCGGTGCTGGAGGACCGGCGCGACCTGGCGCTGGCGCACGCCTCGCACTGGCTCGACGGCCGCCACCTGCCCGAGCTGGACCGGGCCCTGGACCTCTGCCCGCCCGCCGGGGAGGACCCCTCGGTGCGGTTCCTGCACGCCTGCCGCTCCTACCTGGTCAAGGACTGGGAGCAGCTGATCCGCGACACCGACGGCCTGCTGGACGACCCCCTGCTGGGCATCGAGGCCGGCCTCTTCAGCGGGATGGCCCGGGTCCGGCTCGACATGTGCCCGCAGGCGGAGGCCCCGCTGGCGGCCTCGCTCGCGCGCTGCCGCTCCGAGCAGCCGCAGCGCAAGGAGCTGCGCTACTGGCTGGCGCGGGCGTACGAGGGCGCGGGCCGCAGCGCCGCGGCGCTGCCGCTGTACCGGGCGGTGCACCGGGCCGACCCGGCGTTCATGGACACCGCCGCCCGGCTCGCGGCGATCATGTCGGAGGACGGGGTCGACCCGGAGCTGCTGGAGGCCGAGCTGGACGGCGCGGCCGGGGCCGCGGGCACCGGGGCGGCGCAGTCCGCCGCCGGGGGCGAGGACGGCGGCTTCGGCGCGGCCGGGACCGCGGGCGGCGGCGGGACGGCGGGGGGCACCGGGCCCGCGGCCGAGGCCGCGGACCCGGTGGCGGCGACCGCGGCCGACCGGGCCGAGTCCGCCGGGGGCACCGCGGGGGCGGGCGGTCCCGGCGGCACGGCGAGCCCCGACGCGGGAGGCGCGGACGGCGGGGGCTCCGACGCCTCCCTGCGCGACCGGGTGGTGCTGCCGGTCCAGCCGCGGCCGGCGTCCGGCGCGGCCGCCGGGGCGGGCGGACCGGACCGCGGGCAGCTGGACGCGGCCCTGGCCGAGCTGGACCGGATGGTCGGCATGGGACCGGTGAAGCGGCAGGTGCTGGCGCTGTCGGCGCAGCTGCGGATGGCGCGGCTGCGGGCCGGCCAGGGCCTGCCCGTGCAGCCGCCCAAGCGGCACTTCGTCTTCTCCGGGCCGTCCGGGACGGGCAAGACCACGGTGGCGCGGATCCTGGGCCGGGTGTTCTACGCCCTGGGGCTGCTCTCCGGCGACCACCTGGTGGAGGCGCAGCGCGCCGACCTGGTGGGCGAGTTCCTGGGGCAGACGGCGGTGAAGGCCAACGAGCTGATCGACTCGGCGCTGGACGGCGTGCTCTTCATCGACGAGGCGTACTCGCTGGCCAACTCCGGCTACAGCAAGGGCGACGCGTACGGCGACGAGGCGCTGCAGGTGCTGCTGAAGCGCGCGGAGGACAACCGGGACCGGCTGGTCGTGATACTCGCCGGCTACCCGGAGGGCATGAACCGGCTGCTGGCCGCCAACCCCGGGCTCGCCTCGCGCTTCACCACCCGGGTCGACTTCCCCAGCTACCGCCCGTCCGAGCTCACCGCGATCGGGCAGGCGCTGGCCGCCCGCGACGGCGACGGCTGGGACGCGGACGCCCTGGAGGAGCTGCACAGCATCTGCGCCCACGTGGTGGGCGAGGGCTGGATCGACGAACTGGGGAACGGCCGCTTCATGCGCACCCTGTACGAGAAGTCGTGCGCCTACCGGGACCTGCGCCTGTCGGTGCTGGCCGCGGCGCCCGGCCGGGAGGACCTGGCAACGCTCCGGCTGCCGGACCTGATGCAGGCGTACGGCGAGCTGATCGACGGGCGCGGCTGACCGGACGGGCGGGACGGACGGGGCGGGCGGGAGCAGGAACGGGGGCGGTCCGGAGCAGGAACGGGGACGGCGGGCGGGCCCGGGGCGGTGCGCCCCGGGCCCGCCCGCCGCGGCTCAGGCCCGGCCGCGGACGGCCGCGGCCCGCCGGTGGTCCGGGTCGTGGACCTCCCCCACCAGCTCCTCCAGCACGTCCTCCAGGGTGACCAGGCCCAGCGTGCGGCCCTCCCGGTCGACGACGGCCGCCAGGTGGGCGGCGGCGCGGCGCATCGCGCCGAGGGCGTCGTCCAGCGCGGTGCGGTCGCGCACCGAGGTCATCCGCCGCCACGTCTGGCGGGGCACCGGCGCGGTGCGGTCGTCCAGGTCGAGGACGTCCTTGACGTGCAGGTACCCGAGGAAGCCGCCGTCCGGGCCGGTGACCGGGAAGCGGGAGAAGCCGGTGGAGACGGCGAGCTCCTCCAGCCGCGCCGGGGTGACGGAGGCGTCCACGGTGACGAGCTTCGCGGTCGGCAGCAGCACGTCGGTGACGGGGCGGCGGCCGAGCTCCAGGGCGTCCTCCAGCCGCTCCTGCTCGCGCGGGGCCAGCAGGCCGGCCTCACGGGAGTCCTCCACCAGGTGGGCCAGCTGCTCGCTGGTGAAGACGGACTCCACCTCGTCCTTGGGCTCCACGCGGAAGGCGCGCAGCACCAGGTTGGCGAAGGCGTTGAGGAAGCGGATGAACGGGCCCAGCAGCCGGGCCAGGGTGTCCAGCGGCGGTCCGAGCCACAGGACGGCCCGCTCCGGGCTCGCCAGGGCGATGTTCTTGGGGACCATCTCGCCGACCACCATGTGGAGGAAGACCACCACGGCCAGCGCGATGACGTACGAGGCCAGGTGCGTGGCCGCGTCCGGCACGCCGAGGGCCTGGAACGGGCCGTGCAGCAGGTGCGCGATGGTGGGCTCGGCGAGGGCGCCGAGGAGCAGCGAGCAGACGGTGATGCCGAGCTGCGCCGCGGCGAGCATGGAGGAGACGTTCTCCAGCGCGTGCAGCACGGTGCGGGCGCGGCGGTTGCCGGCCGCGGCGAGCGGCTCGACCTGGCTGCGCCGGACCGAGATGACCGCGAACTCGGCGCCGACGAAGAAGGCGTTGCCGAGGAGGAGCAGGAGGGAGGCGAGGATCTGCAGGACGGTCATCGGGCCCGCCCCCCGTTGCCGTCGGCTCCCCTGCCGTTGCCCCTGCCGTCGTCCCCGGGGCCGTCCGCCGCGGCGGGGCCGCCGGGCAGCCGGCCGGTGCGCTCCAGGCGCACCCGGGAGGTGCGGTGCCGGTCGGTGTCCAGGACGGTCAGCCGCCAGCCGGGCAGCCGGGCCGTGTCGCCGGGTGCGGGGATCCGGCCCAGGAGGTGGGCGACCAGGCCGCCCAGGGTCTCGTAGGGGCCCTCGGGCGCGCGGAGGCCGACGGCCTCCAGCTGGTCGACGCGGGTGCGCCCGTCGGCGTCCCAGGCGGGCATGCCGCCGACGGGGGCGAGGGCGACCAGGTCGGGGAGGTCCTCGGGGTCGTGCTCGTCGACGACCTCGCCGACCATCTCCTCGATGATGTCCTCCAGGGTGACGACGCCCGCGGTGCCGCCGTACTCGTCGACGACCACGGCCATCTGCTGGCTGCGGCGCAGCACCTCCAGGAGGCGGCCCGCCGGGAGGGTCTCGGGCACCAGCAGCGGGGGGACCTTGATCTGCGAGACCGGTACGACGGAGCGGCGGCCGGCGGGCACGGCGAGGGCCTCCTTGAGGGAGACGAAGCCGGTGACGTCGTCCAGGGTGTCGGTGTAGACGGGGAAGCGGGACAGGCCGGTGGCCCGGGTCAGGTTGAGCACGTCGGCGGCGGTGGCGGCGCCGTGGAGGGCGGAGACGTCGACCCGGGGGGTCATCACGCTCTGGGCGGTGAGCCCGGTGAGGCCGAGGGTGCGGACGAAGAGGTCCGCGGTCTCCTCCTCGATGGCTCCCGCCTTGGCCGAGTGCTGGGCGAGCGCCACCAGTTCGGAGGGGGTGCGGGCGTGGGCGAGCTCCTCGGCGGGCTCCATGCCTAGCGCGCGCACGGCGCGGTTGGCGGAGCCGTTGAGGAAGGCGATGACCGGGCGGCAGGCGGCCGAGAAGGCGCGGTGCGGTCCGGCCACGGCGCGGGCGACGCGCAGGGGCTGGGCGATGGCCCAGTTCTTGGGCACCAGCTCGCCGATGACCATCTGGAGGACGGTCGCCAGCACCATGCCGACGGCGACGGCCAGGCCGCGGGAGGCGGACTCGGGGACGCCGACGGCGGCGAGGAGCGGGCCGAGCAGCTCGGAGAGGGCGGGCTCGGCGAGCATGCCGACCACCAGGGAGGTGACGGTGATGCCGAGCTGGGCGCCGGAGAGCTCGAAGGAGAGGCGGCGCAGAGCCTGGGCGACGCCCTCGGCGCGGCGGTCGCCGGCGGCGGCCGCACGCTCGACCGCGCCGCGTTCGACGGTGACGAGGGAGAACTCGGCGGCCACGAAGAGGCCGTTGGCGAGGATGAGGGCGAACGCCGCGATCAGCAGGATCCAGGCGGTGGTCACCGTACCGCCTCCCCGCGGGCCGCACGCGCGGCCGGGCGGTGCGGAGGCTCAGGGGACGGGACGGCGTTCGTACTGCCGGACGGATCGTCCATCGAGGGGAGGTGTCACTCCTCTGGTCGGGGGTGGGGGCGCGTGCTCGCCGGTGGAGCGGCCCCCGAAGGGACCGGACGCGCCGTGGCCTGCGGGGTGTTTGCCCCGCCTTTACCAGCGTAAACGACGGGCGGGCGGGGGGGGGGCAGGGCTCCCGGGGACGCCGGTGCGGACCGGTCCGGGGGCCTGGCGCGGGCCGGCCGGGGGGCCTGGCGGCGGCCGGTGCGGGAGCGGGCCCGGCCCAGGGGCCGGGGCCGGACCCGGGGCGCCGGGCTCAGCGGCCGGGGGCGGCGGCGCCGTGCGCGTCGACGAGGTCGCGCAGCGCGCGGGCGGCGGCGACGGCCTGCTCCCGGCCGGCGGCGGGCTGGATGCCGACGGTGGCCAGGGTGGTGCCGTCGGCCAGGTCCAGGACGGCCCAGGGGTCGCCCTGGCGGAGGTTGACGCGGACGATCTCGGCCCAGGCCAGTCGGCGGCTGCGGACGAAGTTGACCACGGTGACCCCGGCGGGGTCGGCGGTGACCCGGGGCCGGGAGAGCATCACCAGGGCCGCCGCGAAGAGCAGGCCGGTGACGACCAGGGCGCCGCGGTCGTAGGCGTGCCAGTTGGAGGGCAGCGCCGCCGCCATGGCGGCGAACATCACCACCAGCAGGGCGGCGGTCGGCAGCAGGACGGCGCGGGTGCGGGAGGCCCGCCAGGTCACCGGCAGCGCGGGGGGTCCCGCGGTCCGGTCGCGGCCGGTCCCCCGGTCGTGGCCGGCGCCCCGGTCGTGGTCGGCGGGCGGCGGGGTGGCGGGCATGGCGGCGGGCTCCACGGGAGGGTGCGGGGCGGGGACGGCCGGTGCCGTCCCCGCCCCGGCGGGGTCAGAGGCGGCAGGCGTGGATGTTGGTGACCAGGATGGCGCGGGCGCCGATGGCCCACAGGTCGTCCATGATCCGCTGGGCCTCCTTGCGGAGCACCATGGAGCGGACGGCCACCCAGCCCTCGCTGTGCAGCGGCGAGACGGTCGGCGACTCCAGGCCGGGGGTGAGGGCGACGGCGTCGCCGACCCGCTCGGCGCGGATGTCGTAGTCCATCATCACGTAGCGGCGGGCCACCAGGACGCCCTGGAGACGGCGCAGGAACTGCTCGACCCGCGGGTCCTCGCCCGCGCCCCGGGGCCGGACGACGACGGCGTCCGACTCCAGGATCGGGTCGCCGAAGACCTCCAGGCCCGCGTTGCGCAGCGTGGTGCCGGTCTCCACGACGTCGGCGATCACGTCGGCGACGCCGAGCTGGATGGCGGTCTCGACGGCGCCGTCGAGGCGGGTGACGGAGGCCTCGACGCCGTGATCGGCGAGGTGGCGGCGGACCAGGCCGGGGTAGGAGGTCGCGATCCGCAGGCCCTGGAGGCCCTGGACGTCCTTGGCGGTGCCGACCGGCCCGGCGAAGCGGAAGGTGGAGCCGGCGAAGCCGAGCGCGAGCACTTCCTCGGCCTCGGCGCCGGAGTCCAGCAGCAGGTCGCGGCCGGTGACGCCGATGTCCAGGCGGCCGGAGCCGACGTAGATCGCGATGTCCCGCGGGCGCAGGAAGAAGAACTCGACGCTGTTGTCGGCGTCGACGAGGACGAGCTCCTTCGAGTCCTTGCGCTGGCGGTAGCCGGCCTCATGGAGCATCTCCGCCGCGGGACCCGAGAGAGAACCCTTGTTGGGTACGGCGATGCGCAGCATGGGAGGCAGGTCCTTCACTTGTTCGCGGATGTGCGGTTGCGGACGTGGTCGCGCGGGGGGCGGCACGCGCCCCTGCGGCGGGTCACAGATGAGCGTATACGTCCTCGAGGGACAGGCCGCGGGCGACCATCATCACCTGGAGGTGGTAGAGCAGCTGGGAGATCTCCTCGGCCGTCCGCTCGTCCGACTCGTGCTCGGCGGCCATCCAGACCTCGGCGGCCTCCTCCACCACCTTCTTGCCGATGGCGTGCACGCCCTGCTGGACGAGCTGCGCGGTGCGGGAGGAACCGGGGTCGCCGGAGGCGGCCTTCTGCTGGAGCTCGGTGAAGAGCTCCTCGAATGTCTTCAGCGCCATGATGGGGACACCCTACGGCCTGGGGGCGGGACGCCGGGGGACGGTCCGCGGCGCGGACACCCGTGTCCGCGACGCGGGACGGCCGCCGGGACCGCGGGACGGTCCCGGCGGGCCGGGGTTCAGCGCCGGGGTTCAGCGCAAGGGCTCAGCGCCAGGGCTCCGAGACGGCGCGCAGCGCGGCGACGGTGGCGACGGCGGCGGTGACCGCCTCGTGGCCCTTGTCCTCGTGGGAGCCGGGCAGCCCCGCGCGGTCCAGCGCCTGGGCCTCGTCGTCGCAGGTCAGGACGCCGAAGCCGACCGGGACTCCGGTGGAGGCCGCCACCTGGGTCAGGCCCATGGTGGCCGCCTGGCAGACGTAGTCGAAGTGCGGCGTGCCGCCCCGGATGACCACGCCCAGCGCCACCACCGCGTCGTAGCCGCGGTCGGCGAGCTGCTTGGCCGCCACCGGGAGCTCGAAGGCCCCCGGCACCCGCAGCACGGTCGGCTCGTCGATGCCGAGCTCGTGCAGGGCGCGCACGGCGCCGTCGAGCAGCCCCTGCATGATCTGCTCGTGCCACTGGGCGGCCACGACCGCGACCCGCAGGTCGCGGCAGTTCCTGGCGGTCAGCGTCAGCTCGGGGGCTCCCTTGCCGCTCACGGGCGTTCCTCTCCGTCGTACCGGTCCGTCGTACCGGTCGGTCTCGTCCCCGCCCGGGTCGTGCTCGGGCCGGGGGGTGGGGCGTGGGTGGGTGGGGCGTGGGTGGGTGGGGCGTGCGGGGCGGGCTCAGCGCGTACCGTCGGCGGCGCGCGGCTCGACCACGGGCGCGGCGAGCGAGGCGGGCGCCTCGGCCGCGTCGAGCCACGGCAGGTCGTGGCCCATGCGGTCCCGCTTGGTGAGCAGGTACCGCAGGTTGTGCTCGCCGGCCTGGACGGGCAGCGGCTCGCGGCCGGCCACCTCGATCCCGAGGGCGGTCAGCGCGGTGATCTTCTCGGGGTTGTTGGTGAGCAGCCGCACCGAGCGCACGCCGAGGTCGGCGAGCATCCGCGCCGCGGTGCCGTAGTCGCGGGCGTCGGCGGGCAGGCCGAGGTCGAGGTTGGCGTCGACGGTGTCGCGCCCGGCCTCCTGGAGCTGGTACGCGCGCAGCTTGTGGACCAGGCCGATCCCGCGGCCCTCGTGGCCGCGCAGGTACAGCAGCACGCCGCGCCCGGCGGCGGCGATCCGGTCCAGCGAGGCGTGCAGCTGGGGGCCGCAGTCGCAGCGCAGCGAGGCGAGGATGTCGCCGGTGAGGCACTCGGAGTGCACCCGGACCAGCACGTCCTCGCCGCCGGGGACGCGGCCGTCGGCGTCCAGGCCGCCGGCGACCAGGGCGATGTGCTCGGTGCCGTCCGCGGTGCGGTAGCCGACGGCGGTGAACATGCCGTGCTCGGTCGGCAGGCCGGTGACGGCGGCCCGCTCGACCAGGCTCTCGGTGCGGCGCAGGTACGCGATCAGGTCGGCGATGGAGATGATCGCCAGGCCGTGGCGGCGGGCGAAGGGCACCAGGTCGGGGAGGCGGGCCATGGTGCCGTCGTCGTTGACGACCTCGGCGATGGCGCCGGCCGGCGGCAGGCCCGCGAGCCGGGCCAGGTCGACGGCGGCCTCGGTGTGCCCGGGGCGGGCCAGGACGCCGCCCTCGACCGCGCGCAGCGGGAAGACGTGGCCGGGCCGGGTCAGGTCGGCGGCGGTGGTGGTGGACCCGGCGAGCAGCCGCACGGTCCGGGCGCGGTCGGCGGCGGAGATGCCGGTGGAGACCCCGTCGCGGGCGTCGACGGAGACCGCGTAGGCGGTGCCCTTGCGGTCCTCGTTGACCTGCGTCATGGGCGGCAGCGCGAGGCGGTCCAGCTCGGCCCCGGTCATGGGGACGCAGACGACGCCGGAGGTGTGCCGGACGGTGAAGGCCATCAGCTCCGGCGTGGCGGCGGAGGCGGCGAAGACCAGGTCGCCCTCGTTCTCGCGGTCCTCGTCGTCCACGACGACGACGGCGCGGCCGGCCGCGATCTCGGCGATCGCGCGCTCGACGGTGTCGAGGGTGAGGTCCTCGCGGGCGTCCGGGGCCTCGGGGGCGGGCGCGTGGTCGTGCGGGGCGGGGGCGGCGAGCTCGTGCAGGGCGGTCATGCCACTGCTCCTTCCAGTGCGGACTGCTGCCGGGGACGGACGGTGCGGGTGCGCAGCCACCAGGCGCGCAGGCCGAGCAGGACGAGGACGAAGTAGACGACGTAGACGAGGCCGGAGAAGGCCAGCCCGCCGGAGAAGGCGAGCGGCACGCCGACCAGGTCGACGGCGAGCCAGGCGAACCAGAACTCCACCCAGCCGCGGGCCTGGGCGACCATCGCGGCGAGGGTGCCGGTGAAGATGTAGGCGTCCGGCCAGGGGTTCCAGGAGAGCGCGGGGACGGCGGTGAACAGGCCGCCGACGGCGAGGGTGCCCAGGGCGGTGCCGGCCGCCAGCAGGCCGCGCTCGCGCCAGGTGGCGAAGCGGACCTGCAGCTCGCCGTCGTCGCCGCGGCCGCGCCGCCACCGGTCCCAGCCCCAGAGGGCGACCCCGATCACCAGGAGCTGCTTGCCGACGCCGCCGCTGAGGTGGGCGGACCAGTAGGCGGAGACGAGGACGGCGCCGGAGAGGAGCTGGACCGGCCAGGCGGCCAGGGAGCGGCGCCAGCCGAGGGCGAGGGCCGCCAGGCCGAGCAGGTTGCCGACCATGTCGGACCAGATGACGGTCTGCCCGAAGGCGGTGAAGGCGGTGCTGTTGAGCCAGCTCATCGCAGGTCTCCGGCGGTCGCGGCGGGGGCGCCGGACCCGGCGGTCGCGGTGCCGGCGGGGAGGAGCGGCGCGGCGCGGTCGGCGAGCAGCCGCTCGACGTACTTGGCGAGGACGTCGACCTCCAGGTTGACCGGCTCTCCGGGCCGCCGGAGGCCGAGGGTGGTGAGGGCGAGGGTGGCCGGGATGAGGCTGACGGTGAAGAAGTCCGCCCCTGCCTCGACCACGGTGAGGCTGACGCCGTCGACGGTGATCGAGCCCTTCTCGACCAGGTACCGGGAGATGCCGGCCGGCAGCGAGAAGCGCAGCACCTCCCACTGCGGCCTGCCGTCGGCGCCCGCCTCGCCGGGCGTGCGGGAGAGCAGGGTGGCGGTGGCGTCGACGTGGCCCTGGACGAGGTGGCCGCCCAGCCGGTCGCCGAGCGCCATCGCCCGCTCCAGGTTGACGCGCGAGCCGGGCGCGAGGACGCCGAGGCTGGAGCGCTTCAGCGTCTCGGCCATGACGTCGGCGGAGAAGGCGCCGGTGCCGGCGGCCAGTTCCTCGGCGGTGTCCACGACGGTGAGGCAGACGCCGTTCACGGCGATGGAGTCGCCGTGGCGGGCGCCCTGCGTGACGAGGGGTCCGCGCAGGCGGATGCGGGAGGAGTCCCCGAGGTCCTCGACGGAGACGACCTCGCCCAGCTCTTCGACGATTCCGGTGAACACAGCTCAGCTCTCCTCGGTGGCGGGCACGGTGACGGGCCGTTCGGTGGTGCTGTTCCCGGGGGCGGCGCTCCGGGCGGAGGCGCGTCCGGCGGCGGCCGGGCGCCGGGGGTAGGCGGTGAGGCGGAGGTCCGCCCCGACGCGGACGACGTCGTCGACGTCGAGCCGCAACGCGTCGCCGACCGTGTCGATTCCCGCGTCCAGCAGCGCCGCGGGTCCGGCGCCGAGCAGGGCGGGGGCCAGGTAGCCGACGGCCTTGTCGACGAGTCCGGCGGCCCAGAAGGCGCCGGCCAGCGTGGGGCCGCCCTCCAGCAGGACCGAACGCACGCCGCGCGCGTGCAGTTCGGCGAGCAGGGCCCGGGGGTCCAGGCCGCGGCCGTCCGCGGCGCGCGGCACCTCGGCGACCTCGGCCCGTCCGGCGCGGACGGCGTCGGCGAGGCGGGAGGTGTCGGCGCCGGGTGCGACGGCCAGCAGCGTGGGGGCGGCGCCGTCGAGGACCCGGGCCCCGGGCGGGGTGGCGGCGGCGGTGTCGGCGACGACCCGCAGCGGCTGGCGGACGTCCCCGTCCGCGCCGTGGCGGACCGCCAGGTGGGGGTCGTCGGCGCGCAGGGTGCCGGAGCCGACGAGGACGGCGTCCGCCTCGGCGCGCAGCCGGTGCACGTCGGCGCGGGCCTCGGGGCCGGTGATCCAGCGGCTGGTGCCGTCGGCGGCGGCGGAGCGGCCGTCGAGGGTGGCCGCGTACTTCCAGAGCACGAACGGGCGTCCGAGGCGCACGGAGGCCAGCCACGCCTCGTTGCCGCGCTCCGCCTCCGCGGCGAGGAGCCCGGCCTCGACGGCGACCCCGGCGGCGCGCAGCGCCTCGGCTCCGCCGGCGGCCTGGTCGGTGGGGTCCGCCACGGCGTACACGACGCGGGCCACCCCGGCGTCGACCAGCGCCTGCGCGCAGGGGCCGGTGCGGCCGGTGTGGCTGCAGGGCTCGAGGGTGACGACGGCGGTGCCGCCGCGGGCGCGGTCGCCGGCGGCGCGCAGGGCGTGGACCTCGGCGTGGGGGCCGCCGGCCTGCCGGTGGTACCCCTCCCCCGCCACCTCGCCGTCGGCGTCGAGGACGACGCACCCGACGACGGGGTTGGGGCTGGTACGGCCGAGGCCGAGGGCCGCGAGGGCGACGGCGCGGCGCATCGCCTCGGCGGTGCGGCTTTCCGTCAGGGGGGCCACCGGAGTCCTCCTCGCGCTTGGTGCGCGGGCTCCGGGGCGTGGGGAGAGGACGCGGACGAGGAGAAGCCGGGCACGGCCGTGGGCGGACGCCCCGCAGGGGGCGCGCCGACGGCGCGGGTACGGCCGGACGTCCGCCGCGCACTGCCTCCCATCCGGACTTTCACCGTCGGTCCAGGAATTTCACCTGGTCAACCGGCCGCTGGCTGCGGACGGGTCGCGGACTGTAACCGCCGGTTCGGAATTACACCGACCCCGGAGTGCGCAAACGTCACTGGTACTGGATCAGAGTGTGCCATGCCCGGCCGCCCCGCGGGGAGGCGGGGGCACTGTGGAATCGCTCACGTTCCCGACCGGGGCCGGCGCGCGGCGCGTACGGACACCCGCAGGCGTCCGCCGACGGCCGCCGACGGCCGCCGACGGCCGGGGGCGTGCGCGGGAGCGCGGGCGCCGCCCGCTCGGCCGTACCCGCGGGGCGCACCCCTGGGTACCATCGGTCGCCCCACCCCCGGCGCAGCCCCTGCGGGACGATCCCGCACCGGCCGGCGCGGGGGCCCGGACGGCCGCCGGAGACGGGACGGCCGCCGGAGGGGACATCTCCCGGAGAGGGGACAGCGCACGTGGAGGACGCCGTCGCGGTGGTGCTGCGCCAGTGGCAGCAGCTGTTCCCCGGACTGGACCTGGCGCCGGTCGCCCTGGTCGGGCGCCTGGGGCGCTGTGCGGCCCTGCTGCAGCAGGCGGCCGACGCGCCGCTGGCCGGGGCGGGGATCAGCCGCCCGGAGTACGAGGTGCTCGCCGCGCTGCGCCGGGTCGGCGGGGAGCTGACCCCAGGCCGGCTGGCCCGGGAGACGTTCGCCTCCGGGGCGGCGGTCACCAAGCGGGTCCGGCAGCTGGAGGAGCGGGGGCTGGTGGTGCGCCGCGCCGACGGGCGCGACCGCCGGGTGGCGCACCTGTCGCTCACCGTCCGGGGCCGGGAGCTGGTGGACCGGCTGCTGCCCGCCCAGGTCGGCCACGAGGGCGCGCTGCTGGAGGGGCTGCCGGAGGAGCGCAGGCGGCAGCTCGCCGAGGGCCTCGGCGAGCTGCTGGTCCTGCTGGAGGGGCGGCTGGGCGGCCTCCCGGGCTGACCGGCCGGCAGGCCGGCCGGTGGGCAGGCCGGCTGCGGGCGGCCTCCCGGGCGGGACGGGCCCCGGACGGCGCCCGCCGGGGCCGCGGGACTACAGGAAGCGCCGGATCGGCAGCACGGACAGCTCGCGCAGCCGCTGGCCGGTCCCGCGGCGCCGCCAGCGGTGCGGGTCGACCGGGTCGCTGCGCCGCAGGTCGGTGTCGAAGTCCTCGTCGAGCCGGGCCGTCAGCTCCTCGTCGAGGACGGCGAGCATGACCTCCTCGTCGTGCTCCAGCGAGCGCCGGTTGAAGTTGGTGGAGCCGACGAGCGAGAGCACGCCGTCGACGGTGAGCACCTTGGCGTGCATCATCGTCGGCGCGTACTCCCACAGCTTCACGCCGCACTCCATCAGCTGCGCGTAGTGGTGCTGCCCCGCGAGCCGGCAGACCCGCTTGTCGGTGTGGCTGCCCGGGAGCAGGATCTCCACCTCGACGCCGCGGGCGGCCGCCTCGCACAGCAGGCCGACGAAGTAGGCGTCCGGGGCGAAGTAGGCGGAGGCGACCCGGATGCGGCGCTCGGCGCCGGTGATGGCGACGCGCAGCAGGGTCTGCATGTCCTGCCAGCCGATGCTGGCGGAGCCGCGCACCACCTGGACGACGGCGTCGCCGGCCGGCTCGTGCTCGGTGAAGCGGTCGCAGGCGTCGTAGAGCTCGTCGTCGCAGCACTCGGCCCAGTTCTGGGCGAAGGCGGCGGCGATGCCGTCGACGGAGGGGCCGCGGACCTCGACGTGGGTGTCCCGCCACTCGTTCTCGTTGCGGGCGTCGCCGCACCACTCCTCGGCGATGCCGACCCCGCCGGTGAAGGCGACCCGCTCGTCGACGACCAGGACCTTGCGGTGGCAGCGGTGGTTCTGCTTGAACGGGGAGAGCCACAGCGGCTTGCGGAACCAGGCGACCCGGACGCCGGACCCCTCCATCAGCTCCAGCAGGTCGCGCTCGATGAGGCGGCCGCCGAAGCCGTCGAGGAGCAGCCGCACGCGCAGGCCCTCGCGGGCCTTGGCGGCGAGCTCCTGGGCGAACTGCCGGGCGATGTCGCCGCGCCAGTAGACGAAGGTCATCATGTCGACGGTGCGCCGGGCGCCGCGGACGGCGTCGAGCATGGCGGGGAAGATCTGGTCCCCGTTGCGCAGCGGGCGCACCGCGTTGCCCTCGGTGGCCGCGATGCCGATGAGCCGCTCCAGCCGGCGGCGCAGCAGCTGCTTCCGGTCGGCGGCCGGGCCGGGGCCGGGCACGCCGGGTGCGGTGCGGGCGGGCAGCGGCAGGGTCACGGGGTCACCTCGCGTGCGTCTGGCCGGGCCGTGGGGCGGCCCGGGCGTTGTCGCAACCCGTCTGCCCCGACACGCCGGATCGCATGCCTGCCCCGTTCCCGGCCGCTCGGCCCCGTTCCCGGCCGCCCGCCGGGTCCGGGGCCCGGCGGGCGGAGGCGGTCCGGGGGGATCAGGCGGTCCGGGGGGCGGCGGCGAAGGACAGGGCGTCGCCCTCGACCTCGACGCGGACGTGGTCCCCGGAGGTGAGCCGTCCGTCCAGGAGCAGCCGGGAGAGGTGGTTGTCGACCTCGCGCTGGATGGTGCGGCGCAGCGGCCGGGCGCCGTACTCGGGCTGGTGGCCGCGGCGGGCGAGCCAGTCGACGGCGGCCGGGGAGAAGTCGACGGTGACGTCCTGGGCGCGCAGCCGGCGGCGGGTCTCCTCCAGCAGCAGGTCGGTGATCTGCCGCAGCTGGTCGTCGGCGAGGCGGCGGAAGATGACGATCTCGTCGATGCGGTTGAGGAACTCGGGCCGGAAGTGGTCGCGCAGCGGCCGCAGGACCCGCTCGCGGCGCGCCTCCTCGTCGGTCCCGGCCTCGGCGCTGCCGAAGCCGAGCACCGAGCCGCGTCCGCCGAGGGCCTCGGAGCCGAGGTTGCTGGTCATGACGATGACGGTGTTCTTGAAGTCCACCGTGCGGCCCTGGGAGTCGGTGAGCCGCCCGTCGTCGAGGACCTGGAGGAGCACGTTGAAGACGTCGGGGTGGGCCTTCTCCACCTCGTCGAGGAGGAGCAGCGAGTACGGGTGGCGGCGCACGGCCTCGGTGAGCTGCCCGGCCTCCTCGTGGCCGACGTAGCCGGGGGGCGCGCCGACCAGGCGGCTGACGGTGTGCTTCTCCTGGAACTCGCTCATGTCGAGCCGGATCATGCGGTCCTCGCTGCCGAACAGCGCCTCGGCGAGCGCCCGGGCCAGCTCGGTCTTGCCGACGCCGGTGGGGCCGAGGAAGAGGAAGCTGCCGATCGGCCGGCCGGGGTCGGCGAGGCCGGCCCGGGAGCGCAGCACCGCCTCCGAGACGGCGGTGACGGCCTCGTCCTGCCCGATGACCCGCTTGTGGAGGTGGGCCTCCAGGCCGAGCAGGCGGTCCTTCTCCTCCTGGGTGAGGCTGCTGACGGGGATGCCGGTGCGCCGGGAGACGATGTCGGCGACGTCCTCGGCGGTGACCTTGGCGACGCGGTCGTGGACCTGGCTGTCGCGGGGCCGGTCGCGGACGTCCGCGATGCGGCGCTGGAGGTCGGCGATCCGGTCGCGCAGCTCGGTGGCGCGCTCGTACTGCTCGTCGGCGACGGCCTGGTCCTTGTCCCGGGTGAGCTGCTCGGCCTCGCGCTCCATGGCACGCACGTCGGTGGTCTTGGTGACGCAGCGCAGCCGGACGCGGGCGCCCGCCTGATCCATGAGGTCGATGGCCTTGTCGGGCAGGAACCGGTCGGTGATGTACCGGTCGGAGAGCTCGACGGCGGCCAGCAGCGCCTCCTTGGTGTACCGGACCTGGTGGTGCGCCTCGTAGCGGTCGCACAGGCCGCGCAGGATCTGCAGGGCGTCCTCGGGGCTGGGCTCGGGGACGAGGACGGGCTGGAAGCGGCGGGCGAGGGCCGCGTCCTTCTCGATGTAGCGGCGGTACTCCTCCAGCGTGGTGGCGCCGATGACGTGGAGCTCGCCGCGGGCCAGGGCGGGCTTGAGCATGTTGCCGGCGTCCATGCCGCCGCCCTCGGCGCCGCTGCCGGCGCCGACGACGGTGTGCAGCTCGTCGATGAAGACGACGAGCTCGTCGGAGTGGGCGCGGATCTCGTCGATGACGCCGGTGAGCCGCTCCTCGAAGTCGCCGCGGAAGCGGGTGCCGGCGACCATGCCGGGGATGTCGAGCTGGACGACGCGCCGCCCGAGCAGGGTGCCGGGGACGTCGCCGTCGGCGATGCGCTGCGCGAGCCCCTCCACGATGGCGGTCTTGCCGACGCCCGCGTCGCCGATGAGCACCGGGTTGTTCTTGCCGCGGCGGGAGAGGACCTCGACGGTCTGCTCGATCTCCTGGTCGCGGCCGATCACGGGGTCGATGCGGTCCTCGCGGGCGAGCTCGGTGAGGTCGCGGCCGAACTTGTCCAGGTTGGGCGTGCCGTGCCGGTCGGGGGCGCGGTGGTCGGCGCCGGAGGGGGCGGGCGGGCGCGGCTGCCCTCCGCCCGGGGGGACGGCTCCCGGGTCGAAGTGGGCGGCGCTGAGGATGTGGCCGGCGGCGGAGTCGCTGTTGGCGGCGAGGGCGGCCAGCACGTGCTCGGGGCCGATGTAGGAGGCGCCGGTGGCGCGGGCCAGCTCGTGGGCGTCCAGCAGGGCCCGCTTGACGGCGGGGGTGACGGCCAGCGAGGTCAGCGGGGGCCGTTCGGCGTCCTGGACGACCGGCTCGCCGGCCTGCTGGTCGATCTGCGCGGCCAGCGCGTCGGGGTCGGCGCCCGCCTGGCTGAGCATGTTGCGGGTCGGTTCGACGGTGAGGGCGGCGCGCAGCAGGTGCTCGGTGTCGAGGTCGGTGCTGCCGTGCTCGGCCGCGTACTCGGCGGCGCCGGCGACCAGGTTGCGGGTGGGCTCGCTCATCAGGCGGCCGATGTCGATCCGCCGGGGGCCCGGCTGCGGCGCGCCGGGCCCGGCGCCGAAGAAGCGTGCGAGGAACTCGGTGAACGGGTCCGGGCCGTAGCCCTCCGGACCCATGAACCCGCTGCTCATAGCCGTCCGTTCCGGCGTCCCGGCGGACCGGGACACGCTGTGCTGGTAGGCGTGCTCGTACCTGGGCGCGGGTGCCCGACCCGGGTGTGGATACACCTGTGTCGGCCCCTTGAGGACCCTTTGTGGCGAAACTACCCGATATGCCGGCGGGGCGCCGTTCCGGACGGGGCGGGACGGGGCGGGAGGGGCTGGTGGGGCGGGGGTGCGGGGCGGGGCCGGGGGCGGCGGCGTCCGGGTGACGGGCGGCCGCCGGACCGCGTGGGGTGCGGCCGGGCGCGGGGGCGGGCTGCGAGGGTGGTCCGCGGCCTCCGGAGCGGGTCCGGCGGCCGGCGCGCGGGAGGCGGCGGTGGAGACGTGGACCGGGGCGCCCGGGCACGCCGGTACGGGCGGCCGCGCGGGGGCCGACGGCAGCACGGGGGCCGGCGGCCGGGCGGGGGCGGACGGCCGGGCGGGGGCCGGCGGGTGCGACGGGCCGGGCGGCCGCACGGCCGTGGACGGCGTCGTGGCGCGGCTGCGGGAGCTGGACGCGCTGCTGCCCGCCCGCGACGGCGTGGCGGTCTTCAACCGCGTGTACCTGGCGGTCACCGAGGAGGTGCGCGACCGCCTGGCCGGACCGTGCTTCGGCGACCCGGCGGCGGTGGCCGAGCTGGACGCGGTCTTCGCCGCCCGCTACCTGGCGGCGGTCGCCGACGACCTCGCCGGGCGGCGGCCCCCGGCCTGCTGGCGGCCGCTGTTCGCGCTGCGGGCGCACCCCGGCCTCCACCCGGTGCAGTTCGCGCTCGCCGGGATCACCGCCCACATCGGGCACGACCTGCCGCTGGCCGTGGTGGAGACCTGCCGTCGCCGCGGCTGCTCGCCGCAGGACGTGGCCGCCGACTACGACCGGGTGGACGGCGTCCTCGCCGGGCTGGAGGAGCGGGTCCGGGAGATGCTGCTGCCGGGCCCGGACCTGCTCGACGCCACCGGCCCGCTGGCCCACCTGGCGGGCGCCTGGGGCGTCGGCCGGGCCCGCGACGCGGCCTGGGCGGGCGCGCGGGCGCTGTGGGCGGTGCGCGCCCTGCCCCCGGCGTACGCGGCGCTGGCCGCCGGCCTGGACGAGGCGGTCGGCCGGGTCGGCGGGCGGCTGCTGGTGCCGCTGGGCGCCGCGGCGCCCGGCCGCTGAGGGCCGGGCACCGCGGCGCGGACGGGTCAGGCCCAGCTGGAGTGCAGCGGCTTGCCCTCGGCGTAGCCGGCGGCGCTCTGGATGCCCACGATGGCCTTCTCGTGGAACTCCTCCAGCGAGGCGGCGCCCGCGTAGGTGCAGGAGGAGCGGACGCCCGCGACGATCGAGTCGATCAGGTCCTCGACGCCGGGGCGCGCCGGGTCGACGAACATCCGCGAGGTGGAGATGCCCTCCTCGAAGAGCGCCTTGCGGGCCCGGTCGTAGGCGGACTCCTCCGCGGTGCGGTTGCGCACGGCGCGGGCGGAGGCCATGCCGAAGCTCTCCTTGTACTGGCGGCCGTCGGCGGCGGTCTGCATGTCGCCGGGCGACTCGTGGGTGCCCGCGAACCAGGAGCCGATCATGACGTTGGAGGCGCCGGCGGCCAGCGCCATGGCGACGTCGCGGGGGTGCCGCACGCCGCCGTCGGCCCAGACGTGCCTCCCGAGGCGGCGGGCCTCGGCGGCGCACTCCAGCACGGCGGAGAACTGCGGCCGGCCGACGCCGGTCATCATGCGGGTGGTGCACATGGCGCCCGGTCCGACGCCGACCTTGAGGATGTCGGCGCCCGCCTCGACCAGGTCGCGCACGCCCGCCGCGGAGACGACGTTGCCCGCGACGACGGGGACCTGCGGGTCCAGGCCGCGGACGGCGCGCAGCGCGCTGATCATCGACTCCTGGTGGCCGTGGGCGGTGTCGACCACCAGGACGTCGGCGCCCGCCTCCAGCAGCGCCTTGGCCCGGCCGGCGACGTCGCCGTTGATGCCGACGGTGGCGGCGATCCGCAGGCGGCCGGCCGCGTCCACGGCAGGCGTGTAGAGGGTGGCGCGCAGGGCGTTCCTGCGGGTGAGGACGCCGACCAGGCGGCCGTCGGCGCCGACGACGGGGGCCAGCTTGCGGTGGGCGTCGTTGAGCCGCTCGAAGGCGGCGCGCGGGTCGATGTCCTCCTCCAGCAGCAGCAGGTCGCGGGACATGACCTCGGAGAGCTGGGTGAAGCGGTCCACGCCCTGGCAGTCGACGTCGGCGACCACGCCGACCGGCCGGCCGTCCTGGACCACGACGAGGGCGCCGTGGGAGCGCTTGGGCAGCAGCGACAGCGCCTCGGCGACGGTGGCGGTCGGCGGGAGGGTGAGCGCGGTGTCGTGCACGAGGTGGCGGGCCTTGACCCACGAGACGACCTCGGAGACGACCTCGATCGGGATGTCCTGCGGGATGGCGACCAGGCCGCCGCGGCGGGCGACGGTCTCGGCCATCCGGCGGCCGGCGACCGCGGTCATGTTGGCGACGACCAGCGGGATGGTGGTGCCGGTGCCGTCGTGGCTGGAGAGGTCCACGCCCTGCCGGGATCCCACCGCGGAGCGGCTGGGGACCATGAACACGTCGTCGTACGTGAGGTCGTAGGCCGGCTTGATGTCGTTCAGGAAGCGCATGGAAACGGGGCTCTCCGGCTGGAAGGGGATACAGCTGGGGTGCGGTCGGGCCTGCGGCCGGGCGCACTCGGGCGCCCCGCACCCGAACGTCCATCATCCGGTACCGCACCGGACGGCGCCAATCCCCGTGCGATGTCCGGAGGAAGCACACAAGCGGCCGCCCGTGCGCCGGGCGGCCGCTCGTACGATCCTCCAAACGGCGGCGGCCGCCCTACGGCCGCCGCCTTCCGACCGCCGCCCTCCGGCCGGGGCCGGGGCGGCGGCCCGGGCGCGTCAGTGGCGGCAGGCCTCCGACGCCTGCTTGCGCAGGCCGCGGACGGCCTCGGCCGGGTCGGCCGCGCCGTAGACGGCGGACCCCGCCACGAAGACGTCCGCGCCGGCCTCCGCGCACCGCTCGATGGTGGCGGCCGAGACGCCGCCGTCGACCTGGAGCCACATCTGCAGGCCGTGCCGGTCGATGAGCTGCCGGGTGCGGCGGATCTTGGGCAGCATGACGTCCAGGAACGCCTGCCCGCCGAAGCCCGGCTCCACGGTCATGATCAGGACCATGTCGAGCTCGGGCAGCAGGTCCTCGTAGGGCTCGATCGGGGTCGCGGGCCGCAGGGCCATGGAGGCCCGGGCGCCCTTGGCGCGGATCTCGCGGGCGAGCCGCACGGGCGCGGAGGCGGCCTCCACGTGGAAGGTCACCGAGCCCGCCCCGGCCTCGACGTACTGGGGGGCCCAGCGGTCGGGGTCCTCGATCATGAGGTGGCAGTCGAGGGGCGTGTCCGTCGCCTTGCGCAGGGACTCCACCACCGGGACGCCCAGGGTGAGGTTGGGCACGAAGTGGTTGTCCATGACGTCGACGTGGAGCCAGTCGGCGCCGCGCACCGCCTCGGCCTCGTCGGCGAGGCGGGCGAAGTCGGCGGAGAGGATGCTCGGATTGATCTGCACGGCCATGGGTTCAGTATGTCGCGGCGGGCGGCGGCCGAGGAGGCCGCCCGGGTGCGGCGGGCGGCGGGCCGGGATGACGCGCCGTCAGTCCGCCTGCCGCGGCGGGAGGGTGCGGCGCGCCGGGAGGGGGCGGCCGGGGCGCGGCCGGGCCCGTACGGCGGAGCCGGCGCGGTGTCCTCTTGCGCGGAGCGGACGCGGGGGCGTTGGCTGGGCCCCATGGAGTACACGCAGCTGGGACGCACAGGACTCACGGTCAGCCGCATCGTGCTGGGCACGATGAACTTCGGACCGGAGACGGACGAACCCACCAGTCACGCGATCATGGACGCCGCCCTCGACGCGGGCCTGAACTTCTTCGACACGGCCAACGTCTACGGGTGGGGCGAGAACAAGGGCCGCACCGAGGAGATCATCGGCTCCTGGTTCGCCAAGGGCGGCGACCGCCGGGACCGCACGGTCCTGGCGACGAAGGTCTACGGGAACATGGGCCCGGACGGGGAGGCGTGGCCCAACCACGACCGCCTGTCGGCGCTGAACATCCGCCGCGCCGTGGAGGCGTCGCTGAAGCGGCTCGGCACGGACCACATCGATGTCTACCAGTTCCACCACGTCGACCGCCGGACCCCGTTCGAGGAGATCTGGCAGGCGGTCGACGTGCTGATCCGGCAGGGCAAGATCCTGTACGCCGGGTCGTCGAACTTCCCCGGCTACAAGATCGCGCAGGCCAACGAGACCGCCGCCCGGCAGGGCATGGTCGGGCTGGTCTCCGAGCAGTGCCTCTACAACCTCGCCGAGCGCCGCGCCGAGATGGAGGTGATCCCGGCCGCCCAGGAGTACGGCCTCGGGGTGATCCCGTGGTCGCCGCTGCACGGCGGACTGCTCGGCGGCGTGATCAGGAAGCAGGCCGAGGGCGGGCGGCGGGCGAGCGGCCGCACCGTCGACGCCCTCGCCGACACCGCCATGCGCGACCGGGTCCAGGCCTACGAGGACCTGCTGGACAAGCACGGGCTGGAGCCGGGCGAGACGGCGCTCGCCTGGCTGCTCACCCGGCCCGGCGTGACCGGGCCGATCGTCGGGCCCCGCACGCCGGAGCAGCTCCGGGGCGCGCTGCGCGCGGTGGAGCTGGAGCTGGACGACGAGCTGCTGGCCGCACTGGACGAGGTCTTCCCCGGTCCGGGGCCGTCGCCCGAGGCGTTCGCCTGGTGAGGCCCGCCGGGTGACCGCGGCCCCCGGTCCTCCCCGCGGGGAGGAGCGGGGGCCGCGGGGCCGGGCCGGGTCAGGACAGCCCGACCGACTTCAGCCACTCGGTGGCGACGTCCATCGGGTCCTTCTTCTCCGTCTGGACCTTCGTGTCCAGGGAGAGCAGGGTGGCGGTGTCGAGCTTGGCCGAGACCGCGTCGAGCGCGGCCGCGCCCTCCTTCGGCAGGTCGGCGGAGCGGACCAGCGGCACCACGTTCTGGAAGCCGAAGAGGTTCTTCGGGTCCTTCAGGGTGACGAACTTCTCCTTGGCGATGGTGGGGTCGGTGGTGAACAGGTCGGCGGCCTGCACGTCGTCGTTCTTCAGCGCCGCCTCGGAGAGCTGGCCGCCGGCGTCGAGCGCCTTGAAGGACTTGAAGTGCAGCCCGTAGACCGACTCCAGGCCCTTGAGGCCCTGCTGGCGGGTCTGGAACTCCGGGGAGCCGCCGATCACGAGGCCCGGGGCGGCCTTCGCCAGGTCGCCGATGGAGGAGTCGCCGGTCAGCCCGAGCTTCGCGGCGGTCTTCGCGTTGAGGACCAGGGCGTCCTTGTCCTCGGCGGCCGCGTGCCGCAGCAGCTCGAGCCCGGGGGCGAGCTTCGCGGCGGCGGCGGAGTCGGTCGCGTCCGCCGACGTCGGCGCGGCCTTGGCGTCGAGGTAGGCGAGGAGCGCGCCGTTGTACTCGGGCAGCACGGTGAGCGTGCCGTTCTTGACGAAGCCGTAGGTGGTCTCCCGGCTGCCGATGTTGGGCCGGTAGGAGACCTTCAGGCCCTTGGCCTTCAGGGCCTCGCCGTAGATGTCGGCGAGCAGGATGCTCTCGGCGAAGTTGTTGGATCCGACGACGATCTGGCCGGACGCCGCCTTGCCGGGCCCCAGCGGGTTGTCGCCCCCGCCCGAGGAGCCGCAGCCCGCGAGCAGCGCGGCGGTGGCGGTGGCGGTGGCGAGGACGGCGGTCGCGCGGAGGCGGCGGCCCTGGATTCTGCTGTCGGTCACGGTGTCCTTTTCCGGGTGCGTTCGGTGGTCCCCGAGCTCTGTCTCGGGTCGATCCTGCGGGGTGGTGCGGGTGCGGCGACAGGTCCTGCCGTCGCTTGTCACGAAGTCTTGACATGCCGTCCGGACGGACCGGGCGGACGGTCCGCCCGGCGCCGGGGCCCGGTGGGGCGCGGTCAGCTCCTGCGCACCCCCGGTGAGACGGCGAACCTGGCGGCCAGTCGGAACAGGCCGAGGGTGGCGAGGGCGAGCGCCGCCACGAGGACGGCGCCGCCCACGACCTTCGTGTAGTCCCGCTGGTACAGGCCGTCGATGATGTACCGGCCCAGTCCGCCGAAGCTGACGTAGGCGGCGATGGTGGCGGTGGAGACGATCTGGACGGCCGCCGACCGCAGGCCGCTGAGGATGAGCGGCAGCGCGACCGGGAGCTCGACCTGGAACAGGACCCGCGCGGGGCCCATGCCCATCCCGCGTGCGGCGTCCACCGGCGCGCGGTCCACGCTGCGGACCGCCTCGTAGGTGGTGACCAGGATCGGCGGGACGGCCAGCACGACGAGCGGGATCATCACCGGCGCCAGGCCGAGGCCCATGACCGTGAAGAGCAGCACCAGCAGGCCGAAGCTGGGCAGCGCGCGCCCGGCGGTGGCCAGCATGGCCAGCGCGTTGCCGCCGCGCCCGGTGTGCCCGGTGACCAGGCCGACCGGGAGGGCGACGGCCGCGGCGAGCAGGAGGGCCAGCAGGGAGTACTCCAGGTGCTCCGCCAGGCGCTGCGGGATGCCGTCGTAGCCGTGCCACTGGCCGCTGCGGCCGAAGAAGTCGGTGACGAAGTGGAGGAGGTTCACCGGGCCTCCTCCACGGCCGGGGCGGCGGGCACGGCCGCGGGCCGCGGCGCCGCCGTCCGCCTGCGGCGGTCCGGCGACCAGGGGGTGAGCAGGCGGCGGCAGAGCACCAGGAGGGCGTCGGCGGCGACGGCCAGCAGCGCGGTGGTGGCCACCGAGGTGACCGCGAGCTCCGGGCGGTGGTAGGACATCGCGTCCGCGAGCAGGTTGCCGAGCGCGCCCTGGTTGCCGATGAGGGCGCCGACGCTGACCAGGCTGATGCTGGAGACGGTGGCGACCCGGAGGCCGGCGAAGACCGCGGGCACGGCGATCGGCAGCTCGACCTGGAGGTAGCGGCGGAGCGGGCCGAAGCCCATCGCGGTGGCGGCGGCGTGGGTCTCCTCCGGCACCGAGCGGACGCCGTCGACGATCGCGGGCACCAGGACCACCAGGCTGTAGAGGGCGAGCGGGATCATCACGGTGACCTCGCTCTGGCCGGTCCAGTCGATGAGCAGGACGAAGAAGGCCAGGGACGGGACCGCGTACAGCACCGTGGTCGTCCAGAGCACCGGCGGGTACAGCCGGGGGAACCGGACGCAGAGCTGGGCGAGGGGCAGGGACAGCAGCAGTCCGGCGAGGACCGGGACCAGCGCCTCCTCCAGGTGCCACCCGACGAGGCCGAGGTAGCTGTGCTGGAGGTCGCTGGGCATGCGGAAGAACTCGTCCATCACGCGACCCCGGCGGGCTCGGTGCCCTCGGGCGCGCCCCCGTCGCGCGCGTCCGCGTCGTCGGCGCCCTCGGCCTCCGGGTACCGTCCGGCGGCGTGCGCCGCGCGGATCGCGGCGGCGACGGCCTCCTGGGAGGCCACGCCGACCACCCGGCCGTCGCCGTCGACGCCGACGGCCCAGCCGGTCGGCGAGAGGACGGCGCTGTCCAGGGCGGAGCGCAGCGAGCCGCGGCCCGCCTCGAAGGTGCGGCCGTACGGGACCAGCTCCCGGTCGCCGGCGGCGCGGCGGGCCGGGTCGGCCCAGCCGAGGGGACGGCCCTCGGCGTCGGTGACCAGCAGGTACGGCGCACCGCCGCGGTCGGCCGCCGCTCCGGCCGGGTCCCCGGCGGGGGCGTCGTCGCGGACGACGGGGGCGGTGGTGAGCTCCAGGCCGGAGGCGGCGAAGAAGGAGAGCCGCCGGATGCCGCGGTCAGCGCCGAGGAAGTCCTCGACGAAGGCGTCGGCGGGGGCGGAGAGCAGCCGGTCGGGCGGTGCGAACTGGGCGAGGCGCCCGCCGGTGCGCAGCACCGCGACCATGTCGCCGAGGCGGATCGCCTCGTCGATGTCGTGGGTGACGAAGACGATGGTCTTGCCCAGCTCCGCCTGGATCCGCAGCAGCTCCTCCTGGAGGCCCTTGCGGACGACGGGGTCCACCGCCGAGAAGGGCTCGTCCATGAGCAGGACCGGCGGGTCGGCGGCGAGGGCCCGGGCCACGCCCACGCGCTGCTGCTGGCCGCCGGAGAGCTGGTACGGGTAGCGGCCGGCCATGGCGGTGTCCAGGCCCACCCGCTCCATCAGCTCCAGGGAGCGGGCACGGGCGCGGCGCCGGTCCCAGCCGAGCAGGCGGGGGACGGTGGCGATGTTGTCGGCGACGGTGCGGTGCGGGAAGAGCCCGGCGTGCTGGATGACGTAGCCCATGGAGCGGCGCAGGCCGTGGACCGGCTGCTCCCGCAGGTCGGCGCCGTCCAGCAGGATGCGGCCGCCGGTGGGCTCGATCATGCGGTTGACCATGCGCAGCGAGGTGGTCTTGCCGCAGCCGGACGGGCCGACCAGGACCGTGATCGACCGGTCGGGCATCTCCAGGGAGAGCCCGTCGACCGCGACCGTGCCGTCCGGGTAGCGCTTCGTGACGGATTCAAAACGTATCAAAGCGGCGGTCGTCCTTCGGGTAGGTCGGTCGGGCACGGCGGCGGCCGCTCCTCCCCCGTCGCGGCGCGCCGAGGGAAGTGGCCGAGTGTAGACCTGCCCACTGACGGCGGGCCGGAACACCGCGCCGTGGTGACGACCGTCTCAGTGCAGGTCACAGCGGATTGCGGGGCGTCGCGGCAGAGGGGTGGCACGTCACGCGGGGGCGCGGCGGAAGGGGCCGGGAGGCGGCGTCACGCGAGGGGCGCGGCGGAAGGGGCCGGAAGGCGGCGGAGGGCACCCGACCCCGCCGGCGGGCGCCGGCGGGGTCGGGTGGCGGGGTCCCGGTCGCGGGAAGGGCGACGGGGCCTGTCAGGACGTGCGGCGCAGCAGCGCCAGGTACATCGCGTCGGTGCCGTGCAGGTGCGGCCAGAGCTGGACGTCCGGGCCGTCGCCGAGGCCGGGGAGTCCGGGCAGCAGCGGGCGGGCGTCGATCCACTCGGTGTCGGTGCGGCCGCGCAGCACGTCGTCGACGACGGAGCGGGTCTCGGCCAGGTGCGGGGAGCAGGTGGCGTACCCGACGACGCCGCCGGGCCGGGCCGCGTCCAGGGCGGAGCGCAGCAGGCCGCGCTGGAGCGGGCCGAAGGCGGCCAGGTCGTCGGGGCGGCGGCGCCAGCGGGCCTCCGGGCGGCGGCGCAGCGCGCCGAGGCCGGAGCAGGGCACGTCGACCAGGACCCGGTCGAAGGTGCCGGGCCGCCACGCCGGGCGGGTGCCGTCGGCGGTGACGACGGCGTACGGGCCGGGGTTGCCGTCCAGGGCGCGGGCGACCAGGCGGGCGCGGTGCGGCTGCTTCTCGGAGGCGACCAGGGCGGCGCCGCGGCCGGCGGCGAGGGCGGCGAGCAGGGCGGCCTTGCCGCCGGGGCCCGCACAGCCGTCCAGCCAGAGCCGGTCGGGGCCGTCCAGGGGCGCGGCGGCCAGGGCGGCGGCGACGAGCTGGCTGCCCTCGTCCTGGACGCCGGCCCGGTTCTCGCGGACGGCGTCGACGGCCGCCGGGTCGCCGCCCTCGGCGAGGCGGACCGCGTACGGGGACCAGCGGCCGGGCGCGGTCGTCTCCTCGGGCAGGGAGGCGCGGATCTCGTCGGCGGTGGAGCGGCCGGGGCGGGCGACCAGGGTGACCTCGGGCCGGGCGTTGTCGGCCTCGAGCAGGTCCTCGATGCCGGCGCGGCCGGAGGCGTCGGGCTGCCAGCGGCCGAGGGAGTCCCAGAGGGCGGAGACCACCCAGCGGGGGTGGGAGTGGACGACGGCGAGGTGGTCCTCGGCGTCCTTCTCGTAGGGCGGGGCGACCTCGGCCAGCCAGCCGTCGAGGTCGCGGGCGGCGATGCGGCGCAGCACGGCGTTGACGAACTTGGCGCGGCCGTCGCCGAGCACCACCCGGGCCAGCTCCACGGTGGCGGAGACGGCGGCGTGCGGGGGGATGCGGGTGCCGAGCAGCTGGTGGGCGCCGAGGACGAGGACGTCCAGGACCGGCGGGTCGACCTCGCGCAGCGGCCGGTCGACGCAGGCCGCGACGACGGCGTCGTAGGTGCCCTGGCGGCGCAGCGCGCCGTAGACCAGCTCGGTGGCCAGGGCGGCGTCGCGGCGGTCGAGGCCGCTCCTGCGCTCGGCCTCGCGGAGCAGGGAGGGCAGGATCAGGTTGGCGTAGGCGTCGCGCTCGTCGACGGCGCGCAGCGCCTCGAAGGCGACCATGCGCGCCGCGTCCTTCTTGGGGCGGCGGTACGGGCGCGGGGCGCGGCGGCCGCGGGCGGGGGGCGGGGTGGTCATGCGGGGCCTCGCGGGAAGGTGCGTCGGATCACGGATCGGTGCGGCGGTGCGGGTTCGGTGCGGCGGTGCGGGTTCAGTACGGCGGTGCGGGTTCGGTGCGGCGGTGCGGGTTCGGTGCGGCGGTGCGGGTTCAGTACGGCGGTGCGGGCAGGCGGGGGCGGGAAGGGGTGCGGGTCCGGTGGGGCTGGGGCGGGCGGCCCGGTCAGGCGCCCAGGAACTCGCCCGACCCGATGCGGACGCCCCTGGCCCAGTCTCCCGCGCCCATCCGCCTCTTGCCCTGCGGCTGGACGTCGCCCAGCTCGACCTCGTGGCTGCCGGTGCCGACCCGCACGCTGTTCTTGGCGACGGCCAGTTCGCCGGGGGCCAGCTCCGCGCGGTCGGTGAGCAGCCGGACGGGCCCGGCGAGCTTGAGGCGCTCGCCCCGGAAGACGGTCCAGGCGCCGGGAGCGGGGGCGCAGCCGCGCACCACGCGGTCGACCCGCAGGGCGGGGGCCCTCCAGTCGACGCGCGCGTCCTCGACGGTGATCTTCGGGGCGAGGGTGACGCCGTCGGCGGGCTGCGGGACGGCGTGCAGGGAGCCGTCCTCGATGCCGTCCATGGTGGCGGCCAGCAGCCGGGCGCCCGAGCGGGAGAGGCGGTCGAGGAGTTCGCCGCTGGTGTCGGTGGGGCGGATCTCCTCGGTGAGGACGCCGTAGACCGGCCCGGAGTCCAGGCCCTCCTCGATGAGGAAGGTGGAGGCGCCGGTGACCTCGTCGCCGGCCATCACCGCGTGCTGCACCGGGGCGGCGCCGCGCCAGGCGGGCAGCAGCGAGAAGTGCAGGTTGACCCAGCCCAGCCGCGGGACGTCGAGGGCGGCCCGGGGCAGCAGCGCCCCGTACGCGACCACCGGGCAGCAGTCCGGGGCGATGGCGGCCAGCCGCTCCAGGAAGTCCGGGTCGCGGAGACGGGCGGGCTTGAGGACCTCGACGCCCGCCTCCTCGGCCCGCTGGGCGACCGGGCTCGCCACCAGGCGGCGGCCGCGTCCGGCGGGCGCGTCGGGCCGGGTGACGACCGCTGCGACCTGGTGCCGGTCGGAGGCGAGCAGGGCCTCCAGCGCGGGGACGGCGACCTCGGGGGTGCCGGCGAAGACGAGCCTCATGCGGGGGTGGGGCCTTCCTGGGGCGGAGCGGGCTGGGTCGGAGCGGGCGGGACGGGCGCGGGGCCGGCCGGCCGGCGGGACGGGGCTAGCGGGCGCCGCCGAAGGTGCTGTGCGGGGAGACCTTCACCTGCGGGGCCGGACCGCCGGACCACTCGGCCTCGCGGATGGCCCGCAGCGCCGCCTTGCGCTGCTCGCGGTCGAGGCGGTCGATGAAGATGATGCCGTCGAGGTGGTCCGTCTCGTGCTGGATGCAGCGGGCCAGCAGCTGCGTGCCCTCGACGGTCACCGGGTCGCCGTGCATGTTGAGGCCGCGGGCGACCACGCCGTACGCGCGGCGGGTGTCGAACGTCAGGCCGGGCAGGGAGAGGCAGCCCTCGGGGCCCTCCTGCTCCTCGTCGGTGAGCGACAGGTCGGGGTTGACCAGGTGGCCGATCTCGCCGTCGACGACGTAGGTGAAGACCCGCAGCGAGACGCCGAGCTGGGGGGCGGCCAGGCCCGCGCCGGGCGCGTCCAGCATGGTGTCCGTGAGGTCCTTGACCAGGGTGCGCAGCTCCTTGTCGAAGGTGGTCACCGGCCGGGCCGGGGTGCGCAGGACCGGGTCGCCGAAGATGCGGATCGGCTGTATCGCCACCGGAGGGTGCTCCCGTCGGGTCGAGGCAGGGACGGCGTACCAGTCTACGGGGACGGGGCCGCCGTTCCGCACGGGCGGCGGCCGGGCCGGGCCGGGCGGGCGGCGGGCGGCCGGGCGGGCGCGGGTGCGGGAGGGGCGGGACCGGGGGCGGCTCCCGTACCGGTTCCGCCGAAAGCGTGACCAGGGGGCGGGTCGGGCGTTGGTCAAGGCGAGATTGACCGCGCGGACGGATCCGGCCGTGGCAGCAGCGCCCCGGCCGCTCCCCGCCGTCCTGGAGGCTCCGGTTCTATGGCCGACCACACGACACACGACGCCCGGGCTCGGGCCAGCCTGCACCTGCTCGTCCGCGACATCGAGAGAGTGCGCCGCCAGGTGGACGCGCTGCGGACGCTCACCGCCCAGCTGGGCAACGTCTACCGGCCGCGCAGGGCCGGCGGCTCCACCGGCTTCGTGGTGTACGGACGGGCGCCCGCGCCGACCGTACGGCTGGCGCAGGAGCTGCGGGACAGCATCGAATCGCTGGTGGGCGCGGCGGTGGAGTTCGACCGCTCGCTGGGGTTCTCGTGGGACTCGGTGGGTTCGGCCCTGGGCGTGACCAAGCAGGCGGTGCACCGCCGCTACGGCATGCGCCGCACACCGGTGGGCCAGGCCGCGGGGGGCCCGGTGCCCGCACCCGCCGGGCCTGCGGACGGTCCGCCGGCGGTGCCGTCCGTGCCGCACCAGCCGACGGCGCCCCAGCCGGTGGCGGCCGCCGCCCGGTCCGCCGTGATCCCGCCGGCCCGGCAGGCGGGCTCTATCCGGCCGCTGCAGCGGCCGGTGCACTGACGGGGCTCCCCGGGGCGCGGGCCGGGACGGTCCGGCCCGCGCCGGGCGCGGCGGCCGACGTCCGGACGCGGGCCGTCCGCAGGCCGGACGCGGCGGCCCGCGCCGGGCTCCCGCGCCGCCGCGGACGCGGCCGCCGTCAGCCGATGTCCGGCGGGTCGATGCGGATCCGCACGGGCTCGGGCTGCTTGCGGGCGAGCCGGGCCACCCGGGCGGCCTTGAGGGCGGCGGCGAGCGCACCGCCCTGCCCCGGGGGGACGCGGACCAGCGCCCGCTGCTGCGGCTCCCCCCCGGCCTCGGGCGGCCCGGGGACGGGCACCGGCCCGAGGACGTCCGCGCCCTCGGGCAGCCGGGTGAGGGCGAGCAGGTCGGCGACGGCGGCCGGCGACCCGGTGACCGCGGCCATCCGGGAGACCGGCGGGAAGCCGAGCTGCTCCCGCTCCTGGAGCTCGGTGGCGGCGTGTCCGGCCGGGTCCCACCGCACCAGGGCCTGGACGGGCCGCAGCGTCGGCTCGGCGACGACCACCACCGTCCCGCCCTCGGCGTGCGGCCGCACCAGGGCGGCGGCGCCCAGCCAGCGGCGCAGCGCCTCCTCCCCCGCCCGCAGGTCGGGCCGGTTCAGCAGGGCCCAGCCGTCGAGCAGCAGGGCGGCGGCGTAGCCGCCGTCGGCGACGGGTTCGGCGCCGGGGGTGGCCACGACGAGGGCCGGTTCGCCGGACACCGCGGCGAGGACCGCGTCCCGCCCGGAGGTCCGCACCGGGACGGCGGGGAAGGCGCGCCCGAGCTCGTCCGCGGTGCGGCGGGCGCCGACCACCTGGGCGCGCAGCCGGAAGGAGCCGCACTCGGGGCAGTGCCAGTCGGCCTCGGGGCGCCCGCACCAGACGCAGTGCAGCAGCCCGTCGCCGCCGCGGGCCTCCAGCGGGCCGGCGCAGTGGGCGCAGCGGGCCTGCTCGCGGCAGCGGGCGCAGGCGAGCCGGGGCACGTAGCCGCGGCGCGGCACCTGGACGAGGACCGGGCCGCGGGCGAGGGCGTCGCGGGCGGTCCGCCAGGCGAGGGTGGGCAGGCGGGCGGCCCGGGCGGCCCCGTCGCGGTCCAGGTCGCGGTCGTCGACGGTGCGGACCAGGGGCGCGGCGCGGCGGAGCCCGTCCCGGTCGGGGACCAGCGGCCTGGCCCACCGGGTGGCGACGAGCCGGGCGGCCTCCACGGTCACGGCGAAGCCGCCGATCAGCACGCCGGCGCCCTCCTCGGCGGCCCGCATCAGGGCGACGTCGCGGGCGTGCGGATGGGGGGCGTGCAGGTCGGAGTGGCTGGAGTCGCCGTCGTCCCAGACGACGAGCAGGCCGAGGTCGCGGACGGGCGCGAACATCGCGGCGCGGGTGCCGGCGACGGCGCGGACGGAGCCGCGGCTGACGGCGAGCCAGCGGCGGTAGCGCTCCTCCTGGCCGAGCTCGGCGGTGAGGGCGGTGTGGCGGCCGGGGCCGAGGACGGCGGCGAGGGCGGCGTCGACGCGGGCGGTGGCGCGGCCGTCGGGCAGCACGACGAGGACGCCGCGTCCCGAGGCGAGGGTGGCGGCGGCCGCGCGGGCGACCTCCTCGGGCCACTGGGGGCCGGGCAGGGCGGTCCACACGGCGCGTGGGGACCGCCCGGCGGCGAGGGCGTCGAGGAAGGCCGGACCGGCGGGGTAGCGGGCCCAGCCGCCCGGCGCGGGCGCGGGCGGGGCGGGCAGCGGGTCCGGCGAGGGGTCGGCCTCGGCCCGGGCGTGGCGGGGCGGTACGGCGAGGCTGAGCACGTCGGCGAGGGTGCCCGCGTACCGGTCGGCGACGGCCCGGCACAGGCGGAGCAGGGCGGGCGTGAGGACCGGCTCGGGCGAGAGCACCTGGGAGAGCGGGGCGAGCGGGCCGGGGTAGTCGGAGGCGGCGCGGCGCTCGACGACGTACCCGTCGACGAGGCCGCCGCCGGCCCGGCGGCCGTCCACGACGCGGGCGCCGAACCGCACCCGGACGCGGACGCCGGGCTGCGCGGCCCCGGCCATCTTCGCGGGCACGGCGTAGTCGTAGTACTGGTCCAGGTGGGCCAGACCCTTGTCCACCAGCACCCGGGCGACGGGCAGCTCGTCGGCGAGCGGCTGCGGCCCGCGGGCGCGCGGCCGCGCCCGGCGGACGGACGCGCGGAGCAGGGCCAGCTGCTCGGGCGGTCCGGCCTCCGGGGGGGTCACCGGGGCGGCCTCCGCGCCGGGCCCGGGGCCGGTCACGGGCCCCGCCCCGGAGCCGGTCACGGGGCCGGGCTGCTGCGGGTCGGTGGTGCTCATCGCTCCCAGTGGTACCAGACGGGACGGACAGGCCGGGACGGCGGCGCCGGCCGGCGGCGGGGGCGGGCCGGGCGGCCCCCGGGGTCCCGTCCGGCGACGGACGGCGGGGGCGCGCGCCGGACGCGGCGGTGGCCCCGCGACGTCGTCGCGGGGCCACCGTGGCGTTCCGTGCGGGAGCGTGCGTCCCGCGGGGGCGTCAGGCCTCGACGGCCTTGCGCAGCTCCTCGGCGCGGTCGGTCCGCTCCCAGGTGAAGTCCGGCAGGTCGCGGCCGAAGTGGCCGTACGCCGCCGTCTGGGCGTAGATCGGGCGCAGCAGGTCGAGGTCGCGGATGATCGCGGCCGGCCGCAGGTCGAAGACCTGGGCCACGGCGGCCTGGATCCTCTCGACCGGGGCGGTCTCGGTGCCGAAGGTCTCCACGAAGAGGCCCACCGGCTCGGCCTTGCCGATGGCGTAGGCGACCTGGACCTCGGCGCGGCGGGCCAGGCCCGCGGCGACGATGTTCTTGGCGACCCAGCGCATCGCGTACGCGGCCGAGCGGTCCACCTTGGACGGGTCCTTGCCGGAGAAGGCGCCGCCGCCGTGGCGGGCCATGCCGCCGTAGGTGTCGATGATGATCTTGCGGCCGGTCAGGCCGGCGTCGCCCATCGGGCCGCCGATCTCGAAGCGGCCGGTCGGGTTGACCAGCAGCCGGTAGCCCTCGGTGGCCAGCGTGATGCCGTCCTCCGCCAGGCGGGCCAGCTCCGGCTCCACCACGAACTCGCGGATGTCGGGGGCGAGCAGCGAGTCCAGGTCGATGTCGCTGGCGTGCTGGCTGGAGACGACCACGGTGTCCAGGCGGACCGGGCGGTCGCCGTCGTACTCGATGGTGACCTGGGTCTTGCCGTCCGGGCGCAGGTAGGGGATGGTCCCGTTCTTGCGCACCTCGGAGAGGCGGCGGGCCAGGCGGTGGGCCAGCGTGATCGGCAGCGGCATCAGCTCGGGGGTGTCGTCGCACGCGTAGCCGAACATCAGGCCCTGGTCGCCGGCGCCCTGGCGGTCCAGCTCGTCGTCGTCGCCCTCCACGCGGTTCTCGTACGCCGCGTCCACACCCTGGGCGATGTCGGGCGACTGCGCGCCGATGGAGACCGAGACGCCGCAGGAGGCGCCGTCGAAGCCCTTCTTGGAGCTGTCGTAGCCGATCTCCAGGATCCTGTCCCGGACGAGCGTCGCGATCGGCGCGTACGCCTTGGTGGTGACCTCGCCGGCCACGTGCACCTGGCCGGTGGTGATCAGCGTCTCGACGGCGACCCGGGAGGACGGGTCGTCCTTGAGGAGCGCGTCGAGGATGGTGTCGCTGATCTGGTCAGCGATCTTGTCGGGGTGGCCCTCGGTGACGGACTCCGAGGTGAACAGGCGGCGAGACACAGCGCTCCCTGGGGTTGCAGCGGCTGCTGACTGAACGCCCCCGGCGGGCCGGGGGCGTCCGGAAAGACTTCTGAGGGCGAGTCTAACCGTGATGACCTGGGAAAGGACATGCGGTCTCGGGTGGTGGATGGCACATCCGGACCGAACGGTCACCTGACGTGTACGTTTGGGCCATCCGTACACCCGTTCGGCCGCCGCCCGTGCGGGCGCCCTCCCCCGGGGGCCGGGCCGGGTCAGGCCAGCCGGGCCGCCACCAGGTCCCAGACCCGCTCCGCCAGGGCGTCCTTCGGCCCGTACGGGACCGGCGTCTCGGTGCCGTCGGCGGCGAGGACCACCGCCTCGTTGGTGTCGCCGCCGAAGACCTTGTGCTCGCCCACCTCGTTGACGACGAGCAGGTCGCAGCCCTTGCGCGCCAGCTTGGCGCGGCCGTTGGCCAGCACGTCGTCCGTCTCGGCGGCGAAGCCGACGACGACCTGGCCGGGGCGGGCGCGGTCGGCGGAGAGCTCGGCGAGGATGTCGGGATTGCGCTCCAGGGCGACCGGCGCGGGCTCCCGCCCCTCCACCTTCTTGATCTTCCCGGCGGCGTAGTGCGCCGGCCGGAAGTCGGCGACGGCGGCCGCCATCACCACGGCGTCCGCGTCGGCGGCGGCCTTGAGCGCGGCCTCCCGCAGCTGGAGGGCGGTCGACACCCGGACCACGTCCACCCCGGCCGGGTCCGGCAGGGCGGTGTTGGCGGCCAGCAGGGTGACCCGGGCGCCGCGGGCGGCGGCCGCGGCGGCCAGGGCGTAGCCCTGCTTGCCGGAGGAGCGGTTGCCGAGGAAGCGGACCGGGTCCAGCGGCTCGCGGGTGCCGCCCGCGGAGACCACCACGTGCCGGCCGGCGAGGTCGGCGGCCGGGGCGCCGCCGCGGGCGAGCACCCGGCGGCAGGCGTCGAAGATCGCAGCGGGGTCCGGGAGGCGCCCCTTGCCGGTGTCCGCGCCGGTGAGCCGGCCGACCGCCGGGTCGAGGACGACCGCGCCGCGGCGGCGCAGGGTCGCGACGTTCTCCTGCGTGGCCGGGTGCTCCCACATCTCGGTGTGCATGGCCGGGGCGAAGACCACCGGGCAGCGGGCCGTCAGCAGGGTGTTGGTGAGCAGGTCGTCGGCGAGGCCGTGGGCGGCCCTCGCGAGCATGTCGGCGGTGGCGGGGGCGACGACCACCAGGTCGGCCTGCTGGCCGATCCGCACGTGCGGGACCTCGTGGACGCTCTCCCACACCTCGGTCGCCACCCGGTTGCCGGAGAGCGCGGCCCAGGTCGCCTCGCCGACGAAGTGCAGCGCGGAGGCGGTGGGGACCACCGTCACCGCGTGGCCGGACTCGGTGAGGCGACGCAGCAGCTCGCATGCCTTGTAGGCGGCGATGCCGCCGCAGACGCCGAGGACGACGCGCGGCTGGGCGGCGGACTCCGCCGCCGCGCTCGGCTCGGGTTCGGGGCGCCCGTTCATGCTGATCGGCTCCGGCTCGTGGGGGTGGCTCCTGGGATCAGCCCACACTGTACGGGCGGCGCCGAGGCCGCCGCGACGGGGCCGGGGCGGGCGCGGAACCGGGCCGGGCGCGGACATGCGGACGCCGCGGGTCCGCCGGTGCACGGCGGGACCCGCGGCGGACGTCCGCGGAGGGAGGCGCGACCCTACGGAGCGGTCTCGATGGCCTCGGCGGTCAGCATGCCGGCGTTGATCTCGCGGAGCGCGATCGACAGCGGCTTCTCGTGCACGTGGGTGTCGACCAGCGGCCCGACGTACTCCAGCAGGCCCTCGCCCAGCTGCGAGTAGTAGGCGTTGATCTGCCGCGCACGCTTCGCCGCGTAGATCACCAGGCTGTACTTCGAGTCCGTGGCCTCGAGCAGCTCGTCGATCGGCGGGTTGATGATGCCCTCGGGCGCGGTCATGGAAGAGGACACGCGAGAAACCTTCCGAAAGGGTGGAAAAGATCAGACAACGTTCATCAAGGCTAGCAGTTCGGCCGCTACCTGCTCGACGGAGGTGTTGACAAGCGTCACGTCGAACTCCGACTCCGCCGCCAGCTCCACCCGGGCCGCGGCCAGCCGCTCCTCGATGACCTCCTGCGGCTCGGTGCCGCGGCCGGTGAGCCGGCGCACCAGTTCGTCCCAGGAGGGCGGGGCGAGGAAGACCAGCTGGGCGTCGGGCATCGACTCGCGGACCTGGCGGGCGCCCTGGAGGTCGATCTCCAGCAGCACGGGCTCGCCGCGCTCCAGCCGCTCCAGGACCGGTCCGCGCGGGGTGCCGTAGCGATTGCCCGCGAAGACGGCCCACTCCAGCAGCTCGCCGTTGGCGACCAGCTTGCCGAACTCGTCCTCGCCGGTGAACCAGTACTGGACACCGTGCCGCTCCCCCGGCCGGGGCCTGCGGGTGGTCGCCGACACGGAGAGCCAGACCTCGGGGTGTGCCTTGCGCATATGGGCGACGACCGTGCTCTTGCCGACACCGGAGGGGCCGGAGAGCACGGTCAGCCGCGGACGTTCACTCATGCACCGATTATCCCGGACGCGGGGCGTGCCGGGACACCGGTGCGGCTGCGGGGCCTCAGGAGGCGGTCGCGCCGCCGAACTCGCGCTCCAGCGAGGCGATCTGGTTGGAGCCGAGACCGCGGACGCGGCGGGACTCGGAGATGCCGAGGCGCTCCATGATCTGCTTGGCGCGGACCTTGCCGACGCCGGGGAGGGACTCGAGCAGGGCGGAGACCTTCATCTTGCCGATGACGTCGTTCTCCTGGCCCTGCTTGATGACCTCGCTCAGCGAAGCACCGCTGTGCTTCAGCCTGTTCTTCACCTCGGCGCGCTCCCGGCGAGCCTCAGCGGCCTTGGCGAGCGCAGCAGCGCGCTGTTCAGGGGTCAGGGGCGGAAGTGCCACGCCGTTCACCTCAGGGTTCGAACGAATGGGATGTCCAACTAGCGATCGCAGAGGAACCTAGCTGCTCTGACCTGCAGGAGCAACGACAAACGCGCTCCACTTGCGACCTACCGCCGGAGACTACCCCCCCTGGGGGCCCACGTCAGGAGAAGGGACGGAAAAGTCCTGGTCAGCGCAGATCGACCAGGACATTTCCGCGCATACATCCCCGCGACGGGCCCCGGTGTGACGGCCCTCACGCCCCGGCCCGCCGGCCGGGGCTCAGGCCCTGAGGGCGGCGGCGAGCGCGGCGGCCGCCGCGCCCGGGTCCGCCGCGGCGGTGACCGGACGGCCGACGACCAGCAGGTCGGCGCCGTCGGCGAGGGCCTGCTCGGGGGTGGCGACCCGGGTCTGGTCGCCCAGCGCCGCGCCCGCCGGACGCACGCCGGGGGTCACCAGGTGGACGTCCGGGCCCACCTCGGCCCGCACCGCGGCGACCTCGCGCGGCGAGCAGACCAGGGCGCGGGCGCCCGCGCCGACGGCGAGCACGGCGAGGCGGCGCACCGCGTCGAGGGCCGGGCCGGCGAGGCCGACCGCGTCCAGGTCCTCCTCGGACATCGAGGTGAGGACGGTGACGGCGGTGATCCGGGTCTGCGGCAGCGCCTCGGCGGCGGCGCGGACCATGGCGGCGCCGCCGGAGGCGTGCACCGTGAGGTAGGCGGGGGCGAGGTCGGCGACCGAGCGGGCGGCCCCGGCGACGGTGTTGGGGATGTCGTGGAGCTTGAGGTCGAGGAAGAGGTCGCGGCCGCCGCTGGCCCCGCGCACCCGGCGGACGGCGTCGTGGCCGTGGGCGAGGTACAGCTCCAGGCCCACCTTGACGGTGGAGACGTGCGGACCGACGGCCTCGGCCCAGCCGGTGGCGGTGGCGAGGTCGGGGGCGTCGAGGGCGACGGCGATCGGGGCGGGCGCGGGGGCCTTGCGGGTGGCGGTCACGGGGGTCCTCACTGCTCGTCGCGGGCGGGGTCGTTCGGGGCGGCGCCGTCCGGGGACGTGCCGTCCGGCGCGGACACGGGGGCCGCACCGGCGCCGACGGCGTCGGCGAGGGTCGCGTACCCGCTCGCCCGCAGGCGGGCGGCGAGGCCCCGGTGGACCCGCCGGGCCCAGAAGGGGCCCTGGTAGATGAAGGCGCTGTAGCCCTGGACCAGGGTGGCCCCGGCCAGGATGCGCTCCCAGGCGTCGGCGGCGGTCTCGACGCCGCCGACCCCGACGAGGGTGAGGCGGCCTCCGGTGCGGGCGTGCAGGCGGCGCAGCACCTCCAGCGAGCGCTCCTTCAGCGGCGCGCCGGACAGGCCGCCGGCGCCCGCCGCCGCCACGGTGGCCGCGTCGGTGCGCAGGCCCTCGCGGCCGATGGTGGTGTTGGTGGCGATGACGCCGTCCAGGCCCAGCTCCAGGGCGAGGTCGGCGACGGCGTCGACGTCGGCGTCGGCCAGGTCGGGGGCGATCTTCACCAGCAGCGGGACCCGGCGGTCGGTGGAGCGGTCGGCGGCCTCGCGGACGGCGGTGAGCAGCGGGCGGAGCTGGTCGACGGCCTGGAGGTTCCGCAGCCCGGGGGTGTTGGGCGAGCTGACGTTGACGACGAGGTAGTCGGCGTGGCGGGCCAAGCGCTCGGTGCTGGTGACGTAGTCGGCGACGGCCTCCGCCTCCGGGACGGCCTTGGTCTTGCCGATGTTGACGCCGACGACGGTGGAGGTGCGGGGCCGGGCGGCGAGGCGGGCGGCGACGGCGGCGGAGCCGTCGTTGTTGAAGCCCATCCGGTTGACCAGGGCGCGGTCCTCGACGAGGCGGAAGAGGCGCGGGGCGGGGTTGCCGGGCTGGGGCTGCCCGGTGACGGTGCCGATCTCGACGTGGTCGAAGCCGGCCATGGCGAGGCCGTCGATGCCGACGGCGTTCTTGTCGAAGCCCGCGGCCAGGCCGAAGGGGCCGGGCATGTCCAGGCCGAGGGCGGTCACCCGCAGCGCGGGGTCGCGGGGGGCGAGCACCCGGCGGACCAGGGTGCGCAGGCCGGGGACGGCGGAGGCGGCGCGGATCCAGCCGAAGGCCAGGTGGTGAGCCTTCTCGGGGTCCATGCGGCGGAAGAGGAGGTCGAAGAGGAGGCGGTACACGGGGCGGTGCCTTCCGGTGGGCCGGGCGGAGGGGGCCGGCGGAGGGGGCCGGGCGGGCCGGCCGGGGTGCGGGGGGCCGGGCGGTGGGGTCCGGGACCCGGGGCGGGGCCGGGCAGGACTGTGGGGGGCACCCCGTCGGTACGGCGTGCCCCCCACGGGTCGCGCTACTGCTTCTGCCGGGCCGCGTTCAGCAGCGCCGCGTGCTCCTGCAGCGACATGACGCCGACGTCGCCGCGGATCAGGGCGTCGATGCCCTGGACGGCCGCGCCCATGGCCTGGACCGTGGTCAGGCAGGGCACGCCGCGGGCGACGGAGGCGGTGCGGATCTCGTAGCCGTCGAGGCGGCCGCCGGTCCCGAACGGGGTGTTGATGATCAGGTCGACCCCGCCGTCGTGGATGAGCTGCACGATGGTCCTCTCGCCGTTCGGGCCCTCTCCCTCGCTGTGCTTGCGCACCACGGTGGAGGGGATGCCGTTGCGCTGCAGCACCTCGGCGGTGCCGGAGGTGGCGAGCAGCTCGAAGCCGAGCTCGACCAGGGCGCGGGCGGGGAAGACCAGGCTGCGCTTGTCGCGGTTGGCGACCGAGACGAAGACGCGGCCCTTGAGCGGCAGCGCGCCGTAGGCGCCGGCCTGGGACTTGGCGTACGCGGTGCCGAAGACCGAGTCCAGGCCCATGACCTCGCCGGTGGAGCGCATCTCCGGGCCGAGGACGGTGTCCACGCCGCGGCCGGAGGCGTCGCGGAAGCGGCTCCACGGCATCACGGCCTCCTTGACCGCGACCGGGCACTCCAGCGGCAGGGTGCCGCCGTCGCCCTCGGCCGGGAGCATGCCCTCGGCGCGCAGCTGGGCGATGGTGGCGCCGAGCGAGACGCGGGCGGCGGCCTTGGCCAGCGGCACGGCGGTGGCCTTGGAGGTGAACGGCACGGTGCGCGAGGCGCGGGGGTTGGCCTCCAGCACGTAGAGGATGTCCCCGGCCATGGCGAACTGGATGTTGATCAGTCCGCGCACCCCGACGCCCCTGGCGATGGCCTCGGTGGAGGCCCGCAGCCGCTTGATGTCGTGGCCGCCGAGGGTGATCGGGGGCAGCGCGCAGGCGGAGTCGCCGGAGTGGATGCCGGCTTCCTCGATGTGCTCCATGACGCCGCCGAGGTAGAGCTCGGCGCCGTCGTAGAGCGCGTCGACGTCGATCTCCACGGCGTCGTCGAGGAAGCGGTCCACCAGCACCGGGTGCTCGGAGATCAGGCCGGCGTGGCGCTCCAGGTACGCGGCCAGCGACGGCTCGTCGTAGACGATCTCCATGCCGCGGCCGCCGAGCACGTAGGACGGGCGGACCAGGACCGGGTAGCCGATCTCGTCGGCGATGGCCTTGGCCTCCTCGAAGGAGAAGGCGGTGCCGTGCTTGGGGGCGGGCAGGCCCGCGTCGCGCAGCACGCGGCCGAAGGCGCCGCGCTCCTCGGCGAGGTGGATGGCCTCCGGGGAGGTGCCGACGATCGGCACGCCGTTGTCCTTGAGCGCCTGGGCGAGGCCGAGCGGGGTCTGGCCGCCGAGCTGGACGATGACGCCGGCGAGCGGGCCGGCCTGCTGCTCGGCGTGGACGACCTCCAGGACGTCCTCCAGGGTGAGCGGCTCGAAGTAGAGCCGGTCGGAGGTGTCGTAGTCCGTGGAGACGGTCTCCGGGTTGCAGTTGACCATCACGGTCTCGTAGCCGGCCTCGGCGAGCGCGAAGGAGGCGTGGACGCAGGAGTAGTCGAACTCGATGCCCTGGCCGATGCGGTTGGGCCCGGAGCCGAGGATGACCACGGCGGGCTTCTCGCGCGGCGCGACCTCGGTCTCCTCGTCGTAGGAGGAGTAGAAGTACGGCGTGCGGGCGGCGAACTCGGCGGCGCAGGTGTCGACGGTCTTGTACACCGGGCGGATGCCGAGGGCGTGCCGGACCTCGCGGACCACGTCGGCGCTCAGGCCGCGGATCCCGCCGATCTGCCGGTCGGAGAAGCCGTGCCGCTTGGCGTGGCGCAGCAGCCCGGGGGTGAGCTCGGGGGCCTCGGCGAGCTCGGCGGCGATCTCGTCGAGGAGGAAGAGCTGGTCGACGAACCACGGGTCGATCCGGGTGGCCTCGAAGACCTCCTCGGGGGTGGCCCCGGCCCGGATGGCCTCCATGACGGTGTTGATGCGGCCGTCGGTGGGGGTCCGCGCCGTGGCGAGCAGCTCGTCCTTGTCGCCGGGCTCGCCCGTCCAGGTGAACTCGGAGTCCTTCTTCTCCAGGGAGCGCAGCGCCTTGTTGAGCGCCTCGGGGAAGTTGCGGCCCAGGGCCATGGCCTCGCCCACCGACTTCATGGTGGTGGTGAGGGAGGCGTCGGCGGAGGGGAACTTCTCGAAGGCGAACCGCGGCACCTTCACCACGACGTAGTCGAGGGTGGGCTCGAAGGAGGCCGGGGTCTGCTCGGTGATGTCGTTGGGGATCTCGTCGAGGGTGTAGCCGACGGCGAGCTTGGCGGCGATCTTGGCGATCGGGAAGCCGGTGGCCTTGGAGGCGAGCGCGGAGGAGCGGGAGACGCGGGGGTTCATCTCGATGACGATGACCCGGCCGTCCTCGGGGTCGACCGCGAACTGGATGTTACAGCCGCCGGTGTCGACGCCGACCTCGCGGATGACGGCGATGCCGACGTCGCGCAGCACCTGGTACTCGCGGTCGGTCAGCGTCATCGCGGGGGCGACGGTGATGGAGTCGCCGGTGTGGACGCCCATCGGGTCGAAGTTCTCGATGGAGCAGACGACCACGACGTTGTCGTTGCGGTCGCGCATCAGCTCCAGCTCGTACTCCTTCCAGCCGAGGATGGACTCCTCCAGGAGCACCTCGGTGGTCGGCGAGAGGGCGAGGCCCTGGCCGGCGATGCGGCGCAGGTCCTCCTCGTCGTGGGCGAAGCCGGAGCCGGCGCCGCCCATGGTGAAGGAGGGGCGGACGACGACAGGGTAGCCGCCGAGGGTCTCCACGCCCGCCATGACCTCGTCCATGGTGTGGCAGATGACCGAGCGGGCGGACTCGCCGTGGCCGGTCTTCGCCTTCACGGCCTCGACGACGGCCTTGAAGCGCTCGCGGTCCTCGCCCTTCTCGATGGCCTCGATGTTGGCGCCGATCAGCTCGACGCCGTACTTCTCCAGGACGCCGTTCTTGGCGAGGGAGACGGCGGTGTTGAGCGCGGTCTGGCCGCCGAGGGTGGGGAGCAGCGCGTCGGGCCGCTCCTTGGCGATGATCTTCTCGACGAACTCCGGGGTGATCGGCTCGACGTAGGTGGCGTCGGCGATCTCCGGGTCGGTCATGATCGTCGCCGGGTTGGAGTTGACCAGGACGACCCGCAGGCCCTCGGCCTTGAGGACGCGGCAGGCCTGGGTGCCGGAGTAGTCGAACTCGGCGGCCTGGCCGATGACGATCGGGCCGGAGCCGATGACCAGGACGGACTGGATATCGGTGCGCTTAGGCACGCTGGCCCTCCATGAGCTTCACGAAGCGGTCGAACAGGTAGGCGGCGTCGTGCGGGCCGGCGGCCGCTTCGGGGTGGTACTGGACGCTGAAGGCGGGGGTGTCGAGCAGGCGCAGGCCCTCGACCACGTCGTCGTTGAGGCAGACGTGGGAGACCTCGACCCGGCCGTAGGGGGTGTCGGTGACCCGGTCGAGGGGCGCGTCCACGGCGAAGCCGTGGTTGTGCGCGGTGACCTCCACCGTGCCGGTGGCGCGGTCCTGCACGGGCTGGTTGATGCCGCGGTGGCCGTACTTCAGCTTGTAGGTGCCGAAGCCGACGGCGCGGCCGAGGAGCTGGTTGCCGAAGCAGATGCCGAAGAGCGGGGTCCTCCGCTCCAGCACGCCGCGGACCACGGTGAGGTCGGCGGTGGCGGGGTCGCCGGGGCCGTTGGAGAGGAACACGCCGTCGGGTTCGACGGCGTACACCTCCTCCAGGGTGGCGGTGGCGGGCAGCACGTGCACCTCGATGCCGCGCTCGGCCATCCGCTGCGGGGTCATGGCCTTGATGCCGAGGTCGAGGGCGGCGACGGTGAACCGCGCGGTGCCCAGGGGCAGGGCCTGGCCGTCGGGCCCGAGGGCGGGCACGACGTACGGCTCGGCGGTGGCGACCTCGGCGGAGAGGTCGGCGCCCGTCATCTGCGGGGCCCGCCGGACCCGCTCCAGCAGCGCGGCGTCGTCGGCGGCGGCCGCGAGCGCCGGGCCGGAGAAGATGCCGACGCGCATGGCGCCGCGCTCGCGCAGGTGGCGGGTGAGGGCGCGGGTGTCGATGCCGCTGATGCCGACGACGCCCTGCCGCTCCAGCTCGTCGTCCAGGGAGCGCACCGAGCGCCAGTTGGAGGGCACCCGGGCGGGGTCGCGGACCACGTAGCCGGCGACCCAGATGCGGGACGACTCGGGGTCCTCGTCGTTGACGCCGGTGTTGCCGACGTGCGGGGCGGTCATCACGACCACCTGGCGGTGGTACGAGGGGTCGGTGAGGGTCTCCTGGTAGCCGGTCATGCCGGTGTTGAAGACCGCCTCGCCGAAGGTCTCGCCGACGGCGCCGTACGCCTGGCCGCGGAAGGTGCGCCCGTCCTCCAGGACGAGGACGGCCGGGACGCGCTCCCGGCGGGCGGCGCGGCGCTGCCCGGCCGACGGCCGGGCCTGCGTGGCGGGGGCGGGTGCGGTCATGACGTGCCTTCCGTGTCGTGTCGTGCGGCGGGGGCGGCGGCGGCGATGCGGTCGATCGCGGCGACCCACGCGGGGTGCTGGTCGGGGTGGTCGGCGCGGAAGCCGGAGTCGAGGCGCGTGTCGCCGAGGCGCCAGGTGACGACCAGCAGCCCGGAGGGGACGACCTTGCCGGCGATCCCGGAGTCGGTGCGGGCGCCGGCCAGGTCCCCGGCGGGGATCCACAGGTCCCCGGCGCCGGGGCGGCGGGCGAGCAGGCCGCGCTCGGTGAGGGTGAGCTCGGCGAGGCTGCGGGCCCCCAGGCCGTGGGCGACGATCCGCTCCAGCCACTCCCCCGCCCGGGTGGTGCCGTGGTAGCGGCCGGTGGCGGTGAGGAGGACCGGTCCCGGGTCCTCGGGGGGCTCGGGCAGCGGCGGCAGGTCGGACTGGAGGGTGGAGCGCCAGTTCCAGCCCTGGCGCATCAGCCAGTAGACGAGGACGACGAGGAGGACGAGCCCGGCGCTCCAGCCCAGGTACTGCTCCCAGTGCCGGACCGGTGCGGAGTGCGGGGCCTCCGCGAGGAGGGCGAGGGGTGCGCTCGGGAGGGTCACGCCGCGCCCCCGGCGACGGCCTCGGGCGCCACCGGCTCGCCGTCGACGACGGTCGGCACGCCGCGCAGGAAGGTCGCGCGGACCCGTCCGGGCAGCTCCAGGCCGCGGTAGGGGGTGTTGCGGCTGCGGGTGGCGAAGCTCTCGGGGGTCACCGTTCCACGGTACGCGGGGTCGACCAGGACGAGGTTGGCCGGCTCACCCGGCGAGACGGGGCGGCCGTGGCCGGCGAGGCGGCCGATCCGGGCGGGCCGGAAGGACATGCGGTCGGCGACGCCGGCCCAGTCCAGCAGGCCGGTGTCGACCATGGTGTGCTGGACGACGGAGAGCGCGGTCTCCAGGCCGACCATGCCCATGGCGGCGACGGCCCACTCGCAGTCCTTGTCCTCCGCGGGGTGCGGGGCGTGGTCGGTGGCGACGGCGTCGATGGTGCCGTCGGCCAGGGCCTCGCGCAGGGCGGCCACGTCGGCGGCGGTGCGCAGCGGCGGGTTGACCTTGTAGACCGGGTCGTAGGAGCGGACCAGCTCGTCGGTGAGGAGCAGGTGGTGGGGGGTGACCTCGGCGGTGACGTCCCAGCCCTTGGCCTTGGCCCAGCGGATGATCTCGACGGAGCCGGCGGTGGAGACGTGGCAGACGTGCAGGCGGGAGCCGACGTGGGCGGCGAGCAGCACGTCGCGGGCGATGATCGCCTCCTCGGCGACGGCGGGCCAGCCGCCGAGGCCCAGCTCGCCGGAGACGGCGCCCTCGTTCATCTGGGCGCCCTCGGTGAGGCGGGGCTCCTGGGCGTGCTGGGCGACGACGCCGTCGAAGGCCTTCACGTACTCCAGGGCGCGGCGCATGATCACGGCGTCGTCGACGCACTTGCCGTCGTCGGAGAAGACCCGGACGCCCGCGGCGGAGTCGTGCATGGCGCCGAGCTCGGCGAGCTGCTTGCCCTCCAGGCCGACGGTGACGGCGCCGACCGGCTGCACGTCGCAGTAGCCGGAGGCGCGGCCGAGGCGCCAGACCTGCTCCACGACGCCGGCGGTGTCGGCGACGGGGAAGGTGTTGGCCATGGCGTGGACGGCGGTGTAGCCGCCGCGGGCCGCGGCGCGGGTGCCGGTGAGGACGGTCTCGGCGTCCTCGCGCCCGGGCTCGCGCAGGTGGGTGTGGAGGTCGACCAGGCCCGGGAGGAGGACCAGGCCGGTGGCGTCGGTCTCGGTGTCGGCGCCGCCGAGGCCGGTGCCGACCTCGCGGACGACCCCGTCGGCGATCAGGACGTCCTGCGGGTCCCCGCCGAGGATGCGGGCGTTGCGGATGAGGTGGGTGGTCACGGGGTGCTCTCCTCGGCGGCGGGGGCGGCGGGGGCGTCGGCGGCGGTGGGGCCGGCGGGGGCGTCGGCGGCGGCGGTGGGGCCGGCGGGGGCGCCGTCGGCGGGGGTGGCGCCGCCGAGCAGCAGGTACAGGACGGCCATGCGGACGCTGACGCCGTTGGCGACCTGCTCGACGACGGTGCAGCGGGGCGAGTCGGCGACGTCGGCGGTGATCTCCATGCCGCGGACCATCGGGCCGGGGTGCATCACGATGGCGTGCCCCGGCAGGGCCGCCATGCGGATGCCGTCCAGGCCGTAGCGGCGGGAGTACTCGCGCTCGGTGGGGAAGAAGGCGGCGTTCATCCGCTCGCGCTGGACGCGCAGCATCATCAGGGCGTCGGTCTTGGCGAGGACGGCGTCCAGGTCGTAGGAGACCTCGCAGGGCCAGCTCTCGACGCCGATCGGCACCAGGGTCGGCGGGGCGACCAGGGTGACCTCGGCGCCCAGGGTGCTCAGCAGCAGCACGTTGGAGCGGGCGACGCGGCTGTGCAGGATGTCGCCGACGATCGTCACGCGGCGGCCCGCCAGGTCGCGGCCGGCGCCGGGGTTCAGGTGGCGGCGCATGGTGAAGGCGTCGAGCAGGGCCTGCGTGGGGTGCTCGTGGGTGCCGTCGCCGGCGTTGATGACGCTGCCGTGCAGCCAGTCGGACTGCGCGAGGCGCAGCGGGGCGCCGGAGGCGCCGTGCCGGATGACGACGGCGTCGGCGCCCATGGCCTGGAGGGTGAGGGCGGTGTCCTTGAGGGACTCGCCCTTGGAGACCGAGGAGCCCTTCGCGGAGAAGTTGACGACGTCGGCGGAGAGCCGCTTCTCGGCGATCTCGAAGGAGGTGCGGGTGCGGGTGGAGTCCTCGAAGAAGAGGTTGACGACGGTGCGGCCGCGCAGGGTCGGCAGCTTCTTGACGGCGCGGGACGAGACCTGGGCCATCTCCTCGGCGGTGTCGAGGATCAGCAGCGCGTCGTCGCGGGTGAGGTCGGCGGCGGAGACGAGGTGGCGCTTCACGCGGTTGCTACTCCGGGAGGTGCGGTGCGGACGGCTGCTCGGCGTCGGGGGCGTCCCCGCTCCCGGGGTCCCGGCCGGCGGCCAGGGCCTGGGAGGACAGGGCGGCGTAGTCGCGGTCGCCGACCAGGACGGCGTCGCGGCCGTCGGTCTCGGCGAGCTGGACCTTGACGGCCTCGCGCAGCGAGGTGGGCAGGTTCTTGCCCACGTAGTCGGCACGGATCGGCAGTTCGCGGTGGCCGCGGTCGACGAGGACGGCGAGCTGGACGGCGCGGGGCCGGCCGATGTCGCCGAGGGCGTCGAGGGCGGCGCGGACGGTGCGGCCCGAGAAGAGCACGTCGTCGACGAGGACCACGAGGCGGCCGTCGATGCCGCCGGGCGGGATCTCGGTGTGCTCCAGGGCCCGGGCGGGCTTCATCCGCAGGTCGTCCCGGTACATGGTGATGTCCAGGGTGCCGAGCGGGATCTCGCGGCCGGTGATGGCGGCGAGCCTGGCGCGGAGCCGGCGGGCGAGGTGGACGCCGCGGGTGTGGATGCCGAGGAGGACGACGTCCTCCGCGCCCTTGGCGCGTTCGACGACCTCGTGCGCGATGCGGGTGACCACCCGGGCGATGTCGGACTCGTCGAGGACCTGGTGGGGCGGGCGCGGCGCGGCGCCCGTGTCCTGGGATGCGGTCATGCCGAAGCGGACCTCCTTCCCCGCCTCACGGGACGGGCCTTAAAGGATGTCTGGAAAAGGGCTTGTCCGGCGTGCGGGCAGGCCATGCCCCACTTTATCAGGAGCACCCGGGACGGTTTCGGCGGGAGGCCCCGGACGGGGCGAAGCAGCAGCTCAGCCCGGCGGCGGCGGGCGGCGGGGCGGCCCGGGGCGGGGTATTCGCACGGCTGCACCATTCGGCTTGACGAACGCACATTACTCTGCGTAACCTCACAGTGAGTTACGGACCGGGCGTCGCAACGGGGCAGCCGCGCCGGCCGCCCATCCCTCACAGGTGCGTCCGACCGCCCCGTACAGCGCGTCCGGCCGTCCCGACACCACGTCCGCGACACCATGTCCGGCCCTCAACACCACGTCCGGGGAGACCAATGTCCAGCGACTACGCGAAACAGCTCGGGGGCAAGCTCCGCGCGATCCGCACCCAGCAGGGCCTCTCCCTGCACGGCGTCGAGGAGAAGTCCCAGGGGCGCTGGAAGGCCGTCGTGGTCGGGTCCTACGAGCGCGGCGACCGCGCCGTGACCGTCCAGCGCCTGGCCGAACTGGCCGAGTTCTACGGCGTCCCCGTGCAGGAGCTGCTCCCCGGCAGCACCCCGGGCGGCGCCGCCGAGCCCCCGCCGCGCCTGGTGCTCGACCTGGAGCGGCTGTCCCAGGTCCCGTCCGAGAAGGCCGGCCCGCTGCAGCGCTACGCGGCGACCATCCAGAGCCAGCGCGGCGACTACAACGGCAAGGTGCTCTCCATCCGGCAGGACGACCTGCGCACGCTGGCCGTGATCTACGACCAGTCGCCGTCGATCCTGACCGAGCAGCTGATCAGCTGGGGCGTGCTCAACCCCGACGCGCGCCGCGCGGTGCGCGAGGACGACTCGGTCTGACCCCTCGGGTCCGGCCCCCGCGCCGTCCCGGTCCGGCGGACCGGGACGGGCAGGGCACCCCGGCCGCCGTGCGTTGTCCGGCCCCCGTGCGTCGTCCCACCGCCGTGCGTCGTCCGGCCGTGCGCTTCCGGGCCCCGCGCAGGGCGCTGCGGCGGCGCGGGGCCCGTGCGGAGCGCGGCGGTGCGGGAGAGCGCCGGGAACGGCCGAAGGCCCGCGGCGGGACCCCGCGGAGGGGTCCCGCCGCGGGCCTTCGGCAAGGGCGGCCGCGGTGCCGCGCCGGGACGGGTCCCGGCCGGCGGTCCGCCGGCGTCAGCGGCGCAGGGAGGGCTTGAGCTCCTTGAGCCGGCCGAGCAGGCCGTTGACGAACGCGGGCGACTCGTCGGTGGAGAACTCCTTGGCGATCTCCACCGCCTCGTCCAGGACGACCGCGTCCGGCACGTCGTCCTCCCAGATCAGCTCGTAGGCGCCGAGCCGGAGGATGTTGCGGTCCGCGATGGGCATGCGGTCCAGCGTCCAGCCCACGGCGTAGCCGGAGATGAGCTCGTCGATCCGGGCGGCGTGCTGCGCGTACCCCTCGACCAGCTGCATCGTGTACTCGCCCACCTGCGGGACGCCCTCGTCGGGCTTGGGCTCCCGGCCCCGGCGGATCCAGTCGGCGAGGACGCCCTGGGGGTCGACGCCGCGGTGGTCGGACTCGAAGAGGATCTGGAACGCGCGCTTGCGCGCCTTGCTGCGTGCTGCGGACACGGTTAGCTGTTCACCCGGCCGAGGTAGCTGCCGTCGCGGGTGTCGACCTTGACCTTCTCACCGGTGGTGATGAAGAGCGGCACGGCGATCTCGTAGCCGGTCTCCAGGCGGGCGGGCTTGGTGCCGCCGGTGGAGCGGTCGCCCTGGACGCCGGGCTCGGTGTACTCGATCACGAGCTCGACGGAGGCGGGCAGCTCGACGTAGAGCGCCTGGCCCTCGTAGATGGCCACGACGGCCTCGAAGCCCTCGAGGAGGTAGTTGGCGGCGTCGCCGACGACCTCGGGGCTGATCGGCATCTGCTCGAAGGTGTCCGTGTCCATGAACACGAAGTCCGAGCCGTCCTTGTAGGAGAACTGCATGCCGCGCTTGTCGACGGTGGCGGTCTCCACCTTGGTGCCGGCGTTGAAGGTCTTGTCGACGACCTTGCCGGAGAGCACGTGCTTGAGCTTGGTGCGGACGAAGGCGCCGCCCTTGCCGGGCTTGACGTGCTGGAACTCGACGACGGACCAGAGCTGGCCGTTGTCGAGCTTGAGCACCATGCCGTTCTTGAGGTCGTTCGTGGTCGCCACGGTCGCACTAACTCCTGCATAGAGATGTCAAGGAACCAAGGGCGTGTGTCCTGCGGGCCCTCCGGGGCCGCGGCCCCTTCGGGACGCCGCCCGCGCGGACCGCGGCCCGTGCGGACCGCCGCCCGTCCGGGCTCACAGGGCGAGGAGCTCCTTGGTGGTGATGGTGAGCAGCTCGGGACCGCCCTCTCCGAGGGGGCGGACGACGAGCGTGTCCTCGATCCGGACGCCGCCCCGGCCCGGGAGGTGGACCCCGGGGCCGACGGTGACCGGCACACGAGCATCCAGTTTACCCATGCCGCCGGGACCGAGTCGCGGCTCCTCCGCGATCTCCAGTCCCACGCCGTGTCCGACGGCCCGGTACGGCTCCTCGGCGTGGCCCGCCGCCTGCAGCACCTCGCGCACCACGCGGTCCGCGTCGTGGCAGGGCGTGCCGGGCAGCAGCGCCTCCCGGCCGGCCCGCTGGGCGGCGAAGACGACCGCGTGCAGGTCGATCTGCCACTGGGCCGGCGCGGTGCCGATGACGAAGGTCCGCACCGCCGAGGCGCCGTAGCCGCGGTAGCGGGCGCCGAGCGCCACGGTGAGGAAGTCGCCCTCCTCCACCCGGCGGTCGGTGGGCGCGTGCCCCGCCAGTCCGGCGTGGGGGCCGGTGGCGATGGAGACCGGGAACGCCGCCCGGTCGGCGCCGTGGTCGACCATGCGGCGCTCCAGCTCCATGGCCAGGTGCCGCTCGGTGCGGCCGACGAGGATCGACTCCAGCAGTTCGCCGAGGGCCTGGTCGGCGATCTCGGCGGCGATCCGCAGCGCGGCGATCTCCTCCTCGTCCTTGACCAGGCGCAGCTGCTCCACCGAACGCCCCAGGTCGACGGGGCGGCCCGGGGCGGCGGCCCCGGCGACCGCGCGGTGGCGGACGACCGTCAGGTCGTGCTCCTCGACCGCGAGGACGGCGGCCCGGTGGCGGGCGGCCTCGGCGGCGGCGGCCACGGCCGGGTCCGCGCCCGCCGGGACCGTGAGCCGCTGGACCTCGTCGGACTGCGGCGCGGGCCCGTCGGCGGCGTGCGGCGCGTCCTCCGGTACGGCGAGCACCGCCCGGTCCCGGACCAGCAGCAGCGCGGCGCACCCGGGTACGGCGCCCGCCAGGTACCGCACGTTCGCCGGGCGGGTCACCAGGACGGCGTCGGCGGCGAGGGCCCCGCACCGCTCCCTGAGGCGCTCGCGTCGTGCTGCGTGCACATCGGCCATGCAGGCAGCGTACGTGCGTTCGTGCCGCACGGCCTGCGGCGTCACCCGTGTGGCGCAGGGGCGGCCGCTAGCGGACCGGGTGGCCGGCCAGGCGGGCGGCGACGACGCGGTCGAGCTCGGCGGCGGTGGCGGCCACGTCGAGGCGGCTGTTGTCGATGATGGGGAGCCCGGAGTTGTACCAGCCGGCCATCCGGCCGTGGATGCGGGCGACCTCCTCGTCGCTGAGCCTGCGGGTGCCGCTGCGCCGGGCGTTGCGGGCCAGCACCGACTCCAGGCCCGGCAGGAGCACCACCGGGACCATACCGGGGCCGATGTGGCGCTTCCAGCCGCCGAGGCCGATGGCCGGGCGGTCGGGGAAGACGGCGTCGTCGATGATGCAGGAGATGCCGTTGGCGAGGTAGTTGCGGCAGGCGAAGCCGCAGGTGCGGCGGGCGAGGCGGTACTGCGCCTCGGAGTGCTCGTTCCAGCCGGACTGGGGGTTGGCGAAGCCGGACCGCACCCACTCGCGGACGTCGTCCAGGCTGATGTGGGCGGTGGGGACGGTGCGCAGGCCGGCCCAGTGGCGGGCGACGGTGGTCTTGCCGGCGCCGGCCGGTCCGATCAGCAGCACGGCGACCGGTCCGGCGGGGGCCTGCGGGTGCGGGCCCGGCGCGGGGGCCGGGAGCGCGGCGGGGACGCCCGGCGGCAGGGGGAAGTGCCCGGTGGCCCCGGCGGGGGCGTGCGGGGGCGCGGGCGGCTGGGCCGGGGACGGCCGGCCGGCCGGGAGGTGGGGCTGCGCGGGCCGGGGGTGGACGCCCTGGGGGTGGGGGTGCCCCGGGTGGGGGTGCGGGGGCTGGGGGTGCAGGGGCTGGGGGTGCGGCGCGTGCGGGGGTCGGCCGGGCGGGGACGGGACGGGGTGCCCGCCGCCCGGCGCGCCGGGCGGGAAGGCCGGCACGCCCGGCTGCCCCGCGCCGTCCGGGCCCGGCGGGGGGGGGGCCTGCGGCGCTCCCCTGGCATGCTGCGTCACGTGCACCTCCGGCGGGGACGATACACGGCGGCCCGGCGGCGGGCACAGTCCGCCGCCGGGCCGCCGTCCGGCTCCTGACGCGGGATCGGCGGGCGCGGCCTCCCGGCCGCCGGCCTCCCCGCGGCCCGGCAGCCGCCCGGCCGCCGCTCAGCCGCCGGCCAGGCCGTCCGCGAGCGCGCGCAGGGCCAGTTCGTACGAGCCGATGCCGAATCCGGCGACCGTGCCGGAGGCGACCGCGGCGACCACCGAGGTGTGCCGGAACTCCTCGCGGGCGTACGGGTTGGAGATGTGCACCTCGACCAGCGGGGCGGTGCGCTGCGCGGCGGCGTCCCGCATGCCGTACGAGTAGTGGGTGAAGGCGCCCGGGTTGAGCACGACCGGGAGGCGCCCGTCGGCGGCCTCGTGCAGCCAGCGGATCAGCTCCCCCTCGTCGTTGGTCTCCCGGACCTCCACCTCCAGGCCGAGCTCCCTGCCGAGCGCGGTGCAGCGCTCGACGAGCCCGGCGTAGGAGGTGGAGCCGTAGACGTCGGGCTCGCGGCTGCCGAGGCGGCCGAGGTTGGGCCCGTTGAGCACCAGGACACGGGTCACCCGGCGACCTCCGCGTACGCGGCGGCCAGCAGCGACGGGTCCGGGGCCTCCAGCAGGGAGGGCTTGGCGAGGCCGTCGAGGACGACGAACCGCAGCATGTCGCCGCGCGACTTCTTGTCGACCTTCATGGCGTCCAGCAGCCGCGGCCAGGCGTCGGCCCGGTAGGTGAGCGGCAGGCCGAGGGAGGCGAGGACGCTGCGGTGCCGGTCGGCGGTGGCGTCGTCCAGGCGGCCGGCGAGGCGGCCCAGCTCGGCGGCGAACACCATGCCGACGGAGACCGCCGCGCCGTGGCGCCACTTGTAGCGCTCGTTGCGCTCGATGGCGTGGCCGAGGGTGTGGCCGTAGTTGAGGACCTCGCGGCGCCCGGCCTCGCGCAGGTCGCCGGAGACCACCTCGGCCTTGACCCGCACGGCCCGCTCGATGAGCTCCAGGGTGTGCGGCCCGGAGGGGCGGGTGGCGCCCTCGGGGTCGGCCTCCACGAGGTCGAGGATGGCCGGGTCGGCGATGAAGCCCGCCTTGACGACCTCGGCGAGGCCGCCGATGTAGTCGTTGCGCGGCACGGTCTCCAGCGTCGCCAGGTCGGCGAGGACCCCGGCGGGCGGGTGGAAGGCGCCGACGAGGTTCTTGCCCTCGGCGATGTTGATGCCGGTCTTGCCGCCGACCGCCGCGTCCACCATGCCCAGCAGGGTGGTGGGCATGGCGATCCAGCGGACCCCGCGCAGCCAGGTGGCCGCGACGAAGCCGGCCAGGTCGGTGGTGGCGCCGCCGCCGACGCCGACCACCACGTCGCTGCGGGTGAAGCCGGTCTGGCCGAGCACGGACCAGCAGTAGGCGGCGACCTCGGCGCTCTTGGCGTCCTCCGCGTTGGGCACCTGGAGGGCGATGGCCTCGTAGCCCTGCGCGGCCAGGTCCTCGCGGATGGCGTCGCCGGTGGCGGCCAGCGCCTCGGGGTGGACGACGGCGACCCGGCGGGCGCGGGTGCCGACCAGTCCGGCCAGCTCGTCCAGCAGGTGGCGGCCGACCAGCACCTCGTACGGGGCGTCGCCGCCGACCGGGATGCGGACGGGGGTGCCGGCGCTCCCGGGGGTGCCGGCGGCTCCGGGGGTGTCGGGGCTCTCGGTGGTCATGCGGTCTTCAGCTCCAGGGCTTCGAGGACGGCGTCGGCGACCTCGTCGGGGGTGCGGCCGTCGGTGGCCACCACGGCGCGGGCCACCTCCAGGTACAGCGGGCGGCGGGCCTCCATCAGCTCGCGCCAGCGGGCCCGCGGATTGACCGCCAGCAGCGGGCGGGGGGCGTCCAGCCCGACCCGGCGGACGCCGTCGTGCACGCCGACGTCCAGGAAGGCGACGGGGCGGGCGGCGAGCAGCGCGCGGGTCGCCGGGTCCAGGACGGCGCCGCCGCCGAGGGCCAGGACGCCCGGGTGGGCGTCCAGGGCGGCGCGGACGGCGGCGGCCTCCAGGGCGCGGAAGTGCTCCTCGCCCTCGTCGACGAAGATGTCGGGGACAGGCTTGCCGGCGGCCTCGGCGATGTCCTCGTCGGTGTCCCGGAAGGGCACGCCGAGGCGGTCGGCCAGCAGGCGGCCGACGGTGGTCTTGCCGGCCCCCATGGGGCCGACGAGGACCACCTGCGGGGTGGCGGCGGGCGGCACGGGGTTCTCGGTCACGGTGGCGGCGCCCTTCAGCGGATGACCAGGTCGTCCAGGTAGCCCCGGACGTTGCGGCGGGTCTCGGGGACGGAGTCGCCGCCGAACTTCTCCGCCACCGCGTCGGCCAGGACGAGGGCGACCATGGCCTCGGCCACGATGCCGGCCGCGGGGACCGCGCAGACGTCGGAGCGCTGGTGGTGGGCCCTGGCGGGCTCGCCGGTGCGCACGTCGAGGGTCGCCAGGGCGCGGGGCACGGTGGCGATGGGCTTCATCGCGGCGCGGACCCGCAGCACCTCGCCCGTGGACAGGCCGCCCTCGGTGCCGCCGGAACGGCCGGAGCGGCGGCGCACGCCGTCCGGGGTGGGCTCGATCTCGTCGTGGGCCTGCGACCCGGGGACGCGGGCCAGCTCGAAGCCGTCGCCGACCTCCACGCCCTTGATGGCCTGGATGCCCATCAGGGCCGCGGCCAGGCGGGCGTCCAGGCGCCGGTCCCAGTGCACGTGCGAGCCGAGGCCCGGCGGCAGGCCGTAGGCGAGGACCTCGACGACGCCGCCGAGGGTGTCGCCGTCCTTGTGGGCCTGGTCGATCTCGGCGACCATCCGCGCGGAGGCGTCCGCGTCCAGGCAGCGCACGGGGTCGGCGTCGAGGCGGGCCTCGTCGGAGGGCTGCGGCACCGTGCCGGCGGGGGCCTTGGCGGCGCCCAGCTCCACGACGTGGGAGACCAGCTCGATGCCGGCGGTCTCCCGCAGGTACGAGCGGGCGACCGTGCCGAGGGCGACGCGGGCCGCGGTCTCGCGGGCGCTGGCGCGCTCCAGGATCGGCCGGGCCTCGTCGAAGTGGTACTTCTGCATGCCGGCCAGGTCGGCGTGGCCGGGGCGGGGCCGGGTCAGCGGCTCGTTGCGGGCGAGGCCCGCGAGGACGTCGGCGTCCACCGGGTCGGCGGACATCACCTGCTCCCACTTGGGCCACTCGGTGTTGCCGACCATGACCGCCACCGGGCTGCCGAGGGTCAGGCCGTGCCGGACGCCGCCGAGGAAGGTCACCTCGTCGCGCTCGAACTTCATCCGGGCGCCGCGGCCGTAGCCCAGACGCCGCCGCGCCAGGGCGTCCGCCACCATGTCCGTGGTGACCGGAACGCCCGCCGGCAGTCCTTCCAGCGTCGCGACGAGTGCGGGGCCGTGCGACTCCCCCGCCGTCAGCCAGCGCAACCTGCTCAACGGTGCTCCTTCGTCCTCGGCCCGGCCGGTGCGTGGGCGCCGGGTTCGTCCCCTCGAATCCTTTCACGTCGGCGGGGTGCGGCGGAGCAGCGGTCCGCTGTACGGACGGTCGGGAGCGGCGGCACGGGGGCCGGAGCAGGGGGCCGGGCGCGGACCTGCTCAGCGGGCCGCGAGGGCCGCCTCGCCCGCGGCGCGCATGGCGGCCAGGGGCCCGGGGCGGACGCCGGTGAAGAGCTCGCACTGCAGGACGGCCTGGTGGACCAGCAGGTCCAGGCCGCCCAGCACGGTGCCGCCGCGGGCGGCGCAGGCGGCCGCGAGCGGGGTGGGCCAGGGGTGGTAGAGCACGTCGAAGAGGACGCCGGGGCGGTCCGGGACGGCGGCGGCCAGGGCGTCGGCGGCGCCCGCCGGGGTGGTGGAGACGGTGAGCGGCGAGGCCAGGGCGTCGGCGGCCCGCTCCCACGGCGCGGTGCGCACGGCCACGCCCAGGCGCTCGCCGAGGGCGCGCATCTCCGCGGCACGCTCCGGGCTGCGGACGTAGGCGGTGACCTCGCCGGTGCAGACCCGGGCGAGGGCCGCGACGGCGGAGGAGGCGGTGGCTCCGGCGCCGAGGACGGCGGCGGCCTCCACCTTCTCCACGCCGCGCTCGGCGAGGGCCGCGACCAGGCCGGGGATGTCGGTGTTGTCGCCGGTCCGGCGGCCGTCGGCGGTGAACACGACGGTGTTGACGGCCTCCACGGCGAGGGCGGCGGGGCCCACCTCGTCGAGCAGCGGGATGACGGCCCGCTTCAGCGGCATGGTGAGGGAGAGCCCGGCCCAGCCCCCGCCGGGCACGTCGAGGGCGGCGAGGAAGCCCGGCAGGGCGGCCTCGTCCACCTCGTGGCGGCCGTAGCTCCAGCCGTCCAGGCCGAGCGCGGCGTAGGCGGCGGTGTGGAGCACCGGCGAGAGCGAGTGCGCGACGGGCGAGCCGAGGACCGCCGCGCGGTGGCGGACCGTCATCCGCCGTTCTGCCGATTGCGGTTGAACTCGGCCACGTTGCGGTCGTGCTCCTGCTGGGTGACCTCGAAGCGGGTCTCGTGCCCCTTCACGGTCGTGAAGAAGTGCCAGTCGCCCGGCTCCGGGTTGAGGACGGCCTTGATGGCCTCCTCGCCCGGGTTGCCGATGGGGCCGGGCGGGAGCCCGGGGTTGGTGTACGTGTTGTAAGGACTCTTGAACTGCGTGTCCTTGTAGGAGTTGTCGAGCGTCGAGACGCCCCGGGCGTAGTTGAGGGTGGAGTCCATCCCGAGCAGGTGCGGATGGCCCTGCCAGTGCAGGCGGTTGTAGATGACGCGGGCGACCTTGCCGAAGTCGTTGGAGTCGAAGCCCTCGGCCTGCACGATGCTCGCCTCGGTGATCACCTCGTGGGCCGAGGCGAGGCCGACGCGCTTGGCGCCCTCCTCGACACCGAGCTTGGCGTACTCGTCCTTGGCGTTCGAGACCATCTGCTTCAGGATGTCGACGGGCTTGGTCGACTTGCCGATCGAGTAGCGCGTCGGGAAGAGGAAGCCCTCCGGATTGCCGCCGGCGTAGGCGGGAAGCCCCAGGGAGGCCCGCTGGCGCCTGGCCACGGAGGCGGTGGTGCCCTTGTCCAGCTTGAGCTTCTGGTCGATCATCGCGTAGACCTCGCTGGCCCGGGCGCCCTCCCGGATCACGAGGTTGTCACCGCCCAGGGTGAGCAGCATCAGCTTGAGCGCGCCCGAGGCCGACATCTCGTGCTTGAGGGTGTAGAACCCGGGCTGGATGGTCTGCGCCTTGCCGCCGTCCGCCTTGTCGGCCTCCAGGAAGGCTCCGGCGCTCTTGATGACCCCGGCCTGCTTGAGTGCGAGCGCCATGTCACCGACGGAGGCGCCGCTCTTCACCTCCACCTGCACCGAGCCGTTGCCCGGACCCGCGAAGTCCGGCGGCGGCCCGAAGTGGTCCTGGTAGAAGGTGTAGCCGTAGTAGCCGCCGCCGCCGAGGACGCCGACCAGCACGAGGGAGACGACCAGGCAGGCGCCGCCGTTGCGGCGGCCGGACTTCCTGCCCTGCTGCTTGCGGCGGCGCTCGGCGCCGCGGCTGTCGTCCTGCGGGCCGAAGAAGGACCCCTCCTCGGCCTCCTCCGGCTCGTCGGCGTGCTCCTCGCCGTCCTGCCAGGACTCGTCGTCCGCCCAGGGGGCGTCGTGGCCGGAGGCGTCGCGGCCGGAGGCGTCGTGGCCGGGGGCGGCTCCCGGCGGGGCCTCCCAGCCGTGGCCGCCCTGCTCCGGACCCTGCTGCTGCGGGACGGGGTGCGGGTACTGCGGCTGCCCGTACGGGCCGGGGTACTGCTGGTACCCGCCCGTGTCGTGCTGCCGGGGGTCGTGCTGCTGCGGGTACCCCTGGCCGGGGTGCTGCGGCTGCTGCGGGTACCCGGGCTGCTGGGGCTGCCCGTACGGGTCGGCGGGCCAGCCGCCCTGCCCGCCGTACTGCTGCCCCTGGTGCCCGGGGCCGCCGTACGGACGCCCGCGGCCGCCGTCGGGCCCGCCGGGCAGGTCGCCGTACAGCGGGTCCCCCGCGCTCCACGGCTGGGAGCCGTACCCCCGCCCCAGGTCAGTCATGGATCCCCTTTTGCCGACGGACAGCTCGAACCGGCGTGCTACCCGGAGCAGCCGTGCTCGGAGACGTTACCGTACCGCAACAGGGTGTCCGGCCCGCCTCCGGCGGCCCGCGCGGGGGTCAGCGGCCCTGCACCCCCGGTGAGCTGCTGTGCTGCTGCCGGTAGCGGTTGAAGTCCGCGACGTTCCGCTGCTGCTCGGCGTAACTGTCCGTGAACCGTGTGTCGCCGGGCTTGACGGTGACGAAGTAGAGCCACCTCCCCGGGGCCGGGTGCAGGGCCGCCCGGACCGCGTCGTGGCCGGGGTTGCAGACCGGGGTCGGGGGCAGGCCGGTGTGGAGGTAGGTGTTGTACGGGTTCTCGATCCTCACGTCCTCGTGGGTGGTGTCCAGGGTGGTCCGGCCCAGGCCGTAGTTGAGGGCGGAGTCCAGCTGGAGGGGCATGCCGCGGTCCAGGCGGTTGCGGATGACGCGGGCGACCTTCGCGAAGTCGGCGGGCTCCTGCGCCTCGGCCTGCACGAGGCTGGCGACGATGAGCGTGCGGTACGCGGCGTCGCCGGTGCCGATGCCGTCGGCGGCGTACTCGGTCCGGGCCTGGGCGACCATGCGCCGCAGCACGGTCAGCGCGTCGTGGACCCCGGCGACGCCGTACCGGGCGGGGAAGAGGAACCCCTCGACGCGGCCGCCCGCGTACGGCGGCAGCCCGAGGGCGGCGGTGCGGGTCCGGGCCGCGTGCTCGGCGGTGCCGGGCGGCAGGCCGAGGCGGGCGTCGAGCGCGGCGTAGACCTGGCGGGCGCGGCGGCCCTCGGGGACGACGAGGCCGCCCGCGTTGGCCGGGTCGGTGAGGACCGCCAGGGCGGCGAGGGCGGACATGTGGCGGCGCAGGCCGTAGTCGCCGGGCTGGATGGAGACCGCGCGGGGGTCGCCGACGGCGGCGCGGGTGAAGGCCTCGACGCTGGCGACCACTCCCCCGTCGTGCAGCAGGTGCCCGATCCGGGTGAGGTCGGCGCCCTGGGGCACCTCGACGCGGACCGCCCCGGTCCCGGTGCCGGCCCAGTCGGCGGGGGCCGGGGACTGCCGGCCGTCCCACCAGCCGAGGGCGAGCAGGAGGCCGATGACGGCCAGGGAGGCGAGCAGCAGGGCGGAGACGGCGCAGGCCAGCCCGTTGCGGCGGCGCCGGTCGGGGTCGGGGGCCGGGTCGGGGACGGCGTGCTCCGCTAGTGCGTCGATGGGGCCGGGGGCTGCCCCCGCGGTCGCGTCCTGGTCGGTCATGGGCCCCTCACGGCGGTCCCGGGCGCGGCGGCCCGCGGCGGATGTCCGGGGCCTGCCCGGCGGTCCCCGGCGGAGGGGCGGCCGGACAGGCCAGGGGGCCCGCCGGTCGCCGGACGCGTGGTCCGGGCGGTCGGCGGGCCCCCTTGCGGTGAGGGTAGGCGGGGCCGGGGTCAGGCGGGCCCGACACTCTCGCCGGGCGGGCTGCCGCTCACCCGTTCGGCCTCCAGGGCCGACTGGAGGATGACGACGGCGGCGGCCTGGTCGACCACCGAGCGGCCCTTCCTCGACCGCACGCCGGAGGCGCGCAGCCCCTGGGTGGCGGTGACGGTGGACATCCGCTCGTCGACGAGCCGGACCGGCACGGGCGCGACCCGTGCCGCGAGGCCGGCCGCGAAGGCGCGGACCTTCGCGGCGGCCGGGCCCTCCCGCCCGCTGAGCGAGCGGGGCAGGCCGACGACGACCTCGACCGCCTCGTACTCCTCGGCGATGGCCGCGATCCGGGCCTGGGCCCGGGGCCGGTCGGCCCCGGGGACGGTCTCCACCGGGGTGGCGAGGAGCCCGTCGGGGTCGCAGGAGGCGACCCCGATGCGGGCGTCCCCGACGTCGACGGAGATCCGCCGGCCGCGGCGCATCAGGCGGTGCGCTCGGCGACCAGGCGGCGGACCGCCTCGATCGCCTCGTCGACGGCGGCCGGGTTGCTGCCGCCGCCCTGGGCGACGTCGTCCTTGCCGCCGCCGCCGCCGCCGAGGGCCTTGGCGGCGGTGCGGACCAGCTCGCCGGCCTTGACGCCGCGCTCGCGGGCGGCCTCGCTGGTGGCGATGACGGTCAGCGGGCGGCCGTTGGCGACGGTGAAGGCCGCGACCACGGACGGGCGCGAGCCGAGGCGGCCGCGGACGTCGAGGACCAGCTTGCGCAGGTCGTCGGCGCCGGTGCCGTCCGGGACGCGGGCGGCGACCACGGAGACGCCGTGCACGTCCTGGGCGGAGTCGGCGAGGCCGGCCGCGGCGGCGAGGACCTTCTCGGCGCGGAAGCGCTCGATCTCCTTCTCGGCGTCCTTGAGCTTGGCGAGCATGCCGGAGATCTTCTCCGGCAGCTCCTCCGGGCGGCCCTTGACCAGCTCGGTGAGCTGGGAGACCACGGTGTGCTCGCGGGCGAGGAACCGGTAGGCGTCCACGCCGACCAGGGCCTCGACGCGGCGGACGCCGGCGCCGATGGAGGACTCGCCGAGCAGCTTCACCAGGCCGAGCTGGGCGGTGTTGGCGACGTGGGTGCCGCCGCACAGCTCCTTGGAGAAGTCGCCGATGGTGACGACCCGGACGGCGTCGCCGTACTTCTCGCCGAACATGGCGATGGCGCCCTGCTTGCGGGCCTCGTCCATGGTCATCACCTCGGCGGTGACGTCCAGCTCGCGGGCCAGGACCTCGTTGATCTTCTGCTCGACGTCGGTGAGCACCGTGCCGGGGACGGCGGCCGGCGAGCCGAAGTCGAAGCGGAAGCGGCCGGGGGCGTTCTCGGACCCGGCCTGGGCGGCGGTGGGGCCGAGGGCGTCGCGCAGCGCCTGGTGGGTGAGGTGGGTCGCGGAGTGGGCGCGGGAGACCGCGCGGCGGCGGTCCACGTCGATCCGGGCCTCGGCGGAGGCGCCGAGGGTGACCTCGCCGACCAGGACCGAGCCCTTGTGGACGGTGACGCCCGGCACCGGCTGCTGGACGTCGCGGACCTCCACGACGGCGCCGGAGTCGAAGCGGATCCGGCCGTGGTCGGCGAGCTGGCCGCCGCCCTCGGCGTAGAAGGGGGTGCGGTCCAGGACGACCTCGACGTCGTCGCCCTCGGTGGCGGCCGGGGAGGGGGCGCCGTCCACGAGCAGGCCGACGACGGTGGACTCGCCGGCGGTGTCGGTGTAGCCGGTGAAGACGGTGGCGCCGGCGCGGTCGGCGACCTCGCGGTAGGCGGAGACGTCGGCGTGGCCGTGCTTCTTCGCCTTCGCGTCGGCCTTGGCCCGGTCCCGCTGCTCCTTCATCAGGCGGCGGAAGCCGTCCTCGTCCACCGAGACGCCCTGCTCGGCGGCCATCTCCAGGGTGAGGTCGATGGGGAAGCCGTAGGTGTCGTGGAGCTGGAAGGCCCTGTCGCCGCCCAGGACCGCGCTGCCGGAGGTCTTCGCCTCGGCGACGGCGGTGTCGAGGATGGCGGTGCCGGTCCGCAGCGTCTGGAGGAAGGAGGCCTCCTCGGCGACGGCGACGGTCTCGATGCGCGCGCGGTCCTCGAAGAGCCCGGGGTACTGCGGGCCCATCGCCTCGATGGTGACGTCGACGAGCTGGCGGGCGACCGGCCCGGTGGCGCCGAGCAGGCGCATGTTGCGGATGGCGCGGCGGAAGATGCGGCGCAGCACGTAGCCGCGGCCCTCGTTGCCGGGGGTGACGCCGTCGCCGATGAGCATGACGGCGGTGCGGATGTGGTCGGCGATGACGCGCAGCGACACGTCGGACTTCTCGCCGGCGCCGTAGCGGTGGCCGGTGAGCTCGCCCGCGCGGCCGAGGATCATGCGGGTGGTGTCGATCTCGAAGAGGTTGTCGACGCCCTGCAGGATGCAGGCCAGGCGCTCCAGGCCGAGGCCGGTGTCGATGTTGCGGCTGGGCAGGTCCCCGAGGATCTCGAAGCCGTCCTTGCCGTCGCCGGCGCCGCGCTCGTACTGCATGAAGACCAGGTTCCAGATCTCCAGGTAGCGCTCGCCGTTGACGGCCGGTCCGCCCTCCTCGCCGTAGGCGGGGCCGCGGTCGTAGTTGATCTCCGAGCAGGGGCCGCAGGGGCCGGGGACGCCCATCGACCAGAAGTTGTCCTTCATGCCGAGGCGCTGGATGCGCTCGGCCGGGACGCCGACGACGTCGCGCCAGATCTTCTCGGCCTCGTCGTCGTCCTGGTAGACGGTGATCCAGAGCTTCTCCGGCTCCAGGCCGTAGCCGCCGTCCTCGGTGGGCGTGGTGAGCAGCTCCCACGCGTACCGGATGGCGCCTTCCTTGAAGTAGTCGCCGAAGGAGAAGTTGCCGCACATCTGGAAGAACGAGCCGTGGCGGGTGGTCTTGCCCACCTCCTCGATGTCCAGGGTGCGCACGCACTTCTGCACGCTGGTGGCGCGGGAGAAGGACGGGGTGACCTCGCCGAGGAAGTACGGCTTGAACGGCACCATGCCGGCGTTGACCAGCAGCAGGGTGGGGTCGTCGGCGACCAGGGAGGCCGACGGAACGACGGTGTGGCCGCGCTCCTCGAAGAAGCGCAGCCAGCGGCGGCGGATCTCAGCCGACTCCATCAGTGGTCCTTCCGGTTGTGGGTGCTGCCCCTGCGCGGGCGTCGGCCGCGCAGTCCTGCCTCGTGCGGATCGGGGGTCGTCTCGAGGGCGCTTGGGGTCTGTCGGTTCTGGGGGTCGAGGCGGCGGACCGGGCCGGCTCCGGGCAGGCCCGGGGCCGGCGCGATAGCTCGGTACTCGTCCGCCGGGTGGCTGGGCGCCCCGAGGGCCCGCCGGGGCGGCGGGGGCGGGAGCACGGCGGTGCCGTCCAGGCCCAGGTCGGCGCGGAGCTCCAGCTCGCGCTCGGCCATGCCGGCCCGCACCTCGCCCGCGAAGGACCGGACGGCGTCGCCGAGGTCCAGGGCGCCGCGGGCGGCGGTGCCGGCCAGGCTGGCCGGGGTGAGGCGGCGGGCGGCCTCGTTCGCCTTGTTCATGGCCCAGACGGTGGCGCCGGCGCCGACCGCCATCCAGAAGATGCGTCGCACGGTGTGGTTCAGCCCCTCACGGCTCGCCGGATGCGCGCGGCCAGCCCGCGGCGGCGCGGGGCGGTGGCGGCGCGGACCTCGGCACGGACGATGGCGGCGATGGCGTCCCGGTCGCCCGGCGTGTGCGGACCGGGGACGGCCGCCCCGGACCCGCCCTGCCGGGCGACGGCGCGGCGCACGCCGTAGCTGAAGGCGGCGACCTTCACCAGCGGGCCGCCGAGGGTGGCGGCGACGGTGGAGGAGAGCGCGTTGGCGTTGGCGGCGGCGTCCTGGACGTTGGCGGTGATCTCGTCGACCCGGTCCAGCTGCTGCCGGGCGCCGGCCAGGGCGGCGGAGGCGTCCTCCAGCAGCGGCACGGCCTGCTCGGAGACGGAGTGCACCAGCGCGGAGGTCTCGCGCAGCACCGTGGAGAGCCGCACCAGGACGACGGCGAGCAGGGTCACGAGGACGGCCCAGAAGACGGCCACGATCAGGCCGGCCATCTCTCCCACGGACACCTTGAGCGCTCCCTCGTGTGCTGCCTCGGCTGCCGGGCTCGTCGGGCCGGGCCCGCGTCGGGGCGGGGCCGGCGGTGCGCGGTGCGTTCGGGTGCGCACGTCAAGCCGCAGGGTAGAACCCTATCGCGCCGCCGCCCGCTTTCCCGACCGCATGTCTCCGCGCTGCCCTGCTGCCCCGTGGGGCGGGGACGTAACCTGCCCGCCGGACGTGTCGTTGGGGGTTGGCCGGGGCGTTGCGGTCCCCGGCCGGAAGCGGCGTCGGTGGGGGTACGAGGGTGTCTGCGGGGTCGGCCTCGGCCGGTACGGGAGCAGCTGACGGCACGGGAGCGGCTGACGGCACGGGAGCGGCTGACGGCACCGGTGCGGGGGCGCGGGACCGGGAGCGGGACCGGGCGGCGGGGGTGCGGGCGGGCCGGGGGGCCGGGGCGGAGGCGGACGGGCCGGCCCCGGTGCGGTGTGCGGGGAACCTGCCCGCGGAGACCACCAGCTTCGTCGGGCGCCGCCGCGAGCTGGGCGAGGCGGCACGGCTGCTGGGGGTCTCCCGGCTGGTGACGGTGACCGGTCCGGGCGGGGTCGGCAAGAGCCGGCTGGCGCTGCGGGCGGCCGCGGCCGTGCGGGGGCTCTTCCCCGACGGGGCGTGGCTGGTGGAGGCCTCCGGGGTGCAGGATCCCTCCCTGCTCGGGCACGCGGTGCTGGAGGCGCTGCTGCTGGCGGACTCCACGGTCCGGCCGGCGGCGGAGGTGCTGGTGGAGCGGCTCCGCGACCGGGAGGTGCTGCTCGTGCTGGACGGCTGCGAGCACCTGGTGGACGCCTGCGCGGAGCTGGTGGACGTGCTGCTGCGCGGGGTGCCGGGCCTGCGGGTGCTGGCCACCAGCCGCCAGGAGCTGCGGACCGGGGGCGAGCACCTGCTGGACCTGCCGCCGCTGCCGGTGCGCCCGTCCCCGGCGGGCGGCGCGGCGGGGGGACCGCCGGGGGGCGGCGGGGCGGCGGGCGGCGGGACGGGCCGCCGGGACGGCGACGCGGTCGCGCTCTTCGCCGACCGGGCCGCGGCGGTGGCGGGCGGCTTCCGCCTGACCCCGGAGAACGAGGCCGCCGTGGCGGCGGTATGCCGCCGGGTGGACGGCATCCCGCTGGCGGTGGAGCTGGCCGCCGGGCGGCTGCGCACCCTCTCGCTGGAGCAGGTGGCCGAGCGGCTGGACGACCGCTTCCGCCTGCTCACCGGCGGGGCCCGCACCGCGCTGCCGCGCCACCGCACCCTGCGGACGGCCGTCGGCTGGAGCCACGAGCTGTGCACCCCGCAGGAACGGTTGCTCTGGGCCCGCCTCGCCGTCTTCGCCGACGGCTTCGACCTGGACGCCGCCGAGTACGTCTGCCCCGGCGGCGGCATCGCGGCGGAGGACGTCCTGGAGCTGCTGGGCGAGCTGGTCGCCAAGTCGGTGGTGGTCCGGGAGGCGTCCGACGGCGTCGCGGGCGGGGCCCGCTACCGGATGCTGGACACGCTGCGCGAGTACGGCGCCGGATGGCTGCGGTCGCTGGGCGAGGAGGGCGTGATCCGCCGCCGGCACCGCGACTGGTACCTGGGGCTGGCGACCTGGGGCGAGGTGGAGTGGTTCTCCGCCCGGCAGGCCGAGACCGGCGAGCGCACCCGCCTGGCCCACCCCAACCTCCGGGCGGCGCTGGACTTCTGCCTCACCCAGCCGGGCGAGGAGCAGGTCGCGCTGCACCTGGCCGCGACGCTCTGGTTCTACTGGGTGGGCTGCGGGCACCTGGGCGAGGGCCGGGTGTGGCTGGACCGGGCGCTGGCGACGGCTCCGGGGGCGACGGCGGCCCGCGCCAAGGCGCTCTGGGTGACCGGCTACATGGCGACCCTCCAGGGCGACCTGGAGCGGGCCCGGCCGATGCTGGAGGAGTGCCGGCGGCAGGCGCTGGACACGGGGGACGACCTGGCGCTCGCCTACGCGGTGCACCGGCAGGGCTGTGCGGCGCTCGTCGGCGACGACCCGGCCCGCGCCGCCGAGCTCTTCGAGGAGGCGCTGTGGCACTACGAGAAGCTCGGCGAACTCAACAGCAACGTGCTGATGGCGATGTTCGAGCTGGGGGTGGCCGCCCTCTTCCTGGGCGAGACGGACACCGCCGGGCACTGGCTGGAGCGGCTGCGGGAGGTGTGCGAGGAGTTCGGGGAGCAGTGGGCCTACGCCTACTGCCTCTACGGGACGGCGTACGCGGCGTGGCTGGCCGGCGACGTGCGCACGGCGCGGCGGGAGGCGCGGGAGTGCGTGCGCCTCAACCACCTCTTCCGCGACCTGGTCGGCACGGTGCTCGGCCTGGAGCTGCTGGCGCTGCTGGCGACGGAGCCGGGCGCCGACGGGTCCCCCGGCGACCTGCGGGAGGCGAGGGTGCTGCAGGGGGCCGCGCACCGGATCTGGCAGGCGGTGGGCATCCCGCTGTTCGGCTCGCACCACTTCCGGGCGCCGCACGACGAGTGCGCGGCCCGCGCACGGGCGGGCCTGTCCAGGCCGGTGTCGGCGGAGGCCTTCCGGGAGGGCACCGGGCTGGACCTGGACGCGGCCGTCGCCCGGGCCCTGGACGGGCCCGGCCCCCGCGGCGCAGTGCGCCGCGGGGGCCGGGGTCCGCGTACACCGGGCGGCCTGCCCGCGCGTGGGCGCGGGTAGGGCCCGCGGGTCAGCGGGAGTAGTACTCGACGACCAGCTGCTCGTCGCAGATCACGGGGATCTCCTTGCGCTGCGGGTCGCGGTCCAGGCGGAAGGCCAGGGCCTTGAGGTTGACCTCGAGGTACTTCGGGGTCTGGCCCTCGCCGGCGTAGCCGCCCTCACGGGCCACCTGGAAGGGGTGCTTCTCCTTGCTGCGGTCACGCACGGTGACGACGTAGCCCGGCTTCATCTGGAACGAGGGCTTGTTGACCTTGCGGCCGTTGACCTCGATGTGGCCGTGGACGACCATCTGACGGGCCTGGTAGATCGTCCGGGCGATGCCGGAGCGCAGCACCAGGGCGTCCAGACGGCGCTCGAGCTCGATGATCAGCGCCTCACCGGTCTTGCCGCCGGCCTTGCGGGCGCGGTCGAAGGCACGGGAGAGCTGGGTCTCGCTGAGGTCGTACTGGGCGCGGAGGCGCTGCTTCTCGAGCAGGCGGACCTTGTAGTCGCTGCTCTGCTTGCGCCCACGGCCGTGCTGACCCGGCGGGTAGGGGCGGGCCTCGAAGTACTTGACGGACTTCGGGGTCAGCGGGATACCCAGCGCGCGGGACAGACGCACCTTGGGACGGGACTGGTTCACTGTGAACCGAACCTCTCTGTTGTGTGCATGGCTCACCACTGTTGAAGGAGGTCGCCTGCCGCGGTCCGGGAAAACCCGTCCCCGCCGTGGCGGAGGGGGCCAGCCGCTTCCCGGTCCGGAGCCCGCACCGGTGCGCACGAGAGGCCCACCGCCGGAAGGCGGTGGGCTGCCCGCGGCACGGTACGTGCGCGACGCTCCTGGAGGAGCCGCACCGGGGTGCGGCGCTCCGACCGACGCTCCGCTGGTGATGCCGGCCGGCGGTCCGGTCTCCCGGATGACGGCCGTGCACGGGGCGTGGTGCTTCCGGCCATTGTACGGGGTGCCGGGGAGTGCCCGTCCCACCGGCGGCCCGGAGCGGGGCCCGCCGCGGGGGGCGGGGCCGGGGGATGCGCTTCGTCCACTGACCGTCTCCCATGGTCGGCATGTACACTCCAGATCTGCCGGAGTGTGCGACGGGGGTACGAGGCATGTCCGAAGAGGTGAGCCGGTCCACCGCAGTCCGCAGCCGCGGGCCCGCCGTCCGGGACGCCGCGGCTGTGCGCCGCCGCGACTTCCGCCTGCTGTGGGGCGGCGAGGCCGTCAGCGGCCTGGGCACCGGGATCAGCGGGGTCGCGATCGCCCTCACCGCCGTCACCGCCCTGCACGCCTCGACCTTCATGGTCGCCCTGATCAGGGCGGCGAGCTGGCTCCCCTGGCTGCTGATCGGGCTCCCCGCCGGCGTGTGGATCGACCGGCTGCAGCGGCGCCGGGTGATGCTGGCCTGCGACGCCGCCTCCCTGCTGCTGCTCGCCAGCGTGCCCGTGGCGGCCGCCTCCGGGGTGCTGGGCGTCCCGCAGCTGGTGGCGGTGGCGCTCGGCGTCGGCGCGTCCTCCGTCTTCTTCACCGCCGCGTACCAGGCGTACCTGCCGACCCTGGTCGCCAAGGAGGACCTGGGCGGCGCCAACGCGAAGCTGCAGACCACCCAGCAGGTGACCGGCGTGGCCGGCCCCGGAACCGGAGGCCTGATCGCGCAGGCGGCCGGGGCGGTGGCCGGCGTCCTCGCGGACGCGGCCAGCTTCGCGGTGTCGGCGGCGTGCCTGCTGCGGATCCGGACCGCCGAGCCGCAGCCCACGGGGGAGCGCTCCCGGCGGGACCTGCGGGCCGAGGTCGCCGAGGGCGTCCGCTTCGTGGTCCACGACCCCTACCTGCGGGTGCTCACGGTGGCGGGCGCACTGGACAACCTCACCTGGACCTCCTCGGCCGCCCTGTACGTGGTCTACCTCGTCCGCGACCTGCACGCCCCGACGGGCGCGGTGGGCTTCATGACCGCCGCGGACAGCGTCGGCGGCGTCGTCGGCGGACTGCTGGCCGTCCGGATCGCCCGCCGCTTCGGGACCGCGCGCGGCATGCTGCTGGCGGCCCTGGGGACCGCGCCGTTCACGCTGCTCATCCCGCTGGCGGGGCCCGGTCCCCGGCTGCTGCTCTTCGCCCTGGGGCTCATGGTGGCGGGGGCCGGACTGACCGTCTGCAACGTCCTCTCCGGGGGCTTCCGCCAGGCGTACGTCCCGCAGCGGATCCTCGGACGGGTCTACGCCAGCTCCCGGGTCCTGCAGTTCGGGGTCATCCCCGTGGCGGCGCTGCTCGGCGGCGCCCTCGGCACCGTGCTGGGCGTCCGGGAGGCCCTGTGGATCACCCTGGGCGCCGGGGTGCTCCTCAAGGGCGTGCGGCTGCTCGGGCCCGTCCGCACGCACCGCGACCTGCCGACCGCGCCGCCCGCAGCCACCGTGCGGGCGGCACAGGCGGCGGCGGGCGCCTGACGGCACGGCGGACCGGTCCGGCCGCGGACCCGCCGCGGGGCCCGGGGCGCCGGCCGCCGGGGCGTCACTCCCCGGACAGCTTGCCCCGCACCCGCTCCGCGACCTCCGCATAGCGCGCCTCCGCGCCGTAGCGGGTGGGCCGGTAGTAGCGGCGGCCGTGCACCGCGTCCGGCGCGTACTGCTGGGCCGCGATCCCGCCCGGCAGGTCGTGCGGGTACCGGTACCCCTGGCCGTGGCCGAGCGTGCGGGCCCCCGCGTAGTGGGCGTCGCGCAGGTGCGGCGGGACGGGCCCGGCGAGCCCCTTGCGGACGTCCTCCAGCGCGGCGTCGATCGCCAGGTAGGCCGCGTTGGACTTGGGCGCCAGGGCCAGGGCGATCACGGCCTGGGAGAGGGTGATCCGGGCCTCGGGGAATCCGATCAGCTGCACCGCCTGGGCGGCGGCCACCGCCGTCTGCAGCGCGGTGGGGTCGGCGAGGCCGATGTCCTCGCTGGCGGAGATCATCAGCCGCCGGGCGATGAACCGGGGGTCCTCCCCCGCCTCGACCATCCGGGCCAGGTAGTGCAGCGCCGCGTCCACGTCGCTGCCGCGGATGGACTTGATGAGGGCGCTGGCCACGTCGTAGTGCTGGTCGCCGGCCTTGTCGTAGCGGACCGCCGCCCGGTTCACCGCGGCCTCGGTGACGGCCAGGGTGATCTCGTCCTCCTCGCGGGCCAGGGCCGCGCCGGCCGCCGCCTCCAGGGTGGTGAGCGCCCGGCGGGCGTCGCCGCCCGCCAGCCGCACCAGGTGCTGCTCGGCGTCCTCCGCGAGGGTCAGGGCGCCGCCCAGGCCCCGCTCGTCGGCGACGGCCCGGCGCAGCAGCGCGCGGACGTCGTCCTCGGTGAGCGACTCCAGGGTGAGCAGCAGCGAGCGGGAGAGCAGCGGGGAGATCACCGAGAAGGAGGGGTTCTCGGTGGTGGCGGCGACGAGGGTGACCCAGCGGTTCTCCACCGCCGGGAGCAGGGAGTCCTGCTGGGCCTTGGAGAAGCGGTGGATCTCGTCGAGGAAGAGCACCGTCTCCCGGCCCGAGGCGCCGACCTCGCGGCGGGCGCCGTCGATGACGGCGCGGACCTCCTTCACCCCCGCGGTGATCGCGGACAGCTCCACGAAGCGGCGCTCGGTGGCCCGGCTGATCACGTGGGCGAGGGTGGTCTTGCCGGTGCCGGGCGGCCCCCACAGGATGACCGAGGAGGTGGCGGCGGGGCCGCGGGCGGAGGCGACCAGGCGCCGCAGCGGGGACCCGTCGCCGAGCAGGTGGCGCTGCCCGGCGACCTCGTCCAGGGTGCGCGGGCGCATCCGGACGGCCAGCGGCTCGCGGCCGGGCTCCCGGGCCCGGCGTTCCTCGGCGGCGGCGGTGAAGAGGTCGGCTTCCACCCGTGCAGCGTATGCCAGGGCGCGGACACCCCGGGCGCCCCGGACCCGCGGCGCCCCGGCGGCGCGGGGTGCGCCGGGGAGCGGGGTGGGCCGGGGAGCGGGGTGGGCCGGGGAGCGGGGCGGGCCGGGGAGCGGGGCGGGCCCGGGCGGCGGGGCCGCGACGCACCGGGGCGGCGCACGGACCCTTCCTGTCCGTGCGCCGCCCTCCCCTTCCCCGCACCGGCGGGCCGCTGCCAGGCGCCGCCGGTTCCCCTGCGGGTCTACTTGGCCAGCTTGCCCTGGGGCGTGACGGCGAACCAGGTGCCGCCGACGCCCTGGCCGGAGGCCTGGCCGGGCTTGGTGTCCTTGCTGTAGGTGTAGACGGGCCAGCAGTTGATGGCGAGCTGCCAGGTGCCGTCGGGCCGGTGGATGTTGGTGATCAGCTTCCGGTCGATGCCGAGCGCCTTGGCGGCCTCCTCCTGCTGCTTCAGGTCGAGGGGCCTGGCCGGCGGCCAGACCTTGGCGCACTGGCCGACGCAGGAGATCTTCATGGGCCAGGCGACGTCCTTGGTGAAGCGGTAGAGCACCATGCCCTTGCCGTCGACCAGGATCTTGCCGAGCTGCGGGTCCTCGACGCTGGAGAGCGCCGGCCACGCGGTGCTGCTGCCCGAGTCGCCGTACGAGCCGCCGCCGCTGCCGGAGCCGCCGTACGCGCCGCCGCCCGCCGGTGCGGCGCCGCCGGCCTGGCCGGCCTTCTTGCCGTTCGGCTGGACGGCCCACCAGACCTGGTTGACGCCCTGTCCGTTGGTCTGGCCGGCCGCCGAGTCGGCCGCGTAGAGGTACATCGGCCAGCCGGCCACGGTCAGCTGCTTGGAGCCGTCGGCGCGGGTCACCTCGCCCAGCTGGCTCGGGTCGGCGACCTTGGCGCCGTCCTTGGCGGACGCCGGGACCGGGGGCCACGCCTGGGCGCAGGCGTCGTTGCAGTTGGACTTCGCCGGGTTGGCGGTGTCCTTGTCGAAGCGGTACATGGTCCGGCCCTGGCCGTCGACCAGGATCTCGCCGAGCTTCGCGTCCTTGGCGGTGCCGATGCCCCCCGCGGCTCCGGCGGCGGCCGGGGCGGCCTGGGGCGCGGACGAGGAGCCGCCGTAGGCCGCGGAGTTCCCGTAGGCGTCGCCGGCGGCCGCCGCGGGCTGCACGGTGGTGGTGCCGGCAGACTGCTGGGAAGATCCGCAGGCGCCTGCAAGCAGGACCACGGCCGCAGCCCCCACAGCGGCTCCCGCCCTTGTCGCCTTCTTCATCTGCGCACTCCTCGGTCCGGTCTGCTGTGGCGCGGTAGCGCCGCCGTCGAGGAGGATTACGGGGCCGGACGGTGGACGGTTCAAACCTGCGGGAAGAAAATCCCGGGGGCCGCCGGAGGGCGGCCGCACCGGGCCCCGGGCCGGGGCGGACGGGCCCGGGCGGATCGGGTCCGCCCGGATCGGGTCCTTTGGGATCGGACGGGGCCGGACCGGACGGGGCCGGCCGGGGCCGGTCAGACCTGGGCGAAGGGCGGCGGGTAGACCGCGACGCCGCGCGGCGCCCCGTCGTGGGCCGCCAGCGGCAGCGCCTGGAAGTGGGCGGCGGCCCCGTCGAACGGGCCGTCGACGCCGTGGTCGGCGGCGGGTGCGAAGCCGAACCGGCCGTACCAGCGCGGGTCGCCCAGCACCACCACCAGCCGCTCCCCGGCGGCCTCGGCGGCCTCCAGGGCGGAGCGGACCACGAAGGTCCCGACCCCGCGGCGCTGCCACTCCGGGGCGACCCCCACCGGGGCGAGGGCCAGCGCGTCGCCGCCGCCGACGTCGAGCCGGGTGAGGAGCGCGTGGGCGATCACCAGGCCGCGGTGGTCCACCGCGACCCAGGACAGGCCGGGCAGCCACACCGGGTCCTTGCGCAGCGTGTCGACCAGGTCGGCCTCCGCGGGACTCGGGAAGGCCGCCATGTGCACGCGGCGCACCGCCGGTGCGTCGCCGGGCTCCTCGGGTCTCGCCCGGACCACTCCGGTGCGCTCGATCATCGCCTGCTCCCTCCGTGCTCCACACCGTTGTGAACGGGCCCCGGCGGCCGCCAGGTACGCGGCCGCCGGGGCCCGGAAGGTCCTGCCGCCCGGATCAGGACCCGGACGCCTGCTCCGCCTCGCCCCTGGGCCTGGGCTTGGCGTCGATCCCCGCCTCGCGGCGCTGCTCGGGGGTGATCGGGGTCGGGGCCCCGGTCAGCGGGTCGCCGCCGGTCGACGTCTTCGGGAAGGCGATGACGTCCCGGATGGTGTCGTACCCGCCGAGGAGGGTCACCAGCCGGTCCAGGCCCAGCGCGATGCCGGCGTGCGGCGGCGGGCCGTAGTTGAAGGCCTCCAGCAGGAAGCCGAACTGCGAGGCGGCCTCCTCCGGGGAGAGGCCGATGGCCTCGAAGGCCCGCTGCTGGACCTCGCGCTGGTGGATACGGACGGAGCCGCCGCCGATCTCGGAGCCGTTGAGCACGAGGTCGTAGGCGTTGGACAGGGCGCTCGCCGGGTCCTTGTCGAAGGTGTCCAGGGAGGCGGCGGTGGGGGCGGTGAACGGGTGGTGGATGGCGGTCCAGCCCGTCTGCTCGCCCTTGTCGTCCTCCACCGGCTCGAACATCGGGAAGTCGACGACCCAGAGGAACGCCCACGCGGACTCGTCGATCAGGCCGCAGCGGCGGCCGATCTCCAGGCGGGCGGCGCCCAGCAGCTCCTGGGAGGCGGTGCGGCGGCCGGCGGCGAAGAAGATCGCGTCGCCCCTGGCCGCGCCGGCGGCCTCGACGAGGCCGGCCAGGTGCTCCTCGGAGAGGTTCTTGGCGACCGGGCCGCGCAGCTCGCCGGTCTCGGCGTCGACGACGACGTACGCGAGGCCGCGGGCGCCGCGGGCCTTGGCCCAGTCCTGCCAGGCGTCGAGCTGCTTGCGGGTCTGGGAGGCGCCGCCGGGCATGACGACCGCGCCGACGTAGGGGGCCTGGAAGACGCGGAACTCCGTGCCGGCGAAGTAGCCGGTGAGGTCCACCAGCTCCTGGCCGAACCGGACGTCGGGCTTGTCCGAGCCGTAGCGGGCCATGGCGTCCGCGTAGGAGAGGCGCGGCAGCGGGCGCGGGACGTCGTAGCCGTGCACCTCCTTCCACACGCGGGCGACGACCTGCTCGCCGACGTCGATGACGTCCTCCTGGTCGGCGAAGGACATCTCCACGTCGAGCTGGGTGAACTCCGGCTGCCGGTCGGCGCGGAAGTCCTCGTCGCGGAAGCAGCGGGCGATCTGGTAGTAGCGCTCCATGCCGGCGACCATCAGCAGCTGCTTGAAGAGCTGCGGGGACTGCGGCAGCGCGTACCAGGTGCCGGGCTGCAGGCGGACCGGGACGAGGAAGTCGCGGGCGCCCTCGGGGGTGGAGCGGGTGAGGTTCGGCGTCTCGATGTCGAGGAAGCCGTTCTCCTCCATCACCGTACGGATGACGTGGTTGACCTTGGAGCGCAGGCGCAGCGCGCGGGCCGGGCCCTCGCGGCGCAGGTCGAGGTAGCGGTACCGGAGCCGCACCTCCTCGTTGACCGTGCCGGGCTCGTACTCGGCGACCGGGAACGGCAGCGGGGCGGCCTCGGAGAGGACCTCCAGGTCGGCGACGACGACCTCGACGGCACCGGTGGGGATGTCGGGGTTCTCGTTGCCCTCGGGGCGCACGCGGACCTCGCCGGTGACCTTGACGCAGTACTCGGCGCGCAGGCCGTGCACCGAGTCCAGGTCGCGGACGACGACCTGCACGGTGCCGGAGGCGTCGCGCAGGTCGATGAAGGCGACGCCTCCGTGGTCGCGCCGGCGGGCGACCCAGCCGGCGAGGGTCACGGTGGTTCCGGCGTGCTCCGCGCGGAGGGTGCCCGCGTCGTGCGTGCGGATCACGAAAGCTTCTCCTTCAGGGTGGTGACGAGAGCGTCGACGGCGACCGGGGTCTGGTCGCCGGTGGTGAGGTCCTTGAGCTGGACGACGCCGTCGGCGAGGTCGCGCTCGCCCGCGACGACGGCCCAGCGGGCGCCGGAGCGGTCGGCGGACTTCATGGCGCCCTTGAGCCCCTTGCCGCCGAAGGCGAGGTCCGCGGCGATGCCGGCCCGGCGGGCCTCGGTGACCAGGCCGAAGAGCGTCCGGTGGGCCTGCTCGCCGAGCGGCACCGCGAAGACCTGGGTGCGGGCGGGGACGGCGACGTCCACGCCCTCGGCCCTCAGCGCCAGGACGGTGCGGTCCACGCCGAGCGCCCAGCCGACGGAGGGCAGCGCGGGGCCGCCGATCATCTCGGACAGGCCGTCGTACCGGCCGCCGCCGCCGACCGCGGACTGCGAGCCCAGGCCGTCGTGGACGAACTCGAAGGTGGTGCGGGTGTAGTAGTCCAGGCCGCGCACCAGCCGGGGGTCGTCGGTGTAGGCGACGCCGGCCGCGGTCAGCAGCTCGCGCACCTGCTCGTGGTAGGCCTTGCAGCCCTCGCACAGGTGGTCGCGCATGAGGGGCGCGCCGGCGAGCTGCTTCTGCACGGCCTCGCGCTTGTCGTCGAGGACGCGCAGCGGGTTGATCTCGGCGCGGCGGCGGGTGTCCTCGTCGAGGTCCAGGCCGCCCAGGAAGTCCTGGAGGGCGGCGCGGTAGAGGGGGCGGCACTCGCGGTCGCCGAGGCTGTTGAGCAGCAGGCGGAAGTCCCTGAGACCGAGGGAGCGGTAGGCGTCGACCGCGAGGACGATCAGCTCCGCGTCGAGTGCGGGGTCCTCCGCGCCGATCGCCTCGGCGCCGACCTGCGAGAACTGGCGGTACCGGCCGGCCTGGGGCCGCTCGTAGCGGTAGTAGGAGCCGGAGTACCAGAGCTTGACCGGCACGTTGCCGGTGCGGTGCAGGTTGGCCTGGAGGGCTGCGCGCAGCACGGAGGCGGTGCCCTCGGGGCGCAGCGCGAGGTCGTCGCCGCCCTTGGTGGTGAGGGTGTACATCTCCTTGGTGACGATGTCGGTGGACTCGCCGACACCGCGGGAGAAGAGGTTGACGTCCTCGAAGACGGGGGTCTCGACGTAGCCGTACCCGGCGCGGCGCAGGGGCGCGGCGATGGCCTCGCGCACGGCGAGGAAGGTCTCGGAGTCCGGCGGGATCAGGTCGTAGGTGCCCTTGGGGGCGGAGAAGGTGCTCAACTTCGCTTCCGTCACATTCCTCGTCGCGGGGCGGCGGGTGCCGCCCCGGCGGCGCCGGCCGCCTGCCTGAGGTAGGGGTTGGCGGCGCGCTCGCGGCCGATGCTGGTCTGGGAGCCGTGGCCGGAGAGGACCACCGTCTCGTCCGGAAGCGGCAGGCACACGCGTGCCAGCGACCTCAGGAGTGCGGCGGAGTCGCCCCCGGGCAGGTCCGTGCGTCCGACGGAGCCGGCGAAGAGCAGGTCGCCCGAGAAGAGGACCGGGGGCACGTCCCCGGCGGCGGGCGTCCTGAACGTCACCGACCCCTCGGTATGGCCGGGTGCGTGGTCGACCGTGAGCCGCAGGCCGGCGAGGTCGAGGACGGCGCCGTCGGAGAGCTCGCGCACGTCGTCGGGCTCGCCGACGGTGATCGACCCCATGATCTGCTGCCCGAGGGAGAGGCCGAGGCCGCGGGCCGGGTCGGCCATCATGTAGCGGTCGTCGGGGTGTATCCACGCCGGGACGCCGCGGGCGCCGCAGACCGGCACCACGGAGGCGATGTGGTCGATGTGCCCGTGGGTCAGCACCACCGCGACCGGCTTGAGCCGGTGCTCGCGGACCAGTTCCTCGACGCCGTCCGCGGCCTCGTGGCCCGGGTCGACGATCACGCACTCCTCGCCGGCGGCCGGGGCGACCAGGTAGCAGTTGGTGCCCCAGGCTCCGGCGGGGAATCCGGCGATGAACACGGGCGTCCTCGGGGGTGGGTTCGGGCGGCGGTCTCTGAGGTCTCCGGGCAGCCTACCGGCGGTGCGGTGCCGTTTGCGAACCAGATGCGGGGCCCGGCTCCCGCGCGTCCCCGCCGCTCCCCCGTCCGGCGCCGCCGCTCCCCGGGGCGGGGGCCGGCCGGGTGCGGCCCCGGCGGGGCGCGGCACGGCTGCGGTGCGGAACCGTCCGCTGACGCCGGGTTTACCCGGGACGTCCCTACACTGGCCGCCGACAGGCGCGTGCCGCACCGGCGCACGCCCCTCAGCCCCCCGGCCGCGGACCCCCGGCGGACCCCCGGCCACGAACGAGGAGACCCCCAGGTGGACAGCGAGAAGCGGCGGCGGGAGCTCGCCCGGGCGAAGTACGAGCGGCAGCAGCAGCGCCGGGCCGAGGCGCAGCGGCGCGCCAGGCGGCGCAACACGGTGGTCGGCGCCTCGCTGGCCGTGGTGCTGCTCGCCGGCGGTGCCGCCTGGGCCGGGGCGTCGCTGGCGGGCGACGGCGACGCGAAGAAGGACGCCCCGGCGGCCGGCGACGCCGTGTCCGCCGCGCCGTCCGCCGCGCCGTCCGCCGCCCCCTCGGCGGACCCGGCGTCGGTCAAGGGCTGCAGGGTCCCGTCCTCGGCGAAGCCGAACGGGAAGCAGTGGAAGGCCGAGCCCGCGCTCACCGTCGACACCAAGGCGACCTACCGGGCGGTGCTGGACACCACCTGCGGGAAGGTGACGCTGGAGCTGAACCCGGCCGCGGCACCGCACACCGTCAACTCGTTCGTCTTCCTCGCCGGGCAGCACTACTTCGACCACGTGCCCTGCCACCGGCTGACCACCCAGGGCATCTACGTGCTGCAGTGCGGCGACCCGACCGGCCAGGGCTCGGGCGGCCCCGGCTACCAGTTCAAGGACGAGAACCTCAAGGGCGCCACCTACAAGGCGGGCACGGTGGCGATGGCCAACGCGGGCCCCGGCACCAACGGCAGCCAGTTCTTCCTGGTCTACAAGGACACCGAGCTGCCCCCGAACTACACGCCCTTCGGCCGGATCACCGGCGGGCTGGACGTGCTGCAGAACATCGCCGCGGGCGGCGTGGTGGGCGGCGGCGCGGACGGCGCCCCCAAGGCCGGCGTGGTGATGGACTCCGTCACCGCCGCCAAGGGCTGACCGGAGGCACGGGCGCCCCGGCCCGGGGCGCGGGCGGCGGGACCCCGCCGCGCGAAACGGGCGGCCCCGGATGCGGACAGCACCGGTGCCGGTCGCCTATGTTGCTGTTGTGTAGGGTGCCCTGACCCGGCGGCCGCCTCCACCAGGCACCGCGAAGGCGGCGCACCGGGCGGCCGGCCCGTGAGCCGGGGCGGCCGTACACCAACTGTGGACGACGTCCGCACCCCGGCGGCCCGGCGCCGCCGGGGGCGGGTGTCATGTGGAGGAGGCGCTGTGACCAGCGACCGGTGGGGCCGTGTCGACGAGCAGGGGACCGTCTACGTGCGGACGGCCGAAGGAGAGCGCGTCGTCGGCTCCTGGCAGGCGGGCTCCCCGGAGGAGGCCCTCGCGTACTTCGAGCGGAAGTACGAGGGCATCGCGGTGGAGATCGGCCTCCTGGAGCGCCGCGTACGCACCACCGACCTCGCGCCCAAGGACGCGCTGACCGCGGTGGAGCACCTGCGCGCCCAGGTCGTCGAGGCCCACGCGGTGGGCGACCTCGCCGCGCTCGCCGCCCGGCTGGACGCCCTGACCGGCGAGATCGAGTCCCGCCGGGAGGAGCGCCGGGCCGCCCGGGCGAAGGCCCAGGAGGAGGCCCGGACGGCCAAGGAGCAGCTGGTCGCCGAGGCGGAGCAGCTGGCGGAGTCGACCCAGTGGCGGGAGGCCGGGGACCGGCTGCGCGCCCTGGTCGACACCTGGAAGGGCCTGCCGCGGCTCGACCGCAAGAGCGACGACGAGCTGTGGCACCGCTTCTCGCACGCCCGCTCGGCGTTCTCCAAGCGGCGCAAGGCGCACTTCGCTACCCTCGACCAGCAGCGCGAGGAGGCGCGCGCCCGCAAGGAGGAGCTGGTGGCCGAGGCGGAGGCGCTCTCCGGCTCCACCGAGTGGGGCGAGACCGCGGCCCGCTACCGCCAGCTGATGACGGAGTGGAAGGCGGCGGGCCGCGCCCAGCGGGAGGCCGAGGACGAGCTGTGGACCCGCTTCCGCGGCGCCCAGGACGTCTTCTTCCAGGCCCGTTCGGAGGCCTTCTCCGAGCGCGACGCCGAGCAGCGGGAGAACCAGACGCAGAAGGAGGCGCTGCTGGTCGAGGCCGAGGCGCTGCTGCCGGTCACGGACCTGAAGGCGGCGAAGGCCGCCTACCGGTCGATCGGCGAGCGCTGGGAGGCGATCGGCCACGTGCCGCGCGACGCCCGGCCGCGCCTGGAGGCCCGGCTGCACACCGTGGAGCGGGCGATCCGGGAGGCCGAGGAGGCCGAGTGGCGCCGCACCAACCCGGAGGCCCGGGCGCGCGCCCAGGGCATGACGGGGCTGCTGCAGGCCGCGGTGGAGAGGCTGGAGGGCGAGGCGGAGCGGGCCCGTGCGGCGGGCAACACCGCCAAGGCCGCGAAGCTGGAGGCCGAGCTGGCCGGGCGCCGCGAGCTGCTGGAGCAGGCGCAGAAGTCGCTGGAGGAGTTCAGCGGCTGAGCCGCGCCGACGGCCCGGACACGGCGGCCGGGACCCCGCAGCGGCGGGGTCCCGGCCGCCGCCGCGTCCCGGCCCGTGCCGTCCCGGCGCGCGGGGCCGGCAGAGCGGCGGGGGCGGCGGACGGCCGCCGCGCCCCGCCGGACGTACCGGTCCGTCGTGCCGCCGCCCCGGCGGGCGGCCGGGGCGGCGTCGGGGGCCGGGGCGGCGGGAACGCCGGCGGGTCGGGCCGTCAGCGCTGCTGGCGGGCGGAGGTGACGCGGTAGACGTCGTACACGCCCTCCACCCCGCGGACCGCCTTCAGGACGTGCCCCAGGTGCTTGGGGTCGCCCATCTCGAAGGTGAAGCGGCTCATCGCCACCCGGTCGCGGGAGGTCTGCACCGCCGCCGACAGGATGTTGACGTGCTGGTCGGAGAGGACCCGGGTGACGTCGGAGAGCAGCCGGGAGCGGTCCAGCGCCTCGACCTGGATGGCGACCAGGAAGACCGAGGACTGGGTGGGCGCCCACTCGACGTCGATCATGCGCTCGGGCTGCTGGGAGAGCGACTCCACGTTGACGCAGTCCGCGCGGTGGACGGAGACGCCGTTGCCGCGGGTGATGAAGCCGACGATGGGGTCGCCGGGCACCGGGGTGCAGCAGCGGGAGAGCTTCACCCAGACGTCCTCGACGCCCTTGACGATGACGCCGGGGTCGCCCTTGGGGCGGCGCCGCCGGGCGTGCTCGGGCGACGGGGTGGTGATCTCCGCGATGTCCTCGGTGGCGCCCTCCTCGCCGCCGAGCGCCTGCACCAGCTTCTGCACGATGGACTGCGCGGCGACGTGGCCCTCGCCGATGGCGGCGTAGAGGGAGGAGATGTCGGGGTAGCGCATCTCGTGGGCCAGGGTGACCAGCGAGTCGCCGGTGAGGATCCGCTGGATGGGCAGGCCCTGCTTGCGCATGGCGCGGGCGATGGCGTCCTTGCCCTGCTCGATGGCCTCCTCGCGGCGCTCCTTGGAGAACCAGGCGCGGATCTTGTTGCGGGCCCGCGGCGACTTGACGAAGCCCAGCCAGTCGCGGGACGGCCCGGCGCCGGCGGCCTTGGAGGTGAAGACCTCCACCAGGTCGCCGTTGTCCAGGGTGGACTCCAGCGGCACCAGGCGGCCGTTGACCCGGGCGCCGATGCAGCGGTAGCCGACCTCGGTGTGGACGGCGAAGGCGAAGTCCACCGGCGTGGACCCGGCGGGCAGCGCGATCACGTCGCCCTTGGGCGTGAAGACGAAGACCTCGTTGCTGGAGAGGTCGAACCGCAGCGACTCCAGGAACTCGCCCGGGTCCTCGGTCTCCTTCTGCCAGTCGACGAGCTGCCGCAGCCAGGCCATCTCGTTGAGGTCGCCCCGGTCGCCGGCCCGGCGCGGCGCGGCGGGGGCGTCGGTGCGCACCTTGGAGGCGCCGGCGACGGCCCGCTGCTTGTACTTCCAGTGCGCGGCGATGCCGTACTCGGCGCGGCGGTGCATGTCGAAGGTGCGGATCTGCAGCTCGACCGGCTTGCCGCCGGGCCCGATGACCGTCGTGTGCAGCGACTGGTACATGTTGAACTTGGGCATGGCGATGTAGTCCTTGAACCGCCCCGGCACCGGGTTCCACCGCGCGTGGATGGTCCCGAGCGCCGCGTAGCAGTCGCGGACGGTGTCGACCAGCACCCGGATGCCCACCAGGTCGTAGATCTCGGCGAAGTCGCGGCCCCGCACGATCATCTTCTGGTAGACCGAGTAGTAGTGCTTCGGGCGGCCGGTGACGGTCGCCTTGATGCGGGCGGACCGCAGGTCGCCCTGCACCTGGTCGATCACGGTGGCCAGGTACTCGTCGCGCTTGGGGGCGCGCTCGGCGACCAGCCGGACGATCTCGTCGTACATCTTGGGGTAGAGGATCGCGAAGGCGAGGTCCTCCAGCTCCCACTTGATGGTGTTCATGCCCAGCCGGTGCGCCAGCGGGGCGTAGATCTCCAGGGTCTCGCGGGCCTTCTTCTCCTGCTTCTCCCGCTTGAGGTAGCGCATGGTGCGCATGTTGTGCAGGCGGTCCGCGAGCTTGATCACCAGGACGCGGGGGTCCTTGGCCATGGCGACGACCATCTTGCGGACGGTCTCCGCCTGGGCCGCCTCGCCGAACTTCACCTTGTCCAGCTTGGTGACGCCGTCCACCAGCATCGCGACGGTGTCGCCGAAGTCGCGGCGCAGGGTGTCCAGGCCGTAGTCGGTGTCCTCGACGGTGTCGTGGAGCAGGCCCGCCATCAGGGTGGGGGCGTCCATGCCCAGCTCGGCGAGGATGGTGGTCACCGCGAGCGGGTGGGTGATGTACGGGTCGCCGCTCTTGCGCTTCTGGCCGCGGTGCCAGCGGTCGGCGACGGTGTAGGCCCGCTCGATGTCCCGCAGGTCGGCCTTGGGGTCGTTGCCGCGGACGATCCGGAAGAGGGGCTCCAGCACCGGGTTGAAGGTGCTGGTGCGCTGGCCGCCGAGACGGGCGAGCCGCGCCCGCACGCGGCCGCTGGAGGCGGAGGCGGACTGCCGTGCGGCGCCCGCCGCGGGCGCGACGGCGCGCGAGGTGCCCGATCCGGCCGCCGTGGGCGCGGACTGCCCGCCGGACCCGCCGGCGGGGGGCGTGGCCGGTCCGGGGGTGCCGCCTGCGGCGGGGGCGGTGTCCTGGACGGCCGCGGCCTTGGGCACAACCTCTTCGGGCAAGGGCGCTCCTCGGGCGGTGCGGGCTCCTGGGCTCCGGCGGCGGAGCGCAGGTGGAACTTCCATGGTACCGATGCGGGGGCCGCCGTGTTCCCCGCGGTCCCCCGGGAACGCCGCGGGGCGGGCCGGGGATTCCCGGCCCGCCCTGCGGGGTGCCCCGGGCGCTCCCGGCCCGCCCCGGGCGCGCCTCAGACCGCGAGCAGGGCCTCCAGGGGGGCGTCGCCGAGGTGCTCGGCGAGGACGCCGCGGCCGTCGAGGAAGCCCAGCTCCATGAGGACGACCACGCCGGCCAGGTCGGCGCCGGCCTGGCGCAGCAGGTCCAGGGCGGCGGAGACGGTGCCGCCGGTGGCGAGGACGTCGTCCACCACCAGCACCCGCTCGCCGGGCGCGAAGGCGTCCTGCTGGACCTCGATGACGGCGGAGCCGTACTCCAGGTCGTAGGCGCGGCTGTGGACCGGGCCGGGCAGCTTGCCCTGCTTGCGGATCGGCACGAAGCCGAGGCCGGCCGCGTGGGCGGCCGGGGCCGCGAGGACGAAGCCGCGCGCCTCCAGGCCCGCCACCTTGGTCGCCCCGAGCGCCCTGGCGCGCTCCGCCAGCGCCTCGACGAGCGCCCCGAAGGCGGCGGCGTCGGCGAGGAGCGGGGCGATGTCCTTGAACACCACGCCCGGCTGGGGGTAGTCGGGGACGTCCCGGATCCTGGAGAGCAGCAGCTCCGCCAGTCCGGCGTCGGGGGTGGCCGTGTGGGCGGCGGTCAACGTGGTCCTCTTCTCGGTGGCCGGATGGATGCCGGTCATCGACCCTACCGCCGTCCGTGCGCCGGGCGGACCGGCGGGTGCCGCCGCGGGACCGCGCCCGGGTCCCGGAAAGCGCCGCCGCCCGGCGGGAGTCTCCTCCCGCCGGGCGGCGGCGGTCGTGCGCGCGGGAACGGGGGTCAGTTCCGCTTGCCCGAGGGGCGGCCCCTGCCGCGGCGGCCGACGGGCTGGTTCCGCTGGCCGACGACGCCGGCCGGGACGGCGTCCTCCGGACCCTCCCCGTCCTCGCCGGGGGTCGGCCCGCCCTTCTCGGCGGCGGCCTTCGCGTCGGCGGCGCGGCGCTGCGCGACCCGCCTGGCCAGGGCCTTCATCTCGGGCTGCTCCTCCTTGAGCTGCGCCAGCAGCGGGGTGGCGACGCAGATCGAGGAGTAGGCGCCGGCCGCGAGGCCGATGAAGAGCGCCAGCGAGATGTCGTTGAGCGTGCCGGCGCCGAGGATGCCGCCGCCGATGAAGAGCAGCGCGGCGACCGGCAGCAGCGCCAGGACCGTGGTGTTGATGGAGCGCACCAGGGTCTGGTTGAGGGCGTGGTTGGCGGCCTCGCTGTAGGTGAGGCGGTTCTGCTTGGTGATGCCGCGGGCGTTCTCCTTCACCGTGTCGAAGACGACGACGGTGTCGTAGAGCGAGTAGCCGAGGATGGTGAGGAAGCCGATCACGGTGCCCGGGGTGACCTCGAAGCCCACCAGGGCGTACACGCCGACGGTGATCACGAGGTCGTGGAGCAGGGCGACCAGGGCCGAGACCGCCATCCGCCACTCGAAGGCGATCGCCAGGTAGGCCGTCACCAGGATCATGAAGATGATCAGGCCGGTGAGCGCCTGCTTGGAGATCTCCTTGCCCCAGCTCGGGCCGATGAGGTCGGCGTTGATGGTGTCGGCCTTGACGCCGAGGTCCTTCGAGAGCTCGTCGGTGACCTGGGCGGTGGTCTTGGTCTCGTCCTTGCTGATCTGGATGGTGACCTTGTCGCTGCCCACCGCCTGGACGATCGGGTTGGAGTGCTCCACGATCCGGTCCGCGGCCGTCCGGGCCTCGGTGGTGGTGATGCCGGGCTTGGTCACCGTGTAGACGGAGCCGCCGGTGAACTCGATGCCGAGCTTGAGCCCGTTGACGCCCAGGCCCACGAGGGCGGCGAGCAGGATCAGCGCGGACAGGGAGTACCAGAGCATGCGCCGGCCGACGAAGTCGAAGCTGACCTCGCCCTGGTAGAGGCGATGGCCGAGACTGCCGAGCTTGGACATCAGGCCTCCTTGGCGACGCTGGGTCGGCCGGTACGGCGGCGTCCGCCGCGGATGGGCGGACGGGCTCCGAGCCGCTTGGGGTCGAGCCCGGACCAGGGGTGGCCCCCGCCGAAGAACTTCGTCCGGGCGAGCAGGGTGATCAGCGGCTTGGTGAAGAGGAAGATCACCACGACGTCGAGCAGGGTGGTCAGGCCCAGCGTGAACGCGAAGCCCTGGACCTTGCCCACCGAGACGATGTACAGCACCGCGGCGGCGAGGAAGGACACGAAGTCCGACACCAGGATGGTGCGCCGCGCCCGCGGCCAGGCGCGCTGCACGGCGGTGCGCAGCTGGGCGCCCTCGCGGACCTCGTCGCGGATGCGCTCGAAGTACACGATGAAGGAGTCCGCCGTGATGCCGATCGCGACGATGGCGCCGCAGACGGCCGGCAGGTTGAGGGCGAAGCCGATGGCCTTGCCCAGCAGGCACATGATCGAGTAGGTCAGCACGGCGGAGACGACGAGGCCGGCGATGCTGACCAGGCCGAGGCCGCGGTAGTAGACCAGCGAGTACAGGACCACCAGGCCGAGGCCGATGGCGCCCGCGATCAGGCCGGCGTGCAGCTGCTCACCGCCGAGCTGCGGGGAGACGGTGCTCACCGACTGGGTGGTGAAGTCCAGCGGCAGGGCGCCGAACTTCAGCACGTTGGCGAGGTCGTCGGCCTCCTTCTGCGTGAAGGAGCCGGTGATCTCGGCGCTGTTGCCGGGGATGGGGGCGGTGACCTGGGGGGCGGAGACGTTCTGGCCGTCCAGGACGATGGCGAACTGGTTCTGCGGCGACTGCTTGGCGGCCAGCTGCGTGGTGGTGGCCGTGAACCCCTTGGCGCCCGTGCCGTCGAACTTCAGCTGGACGATCCACATGGAGCGCTGGGTGTCGAAGACCGCGCTGGCGTCGGTGACGTTGACGCCGTTCACCGCGACCGGGCCCAGGGCGTACTTCTCGTAGGTGCCCTTCGGGACGCCCGGCTGGGTCGACTCCTTCTCGTCGCAGGCGACCGCGTTGGCGGTCGTCGACGTCTGGTAGTTGCGGCTGCGCTGCGCCTGGTCGGTGCAGTCCAGGGCCGCGAACTGCTTCGCCAGGTCGGCCGGGACGGCGCCGCCGGTGGTGATCGAGGTCGGGGTGTCCGTGGAGGCGGGGGCGCTCGCGCTCGGCGCGGGCGACGCCTTGGCGGCACCCTTCGCCGCGGCGCCCTTCGCGGCCGCGCCCTTCGCCGAGGGGGCGGTGGACGGCGTGGCGGTGGAGCCTGCCTGCAGGGCGCGGCTCACGGCACGGCCGGCCGTGGTGCTGCTCGGCGCGGGGGACGCGGCCGGGGCGGAGGGCTTCGCCGAGGAGCCGGCGGAGGGCTTGGTCCCGGAGGCGGAGCCGCTCGGCGCGGGGGCCGGCTTGGCGGCGCCCTTCGGCACGGAGACGCCCGTGGCGAGCACGGGGCGGAAGTACAGCTTGGCGGTGGTGCCGATCTGGGCGACCGCGTTGCGGGTGTCGTCCTTCCCGCTGCCCTTCGGGATGTTGACGATGATGTTCTTGCTGCCCTGGACCTGCGTCTCGGCCTCGGACACACCCATGCCGTTGACGCGCTTGAGCATGATGCTCGCCGCGGTGGCCATGTTGGTCTCGTTGACCGCCTTGGGGTCCTTGGACGAGGCGGTCAGCGTGACGCTGGTGCCGCCCGCGAGGTCGATGCCCAGGCGGGGCGTGGTGAGGTTCTGCGCGAACATCAGGCCGACGAGCCCGACCATGACGACCAGGATGAAGGCCAACGCCTTCCCCGGGTGCCCGTCGCGAGGACGCGACTTGGGTGTTGCCACCTTCTCGTTTCTCCCTGTCCGTGCGGCCGGCTGCGGCGGGCCGCCCCGGACCGCTGTACGGCCGGGGGCGGCGGGCGCGGCGGTCCGCTGGTCCTGAGGACCGGTCGGCGGAGGTGCCGCCCGGTCGGCGAAGCGCGCCTGCGACCGCTACTTCGCGGCGGCCGGGCCTTCGCCCTCGGCGGCCGGGCCGCTCTTCGGGGCGTCGGCGGTGCCCTCGGGGGCGTCGGCGGCCGGGGCGGCGGCGGGCTTCGAGAGGTCCGCGGCGGCGGGCTTGGTCAGGTCCGCGGTGACGGCCGCGGCGTCGTCCTCGACGAAGGGCGGGACGTCGTCGGACGCCGGGACCCCGTGGATGATCGCCGCGTACTCCTCGGGCTCCAGCACCGCGGCGATGGCGCTCTTGGTGAAGTGCAGGAAGACGCCCGGGGCGGCCTCGAGCTCGACGGTGTCGTCGTTGACCGACTTGACCGTGGCGTACATGCCGCCGATGGTGCGCACCCCGGAGCCGGGCCCCATGGTGTTGCGCATCTCGAGAGCCTGCTGCTGCTTCTTCTTGGCGTTGCGCGTCATGAGGACCATGACGCCCACCAGGAGGAGCAGGGGGAGAAGGGTGGTAAGCACGGCTTGACAGGTCCTTTGCGGGGCCGCGCGGGGCGACCGGTGTGGGGGGAGGTCTGGCCGCCCGGCAGGGGCGGCTCGGCGGAGTCTAGGGTGACCCGCCTTGGTCGGACAACGTCAAGCATTGCATCCGGGTTCCGCAAGTGGCGAGCCCCCGGCCGGGTGCACCGCCGCGGACCACCGGTGCGGGGGACCCGGCGGCGGGGCCGGGAGGCCCGCTCCCCCGGGGGTGCGGGCGGGCCCGCTCCCCCGGACCTGAGGGTCCGCCCCCACGGCCCGGAGGGCACGGTCCTCCGGCGCGGGGGGGCTCGGTCCTCGGGCGCGGAGGGCTCAGTCCTCCGGCGCGGGGGGCTCGGAGCGGTCGAAGAGGCCCTGCTGGGCGGCGAGCGGGGCGCGGGGCCCCGGCGAGGCCGCGGGGGGTGTCATGCCCATGTGCTGCCAGGCGGCGGCGGTGGCGATCCGGCCGCGCGGGGTGCGGGCGAGCAGGCCCTCGCGGACCAGGAACGGCTCGGCGACCTCCTCCACCGTCTCGCTCTCCTCCCCCACCGCGACCGCCAGTGTGGACAGGCCCACCGGGCCGCCGCCGAAGAGCCGGAGCAGCACGTCGAGCACGGAGCGGTCCAGGCGGTCCAGGCCGCGGCCGTCGACCTCGTACACGTCCAGGGCCTGCGCCGCGATCCCCGGGGTGATCAGCCCGCCGTGCCGGACCTCGGCGTAGTCGCGGACGCGGCGCAGCAGCCGGTTGGCGATGCGGGGGGTGCCGCGGGAGCGGCCGGCGATCTCGGCGGCCCCCGCGGCGTCGATCTCCACGTCGAGGAGCCCGGCCGAGCGGTGGATGACGCGCTCCAGCTCGGCGGGGGCGTAGAACTCCATGTGCCCGGTGAAGCCGAAGCGGTCGCGCAGCGGGGGCGGCAGCAGGCCGGCCCGGGTGGTGGCGCCGACCAGGGTGAAGGGCGGCAGCTCCAGCGGGATGGCCGTGGCGCCGGGGCCCTTGCCGACGATGACGTCGACCCGGAAGTCCTCCATCGCCATGTACAGCATCTCCTCGGCGGGCCGGGACATGCGGTGGATCTCGTCGAGGAAGAGCACCTCGCCCTCGGTGAGCGAGGAGAGGATCGCGGCGAGGTCGCCCGCGTGCTGGATGGCGGGCCCGGAGGTGATCCGGATGGGGGCGTTCATCTCCGCGGCGATGATCATGGAAAGGGTGGTCTTGCCCAGGCCGGGCGGACCGCTGAGCAGCACGTGGTCCGGGGTGGCGCCGCGCCGCCGGGCGGCCTGGAGCACCAGCGAGAGCTGCTCGCGCACCCGCTCCTGGCCGATGAACTCGCCCAGGTCCCTGGGCCGCAGCGCCGCCTCGACCGCCCGGTCCTCGCCGTCGGCGGCCGCGGTGACCAGGCGGTCGCCGGCCTCGGAGTCGGTGGGGTCGTACGGCGTCATGGGGGGCGCTCTCCGGAGGGGGTGCGGGAGGGGTGCGGGCGGGCGGGTCTGCGGCCGGGGGGACCGGGCGGCGGAGGGGTACGGGGCCGAGGGTACGGGGTCGGGCGGGCCGGGTCAGCGGGTGCGGTTGAGGGTGCGCAGGGCGGTGCGCAGCAGGACGGCGATGTCGGGCCGCTCCTGGGCCTCGGCGTCGGGGGCGACGGCGGCGACCGCGTCCTCCGCCTCGCGCGGGGCGTAGCCGAGGCCGACCAGGGCGGAGTGCAGCTGGTCGCGCCAGGGGGCCGGGCCGGCGGCGAGGGGCTGGGCCGGGACGGAGCCGGTGGGGGCGCCGAGCTTGTCCTTGAGCTCCAGCAGCAGCTTCTGCGCGCCGCGCTTGCCGATGCCGGGGACGGCGGTGAGGGCCTTCTCGTCCCCCTGGGCGACGGCCAGGCGCAGCGCGTCGGGGCTGTGGACGGCGAGCATGGCCTGGGCGAGGCGGGGGCCGACGCCGCTGGCGGTCTGGAGCAGCTCGAAGGTGCGGCGCTCGTCGTCGTCGGCGAAGCCGTACAGGGTGAGGGAGTCCTCCCGGACGACCAGGGAGGTGGCGAGGCGGGCGTGCTCGCCGACCCGCAGGCCGGCGGCGGTGGCGGGGGTGCACTGCAGGGCGAGGCCGACCCCGGAGACCTCCACGACGGCGGTGCCCGTGGGGGAGACGGCGGCGACGGGGCCGCTGACGAAGGCGATCACGGGCGGTTCTCCTCGGACGTGCCGGAGCGGGGGGTGCGGGCCGGACGGGCCGCGCCGGCGGCCGTGCGGGCCGGGGCGGACGGGGCGCCGGCGGCGGACGGCGGGCCGGCGGCGGGACGCGCCGGCGGCCGGGCGGCGGTCCGGGCGACGGCCGCGGCGATCCGGTCGCCGGCGGCGCCGCGCCAGATGTGGCAGATGGCGAGGGCGAGCGCGTCGGCGGCGTCGGCCGGCTTCGGGGGCGCGTCGAGGCGGAGCAGGCGGGTGACCATGGCCCCGACCTGCGCCTTGTCGGCGCGGCCGCTGCCGGTGACGGCGGCCTTGACCTCGCTGGGGGTGTGCAGGACGACGGGCAGGCCGCGCCGGGTGGCGCAGAGCATGGCGACGGCGCTGGCCTGGGCGGTGCCCATGACGGTGCGGACGTTGTGCTGGGCGAAGACCCGCTCGACGGCCACCACGTCGGGGCGGTGGGTGTCCAGCCACTCCTCCAGCCCCTGCTCGATCAGCAGCAGCCGGGCGCCGATCTCGGCGTCGGCGGGGGTGCGGACCACGCCCACGCCGGCCATGCGCAGCGGGCGGCCGGGGCCGCCGTCGACCACGCCGACGCCGCACCTGGTCAGTCCGGGGTCCACACCCAGTACCCGCACGCGGGGGCCGCCTCTCGGTCGATGGCTGTTCGAGGTCAGAGGCTATCGGGAGGGTCCGACAACCGGGTGCCGCGCCCCGCCGGGCCGCGCCGGGGCGGCCCCCGAAGCGGACCGGCCCGGCAGCCCCCGGGAGGGGCGGCCGGGCCGGCGCGGGGTGCGGCGGGTCAGGCGTCGATCTCGGCCATGACCTCGTCGGCGACGTCGAAGTTGGCGAAGACGTTCTGCACGTCGTCGCTGTCCTCCAGGGCGTCGATCAGCTTGAAGATCTTCCGGGCGCCGTCGGCGTCCAGCGACACCTGCACGCTCGGGACGAAGTTGGCGTCGGCCGAGTCGTAGTCGATCCCGGCCTCCTGGAGCGCGGTGCGGACCGCGACCAGGTCGGAGGCCTCGCAGATCACCTCGAAGGCCTCGCCGAGGTCGTTGACCTCCTCGGCGCCGGCCTCCAGGACGGCGGTGAGGACGTCGTCCTCGGTGAGCTCGCCGGCCTTGGGCACGATGATGACGCCCTTGCGGGTGAACATGTACGACACCGAGCCCGGGTCGGCCATGGAGCCGCCGTTGCGGGTCATGGCCACGCGCACGTCGGAGGCGGCGCGGTTGCGGTTGTCGGTGAGGCACTCGATCAGCACGGCGACGCCGTTGGGACCGTAGCCCTCGTACATGATCGTGGAGTAGTCGGCACCGCCGGCCTCGGCACCGGAGCCGCGCTTGACGGCGCGGTCGATGTTGTCGTTCGGGACCGAGCTCTTCTTCGCCTTCTGGATGGCGTCGTAGAGGGTGGGGTTGCCCGCCGGGTCGCCGCCACCGGTGCGGGCCGCCACCTCGATGTTCTTGATCATCTTCGCGAAGAGCTTGCCGCGCTTGGCGTCGATCACGGCCTTCTTGTGCTTGGTGGTGGCCCATTTGGAGTGGCCGGACATCGCCTGGCTCCTTACAACGTCATCCAACGGAAAAGAACAGTGCGATCCTACCGAGACACGGGGCCCCGGCCGGAACCGGCGGAGGTCAGCGCGCGGCGGCGCGCACCAGGTCCACGAAGAAGGCGTGCACGCGGTGGTCGCCGGTGAGCTCCGGGTGGAAGGAGGTGGCCAGCAGGTTCCCCTGCCGGACGGCGACGGTCCGGCCGGCCGCGGGGCCCGCGGGCAGCTCGGCGAGGACCTCGACGCCGGCGCCGACCGACTCCACCCAGGGGGCGCGGATGAAGACGCCGTGCAGCGGGCCGCCCTCCAGGCCGGCGAAGTCGACCGGGGACTCGAAGGACTCGTTCTGCCGGCCGAAGGCGTTGCGGCGCACGGTCATGTCGATGCCGCCGACGGACTGCTGGTCGTCGCGGCCGTCGAGGATCTTGTCGGCCAGCATGATCATGCCGGCGCAGGAGCCGTACACCGGCAGGCCCTCGGCGACACGGGCGCGCAGCGGCTCCATCAGGCCGAAGGCCAGCGCCAGGTTGGACATGGTGGTGGACTCGCCGCCGGGTATCACCAGGCCGTCGAGGTCGGCCAGCTCCTCGGGGCGGCGGACCGGCCGGGCGAGCGCGTCGGCCTCGGCGAGCGCCACGGCGTGCTCGCGGACGTCGCCCTGGAGGGCGAGGACTCCGACGGTGGGGGTGCTGGACACGGGGTTCCCCTTCGGGGCAGGAGGCGGGGGGTGCGGGAACACGGGCGGGGCGGGAGGGGGGACGCGGGCGGGGCGGGAGGGGGGACGCGGACGGGGCGGGAACGCGGACGGTCCGCCGCGCCGGGCCGGGCCCGGTGCGGCGGACCGCTGCGTGGGCGGGCCCGGCGGCCCGGCCCGGACCGGCCGCACGGGTGCGGACGGTCCGGCGGGCCCGGCCTGCCGGGACTACCAGCCGCGGTTGGCGTAGCGCTCGGTCTCGGGCAGGGTGTCGCAGTTGATGCCGACCATGGCCTCGCCCAGGCCGCGGGAGACCTTGGCGATGACGTCCGGGTCGTCGAAGAAGGTGGTGGCCTTGACGACGGCGGCGGCGCGCTTGGCCGGGTCGCCGGACTTGAAGATGCCGGAGCCGACGAAGACGCCCTCGGCGCCGAGCTGCATCATGAGCGCGGCGTCGGCGGGGGTGGCCACGCCGCCCGCGCTGAAGAGGACGACCGGGAGCTTGCCCAGGGTCGCGACCTCCTTGACCAGCTCGTACGGGGCCTGGAGGTTCTTGGCGGCGACGAAGAGCTCGTTCTCGTCGAGGGTGGTCAGGCGGCGGATGTCGGCGCGGATCTGCCGCATGTGGCGGACGGCCTCGACGACGTTGCCGGTGCCGGCCTCGCCCTTGGAGCGGATCATGGCCGCGCCCTCGGCGATGCGGCGCAGGGCCTCGCCCAGGTTGGTGGCACCGCAGACGAAGGGGGTGGTGAAGGCCCACTTGTCGCTGTGGTTGACCTCGTCGGCCGGGGTGAGGACCTCGGACTCGTCGATGTAGTCGACGCCGAGCGCCTGGAGGACCTGGGCCTCGACGAAGTGGCCGATCCGGGACTTGGCCATGACCGGGATGGAGACGGCGTTGATGATGCCGTCGATCATGTCCGGGTCGGACATGCGGGCCACGCCGCCGTCCTTGCGGATGTCGGCGGGGACGCGCTCCAGGGCCATGACGGCCACGGCGCCGGCGTCCTCGGCGATCCTCGCCTGCTCGGGCGTGACGACGTCCATGATCACGCCGCCCTTGAGCTGCTCGGCCATGCCGCGCTTGACGCGGGCCGTGCCGACCTGGGGCTGGTCGCCCTCGCCGTGGGAGGGGGTGGCGGGAGAGGTGGTGGACACGGAGGACCTCACTGGGAGACGAATCGGTGCGACGGGCCCATCGTAGGCCGGGCCCGCCCCCCGTCGATGTGCCACCGGGGCCAGCTTCCGGCCGCCGTTGCGACAGTCCGGCGCGCAGCCGCTACCCATCCGCTACCGCCCGCCGGTCCCCCGCGGCACCCGCCGGGCCTGTGGGGGACCTGCTGCTGGACCTGCTGCGGGACCTGCTGCGGGGCCTGCTGGGGGCCTACTGCGGGGCGCCCTCGGGGGTGAGCGAGGCCGGTGCCTCGTCGTCCATCTCGAACGCCATCGGGAACGGCGCGTGCCCCGCCAGCCGCAGGTAGCGGACGATGCGGTGCCGGCGCACCGCCCGCGCCGCCCGCACCGCGTCGTTGTGGAATCGGCGGGCCATCGGCACCCGGCGGACCGCCGCGGTGAGGTCGTGGAGCGCCTCGTCGCCGCCCGGCGCCGCGCGCAGCGCCAGCGCCTGCTCGGGCTCGGCGAAGACCGCCCGCAGCGCCTGGCTCAGCTCGCTCTCGGCCACCTCGCGGTGGTCCTCGTCCGCCTGGAGGGCGGCGTGCGCGGCCTGGTGGAGGACGATGGAGGCCGCCGGGTCCAGCAGCGTCGAGGTGGCGAGCTCCTGGGAGACCGAGGCGCGGCGCAGCAGCTGCGCGTCCAGGGCCGCGCGGGCGGCGTCGATCCGGGCGTGCAGCCGGTCCAGCCGGCCCGCCGTCCAGCTGAGGTAGAGGCCGACGGCGACGACGGCGGCGAGGGCCCAGATCCATGTGGTCACGGCGGATCAGGGTACCGGCCGGCGGGGCCTCCCCCGGCCGGGGCCCGTGCGGGACGGGCCCCGGCCGGGGTCCGCTCAGTCGCGGGCCAGGCCGAGGCGGCCGAGCCAGCCGGTCCGCTCGTCCTCCTCGACGGCCGCGGCGCCCGCCGCCACCGTCTCGTACACGGCGAGGACGTCGGCGCCGACCGTCTCCCAGTCGAAGCGCCGCACGTGGCGGGAGGCCGCCTCGCGCAGGGCGGCCAGCCGCGCGGGGTCGCCCAGCAGCCGGACGGCGGCGGCGGCGAGCGCCTCCGCGTCCTCCACCGGGAACAGCTCGCCCGCGCCGCCGCCGTCGAGCACCTGGCGGAACGCGTCGAGGTCGCTGGCCAGCACGGGTGCACCCGCCGACATGGCCTCGACCAGGATGATGCCGAACGACTCGCCGCCGGTGTTGGGCGCGACGTACAGGTCGACGCTGCGCAGCAGCCGGGCCTTCTCCTCGTCGCTGACCATGCCCAGGAACTCCACCTGGCGGCGGACCTCCTCGGACACGCCCTCCAGCGCCTCCTCCTCGTCGCCGCGCCCGGCCACCAGCAGGCGCGTCCCGGGGCGGGCGGCGAGGATCGCGGGCATGGCCGCGAGGAGCGTCGGCAGGCCCTTGCGGGACTCGTTGATGCGGCCGATGAAGCCGATGACGGCCGGCCCGCCGTCCGCGGCGCCGCCGGTCCAGCGGGGGTCCGGCTCGGCGTCGGCGAAGAAGGAGACGTCCACGCCGTTGGGGATCACGACCGCGTCGCCGCCCAGGTGCTCCACGAGGGTGCGGCGGGCGTACTCGCTGACCGCGATCCGGGCCCGGATCTTCTCCAGGGCCGGCTGCAGGATCGGGTACGCCGCGGTCATGGCGCGGGAGCGGGGGTTTGAGGTGTGGAAGGTCGCGACGATGGGCCCGTTGGCGGACCAGCAGGCCAGCAGGGAGAGGCTCGGCGAGGCCGGCTCGTGGATGTGGAGCACGTCGAAGCGGCCCTCGTGCAGCCAGCGCCGCACCCGGGCGGCGGAGAGGAAGCCGAAGTTGAGCCGCGCCACCGAGCCGTTGTAGGGCACCGGCACGGCACGGCCCGCGGAGACGACGTACGGCGGCAGGGGGGTGTCGTCGTCGGCGGGGGCCAGTACGGAGACGTCGTGGCCGAGCCGCAGCAGGTGGTCGGCGAGGTCCCTGACGTGGAACTGGACGCCGCCGGGGACGTCCCAGGAGTAGGGGCAGACGATGCCGATCCTCACCGGGCGGCCGCCTCGCCCCGGCCGGCGGCGGCCGGTCCGGAGGTGTCCTGCGCGGAGGTGTCCTGCGCGGAGGAGTCCTGCGCGGAGGGGTCCTGCCCGGCGGAGGCCCCGGCGGGGGTCTCGGCGGGGGCCCCGGAGGGCTCCCCGACGGGGTCCTGCGCAAAGGCGCGGGCGGCCGGCAGGTCGGCGAGCCAGAAGCGCTGGAGCATGTGCCAGTCCTCGGGGTGGCTGCGGACGCCCTCGGCCCACACCGCGGCGAGGGCCCGGGTCATGGCGGCCGACCTCTCGCGGCGCGAGCCCTCGGCCGGCACCGGGACCTCGGGGTGCACAATCCCCTTCATCACGGGCGTCCCGTCGTACCAGAGGGTGACCGGCAGCAGCGCCGCACCGGTCTGCACGGCCAGCGCGGCCGGACCGGCGGGCACCCGGGCCCGCTCGCCGAGGAAGTCGACCTCGACGCCGTTGGCGGAGAGGTCCCGGTCCCCGACCAGGCAGACCAGCCCGCCGGCGCGCAGCCGCTTGGCGAGGGTGCCGACGACGGAGACGGAGCCGCCGGTCAGCGGCAGCACCTCCATGCCGAGGCCCTCGCGGTAGGCGACGAAGCGGTCGAAGAGCGACTCGGGCCTCAGCCGCTCGGCGACGGTGGTGAAGCGGTGGCCCAGGTGGGAGACGAGCCATGCGCCGGCCAGGTCCCAGTTGCCCATGTGCGGCAGGGCGAGGACCACGCCGCGCCCCTCGGCGAGGTGGTGGCCGATCCGCTCGTGGCCCTCCGGGGCGAAGGAGCGGGCGATCCGGTCGGCGTCCCACGCCGGCAGCCGGAAGGACTCCTGCCAGTACCGCAGGTAGGAGCGCATCCCGGCGCGCGACAGGTCGCGGATCTCCGCCTCGCCCGCGTCCGGGCGGACCCGGCGCAGGTTGGCCTCCAGCCGCTGCACGCCCTTGCCGCGCTGCCGCCACGCCGTGTCGGCGATCCGCCGGAAGAGCGCCGTCGCGGCGGGTTCGGGCAGGCGCCGCACGGCGGACCAGCCGAGCGCGTACGCCGAGTCGGCGAGCCGCTCCCTCATACCCCCGCCTCCCGGGCCTCGGTACCGCCGGCGGCGGCCCCGGCCTCCGCCTCGGCGGCCTCGCGGCGCACGGTGAGCATCCGCTGGAGGACGGTGACGAGGCTGCCCGCGGCGATCAGCCAGAGGGCGACCGGCAGCAGCCACTCGACGTACGGCACGCCGAAGCCGTGGAGCCCGGCCAGGCCGGCGGCGACCAGGGTGACCACCAGCCGCTCGGCCCGCTCGACCAGTCCGGAGACGTCGCACGGCAGGCCCAGGGACTCCGCCCGCGCCTTGGTGTACGAGACCACCTGGCCGCAGGCCAGGCAGAAGACCGCCACCGCGCAGAGCAGCAGGTTGTCGCCCTTGCCCGCGTACCACAGGGCGATGCCGCCGAAGATCGCCGAGTCGGCGACCCGGTCGAGGGTGGAGTCGAGGAAGGCGCCCCACCGGCTGGACCGGCCGGCCTGGCGGGCCATGTTGCCGTCCACCAGGTCGCTGAAGATGAAGAGCGTGATCACGATGGTGCCCCAGAAGAACTCGCCCCTGGGGAAGAAGGCCAACGCGCCCGCCACGGAGCCCGCGGTGCCGATGAGGGTGACCGCGTCGGGGCTGATCCCGGCGCGCAGCAGCATCGACGCGAACGGCGTGAGGACGCGCGTGAAGAAGGCACGCGCGTATTTGTTGAGCATGGCCTTTCCGACGGCTCCGATCTCGTTCGGTTCTGCGGCTGGCCCATGGTAGCCGCGCGGGGCGCGCACGCGGCCCGGGCACCCCCCGTCGGAGCAGCGGCGGCCGCTCCCGTATGGACCGGGGGCGAACACGGTGGAAAGCTCGAAGGACGCGCAGTGGGAGGAGCAGGCACATGGCCGACAAGGGATCCCACCCATCAGGAGCCGCCGGAAGGGCGCCGGCGGCCGACCGCCCCACACAGCTGCGGAACGTGGTGCTGGTCGGCCACAGCGGTGCGGGCAAGACCACCCTGGCCGAGTCGCTGGCGCTGGCCGCCGGCGCGGTCAACCGGGCCGGACGGGTGCAGGACGGCACCACCGTCTCGGACCACGACGACATCGAGCACCGCCAGCAGCGGTCGGTGCAGCTCTCGCTGATCCCCCTGGAGTGGGACGGCGTCAAGGTCAACCTGCTGGACACGCCCGGCTACGCGGACTTCGTCGGCGAGCTGCGGGCGGGCCTGCGGGCCGCCGACGCGGCCCTGTTCGTCGTCTCCGCCGCCGACGGCGTGGACGGCGCCACCCGGATGCTGTGGGACGAGTGCGCCGCGGTGTCGATGCCGCGCGCCGTGGTGGTGACCAAGCTGGACACCGCCCGCGCCGACTTCGACCAGGTGGTGGAGGCGTGCCGGGAGGCCTTCGGCGGCGAGGACCCCGACGCGGTCCTCCCCCTGTACCTGCCGCTGCACGGCGGCGCCCCGGGCCACGACGGGGAGCCGCCGGTCTGCGGCCTGGTCGGCCTGCTGACCGAGCGCGTCCTCGACTACTCCTCGGGCGTCCGCGAGGAGCGCGCGCCGGACCCGGTGCTGCGGCCCGCCCTGGAGGAGGCGCGCGGCCGGCTCATCGAGGGGATCATCGCCGAGAGCGAGGACGAGACCCTCATGGACCGCTACCTCGGCGGCGAGGCGATCGACGTGAAGACCCTCGTGGAGGACCTGGAGCGGGCCGTCGCCCGCGGCTCCTTCCACCCGGTGCTGGCGGCGGCGCCGCCCGTCGAGGGCTCGAAGCAGGGCATCGGCACGGTGGAGCTGCTGGAGCTGGTCACGGCCGGCTTCCCCTCCCCCGCCGAGCGCGAGGCGCCGCCGGTCACCACGCCCGACGGCCGGCCGCGGCCCGCCCTGGCCTGCGACCCCGAGGGGCCCCTCGCGGCCGAGGTGGTCAAGACCAGCGGCGACCCGTACGTGGGCCGGCTGAGCCTGGTCCGGGTCTTCTCCGGGACGCTGCGGCCGGACGCGGCCGTCCACGTCTCCGGACACGGCCTCGCCGACCGCGGCCACGAGGACCACGACGTGGACGAGCGGGTCGGCGCGCTGTCCACGCCGTTCGGCAAGCACCAGCACCCGGCGCCCAAGGGCATCGCCGGGGACATCGTCTGCGTCGCGCGGCTGGGCCGGGCCGAGACGGGCGACACCCTCTCGGCGAAGGAGCAGCCGCTGCTCATGGAGGCGTGGGAGATGCCCGACCCGCTGCTGCCGGTCGCGGTGGAGGCCCACAGCAAGGCCGACGAGGACAAGCTCTCGCAGGGCCTGGCCCGGCTGGTCGCCGAGGACCCGACGCTGCGGCTGGAGCAGAACCCCGACACGCGGCAGCTGGTGCTGTGGTGCATGGGCGAGGCCCACGCCGACGTGCTGCTGGAGCGGCTGCGCACCCGCTACGGGGTGCAGGTGGACCCGGTGCCGTACCGGGTGCCGCTGCGGGAGACGTTCGGCTCGGCCGCCTCGGCGCGCGGGCGGCACGTCAAGCAGTCCGGCGGGCACGGCCAGTTCGCGATCTGCGAGATCGAGGTGGAGCCGCTGCCCACCGGGGGCGGCTTCGAGTTCGTCGACCGGGTGGTGGGCGGGGCGGTGCCCCGGCAGTTCATCCCCTCCGTGGAGAAGGGGATCCGTACGCAGCTGGCGAAGGGCGTCGCCTCCGGCCACCCCGTGGTGGACGTCCGGGTGACGCTGGTGGACGGCAAGGCGCACTCGGTGGACTCCTCCGACGCCGCCTTCCAGACCGCGGGCGCGCTGGCCCTGCGGGAGGCGGCCGCGCAGGCCGTGATCCACCTGCTGGAGCCGGTCTCCGAGGTGCGGGTGCTGGTGCCGGACGACTACGTGGGCACGGTCATGAGCGACCTGTCGGCGCGGCGCGGCCGGGTGCTGGGCACCGAGCCGGTGCCGTCGGGCCGGCTGACCCTGGTCCGGGCGGAGGTGCCGGAGGTGGAGATCAGCCGGTACGCGGTGGACCTGCGGTCGCTCTCGCACGGCACCGGGCGGTTCTCCCGGGAGTACGCCCGCCACGAGCCCATGCCGCCGCAGGTGGCGGCACGGATGCGGGAGCAGGAGCGGGAGGCGCAGCCGGCCGGGCGCTGAGGCCGCCCGCCGCCCCGGGCCGGCTCCCCCGCCGGGGTGCCGGCCCGGGGCGTGCGGCCTGCCGTGGGACGGCAGGGCGCAGGGGCCGGATGGGCGGACGGGCGGGCGGACGGGCCGCGGACCAGGCCGGGCCGGGCAACCGGCCGTTCGAGGTCCCGGGCCGTTCGGGCCCCGGGCCGTTCGGGCCCCGGGCCGTGCGGGGCCCCGGTCCTGCCGGGGCCGGGCGGGGCCTCAGGTCGTGCGGGGCGGCAGGGCGCAGGCGGCCGTGCCGCCGGGCATCCGGTGGCGGTGGCGGGCGACCAGCCGGTACACGCCCGCCGCGGCCCAGCGCACCGGAGGGAGCGTGACCAGGGCGCCCGGCACGGTCCACACGCCCCCGGCACGCATCAGCAGCCGGGCGACGGCCTGCGCGCCGCCGTACACCTGCCCGCCGGGGGTCACCCAGAGCACCTCGCGCCCGGCGCGCCGGGCGGTGACCAGCCCCAGGCCGCCGCAGCGGGCGTCCAGTCCCGCCAGGTCGGCGGTGCGGAAGGGGACGGCGTCCCAGCCCCGGGCGGCGGGGTCCGCGGGAAGCCGCGCCGCGAGCCCGACGCAGCGGGAGCAGAAGGCGCAGTCGCCGTCGTAGACGAGAACCGGTCGTGTGGCCATGGCCCGATCCTGCCCCACGGGCCCGACCGTGCGCCCCCGCCGCGCGCCGACGGATCCCACCGAGGGGGGACGGGGCGCATGGCGGGGGGCGCGGAGGGGCAGAACCATCCGGACCGGTGAACCGCGCGCCGGGCCGGTGACGCCTGGTCAGAAGACCATCGCCGCAGCGGAGCGGGGCGCGGTAGCCTGCCGCTGACAGGGGAGGAGGGGGAGGCCGCGTGACCACGCTCGACATGACCCCCGGGGCACAGATACCCCGGTTCGACACGGGCCCCCAGACCGCGGTCACCCAGGCGCTGGCCTCGGCCGCGTACCGCGACGGGCCGCTCGACGACCTCGTGAGGCTGCGGCCGGACGTGAAGCCGAAGCCGCCGCGCTTCGCGCTCTTCCGGGCCAACCTCGGCGAGGCCTTCACCGAGGCGGTCATCGCCCGGACGCTGGGCAGCGGCCGCAAACCGCTGGTGCCGTCCTTCGGCACCGACGCCCGGATGGTCGTGGAGCACTGCCTGGAGGCGCAGGAGCTGCGCAACCGGCGCGACCGGCAGCTGTCCCTGGTCACGCTGCTCACGGGCGTGCTGTTCCTGCCGGGGGCGCTGCTGTGGCTGCTCGCCTTCCAGCTGCGGGCGGTGCTGCGGAAGGCGGCGCCGGACCGCGCGGGCCTGTACGGCAGCGTGGTCTTCGCCGCCCTGACGGTGCTGGGCGTCCTCTTCGTGCTGAAGCCGCCCGCGAGCGGCATGGCCGCCCTGTACCTGCGGGTGATGATGGTGGCGCCGGTCGTCGGCTGGTACGCCGCGAAGCGGATCTGCCTGCGCAGCGCGGAGCAGATGCGGGCGCAGTGGACGGCGCTGGTCGAGGGCAGCGCGATGGGCCCCATGCTGCCGAAGATCGTCCCCCGGGACGACAAGGACGCGAAGGCCGTGGACCTGCGGGACCAGCTGGACAGGCTGGCCGCCGAGCAGGAGACCAACGTGCTGCACTACGCGGGCACCAAGGGGATCCTCGGCCTCGGCGGGCGCTGGGGCGCCTGGCACCTCACCGGCCCGCTGGCGCCGCGGGAGGGCGCCGCCGACATCCACTCCTTCCGGCCGTGGGACCTGGTCCGCAGGATCAACGAGCGGCTGGGCGCGCTGGAGCGCAGCGAGGTCGCGGCGGGCGGCATGCCGGCGCCGCGGCTGGAGCAGTGGGCGGTGCGGCCGGTCGGCGAGGGCGCGGACGAGATCGCCCGGCCCGGGGACGTCGAGACCATGGACGGGCAGCGGATGCGGGACTTCGCGGTGCAGAACCTCTGCAACGCGCAGAAGTTCGGCGCCGAGCCCCGGCACTACCAGGGCACCCACTTCGTGCTCTGGAAGGGCCAGCTGGTGGTGTCGCTGATGCTGACCGTCACCGTGCTCCACGACTACCTGCGGGTGGAGGTCACCGGGCACGCGCTGGGCCCGATCGCCGGCCTGTTCACCACCAAGCCCTCGCCCAAGGAGGTCACCTTCACCCGGCCCGGCCGGCCGTGGAAGGAGGAGAAGCGCCACCTGCCGGTGGTGGACGGCGACGAGGTGGTGCGCCTGGCCGTGCGGGCGCCGCTGATGTGGACGCCGGTGGTCCGGGACTGGCTCGGGGGCCGGCTGGTGCTGCCGGAGCCGTTCGGCCTGCGCTCGGCGTGGGTGGACCGGATGTGGACGCACCGCTTCATGGCGGACGACGCGATCCGGGCCGCGACCCCGATCGTGCGGACGGTGCGCACCGTGATCGACGAGTTCCTGGCCGAGCACGACGTGGATGTGGAGAAGTTCGCCAAGGCGCACTCGCTGCTGCCGGGGGCCGAGGCGGAGGGCGTGCGGCCCTTCAAGGCCGACGTCTACGACGCCTGAGGCGGGCCGCCCCGCGCACGGGGCGCGCACGGTGGGGGCCGGGACCCTGCAGGGTCCCGGCCCCCACCGTGCGCGGGAGGCGGATCAGGCCGCCGGCCAGGCCTCCGCCAGCATCTTGCGGGTGTCGGCCAGCAGCTGCGGCAGCACCCTGGTGTGGCCGACGATGGGCATGAAGTTGGTGTCGCCGCCCCAGCGCGGCACCACGTGCTGGTGCAGGTGGGCGGCGATGCCGGCCCCGGCGGCCGCGCCCTGGTTCATGCCGATGTTGAAGCCGTGGGCGCCGGAGGCGGCGCGCAGCGCGGTCATCGCCTGCTTGGTGAGGGCGCCCAGCTCGGCGGTCTCGGCGTCGTCGAGGCCGGTGTAGTCGGCGACGTGCCGGTACGGGACGACCATGAGGTGGCCGCCGTTGTACGGGTACAGGTTGAGCACCGCGTACACGCGCTCGCCGCGGGCGACGACCAGCCCGTCCTCGTCGCTCAGGGCGGGGATGCCGCAGAACGGGCAGCCCTCGTCCTGGCCGGGGCCGGTGGGCTTGTTCTCGCCCTTGATGTACGCCATTCGGTGGGGGGTCCACAGACGCTGGAAGCCGTCCGGCTCCCCGACCCCGTCCTGCAGCTCCGGCTCGCTCGTCATGCGGATCAGCATAGGCGCCGCGGGGCGGCTCCCCGAAGGGAGCCGCCCCGCGGGCGCTGCGACCGCCGGCTCAGACCTGGACGCGGTCCCGGACGGCCTTCACGATCTCGGCGACGGCCTCGTCCACCGGGACGCCGTTCTTCTGCTCGCCGCTGCGGTAGCGGAAGGAGACGGCCCCGGCCTCGACGTCGTCGTTGCCGGCCAGCAGCATGAAGGGCGCCTTGGCCTTCTGCGCGTTGCGGATCTTCTTCTGCATGCGGTCGTCGGAGGCGTCCACCTCGACGCGGACGCCCTCGGCGCGCAGCTTCGCCGCGACCTCCTGGAGGTACGGGACGTGCTCGTCGGTGATCGGGATGCCGACCACGGCGACGGGGGCGAGCCACGGCGGCATGGCGCCGGCGTAGTGCTCCAGCAGCACGCCGAAGAAGCGCTCGATCGAGCCGAAGAGCGCCCGGTGGATCATGACGGGCTGCTGACGGGACCCGTCCGCCGCGGTGTACTCCAGGTCGAAGCGCTTGGGCTGGTTGAAGTCGACCTGGATGGTCGACATCTGCCAGGAGCGGCCGATGGCGTCCTTGACCTGCACGGAGATCTTCGGACCGTAGTACGCCGCGCCGCCCGGGTCGGGGGTGAGCGGCAGGCCCTGCTTCTCCGCGGCCTGGCGCAGGGCCTCGGTGGCCTCCTCCCAGTCCTCGTCCGTGCCGATGAACTTGTCGGAGTCGTCGCGGGTGGACAGCTCCAGCTCGAACTCGGTCAGGCCGTAGTCGCGCAGCAGGTCGAGCACGAAGGTCAGGAGCGTGTCGAGCTCCTGCGGCATCTGCTCCTTGGTGCAGTAGATGTGCGAGTCGTCCTGGGTGAAGCCGCGGGAGCGGGTCAGGCCGTGCACCACGCCCGACTTCTCGTACCGGTAGACCGTCCCGAACTCGAACAGCCGCAGCGGCAGTTCGCGGTAGGAGCGTCCGCGCGACTTGAAGATCAGGTTGTGCATCGGGCAGTTCATCGCCTTGAGGCGGTAGTTCTGCTCGTCGAACCGGATGGCCGGGAACATGCCGTCCGCGTAGTGCGGCAGGTGCCCGGAGATCTCGAAGAGGTGCTCCTTGGAGAGGTGCGGGGTGTTGACGAACTCGTAGCCCGCGGTCTCGTGCTGCCTGCGCGAGTAGTCCTCCATGGCCTTGCGGATCACACCGCCCTTGGGGTGGAAGACCGCCAGGCCGGGGCCGAGCTCGTCGGGGAAGGAGAACAGGTCCAGCTCGGCGCCGAGCTTGCGGTGGTCGCGCTTCTCCGCCTCGGCGAGGAAGTCCAGGTGGGCCTTGAGCTCGTCCTTCGACGGCCAGGCGGTGCCGTAGATCCGCTGGAGCTGCTTGTTCTTCTCGCTGCCGCGCCAGTAGGCGGCGGCGCTGCGCATCAGCTTGAACGCGGGGATGAGGCGGGTGGTGGGCAGGTGGGGACCGCGGCAGAGGTCCTTCCAGCACAGCTCCCCGGTCTTCGCGTCCAGGTTGTCGTAGATGGTCAGCTCGCCCGCGCCGACCTCGGCGGAGGCGCCGTCGGCGGCCTCGGCGGCGGAGCCCTTGAGGCCGATCAGCTCCAGCTTGTACGGCTCGGCGGCCAGCTCCTCGCGAGCGGCCTCGTCGGTCACCGCGCGGCGGGAGAAGCGCTGGCCGCGCTTGACGATCTCCTGCATCTTCTTCTCGACGGCCTTGAGGTCGTCGGGGTGGAAGGGCTTCTCGACGTCGAAGTCGTAGTAGAAGCCGTCCTTGATCGGCGGGCCGATGCCGAGCTTGGCCTCGGGGAAGAGCTCCTGCACGGCCTGGGCCATGACGTGGGCGGTGGAGTGGCGCAGGATCGCCAGGCCGTCCTCGCTGGTGACGGCGACGGGCTCCACCTCGTCGCCGTCGGCGAGCACGTGGGCGAGGTCGCGCAGGGCGCCGTTCACGCGGGCGGCGACGACGGCGCGGTCGCCGGCGAACAGCTCGGCGGCGGTAGTGCCCGTGGTCACCACGCGCTCTTCCCGATCGGGTTCGCGGTTGATGGTCACACGGACGTCCGACACCGGTCTCTCCTGACTCGCGGAACTCGCGGAATGCTTTCGGAGCAGCCTACGGCTGCGGTGTCGATGGTACCGAGAATTACGGAGCGTCCTCCTCGGGGCGGTCCCGCAGCGCCTTGAGGAGGCGGTCGCGCTCGGCGTCGTCGAGCTCGCAGGGTTCGACGCCGCGGGGGCGGACCAGCCGCCGGAACCCGCTGCCGGGCTCCAGACGGCCGCCGAGCCGCAGCGGGACGCCCGCCAGGTGCGCCCGCACGGCGGTGCGGTACTCCTCCTCCTCCAGCCGGACGCGGACCTCCGCGACGTCCGCCCCGGCCAGCACCCGCAGCCGCACCGCCCCGGCGCCGTCCGGCCGCGGCCGCCCCAGCCGCACCACCGCGCCGGTGATCCGGACCTCGACCGCGAGCTCGGCCCGCTCCAGCCGCTCCACCGCCTCCTCCAGGGCCGGCAGGTCGCCGGGCGAGAACTCCACGGGCGGCCGCCGGTCGGTGAACCCGCGCGGCGTACCGGCCGCCGGGGACCAGGCGAGGGCGACCTGAGCCCCCTCGCTCCCCCGGACCAGCTGCGCCACCGAGGCCGCCAGCTCCCGGCTCACCCCGGCGCCCACCGACCCGTCGAAGGCCTCGGGCCGCCCGGTGGCCCGGCGGTAGTCGACCGCGTCGCGCAGCGCCTCCAGGGAGCGGACCAGCACGGTGGTGGCACCGCGGCCCTCCGGCGCGGGCACGTGGGCGGTGAGCCGGCCGGCGCCGCTGCCGGGCCCCGCCACCAGCACCTGCCGCAGGAAGGCGGCGGCGTGCCCGTCGAGCCGGGCGCCGAAGAAGGCCGCCCGGGTGTGCGCCGCCTTGGCCGCGGCCCGCAGCATGGCCGCGGCGGCGGCGCGCAGCGCGTCCTCGGCCTCCCAGGGCACCGCGCCGTCCGCGCCGGGCGCCTCCCGCTCCCAGCGGACCTCGTCGCCGGGCACGTCGAGGGCCAGCAGCACGGACCGGGCGGACGGCAGCGGGGAGCGGACCAGTGCGGCGAGGGCCTCGGCGAGCAGCTCGTCGGCGTCGTCGAAGGCCCGTCCGGCCGGGACCAGCAGGCTGAGGCCGGACGCCTCGCCGCCGGGCGGCGTCCAGCGGCCGTAGCGGTCGGCCGGGCCGCCGCGGCGCACCCAGCCGTGGCGGGCGAGCAGGGCGCCCAGCACCCCGGGGTCGACACGGCCGGGGTCGACGCGGGGCGGTCCGGGCCACGGGCCGGCGGCCGCGTCGGCGCGTCCGGTGGCGGCGCGTCCGGTGGCGGCGCGTCCGGTGTCCGGCCGTCCCGCGTCCGCCCGGCCGCTGACCGGCCGTCCCTGTCCGCCGCCGTCCGGCCGCCCGTCGCCGCCGGGCCCGTCCTCACGCGGTGTCGCAGTCACGCGCGCCTCCCGTCATGGGCTGCCGCCCGCGCCGACGCGGGCCATGATGTCGCAGAGCGCGCGGTCGTCGAAGATCCGCGCCGTCGGGACGCGCACGTTGGTGCGGCGCTTCCCGGTGACCGGGTGTCCCGCGAGGTTGACCCAGTAGCAGCAGTGCCGCAGCTCCAGGCGGTCGGGCCGGGCCAGCAGCCAGTCGTCGACGGCGCTGGGCAGCAGCATCACCACCAGGATGCGGTGGACCGCCACCCGGGACCGGGCGAGGGTGCGCAGGTGGTCGTTGTCGAGGGTGAAGCTGAAGAACGGGCCGGGCGGACAGGCGGCCGTCTGCTGCGTCGCCTTGAGCTGGATCTTGACGGTGACCTCGTCGTCGACCGCGTGGAGCGGCGAGCCGTGGCTGACGTGCCAGTCGATGCCGTTGTCGGGGAACGGCTGGGAGAGCGAGCAGCCCGCGGCGGCGGCGACGGCGTGCAGGTACGCCACCTGCAGCGTCTCCATGCAGGCGGTGGTCGCCAGGTCCCCTCGCAGCGGTGCGGCCCACACCGTGGGCGAGGCCCCCGGCTCGGGCTGTGTCAGCGCCATGGCCGTGCCGTCCCCGTGTCCCCGTGGCGGCCCCGGCGTCCTGGGGAGCGGACAGGCCGTCACCCGGGGTGATCCCCCGCCGCGGGGAGGGCGAAACGCGCAGGTCGGGACGGGTTGCCCGGCGGCGGAGCGGGTATCACACCGCCAGGAGGACGTGCCGCGAGAGGAAGTGAGGTCCCGTCATGGCGCACTGGTACGAGGGGCCCCTCGCCGCCTTCGACACCGAGACCACCGGCGTGGACGTCGAGACCGACCGCATCGTCTCCGCGGCGCTCGTCCTGCAGCCCGGCCCGGCGGAGCCCGCCCGGACCCTCCACTGGCTCGCCGACCCCGGCGTCCCCATCCCCGAGGCCGCCCGGGCGGTGCACGGGATCAGCGACGCCGAGGTGCGCGCGCACGGCCGGCCGCCGCACGCGGTCGTGGACGAGGTGGCCCGGGCGCTGGCCGACCTGGCCGGCGCCGGGGTGCCGCTGGTGGTGATGAACGCGCCGTACGACCTGACCCTGCTCGACCGGGAGCTGGAGCGGCACCGGGGGCGGTCGCTGGCCGACCACCTGGGGGACGACGCGCCGCTGCTCGTCCTGGACCCGCGGGTGCTCGACAAGCACGTGGACCGCTACCGCAAGGGCCGGCGGACGCTGACCGACCTGTGCGTCCACTACGGGGTGGTCCTCGGGGCGGCGCACGACGCGGCGGCGGACGCGCTCGCGTCGCTGCAGGTCGTGCGGGAGATCGGCCGCCGCCACCCGGGGACGCTCGGCTCCCTCTCCCCCGGCGAGCTGCACCCGCGGCAGGCCGTGTGGCACGCGGCGCAGGCCAGGGGGCTGCAGGCGTGGTTCGAGCGGTCGGGGACGCCGGAGCGGGTGGACACCGCCTGGCCGCTGCGGCCCCGGCGGTGCGGGTGCGGGCGGCGGCTGCAGCCGGGGCGCGTGCACAGCTGCGAGGCGGCGGCCTGAGCGTCCCGGGCCTCCCGGGCCGGCCCGGGAGGCCCACCCGCGCCAGCGGCCCGGACCCGCGGAACCCCGGCGCACGCACGGCGAAGGCCCCGACCGGATGATCCGGTCGGGGCCTTCTTCCCGGTGGGCGATACTGGGATCGAACCAGTGACCCCTTCGGTGTGAACGAAGTGCTCTCCCGCTGAGCTAATCGCCCGGGCACAGGAAGAACGTTACCACCCTCCCGGGGGCGCCCCGCAACGCGCTTCCCGGTGACCGGCCGTCAGGAGGCGGCCGGGGTGCCGGAGCCGACGCCGGACCACTCGGGGAAGCGGCCCGGAACCGGTCCCGCCCCGCGCGCGGAACCACCGGACGGAGCATTCCTGCGACAATGCGGAAACCCCGGCCGGAATTCCGGCCGGGGTCCATTCCCGGTGGGCGATACTGGGATCGAACCAGTGACCCCTTCGGTGTGAACGAAGTGCTCTCCCGCTGAGCTAATCGCCCGGGCGCAGGGAAAACATTACCGCATGTCGCAGGGTGGTCGTGACCGGCGCCCCCCGGGTCACCACCGGGGGAGCGCCCACCCGTACCGGCTCACGTACAGGGCGGCGCCGGCGGCGAGCAGCACCAGGACGGCCGCGAGGATCAGCAGGTTCCGCCGGCGCACCCGCGGGTCGACGGCCTTCCTCGCGTACTCGGTGAGCTTGGCCTTCGTCCAGTGCAGCAGGCGCTGGGCCCAGGCGAACTCGGTGGCGAGGATCGCCAGGCCGCCGAAGATCACGGCCCAGCCGGGGCCGGGCAGGGGGAGCAGCAGCACGCCGCCGGCGATCACCGCGACGCCGACGACCAGGATCCCGATCCGCCAGGTGAGGTGCAGCGACCGGGAGCGGCGGATGAACGCGGGGGCCCTGGACCCGTACCGGGGGCGGGGCCGCTCACCGTCCCGCCCCTCGCCGCCCCGTCCCTCGTGGACGTGCCCCTCGGGGACGTGCCCCTCGTGGACCCGTCCGCCGTGGTCGCGGCCCGCAGCGGCCTCCCGGCCGGGGACCCGGTCACGGCTGTCGTCGGGGCCTGGCTGCGGGCCGGTCCGGGACTCCGGTCCGGGAGGGGACTGCGACCGGGTGCCCCGGGCCGCGCCGGTGCCCTCGTGGTCTCTCTGCGGCGCCATACTCGAAAACCTACCCGAGCGTTTCGCGGCACTGTGTGCCGACTCGCTCACCGGAACGGCCGCACCGGCGTTTCCGGGATGCGCCGGAAGGGGTACGAACCGCTCCCTAATCGGGACAGAGGGGTTTACACCGGTCGCCTGGGTGGGATGGTCCGTTCGCCGACGTGCGATTCCCCGAGCGCACACTGAGCGAAAGGCCCTGGCGCTTATGAACACCACGGTCAGCTGCGAGCTGCACCTGCGCCTCATCGTGTCGAGCGACTCCTCCCTGCCCGTCCCCGCGGGCCTGCGCTACGACACGGCCGACCCCTACGCCGTGCACGCCACCTTCCATACCGGTGCCGACGAGACCGTGGAGTGGGTGTTCGCCCGCGACCTCCTGGCAGAAGGGCTGCACCGGCCGACGGGTACCGGCGACGTCCGTGTCTGGCCCTCCCGGAGCCACGGCCAGGGCGTCGTCTGCATCGCCCTGAGCTCCCCGGAGGGCGAGGCCCTCCTGGAGGCCCCCGCACGGGCGCTGGAGTCCTTCCTCAAGCGCACCGACGCCGCCGTGCCGCCCGGCACCGAGCACCGCCACTTCGACCTGGACCGGGAGCTGTCCCACATCCTGGCGGAGAGCTGACCGCCGGACCGGGGTCCATCGCAGTCCGGCGCCGCGGCGGCCGTCCTACTCGGGGGTACGGCCGCTCCGGCGCCTCGCAGAGCCGGGGCGGCCGGGCCCGGCGGACAACCGAAGACCGTCCGGCGGCAGGCCCGCCACCGTGCTCCCCGCACGGCGGCGGACCTGCCGCCCGGGCGCGCCGGGCCACCCGCCGGCCGGCGTCGTACGGGTAGAGTCGCGGCCACGGACGGGGGGCGACCGCGCCCGCCGCAACCCCGGCCCGCACCGGGCCCGGACGCCGAGCGAGGAGTCTCGACGTGCTGATCACCCATGACACCGAGTGCGCCCTGGGCATGCTCGTGGAACTCCTCAACACGTCCCCCGAGGCGTGCGGGCGCGAGGACCTGCCCGACCTGGCGGCGCTGCGCGACTTCGTGGTGCGGCGGGAGATCAGCGACGTCGGCCCGCTGGGCCAGGCGGACCTGGAGGCGGTGCGCGCCCTGCGGGAACGCCTCCGGGCGGTGTTCGCGGCCTCCTCGACCCGCGAGGCCTCCGACCTCGTGAACCGGCTGGTGGCCCAGGCCGGCACCACGCCCCGGCTGACCGACCACGACGGCCACGACTGGCACATGCACTACTTCGCCCCGGGCGCCGCCCTGGCCGACCACCTCGGCGCCGAGGGGGGCATGGCGCTGGCGTTCATCCTGGTCGCCGGGGAGCGCGAGCGGCTGCGCCGCTGCGAGGCGCCGGACTGCGCCCGGGTCTTCGTCGACCTCTCCCGCAACCGCTCCCGCCGCTACTGCGACAGCCGCACCTGCGGCAACCGGCTGCACGTCGCGGCGTACCGGGCCCGCCAGCGCTCCGCCGCCGAGGCGCCGGACGCCCTGGCCGCGCCCGCCCGCTGACCTGCAGGTCCCCGCGCGCGGCGCCGGGACCCCGGCAGGGCGGACCCGTCCGGTCGCCCGCCCGTTCCCGGGCGCCGTGGCGGTGCGGGCCGCCGCGTCCCGCGGGGACGGGACGGCGGACGGGGGGCTCAGATGCCGCGGCGGCGGAGGATCTCCTCGATCTCCGAGAAGTCCCCGAGGTCGTCCGTGCCGCCGGAGCCCGCCGGGCGGGACCCCGGCGCCTTCCCCGCCTCCGCGGACCGGGCGGGCTTCGCCGGCCGTCCGGGCTTCGCCGGACCGGCGCCGAGGGCCGGGGCCGACGAGGACGGCGGGGCGGCGGCACGCGGTGCCGCGGCGGGCACGGCGGACTCGGCGGCCGGTCCGCGGGCCGCGCGCCGGCGGGACACCGCGCGGGCGGCGGCGAGGAGCAGCAGCGACAGCGCGATCATGCCCAGGCCGGTCCAGACGCGCGGGCCGAGCACCAGGGCGGCCGCCCAGTCCCCGAGCGCCCGGCCGACGCGCCGGGCGACGGGCACCAGGCCGGAGAGGTACAGGCCGGCCGGCAGCAGGGCCACGGCGAGCCAGCGGACGGCGGCGGCGAACCGCCGCCGCACGGCGCACAGCAGCGCCACCGCCAGCCCGGCGGCGGAGAGGGCGTAGCAGAGCACCTCGGTCGTCACGTCCTCATCGTGCCCGCCCCGCGCCGCGGCAACCACGGCCCGGGGGTCCCGGACCCGGGATCCCGGACCTGTGACGTGGGACCTGTGACGCGGGACCCGCGAGCGGGACCTGTGCCACCGGGCCCGCACTGCCGGACCCGTGCCGCCGGACGGTCGCGCGGGGGCGCGGGGGCGCGGGCGCCGGGGGCGCGGCCCGCCTGCGGGCGGCGGCCCTCCCCGCCGGTGGGAGACTGGTCCCCATGACCGACGGAACCCTCCCCCGCCTCGAGTTCTGGTGCGAGCTGCAGTGCCCGGACTGCCGCACCGCCCTGGACGACGTCCGCGCCCTGCGGGCCGCCTACGGCGACGCGCTCACCGTGGAGCTGCGCCACTTCCCGCTGGAGAAGCACAAGCACGCGTTCGCCGCCGCCCAGGCGGCCGAGGAGGCGTTCGCCCAGGGGCGCGGGTGGTCCTTCGTGGAGGCGGTGCTGGCCCGGGTGGAGGAGCTCGACCGGCGCGGCGAGGAGCTGCTGCTCGACGTCGCCCGGGAGCTGGGCCTGGACGCCGAGGAGATGGACACCGCCCTCGTCGACGGCCGCCACATCCTGACCGTCGACGCGGACCACGCGGAGGGCAGGGCGATCGGCGTGACCGGCACCCCGACCTACGTGCTCGCGGGTGAGCGGATGGACGGCGGGAAGAGCCAGGAGGGGCTGCGCGAGCGGATCGCCGCCGTCCTGGACCGGCACCGCGCGGGCTGAGCCGCCGCACCCCCGCGCCGCGGGCCCCGGGGCACCCCGCCCCGGGGCCCGCGGCGTCAGGCCAGCGGCTTGCCGAGAGTGCGGCGGGTGGTCCGGTAGCCGAGGGAGGTGTACAGGCCGAGGGCAGCCGCGTTCCCCGCGAAGACGTTGAGCTCCAGGTCGTGGACGCCCGCCTCCGCGCAGCAGCGCTCGGCGAGCAGCATGAGGGCGCGCCCGTACCCGCGGCCGCGGGCGTGTGCGGCGACCTCGACGTCCAGGACCCAGGCGGGCCCGCCCGGATGTCCCGGCAGGCCGCCCAGCCGCAGCCAGAGGCCGCCGAGCGGTTCGGCGCCGGGCGGCGCGTCCTCCGGCACCAGGTGGCGCAGGACCGTGCCCGGCGTGTCCGGCCCGTCCGGCAGCAGCGCCCGGCAGTCCGCGGCGGCCTTGTGGCGGGCCTGCGCCTCGCTGAGGCCGGAGCCGGCCAGCGACGCGGCGTAGCCCTCCTGCTGGGCGGCCAGCCACGCCGGGAAGGCGTCCGCGGCGACGGGCCGCGCGGTGAGGCCCTCCGGCATCGGCGGGGGCGGCCCGGCGAGGTGCTTGGCCATGGTGCGGGAGCGCTCGCGGTAGCCCAGGGCCTCCGCCAGGCGCAGGGCGCCCCCGCACTCCTCGGGGACGGCCACGTCGACGCGGGTGCAGCCCCAACCGCGCAGCACCTCCTCGGCGGCCAGTGCGGCGACCGTGCCGCGCCCCCGCCGGCGGCCCTCGGCGACCTCCAGGCCGGCGATCTCCCCGAGGGGCCCGCCCGGTCCGGCGTGGGCTGCGGCGCGCAGGGAGCCGACCGGCCTGCCGTTGACGCACACGGCGTAGCGGCGGGTGCGGCCGCCGCCGGGCAGGGGCTCCTCGGGGCCGTCGGGGCGCAGCGTCGTCGTCATGGGGTGGGTCCTCCCGCCTCTCCGGATCGGCTGCCGCCGCCGCCGTGCCCGCAGGTGGTGCGGGTGGGCGGCGGACGCGGCCGAGGCTACCGCCGGGCGGGCGGCGCGGGTACCGGTTCCGGGTGCCGGTGCCCGGTACCGGTCACGGGCCCGTCCCGGGGCCCGTCACGGGTCGACGTCGTCCGCGCTGCGCTCGGCGAAGACGGCCATGGCCTTGGCGGCGACCGGGCCGGGCGCGCCCGGCAGGTCGCGGCCGTCGACGCGGTGCACGGCCTGGACGTCCCGCAGGGTCGAGGTCAGGAGGATCTCGTCGGCCTCCTGCAGCACCGACAGCGGCAGGTCGGCCTCCTCCGCGCCGAGCCACTCGGCGACCAGGGCGCGGGTGACGCCCGCCAGGCAGCCGGAGGTGAGCGGCGGCGTGAGCAGGCGGCCCCCGAGGACCACGAAGACGTTGGAGCCGGTGCCCTCGCAGAGCATGCCGGCGGTGTTCGCGAACAGGGCCTCGGAGGCGCCGCGCCGGTGGGCGTGGGCGAGGGCGACGACGTTCTCCGCGTACGAGGTGGTCTTCAGGCCGGCGACGGCGCTGTGCTCGTTGCGGGTCCACTCCACCGTGACCGCGGCGGTGGTGGCGGGTCGGGGCGAGGCGGGGCCGAGGGCGACGACCAGGGTGGGGGGCGCGTCGCCGCGGTCGGAGCCGAGCGGGGAGAGGCCGCCGGTGTAGGTGATCCGCAGGCGGCCCAGCGGCATCGGCTGCGCCCGGAGCACCTCGTCGCAGGCGCGGCGGACCAGGTCCTGGTCGGGCTCGGGCAGGCCGAGTCCGGCGGCGGAGCGGGCGAGCCGGTCCAGGTGGCGGGTGACGGCGAAGGCGCGCCCGTCGACGGCCTTGAGGGTCTCGAAGACGCCGTCGCCCACGGTGAGGCCGTGGTCCAGTACGGAGACGGCGGCCTCCGCGGGGTCCGCCAGGGAACCGTTGACCCAGATCATCGGCATGCACTCCTTCTCGGTGGGGCGGGCTTCTCGGTGGGGCGCGGCTTCTCGGTGGGGCCCGGTCGGACCCGGTCGGGCGCGGTGGGGCCGGTGCCCGGGTGCGGGCGCGTGGTCACGCCGGCTGCTCCGGCTCCGACGCTACAGCCAGCAGCCGGGCGGCCTTGAGCTCGGTCTCGTCCCACTCGCGGTCGGGGTCGGAGCCCCAGGTGATGCCCGCGCCGGTGCCGAAGCGGACGACGGGGGCGGCCGGGTCGGCGCGGTCGAGCCAGAAGGTGCGGATGCCGACGGCGAGCACCGCCTCGCCGCGGTCGGCGTCGACCCAGCCGACGGCGCCGCAGTACGGGCCGCGGGGGGCGGTCTCCAGGGCCTCGATGATCCGCAGCGCGCTGGACTTGGGCGCGCCGGTGACGGAGCCGGGCGGAAAGGTCGCGGCCAGCAGGTCGGACCAGCCGGCCCCCGGGCGCAGGGTGCCCTGCACGGTGGAGACGAGGTGGACGAGGCCGGGGTGCTTCTCCACCGCGCACAGGTCGGGGACGGTGACGCTGCCGGTGGCGCAGACGCGTCCGATGTCGTTGCGGACCAGGTCGACGATCATCACGTTCTCGGCGTGGTCCTTCTCCAGCAGGTCCGCCTCGGTGCGGCCGGTCCCCTTGATCGGGCCGGAGAGCACGGTGGCGCCGCTGCGGCGCAGGTACAGCTCGGGCGAGGCGGTGGCGACCTCGACGCCGTGGGCCGGGAGCCGGACCGTGCCCGCGTAGGGGGCGGGGTTGCCGCGGGCGAGGAGGCCGGTGAGGGCGTCGACGTCGGTCCGGGCGGGGTCGGGCAGCGGGGCGGAGAGGACTCGGCAGAGGTTGGCCTGGTACACCTCACCGGCCGCGATGTGCTCGCGGATGCGGCGGACGCCCGCGGTGTAGGCGGCACGGTCGAGGGAGCTGCGCCAGGCGGTGCGGGCCGGGCCGCGCCAGCCGGCGGTCGGCGGCGGGGCGGGGGCGGGGCGCACCTCGTCGAAGCGGGCGCAGGTGGTGCGGCCCTCGAAGTCCGCCACGACGGCCCAGAAGCCGGCCGAGTCCAGGGCCGCCGGGTCGTGCGTCACGTCGCGCAGGCCGGTGGCGACCCGGTCGCCGAAGCGCGCCAGGGGCGGCAGGCCGGGGGCGGCGGGGCGGCGGGGGGTGGTGCCGGACACGGTGGGTGCTCCTGCTGGGGACGGGGCTGGACGCGGTGGGACGGGACTGCGGGACGGGGCCCGAAGCGGTGGCGGGACGGGACTGCGGGTGCCGGCGACGGGTCGCGCGGCGCGGCCCGGGACGCGCCGCGCGGGGCGCGCCGGAACGGGCCGGGTCTGCGGAAGTGTAGGTCGCGGCGGGGACCGGGAGCCGTTGCGGGCGGGGCTGCTGTGGCTCCTGCGGCGGCTGTGACGCATGGGTACCGCCGCGGCAGGGCGCCACGCTGCGGATACGGAATTTGAGCTGGCGAAGGAATCCGCTAAAGTTCATGACGTCGCCGGGGAGCGGAGCCGCAGGAAGCGGGGAAGCCCACCGGAGATCATGCGGACGTGGCTCAGTTGGTAGAGCATCACCTTGCCAAGGTGAGGGTCGCGAGTTCGAATCTCGTCGTCCGCTCGGAGAAGGACCTCCGGGTCCTTCGCTCGGTGGAGTGGCCGAGAGGCGAGGCAACGGCCTGCAAAGCCGTCTACACGGGTTCAAATCCCGTCTCCACCTCCATGGGGCACCCGGTTCTCCGGGGACCTCAAGGGCGATTAGCTCAGCGGGAGAGCACTACCTTGACACGGTAGGGGTCACTGGTTCGATCCCAGTATCGCCCACCGGACCTCCGGGTCCGACGGTCGCGCCCCGGCGCGCACCACCCCGACGACCGGCACGCCGGCCGCCAGGACGATTAGCTCAGCGGGAGAGCACTACCTTGACACGGTAGGGGTCACTGGTTCAATCCCAGTATCGTCCACTCTGCACCAACCGTACGGCCGCTCCGGCGGGCGTCACGGGCGATTAGCTCAGCGGGAGAGCACTACCTTGACACGGTAGGGGTCACTGGTTCGATCCCAGTATCGCCCACCCACGGCAGACTTCGAGGCCGCCGTCCCACGGGACGGCGGCCTTCGTCGTGTCCGGACGTCCCCGGCGCTCCCCGACGCTCCGGGCCCCGCGGTCCGGCGGCGGCCGGCCGGTGCCGCCGGGCGGGAGGCCCGGCGGCAGCCGGGCGGCAACCGGGTGGCGGGCCGTCAGGGACGGCGCGTCACGACGAGAAGAGCATGTGGGCGAAGCCCTTGTGCCCGTGGTGGCCGTACCCGTGGCCGCCGTGGTGCCCGCCGTGGTGCGGGGCTCCCCAGGCGGGGGCGGCGTGGCCGTAGCCGGCCGGCGGGGCGGGCGGCATCGGCGCGGCCGGGGGCGGCGGCGCCTGCTGGGACCAGCGGGCCTCCATCGCGGTCAGCGACTCCAGCTCCCCGTAGTCGAGGAAGACGCCCCGGCAGTTGTCGCACTGCTCGATGTGCACCCCGTGGCGGTCGTAGGTGCGCATGGTGCCACGGCACTTGGGACACTGGTACATCTCGCTCATCCCCTCATCTCCGGGGCCCGCGTCCGGCGGGCCCCCGTCTCGCGGGCGGCCGCCGGCGCACGCGGCGCACGGCGGCGGAAGCCACCCTACTGACCGGGCGCCGGGGCGGTCCCGGCGATCCGGGCGCAGGCGTCGAGCACGAGCCGCTCGACCTCGTCGGGCTCCCGGCCCTCGCGGGCCGCGCGGACCAGTGCGAGCGCGGCGAGCTGCACGACCAGCGCCCTCGCCGGGACCTCCAGCACCTCCCCGGGGTCGGCGGGGCCGTCCGGCAGCGCGGGCCCGCCGGCGCCGCGGTAGGCGGCGAGGAAGCGCTGCCAGGGGCCGGGGGGCAGCAGGCCGGCGGCGTACCAGGCCGCGGGGCGGGCGAGGTCCCAGGCGGGGTCGCCCCGGCCCAGGTCGTCGACGTCGATGAGCCGCCAGCCCCGGTGCGGGTCGCCGGGCGGCGCGCCCGGCAGGCGGACCAGCTGGCCCAGGTGCAGGTCGCCGTGGACCAGCCGGGGCGCGGGGTGCGCCGGGGGCTCGGCGGCCCCCCGGGCCCAGGCGGGCAGCGTGGCGCAGGCCGCCCGGACGGCGGCGGCGCCGGCCGGGTGGGTACCGGCGGCGGCGTCCAGCCGGCGCAGGGCGGCGGCCACCTTCGCGGGGCCGCCCATGGGCGGCAGGCCGGGCGGGGGCGGGACCGCGTGGAGGCGGGCGGCCAGGGCGCCGGCCTGCTCCCAGGGGGCCAGCTCCGGGGCGTCCGGTGCCACCGGCCGGCCCGCGGGCCAGGCGGTGACCAGGAGGCCGCCGGCCTCCGCCAGGAACCGGCCGGAGACCGGTACGGGGAGCGGCGGGAGCAGCACGGTGCGCAGGGCGGGCCCGGCCGCGGCGTCCAGCCGGGCCTCCAGGGCCGCCCGGACGGTGCCGGGGGCGTGGGCCTTGAGGACGGTCGCGCCGAAGCGCAGCACGGTGCCGTCGGGGCGGTCCGCGAGCACCTGCGGGACGGCGTCCCGGTCGGCGGGCGGCAGCAGGGCGCGGCCGGCCGACCGCAGGAGGGCGTCGGCCCGCGAGGGGTGCGGGGCGTCCGCACGGGGGCGGGCGCCGGGAGGGGGGTCCGCGGCGGGCGGGTCCGGGGCGGGCAGGTCCATGGCGGACGAGTCAAGCACGTCCGCGGCGGAGGGTGGCCGCCGCGTCCGGACGCCCTCACCGGCGTCCGGACGCGGGGCCACCGTACGGCCGGTGCGGTGCGCGTCGCCCGCCCGTCCGCGTGTCCCACGCGAACGCGCACCGCGCTCCGGCCGGCGCCGCTCCCCTGCCCCGGGGATCAGCGCCCGATCATGGCGGCGACGGACTGGGCCTGGACCACCACCTGGTGCCAGCCGCCGAAGGCCACGGCCAGCAGGGCGGCGACGGGCGCCGCGATCGCGACCGCCACCAGCGGGTGGCGGGTCTCGCCCGCGGGGCGGGCGTGGACCGGCGTCCAGCGGCGCCGCACCGGCCCTCCGAACTGCACGGCCATGGCCCTGGCTCCTCGTCTGCCCTGTCGTCTTTCCTGCGGGTGGTGATGGTGCTGCGGGGAGTGCTCCCGCGGGCAGCGGCACGGGTCGGCGTGCCGCTGCCCGGGGCGTCCGGTCCGGCGCGGTGGACGGTGCACCTCGGGGGACGAGCGTCCCGTCCACCGCTGGTCACCACCGTAGGCGCGGCGGGGGCGCCCGGTCCTCATGCCCGCGTACCGTCCTTGCGGCATCCCGGAGGATGACGCCGGGGCTGAAGGCGTACTACCAGAGGCGGAGGCCGCGCCTCCGCCACCCCGGGACAACCCCGAGAACGACCCCGAGACGGCTGCGCGCCGCCCCTCCGTCACGGCTCCCACCTGCGAACTCCCCACCCCGTGAGCATGACTGACGCCCCGTCGGGAGGTCCCTGCCCCCGACGGCCGCGGCGACACCATGGTGGAGGGCCGCACGCCCGTTGTCTCCCGGTTTTCCGCGGCGCGCCTCCGGTCCCGGGAGCGGCCGGCCTCCGGGCCCGGGAGCGGTCGGCCGCCGGGCCCGGGAGCGGCCGCCCGGCGGGGCCCCCGGCGCGGGATCCCGGCGCCCGTACGTGCGTTGCGTGTCGGCACACCGCTGCGGGCAGTCCGTAAGCTGTCCCGGAAGAGGTCAGGCGAGGCCCCGGTGCGGGGGATTGAGGCGGCGGGAAGCGAATGGCGTTGATGCGGCTCCGGCGAGAGGATCCGCGCGTCGTCGGCTCCTACCGGCTGCACCGGAGGCTGGGCACCGGCGGCATGGGGGTCGTGTACCTCGGCTCCGACCGGCGCGGGCAGCGCGTCGCCCTCAAGCTGATCCGCGCCGAGCTGGCCGGCGACCCGGAGTTCCGCACCCGCTTCGCGCGCGAGGTCGCCGCCGCCTCCCGGATCCGGGGCGGCTGCACCGTCCGGCTCGTCGCCGCCGACATCGACGCGGAGCGGCCGTGGCTGGCGACCGCGTACGTGCCCGGCCCGTCGCTGTACAAGCGGGTCGGCGACGAGGGGCCGCTGCCGTGGCACGAGGTGGCGTCCGTCGGCTCGGCGCTCGCCGAGGGCCTGGTCCACGTGCACGAGGCCGGGGTGGTCCACCGCGACCTGAAGCCCTCCAACATCCTGCTCTCGCCGAAGGGCCCGCGGATCATCGACTTCGGCATCGCGTGGTCGCTGGGCGCCAGCACGCTCACGCACGTGGGCACCGCCGTCGGCTCACCCGGCTTCCTCGCCCCCGAGCAGGTGCGCGGTGCGCCGGTGACCCCGGCGACCGACGTCTTCGCCCTCGGCGCGACGCTGGCGTACGCGGCCTGCGGCGACTCGCCCTTCGGCGCCGGCACCTCCGAGGTGATGCTCTACCGGGTGGTGCACGAGGAGCCGGACCTGTCGGGGGTGCCCGGACCGCTGGCGCCGCTGATCCGGGCCTGCCTGGCCAAGGAGCCGGCCGACCGCCCGGGGACGGTCCAGCTGTACGAGCGGCTGCGGGAGCTGGCGGCCCGCGGCGCCGCGGGCCGCGCCGCGGCCGGGGACGGCGCGGCCGCGGCCGACGGACGGGCCCCCGCCGGGGAGCGGCGGCCGCCGCGCCGGCCGTCCGGGGCGGCGCGCCCCGCCCCGCAGCGGCGGCCCGCCGGCCAGCCGCCGACCGCCCCGATGCCGCACGGCGCTGGCCAGCACGGCCCGGCCCAGCACGGCTCCGGGGCCGGAGGGCACCACTCCGCCCCGCCCGGCGGCGCCCGCACCGGCGGGCGGCCCCGGCCGTCCGCCGACCGCCAGCGCACCCCGGCGCCGGGACGGACCGCACCGGGCCGGACCGGGCCGGGCCGGACCGCGCCCGAGCGGCGCCGGCTGCTGCGCCAGCGGCTGGTCGTCTTCGTCACGGTGACGGCGGGGGTGGCCCTCGCCATCGCGGCGGCCCAGGGCTGCCGCGACCGCAACGGCCTGGGCATGCCCAGGCCGCAGGACGTCCGCACGGGCTTCCACCAGTCGGTCGACCGGGCGGGCGGCGCGGCGGGCGGCGCGGCGGCCGTGGCACCGGCCCCCGCCGCCTCCCGGCCGGCGGCCGGTGCGGCCGCCGACGGCGCGCTGGCGGCGTCCGCGGACGCCCCGCCCGGGGTGGACTGGGCCAACCGCAGCTACCCGGACCCGGGCGAGGGCCCGGCCATCCGGCTGCGCGACGGGCGGGCCGCGCCCGGCGGCGCCCGGGTCACGCTGACCACCGTGCTGTCCGCCCGCTACCGGGGCGCCCCGGCCGCGGTGGTCGTGCTCAACCGCACCGAGGGGTCCGTGCCGGTGGACCTGGTCGAGCTCTTCGGCTTCTCCGGAGGCTCCCCGGTGCTGCTGGCCGCCCGGTCCTCCGCGGCGGACCCGCGGGCGGCCGCCGTCTGGCGGATCACGGGCGGGGCGCTGATCCGCGAGGAGCGGGTCCCGGGCGCGCAGGGCAGTACGGCCACCCGCTACACCGTGCGGGGCGACGGCACCCTGGAGGAGTCCTGGCCCGGCGCGGGGGGCGTGGGCACGGGCGGCGGGGACTGAACCCCGGGGGACTGAACCCCGGGGGACGGGCTCCCGGCGGGCGGGTCCGCGGGCGGATGCGCGGCGGGCGGATGCGCGGGCAGCTCCTCCGGCGGACCTGAGGGCGGGTGCGCGGGCGGCGGCCGGGCCTGCGGGCGCAGACGAAGCGGCCTCCGCGCCGGGCGCCGTGTCCCGGGGGGGCGGTGCGGAGGCCTCGTCACCGCCCGCCGCGTCACCCGCCCGCCGCGGCCTCCGTACCGTCCGCGGGCTCCGTGGCGTCCGTCGACTCCGCCAGGGCGCGCACCACGTCGCGGAGGTCGCCGCGGCGGTCGAAGGCGGCGCGCTGCCGGACGGCCCCGCCGCCGCGCCGGAGGACGCCCGCCAGCAGGGCGGCGACGGCACGGTGGTCCCCCGCCGCCTCCAGGCCGGGGCGGGCGCGGCGGACCAGGCCCTCCAGCAGGTCCACGGCCGGGCGCAGGCGGCACGCCAGCGGGTCCAGGCCGAGGCCCGCCAGCCCGTCGCGGGCGGCGCGCCAGTGGGCGGCGCGGAGCAGTTCGCCGGGGACGGCGGGCGCGGTCCGCCCGGCGCGGACCTCGGCCAGCAGCGTCGCGCACAGGCTCCGGACGAGGGCTGCGACGAGGACCACCGTGTCCAGGTCGTCGTTGGCGTCCGCGACGCGGACCTCGACCGTCGGGTACCGCTCGGAGAGGCGGGCGTGCCAGTAGACCATCCTGCGGTCGAGCAGCATCCCCGAGTCCACGAGGGCGTCGACCAGGTCGTCGTAGGCCTTCGCGGAGGCGAACAGGGGCGCCGGGCCCGTGCCGGGCCAGCGGCCCCAGACCAGGGCCCGGGTGCTGGCGTAGCCCGCGTCCAGGCCGTGGCGGAACGGGGAGTTGGCGGCCAGCGCCTCCAGGACCGGCAGCCAGGGCCGCAGCCCGTTGCCGACCTGCACGGCCTCGTCGCGGTCCTCGATGCCGACGTGCACGTGGAGCCCGCAGACCCCCTCGGCCTGGCCCCGGGCGATCGGCCCGAACCGGTGCACCATCCGGCGGTAGCGGGGGTCGTCGGTGACGTCCACCTCCGCCGCGGCGGCCAGAACGGCGGTGCCGCAGGCCACCGGCAGGCAGCCCTCCTCCCGGGCCGCGGCCGCGATGCCGCGGCGCAGGCGCGCGAGGTCGGCGCGGAGGTCGGGCAGGGCGGTGCACGGCACGCTCGCGGTCTCCACCTGGGTGGGGAACAGCTCCGCCTGGATCCGGCCCGGCGCGAAGCGGCCGGCCGCCCGGCCGATGACCTCCGGGCCGTAGGGGACCGCGCGCCCGGCGCCGGGGACGACCAGCAGGAACTCCTCCTCGACCCCGACCGTGGGGACGGGGACGCCGCGGCCCGGTGACGGCCGGGACGCCCGGCCCTGGGCGGGGCGGCGGGCGGCTGGGCGGGGTGCGGTGGTCAGGGCGGCTCCGTCCGCGCGGTCGGCGGGGTCCGCTCCCCGCTCCGGGAAGGGGAGCGTCCCCGCACCGCCGCCGCGCCACGCGGGGGGCGCCGCACCGCCGCCCCGTCGGCCCACGCGGGCGGGGGCCGTCCGTGGGAGCCGGGGCGCACGGCGGGTCGGGGCCGGGGCGGGTCGGGGCCGGGGCGGGCGTCGCCCCGCCCGGCCGGTGCGGGCAGGTGCGCGCCGGTACGGGCAGGTGCAGGCCGGTACGGGCAGGTACGGGCATGTGCAGGCCGGTGCGGGCGGACCGGCCGCTACCGGGCCCGGCGCTCCGGGGCCAGGGCGTAGAAGGCCACGGCCGAGGCCGCCGCGACGTTGAGGGAGTCCACTCCCCCGCCCATCGGGATGGTCACGGAGAGGTCGGCGGCCGCGACCGTCGCCCGCCGCAGGCCGTCGCCCTCGGTGCCGAAGACCAGGGCGAGCCGGGGGCAGCGGCGGGCGGCGAGCTCGTCGAGGCCGACCGCGTCCTCGTCGAGGGTGAGCGCGGCCGTGGTGTAGCCGGCGTCGCGCAGGGTCCGCATGCCCTCGGGCCAGGGGTCGATACGGGTCCACGGCACCTGGAAGACGGTCCCCATGGAGACCTTGACCGCCCGGCGGTAGAGCGGGTCGGCGCAGCGGGGGGTGAGGAGGACCGCGTCGACGCCGAGGGCGGCGGCGTTGCGGAAGGCGGCGCCGATGTTGGCGTGGTCGACGATGTCCTCGAAGACGGCGACGCGGCGCGGGGCGGCGGCCGGCTGCCCGTCCGGGACGGGTGCGGCGGCGCCGGCGGTGCCCGCGAGCAGGGCGGCCGCGTCGGGCAGGGCGCGGCGCTGCATGGAGGCGAGGGCGCCGCGGTGCACGTGGTACCCGGTGACGGCCTCGGCGACGGCGGGGGCGACCTCGTACACGGGGGCGTCGGCGGCGTCGATGACGTCGCGCATCACCGCGGTCCACTTGGGGGTGAGCATCATGGACCGCATGCGGTAGCCGGCGGCCAGCGCCCGGCGGACGACCTTCTCCCCCTCGGCGATGAAGAGGCCCTCGGCGGGCTCGCGGCGGCGCCGCAGCTCGACGTCGGTGAGGGAGGTGTAGTCGCCCAGGCGCGGGTCCGCCGGGTCCTCGACGGTGATGATCTCAGCCACGGGAACGATCCTGCCTGCTGCGGCGCCGCGGGCCCAAACCGGCCCGGGGAGGGGACCCGCGGACGGCTCCCCCGCGTGCCCGGTCCCCGTGGGCGCCGGAGCGGGCGACGACGGTCGGGGCGGTCACCCGGTCCGGGCACGGGCAGCGCGCAGGTTCGGCAGGGCGCCCCTGCCGCCTGCGGCGGACGCGGGCAGGGCCGGTCCGCGGTCCGGCGTGCCGGCAGCCCCGGGGCCGCCCTCCGTCCCCAGGGCGTCAGTCCAGCGTCTGCACCAGTTCACGGCGGGTCGCGGTGTGGACGAGACGGCCCCGGGCCCCGTTGACGAGGGGCAGGTGCGGCGGGACATGGCCGCACTCGACGTCGGCGACGATCGGCACCCCCAGCGGTCCGAGGGCGTCCAGCACGGCTTCGTGCTGGGTGAGCGAGTCCTGGTCGGGCGCCCGGGTGCGACCGACGAGGACGGCGTTGGCGGCGTCGAAGAACCCGGCGAGGCGCATCCCGTGGAGATTGCGGCAGATCGTGAAGGCGTCGTCGCCGAACGCCTCCACGTAGACGATCAGCCCCTCGGGCGCGTGGGCGCGGGCGAACGCGGTGACGTCCCCGTAGGGCGTGCCCGCCACGTTGCACAGTGTCTCGATGCAGCCGCCGATGAGGCGCCCCCGGACCTCCACGTCGCCGTCGCCGTCCAGCCTGGTCCACGTGCCGGGGGTGTCCAGCGTGTACTCGTCCACCTGCGGGAAGAGCCGGTAGTCGGCCCAGCCCGAGGACGGGTGGCGGCCCGGCGGGGTCTGGGCGAACCGGCTTCCCGCCGGCAGGGCCGCGATGTCCAGCCACGACAGCAGCCCGTCGGGCACGCGGTAGGGGGTGTCCATGAGGTTGTTGCCGTGCAGGGTGGCGGCCCCGGTGAGGAGCGTCAGCGGGGTGAGCAGGGTCGACATGTCCGAGAACCCGACGAGCCAGGTGGGCTCGGCCGCACGCAGCCGGTCCCAGTCGAGCAGGGGCAGCAGGTCGATCGCGGTCTCCCCTCCCCACGGGGGGACCACCGCGGCGATCCCGGGGTCGGCCAGCAGCTCCGTCAGCTCGGCCGCACGGTCCGCCGCGGGGGCGCTGACGTGTCCGGAGCCGTCCATGCAGCGGCCGACGACCACCTCGTAGCCGCGGGCCTCCACCGCGCGGACCGCCAGCCGCAGGCGCTCGTGCAGCTCGTCGCCGACCCCGCTCGACGGGGAGGTGACGGCGATGCGGTCGCCGGGACGCAGGGGGCGCGGGTATCGGATCGGCATGGCGGGAGTCTGGCACGAAGGCCCTCCCGGCCGCCTGCCCGGTTCCCGCGGGTCAGCCCGCGTGGACGGAGACGACGTCGCCGACGACGACCACCGCGGGCGGGCGGACGTCCTCGGCCGCGACGACGGCGGCGACGGTGGCGAGGGTGGCGTCGACGCGGCGCTGGGCCGCCGTGGTGCCCTCCTGGACGACGGCGACGGGGGTGTCGGCCGCCCGCCCGTGGGCCATCAGGGTGTCGGCGATCGCCCCGATCCGCTCCACGGCCATCAGCAGGACCAGGGTGCCGCGCATCCGGGCGGCGGCCTCCCAGTCCACGAGGGAGCGCGGGTCGTCCGGGGCGACGTGGCCGGAGACGACGGTGAACTCGTGGGTGATCCCGCGGTGGGTGACCGGGATGCCGGCGGCGGCGGGGACGCTGATGGAGCTGGAGATGCCGGGGACGACGGTGACCGGCACGCCGGCCTCGGCGCAGGCGATGACCTCCTCCATGCCGCGGCCGAAGACGTACGGGTCGCCGCCCTTGAGGCGGACGACGAACCGGCCGGCCTTCGCGTGCTCCAGCAGGGTGCGGTTGATGGCCTCCTGGGCCATCGCGCGGCCGTAGGGGATCTTGGAGGCGTCGATCACCTCGACGTGCGGCGGCAGCTCGGCAATCAGCTCCCGGGGGGCGAGGCGGTCGGCGACGACCACGTCGGCGTCGGCCAGCAGGCGGCGGCCGCGGACGGTGATCAGGTCGGGGTCGCCGGGGCCGCCGCCGACCAGGGCGACGCCGACGGCGCGCTCGCGGTGGTGGCGAGCGCTCAGCGAGCCGTCGCGCAGGCCCTCGACGACGGCGTTGCGCAGGGCGGCGGAGCGGCGGGGGTCGCCGGAGAGGACGGCGACGGTGACCGAGCCGTCCCGGCCGGTGGCGGGGGTCCAGGCGGTGGCGGCGGACGCGTCGTCGGCGCGGGCGCAGAAGACGCGGCGCTCCTCGGCCTCGGCACTGACGGCGGCGTTGACGGCGGGGTCGTCGGTGGCGACCAGGGCGTACCAGGCGCCGTCGAGGTCGCCGGGGGCGTAGCCGCGGTCGTGCCAGACGACCTCCCCCGCGTCGGCCATGGCCTGCACGGCGGGCGTGGTCGCGGGCGATATGAGGTGCACGTCGGCGCCGGCCGCGATGAGGGCGGGCAGCCGCCGCTGGGCGACCTGGCCGCCGCCGACGACGACGGTGCGGCGGCCCTCCAGGCGGAGGCCGACCGGGTAGGGGGTCACGTCGGGGCGGGGTGCGGGCGCGGCCATGGCGTGCTCCTGTGCGGGGCTCGTACGGACGGGGTGGGATGCGGGGGGTGCGGAGGGGTGCGGGGATGCGGCTCCGCAGCCGGTGCGCCCTCGGACCGGCTGCGGAGCGGGTGGTGCGGTGGTGCGGCGACCGGGGCGGTGCCCCGGCCGGGGTACCGACCGGGGTGCCGGCCGGGGCCCGGCCGGTGTCCCGGTCAGGCCCCGGCCGGTGTCCCGGTCAGTGCTTCTCGGTGACCCCGGCGGAGTCGAACGTGGCTACATCGTGCATCGCCCGGGCCGCGGACTGCACCAGCGGCAGCGCGAGCAGTGCGCCGGTGCCCTCGCCGAGCCGCAGGTCGAGGTCGACCAGCGGGCGCAGGCCGAGCTTGGCGAGCGCCGCCTTGTGGCCGGGCTCGGCCGAGCGGTGGCCGGCGATGCAGGCCGCGAGGACCTCCGGGGCGATCGCCTTGGCCGCCAGGGCCGCGGCGCCCGCGTTGATCCCGTCCAGGATGACCGGGGTGCGCAGCGAGGCGGCGCCGAGGAGGAGGCCGGCGAGGGCGGCGTGCTCCAGGCCGCCGACGGCGGCGAGGACGCCCACCGGGTCGCCCGGGTCGGGCCGGTGCAGCTCCAGCGCCCGGCGGACGACGTCGACCTTGCGGGCGTGCGTCTCGTCGTCGATGCCGGTGCCGCGACCGGTGACCTCGGCCGGGTCGGTGCCGGTGAAGACCGAGATCAGGGCGGCTGCGGCCGTGGTGTTGGCGATGCCCATGTCGCCGGTGACGATCGCCTTGTTGCCCGCCGCGACCAGGTCGCGGGCGGTCTCGATGCCGACCTCGACCGCCCGCAGGGCCTCCTCGCGGCTCATCGCGGGTCCGGTGGTCATGTCGGCGGTGCCGGGGCGGACCTTGCGCGGCAGCAGGCCGGTGGTGCGGCCCTCCTGGACCGGCGCGGGCAGCTCGGAGGCGACGCCGACGTCGACCACGCACACCTCGGCGCCGACCTGGGCGGCGAAGGCGTTGACCACCGCTCCCCCGGCGAGGAAGTTGCCCACCATCTGCGCGGTGACCTCCTGCGGCCAGGGGGTGACCCCCTGGGCGTGCACGCCGTGGTCGCCGGCGAAGACCGCCACACAGGCGGGCTCCGGGATCGGCGGCGGGCACTTGCGGGAGAGGCCGCACAGCTGGGCGGAGATTATCTCCAGCATCCCGAGGGAGCCGGCGGGCTTGGTCATCCGCTTCTGGCGGTCCCACGCCTCGCCGAGCGCCTTGGCGTCGAGCGGGCGGATGCCGCGCAGGGTCTCGTCGAGCACGCTGTGCGGGTCCTCGCCGGGCAGGGCCCGGTTGCCGTACTGCTCCTCGTGCACGACCCAGGACAGCGGGCGCTTCCTGGCCCAGCCGGCCTGCTGGAGCTCCGGCTCGTCCGGGAAGGAGTCGACGTAGCCGACGCAGAGGTAGGCCACCACGTCGAGGTGGTCGGGCAGGCCGAGCTCGCGGACCATCTCGCGCTCATCGAAGAAGGACACCCAGCCGACGCCCAGGCCCTCGGCGCGGGCGGCGAGCCACAGGTTCTCCACGGCGAGGGCGGCCGAGTACGGCGCCATCTGGGGCTGGGTGTGGCGGCCCAGGGTGTGGCGGCCGCCGCGGGTGCGGTCGGCGGTGACGACGATGTTGACCGGGGTCTCGAGGATCGCCTCGATCTTGATCGACTTGAACTGCTTGGCGCGGCCCTTGGGCAGCGAGGCGGCGTAGGCGTCGCGCTGGCGCTCGGCGAGCTCGTGCATCCGCCGGCGGGTCTTGGCCGAGCGGATCACGACGAAGTCCCACGGCTGCGAGTGGCCGACGCTGGGGGCGGTGTGGGCGGCCTCCAGGACCCGGATCAGCACCTCGTGCGGGATGGGGTCCGGGCGGAAGCCGTTGCGGACGTCGCGGCGCTCGCGCATCACGCGGTGCACGGCGTCGCGCATGGACTCCTCGTAGCCGGGCGCGGCCGGGCCCTGGGGCAGGTCGGGGCCGGACTGGATCTCGGGCTGCACGTCGGGTTGGGCCTCGGTCTCGGCGGCGGCCTCGGGCCGGGGCTCGGGCACGGACTGCGGTTCGGGCTGGGGTTCGGGCTGGGGTTCGGGCGCGGGCTCGGGCAGGACCTCGGCAGCCGGAACGGCCTCGGGGACGGCCTCGGCACCGTGGGGTTCCGCCTGCTCGGGCACGTCGACGGCCTGCTCGGCGGAGGCCGCCGCGGGCTCGGGCCGGGGCTCGGACTCGGGCTCGGGGAGGGCCTGGGGGGCCTGTCCGGCGACGGGCCCGGTTCCGGCGGCCTGGTCGGCGGCGTCCCCGGCGGGGGCCTCCTGGACGGCCTGCTGCACGGGGGCGGCACCCTCGGCGAGGGCGTCGACGGGGTCCGCTGCGACGGCACCGGGGACAGCGGCCTGCTCGACGGGCTCCGGGTGCCCGGCGACCGCCTCCTGCGGTACCGCGGCGGCCTCCGCCGTACCGGGACCTGCGGGCCCGACCGGCTCGGCGGGCCCGACCGGCTCGGCGGACCCGGCGGCGGGCGACTCCTCCGCCGGCGCCCCGCCGGGCACGACGGGGGCGGCGGCCTGCTCGGGGGCCTCGGGCCCGACGACGGCCTCGGGCCCGGCGACGACCTCGGGCCCGGGCTCGGCGGCGGCCGCCTCGGGGGCGGCCTCCGGGAGAGCGGAACCGGCGGCCGCGCCCTCGACGGCGGCGTCCTCCTGCAGCACCGGGGCGTCGGCGGCGGGGGCACCGGACTCTCCGTCCGCGGCACCTCCGGCCGCGGACTCCGGTGCGGCCGCCGCGGAGGCGTCCGGCATCCCCGCCCCGGCGTCCGGGACGGCCGGGTCGGCGTCGGCGGCCTCCTCGGGCAGGCCGGGCGCGGGCGGCACGGCGAGGAACGCCGCGATCCTGCTGGGGGGGCCGTCCGAGGACCGGGCGGGAGCCGGGATCAGGGTGGCCTCGGGGAGGCCGGAGACGGCGGTGGCGTTCTCGGGCGGGAGCGCCTGCGCGGGCGGGGTGGCAGAGGCGTCCTGGAGCTGTGGCGCGGTGTTCACTGCGACCGCCTGGGCCGCGGGCTCCTGCGCCACCGGCGCCGTCGGGGAAGGGGCGGGGGCGGGCACGGCTGCCGCGGGGGTGTCCTGGGGTGCGGCGTGGCCGGGCCCGGCCTCCGCCGGAACGGCGGTGGCCTGCTCGGCGACGGCTGCCCGGGGCACCGCGACGGGCTCGGCGGTCACGGGCTCGGCGGTCACAGGCGCGGGCGCGGGCTCGGACTCGGCGGCGGGTGCCTGCACCGCCGCCTGCTCCGCCGCCACGTCCTGCGCGGGCACCGCCTCCTGCACGGGGGCCTGCGGGGCCGCCGCCTCGTCGGCAGGGGCCTCCTGGACAGGGGCCTCCTGGACCGCAGCCGGCTCGACCGCCGGGACCTCGGAGGCCTCGGGGGCCACGAGCTGCACCGACTGCTCCGGTGCGGGCGCGGGCGCGGACTCGGCGGCGGGTGCCTGCACCGCCGCCTGCTCCGCCGCCACGTCCTGCGCGGGCACCGCCTCCTGCACCGGGCCGTCCTGGGCCCCGGGCTCCTGAACCGCCGTCGGCTCGGCCGCCGGCGCCTCGGCCGCCACCGGTTCGGGGGCCTGCACCGGCTGGACCGGCTGCACCGGCACGGCGACCGCGGGGGCCCCGGGCTGCTGGGGCGGGGCCAGCCGGACGCCGTAGCCCTGGGTGTCCCCCGCGGAGGGTCCCCGGTCGGCGAGCGAGCGGACGGGGACCTGACCGGTCATCAGGGACGGGTCGGGGATGGGCGGTCCGGCGTGCAGCGGACGCCGGACCGCCGCGGCGGCGGCCGCCGCGGACTGCGGCGCCACCGGCGGCTGGGGCACCACCGGGGCCTGCGGCTGCGGCTGCGGCGGGGCGACCGTGAAGGGACCGTGCTCGGGGACCGGGGCCGGTGCCGGTGCGGCGGGGGCCTGACCCGGGGCCGCCTGCAGGGCGGCGGCGGCGTCGACCGCCGCCTGGACCGCGGCCTCCGGCGGCGCCAGCGGCGGCCAGGACGGGGCGACGGGGGTGCCCGCGGCGTGCGCGGCGGCCTCCTCGGTGGTGACGGTGCGCAGCGGGATGGTCTCCGCCGGCATGCCGTGCACGGCCGGGTCGGCGGGCATCGGGGTGCCGTGGGCCGGGGTGGGCTCGCGCAGGGCGGCCTCGCTCCAGGAGCCCTGCGGACCGGGCATGAGGAGGAGGTCGTCCTCCTCGTCCAGCTGGTCGGGCTGGTCGAGGAAGGTGAAGGCGGGCCGCAGCCCGGCGTCGTGCGCGGCGGCCTCGGGGCCCGGGCCGAAGGGGTCGGGACGGAAACCGGCGCCCGCCGTCTCCGCAGGGCCGCCGACCGGCTGGTACGCCGGGTCGTGACCTGCCTCGGAGAGCGGGTGCTCCGGCAGTCCCTCGCCCGGGACGTGGCCGGTATCGGTCATCTCAGAAACTCCTTCCAGGGCCGCGTAGGCGTCCTCGGCGTCGCGGTCGCCGACCGCGGCGTCCGACCGCGCGGGGCCGGGCCGGGTCGGCCCCGCCCCGTCGCGTGTGACCGGCGGCCGCGCAGGCACGGCAGCCGTGGTCCCGTCCGGTCCTCCGCTCCGTGGCGGCCCGGCCGACGCCGGCCCGCCACCACAACAACGACGGACCGGGGGCAACCGGCACGACCGCCCCCTGACATCGGGGCATTCTTCCGGCCCGGGCCGCCCGGCGGCACGCGTGGACGCGATCACCCGGTGTGGGCTCCGCCACGTCATGGTCGGGATCCGGGATCACCGGTTCCTGGCCGCCGCACCGCCGCGGAGACAACCGCACGTCACCCTACCGGCCGGGGCGGACACCCGGTCGGGGTGGTGCCCATTCCCGGACGGTGTGACCGCGTTCGCCCGGATCGCGCACACCGGGCCGGGACCGTCAGCCGCCTCCCCGTGCCCGTCCGGCCCTTCCCCTCCCCGCCCTTCCCCGCTCCGCCCGGCCCGTCCCCTGCCCGTCCCCGGTCCGGTCCGTGGCGCGCACCGGGCCCCGGGCCCACCGGACCGGGACGTCCGGAGCCCACGGGTCAGGCGGTCCGGCCGGGGCGGGCCTGCAGGCAGCCGGGCGGGCGGAGGGCCGGGCGGACGGACGGGCCGGCCGGGCGGACGGGCCGGCGGTCCGTCAGGCCGGGCGCTCGCCCCAGAGCAGCAGGACCGGCGCCGAGGGCGCCGGGGCGTGCCCGCCGCCGAGGGCGGGGTCCTCGGCCGGTTCCAGCGCGGAGGCGTGCAGCAGCGTGCCCCCGGTGCGGTAGCCGGCGGCGGCGAAGGCCCGGCGGAACCCCTCGGCCTCCGCGAGGGTCCGGGGCACGGCCACCAGGCGCTCGGGGCGGCGGGCGAGGCAGGCGGCGACCGTGGCGGCATCGCCGTGCTCGACGGCGACGACGTCGGGTTCGGGCAGTTCGCCCAGCACCTCGGGTGCGTCGCCGTGGACCACCTCGACCTCGACGCCGTAGCGGCGGGCGTTGACGGCGGTCCGGCCGCAGGCGTCGGCGTCGGCGTCCACGGCGACCACGGCGGCGCCGAAGCGGGCGGCCTCCACGGCGAGGGAGCCGCTGCCGGCGCCGACGGACCAGAGCAGGTCGCCCGGCCGCGGCCCGAGGCGGGCGAGGACCAGCGCGCGGGCCTCGGCGGGCAGGGCGGGGGTGTCCGGCGCGGGGGGCCCGCCGGCTTCGGGGGCGGGGGCGGCGCCGGTGACGCCGACCGGGCGGTCGGCGGCGGCGTACGCCTCCCCGTCCAGGGCCCAGCCGCGGACCGTCCCGGGGAAGTCGACCGGGCGGCCGGCGAGCCAGCCGGCGGCCTCGGTGGCGGGGCGGGTGGCGCCGCCGACCACGATCACCACGTTGGGGTCGCGCCAGACGTGGTCGGGCACCCGGTCGGAGGTCAGCACGCTGATCTCCTCGTCCGGGGTGCCGAGGGCCTCGCACACCACGAAGGTGCGGTGCACGTCGCGGAGCATCAGGGCGAGCTCGGTGGGCCCGGCGCCGGGGGCGGTGAGGACGGCGACCTTGGGGTGGGCGCGGCAGACGTTGGCGGCACGGCGCAGCCGGCGGCCGTGGGCGCTGACGACCTGGGCGTCGTCCCAGGGCATGCCGGCGCGGGCGAAGGCCGCGGCGACGGAGGAGACGGCGGGCAGGACCTCCAGCTCCAGGCCGAACTCGGGCCTGCGCAGGGTGCGGACCACGCCGAAGAAGCCGGGGTCCCCCTCGGCGACGACGACGGCGGCGCCGCGGTGGTCGGCGATGCGGCGGGCCGCGAGTTCGACGCTGCCGAGCGCCATCCGCTCGGCGCCCTGCGGCAGGTCGAGCGCGGCGAGCTGGTAGGGCGCCCCCGCGACCAGGGTGGCCGCCCCCAGCGCCGCCCGCGCCGCCTCCGTGAGCGGAGTGCCGTCCCACCCGATGACCGTGACCCGGTCAGCCATTCCGGCTGTTCTCCTCGCTGTCCGTGTGCGCCTGGGGACCGGCCCGGGACGTGCGCCCGGGGAACCGGTCCGCGGGGATCCGTCCGCGCTCCGGGGTCCCCCTGCCCCCGGCGGCCGGCGGCACGCCCGCGGACCGCCCCGGGGGGCGGGCGGCGCGTGCCCGCGAGGAGCGTACAGGCCGGGACGGGGAGGTCCGGCGGCCGCCTCAGATCCTGGTCGCCCTGCGGTCGTCGGCCGGGCGGCCGGGGGTGCGGGGGGCGGGGATCTCGAGGTCCTCCGGGAGCAGGCTCCACACGATGAGGTCGGTGCGGACCTCCTCGTCGGTGCCGTCGCCGGGCTCGCCGCCGCGGACGGTCCCGGCGCTGCGCAGGACGCCCTCGCTGATGCAGCCGGTCTTCTGGGCGACCTGCTGGGCGGCGGTGTTGCCGGCGGCGGTGCGCAGTTCCAGGCGCTCGAAGCCGCGGTCCTCGAAGAGCCACTGGGCGACGCCGAGCAGCGCCTCGGGGGCGTAGCCCTCGCCGCGGGCCCAGGGCGAGGTGACGAAGGCCGCCTCCGTGGTGCGCAGCCGCCAGTCGGTCTGCTGGAGGCGGACGACGCCGACCAGGCGCTGGGTGAGGTTCTCGGTGACGGCGAAGGCGATGCCGCGGCCGCGGGCCCGGTCCTCGGGGGCGGTGGTGCGGATCCAGGTGCGGGCGTGGTGCTCGGTGTACGGGTGGGGGACGGGGGTCCAGCAGCGGACGGCCTCGTCGTCCATCGTCCCGGCGAGGGCGGGGGCGTCCTCCTCCTCGAAGGGGCGCAGCAGCAGCCTTTCGGTGCTGATGGCGGTCTCGGGGAAGGTGGATGCCATGGCCGTCTCTCCTCGCCGGGTGGTGCACACACGGTACGCCCCGCGTCCCGGTGGGCGGGGCGGCGGCGACACGGCGATCATGCTCCACGGGCCGGGGCGCCGTCACCACGGACGCGGCGCGGATACAGCAGCATGCAGCATCTCCCGGGCCGGTGCAGCGGGTTGGGCCCGCCGGGCGGCCGCCGGCGGGGCGCGGCGCGGGGCCGGACGCCCGTCGCACGCCGTTCGGGTGGCGTCCACCTGCGGCTGATAGCGTCAGGGGGCGTGACGGTTCACCAGGCGGCGGGGACGGGATACCAGCGGGCGGCGGACGCGTACGAGCGGTCCCGGCCGTCCTATCCGCTGCCGGCGCTCCGCGGACTCGCCGACGCGGTGGGCCTGGAGCCCGGCCGCACGGTGGTCGACCTGGGCGCCGGCACGGGGAAGTTCACCCGGCTGCTGGCGCTGACCGGGGCCCGGGTGGTGGCGCTGGAGCCGGTGGCGGCGATGCGCGGGCGGCTGGCGGAGCTGCTGCCCGGCGTGGAGGTCGGGAGCGGCACGGCGGAGGCCACGGGCCTGCCGGACGCCTCGGCGGACGTGGTGGTGGCCGCGCAGGCGTGGCACTGGTTCCGGCAGGAGGAGGCGCTGGCGGAGGTGGAGCGGGTGCTGCGGCCCGGCGGGTCGCTGGCCCTGGTGTGGAACACCTTCGACGACTCGGTGCCCTGGGTGCGGGACTTCCAGCGGATCTACTTCGGCCGCGCCCCCGAGGACCTGCCGAGCCACCTGGACGGCCGGTGGCGGACGCTGCTGGAGGCGCGGCCGGGCTGGTCCCCGGTGGAGGAGCTGCACCTGCCCAACCCGCACCCGGTGACGCGGGAGGGCGTGCTGGAGCGGATGGCGTCCAGCAGCATCATCGCGGCGCTGGACGCCGCGGAGCAGGAGCGGGTGCGGGCGGAGGTCGACGCGGTGCTGCGGGCGCACCCGCAGACCCGCGACGGCGACCGCGTCGAACTCCCCTACACCACCGACGTGTACTGGACCCGCCGGGCCTGAGCCCCGCGCGGGGGCCCGGGCCCGGCGTCCCCGCGCACCGGCTGACGGAGCGCCACGAGGTCCGGACGGCTCAGAAGGCCGGGACGACGGAGCCCTGGAAGGTGTCCTGGATGTACTTCCTCACCTCGGGCGAGTGGAGCAGCTCGGCGAGCTTCCGCACGCGGGGGTCGTTCTCGTTCCCCTTCTTCACGGCGAGGATGTTGGCGTAGGGGTTGCCCTCGGCCTTCTCCAGGACGACGGCGTCGGTGGCGGGGCGGAGGCCCGCGTCGAGGGCGTAGTTGCCGTTGACGACGGCGGCGTCCACGTCGCCGAGGGAGCGGGGCAGCTGGGCGGCCTCCAGCTCCTTCCACCTGAGGTTCTTCGGGTTGCCGGTGACGTCGCGGACGGTGGCGGTGGTGCCGGCGCCGGCCCTGAGGGTGATGACGCCGTTGTCGGCGAGGAGCCTGAGGGCGCGGCCCTCGTTGGTGGCGTCGTTGGGGACGGCGACGGTGGCCCCGGCGGGCAGGTCGGCGACCTTGCGGACCTTCTTCGAGTACAGGCCCAGCGGCTCCAGGTGGACGGACTCCACGGCGACGACGTCGGTGCCGCGCTGCTTGTCGAAGTCGTCCAGGTAGGGCCGGTGCTGGAAGAAGTTGGCGTCGGCCGAGCCGTCCTGCACGGCGGTGTTGGGGGTCACGTAGTCGGTGACCTCCTTGACCTCGAGCTTCAGGCCGGCCTTGGCGGCCAGGTGGTCCCTGACGTAGTCGAGGATGCGGGCGTGCGGGGTGGGACTGGCGGCGACGACCAGCGCGCGGTCGGCAGCGGCGGCGGAGCCGGACGACGAGGAGTCGCTGCCGCAGGCGGCCGTGGCCAGGGCGAGGGCGCCCGCGGTGAGGGTGGTGGCGGTGAGCTTGACGGCGTTGCGCACGAAGAGTGCCTTTCTCCATGGACCGGCGCGCGGGGACGCGTGCCGGGGCGTGGCGGGTGCCCGCCGGGCCGGGAGGGCCCGGTGGGCAGGGTGGGACCGGTGGGGGGTGGGACCGGGACCGGGGCTAGTGGGAGGCGGCCGGCTCCGGGACGGCGCCGCCGTCCTCGGAGGGACCGGCGGGCCCGGGGTCGGGCGTCCCCCCGCGGGGGGCGGTCCGCACGGCGTGCGGGGCCCGGGCGGTACGGACGGCTGCCGGGCGCCGCCGCAGCAGCCGGACCGGCCCGGAGCCGCGGCCGCGGTGCGCCAGGGCCCGCGCCGCGAGGTCGCCGAGCGCCTGGACGAGGGCCACCAGGAGGACCAGCTCGACCACGATGACGGTCATGAAGTCCGTCTCGAAGCGCATGTAGCCGTAGGTGTAGGCGAGGTTGCCCAGGCCGCCGCCGCCGACCGCGCCGGCCATCGCGGAGTAGCCGACCACCGCGATGACGGTGGTGGTCAGGCCCGCGACGAGGGACGGCAGCGCCTCGGGGACGAGGACCTTGCGCACCGCCGTCCAGGTGGAGCCGCCCATCGCCTGCACGGCCTCGACCAGGCCGCCGTCGACCTCCCGCACGGCGGTCTCCACCAGCCGGGCGAAGAAGGGGACGGCGCCGACGGCCAGCGGCACGGAGGCCGCCTGCCAGCCCAGCGAGGTGCCGACGACCCACTTGGTGAACTGGGTGAGCGCCAGCATCAGGACGATGAACGGCAGCGAGCGGCCGACGTTGACGACCGCGCCGAGCACCCGGTTGACGGGACGGTTCTGCAGCAGCCCTCCCCGGTCGGTGAGGACGAGCAGCACGCCGGCCGGGAGACCGGCGAGCAGCGCGACCAGGGTGGCGGTGCCGACCATGGAGAGCGTCTCGCGGGTGGCGGTCAGGAGCAGGGGCTGCATCTCGGCCCAGGTCATGCGGCGTCCTCCGTACGGTCGGTGACGACGTCCACCAGCAGTCCCTGCTCGCGCAGGTAGCCGATGGGGACGGCGTTCTCGTCGTGGCGGCCCGGCAGCTCGATCCGCATCCGGCCGATCTGGCGGCCGCCGACGGTCTCCACGGCGGCGCCCAGGATGCTGAGGTCGACGTGGTGGGTGCGGGCGAGCTGGGATACGAAGGGCCGGGCGGCGGTCTCCCCCGGGAAGGTGATGTCCAGGACGGTGGCGTCCGGGCGGCCCGCCGGGAGGTCCCCGAGGGGGAGGACCGCCCGGGCCAGCTCGGAGCCGGGGGTGGCGAGCAGGTCGGCGAGCCTGCCGGACTCGGTGATCCGGCCGCCGCGCATCAGCGCCGCCGAGTCGCAGACCGACGTGATGACGTCCATCTCGTGCGTGATCAGCAGGACGGTGAGGCCGAGGCGGCGGTTGAGGTCGCGCAGCAGCTCCAGGATCGACCGGGTGGTCTCCGGGTCGAGGGCGGAGGTGGCCTCGTCGGAGAGGAGCACCTTGGGGTCCCCGGCCAGGGCGCGGGCGATGCCCACGCGCTGCTTCTGGCCGCCGGAGAGCTGGGCGGGGTAGGCGCCGGCCTTGTCGGCGAGCCCGACCAGGTCGAGCAGGTCGCCCGCCCTGCGGCGGCGCTCGGTGCGGTCCAGGCCCATGATCTCCAGCGGCAGCTCGACGTTGTCGCGGACGGTGCGCGAGGAGAGCAGGTTGAAGTGCTGGAAGACCATGCCGATGCTGCGGCGGGCGGCGCGCAGCCCCCGGCCGGCGCGGGGGCCGCGGCCGGCCAGGGCGGTCAGCTCCAGGCCGTCGACGGTGACGGTGCCGGAGGTGGGCCGCTCCAGCATGTTGACGCAGCGCACGAGCGTGGACTTGCCGGCGCCGCTGGTGCCGACGACGCCGTACACCTCGCCCTCCTGCACGTGCAGGTCGACGCCGTCGAGGGCGGTGACGTCGCGGCCTCGGACGCGGTAGGTCTTCCTCAGGTCTGCGGTGGTGATCATCAGGTCTGGTCCACGGGTCGGGCGCACGGCGGCTCGGGGCCGCGGCGCGGGGCGTGCTGATGCCGGGAAGGGGGCGCCGGGAGGGGGTGCCGGGGAGGGGCGGAGCAGCGGGGCTCCGGCCCTGCCGTGCCGTGCCGGGGTGCGGACGCGGGCGTCCGCGGCGCGGCGGGCTCAGCGGCGGCGTGCTCCGGGGGGCTGCGCACGGCGGGCGGCCCTGCGGCGGAGGACGGCGGCCGGGCGGAGGCGGGGCGCGCGGAGGGGGGTGAGGTCCAGGTGCATGTCAGGAGGGGGCAGGGCGCCGGCCGGTGCGGCGGCGCGCGGGGGTCTCGCTTCGGGGCGCGAGGCTGGTACGGGGACCCTCAGCAGGCACACATTCGACGGCACAGGGCACGACCGGCTGCCGGCGCGGTGCCGGCGGGAATGCGGTGTGTCGTCGTGGTCATGGGCCCCAGTAAACCAGACGGGCGATCTGCTGCCCACATACCGGCCCCGGATGTCCGCATGGCGGACAGGGGCGCGGCTCAGGCGGCCTCGGCGCGGACCCGCAGGCCGCCGGGCACCACGGCCGCCCGGACCCGGTCCAGGCCCTCCACCACGGCGTCGGCGGCCAGGTCGGAGGCCGGATGGGTGGTGGTGACGGCGATGCTGCGCATCCCGGCGGCACGGGCGGCCGCCAGGCCCGCCGGGGCGTCCTCCAGCACCACGCAGGAGGCAGGGTCCGCGTCCAGCATGCGGGCGCCGAGCAGGAAGGGCTCCGGGTCGGGCTTGCCCCGCACCACGTCGTCGGCGGTCACCAGCACCGGGGCGGACAGGCCGGCCGCCTTCAGCCGCACCTCGGCCAGCCTCCGCGTGGCGGAGGTGACCACGGCCCAGCTGCCGGCCGGCAGCGACTCCAGCAGCTCCGCCGCGCCCGGCAGCGCCACGGTGCCCTCGGTGTCCGCCACCTCCAGCTCCTCGATCCGGCGCAGCGCGGCGTCGAGGCCGCCCCCGGCGAGGCGCTCCGGCGGGAGCAGGTCGCCGATGATCTCCACCGCCGGGCGGCCGTGGGTGGCGATGCGGGCGAAGTCCGCCGGGGTCAGCCCGTACTCGGCCGCCCACGCCAGCCAGCAGCGGACGACCGCCGGGGTGGAGTCGACCAGGGTGCCGTCCATGTCGAAGAGCAGGGCGTCTGCGGCGGTGTCCATGATCCCCGAGCCTACCGGCGGGCCGCCGCCGGGCAGGGCGCCGGAGGACGTGAGGACGCCCACAGCGGTGCGCTCCCCCGCCCTCGGCGGGCGGGGGAGCGCACACGGCGGCGGACGGCGGGCGTCAGGCGCTGGCGGCCAGGGCGGGCCCCGGGGCGGACGCCTGCGCGGGCACGGCGGGCTTCTCCAGGATCACGAGGCTGAGGCGGCGGCTGACCTCCTCGACGCCCGCCTCCCGGTAGCCCAGGCGCCGGTACAGCCGCTGGCTGCCCAGGCTGCGGTGGCCGGTGATGAGCCGGTACGCGGTGACCGGGCCGGACTCCGCGAGCCGCTCCTCCACCGCCTGCAGCAGGCGGCTGCCGAGGCCGTGGCGCTGCATCCGCGGGTGCACGACCAGGCGGCCGACGCGGGCCACCCCGTCGTCGCCGAGGCGGCCGCGGACGGAGCCGACGACCTCGCCGCCGAGCCGGGCGACGAGCACGCAGTGCCCGGCCAGCTCCTCGCGCAGGCTGTCGAGGCTCTGCGTGAGCGGGTCGATGGCCCAGTCGCCGTAGAGCTCCGCCTCGCTCTGGTAGCAGAGGTACTGGAGCTTGAGGATCTGCTCGGCGTCGCCCTGGTCGGCGACCGAGATGGTCACGCTCATGCCCATGTGCGCATGCCTCCCCTTCGTGTGTGCCCGGCGCCGGGGTGAGGGTGTGCGCGGGCGGCCCTGACCGGAGGTGGACCCGTGCCGGGGATCGCTCCCGGCCGGGGATGGTGCGCGAGCGTACCGGCCCGGTACCGGCGGGCCGCGGGGTGTGCGGCCCACAGGAGGGGGACGGCCGCGCTCACGCTCAGTATCCGGGCGGTCGCGGTCGCGTCAAGAGGCACGTTCGCCCTGGCATTACCCTCCCGTCGGCCGCCTGCAACCTCCCGGCCCCCGCCCGGCGGAGTGATCTGTGCCACGCGGGGCGGGCGGGGGCGGGCCGCCGCCCCCGCCGGTCCGGCGCCCGGGGGTCACTGCGGCGCGGGCTCACCGCGGGCGGGGTCACCGCGGCGCGGGTCACCGCGGCGCGGCGACGTCGTGGAGGAGGCGGCGCAGGCAGGCGAGGCAGCGGGAACGGGTCGGCCCGATGCTGCCGCGGGGGATGCCGGTCTCGGCGGCGAGCCGGGTGTACGTCATGCCGGGGTCGTCGAGCAGGGCGGTCATCAGGGCGGCGCAGCGGGCGGGCAGCCGGGCCACGGCGGCGCGCACGGCCGCCGGGAGGGACGGGGGCGGGGCCGCCGGGCGGGGCGGGAGCGCGGCCGGGGTCTCGGCCCGCGCGGGGGCGAGGGCGCGGCGGAACTCCTCCAGGGTCAGCGAGCGGAGCCAGCCCTCCGGCCGGGCGGGCAGCGGCGCCCGCGCGGCGTGCTCCAGCACGCGCAGCCAGACGGCCTGCTCCAGGTCGCGGGGGTCCAGCCCGTGGGCGCGGGCGAGGGAGGCCGCGAGCGGGGCGAAGGCGGCCTGGACGCGGTGGTGGGGGGACGGGTCCGGTCCGGGGCGCGGGGGGCGGCCGAGGTCGTGGCGGGCGGGGTCGCGGCGGGCCGGGTCCGGGCGGCCGGGGTCCGGGCGGCGGTTCGGTGCGGGACCGGGGTCCGGGCCCGGGTCGGCGTCCGGCCGGCGCGGGGGGCGGGCGGGGCGGACGGGCTGCGGGGGCCGGCCCGCGTCCGAACGGCGGTCCGACCGCGGGAGGCCGGGGAGGAGGGGCCGGCGGTCGGGGCCCGGGGCGCGGTCGGGCAGCGGGCGCCGCCCGGTCCGGTCGGGCCGGGCGGCCAGGTCGGGCCGGTCTGCACGGTCGGGCCGGGCGGCCAGGTGGGCCTGTGCGGCCTGTGCGGCCTGTGCGGTCCGGGTGGTCTGGACGGTCTGCGTGGTCACGGGTGCCTCCGGGTGGTGGGGCGGCTGTGACCGTGGGGACGCCACCGCCCCGCCCCGGGATGCGGCCCGGGGCGGAACAGTGGGTCAAACCCCCCGAAGGGGTGACATGTTCGACTGTTCAGCCGATACCGTGCGAAGCCCAGAAGTCGGCGCGGGCCAGGACGGCGGTGTCGCTGTTGTCGGTGAAGAAGCCGTCCACGCCGAGCTCGTAGAGCCGGGTCGACCAGGCGAGGGCGTCGCCGTAGGCGGCCGGGTCGGTGCCGCGGCGGAAGTCCGCGGGCAGGAAGCCGTTCTCGTTGCGCACCGTGTACGGGTGCAGCAGCAGCCCGGCGGCGTGGGCGTCCGCGACGAGCGTGGTGGGCGTCCCGAGCCGGCCCGTGGCCTTGTCGGTGGGCACGATCAGCTGCGTGGTGGGGCCGATGCCCTGGGCGTACCCGGCGATCCAGGCCAGCCCCTCGGGGGTGACCAGGTCGGCGACGGTGCGCCGGTCGCCGGCCGCGGTGAAGTCGTACGGCTGCGAGGCCGCCGCGTCCAGCAGCTGGATGCGGGGGTTGCCCACCAGCCGCGCCAGCCGCTGGAGGCTGCTCGGCTCGAAGGACTGCAGGATGGCGCGGCCGTGCCCGCCCGCGTAGCCGCTGCGGCGCAGCTGGTCGGCGAGGCGCTCCTCCAGGGGCAGTCCGATCGAGCGGAAGTACGTGGGGTGCTTGGTCTCGACGTACAGCCAGACGTCGCGGCCGAGGGTGCGGGAGCGGCGGTCGGCGAACTCGATCACCTCGGCGAAGGTCGGCACCGGCCAGCGGCCGTCGTAGAGGGTGTTGTGCTGGCGCTGCTGCGGCAGCCGCTCCTTGGCCCGCAGGGTGCGCAGCTCGGCGAGGGTGAAGTCCTCGGTGAACCAGCCGGTGAGCACCGTGCCGTCGACCGTCTTCGTGGTGCGGCGGGAGGCGAACTCGGGGTGGTCGGCGACGTCGGTGGTGCCGCCGATCTCGTTCTCGTGGCGGACGACGAGGTGGCCGTCCCGGGTCGGGACGAGGTCCTGCTCGATGACGTCGGCGCCCAGCTCCAGGGCGAGCTCGTACGAGCCGAGGGTGTGCTCGGGGCGGTAGCCGGAGGCGCCGCGGTGGCCGATGACCAGCGGGTGCGGGAGGCGGTCCAGGGCGGTCCCGGTGCGCACCGGCGGGCGGGTGCCGCGGGTGCGGGCGGGGGCCCCGGGGGCGGGGACGGCGGGGGCGTCCGCCGCGAGGGCGTCCGGTGCGGCGAGGACGCCGGCGGCCGCGGCGCCCAGGCCGACCGCGCCGGCGGTGCGCAGGAAGCCGCGCCGGGAGGGGGCGCCGCCGGGGGCGTACGGGGCCGGGGACTGCACGGCCGGGTTCTGCGGGGCGCCGGGGGTGCCGGTCTGCGGGTGCGTCATGGTGCTCCTCGGGTCCGGGGGCGGGGGGTGGCCCGGATGGGGGTCCGCCGGGGGTGCGGGGCGGTCCGGGGTGCCGGTACCGCGCCGCAGCGTAGGAGCCGGACCGGAACCGTCCGGTGTCCTGCGGGCGAACCGCGGGGGAAACCGCGCGTAACCGCCCGGACGGCGGCCCCGCGTGACCGGACGGACACGGAACCGCGCCGGACACCGCGCCGGACACCGCGCCGGGGACGTCCGGAGGCGCACCACCGCGCGGCTGCGCTCCCGCCAGGACCGCCCGGCCCGCCGGGCCCGCTCGGACGGTGAGGACCGCAGGGAGGCCGCCCCTGCCCACCGGACGTGCGCGCGGGTCCTCGCCGGCCGGCCCGTCCGCGCCGCCCGTCCGCGCCGCCCGTCCGCGGGCGGCGGGACGGGAGGACGGGCCGGCCGGCGGCGCCGCGCTCACCGCCCGGGCCGGCCGCCGCCCCGCGGCTCGGCCCTCATCGCGCCGACGGCGCCCCCGCAGGCCCTCTCCGCGGAGGGGCGGGGGCGCCCCCCGGACACGGGACGGGGGCGGGACGGCCGCCCGGCCGTCCCGCCCCCGAGGGGTGGCGCTCCGTCACTTCTTCGCGTCGGCCCACTCCTGCTGGACCGCGAGGTCCGCCTTCACCTCGGCGAGCTGCCGGGCGACGGCGGCGGGCGCGGTGCCGCCGCGGCCGTCGCGGGAGGCCAGCGAGCCGCGGACGGTGAGCACCGAGCGGACCTCCGGCGTCAGGTGCGGCGAGACGGCGGCGAACTGCTCGTCCGTCAGGTCGGCCAGGTCGATCCCCAGGCCCTCGCAGACTTTGACGCACTCCCCCGCCACCTCGTGCGCGACCCGGAAGGGCACCCCCTGCCGCACCAGCCACTCGGCGACGTCGGTGGCGAGCGAGAAGCCGGCCGGGGCCAGCTCCTCCAGGCGCTCGCGGTGCACGGTGAGGGTGGCGATCATGCCGGTGAAGGCCGGCAGCAGGACCTCCAGCGTGTCGCAGGAGTCAAAGACCGGCTCCTTGTCCTCCTGCAGGTCGCGGTTGTAGGCGAGCGGCAGGCCCTTGAGGGTGGCGAGCAGGCCGGTGAGGTTGCCGATGAGGCGGCCGGACTTGCCGCGGGCCAGCTCGGCGATGTCGGGGTTCTTCTTCTGCGGCATGATCGAGGAGCCGGTGGAGAAGGCGTCGTGGAGCGTGATGAAGCCGAACTCCTTCGTGTTCCAGAGGATCACCTCCTCCGCGATGCGGGAGAGGTCCACCCCGGTCATCGCGGTGACGAAGGCGAACTCCGCCACGAAGTCGCGGGAGGCGGTGCCGTCGATCGAGTTGCCCGCCGAGCCGCCCTCGAAGCCGAGGTCGGCGGCGACCGCCTCGGGGTCCAGGCCGAGCGAGGACCCGGCCAGCGCGCCGGAGCCGTACGGGGAGACGGCGGTGCGGGCGTCCCACTGCCGCAGCCGCTCGGCGTCCCGGGAGAGCGCCTGGACGTGGGCGAGCACGTGGTGGGCGAAGAGCACGGGCTGGGCGTGCTGGAGGTGGGTGCGGCCGGGCATGGCGGTGTCCGGGTGGGCCTCGGCGAGGCCCACGAGGGCGTGCTGGAGGTCCAGCAGCAGGCCGCCGATGATCCGGGCGTGGTCGCGCAGGTACATCCGGAAGAGCGTGGCGACCTGGTCGTTGCGGGACCGGCCGGCGCGGAGCTTGCCGCCGAGGTCGGGGCCGAGCCGCTCCAGCAGGCCGCGCTCCAGGGCGGTGTGGACGTCCTCGTCGGCGACGGTGCCGGTGAAGGCGCCGGACTCGACGTCGGCGAGCAGCCGGTCCAGCCCGTCCAGCATCCGGTCCAGCTCGTCGGCGGTGAGCAGCCCCGCCTTGTGCAGCACCCGGGCGTGGGCGCGGGAGCCGGCGATGTCGTAGGGGGCCAGCCGCCAGTCGAAGTGCACGGAGGCGGAGAGCGCGGCCAGCGCCTCCGCCGGGCCGTCCGCGAAGCGCCCGCCCCACAGGCGGACGTCTCCGGCGGGGGCGGGGGTCGGGTCGTGCGACACCTGGTGCTCCTTCGGTGCTGGGGCGGGGCTGGGCTGGACGGGCGGGTGGGACGGCAGGGGCCCCGGGGTCCGGACGGACCCCGGGGCCCCTGGGGCAACGCGGGATCAGGCCCGGAGGTCACGCTTGGCCGCGATCTTCGACGACATGCCGAAGATCTCGATGAAGCCCTTCGAGAGCGACTGGTCGAAGGTGTCGCCGGTGTCGTAGGTGGCGAGGTTGAAGTCGTACAGGGACTCCTCGCTGCGCCGGCCGGTGACGACGGCGCGCCCGCCGTGCAGGGTCATCCGGATGTCGCCGGAGACGTGCTGGTTGGCCTCCTCGACGAAGCCCTCCAGGGCCCGCTTGAGCGGCGAGAACCACATGCCGTCGTAGACGAGCTCGCCCCAGCGCTGGTCGACGCCCTTCTTGTACCGGGCGAGCTCCCGCTCGACGGTGACGTTCTCCAGCTCCTGGTGGGCGGTGATCAGCGCGATCGCGCCGGGCGCCTCGTACACCTCGCGGGACTTGATGCCGACCAGCCGGTCCTCGACCATGTCGAGGCGGCCCACGCCCTGGGCCCCGGCCCGCTGGTTGAGCTGCTCGATCGCCTGGAGGACGGTGACGGGCTTGCCGTCGATCGCGACCGGGACGCCCTGCTTGAAGGTGATGACGACCTCGTCGGCCTCGCGCGGCTGCGCGGGGTCCTGGGTGTACTCGTAGATGTCCTCGACGGGGCCGTTCCAGATGTCCTCGAGGAAGCCGGTCTCGACGGCGCGCCCGAAGACGTTCTGGTCGATGGAGTACGGGGACTTCTTGGAGGTGGCGATCGGCAGGTTCTTGGCCTCGGCGAAGGCGATCGCCTTGTCCCGGGTCATCGCGTAGTCGCGGACGGGGGCGATGCACGTCAGGTCGGGTGCGAGGGAGGCGATGCCGGCCTCGAAGCGGACCTGGTCGTTGCCCTTGCCGGTGCAGCCGTGGGCGACGACGGAGGCGCCGTGCTTGTGGGCGGCGGCCACCAGGTGCTTGACGATCACCGGCCGGGAGAGCGCGGAGACCAGCGGGTACCGGTCCATGTAGAGGGCGTTCGCCTTGACCGCCGGGAGGCAGTACTCGTCGGCGAACTCGTCGCGGGCGTCGGCCACCTCGGCCTCCACCGCGCCGCAGGCCAGCGCCCGCTTGCGGATGACCTCCAGGTCCTCGCCGCCCTGGCCGACGTCGACGGCGACGGCGATGACCTCGGCGCCGGTCTCCTCGGCGATCCAGCCGATGCAGACGGACGTGTCCAGACCGCCCGAGTAGGCGAGTACGACGCGCTCGGTCACGGCTTTCTCCTTCACAGTGCGTGCGGGGCGGCACCCCATGCGGTGCTAGGCATAAGTATGCATGAGACCGTATGGAATTCAAAGCGGACGGCCCCGGGCGGGTGACGCCGGGGCCGTCGCGGGGGCACGGGAGCGCCCCGGGGAGGCCGGAGCGCCCGGGCCGCTCAGCCGCTCTTGGACTGGGCGAGCTGCATGAGGTGGTCGGCCAGCTCCTGGCCGCCCTGCGGGTCGCGGCTGATCAGCAGCACCGTGTCGTCGCCGGCGATGGTGCCGATGATCTCGAACACCCCCGCCTGGTCGATGGCGGACGCGAGGAACTGCGCCGCGCCCGGCGGCGTGCGCAGCACGACGAGGTTGCCGGACGCGGTCGCCGAGACCATGAGCTCCCCGGCGAGCCGCGCCATCCGGGCCTCGGTGGCGGACTCGCCCATCGGGGCCCGCGGGGTGCGGTCGCCGCCCTCCGCGGGGACGGCGTAGATGAGCGCGCCGTCCTTGTTGCGGATCTTGACCGCGCCCAGCTCGTCCAGGTCCCGGGAGAGCGTGGCCTGGGTGACCACCAGCCCGTCGTCGGCGAGCAGCTTGGCGAGCTGGCTCTGGGAGCGCACGGGCCGGCGGGTCAGCAGGTCCACGATCCGCCGGTGCCGGGCCGTGCGGGTCTGCGGGACCTGCGGCGTCGGCTGCCCGGCCTGGGGGCGGTGGACATCGGTCATGGGGGACGGCTCTCCTGCCTGGGGTGCTCTACGGTCGTCGTTCGCTGCTGACAGCATCCCGCACACCGTCGAGGATGCGCGGCAGGGCCTCGACCAGGGCGTCCACGTCCTCCTCGCCCACGACCAGCGGCGGCGCCAGCCGCACGGTGTCGGGGACGCAGGCGTTGACCAGGAAACCCGCCTCCTGGGCGGCGTCCTGGACCCGGGCGGCGACGGGCTGCGTCAGCACGATGCCGAGGAGCAGGCCGGCCCCGCGGACGTGGGAGACCAGCGGGTCGCCGAGCGCCTCGACCCCCTTCCGCAGCCGCTCGCCGAGCTGCTCGGCGCGGTCGAGCAGGCCGTCGGCGGCGATGGTGTCCAGGACCGCGAGGGCGGCCGCGCAGACCACCGGGTTCCCGCCGAAGGTGGAGCCGTGCTGGCCCGGGGTGAGCAGGCCGGCGGCCTCGCCGAAGGCGACGGTGGCGCCGATCGGCAGGCCGCCGCCGAGGCCCTTGGCGAGGGTCACGACGTCCGGCTCCACGCCGAGCGCCTGGTGGGCGAACCAGTGGCCGGTGCGGCCGACGCCGGTCTGGATCTCGTCCAGCACCAGCAGGGTGCCGGTGGCGCGGGTGATCTCGCGGGCGGCGGCGAGGTAGCCGTCGGGCGCCGGGACCACGCCGTTCTCGCCCTGGATCGGCTCCACGACGACGGCGGCGGTGGCGGTGGTCACGGCGGCCCGCAGCGCCTCGGCGTCGCCGTACGGGACGTGGGTGACGTCGCCGGGGAGGGGGCGGAAGGGCTCCTGCTTGGCGGGCTGGCCGGTGAGCGCCAGGGCGCCCATGGTGCGGCCGTGGAAGCCGCCGGCGGTGGCCACCATGTGCGTGCGGCCGGTGCGGCGCGCGATCTTGAAGGCGCACTCGACGGCCTCGGCGCCGGAGTTGGAGAAGTACACCCGGCCGGGGCGGCCGAACAGCTCCAGCAGGCGCTCGGCCAGGCGGACCGGGGGCTCGGCGACGAAGAGGTTGGAGACGTGGCCGAGGGTGGCGATCTGCCGGGTGACGGCCTCGACCACGGCCGGGTGGGCGGTGCCGAGGGCGTTGACGGCGATGCCGCCGACGAAGTCGCGGTAGACGTTCCCGTCGGCGTCGGTGAAGCGGGCGCCCTCCCCGCTGACGAGCGGGACGCGGGGGGTGCCGTAGTTGTCCATCAGCGCGTGCTGCCAGCGCCGGGTCAGGTCGGTGTTGCCGCTCATGAGGAACCCCCGTCGGTCTCGGTGGTGGCGGTGGCGGCGGCCGGTCCGGTGACGGCCGCGGCGGCGTCCGCCGGGGGGTCGGGCACCACCATGGTGCCGATCCCCTCGTCGGTGAAGATCTCCAGCAGCAGCGCGTGCTGGACGCGCCCGTCCAGGACGCGGGCGGTGCCGACGCCCTCCCGCACGGCGCGCAGGCAGCCCTCCATCTTGGGGACCATGCCGCTGGAGAGCGTCGGCAGCAGCTTCTCCAGCTCGCTCGCGGTGAGCATGCTGATCACGTCGTCGCTGGCCGGCCAGTCGGCGTACAGGCCCTCGACGTCGGTGAGCACGACGAGCATCTCGGCCTGCAGCGCGGAGGCGAGGGCGGAGGCGGCGAGGTCGGCGTTGATGTTGTAGACGTGGCCGTCCTCGCTGCGGGCGATGGAGGAGACGACGGGGATGCGGCCGTCGTCGAGGAGGGCCTGGACGGCTCCGGGGGCGACCCGGACGATGTCGCCGACCAGGCCGATGTCGACCTGCTCGCCGTCGACCTCGGCGTAGCGCTTGACGGCGGTGAGGGTGTGGGCGTCCTCGCCGGTCATGCCGACGGCGAACGGGCCGTGCTCGTTGAGCAGGCCGACCAGCTGCCGCTGGACCTGGCCGGCCAGCACCATGCGGACCACGTCCATGGTCTCGGCGGTGGTGACGCGGAGCCCGGCGGTGAAGGAGGACTCCAGGCCGAGGCGGTCGAGGTGCGCGTTGATCTGCGGGCCGCCGCCGTGGACGACGACGGGCTTGATCCCGGCGTAGCGGAGGAAGACGACGTCCTGCGCGAAGGCGCGCTTGAGGTCCTCGTCGACCATGGCGTTGCCGCCGAACTTGATGACGACCGTTCTGCCGTGGAAGCGCTCCAGCCAGGGCAGGGCCTCGATGAGGGTGCGGGCCTTGGGCAGGGCGGTGTGGTTGCGGGCCTGGGTGGCGGCCGGCTCGGTGTTCACGGGTCTCCCGCGGGTCGCGGCGGACGGCTGGTCGGGGGCGGCGGCCGGCCGGTCCGGGTCGGACGGCCGGTCGGGTGCGGGCGGCTGGTCGGGGGCGTTCACGACAGGGGTTCCTGACGGGGGCTCAGGTGCTGTAGGCGCTGTTCTCGTGGACGTAGTCGGCGGTGAGGTCGTTGGTCCACACGGTGGCGGACGCGGGGCCGGCGTGCAGGTCCGCCGTGATGACCACCTCGCGTGACGACATGTCGACAAGGTTGCGGTCGTCGCCGGCCTGGCCGCCCCTGCACACCCAGACGCCGTTGATGGCGACGTCGAGCCGGTCGGGGTCGAAGGCGGCGGCCGTGGTGCCGATGGCGGAGAGCACGCGGCCCCAGTTGGGGTCCTCGCCGTGGATCGCGCACTTGAGGAGGTTGCTGCGGGCGACGGTGCGGGCCACGTCGACGGCCTCGTCCTCGGTGGCGGCCCCGGTCACGTCGATGCGGATGTCCTTGGAGGCGCCCTCCGCGTCGCCGACGAGCTGCAGGGCGAGGTCCGCGCAGACGGTGCGCACGGCCCCGGCGAAGGCCGCCGGGTCGGGCGCAACGCCGGAGGCGCCCGAGGCGAGCAGCAGGACGGTGTCGTTGGTGGACATGCAGCCGTCGGAGTCGACCCGGTCGAAGGTGGTGCGGGTGGCGGCGCGCAGCGCGGTGTCCAGCCCGGCGGCGTCGACGTCGGCGTCGGTGGTGAGGACGACCAGCATGGTGGCGAGGCCGGGGGCGAGCATGCCGGCGCCCTTGGCCATGCCGCCCACCGTCCAGCCGTCGACCGTGACGGCGGCGGTCTTGTGGACGGTGTCGGTGGTCTTGACGGCGATCGCGGCCGCCTCCCCGCCGTCCGCGGACAGGGCCTGCGCGGCCTGCTCGACCCCGGGGAGCAGCTTCTCCATGGGGAGGCGCTCGCCGATCAGCCCGGTGGAGCAGACGGCGACCTCGCCGGCGTTGAGGCCGAGCACCCCGGCCGCCTTCTCGGCGGTGGCGTGGGTGTCCTGGAAGCCGAGCGGACCGGTGCACGCGTTGGCGCCGCCGGAGTTGAGGACGACGGCGGAGACCAGGCCGCCCTTGAGGACCTGCTCGGACCAGAGGACCGGCGCGGCCTTGACCCGGTTGGAGGTGAAGACGCCCGCGGCGGCCAGCGAGGGGCCGTCGTTGACCACCAGGGCGAGGTCGGGCGTGCCGGACGCCTTGATGCCCGCGGTGACGCCGGCCGCGCGGAACCCGCGGGCCGCGGTCACGCCGGTGCCGGAGGCCGGGGCCCGGGCGGGCGCGGGGGCGGGGGCGGGGCTGCTGGGAGAGGTCGTCACGGGGCGACTCCGATCCGGGGAAGTCCGAGGCCCTCGGGGAGCCCGAGGGCGAGGTTCGCGCTCTGCACCGCGCCGCCGGCGGTGCCCTTGGTGAGGTTGTCGATCGCGCTGACGGCGGTGATCCGCCCGGCGGCCTCGTCCAGGGCGACCTGGACGAGCGCGGTGTTCGACCCGTACACGGCGGCGGTGGCGGGCCACTGCCCCTCGGGCAGCAGGTGGACGAACTCCTCGCCGCCGAGGGCGTCGGCGTAGGCGGCGCGGACGGCGGCCGCGGTCGTGCCGGGCCGGGCCTTCACGCTGCACGTGGCGAGGATGCCGCGCGGCATGGGCGCGAGGGTGGGGGTGAAGGAGACGGTGACCGGCCCGCCCGCGACCGCGCCGAGGTTCTGCGCCATCTCCGGGGTGTGGCGGTGGACCCCGCCGACCCCGTACGGGCTCATGGAGCCCATGACCTCGCTGCCCAGCAGGTGCGCCCTGGGCGCCCTGCCCGCGCCGGAGGTCCCGGAGGCGGCGACGACGACGGCCTCGGGCTCGGCGATCCCGGCCGCGTAGGCGGGGAAGAGGGCGAGGGAGACGGCGGTGGGGTAGCAGCCGGGGACGGCGATCCGGCGGGCGCCCTTCAGGGCGTCGCGGTGCCCGGGCAGCTCGGGCAGGCCGTAGGGCCAGGTGCCCGCGTGCGGGGAGCCGTAGAACCGCTCCCAGGCGGCGGCGTCGCGGAGCCGGAAGTCGGCGCCGCAGTCGACGACCAGCACGTCGTCGCCGAGGGCCTCGGCGACGGCGGCGGACTGCCCGTGCGGCAGCGCGAGGAAGACGACGTCGTGCCCGGCGAGCACCTCGGGCGCGGTGGGCTGCAGGACCCGGTCGGCCAGCGGCAGCAGGTGCGGCTGCAGCGGGCCGAGGGGGGACCCGGCGTTGGAGTTGCCGGTGAGCGCCCCGATCTCGATCTCGGGGTGGCCGAGCAGCAGGCGCAGCAGTTCGCCCCCCGCATATCCGCTCGCACCGGCGACGGCTGCCCGGAATGCCATGGTCTTCCCTTCTCCGACTGGGCATGAATATACGCATCGCAGAAAATTCATGCAAGGAGTTCCCCCTCCCGGCACGGACGGGCCGAGCACCCGGCTCCGCGGCCGGCCCCGCGGCGGCGGCCGCCCCGGGAACACCTGGGGAACGCCCCGGGAGCGCCCGGGAACACCCGGGAAAAGGAGGGGCGGGGCCGGGCCGGCTGTGGCAGCCTGGCGGACCGGCACTCACGGTCCCGCACAGCCCGCCTCCGCAGGAGCCGCCCGATGACGACACCGCCCCGCCTGGTCCCCCTGCTGGAGCAGTTCGACTTCGCCTGCAGGCGCCTGACCGACCGCATGACGGGCCCGGCCGTGGACAGCGGCAGCGGGACGGACGTCGAGGTCGGCGCCATGAGCGACGAGGAGTACCTCTGGGAGCCGGTGCCCGGCTGCTGGTCGGTCCGGCGGCACACGGAGGGGCCGGGGCCGCGCGCGGCCCTCCTGGTCGGCGCGGGCGCGTGGGGGTACGACGCCGCACCCCCCCCCCACCCCGTGCCGCCGCCCTTCACCACGATCGCGTGGCGCCTGAGCCACCTCACCGGGATGCTGCTCCTCCGCGCCGACCACACCGCCGGCAGCCGCAGCCTGACCCGGGACGACCAGCGGCCCGCCGGGGACGCCGCCGGGGCGGTCGCGGCCTTCCGGGCGGGGGCGGACGCGTGGCGGCAGGCGCTGCTCGGCGCCGACGACGCCGCACTCGACACGGTCGGGCACTGCGCCTACCCCTACGGCAGCGACCCGGAGGACCCGTTCCTGGAGGTCGTCTGGTGGGTGAACCAGGAGCTGCTGCACCACGGGGCCGAGATCGCCCTGATCCGCGACCTGTACCGCGACCGGCCGCGCTGACGCCCGGCCGGTCCGGGCCGTACGGGCAGCGCGGGCAGTAGGGGCGGCGCGGGCAGCGCGGGCAGTAGGGGCGGCGCGGACGACGCGGGCCGTACGGGCAGCGCGGACGACGCGGGCCGGAGGCGGGCGGCGGGCCGCCACGGGGGCGGCCCGGGCACGGCCGCACGGGGCCGACCGCCTGAATCCGGGCGCCGCGGTGCGTCGGACGGGCGACGGCGGGAATGCGTCCTGCGCCCCGCCGGACCGGGCGCCCGCCCGGACCGCCGCACCGAAGGAGCCTGCCGTGACGCTGCTGCCGGGCCTCGCCGGGTCGTACTGGATGGACTCCTCCCCCGGCACCGACTTCCCCCGCCTGGACGAGGACGTCGAGACCGACGTCGTCGTGGTGGGCGGCGGCATCGCCGGCCTGTGCACGGCCTGGGAGCTGGTGCGGGCCGGGCTCGGGGTGGTCCTGCTGGAGGCCGGCCGGATCGCGGCGGGCACCAGCGGCTCCACCACGGCGAAGCTCTCGTCGGTGCACGGCACGGCCTACGGGCGGCTGCGCCGCTCGGCGGGCCCGGAGGCCGCCCGCCTGTACGCGCGCTCGCAGCAGGAGGCCGTGGAGCACGCCGCGGCGGTCGCCGCCGAGCTGGGCGCCGACTGCGAGCTGGAGCGGGTGCCGGCCTTCGTCTGGACGGAGTCCGCGCGGGGGGTCGACCGGGTCCGGGAGGAGGCCGAGGCGGCCCGCGAGGCGGGGCTGGAGGCGTCGGTGACCCTGGAGACGGGTCTGCCGTTCCCGGTGGCGGCGGCGATGCGGGTGGAGGACCAGGCGCAGTTCCACCCCCGCCGGTTCCTGCTGGCGCTGGCGGAGGACCTGGTCCGCCGCGGCGGCCGGGTCTTCGAGCAATCCCGGGCGGCCGCGCTGCACCGGAGCGGCCCGTGCCGGGTCGCGGTGCGCGACGGCGGGACGGTCACCGCCTCCGACGTGGTGGTCGCCACCCACTACCCCGTCTTCGACCGCATGCTGCTCTTCCCCCGCCTGTCGCCGCGGCGCGAGCTGGTGGTCGCGGCGACGGTGCCCGCCGGCCACGATCCGGGCGGCATCCACATCAACGCCGAGAAGCCCCTCCGGTCGGTGCGGACCGCGCCCTTCCCGGACGGCATGCGGCTGCTCATCGTCACCGGGGAGCCCTTCGCGCCGGGCGCGGGCGACGTGGTACGGCGCTTCGAGCGGCTGGCGGAGTGGACCCGGGAGCGGTTCGACTCGCCGCAGATCGTCTACCACTGGGCGGCCCAGGACAACGACACCGCCGACGGCGTCCCCTTCGTGGGCCGTGCCCCCGGCGGCGACCACCTGTACGTCGCGACCGGCTTCGGCGGCTGGGGCATGAGCGGCGGGGTCATGGCGGGGCGCCTGCTCTCGGCGCTGGTCACGGGCGGGCAGGAGCCGCCGTGGACGGGGCTGTACGACCCGCGGCGGCTGCACCTGGGCCGTGAGGCGCTGCCCATGGCCGGGTACCAGGCGAAGGCCGCCCGGTACTTCGTCGGCGACCGGCTGCGCGGCCGCTCCGCCCGGGCGGTGGCGGAGCTGCCGCCGGACTGCGGCGCGGTGCTCCACCTGGACGGACGGCGGTGCGCGGTCTACCGGGACCGGGCCGGGCGGCTGCACGCGGTGTCGGCCCGGTGCACGCACCTGGGCTGCCTGGTGCGGTACGACGACGCGGAGCGCTGCTGGGCGTGCCCGTGCCACGGGTCGCGGTTCGGCGTGGACGGCAGTGTCCTGGAGGGTCCGGCGACCGCGCCGCTGGAGCGGCTGGAACCGCCCCCGGAGGACGCGGCGGGGGACGCCGCCGGGGAGCCCTCCCCGCACGACGCGTGACGGAGCGTCAGGGATCGGCGTCCTCCGGCCGCAGCAGGCCGTGCTCGGCGACGGCGGCGAGGGAGAGGGTCCGGTAGCCGGCGGTCTCGAAGAGGACCGTGAGCCGGTCCTCCTCGGTCCGCATCACCGCCCCGGGGCCCCACGCGCGGTGGACGACCCGGGCGCCCGGCGGGAAGGGGGCGGCCGGCGCGGCGGCGGGAGCCTCCCCGGCCGGGCCGGAGGCGGCGGCGGAGGCCGAACCGGAAGCGGCGCAGGTGTCGCAGGCGGTGCACCGCCCGGGCGCCGCCTCACCGAAGTAGCCGAGCAGGAAGCGGCGCCGGCAGCCGGTGGTCTCGGCGTAGCCGCGCACCATCTCGACCCGGGACCGCTCCAGCCGCCGCCGGTCCTCCGCGACGGCGGCGGCCAGCGCGGCGGCCTCCTCCGGGCCGTGGGCGCCGACGGCCCGCACGCCCCCGCCACGCCCGGTCTCCAGCTCCCCGGCCTGCTCCAGCAGGTTGACCGCCGCGGTGAGGCGGCCCGGGCCGACCCCGGCCCCCTCGCGCAGCCGGGCGAGCGGGACCGGCCCGCCGGCGGCCCGCACCCGGCGGGCCACCTCGGCCAGCACCTCCGGGTACGGGGTCACGGAGGCGAAGAAGCGGCGCAGGCCGAGGTCCTCGGTCCGGTACATCAGCACCGCCGCGGCGGGCCGCCCGTCGCGGCCGGCGCGGCCGATCTCCTGGTAGTACTCGTCGAGCGAGCCGGGCACGGAGGCGTGCAGGACGAAGCGGACGTCCGGCTTGTCGATGCCCATGCCGAAGGCCGAGGTGGCGGCGACGACGTCGAGGCCGCCACCGAGGAAGGCGTCGTGGACGCGGCGGCGCTCGGCGGCGCGCAGACCGGCGTGGTAGGCGGCGGCGGACAGGCCGAGTCCGGTCAGCTCCGCCGCGTACGCCTCGGTGTCCCTGCGGGTGGCGGCGTAGACGAGGCCGGGCTTGGGCCCGGCGGCGGCGCTCTCGACGACGGCGCGGCGCTTGTCCGCGTCGTCCAGGAAGCGCCGCACCTCCAGGAAGAGGTTGGGCCGGTCGAAGCCCGCGACGACCTGGAGGGGGTCGCGCATGCCGAGGGAGGCGGCGATGTCGTGGCGGACGGGCGGCGCGGCGGTGGCGGTGAGGGCGAGCACCACGGGGTGGCCGAGGCGCTCGACGGCGGCGCCGACGCGGCGGTACTCGGGCCGGAAGTCGTGGCCCCAGGTGGAGACGCACTGGGCCTCGTCGACGACCAGCAGGCGGGGGCCGAGCCGGGCCAGGCGCTCCACCACGTCGTCGCGGGCGAGCTGCTCGGGGGCGAGGAAGAGGAACTCGGCGTCGCCGTGGCGCACGGCCCGCCAGGCGGCCTCGGTCTCGCGGGCGTTCTGGGCGGAGTTGACGGCGACGGCGAGGGCGTCGGGCGAGCCGCGGCCGAGCAGGCCGGCGACCTGGTCGCGCTGGAGGGAGATGAGCGGGGAGACCACCACGGTCGGGCCGGGGACGAGCAGGGCGGGCACCTGGTAGACGGCGGACTTGCCGGCGCCGGTGGGCATGACGACGAGGGTGTCGCGGCCGGCGAGGACGGCCTCCATGGCGGGGAGCTGGCCGGGCCGCAGGTCCGTCCAGCCGAAGACCTCCCGGGCGGTGGCGCGCAGCCGGTCCCCGGGTTCGCCGGGCGGCTGCCGGTGGGGCATCGCGGCCTCCCGCGGGTCGGGTACGGCGCGGACGGTGCCGTCCGCGCGGCGGGCGTCGCTTACCCGGGGCGGGGGGCGGGAAACAGGGCCGGCGGGGGGCGGGAAACAGGGCCGGCGAGCAAGGGGAGACAGGGCGGGCGGGCGGGAGGAACCGGCGCCGGGTGGGCGGGAGGAAGCCGCGCCGGGCGGGGCGGGGAGCAGAGCCGGAGGGAGGGGCCGGGCGGCGGAGGCGGTGGTGCGGAGTCCTTGCGCGGGGTGCCCCGCACTCCTAGCATCACGCGTGTGACACATCTGGTGTCACACACGGCGCGCGGACGGCCGGACACGGCGCACGGCGCCGGGACGCGCCGGACGCCACGGCCGGGCCGCGCGGTCGCGGAGGGGAGCAGGCATGGACGGCACCGGCACTCCCCCCGACCCGCAGCGGCCCCCGGGACCGCGGGGACCGGCCGGAGCGCAGGACCCCCCGGCTCCCCCCTCTCCCCCGGCCGGCCCCCCGCCCGGCCCCCTGGCCGGGGTGCGCGTGGTGGAGCTGGCCGGGATCGGCCCGGGCCCCTTCGCCGCGATGCTGCTGGCCGACCTGGGCGCCGACGTGGTCCGGGTGGACCGCCCCGGTCCCGCCCCCCTCGGCGTCGAGCCGGCGCAGGACGTGACCAACCGCAACAAGCGGTCCGTGCTGCTCGACCTCAAGGCTCCTGACGGCCCGGGCCTGCTGCTGGACCTCGCCGAACGCGCCGACGTCCTCGTCGAGGGCTGGCGGCCGGGTGTCGCCGAGCGCCTCGGCGTCGGCCCCGGGCCCTGCCTGGCCCGCAACCCCCGGCTGGTGTACGGGCGGATGACCGGCTGGGGCCAGGAGGGCCCGCTGGCCCCGTACGCCGGGCACGACATCGGCTACATCGCCACCGCGGGCGCCCTCGGGCTGGTCGGGCCGCCCGACGGCCCGCCCGCGATCCCCGCCAACCTGCTGGGCGACTACGCGGGCGGCTCCCTCTACCTCGTGGTCGGCGTCCTCGCCGCCCTGCACCACGCCCGCGCCACCGGCGCCGGCCAGGTGGTGGACGCCGCCGTCGTGGACGGCACCGCTCACCTGGGGTCGATGCTGTGGGGCCTGCTGGGCGCGGGCGCCTGGCAGGACCGGCGCGGGGTGAACCTGCTGGACGGCGGCTGCCCGTACTACGCCGTGTACGCGACCGCCGACGGCGGCTGGATGGCCGTCGGCGCGCTCGAGGAGCGGTTCTACGCGGAGTTCGCGAAGCTGCTCGGCCTCGGCGGGGACGCGCCCGACCGGGGCGACCCGGCCCGCTGGGACGAGCTGCGGGAGCGGATCGCCGCCCGCTTCGCCACCCGGACGCGGGCGGAGTGGACGGAGGTCTTCGAGGGCACCGACGCCTGCACGGCGCCGGTCCTGTCGCTGCGCGAGGCCGCGGCCCACCCGCACCTGCGCGCCCGGGGCACCTTCACCGAGCACGGCGGACTCCCCCAGCCGGCGCCGGCCCCGCGCTTCTCCGCCACCCCGGGGTCGCTGCGGCGTCCCCCCGCCCTGCCCGGCGCGGACAGCGCCGAGGTGGCCCGCGACTGGGGGCTGCCCGGCCTGCACCGGCCCCCCTCCTGACGCCTCCCCGCCCCCGGCGCCCCGTCCCCGAGGCCCCCGGCGCCCCCGGCCCCGACGCCCCGCACCACCGATGCCCCGCACCACCGATGCTGCGAAAGGCGGCGACGTTGACACCGGAAGCCTTCGTGTACGAGGCCGTCCGCACCCCGCGCGGGCGCGGCCGGTCCTCCGGCGCGCTGCACGGCACCAAGCCCGTCGACCTGGTGGCCGGCCTGGTCCACGAGCTGCTGCGCCGCCTCCCCGGGCTGGACCCGGCGGGGATCGACGACCTCGTCCTCGGCGTGGTGACCCCGGTCGGCGACCAGGGGGCCGACCTGGCCCGGACGGCGGCGCTGGCCGCCGGGCTGCCGCACACCGTGGCGGGCGTCCAGGAGAACCGGTTCTGCGCCTCGGGGCTGGAGGCCGTCAACCTGGCCGCCGCGAAGGTCCGCTCCGGCTGGGAGGACCTGGTGCTGGCGGGCGGCGTGGAGTCGATGTCCCGGGTGCCGATGGGCTCCGACGGCGGGGCCTGGGCCATGGACCCGATGACCAACCACACGACCGGATTCGTGCCGCAGGGCGTCGGCGCCGACCTGATCGCCACCCTGGAGGGCTTCACCCGCACGGACGTGGACGCCTACGCCGCCGGGTCCCAGGCGCGGGCCGCGCGGGCCTGGGCCGAGGGCCGGTTCGCCCGCTCGGTGGTCCCGGTGCGGGACCGCAACGGCCTGACCGTGCTCGACCGCGACGAGCACCTGCGGCCCGGCACCACCGTGGACGGCCTGGCCGCGCTCAAGCCGTCCTTCGCCGACGCGGGGGAGCTGGGCGGCTTCGACGCGGTCGCGCTCCAGACGTACCACTGGGTGGAGCGCATCGACCACGTCCACACCGCCGGCAACTCCTCCGGGATCGTCGACGGCGCCGCCCTGGCCGTCGTCGGCTCCCGGGAGGCCGGCGAGCGGTACGGCATGGCGCCGCGGGCCCGGATCCTCTCCGCCGCGGTGTCCGGGGCCGATCCGACGATCATGCTCACCGGCCCGGCCCCCGCCGCCCGCAAGGCGCTGGCCAGGGCCGGGCTGACGGCGGACCGACTGGACCTGGTGGAGGTGAACGAGGCCTTCGCCGCCGTGGTGCTGCGCTTCGCCCGCGACCTGGGCCTGCCGCTGGAGAAGGTCAACGTCAACGGCGGCGCCATCGCGCTCGGCCACCCGCTGGGCGCCACCGGCGCCATGCTCCTCGGCACACTCGTCGACGAGCTGGAGCGGCGCGACCAGCGCTACGGGCTGGTGACGCTCTGCGCCGGCGGCGGCATGGGCATCGCCACCGTCGTCGAGCGCCTGCGCTGACGCGCCCGGCACCCGCCCACTCGCCCGTTCCGGCACCCGGTCCCTCGCCCGTTCCGGCACCCGGTCCCGCACGCCCGCCCCCGTTCCCGTCCCCCCGCAGATCCGGAGAGGTCCCCGTGTCCGAGAGCGCCATCCGCTGGGAGCAGGACGCCGACGGCGTCGTCACCCTCGTCCTGGACGCCCCGGGACAGTCTGCCAACACCGTGGGCGCCGCCTTCACCGACGCCCTGGAAGCGGCCGTCGACCGCCTGGAGGCCGAGCGCGGCTCCGTCCGCGGCGTCGTCGTCACCTCCGCCAAGAAGACCTTCCTCGCCGGCGCCGACCTGCGCGAGCTCATGGCCGCCACGCCCGAACGGGCCGGCGAGGTGTTCGCCTCCTCGATGCGCTTCAAGCGGCAGCTGCGCCGCCTGGAGACCCTGGGGCGGCCGGTGGTGGCGGCGCTCAACGGCGCGGCGCTCGGCGGCGGACTGGAGCTGGCGCTCGCCTGCCACCACCGGATCGCCCTGGACGCCCCCGGCTCGCGGATCGGCCTGCCCGAGGTGACGCTGGGCCTGCTGCCGGGCGGCGGCGGGGTGGTGCGCACCGTGCGGCTGCTCGGCATCGCCGACGCCCTCCTGAAGGTCCTGCTGGAGGGGCAGCGGTACCGGCCGCGGGCGGCCCTGGAGGCGGGGCTCGTGCACGCGGTCGCCGCCGACCGGGAGGAGATGCTGGCCCGCGCCCGCGCCTTCGTCGACGCCCACCCCGACGCCGTCCAGCCGTGGGACGCCCCCGGGTACCGGATCCCCGGCGGCACCCCGGCCACGCCGTCGCTCGCCGCGCAGCTCCCCGCGTTCCCCGCGCTGCTGAGGGCGAAGCTGAACGGCGCCCCCTACCCGGCGCCGCGGAGCATCCTGGCGGCGGCCGTGGAGGGCGCCCAGGTGGACCTGGGGACGGCGATGGAGGTCGAGGGCCGGTACTTCACCGAGCTGGCCTGCGGGCAGAACGCGAAGAGCATGACCAAGGCGTTCTTCTTCGACCTGCAGGCCGTCGAGTCCGGCGCGGCCCGGCCCGCCGGCGTGGAGCGGCGCGCGGTGCGCCGGGTGGCGGTGCTGGGCGCGGGCATGATGGGCGCCGGGATCGCGTACTCCTGCGCGCGGGCCGGGATCGAGGTGGTGCTCAAGGACGTCACCGCCGAGGCCGCCGAGCGGGGCAGGGCGTACTCCCGGGGGCTGCTCGACAGGGCGGTGGCCCGGGGCCGCACCACCGGGGAGGAGCGGGACGCGCTGCTGGCCCGGATCACGCCGACCGCCGACACCGCCGACCTGGCGGGCTGCGACGCGGTGATCGAGGCCGTCTTCGAGGACCCGGCGCTGAAGCACCGGGTGTTCCGGGAGGCCGAGTCGGTCGTCGCCCCCGACGCGCTGCTCTGCTCCAACACCTCCACCCTGCCGATCACCCTCCTGGCGGAGGGGGTGCGGCGGCGCGCGGACTTCGTCGGCCTGCACTTCTTCTCGCCGGTGGACCGGATGCCGCTGGTGGAGATCGTGCGGGGCCGGGAGAGCGGCGACGAGGCCATGGCCCGGGCGTTCGACCTGGTGCGGCAGATCCGCAAGACGCCGATCATGGTCAACGACTCCCGCGGGTTCTTCACCTCGCGGGTCATCGGGCACTTCGTCAACGAGGGCGTGGCGATGGTCGGCGAGGGCGTCGATCCCGCGTCGGTCGAGCAGGCCGCCGCCCAGGCCGGATACCCGGCGAAGGTGCTGGCCCTGATGGACGAGCTGACGCTGACCCTGCCGCGGCGCATCCGCGAGGAGACGCGGCGGGCGGTGGAGGAGGCCGGGGGCGCCTGGGAGCCGCACCCGGCGGACGCCGTCGTGGACCGGATGGTCGGGGAGTTCGGCCGCACCGGGCGCAGCGGCGGCGCCGGCTTCTACGACTACGAGGGCGGGCGGCGGGCCCGGCTGTGGCCGGGGCTGCGGGAGCACTTCGCCCGTCCGGGCGCGGCGGCGGTGCCGTTCCGGGACCTGCAGGAGCGGATGCTCTTCGCCGAGGCGCTGGACGCGGTGCGCTGCCTGGAGGAGGGCGTCGTCACCTCGGTCGCGGACGCCAACATCGGCTCGGTCCTCGGCATCGGCTTCCCCGCGTGGACCGGCGGGGTGCTGCAGTACGTCGACGGCTACCCGGGCGGCCCGGCCGGCTTCGCGGCGCGCGCCCGCGCGCTGCAGGCGGCGTACGGGGACCGCTTCGCCCCGCCGCCGCTGCTGCTGGCGACGGCGGAGCGCGGCGGCCTGCTGGCCGACGCCGGGGGCGGCCCGGACCGCCCGGCGCAGGGCCCCGCACGGGGCTGACACGCCGTCGGCGGGGCCGGCGCGCGGGTGGGCGGGGAACCGGCGGACCGGTGCGGGCGTCGCAGGGGCATGACGGAGAGAACCGGGCGGGTCGTCCTCGCCCTCGCACTGGCCGGCGGGGTGCTCACGGGCTGCGCCCGTGCCGACGGGGCGGCCGCGCCCGCAGGCACGGTGGCGCCCGGCGGGTCCGTGGCCTTCGACCTCTTCACCCACTGCGGGATCGACGAGGCCCGGATCGGGTCGGCCTGGTTCGAGGCCGAGGAGCCGCTCTCCGACGGGTCCGGCAACCCGCCCGCCGGGTGGGGCAACCCCGTCCAGCACGGCACGATGACCCTGCGGTCCGCGGCGGAGGCCGTCTTCACCGACGACGCGGGGCACCGGGTCGTGTTTCGCGTCCGGCCGCGGGCGACCGGCTTCAAGCGCCTCTGCGCCTGACGGGCGGCCGGGCGCCCCGCTCAGGGCCGCTCCCTCCCGGAGGCCTCGACCTCCTCCCGGAGGGAGCGCTGGAAGGCCGTGACCAGGGCCTGGACGAGCACGGGCTGGATGTGCTCGGTGAGGGCGCGCATCCGCTCGACCTCCTCGGGGCTGTGGTCCTCCTCGCGGTAGGGGCGCCACACGGTGTCCCGGAAGAGCTGCTGGAGCTCGTGGGCGACCGCGCGGGTGTGCCGCTGGACGACGTCGCGGGTGGCGAGGATGGTCTCCATGGGGAACGGCACCTCCAGCAGCCGCACCCCGAGGTGGAGGACGCCCGGCAGGACGCGCAGCGTGCCGGGGTCGTCCGTGCGCTCCAGGACCCCCATGGCGGCCAGCCGGTCCAGGTCGCCGTCGGAGAGCGGGCGGCCGGCCCGCCGCTCCAGCCGGTCCCGGGTGGTGTCCTCGGCGGCGGCGGGCGTCCAGGAGGCGACCAGCGCGCGGTGGATGGCGAGGTCCTCGGGTGCGGTGTCCTCGGGGAGCTGCTCGAGGTAGCGCTCGATGGCGGCGAGGGTGAGCCCCTGGTGCCGGAGCTCCTCGATGAGGGCGAGCCGGGCCAGGTGCGCGGGCCCGTACCGGCCGACGCGGCGCGGGCCGAGGACGGGCGGGGGCAGCAGGCCCCGGCTGCCGTAGAAGCGGACCGTCCGCACGGTGGTGCCGGCGCGGGCGGCCAGCTCGTCCACGGTGAGGGCGGGCAGGGGCGCGGCGGCGGGCTCCCTGCCGGGCCCCGCGCCGGCGGCGGGACCGCCGGCGGGATCGGCGGGGGCGGACGCGGACGTCGTCATCGGCGGCTCTCGCTCTCCGTGGGCGGGTGGGGCGCGGGTCCGCCGCGCCGGTCCCCCTGCGGCGGTGCCGCTGTTCCGGCGGCAGTCTGGCACTCCCCCGGCGGCGGGTCCACTCCCCCGGCCCGCGCGCACGGCGGGGGCGGAGTCGGCGTCCCCGCTCTGGGCAGGAGAGCCGCGAGAGGCAGCGACGGCATCCGAGGAGGAGCGCGATGGCATCGGCAACACCGGCGGGCGAGGACCGCAGGATCCTGGACCGGATCGGGGACATGGTCGCCGCGGAGAAGGACCTGCGGGAGCAGGTCGCGGAGGGCCGGGCGGAGGGCGACGACGTCCGTGAGCGGCTCGCGGCGCTGGAGGTCGAGCTGGACCGGTGCTGGGACCTGCTGCGGCAGCGCCGCGCCCGGGAGGAGTTCGACGAGGACCCGGGGCAGGCCAGGGCGCGGCCGGCCTCGGAGGTGGAGGACTACCTGTCCTGAGCGGGTGCCGGACCGGGCCCGTCCCGGTCCGGCCCTGCTCCGGGGCGGCCCCGGCACGCTCAGGCCAGCGGGTCGTCGGCGCCGTAGGGGCGCAGCCGCAGGGTGCGCGCGTCCCGCTCCACGATGTGCTCGGCGCGGGAGAGCAGCACCTCGACGCTGTCCCGCCCGACGTGGACGAAGCGGCCGGTCAGCCGGTCGAAGCGGCCGCGGGCGGCGTCCGCCAGCACCCCGACCGTGTACGGGATGCTGCCCCACTCCTGGCGGTCGGCGAACATCGGAATGCCGGCCGTCATGTCGGTGGCGACCGCGCCGGGGCTGATGTCGAGGATCACCACGCCGTGCTGCCGCAGCGAGTCGGCGATGTTGTCGCTGAGCCGGAGCAGGGCGGCCTTGGAGGTGGCGTAGGCGGTGTAGTGCCCGTCGGGGCGGACGGCGAAGCCGGAGTTGAGGTTGAGCACCCGGCCGCGACCCCGCGCGACCATGCCGGGGAGCACGGTGCGCAGCAGGTTGTAGGGCCCCCGCAGGTTGGTCTCCACCACCTGCCACCACTGGCCCGGGTCGGTCTCCCAGAGCGGCACCTCGGCACCGTCGACCTGTCCGGCGTTGTTGACCAGCAGGTCGACGGGGCCGAGGTCGCGCTCGACGGTGCGGACGGCCTCGCGGACGGCGGCGGGCCGGGTGACGTCGGCGGAGACGACGACGCCCCGGGCGCCCTCGCGGACGCAGGCCTTCAGGGTGTCCACGAGGCGGTCGCGGGAGCGTCCCATCAGGCCGACCGCCATGCCCTCGGCGGCGAGGCCGACGGCGACCTCCCGTCCGATGCCGCGTCCGGCCCCGGTGACCAGGGCGACCTGCCCCGCCAGCGAACCCCTGTCCATCGACCTCTCCTCACCGCGTCGTGCGCCCGGTCGATCCGATCATCGCACAGTGTGACGGATCGTGTGCGTACCGTGGAGGGCGGCACGGGCGATGTCCCCCCGTGCCACCGGGCGGAGTAACGTCAGGTCGGCAGCACGGCCCGGCACACCCCCGCCACCGCGCTGCGCCCACCGGATACGACGAAAGGCAAGTGTGTGAGCGGCATCGGACGCGTCGGCGTGGTCGGCTGCGGCCTCATGGGCTCGGGCATCGCGGAGGTCTTCGCCCGCGCGGGCCTGGACGTGCTGGTCGCCGAGGCGAGCGGTGAGGCGCTGGAGATCGGCCGCACCCGGCTGACCGGCTCGCTGGACACCGCCGTCAGGCGCGGCAAGCTCGCCGAGGAGGAGCGCGACGCGGCGCTCTCCCGGATCGCGTTCACCACCGACCTGGCCGACTTCGCCGACCGCGACCTGGTCGTCGAGGCCGTGGCCGAGCGCGAGGACGTCAAGATCGCGATCTTCCAGACCCTCGACCAGGTGGTGGAGCGGCGGGACGCGATCCTGGCGTCCAACACCTCCTCCATCCCGATCGTGAAGCTCGCCGCCGCGACCAGCCGCCCCGAGCAGGTCCTGGGTCTGCACTTCTTCAACCCGGCGCCGGTGCAGAAGCTGGTCGAGGTCATCCCGACCCTCACCACCTCGCCGGAGACCGTGGCCCGCGCCGAGGCGTTCGCCGTCGAGGTGCTCGGCAAGGAGCCGATCCGGGCCCGCGACCGGGCCGGCTTCGTGGTCAACGCCCTGCTGGTGCCGTACCTGCTCTCCGCGGTGCGGATGTTCGAGTCCGGGGTGGCCACCGCCGAGGACATCGACAAGGGCATGGAGGCCGGCTGCGCCCACCCGATGGGCCCGCTGCGGCTGTGCGACCTGATCGGCCTGGACACCATCGTCTCCATCGCGGAGTCGATGTACGACGAGTACAAGGAGCCGCTGTACGCCGCTCCCCCGGTGCTGCTGCGCATGGTCGACGCGGGCCTGCTCGGCCGCAAGTCCGGCCGCGGCTTCTACGACTACACCGCCGGGCGCTGAACCGGCGCCCGCGCCCCCGCCGCGCGAGGTGCGCGGCCGGGGGCGCGGGGGCGGGCGCGGGGGCGGGTACGGCTCAGGAGGCGGGCACGGCCTGGGCGTAGTGGTCCCGGACCAGGCGGGAGAACGCCTTGAGCCGGTCGCGGTGCACCGCCGTCGCGTTGTAGTGGATGTTGCCCCCCACCTGCGGGTGGCGGCCGCAGAGGTCGAGGTGGCGGGAGAGCTCCGCCGGGTCCTGCCAGGCGGCGGACTGCGACGGGTCGCCCGCGCGGTAGACGGCCTCGCCGACGTACAGCCGCACGCCGGTGCCGTCCACCTGGCGCGCCCACCAGTCGACCAGCACCCGGTAGTCGGCGGCGGCGAAGCCGATCTGCCAGTACAGCTGGGGGGCGACGTAGTCGACCCAGCCCTCGCGGATCCAGCGGCGGACGTCCGCGTACAGGTCGTCGTAGGCCTGCACCCCGGCGGTGGTCTCCGAGCCGGCAGGGTCGGCGGAGCGGTTGCGCCACACCCCGAAGGGGCTGACGCCGAACACGGCCTCCGGCCGGGTCCGCCGGACGCGGTCGTGGACCTCCTCCACCAGCAGGTCGACGTTGCGGCGGCGCCAGGCGGAGCGGCCCAGCCCGCCGCCGTGGGCGTCGTAGGCGGCGTCGTCGTCGAAGCGCTGTCCCTTGACCGGGTACGGGTAGAAGTAGTCGTCGAAGTGGAGCCCGTCCAACGGGTAGCGATCGACCGCGTCCAGGACCGACTCCACGACGTGCTCCCGCACCTCGGGCACGCCCGGGTCGTAATAGAGCCTCCCCCCGTGGCGGACCACCCAGTCGGGGTTGCGGCGGGCCGGGTGGGCGGGGTGCAGCGCGTCGAGGCGGTCGTCGGTGCTGATCCGGTAGGGGTTGCACCAGGCGTGCAGCTGCAGGCCGCGGCGGTGGGCCTCCTCGACGGCGGTGCCCAGCGGGTCCCAGCCGGGATCGCGGCCCTGGGTGCCCGTCAGGTACTTCGACCAGGGCTCGCAGGGGGACGGCCAGAAGGCGTCGGCGGTGGGCCTGACCTGGAGGAAGACCGCGTTGAGGCGGTTGCGGACGGCCATGTCGAGGATGCCGGCGAGCTCGGCGTACTGGGCGTCGGCGCTCAGGCCGGACTTGGACGGCCAGTCCGTGTTGGCGACGCTCGCCGCCCACAGGCCGCGCATCTGCGGACCGTCGGAGCGGTGGCGCGGCGGACGGCGGCGGGCCGGCCGCGGTGCGGGGCGTGCGGCCGCGGCGGTCGCAGCGGTCGCGGCGGCGGGCCCGGCGGACCCGGTGGCCAGCAGGAGGCCGACGGCGGCGGCCGCGCCCGAGGCGAACAGCCCGCGGCGGGTCGGGCCGGCCGGCCGCGCACCGCCCTCGGTCCGCGCCCCGTCCCCGGTCCCCGCCTGCGCACGGCCCTGTGCACGGGTACGTCGACCGGCGTCCGTTCCTGACCTGACGCCCGTTCCTGACCTGGCGTCCGTGCCGGACCCGGCGTCCGGCGCGGCCCCGGTTCCCGTTGCGGCTGCGGCGTCCGTTCCCGCTCCGGCTGCGGCGTCCGCTCCCGTGGAGTGCGGTGGCATGGTTCCCCCGGTCCTGGGCGGTGTCTCCGTCGTCGCATGGTCCGTCGGCGGGCGGCCGGGGGGCAATCCGCCGCACGGGTGCGCCCCGGAGTTCACTCCTCCGGGGCGCACCGGTGTGCACCGGGACGGCGCCTCACGCGGGGTCAGCCGGTGACGGCCCGGTAGGCGTCGACCATGCCGTGGCCGTAGAAGCCGTTGTAGGACGCGGTCCCCTCGCAGACGGCGTCGGCGGTGCCGTCGCTGTTGATGTCGTACGGGGACGGGCAGGCCACCGGGTCGGCCTCGCGCTCCAGCAGGCCGGCGATGACGTGCGGGGAGGCGCCGGGGTGGGTGCTCTTCAGCAGCGCCGCGACGCCGGCCACGTGCGGGGAGGCCATCGAGGTGCCGTTGAGGTAGGCGTAGCCGCCGCCCGGCATGGTGGAGAGGATGCCGCCGCTGGTGGCCGGGGCCTGCGGGGGCTGGTAGGCGGTGCGGTCGCCGCCGGGGGCGGTGACGTCGATGACGTTGCGGCCGAAGTTGGAGTACGACGACTTCAGGTTCTTCGCGCCGGTGGCCGACACCGTCACCACGTCCGGCAGGGCGGCGGGGAGGTCCAGGCAGGCGTGCGGGTTGACCGTGCGGGTGACGGCGGTGCCGTCGTCGGGGCTGGTGGCGTCGTCGATCGTCCGGGAGAGGTCCCAGCGCTCGTTGCCGGCGGCGGCGACGTTGAGGGTGCCGCGGCCGGTGGCGTACGCGGCGGCGCGGCGCACCGACTGCACGATCGCCTTCTGGTCCGGGTCCTCCAGGCAGTTGAAGTACCACGGATCGATGTAGTAGCTGTTGTTGGTCACGTCGACGTGGTGCTCGCCGGCCCAGACGAAGCCGCAGACCACGGCCTCCGGGTAGAAGAAGCTCCCGGTCGGCTCGGACACCTTGATGGCCGCGACCCGGACGCCGGGCGCGACACCGGTGACGCCCAGGCCGTTGCGGGCGGCGGCGATGGTGCCGGCGACGTGGGTGCCGTGGTAGTAGCCGGGGGCGCCGGTGGTGGGCCGCCAGGCGCCGGCGGTGGTGTCGGGGGCGCCGGAGACGCAGTTGACGGAGTCGGCGGCGTCGAAGTTGGGTGCCAGGTCGGGGTGGGTGTCGTCGACACCGGTGTCCACCACGCCGACGAGGACGCTGCGGCTTCCGGGGTTCACGGCCTGGGCCCGGTCGGCCCCGATGGTGCGGATGTCCCACTGGAGGGGCTCCAGGGGCTCCGCGCCGGCGGGGGCGGCGTCGGAGGCCCGCTCGGCCTCCTGGGCGCCGAGGGAGACCGGGTCGGTCTCCAGGGCGGGGGTGAGCGGGGCGGTGCGGGTGGCGCCGACGGAGTCGAAGAGGTGGGTGGCGCGCAGGGTGGCGGCGAACGCGGGGTTCGCGGAGTGCGCGACCACCACGCCTATCTGCTCGTACGCGTGGACCACGGTGCCGCCGGCGCGGGCGATCTGCGCCTCGGCGGTGAGGGCGGCGTCGTGGCCGGTTCCGGTGTTGACGACGTAGCTGAGCAGCGGGCCGTCGGCGGCCTGCGGTTCGGCGGCCCGGGCGCCGGCCGGCAGTGCGGTGAGGGCCGCGGCCGTGGTGAGGCCGATCAGCGCGGAGGCGGTGCGCCGGTACCGGGTGGGGGCCGGGCGCAGCCGTGCGAGAGAGCGCAGGTCCATGCGTGGTCTCCAGTTCGTCCGCGCAGACGGCCGCGGACCTGGTGTCCACAGCCGGGCGGATGACATGTGAAGGTAAAGCAGGGACCACGGGTCGCTCAAGGGTGCGGACGGCACACGCGCGTCCGGATACGGAGCCGCCCCGTCCGGTACTCCCGGACGGGGCGGCTCCCGTGACGTTCCGCCGGCTCGGGCGGTCAGGCCCCGCGCAGGACGGCGCCGGTGCGGGCGACGGCCTCCGCCACGGCGGCGTCGCGGGCCGCGGACGCCTCCTCGGCGGTCAGCGTGCGGTCCGGGGCGCGGAACCGCAGCGCGTACGCCAGCGACTTGCGCCCCTCGCCGAGCTGCTCGCCGGTGAAGACGTCGAACAGGCGCAGCGACTCCAGCAGCGGCCCGGCGCCGGCCCGCAGCGCGGCCTCGACGTCGGCGGCGGGCACGGAGGCGTCGACCACGAGGGCGACGTCCTGGGTGGCCACCGGGTAGGCCGACACGTGCGGCGCGGTGACCGGCTTCTCGCCGTCGGCGGAGAGCAGGTCGAGGTCGATCTCCATCGCGCAGGTGCGCTCCGGCAGGCGCATCGCCTTGACCACGCGCGGGTGCAGCTCGCCCGCGTGCCCGACGAGCCGCTCGGTGCCGTCGGCACCGGCCACCAGCAGGGCGGCGCAGCGGCCGGGGTGCCACGGGGCGTGCTGGTCCTGGCGGACGATCAGCTCGACCCCGGCGGCGCGGGCCACGGTGCGGCCCGCCTCGATCGCGTCCGCCCACAGGGCCGGGCGGCCCTGCCCCCACCAGCCGGCGGGCTCGCGCTCGCCGGCCAGCGCCACCGCGACGCGGCGCGGCTGGTGCGGCAGCGCGGCGTCGAGGGCGGCGAGCTCCTCGTCCGTGGGGCGGCGGTCGACGGGCGGCCGGGGGGCCGTCGTGCGCTCGTCGCGGGGACGGAAGACCAGGCCGGTCTCGAAGAGCGCCACGTCGCCGCTGCCCCGGCTGACGTTGCGGTGCAGCGTGGCGAGGAGGCCCGGCAGCAGCGTGGTGCGCAGCGCCGGCTCCTCGTGGTTGAGCGGGTTGACCAGCTTCACCGTGGTGCGGCGCGGGTCGTCCGCGTCCAGGCCGAGGGCGTCGAACGCGGCCTCGCCGAGGAACGGGTAGTTCTGCACCTCGACGTGGCCCGCGGCGGCCAGTGCCCGGCCGACGCGGCGCAGCCTGCGCTGGGCGGCGGTCAGGCCGCGGCCCGGCGGCACCTGCGGCATCCGGGAGGGCACGTTGTCGTAGCCCTCCAGCCGGATGACCTCCTCGGCGAGGTCGTTGGGGTCGGTGAGGTCGGGGCGCCAGCTCGGCGGGACGACGGTGAGGACGTCCGTGCCGGAGACGGAGCAGCCGACCTCCTGCAGGCGCCGGGTGACGGTCTCGCGGCCGTACACCGTGCCGGCGACCCGGTCGGGGTGGTCGGCGGGGATCGCGAGGGTGCGGTCCGGCTGCGGGGCGACGACGTCGGTGACGCCCCCGCCCGCGGTGCCGCCGGCGATGAGGACCAGCAGGTCCACGGCGCGCTGGGCGGCGGCCGGGGCGGCCTGCGGGTCGACGCCGCGCTCGAACCGCTTGGCCGCCTCGGAGGACAGCTTGTGGCGGCGGGCGGTGCGGGCGACGGAGACCGGGTCGAAGTGGGCGGCCTCGATCACCACGTCGGTGGTGCCGAGCACCTGGCCGCTCTCCGCGTCCACGGCGTGGTCGGCGATCTCGGTGGAGGCGCCGCCCATGACGCCGGCCAGGCCGATGGGGCCCGACTCGTCGCAGATGAGCAGGTCGCCGGCGTCGAGGGCGCGCTCGGCGCCGTCCAGGGTCCGCAGCTTCTCGCCGGCCCGTGCGCGGCGCACCGAGACGGTGCCGGCCAGGCGCGACCGGTCGTAGGCGTGCAGCGGCTGGCCGATCTCCAGCATCACGTAGTTGGTGACGTCGACGGTGAGCGACACCGGCCGCATGCCGGCCTTCTGCAGGCGGCGCTGCATCCAGATCGGCGAGACGGCCGACGGCTCGATGCCGCTGACCGTGCGGGCGGTGAAGCGGTCGCAGCCGGCGGCGTCCTCGACGCGCACCGGGTACCCGTCCGCGTTGGCCTGCGGCACGTCCAGCAGCGCCGGGTCGGCGAGCGGGAGGCCGTAGGCGGTGGCGGCCTCGCGGGCGACGCCGCGCATCGACAGGCAGTAGCCGCGGTCGGGGGTGACGGCGATGTCGAGGACCTCGTCGACCAGTTCCAGCAGCTCGATCGCGTCGGTGCCGGGCACGGTCTCCCGCGGCAGCACGATGATGCCGTCGTGGTCGTCGCCCATGCCCAGCTCGCGGGCCGAGCAGATCATGCCCTCGGAGGTCTTCCCGTAGGTCTGCCGGGCGGCGATCGGGAACGGGCCGGGGAGGACGGCGCCGGGGAGGACCACGACGACCTTGTCGCCGACGGCGAAGTTCCGCGCGCCGCAGACGATGTTCTGCGGCTCACCGGTGCCGTTGGCGTCGCCGACGTCGACCTGGCAGTACCGGATCGGCTTCTTGAAGCCCGTCAGCTCCTCGATCGCCAGCACCCGGCCGACGACCAGGGGGCCCTTGAGGTCGGCGCCGAGCTGCTCGACGGTCTCGACCTCCAGGCCGGCGGCGACCAGCCTGGCGGCGACGTCGCGGCCGGTCTCGCCGGCCGGAAGGTCGACGTACTCCCGCAGCCACGAAAGCGGGACCCGCATCAGATCTCCATCCCGAACGGGAGGGTGAAGCGCACGTCACCCTCGACCATGTCTCGCATGTCCTCGACCCCGCTGCGGTTCATCAGGATCCGCTCCAGGCCGAGGCCGAAGGCGAAGCCGCTGTACCGGTCCGGGTCGATGCCGCAGGCGACCAGCACCCGCGGGTTCACCACGCCGCAGCCGCCCAGCTCGATCCAGCCCTCGGAGGAGCAGGTGCGGCAGGGGCGGTCCGGGTTGCCGACGCTCGCGCCGCGGCACACGAAGCACTGCAGGTCGATCTCGGCGGACGGCTCGGTGAAGGGGAAGTAGGAGGGGCGCCAGCGCTTCTCCAGGTCGTCGCCGAACATCGCGGAGGCGAAGTGCTCCAGGGTGCCCTTGAGGTCGGCGAAGGTGATGCCCTCGTCGACCGCGAGGCCCTCGACCTGGCCGAACACCGGGGTGTGGGTGGCGTCCAGCTCGTCGGTGCGGAAGGTGCGGCCGGGGCAGACCACGTAGATCGGCGGCTCGCCGTGCAGCATGGTGCGGGCCTGCACCGGCGAGGTGTGGGTGCGCAGCACGACCCCGGAGTCGGCGCCGCCGTCGGGCGCGGCCACCCAGAAGGTGTCCTGCATGGTGCGCGCCGGGTGGTCCGGGCCCAGGTTGAGAGCGTCGAAGTTCAGCCACTCCGCCTCGACCTCGGGGCCCTCGGCCACCGTGTAGCCCATGGCCGTGAAGGTGTCCTGGATCAGCTCGGTGAGGGTGGTCAGCGGGTGCCGGGCGCCGAGCGGCGCGCGGTCGTACGGCAGCGTGACGTCCACCGCCTCCTCGACCAGCACGCGGGCGTCCCGCTCCGCCTCCAGCTCCTCGCGGCGGCGGGCCAGGGCCTGGTTGACCGCGCCGCGGGCCTGTCCGACGCGCTTGCCGGCGTCGGCCTTGGCGTGCGGGGGCAGGGCGCCGATCTCGCGGTTGGCCAGGGCCAGCGGGGAGCGGTCGCCCGTGTGCGCGACCTTGACCGCGTGGAGCGCGTCGAGGTCGCCGGCGGCCGCGACGGCCGCCAGGGCCTCGTCGCGCATCCGCTCGACCTCTTCGGGCTTGAGGGCCTCGACCTCGACCGGGTCGTACGACTTGTTGGGTGCCGACATCTCTATCTTTCCCGTGCTCCTGCTCGTCCGTGCTCGGGTGGGGGCGTACCGGGGTGGGTGCGGCCCGGCCCTTCCCTCAGGGTGTGGTCCGAAGGTGTGATCCGCCTGACCTCCCGCGCGGCAGCGCAGGACGCCGCGCGACGCCATCCAGCGAGTCTAGTCGCACCGGGTCGGGGGGCCGGACGGGAAGCCCGCCGGGGCGGCCGACTACAGCATGAAGTCGGGGACCCCGGCGGGCAGCACGAATCGGAAGCGGGCGCCGCCGCCGGGGGCGCGCCCGACGCGGATCGTGCCGCCGTGGGCCTCGACGATGCCCTTGACGATGTAGAGGCCGAGGCCGGTGCCGCCGCGGCGGCTGCCCCGCCAGAAGCGGGTGAACACGCGCGGGATGGCGTCCTCGGGGATGCCGGGGCCCTCGTCGCTCACGGTGACGGCAACCCCTTCCCCGACGCGGCCCTCGACCTCCTCGCGGGCGGCTCCGACCTCGATGGTGACAGTTCCCTCACCGTGGCGCACCGCGTTTTCCAGCAGGTTCCACAGCACCTGGTCGACCTTGTCCGGGTCGGCCCACAGCTGCGGCAGCGGCCCGCCGGCCAGGACGCGGAACCGGCCGGGGGCGGTGCCGGCCGCCGCCAGCGCCTCTGTGTGCCGGTGCACGGCCGCGGCGACGTCGACCACCTGGCGGCGCAGCTCCAGGCGGCCCGCGTCGATGCGGGAGATGTCCAGCAGCTCGGCGATCAGGCGGGTGACCCGGTCGGCGTCGGCGTCGACCGTCTCCAGCATGAGCTTCTTCTGGTCGTCGGTGAAGCGCTCCCACTTGCCGAGCAGCGTCGCCGTGAAGCCCTTGACGCTGGTCAGCGGCGAGCGCAGCTCGTGGGCGACGGTGGCGATCAGCTCGGCGTGGCTGCGCTCGGTGCGGCGGCGGGCCTCGGTGCCGCGCAGCGCCACCACCAGGCGCCGCAGCGGCCCGCAGGGGGCGGCGCGCACGTAGCGGGCGGAGACCAGCACCTCGCGGCCGCCGGGCAGCAGCAGGTTGCGCTCGGGCTGGCGGGTGCGGGTGGCCAGGCCGCCGTAGGGGTCGGTGCACTGCCACCAGCGGCGGCCGTCGAGGTCCTCCAGGGGCAGCACCTCGGCGAAGGGGCGGCCGAGGGCGCGGCGGGGGCTCAGGCCGGTGATGCGGGCGGCGGCGCTGTTGAAGCAGACGACCGTGCCGTGCTCGTCGGCGACCACCAGGCCGTCGGGCAGGTCGTCGGGGTCGACGCCGCCGGGGCCGGCGCCGGGGTGGACGGGCGCGGGGCCGGCGGGGGCGGGTACGGCGGGTACGGGGTCGGCGGAGCCGGTGCGGGCACGGCCGGCGGTGTCGCGGTCCGGGGTGTCGCGGCGGGGCCCGGCGCACTCCGGGCGGGCGCCCCCCGCACCGAGGGCCTCACCGGTGTCCTGGGACAATCGCTTCCCCCCGCGTGCTGGCCGGCCGGCGGCCGCCCCGTCCTGTGCTCCGGGCGCCGACCCGCCTCACAGTAGCGCCCTAGCCGTCCGCGCGGCACCCTCCCGCCATGCGCTGGGCACGGGCGGACGCGTAGAGGCACACCGCGGCGGCGGTGGCCAGGTTGAGGCTCTCGGCGTGGCCGTGGATGGGCACCCGCACGACCGCGTCGGCCAGCGCCCGGGTCTGCTCCGGCAGGCCCCAGGCCTCGTTGCCGAAGACCCAGGCGGTGGGGCCGCCGAGGGCGCCGGCGTCGAGCTCGGCGTCCAGGTCGCGGTCGCCGGCGCCGTCCGCCGCGAGCACCCGCACCCCGGCCGCGCGCAGGCCGGCCACCGCCGCCTCCACCGGCACGCCGACCGCCACCGGGAGGTGGAAGAGGCTGCCCACGGAGGCCCGCACGGCCTTGGGGTTGTACAGGTCCACCGAGGCGTCGGTGAGGACGACCGCGTCGGCGCCGGCCGCGTCGGCGGTCCGCAGGACGGTCCCGGCGTTGCCGGGGTCGCGGACGTGGGCGAGGACGGCCACCAGCCGGGGCCGGGCCGCCAGCACGGCGTCGAAGGGGGTGTCCACGAAGCGGCAGACGGCGACGATGCCCTGCGGGGTGACCGTCTGGCAGACGTCGGCGATGACCTCGGCGCTGGCGGTGAGCACCGGGACCCCGGCCGCGCGGGCGGCGCCGGTGATGCCGGCGTACCGCTCGTCGGCCTCCGGGGTGGCGTAGACCTCGACCACGGCGTGCCCGCCGGCGCCGGGCAGCGGACCGTGGGCCACCGCCTCCCGGACCGCCTGCGGGCCCTCGGCGATGAAGCGGCGCTCCTTGGTGCGCTGGGCGCGCCGGGCGAGGCGCCGGGCGGCGGTGACCCGCGGGGAGCGCAGGGAGGTCAGCAGGGGGCCGTGCTCGGGGCGGTCGGTGGTAGCCATGGCGCTTTCTGCGTGGGGTGCCGGGTGCGGGCGGGACGCCGGGCCCGCGGGCGGGGGCCGGGTCCGCCCGGGGGCGGGGGCTCCGGGCGGAGGGCGGGGGCTCCGGGCGGAGAAAGAACGGACCCGCAGGCGCACGCCGGAGCGTGGCTGCGGGTCCGGTCTGCCTCGCGGCGGGCTCGGGCCCGACCGCTCGGGGATGCCTGGATCAGGCGGCCGTGGGGGCGTTCACGTCGGCCGGCAGCGCCTTCTTGGCCACCTCGACGAGGGAGGCGAAGGCGTTGGGGTCGTTGACCGCGAGCTCGGCGAGCATCTTGCGGTCGATCTCGACGTTGGCGGCCTTCAGGCCCTGCACGAAGCGGTTGTAGGTGATGCCGTTCGCACGCGCGGCGGCGTTGATCCGCTGGATCCACAGCTGGCGGAAGTCGCCCTTGCGCTTCTTGCGGTCGTTGTAGTTGTAGACGAGGGAGTGGGTGACCTGCTCCTTCGCCTTGCGGTACAGGCGCGACCGCTGGCCGCGGTAGCCGCTGGCCCGCTCGAGGATGACCCGGCGCTTCTTGTGGGCGTTGACCGCCCGCTTGACGCGTGCCACTGCATTACTCCTTGGGTAGGACCGCGGACGTCTTCACGCGGTCCGCAAATCGAATAGGTCGGGAAGGATCGGCTGGTTCCCGCACCGGCGCTGCGGTGCGGGGCGCGATCACTTGCCGAGAAGCTTCTTGATCTTCTTGGCGTCGGCCGGGGCCATCTCGACCGTGCCGGCGAGGCGGCGGGTCAGAGTCGAGGGCTTGTGCTCGAGCAGGTGACGGCGGCCGGCGCGCTGGCGCACCACCTTGCCGGAGCCAGTGAGCCGGAAGCGCTTGCTGGCGCCGCTGTGCGTCTTGTTCTTCGGCATGTCGCCGTACTCTCCTCGTCGGTCCGCCCCCGCCCGCACACCGTCGGGGCGGGCGGGAGCGCTGGATGGATCTTCGGGTGCCGGGGCGGGGGCCCCGGTACCGAGGTGTTACTCGGCCGGTGCCTGGGCCTCGACCGGCTGCTCGACCTCGGCGGCCTGGGGGGCCTCGGGGGTCTCGGCAGTCTCGGTGCGGCCCTGGCGCTCGGCCTTGCGGGCGGCAGCGGCCTCGCGGGCCTCGGCCATGGCCTCGGTCTTCTTCTTGTGCGGACCGAGAACCATGATCATGTTACGGCCGTCCTGCTTGGGCGAGGACTCGACGAAGCCCAGGTCCTGGACGTCGTCGGCCAGCCGCTGCAGCAGTCGGAAGCCCAGCTCGGGGCGGGACTGCTCGCGACCGCGGAACATGATCGTGATCTTGACCTTGTCGCCCTGCTTGAGGAACCGTACGACGTGACCCTTCTTGGTGTCGTAGTCGTGCGGGTCGATCTTCGGCCGGAGCTTCATCTCCTTGATGACCGTGTGCGCCTGGTTCTTGCGCGCCTCACGGGCCTTCATGGCCGACTCGTACTTGAACTTGCCGTAGTCCATGAGCTTGCACACCGGCGGCCTGGCGGTCGCCGCGACCTCGACGAGGTCCAGGTCGTACTCCTGGGCAAGCTCCAGCGCCTTGGCAAGCGGCACGATGCCGACCTGCTCGCCACTGGGACCGACGAGTCGCACCTCGGGGACGCGAATCCGGTCGTTGATGCGGGGCTCGGTGCTGATGGGGCCTCCTCGGTTGCACCTTTTCCGATGCGGCCGTCGGGCGGCGGTCGCACGTGTCGAATCGACTCACCGGGCGGGACTTCATCCGCGCTGCGCTGCGCGCCGCACCGGGCGCGCACCGCGGACACGAAAAAAGCCCCGCACGATGCACAGGCGGGGCTCCACAACAACCGGAAGTGCCCTCGCGAGCGTGCTCGCGCGGGGCGACAGGCGGCACGGACGCGCAGGGCGTCGGCCGCGGACCGGACCCGTCGACCCGGAGGACGATCGGGTGGGAGACTGACGGGTGGTCCCTGTCGGGATCCCTCGTACGTGGAGCCTCCACTTGCAGGCCGGGCACCTCGTCGGGTGTCTGGCCGGTCAGTCTCGAATCATAGCAGCGTCCGGGGCCCCGGCGTTATTCCGCACCCCGCCGCGTACGCTCGCGGGGAGAGTCCTGACCCGCGGAGACAAGCGAGACCATGAGCACCCAGCCCGACCCCGCCGCCGGCAACGGCGCCCCCGAGCACGACGCCCCCCGGTACGGGGACCCCGAGCACGACGCCCCCCGGCACGACGCCTCCGGGACGGAGGAGGCCGGGAGCGACGCGTCCGGCGCCGAGCGCGACATCGCCGACGTGCCCGCCGTCGAGGTGATCACCACGGTCGCGGTGCACCTGATGAGCGCGGCGGCCGTGAAGTGCGGGCTCACCGAGGACGGCGAGCAGCACAAGGACCTGGACGAGGCGCGCAAGCTGATCACCGCCCTGGCCGGCCTGATCACGGCGAGCGCCCCGGACCTCAGCAACTTCCACGCGGCGCCGCTGCGCGACGGGCTGAAGTCGCTGCAGCTGGCCTTCCGCGAGGCGTCGCTGGTGCCGGACGAGCCGGGCCAGGGGCCGGGCGAGAAGTTCACCGGTCCGGTCTACGCCTGACGCCCGCGGGGGCGTCCGGCGGCCGGGCACACGGGGAGGGGCGGGCCCGGCGGGCCCGCCCCTCCCCGTGTGCCCGGCCGCCGTCCTCGAGGGCGTGCGCGCCGCCCTCAGCGCGTGTACAGGGGCTCGCCCGGGACGTCGGCGGCGGCGGGCAGCAGGGCGAGGTCCAGTCCGAGGTCCAGGCGCACCCGCAGCAGCTCGTCCGCGGCCAGCGCGGCGGCGATCCGCTGCGCCGCCCCGCGCACGGCGGCCTCGTCCGCGTCCGGTCCGGGCACCAGGGCGACCACGGCGTCCGTCTGCTCGGCCGGCCGCAGGTAGGCGCGGAGCACGGCCGGCTCGTCGGCGACCACCCGGCGCACCGCCTCCAGCACCTCCGGGTCGCGGGCCGGCGGCACGTGGGCGCGGCCCTCGGCGACGGCCCTCATGGGCGCGCCCGTCAGCTGGTAGGCGACCGGACCGGCCGGGTCCACCAGGAGGGTGTCCGCCCGCTCGGAGTAGGCCGCGAGGACCGCCTGGCGGCCGTGGACCGGCACCGGCCGGGCGTCGGCCCGCCAGCGGGCCAGGGACTCCAGGGAGGTGAAGGCGGGCAGGGCCCGGCGGCCGTCCGGGGCCTCGACCACGGGGACGGCCATGTCGCTGGTCTTCTCCCGCCGCAGGCCGTCCGGTCCGGTCTCGACCTCGCCGAGGACGGCCACCACGGGCACCATGAGGCGGGCCGCGGGGAGCGCGGCCAGCACCTCGGGCCCGACAGCGGCGGGGTCGTCGGCCCAGCGGGCGAGTGCTGCGGCCAGGTGCGGGTCGGCGGCCCCGCCGTCGCCGGCGAAGCCGGGGTCCGGGATGTTCTTGCGCTCCACGTCCCCGAGGGTATGCGACGGCCCGGCGGCCCTCCCGGGCGGTGCTCACCCGGTCCTCGGGATTTGCGCAGGAACGCTCCGTACCGTCCCCGTGCATGCGGGCACGGGAATCGGAGATGCTGGCCGGGACGGGCCGCACCGGCGGCGGGCGGCGGGGACGGCGGAGGCGCGGGTGGCGGCGGTGACGGGCACGGCGGGCGGGGCGGCGGGTCCGGTTCGGCGCGGTCGCGGCGGTCGCGGCGGTCGCGGCGGCCGCGGTCGCCGTGGCGGCGGCCGCGAACCGCGGGGCGGTGCCGCGCATGGCAGGTGACACGGCGCGAGGGGGGCGGACCGGGGCGCGGCCGTCGGCGGCCGGGGCGGCGGCACCGCAGGCGTCCCCGCGCCCCTCCGGGGAGGGGTGGCGGGAGCGGCAGGCCGTGGAGGACCCGGCCGCGTCGGACCCCGCGGTGCCGGACCCGGCGGCGTCCGCCTCCGCGCGTGCCCGGGACGGCGCCGCGGCGGCCGTGGAGCGGGCGGTGCGGGCGGTCGCCGCCCGGGCCCCGGGCGGCCTGTCGGTCGCGGTCGCCGACCTGTCCACCGGCGTGTCCGCCGGGTACGGCGCGACCGGGCGCACCTTCGTCACCGCCAGCATCGCCAAGGCGGACATCCTCGCCGCCCTGCTGCTCCGGACCGAGGACGCCGGGCGCGGCCTGAGCGCGGAGGAGCGGGAGCGGGCCGCCGCGATGATCCGCCGCAGCGACAACGGCGCCGCCGACGCCCTGTACACCGCGGTCGGGCTGGCCGACGGACTGGACCGGGCCAACCGCACCCTCGGCCTGACCGCGACCACCGCGGGGGGCGACCGCCGCTGGGGCCTCACCGCGACGACCGCCGCCGACCAGCTGGCGCTGCTCCGCGCCGTCTTCGACGGCGGCTCGCCGCTGGGCGCCGCCTCCCGCGCCCACCTGGGCGGCCTGATGGGGCAGGTCGAGGCCGGGCAGGACTGGGGCGTCTCCGCCGCGGCCGACCCGGGCACCGGGCCCCGGCTGAAGAACGGCTGGCTGCCCCGGAGCGCGACCGGCCTGTGGGTGGTGAACAGCATCGGCCTCGTCCGGCACGACGGGCGGCCGCTCCTGGTCGCCGTGCTCTCCGACGGCAGCCCGGCGCTGGCGGACGGGATCTCCCTGGTCGAGTCGGCGGCCGTGGCGGCCGCCGACGCCCTCACCGGTGCACTCGCCGGCGGGGTCGCCGGGGGGCTCACCGGCGGTCCGGAGGTCCGGGCCTGAACCGGGCCGGGCCGGGCGGGCCGGGCGGGGGCGGCGGGCCGGGCGGGGACGGCGGGGGCGGCGGGCCGGGCGAGGCGCCCACCGGCAGAGCGGGCGGGCGGCGTCCGCGCCGCAGCAGGGCGCCGAGCAGGAGCAGCAGCAGCCCGGCGGGCACGCGCAGCCGGTCCGTCGGGAGGGCCCCGGACCGGGCGGGGCTCCCCGGCGCGGGGGCGGCCGCCGGGGACGGGCCGCCGCCGTCCGGCCCGGCTCCGCGGACCGGTCCGAAACGCAGCCGGGCCGCGGGGACGGGCACGGGCACGGCGGGCTCCGCCCGCATCCGGGCCGCCGCCGCCAGCGCGGCGGGCGGGTCGACCAGGCCGGCGCCCAGCGCGTCGCTGCGGCCGCCGGGCGGCCGCCGGTCCGCGGTCGCCTCCAGGGCGGCGCGGAGCTGCGCGGGGCCGAGGTCGGGGCGGACGGAGCGGAGCAGCGCGAGGGTGCCCGAGACGTAGGCGGCGGCCGCGCTGGTGCCCCAGCCGGTGTAGTAGTGGCGGTCGGGGTCGGCGATCACCACGTCGACGCCGGGCGCGGCGACGGAGGTGTACCAGCGGCGGGTGGAGAAGGCGGCCGGGCGGCCGGCGGCGTCGGCGGCGGCCACGGCGACGACCCCGGGGTAGGCGGCGGGGTAGGAGGAGCGGTTGCCGCTGCGGAGGCCGTTGCCCGCCGAGGCCACCAGCGGCACGCCGCGGCTCAGCGCGTACCGGACGGCCGCGTACTCGTCGGGGTCGGCGTGGGCGGTCTCGGCGTCGTCCCCGAGGGAGAGGTTGACCACGTCGGCGCCGTGGTCGACCGCCCAGCGGATGCCCGCCGCGAGGGCGTTGCCGGGGCGGCGGCGGGCGGCGGGAAGCGCCGGGTCGGTGTCCTCCAGGATGACCCGGACCGGGAGGATCCGGGCGTCCGGCGCGATCCCGAGGACCCCGTCCGCGCCGCCGGGCCCGTGGCCGCGTCCGGCGACGACGGCGGCCATGGCGGTCCCGTGCCGGGCCCACGCCGGGTCGCCGGGGCGGGCGCCGGTGCCGACGGTGTCGGTGCCGGGCAGCACGCGCCCCGCGAGGTCGGGGTGGCCCGGGTCGACGCCGGTGTCGAGCACCGCGACGACGGTCCCGGCGCCGCGGGTGGTGCGCCACGCCTCCGCCGCGTGCAGGGCCCGCAGCGGCCACTCGTGGTCGCGGACGCTGTCGGCGGCGGCGGGCGGCGCCGGGGCGGAGGCCAGGACGGCGAGGCAGAGCACCGCGGCGGCGCGGCGGGTCCGGGCGGCGGTCCGGCGGACAGGGGTGTCACGCACGGCGGTCCCCGCTCGGGGGGAGGGGGCCTGACGCACCGCCGCCCGGACGGCCGTGCGCGTCCGGCGTGCCCGCACGGCCCCGCGTTCCTGCACGGCCCGGCGTGCCCGCGCGGCCCGGCGGGCCGGGGCCGTCCGACGTGCCGCCGGGGCGGGTCACCGGGCGGGTCCGCCGGCCGGGGGGCGGTACCGCCGGGCGGCGTCGAGGGCGCGGTCGAGGGCGGCGCGCACGGCTGCGGCGAGGACGCGGACGGCGGGGCGGACACCGGACTCGACGAGGGGGTCGCGGGGGTCGTCGGCGGAGGCGGGACCCGCCGGGACGGGAGCGGCGGTACGCCGGCCGTCGGCGAAGGAGGCGGCGGCCCAGACGACCCAGGGATGCCCGGGGTCGGGCTCGGCGGTCCAGACGGCGGGCGGCGGGGCCGGGCCGGTGGCGGGCGCCTCCAGCAGCCGGGCCGCCGCACCGCCGCCCCCGTCCGGCGGTGCTCCGGCGGGCCGGGCGGCGGCGGGCGGGGGCACGGCGGTCGGGGCGGACGTGGTGACGACGCCGACCGTGACCAGCCGGGTGCGGGCCGGGTCGGTGTAGGTGGCGCGGAGCACCGGCCCGCAGCCGTGCGGGGCGAGGGCGGCGTACAGGTACCGGCCGAGCCCGGCGGGGGTGCACGCGGCGGCGGGGGCGAGCGCGGTGCGGATCCAGGCGGAGCCGTCGGCGGGGTCGATCCGGGGCGGCAGGAGGCTGTCGGCCGGGGCGGTGCGCCAGAGGGCGCGGGCCAGGGCGAGGCGTTCCGCGGTGCCGTCCGCACGCCCCGGGGCCGGGAGGAGGGCGGCCGTGACGCCCGGCCCCAGCAGCAGCCCCAGGCCGGACGCGGCGCAGGCCAGGGCGAGGCCGGTCCGCAGGGGCCGCCGGGCGGCGCGCGGACGGGCCGGGGACGTGGGCGCGGGTACAGGTGCGGACGCGGCCGGGGCAGGGGGCGTGGGCGCGGGTGCGGACGCGGGCGGAGGCGCGGGGTGCGCTGCGGCGGCCGCCGGGAGGGGGCGCAGCGGCGGGCGGGGAGCGGGGACGGCGGGGCGGGGCGGTGCCGTCTCGACCTCGCGCACCTGCGGCCACCCCCGTTCCTCGGCGGGCCGTCGGCGGCGCTCCCCGGCGCCCGGCCTCCGCAACTCCGGCGGCCACCCTACGCGGTGGGCGGCGGCCGTGTTCGCCGTTGCCCGGCAGAATCGTTCCGGCAGGGACCGTCCGACTCCTCCCGTCCGGCGGCGGCGGTGTGGCACGCTTCGGCCATGCCGAACACCGCCGCCGACCGGGCCCGCTACGACCGGGCCACCGCCCACCTGGAGGCGCCGCTGGCGGTCGTGGACCTCGCGGCGTTCGACGCCAACGCGGCGGACCTCGTGCGGCGGGCCCACGGCAAACCGGTCCGGGTGGCCAGCAAGTCGGTGCGCTGCAGGGCACTGCTGGAGCGGGTCCTGGCCATGGACGGCTTCGCCGGAGTCATGGGTTTCACCCTGCGCGAGTGCCTGTGGCTGGCCGGGTCGGGCTTCCGGGACGTGCTGCTGGCGTACCCCTCGGCCGACCGGTCGGCCTTCGCCGAGCTGGCGGCCGACCCCGCCCTGGCGGCGGCCGTGACGGTGCTGATGGACGACCCGGCGCAGCTGGAACTGGCCGACGCGGCACGGGAGGGCGGCCCGGGGACGGGCGCGGAGATCCGGGTCTGCCTGGAGCTGGACACCGCCCTGCACCTGCTGGGCGGCCGGGTGCGCGTGGGGGCGCGCCGGTCGCCGCTGCGCTCCCCCCAGGAGCTCGCCGACTTCGCCGAACTGGTGCAGAAGCGGCCCGGCTTCCGGGTCGTGGGGCTGATGGCGTACGAGGGGCACGTCGCGGGCGTCGGCGACTCCGTGGCGGGCCGCCCGCTGCGGTCGGGGGCGGTCAGGGCGATGCAGCGGGTGGCGCGGACCGAACTGGCCGTCCGGCGGGCCGCGGCGGTGCGGGAGCTGCGGCGGGTGGCCGACCTGGAGTTCGTCAACGGCGGCGGCACCGGCAGCCTGGAGTCGACGGCGGCGGAGGCGGCGGTCACCGAGGTCGCGGCCGGTTCGGGGCTGTACGCGCCGCGGCTCTTCGACGACTACGCGGCGTTCCGCGCCCGGCCGGCGGCGCTCTTCGCCCAGCCGGTGGTGCGCCGGCCCGGTCCGGGCGCGGTGACGGTGCTGGGCGGCGGCTACCCGGCCTCGGGGCCGTCCGGCCGGGACCGGCTGCCGCAGCCGTACCTGCCGGAGGGGCTGCGCTACGACCCGCAGGAGCAGGCGGGCGAGGTGCAGACGCCGCTGCTGGGGGCGGCGGCGGACGGGCTGCGGGTCGGCGACCGGGTGTGGTTCCGGCACGCCAAGGCCGGCGAGCTGTGCGAGCGGTTCGACCGGCTGCACCTGGTGGAGGGCGGCCGGGTGGTGGACTCGGTGCCGACCTACCGGGGCGAGGGCCGGACGTTCCTCTGACGCCCCGCCCCGGCGGGCCGGTCGCACCTGCGGGCCGTCACCCCCGAAGGAGCGGCCGCCCGCTCCCGCGGGTCCGGCCGCCCGCCGCAGCACGGCCGCCCGCCGCGGTCGGGCCGCTCCCGGCGGCCCGTCAGGCGCCGCTGCCGGCGCCGGGTCCCGCGTGGTCGCGGATGCCGGCGACGAGGGAGTCCATGACGGCCTGGGAGGGTGCCTTGTCCACCGCGTCGAAGCCGAGGTGGACGGCGACCAGGGCGCGGCCCGAGCGGTTCGGGAAGACGACCGTCTCCACGTAGCCGTCGTTGCCCGTCCTCGCGTCGACCTTCCAGCGGACGAGGTAGCCGGACCGCCCGGCGACCGTGACCGGCTCGGCTTTGAGCTGCCGGTGTCCGGCGGGCCTGCCGTACGCCTCCTCGGCGGCGGCGGCGATGTCGGACTTCGCGGCGGCCTCCGGGTCGCCCGTGCCGGCCTTGAGCGTGCTGGTCACCACGCCCGCCAGGCTGCACCCGGCCGGGGACTGCGGGCAGGAGTAGGAGCCGGTGGAGAGGGAGGCGTGGCCGTCGCGGGTGGTGCCGCCGGTCCAGCCGGACGGGACCGGGAGGGCGATGCCGTTCACCGCGTCCACGGCCGTGCGGGGCCCGGAGCCGGTGCCGCCGGACCCCGGGCCGCCGTCGGGGGCGCCGCCCCGGCCGTCCTGGCTGTTCGGGCCGCCCTGGCTGTTCGGGCCGTCCTGACCGCCGCCGGAGCCGAGGCCGGGCGGGGAGCCGTCCGGTGCGCCGTTCCGGCCGGGCCCGGGCGCGGGGAGGGCGCGCGCGGAGCCGCCGTCGTCACGCATCGCCAGGTAGGTCGCGCCGGCGCCCACGGCGCCGCCGACCAGGGCCCCCACCACGGCGGCGACCGCCACCGCGCGGGCGGACCGCCGGGGGCGGTCCGTACCGGAGGGGTGGGCCGGGCCGAAGGGGTGGGCCGGGCCGAAGGGGTGGGCGGCGCCGGGGGGCTGCACCGCGCCGAGGGGCTGCGGCGCCCCCGCGGGCGGAACCGGCCAGGCGACCGGGGAGGCGGGGTCGGCGGGGGCGGGGTCGGCGGGGGCGGGCGGGGCCGTCCACCCGTCCGGCGCACCGGGCGTCTGCGGGACGCCGTCCGTGCTGCCCTCCGGCGGAACACCTCCGGCGGAGGCGGGCGGGACCGCCTCGGGCCCGGACCGGCGGGCGGGATCGGCGGGCCCCGCGGCCGGCCCGGGAGCAGGATCCGCCCCGGGCCCGGCCCCGGGCTCCGCCCCGGCCCCGACGGGTGCCCCCGCCGGCTCCGCGGCGGGACCGGCGGCGGCCTCCTCCGGCGGCAGGGGGCGCGTGTCGCCGGTCCAGCCGCTGCCGTCCCACCATCGCAGCCGCCGCCCGGCGGCCGCGCCGTTCTCGCTCGGGTCCGGGTACCAGCCGGACGGAATCGTCGCAGTCACGGTCGGCACCGTACGGCGCGGCCGATAAGGCCGAGGTCAAGAGCCGTCAGATCGGCGTCACGTACGCCCCGGAGATGCCGCCGTCGACCATGAAGGCGCTCGCCGTGACGAAGGAGGAGTCGTCGCTGGCCAGGAAGGCGACCGCGGCGGCGACCTCCTCGGCGCGGGCGAAGCGGCCCAGCGGGATGTGGACGAGCCGGCGGGCGGCGCGCTCGGGGTCCTTTGCGAAGAGTTCGCGCAGCAGGGGGGTGTCCACCGGCCCGGGGCAGAGCGCGTTGACGCGGATGCCCTCGCGGGCGAACTGCACGCCCAGCTCCCGGGACATCGCGAGCACCCCGCCCTTGGAGGCGGTGTAGGAGATCTGCGAGGTGGCGGCGCCCATCACCGCCACGAAGCTGGCGGTGTTGACGACCGAGCCCCTCCCCTGCCGCCGCATGTAGGGCAGTACGGCCCTGCAGCACAGGTACACGGAGGTGAGGTTGACCTCCTGGACGCGGCGCCAGGCGTCGAGGCCGGTGGTGAGGACGGAGTCGTCGTCGGGCGGCGAGATCCCGGCGTTGTTGAAGGCGACGTCGACGCTGCCGTACGTGTCGTGCGCGGCCCGGAACAGCGCCTCGACCTGCTCGGCGTCGGTGACGTCGGTCTCCACGAAGAGGCCGCCGGCCTCCTCGGCGGCGGCCTTGCCGGCCCGTTCGTCGATGTCGGCGCAGACCACGCGGGCGCCCTCGGAGGCCAGGCGGCGGACGGCGGCGAGCCCGATGCCGCTGCCGGCTCCTGTGACGACCGCGGTCCGGCCGACCAGGCGGCGGCAGACGGGCGCCTCCGCGGGGGCCCCGGCGGCGGGGGCGGCGGGGGTGTCGCTCATGGGCGGATCACTCCTCGGAGCTGATGAAGACGTTCTTGGTCTCGGTGAAGTACGCGACGGCGTCGGGCCCGAGCTCGCGGCCGAGGCCGGACTCGCCGAAGCCGCCGAAGGGCGTCCAGTAGCGCACGGAGGCGTGGGAGTTGACCGAGAGGTTGCCCGCCCGCACACCGCGCGCCATGCGCAGCGCCCGGCCCACGTCGCGGGTCCACAGCGAGCCGGAGAGGCCGTACCGGCCGGCGTTGGCCAGGCGCAGGGCGTCGGCCTCGTCGTCGAAGGGCAGCACGACGGCGACCGGGCCGAAGACCTCCTCGGTGGCGGCGGGGCAGCCGGGGTCGGCGGGGGCGAGGACGGTGGGCGGGAACCAGAAGCCGGGTCCGGCGGGGGCGGTGCCCCGGGCGGCGACGGGCAGGTCGGGGGTGACGTACGCGGCGACGCGGTCGCGGTGGGCCGCCGAGATCAGCGGTCCCATGTCGGTGGCCGGGTCGGCGGGGTCGCCGACGGCGACGGCGGTGACGGCGGGCTCCAGCAGGCCGAGGAACTCGTCGTACACCTCGCGCTGGACGAGGATGCGGGTGCGGGCGCAGCAGTCCTGCCCGGCGTTGTCGAGGAAGGACATGGGGGTGGCCGCGGCGGCCCGCTCCAGGTCGGCGTCGCGGAAGACGATGCTGGGGGACTTGCCGCCGAGTTCCAGGGTGACCCGCTTGACCTGGGCGGCGCAGCGGGCCATGACCTCCTTGCCGGTGGCGGTGGAGCCCGTGAAGACGACCTTGCGCACCAGCGGGTGGTCGACGACGGCGCGGCCGGTGACGGGCCCGGCGCCGGGCAGGACCTGGAGCAGGCCGTCGGGGAGGCCCGCCTCCAGGGCGAGTTCGGCGAGCTGCAGGGCGGTGAGCGGGGTGGTCTCGGCGGGTTTGAGGAGGACGGCGTTGCCCGCGGCGAGGGCGGGGGCGAAGCCCCAGGCGGCGATCGGCATGGGGAAGTTCCACGGGGCGATGACGCCGACGACGCCGATCGGCTCGTGGAAGGTGAGGTCCACGCCGCCGCCGACCGGGATCTGACGACCGGTCAGCCGCTCCACTCCCCCGGCGGCGTACTCCAGCAGGTCGCGGACGTTGCCGGCCTCCCAGCGGGCGCCGCCGACGGTGTGCCCGGCCTCGCGGACCTCCAGGGCGGCCAGCTCCTCCAGGCGGGCGTCGACGGTGGCGGCGAAGCGGCGCAGCAGCCGGGCGCGGTCGCCGGGGGCGAGGGCCGCCCAGCCCTCCTGGGCCCCGGCGGCGCGCCGGGCGGCGGCGTCGACCTCGGCCGGGGAGGCGGCGGGGACGGTGGCGAGGACCTCCTCGGTGGCGGGGTTGAGGACGAGGTGCGACCCCGGGTCGGCGTCGCGGGCGGCGGCGGTGCCGGCGGTGCGGGTGGTGCCGGCCGTGCGGGTGCCGGCCGTGCCGGCGGTGCGGGTGGTGTCGGTACCGGTCATGGGCTGAGGCTCACATCCGCTCGAAGGAGCGGTAGCGCTCCCAGTCGGTGACGGCGGTGTCGTGGGCGTCCTGCTCGACGCGGGCGGCGGTGAGGTAGTGCGCGACGACCTCCTCGCCGAAGGCCTCCCGGGCCAGGGCGCTGCCCTCCCACAGCCCGGCGGCCTCGCGCAGGGTGGCGGGCACCCGCTCGTGGCCGGCGGTGTAGGCGTTGCCCGTGCACGGCTCGGGCAGCTCCAGCTTCCGCTCGACGCCGTGGAGTCCGGCGGCGACCATGCCGGCCACGGCGAGGTAGGGGTTGACGTCGCCGCCGGGGAGGCGGTTCTCCAGCCGCAGCGAGGGGCCGTGCCCGACGACGCGCAGGGCGCAGGTGCGGTTGTCGCGGCCCCACGCGACGGCGGTGGGCGCGAAGGAGCCGGGCCGGAACCGCTTGTAGGAGTTGATGTTGGGGGCGTACAGCAGGGTGAGCTCGCGCAGGGCGGCGAGCTGCCCGGCGAGGAAGTGGCGCATGGTGTCGCCCATGGCGCCGTCGGGGTCCGCGAAGACGGGGGCGCCGTCCTCGTCGCGCAGCGAGAGGTGGACGTGGCAGCTGTTGCCCTCCCGCTCGTCGTACTTGGCCATGAAGGTGAGCGCGCAGCCCTCCTGGGCGGCGATCTCCTTGGCGCCGGTCTTGTAGACGCTGTGCTGGTCGCAGGTGGTGAGGGCCTCGTCGTACCGGAAGGCCACCTCGTGCTGGCCCAGGTTGCACTCGCCCTTGGCGGACTCCACGGTCATGCCCGCGCCGCCCATCTCGTTGCGGATGCGGGCGAGCAGCGGCTCGATGCGGGCGGTGCCGAGGAGGGAGTAGTCGACGTTGTACTGGTTGGCGGGGGTGAGGTCGCGGTAGCCGCGCCGCCAGGCGTCCTCGTAGGTGTCGCGGAAGACGAGGAACTCCAGCTCGGTGCCGGTGTACGCGCGCCAGCCGCGTTCGGCGAGGCGGTCGAGCTGGCGTCGCAGGATCTGGCGCGGGGAGGCGGCGACGGGCGTGCCGTCGTGCCAGGCCAGGTCGGCGGTGGCCAGGGCGGTGCCGGGCTGCCAGGGGACGCGGCGCAGGGTGGAGAGGTCGGGGAGCATGGCGAAGTCGCCGTAGCCGGTGTCCCAGGAGGCCATCCGGTAGCCGTCGACGGTGTTGAGGTCGACGTCGACGGCGAGGAGGTAGGCGCAGCCCTCGCTGCCGTGGCGGGCGACCTCGTCGAGGAAGAAGCGGGCGGCGAACCGCTTGCCCTGGAGCCGGCCCTGCATGTCGGTGAAGGCCAGGACGACGGTGTGGACCTCGCCGCTCTCCACGTGGGCGCGGAGCGCGTCGAGGGTGAGCGGGGGCACGGGCGGGGATCCGGTGCGGGGCGGCGTCGGACGGTCGGGCACGGTGGCTGCCTCCTCGGTTCCGCGAGGAGTCCCACGGTAGGTTCCCGCACCGGGCCGGGGAAGGTGGCGCGCGGGGCCGGACGGGGGGCGCGCCTGCGCGCGGGGACGGCTCCCGGTCCGGCCCGTGCCGCCGCGCGGGTCCGCGGGCGTGTCCGGCCGTACCGTGGCAGCCGTACCGTGGACCGGAGGACCGTGCCGTGCAGGACCGCCCGCTGATCGGCGTCACCACCTACCTGGCCACCGCCCGCTGGGGCGTGTGGGAGGAGCCCGCCGTGCTCCTGCCCGCCGCGTACCCCGCGCTGGTGCGGGCCGCCGGGGGCCTGGCGGTGATGCTGCCGCCCGACGGGCCGGCGGCCGCCCCCGCCGTTGCGGCCCGGCTGGACGCCCTGGTGGTCTCCGGCGGGCCCGACGTGGACCCGGCGCTGTACGGGGCGCGGCGGCACCCGCGGACCGGGCCTGCGGTGCCCGAGCGCGACCGGTGGGAGGCGGCGCTGCTGCGGGCGGCGCTGGCGGCGGGGCTGCCGCTGCTGGGGATCTGCCGGGGGATGCAGCTGCTCAACGTGGTGTGCGGCGGCACCCTGCTGCAGCACCTGCCGGAGGCGGTGGGGCACGAGGGGCACTGCCCGTCCACGGGCGCGTACGCCCGCCACCTGGTGCTGCCGGTGCCGGGCACAACCGTGGCCGGGCTGCTGCCGGAGCCGGCCGTGGAGGTCCCGACCTACCACCACCAGGCCGTGGACCGGCTCGGCGCGGGCCTGCGGGTGGCCGCCCGCGCGGCGGACGGCACGGTGGAGGCGCTGGAGGGGGACGGGCCGGGGTTCGTGCTGGGCGTGCAGTGGCACCCCGAGCAGGGCACGGACGTGCGGCTGGTGCACGCCCTGGTGCGGGCGGCGGCCGGGTCCCGGTAGGAGGCCGCCCCGGCGGGACGGGACGGGACGGGCGCGGACCGGACGGGCGCAGGCGGACCGAACGGGCGCAGGCGGGCCGGGGCGGGCCCGGGCGCACGGCGGCGCCCCGCCGCGCCGGGGTCTCCGGTGCGGCGGGGCGCGGTGCGGTGCGGACCCGGCCGGGTCAGGCGGCGCCGAGCGGGGCCATGCGGTCCACCAGGCCCGGCTGGGACCTCAGCCAGGTGCGGACGCCGTCCTGCTCGTGGCCCTGTCCGGCGTCGTGGATGGCCTGCTCCAGGCCGCCGAGCTGCTCCTCGGTGAGCCGGAAGCCCTTCATCCAGCGGGAGACCTGCGGGAACTCCGAGGGGAAGGACCGGTGGGCGAGGGTGTGGATGCGGTCGCCCCTGCCGAAGAGCCCCCTGGGGTCGGCGAGCTTGGTCAGCGGGTACTTGCTGTACGCCCAGTGCGGCGACCAGAGCACGACCGCGACCGGCTCCTTCGCCTTGACCGACCGCTCCAGCTGGGCGAGCATCCCGGCGGTGCTGCCGGTGGTCAGCTGGTACTCCTTGTCCAGGCCGTAGCCCTTGAGCACGGTCGACCGGAGCAGCTTCATCTCGCCGGCGCCGGGCTCGACGCCGATGATCCGGCCGCCGAACTCCTTCGAGCGGCCCTTGAGGTCGGCCAGCGAGTGCACGTCCTTGACGTAGGAGGGGACGCTCACCTCCAGCGAGGTGGGGCCGTACCAGGAGCCGAGGTCGGTGAGGCTGCCGCGGTACTTCCTCCAGTAGTCGGCGTGGGTGACGGGCAGCCAGGAGTCGAGCTCGACGTCGACCCTGCCCGTGGACATGCCGGTGTAGAGGGCGCCCACGTCCATGTTCTGCACCTGCGGGCGGAAGCCGCGCTGCTCCAGCACCTCCTTCCAGAGGTAGGTGGCGGCGACGCCCTCGTCCCAGTTGATGGTGCCGATGTCGACCGTGCGGCCGTGGCCGACGTCGTGGCCGGCGGGCAGCGCGGCGCGGGTGCCGCCGCTGCCGCCGAAGGTGTGCAGGCCGCCCGCGACCAGGGCGAGGACGACCACGGCGACCCCGGCGACGGCGGTGCTCGGCCGGTAGCGCAGCACGGCGGAGCGGTCGGCGGAGCGCTCGCGGGCGAGGGCGCGGCGGCCCAGCGGGGAGACCCGGCGGCCGAGCGCGCCGGTCATGCGGTCCAGGTACATGGCGAGGATGACGACGGCGATGCCGCCCTCGAAGCCGAGGCCGACGTCGACCTGGCTGATGGCGGTGAAGACGGAGGCGCCGAGGCCGCCGCCGCCGACCATGCCGGAGATGACGACCATGGAGAGCGCCAGCATGATGACCTGGTTGACGCCGGCCATGATGGTCGGCAGCGCGAGGGGGAGCTGGACGCCCAGCAGGGTGCGGCGCGGGGCGGTGCCGAACGCCTCGGCGGCCTCCACCAGTTCGCCGTCGACCTGGCGGATGCCCAGTTCGGTCATCCGCACGCCGGGGGGCATGGAGAAGACGATGGTGGCGATGATGCCCGGCACCTGGCCGACCCCGAAGAAGAAGATCCCCGGGATGAGGTAGACGAAGGCGGGCATGGTCTGCATGAGGTCGAGCACCGGGCGCAGGGCGGCACCGACCCTGGTGGACCGGGCGGCCCAGACGCCCAGCGGCACGGCGAGCAGCACGGTGATCACGCTGGCGACCAGCACCAGCGAGAGCGTGGACATGGCCTGGTCCCACTGGCCGACGCCCTCGATCAGGGCGAGTCCGGCGAAGGAGAGCAGGGCGGCGAGCGGGCCGCGCAGCCACAGCGCCACCACGGCGAGGATGCCGGCCAGCAGCAGCGGCTGGGGGGCGCCGAGCACGGCGTCGACACCGTCGTACATGCCGGAGACGACGGTGGTGATGCCGTCGAAGAAGGGCTGGAAGTGGTCGCGGAGGAAGTCGACCCCGGTCTCCACCCAGTCGCCGAGGGGGATCCTAGCCACGGTTCACCGCCTTCCCGCCGGCCGCGGCGTCCCTCGGGGCCTGCTGCGGCACCTCCCCGGCGGCACCGCGGTCCGCGCCCGGCCCGCCGGGCCGGACGGCGGCGCGCCCGAGGACCCGGTCGCGGTCGACGTCCTCGACGAAGGCGGCGACGTAGTCGTCGGCGGGCGCGAGCACGATCTCGGCGGGCGTGCCCTGCTGGACGATGCGGCCGTCGCGCATCACCGCGATCCGGTCGCCCAGCCGCATGGCCTCGTTGAGGTCGTGGGTGATGAAGACGATGGACTTGCGCAGCTGCTGCTGGAGCTGGAGCAGCTGCTCCTGCATCTCGCGGCGGATCAGCGGGTCCAGGGCGCTGAACGACTCGTCCATGAGCAGCAGGTCGGCGTCGGTGGCCAGGGCGCGGGCCAGGCCGACGCGCTGCTGCATGCCGCCGGACAGCTCGTCCGGCCAGGAGTCCTTCCACTCGCCCAGGCCCACCAGCTCCAGGGCCTCGGCGGCGCGGCGGTCGCGCTCCCCGCGGTCCACGCCCTGCTGCTCGAGGCCGTAGCCGGCGTTCTCCAGCACCGTGCGGTGGGGGAAGAGCGCGAAGTGCTGGAAGACCATGCTGATGCGGTGGGAGCGCACCGAGCGCAGCTCCCTGCCGTTCAGGGCGGTCAGCTCCTGCCCGTCGAAGAGCACGCGTCCGGCGGTGGGCTCGGCGAGGCCGTTGAGCATGCGCAGCAGGGTGGACTTGCCCGATCCGGACAGGCCCATGATGACGAAGATCTCGCCCTCGCCGACCTCGAAACAGGCGTCGACGACGGCGGCGGTGGCGCCGTCCTCGCGCAGCTCCTCGCGGCCGGCGCCCGAGCGCAGCCTCTCCACGGCGTCGTCGGGGTGCTTCCCGAAGACCTTGAACAGATGATCTGCTTCCAGCAGGGACACAGGTACCTCTCGGTCGTGCGGGGCCGCGATCCGCGACCCCCGGATTGCTACCGCGACCGGTTACCCGGGCCTCGTGCGTACACAAACGCGTTTGTGGCCACCGTCACCGGACTCCCGCCGCCATATCGCCACGCAAGTGACGAAAGCGTGCATACCGCCTGCACCGCGGCCGACACGGGCCGCAGTACGGCATGATCGGGGCGTGACCGCTCCCCGCCTCATGCTCCTCGACACGGCGTCGCTCTACTTCCGCGCGTACTTCGGCGTGCCCGACTCGCTGCGGTCGCCCGACGGCATCCCCGTGAACGCCGTGCGCGGGCTGCTCGACTTCACCGCCCGCCTCGTCGCCGACCACTCCCCCGACCACCTGGTGGCGTGCACGGACGCCGACTGGCGGCCGCAGTGGCGGGTCGACCTGATCCCCTCGTACAAGACCCACCGCCTCGCCCCCTCGCCGCCCGCCGGGCCGGGCGAGGAGGAGGTGCCCGACACCCTCGGCCCGCAGATCCCGGTGATCGGGCAGGTGCTGGACGCCGTCGGGATCGCCCGCGTCGGCGCCCCCGGCTACGAGGCGGACGACGTCATCGGCACCCTCACCGCCCGCGCGCGGGGGCCGGTCGACGTGGTCACCGGCGACCGCGACCTCTTCCAGCTCGTCGACGACGCCCGGCAGGTGCGGGTGCTCTACCCGGTCAAGGGCATGGGCACGCTGCAGAGCACCGACGACGCGCTGCTGCGGGAGAAGTACGGCGTGGACGGCTCCCGGTACGCCGACATGGCGGTGCTGCGCGGCGACCCGAGCGACGGCCTGCCCGGCGTCGCCGGGATCGGGGAGAAGACCGCCGCGAAGCTGCTGGCCGCGTACGGCAGCCTCGACGGCGTCCTGGCCGCGGTCGAGGACCCGTCCTCCGGCCTCACCCCCACCCAGCGCAGGCGGCTGCGGGAGGGCGCCGGCTACCTGGCGGTGGCGCCCCGGGTGGTGCGGGTCGCCGACGACGTGGCGCTGCCGGACTTCGACCCGGTGCTGCCGCGCGAGCCCCGCGACCCGATGACGCTGGAGGAGCTGTCCGACCGGTGGGGCCTCGGCGGCTCCCTGCAGCGGCTGCTGGCGGTCCTCGCGGGCTGACCGTCCCGGCGGGCGCGCGGCGGGGACGGCCCGGCGGACGCACGGCGGGCGTCGCGGGGCGGCGCGCACGGCGGGGCGGCACAGGGACGGGGCGGCACGGGGACGGGGCGGCACGGCGCCGGCCCCCGGCACCGGGGGCGGCGCCCCCGCGGCGGACCTGCGGGGACGCCGTGGCACCCTTGGCCCGGTGAGCCTCCTCAGACGCCTGCACCCCCTGGACCTGGTCGCCCTCGCCCTGCTGCTCCTCGGGCTGCTCTCCGTCGCCACCGGGCTGCTGCCCACCGGTCCGGCGGGCGACGTGCTGGAGCGGATCGCCCCCCTGCTGCCCTTCCTGGGCACCGTCATCGTGCTGGCGGAGCTCACCTCCGAGGCCGAGGTCTTCGACGTGCTCGCGGGCCGCACCGCGCGGGCGGCCCGGGGCAGCCGCACGGCGCTCTTCCTGCTCTGCGTGGGCCTCGCCTCGCTGACCACCGTGGTGCTCAACCTGGACACCACGGCGGTGCTGCTCACCCCCGTCATGCTGGCGACGGCGCAGCGGATCGGGCTCCCCCCGCTGCCGCTGGCGATGACGACCGTGTGGCTCGCCAACACCGCGAGCCTGCTGCTCCCGGTCTCCAACCTCACCAACCTGCTGGCCGCGGAGAAGGTCGCGCTCTCCCCCACCGGCCTGGCGGCGCGGATGTGGGCGCCGCAGCTGGCCGCGCTCGCGGCCACCGCGGCCTGCCTGTGGCTCTTCCACTGGCGGCGCGGGCTGCTCGGCGGGGACGGCTACCGCGTCCCCGAGCCTCAGCGCCCGGCGGACCCGGTGCTCTACCGGGTCTGCGGACTGACCTGCGCCGGGTTCCTGGCCGCCGTGCTCGTCCTGGACGCGCCGCTGTGGGCCGCGTCCTCGGTGGCCGCGGCGGTGGCGGTGGCCGCCTTCGCGGTGCGGCGGCGCGAGGTGCTGCGGCCGGGGCTGGTGCCCTGGCGGCTGCTGGCGTTCGTCCCGGGCCTCTTCCTCGTGGTGGAGACGCTGCGGGTGCACGGGCTGGGGAGCCTGGTGGGGTCGCTGACGGGCGCGGACGGGGGCCTGGCGGGGCTGCTGCGGACCGCCGGCGTGGGCGCGGGCCTGTCGAACGTGGTCAACAACCTCCCGGCGTACCTGGCCGGGGAGGCCGCCCTGCCCGGCGGCGGGCACGACCCGCTGCTGGCGCTGCTGATCGGCACCAACGCGGGAGCCCTGGTCACCCCCTGGGCGTCCCTGGCGACGCTGCTCTGGTTCGAGCGGTGCCACGCCCAGGGGGTGAGGGTGCCGCTCCTCCGCTTCACGGCGACCAGCACCGTCCTCGCGGTCACGGCGGCCGCCGCCGCGGTGACGGCGCTCTCCGTCACGGGCTGAGCCTCCGTCACGGGCCGATCCTCCGTCACGGGCCGGGCCACCGTTCACGGGCCGGGCCGGGCCGGGCCGGACGCGGCGCCCGCCGGCCGCCCGGACGGGAGCACGACGGGGCAGCGGGCCCGCGACGGGCGGGAGGTGACGGCGCGTCCGCTCCGGGACGACGCCGCCGCCTCCCGCGGGTCAGCCCACGGAGGAGTAGGCGATCACGCCCCGCCGCAGCGCGTCGACGGCCTTGCGGGCGGCGCCGCGCAGCTCCTGGTCCTCGCCCGCGGCGTCCTGGATCTGGCCCAGGACGTCGATCAGCTGCTTGGTCCAGCGGACGAAGTCGCCGGCGGGCATGTCGGCGTCCCGCAGCACCGCGTCGAGGCTGTGGCCGGACGCCCAGCGGTAGGCGGCCCAGGCGAAGCCCAGGTCCGGCTCGCGCTGGCCGACGCCCTCGGTGCCGGCCAGCCGGTGCTGCTCCTCCAGGGCGTCCAGGTGGCCCCAGAGGCGGACCGTCCGGTTCAGCGCCTCCTTGGCCGGGCCCTCCGGCACCCGGGGGGTGCCCGTCTCGTCGGTCTGCCGGGCCTCGTAGACCAGCGCGGAGGCGCAGGCGGCCAGCTCGGCGGGCTTCAGGCCCTTCCAGACGCCCTCGCGGATGCACTCCGAGGCCAGCAGGTCCAGCTCGCCGTAGAGGCGGGCCAGGCGCTTGCCGTCCTCGGTGACGGTGTCGCCGCTGAGGTAGCCGAGTTCGGTGAGCAGGCCGCAGACCCGGTCGAAGGTGCGGGCGATGGTGTGGGTGCGCGAGCGCATCCGGCGCTCCAGCTGGCCGGTGTCGCGCTGCAGCCGGTGGTAGCGCTCGGCCCAGCGGGCGTGGTCCTCGCGCTGGTCGCAGCCGTGGCAGGGGTGCTGCCGCAGCTCGGCGCGGAGCCGCGCGATCTCCGGGTCGTCGGCCGCGGCCGAGCGGCCCCTGCGGTGGTGGCGCTGCGGCTCGATGTGGCCGGCCTTGGTCCGCAGGGCGGAGGCCAGGTCGCGGCGGGACTGCGGGCTGCGCGGGTTGAAGGACTTGGGGATGCGCATCCGCTCCACCGGCTCCACGGGGACCGGGAAGTCCACCATCGCCAGCCGCTTGACCTGCCGCTCGGCGGTGAGCACCACCGGGCGCGGGCCCTCCTGGAACTCCGGCCGGTGCCCGCCCCTGCCCTGCGGCGGGAGGCCCGGGTCCAGCACCAGGGCGAGGCCGGAGAAGCGGCCGGCGGGGACGTGGATGACGTCGCCGGGGCGCAGCCGCTCGATGGCGTCGACGGCGGAGGCGCGGCGCTGGGCGGTGCCCTCGCGGGCCAGCTCGTTCTCCCGGTCCTTCAGGGCGCGGCGGAGCGCGGCGTACTCGTCGAAGTCGCCGAGGTGGCAGGTCATCGCCTCGCGGTAGCCCTCCAGGCCCTCCTCGTTGCGCTGCACCTGGCGGGCGATGCCGACCACCGCACGGTCCGCCTGGAACTGGGCGAAGGAGGTCTCCAGCAGCTCGCGGGAGGTGTGCCGGCCGAACTGGCCGACCAGGTTGACGGCCATGTTGTACGACGGCCTGAAGGACGACTTCAGCGGGTACGTGCGGGTGCCCGCCAGGCCGGCCAGCGCGGCCGGGTCCAGGCCGCGCTGCCACAGGACGACGGCGTGGCCCTCGACGTCGATGCCCCGGCGGCCGGCGCGGCCGGTGAGCTGGGTGTACTCGCCGGGGGTGATGTCGGCGTGGGACTCGCCGTTCCACTTGACGAGCTTCTCCAGCACCACCGAGCGGGCCGGCATGTTGATGCCGAGCGCCAGGGTCTCGGTGGCGAAGACGGCCTTGACCAGGCCCTGGACGAAGAGCTCCTCGACGACCTCCTTGAAGGTCGGCAGCATGCCGGCGTGGTGGGCCGCGACGCCGCGCTCCAGGGCGTCGAGGAACTCGAAGTAGCCGAGGACGTGGAGGTCCTCGTCGGGGATGGCCGCGGTGCGCGCCTCCACCAGGGCGCGCACCCGGGCCCGGTCGGCGTCGCTGTTGAGGCGCAGCCCGGCGGCCAGGCACTGCTGGACGGCGGCCTCGCAGCCGGCCCGGCTGAAGATGAAGGTGATGGCGGGGAGCAGCCCCTCGGCGTCGAGCCGGTCGATGACGTCGACCCGGCTCGGGGTCCAGGCGCGGCCGGGGCGCCCGTTGGGCATGGAGCGGCCGCGGCCGCGGGCGAAGCGGTCGGCGCGGCGGTCCTGCTCGGAGCGGGCGAGGCGGACCAGTTCGGGGTTGACGTCCTTGGACGGGGGCCGCGGCTCGCGCCGGCCGGCCGCCTGCTGCCGGTCGCGCCCGGTGGTGAAGAGGTCGTACATCCGGTTGCCGGCCAGGACGTGCTGCCAGAGCGGGACCGGCCGGTGCTCGGAGACGATGACCTTCGTGCCGCCGCGCACGGTGTCCAGCCAGTCGCCGAACTCCTCGGCGTTGGAGACGGTCGCCGACAGCGAGACCAGGGTGACGGACTCGGGGAGGTGGATGATGACCTCCTCCCAGACGGCGCCGCGGAAGCGGTCGGCGAGGTAGTGGACCTCGTCCATGACCACGTAGCCGAGGCCGGCGAGGGTCTGCGAGCCCGCGTAGAGCATGTTGCGCAGCACCTCGGTGGTCATCACGACCACGGGGGCGTCGCCGTTGACCGTGTTGTCGCCGGTGAGCAGGCCGACCTTGTCGGCGCCGTACCGTTTCACCAGGTCGGCGAACTTCTGGTTGGAGAGCGCCTTGATGGGCGTGGTGTAGAAGCACTTGCGGCCCTCGCGCAGCGCGAGGTGGACGGCGAACTCGCCGACGATCGTCTTGCCGGAGCCGGTGGGGGCTGCGACGAGGACGCCCTGGCCGGCCTCCAGGGCCTGGCAGGCCTCGATCTGGAAGGGGTCGAGCGGGAAGTCGTACAGCTCGCGGAAGCCGTACAGGGCCGTGGCCTGCTCCTTGGCGCGGCGCCGGGAGGCGGCGTAGCGCTCGGCGGGCGACATGTCCTCCGGGTCGGGCGCGGCGTCGGCGGACCCGTGGTCCGCGCCCTCGTGGGCCGCGGTCGCGTGGTCCGCGCCCTCGCGGCCTGCGGCTTCGCGGCCTGCGGCTTCATGGTCAGCGGACGGGCCGGGCAGGGCCTGCGGGTCCGTGGGCTCCCGGCGGGCGGGCTCGTGCGCGGCGGGGCCGCCGCCCGGCCGGCCGGCGGGGATGGCGCTGCTCATCGGCGTCACCTCTTCTTCCCGTGGGAGTGCTGCCCGCTGGGGCTGGACGGGAGGGCGTGCGGCGGCGCCTGCGGCTGCGGGGCCGCGTCGGCCTGGGCCGGCGCCGGGGCGCAGCGGGTGTGGTCGGTGTGGTGAAGGAGCATCTCAAGCCAGAGGTTACCCGGCGGCACCGACATCGATAGCACCGTTTTCGGGGCCCGCACGGCGGCGCACTATTGACGTGAACACATCCATGGCTTCAGCATCGGGCTCGCACCTCCGATCGGACGCCCCACCGGCCGCGCCGCGGGGCATCCGTTCGTTCCGCCTCACCCCGCCGGACATCGGAGCCCCCATGACACCCAGCGCCGGACAGCGCCCCGTGCGGCCAACCCGCCTGCGCCGCTGCGCCACCGCGGCCGGCACGGTCGCCGCGCTCGCCACCGCCCTGCTCGCCCCCTCGGCCCTCGCCTCCGCGGCACCCGCGGGCACCGGGAGGAGCACCGCCCCCGTCCTCGCCCCGGCCCTCGGGACCCCCGCCCTCGCCGCGCCCGACATCGCGGTCGCCGACGTGAAGGCCGACCTGGACCAGCTGCAGTCCGTCGCCAACGCCAACGGCGGCAACCGGGCCCACGGCCGGACCGGGTACCGGGCCTCGGTCGACTTCGTCAAGGGCAAGCTGGACGCGGCCGGGTTCACCACGACCCTGCAGTCCTTCACCTACAACGGCGCCACCGGCTGGAACGTGATCGCCGACTGGCCCGGCGGCGACACCGCCCACACGGTGATGTCCGGCGCGCACCTCGACTCGGTGACGGCCGGCCCCGGCATCAACGACAACGGCTCCGGCTCGGCCGGCATCCTGGAGGTCGCGCTCGCCGTCTCCCGGGCCGGACTGCAGCCCGCCAAGCACCTGCGGTTCGCGTGGTGGGGCGCCGAGGAGTACGGCATGGTCGGGTCGAAGCAGTACGTGAACGGCCTCTCCGCCGCCCAGCGGTCCTCGATCGACGCGTACCTCAACTTCGACATGATCGGCTCGCCCAACCCCGGCTACTTCGTCTACGACGACGACCCGGCGCTGGAGTCGCTCTTCAAGGACTGGTTCACCGCCAAGGGCATCGCGACCGAGCCCGAGACCGAGGGCGACGGCCGCTCGGACCACTCGCCGTTCAAGAACGCCGGGATCCGGGTCGGCGGCCTGTTCTCGGGCGCCGACTACATCAAGACCTCCGCCCAGGCCGCCAAGTGGGGCGGCACCGCGGGCCGGGCGTTCGACGCGTGCTACCACGCCTCCTGCGACACCTCGGCCAACCTGAGCACGACGGCGCTGGACAACAACACCGACGCCATCGCCAACGCCGTCTGGACGCTCGGCACCGGCACGGCCACCCCGCCCCCGCCCGGGACCGTCTTCGAGAACACCGCGGACGTCGCGATCCCCGACGCGGGCGCCGCCGTGGAGTCGCCCGTCACCGTCAGCGGGATCACCGGCAACGCCCCCTCCACCCTGAAGGTCGGCGTGGAGATCAAGCACACCTACCGCGGCGACCTGGTCGTCGACCTGGTGGCGCCGGACGGCAGCACGTACCGGCTGAAGAGCAGCAGCACGAGCGACTCCGCCGACAACGTGAGCACCACCTACACGGTGAACGCCTCCTCGGAGGTCGCGAACGGCACCTGGAGGCTGCGGGTGCAGGACAGGTACGCGCAGGACACCGGCTACATCGACAGCTGGCGACTGACGTTCTGAACCCCGGGCGTCCCGCTCCGGCCGGCCGGCCGGCCCCTCCGGGGGGCCGGGAGGCCGGCCCCCCGGAGGCGGTCCAGGTGGCGGCGCATGCAGCGCTCGGCGCCGGCCGCGTCGCCGGCGGCCAGCAGGTCCAGCAGGTCCAGGTGGTCCCGGGCCGCGGCGGCCAGGTCCTCCGGTCCCGGGGCGCCGGGCGGGGAGGACCGCCTGCCGAGGTCGGCGGCGACCTCGACCAGCCGCCGGTTCCCGGACAGGCCCAGCAGCGCCGCGTGGAAGCGGCGGGAGGCCTCCCGGCAGCCGGCGGCGTCGCCGCGCTCCGCGGCGGCCACCGCCTCCTCGGCCGGCGGGCGCAGCGCGCCGAGCTGGGCGGGGGTGGCGGTGCGGGCGACGAGCCCGGCGGTGGGGACCTCGACCAGCGCCCGCACCTCGGCGAACTCGGCCAGGTCGCGCCCGCTCGGCTCGGTCACCCGGAAGCCCTTGTTGCGGACCGGTTCCACCAGGCCCTCCCGGACCAGGTCGAGCATCGCCTCGCGGACGGGGGTCGCCGAGACGCCGTACCGGGCGGCGAGCACGGGAGCGGAGTACAGGGCGCCGGGCTCCAGCTCGCCCGAGGCCAGTGCGGCGCGCAGGGCCTTGGCGATCTGGTCGCGCAGCCGCTCCTGCACCATGACCCGTTCGCGGTGCGGGAGCGGCTGCGCGCCGGGCCCCGGGGGGCCGGTGTCGGGGAGCCCGGTGCCGGAGGGGCCGGTGCCGGGGGGTCCGCTGTCGGGAGGTCCGGCGCACGGGAGCCCGCCGTGGAGGGGCCCGGTGTCCGGGGGGCCGGTGTCCGCCATCAGGGGGTCAGGTGACGTCGTCGAAGCGCTCGGCGCGCCCCGCCTGCGCCTCGGCCGGTCCGGGCTCCCCGAGGAGGGGGGCGGCTCCGCCGACGTGCTCCACGGGGGCGAGCGGGGCCGGGGCCAGGTCCAGGACGGAGGCCTCCTCGTCGTCCAGTCCGGCGTTGGGGTCCGCGGCCCGTGCCCGGCCGCGGCGCCGGTCGTTGAGCCAGGCCACGGCGCAGGCGAGGACGTAGAGCAGCAGGATCGGCCCGGCGAGGAGCAGCATGCTGACCGGGTCGGTCGTCGGGGTGGCGATCGCCGTGAAGAGGGTGATGCCCATGACCATGCCCCGCCACCAGCCGCCCATCCGGCGGGCGCTGAGGACACCGCCGAAGTTCAGCATGATCAGGACGAGCGGCAGCTCGAAGGAGAGGCCGAAGACGATGACCATGCGGGTCGCGATGTTGAGGAAGTCGTCGACGTTCTGGATGTTGGTCGCGTTGTGCGGCGTGAACGACTGCAGCGTGGCGACGGTGGTCGGCAGGATCGAGTACGCGAACCAGGCGCCGCCGAGGAAGAGGGGGATGCCGAGGGCGAGGAAGGCCAGGCTGTACTTCTTCTCGTGCCGGTGCAGGCCCGGCGCGATGAACGCCCACAGCTGGTACAGCCACACGGGGCTCGCGATGATGAGGCCCGCGGTGAGGGAGACCTTGATGGCCAGGCCGAACGGCGACAGCAGGTTGGTGACGGCGATGATGCACTGCTCGCCGCCGGTGCCGTTCATCTTGGCCGTACAGCCGTCGAGGGGCCGGATCAGGAAGTCGATCAGGTCCCGGTAGTAGAAGGCGGCGGCGATCGTGACCACCAGGATGGCGCCCACGGCCTTCATCAGGCGGTTGCGCAGCTCCCTCAAGTGGTCACCGAGGGACATGCGCCCCTCGGGGTCCTTCGGCGCCCTGGCGGCAGCCTTGGCGGACTTCAGCAACCCTGGTCCTCGACTCGTGCAGGGGGCCGGGCGGCCCGCCCGCGGCTCTGCTGGTGGTGCGGGAGGCGGTGCGCGGACCGGAGGGTCAGCGCTGGGCGTCCTGCTGCGGCGCGGCGGCCTGCTCGCCGACCGGACGGGCGCCGGCGGCGTCGCCGGGGGCGGCCTGGATGGTCTTCGGTGCGACGGGGGCCGGGTCCGCGGGGTGGTCCTGGGCGGCGCCGTCCGCCTTCATGGCCTTCGTCTCGCTCTTGAGGATCCGCAGCGACTGGCCGAGGGAGCGGGCCATGTCGGGGAGCCGCTTGGCCCCGAACAGCAGTACGACGACCACGAGGATGAGGATGATCTCGGGTGCTCCGAGCCTGCCGAACATGTGCGACTACCTTCCCACCGAGGGGCTTGTCAGAGGTGTGCGCCTGCGGGTCGAGGCGCGGGAGGCACGGTCCGGGCAGCTGTACCGGTCTCCTGCCGGCGATCGTAGCCTGCGCGGATGAACGGCCGGGATACTCCGGCCGGTCTCCGTGGGGACGGGCCCCGTCGCCTGCCCGGGGTCCGCTTCACGAGCGTAACGCGGTCGGGAGGCGGGGGACGAGTCCGAGGACCGTGCGGAGGTCACCGGCCGGCGGCGGGGGCGGTCGCGGCGAGGGCGTCGGCCAGGGGCGCGGCGGCATCCTCCAGCGTCGCGGCGGCGTGGGCGACGGCGCGGGAGGCCGCGTCCACCTCGCGGGCGAGGTGGCGCACGTCACGCCAGAGCCGCACCGCGAGCAGGCCGAGCACCAGCAGCCCGGCCGTGGCCAGTCCGACGGCGGCGGTGGTCATCCAAGGCATGCCGCCGAGCCTAGGGCATGGGGCGCCGGACCCGGACGGCGGCGTCGCGGGGGCGGGGGCGCCGGCGGCGCCACGTACCGCCGCGCCCCGGACCACGACGTCACGGACCGCCGCGCCCCGGACCACGACGTCACGGACCGCGGGCTCACGGCCCCAGGTGCAGCCGCATGGTGCTGACACCCGCGCCGGTCAGCGCGGCGACGATGCGCTCGCCGGCCGGCCTGCGCACCGCGGCGCCGCACTCCGGACAGGTGAAGCTGTAGAAGGTCCGCTCGCGGGTACGGCCGACGGCGAGGCGCAGTGCCTCCGCCCCCAGCTCCACCTTGCTGCGGCACTCCGTGCAGAACGCCTTGAAACGCGTGGTCGCGGACACCCGCATTCCGTTCCTCTCCGGGCCCGTCCGGGCCCCGTCCCGCCGCCCCGGGGCGCCGGTCAGCTCCCCGCCGTCCCCTGCACGGACCCGTCGGCCCCGTAGGCGGCCAGCGCCTCCAGTGCGGCGGCGCGGGCCTGTGCGGCGAGGTCCGCGGGGGCGGCGATGCGGCCGTCGCGTCCGAGCCGCAGGGCCAGGCGGCGCAGCCCGGCGGGTTCCGGGGTGCGCAGGGTGATACGCAGCCCGCCGTCGGGAAGCTCGACCGCCTCGTCGTGGGTGTAGTACTCGGTGACCCAGCGGCCGGCCGGTCCGACCTCCAGGACGACCTCGGGGTCGTCGGCGTCGGGGTGCACCAGCCCGTCGGAGAGGTCGCGCACCTCCAGCGGCGGCGGGTCGGCGGGGGTGTCCAGGACGCGGATGTCGGCGACCCGGTCGAGCCGGAACATGCGGCGCCCCTCGGAGACCCGGCACCAGGCCTCCAGGTAGGTGTGGCCCTCGGTGACCAGGCGGATGGGGTCCACCTCGCGCTCGGTCATGCCGCCGCGGCCGTAGGAGTAGTAGCGGAGCCAGAGCCGGCGGCGCTCCGAGAGGGCCCGGTCGACGTCGGCGAAGACGTGGCCCTCGGCCTCGAAGGTGACGCCGACCCGGGCGCTGCCCTGGGCGCTCTCGCCGGCGGCGAACTCGATCTTGGCGACGGCCCGGGTGAGCGCCTGCCGGTCCCGCTCGCGCAGGCCGGGCAGGGCCGCGACCGCGCGGGCGGCGACCAGCAGGGCGGTGGCCTCGTCGGCGGCCAGGCGCAGCGGCTGGGCCACGTCGTCGGCGTTGTGCCACCAGATGCGCTCGCCGTCGGTGTCGATGTCGAGGAGGTCGCCGCCGCGGAAGCTGGTGCCGCACATGGGCAGCACGTTCAGGTCGGCGACGAGCTCCTGCTCGGTGACGCCGAAGGCGCGGGCGACCTCGCCGACCCGGGCGCCGGGGCGTTCGCGCAGGTAGGTGACGAGGGAGAGCATCCGGCGGGTCTGGTCGATGGCGTTGCTCACCGCTGGGCTCCCTGGGGGGCGGTCTCGGGGGCGGAGGCGCCCCGGGCGGTCCCGGGGGCGGGGGCGTCGGCGGTCCCGGCGGCGGGGGCGTCGGCGGTCCCGGCGGCGGGGCCCGCGGGGGCGAGGCCGGCGACGGCGCGCAGCCGGTCGACGACGTCGGCGCGCAGGTCGTCCGGCCCGAGGACCACCACGTCGGCGCCGAACTCGGCGAGCCAGGCGCCCAGGCCGTGGCCGTGGGGCACCTCCAGCTCGTCCCAGTCGGCGTCCACCGGCTCGACCGACAGCGCCTTCGCCCGCAGCGGGAAGGCCGCGCCCCGGCGCAGCCGGATGCGGGCGGCGGCGGTGGCGCCCTCGCCGGCGAAGCGGGCGACGGTCTCGCGCACGTCCACGTGGTCGGGCACCTCGGCCGTGAACCGGCCGGCGCGGGCGCGGACCCGGCCGGTGATGCGGCTGAGCCGGAAGACCCGGACGTCCTTGCGGTCGCGGTCCCAGCCCGCCACGTACCAGTGGCCGTGCCAGCACTCCAGCGCCCAGGGCTCGACGGTGCGCTGCTCGGGGTCGACGGCCCCCGCCTTGCGGTAGTCGAAGGCCACCGGGCGGCGGTCGCGGGCGGCGGCCAGGAGGGGTTCGAAGGCGGCCTCGCGGGCGAGGATGCGCGGCTCCAGGGCGGTGTGCTCCCGGTCGGCGGCCTCCTCGAAGGGCACGCCGGCCGCGCGGAGCTTCTGCAGGGCGCCGCTGGCGGCGCCCGCGAGCCGCGCCTGCTGCCAGACCCGGGCGGCCAGGCTGAGCGCGGCGGCCTCCTCCGCGTCCAGGGCGATCTCGGGGAGCCGGTTGCGGTCGCGGCGGGCGACGTAGCCGGCCTCGCCGTCGAGCGCGGACTCGTCGATGTCGATGACCAGGCCGAGTTCCCGCAGGTCGTCCTTGTCCCGCTCGAACATCCGGTTGAAGGCGTCCTCGCTGCCGGAGGCGGACGCCTCCCGGTAGGCCTCGATGGAGTCCCGGAGCTCCCGCTTGGAGAGCGGACGCCGGGTGTTCATCAGGCACAGGGCGAGGTTCATCAGCCGCTCTGCCTTGGCGATCGCCATCGCTGACCCTTCCGGTGTGCTGCCGGTGCACGGGGCACCCGCCGGGCGGCGGTGCCCGGCGCCTCGACCGTACCGTCACCGGCGCGACCTGGGAAACCTGGTGCGGGGGTGAAGTCGGGGCACGGGTGTGCGGGCGGCCCGGAACGCACGCCGCCCCCCGGCGGACCGGGGGGCGGCGTGCGGGTCGCGGCCGGCGGGACCGGCCGCGGGGCCGGTCGGGCGGCGGCGTCAGACCGACAGCAGGTCCACCACGAAGATCAGCGTCTCGCCGGGCTTGATGGCGGGGGTGGGGCTCTGGTTGCCGTAGGCCAGGTGAGCCGGGATGACCAGCTCGCGGCGGCCTCCGACCTTCATGCCGACGACGCCCTGGTCCCAGCCCTTGATGACCCGGCCGCCGCCCAGCGGGAAGCGGAACGTCTGGTTGCGGTTCCAGCTGGCGTCGAACTCCTCGCCGGTGCTGAAGGCGACGCCCACGTAGTGGACCTCCACCGTCTGACCCGGCTTGGCCTCGGCCCCGTCGCCCACCCAGATGTCGCGGATCTGCAGCTCGGCCGGCGGCTCGCCGCCCGGGAAGTCAACCAGCGGCTTCTCGATGCTCACAATGCCTCTTTCCATGGCCCCGGCGGTTCCGGGGCACGTCTGTCGCGTACAGGGCGGGACGCCGCGAGGGCGGCCGCCCGGTCATTCCTACCCCGCGTCCAGGATGTCCACGACGAACACCAGGGTGGAGTTCGCGGGGATGGAGCCCTGCGCCTGGTCCTTGTAGCCGAGGGACGGCGGGATCACCAGCTCGACGCGGCTGCCGACCTTCTGCCCGACCAGGCCCTTGTCCCAGCCCTCGATGACCTGGCCGCCGCCGGTGGCGAAGGAGAACGCCTGGCCGCGGTCCAGCGAGGAGTCGAACTTCTTGCCGTTGCTGTAGAGCAGGCCGGTGTACTGGACCACGACCTTCTGCCCGGCGGTGACCTTCGGGCCCTTGCCCGGGATCAGCACGGCGGACTTCAGCTCCTTGGGCGCGGGGACGCCCTTGGGCGGCGTGATGGTCGCCGCCTTCCTGCCGTGGTCCTGGACCTGCGGCAGGCCGGCCGGGGCCGGCACCGGGGCGCCCTGGACGACGGCCGCCGGGTCGGTGGCCCGGACGATGTCCAGGGCGAAGGTCAGGGTGTGCCCGGGGCCCACCCCCGCCTGCGGGTTGCCCTGGGCGCCGAAGGCGGCCGCGGGCGGCGCGACGACGAGGACGCGGCTGCCCACCCGGTGGCCCGCGATGCTCCGGTCCAGCGCGGCGATGAGCTCGCCCGCGCCGGCCTGGAAGAACTGCGGGTGGCCGCCCTTGTCGTACGAGCCGGGGATGGCCTTCCCGCTCTCCCAGTCCTTGCCCGTGTAGTCGACGGTGACCCAGTCGCCCTTCTTCACCACCGGGCCGCCGCCCTGGGAGAGGGTCTTCACCACGAAGGTGCCGTCGGGCTTGGCCTTGGGCACCTGGATGACCGCCGGCTTCCCGAAGGCGCCGGTGACGGTCGGGAGCACCGCGGCGGTGTCCTTGATCGGCGGCACGGTCGGCTGCGGCGGCGCGGACGGGGCGGCCGTGGGGGTCTGCGCGGCCTCGGCGGCCGGCGCGGCCGCGTCGTCGCCGCCCCGGTTGGCCAGGTACAGCGTGACACCGCTGCCGACGAGCAGCACGGCGAGGACCGTGCCGAGCACCACGCCGAGCCGGCCGACGCCGGTCGGCTCCTCGTCGTACCCGGCCTCGGACTGCGGGCGGCGCCGCACGTTGGAGGCGAAGACCTGCGGCTGCTCCTCCTCCGCGGGCCGGGCCACCCGGCGTCCGACCTCCGCCTTGCGGACCACTATGGACTCGCCCGTGCCGCCCACGGCCCCGCCCGGCCGCAGCGCGGCCGGGTCGCTGGTCCCGCGGGGGTCGCCCGGGCCCGGCGCGTTCTCAGACATGACTCCCCAATTCGCCGTTCCTCGTCACTGCTGCGCAGAGCGGCAGCAGTATGTCAGGTCCGGCCGGGCGGCGGCCCGGAGCGGCGGCCCGGGGGCCCCGTACGCGCCCGCGGCCGGGCGGCCGGGCGGGGCCCCCGGGCCGGGTGCCCGTCCCCGCGGCCGCCCGGCCGGGAGGACGTCAGACGGCCTGGAGGATGTCGATGACGAAGACCAGCGTGGAGTCGGCGGGGATGGGGCCCTGCGCCTTGGCCCCGTAGCCGAGCGACGGCGGGATGACCAGCAGCACCCTGCTGCCCACGGTCTGGCCGACCAGCCCCTGGTCCCAGCCCTTGATGACGTTGCCGGTGCCGATCTGGAACGCGGTGGCGCCGCCGTGGTCCCAGGAGGAGTCGAAGTTCTTCCCCGTCGCCCACAGCGCACCCGTGTACTGGGCGACGATCGTCTGCCCGGAGGCCACCTTCGGCCCGTCGCCCTTGATCAGCACCGCCTTCTGCAGCGCGGTCGGCGGCTTCTGCCCGGCGGGCACGGTGATGGTGGCGGCCGCCTTCCCGTTGTCCTTCACCTGCGGCATGCCGGACGGCGCCGGGACGGCCCGGCCCCGCAGCACGGTGTCCTGGGGCACGGCGCTCAGGATGTCGACCGCGAAGACCAGCGTGTCGTCCGGGCCCACCCCCAGGGCGGTGCTGCCCTTGCCGCCGAAGGCGGCCGCGGGCGGCGCCACCACCAGCACCCGGCTGCCGACCCTGCGGCCCACCACCCCGGTGTCGAAGGCCGGGATCAGCTGGCCGGAGCCCGCCTGGTAGAGCTGCGGCTTCTGGCCGCGGTCGTAGGAGCTGGGGATGGCCTTGCGGGTCGTCCAGTCCGTGGCGGTGTACTGGATCGTCACCCAGTCCCCCTTGCCGACGACCGGACCGGTCCCCTGCGTGGCCGTGGCCACCACGAACCTGCCGGTGGGCGGCCCGGAGGGGAGGGTGATGGACGCCCTCCTCCCCGGGGCCCCGGAGACGGAGGGCATCGGCGACGCGGAGGCCACCGGGGTCGGCACCGGCGGCGGCGAGGCCGGGGCGGAGGCGGAGGCCGGGGGGCTGCTCGGGCCCTTGGAGCCGCCGTCGCTGCCGCACCCGGTGAGGAGCATGAGGGGCAGGACGAGCAGCGCGGCGATGGGACGCACGGCGTTCCTCACTGTCGGTCGCTCAGGCCGGCCCATGGGCCGGCGCACGGGGACCGGACGCACGGGACCGGGCCCCCGGACCGGCTCCCCGGCCCGCCGGGGGCCGGACACACGGGTCGGGCCCCCTGATGTCCGGACTCTCCGGACACCATAGGACCCGACGTGCCGCCGTTCCCGGCAGGCGGCGGCCGACGCTCCGCCGGACCGGTGATCGGTCATCCCTTCCGATCAGCGGCCCGGCGGCCGTGCGCCCGCCCTCCGCGGGCCGGTCACATGCCGGCGATGAGCTTGTCCACCCGCTCGTCCACGGAGCGGAAGGGGTCCTTGCACAGGACCGTCCGCTGCGCCTGGTCGTTGAGCTTGAGGTGCACCCAGTCGACCGTGAAGTCCCGGCGCTGCTCCTGGGCGCGGCGGATGAAGTCGCCGCGGAGGCGGGCCCGGGTGGTCTGCGGCGGCACCGACTTGGCCTGGAAGGTCTTGAGGTCGGTGGTCACCCGCTCCGCCTGCCCCTTGTTCTGCAGCAGGTAGAACAGGCCGCGGCGGCGGTGGATGTCGTGGTACGCCAGGTCGATCTGGGCCACCCGGGGATGCGACATGCTCATCCCGTTCTTCTCCCGGTAGCGCTCGATCAGCTGGTACTTCATGACCCAGTCGATCTCCGTGCCGACCTTGGCGAGGTCCTCGGTGCGGACCGCGTCGAGGGTGCGGCCCCACAGGTCCAGGACGCGCTCCACCGTGCCGGTGCGGATGCCGCGGCGGTCGGCGAACTCGACCGCCTTGGCGTAGTACTCCTCCTGGATCTCCAGCGCGGAGGCCTCCCGGCCGTTGGCCAGGCGGACCTGGCGGCGGCCGCTGAGGTCGTGGCTGACCTCGCGGATGGCCCGGATGGGGTTCTCCAGGGTGAGGTCGCGCATCACCGTGCCGGCCTCGATCATGCGGAGCACCAGGTCGGTGGCGCCGACCTTGAGCAGGGTGGTGGTCTCCGACATGTTGGAGTCGCCGACGATCACGTGCAGGCGGCGGTAGCGCTCCGCGTCGGCGTGCGGCTCGTCGCGGGTGTTGATGATCGGCCGGGAGCGGGTGGTGGCCGAGCTGACGCCCTCCCAGATGTGCTCGGCCCGCTGGCTGACGCAGTACACGGCGCCGCGCGGGGTCTGCAGCACCTTGCCGGCGCCGCAGATCAGCTGGCGGGTGACCAGGAAGGGGATGAGGATGTCGGCCAGCCGGGAGAACTCCCCGTGCCGCGCCACGAGGTAGTTCTCGTGGCAGCCGTAGGAGTTCCCGGCGGAGTCGGTGTTGTTCTTGAAGAGGTAGACGTCCCCGGCGATGCCCTCCTCGTGCAGGCGCCTCTCGGCGTCCACGAGGAGCCCTTCGAGGATGCGTTCCCCGGCCTTGTCGTGGGTGACCAGTTCGGTGACGTCGTCGCATTCCGGGGTGGCGTACTCCGGGTGCGATCCGACGTCCAGGTAGAGGCGGGCGCCGTTGCGCAGGAAGACGTTGCTGCTGCGGCCCCACGAGACGACACGGCGGAAGAGGTAGCGCGCCACTTCGTCCGGGGACAGGCGCCGCTGCCCCCGGAACGTGCAGGTGACACCGTACTCGTTCTCCAGCCCGAAAATGCGGCGGTCCATGAGGGGACTTTACGCTTTTGAGCCGCTTCTGAAACCGTTTCGGGGACGGCGGTTCGATCACGGCCCGCGGGTGCGGCGGGACTTCCGCCGATCGGCCCCGTCGGCGGCGCGGGCCGCCGCCCCGGCCGGCGCGGACCTGTGCGGGGGCGCTCCGGGCATGCCGGTGGGCCCCCGCGACCGCTGGTCGTCGCGGAGGCGCACCGGCCCGGCGGCGCGGGGCCGGAACGGCCCGCGCGGAGTCCGGGCGGCCCTCCCGGCCCCGGCGGGCCGGGAGGGGCCCGCAGGGGGCCCGGCGGGTCCCTCAGGGGCTCCGGTCCCGCAGGGGCTCCGGGGCGGGGCTCAGAGCAGGGGCGCGGACGGGCCCCCGCCGCCCTCGGCGGCACCCTCGCCGCCGTCCTCCGGCCCGGCCGGCTTCCTCTCCAGCGGGGGCGCGACGGGCGCGTCGTCCTCGGCGGCCAGCAGGCGGCCCAGCTGGGCGCCGAGGACCCGCTTGAACTTGCGCTTCTGGGGGCGGCTGCGGTCCAGCACGGCCACCTCCAGCTGCTCCGGGGTGATGGTGCGGGGGGTGCCCCCGTTGGGGTCCCGGGCCAGGGAGTCCACGGCGAGCCGGAGCGCCTCGGCCAGGGTGAGCCCGGACCGGTGGCGCTGGCCCAGGTAGTTGCCGATGGAGTCGGCGTTGCCGCCCACGACGACGCTGTTGTGCTCGTCCACGACCGAGCCGTCGGGGGTGAGCCGGTAGATCTGGTCGTCCTCGGGGCCCTTGCCGACCTCGGCGACGATCAGCTCGACCTCGTACGGCTTCTCGCCGACCGAGGAGAAGATGGTGCCGAGGGTCTGGGCGTAGACGTTGGCCAGGCCGCGGGCGGTGACGTCGGCCCGGTCGTAGGAGTAGCCGCGCAGGTCGGCGTAGCGGACGCCGCCGATGCGCAGGTTCTCGAACTCGTTGTAGCGGCCGACGGCGGCGAAGGCGATGCGGTCGTAGATCTCGCTGACCTTGTGCAGCGCCCGGGAGGTGTTCTCCGCCACGAAGACGATGCCGTCGGTGTAGGTGAGCACGACCACGCTGCGGCCGCGCGCGATGCCCTTGCGGGCGTACTCGGCGCGGTCCGCCATGGCCTGCTGGGGTGAGACGTAGAACGGCGTCGACACCGGCTGTCGTCCCCTTCTGTCGGTGGGCCCGGACGGGGCCGGGGGTGGGTTGCGGACGGGGCGGGGCCCCCGGGGCTACAGCAGCGGCGCCTGGGGCCCGTCGGGCTGCTCCATCCGCCCGGCGGTCACCGAGCGTGCGATCTCGGCGACCTCGTCGTCGGACAGCCTGCGGAAGCCGTCCTCGGTCACCAGGGCCACGATGGGGAAGATCCGCCGGGCGAGGTCCGGGCCGCCGGTGGCCGAGTCGTCGTCGGCGGCGTCGTACAGGGCCTGGACGGCCAGGGTGGCGGCCTGGTCGGCGGTGAGGTCGTCGCGGTAGAGCTTCTTCATCGACCCGCGGGCGAAGACCGAGCCCGAGCCGGTGGCCGCGAAGCCGCGCTCCTCGGAGCGGCCGCCGGTGACGTCGTAGGTGAAGATCCGGCCGCGGCCCTCGTCGAGGTCGTACCCGGCGAAGATCGGGACCACCGCGAGGCCCTGCATGGCCATGCCGAGGTTGCCGCGGATCATCGTGGAGAGGCGGTTGGCCTTGCCCTCCAGGGAGAGCTGGGCGCCCTCGATCTTCTCGTAGTGCTCCAGCTCCAGCTGGAAGAGCCGCACCATCTCCACGGCGAGGCCCGCGGTGCCGGCGATGCCGACCGCGGAGTACTCGTCGGCGGGGAAGACCTTCTCGATGTCGCGCTGGGCGATGACGTTGCCCATGGTGGCGCGGCGGTCGCCGGCCAGCACCACGCCGCCGCGGAAGGAGGCCGAGACGATGGTCGTCCCGTGCGGGGCCTCCAGCGCGGCCGCGCCGGCCGCCGGACGGCGGCCGGGCAGCAGCTCCGGGGAGTGCTGCCCCAGGAAGTCGATGAACGAGGAGGACCCGGGGGTCAGGAAGGCAGCCGGCAGACGCCCGGTGCCGTGAGTGTTGGCTTCCACACGATCCCTTCCTAGAAGGCGGCGGTCCGCCGTACCAGTACGGCACGGACCCTACCCGTTCCATGGTCGTCTTCCACCGCGTCCGCGGTGCGGGAACGCACCGCGTCCGCGGCGGGCGGGCACCCGGTCCGGTCCGGGCGGTCAGCAGACCGCGGAGCACTCCGGAGAGTGCTCCGCGGTGCCGCCCGTCCCCCGGACCGGGCGCCGTCCTGCCGCTACTCGCCGCCCTTCTGGACGAACCCGCGGACGAAGTCCTCGGCGTTCGACTCCAGCACCTCGTCGATCTCGTCCAGGACGGCGTCGACGTCGTCGGAGAGCTTGTCCTGCCGCTCCTTGAGGTCGTCCGAGCCCTGCGCCTCGGGGGCCTGCTCCTCGACCTCCTCGGAGGAGCGGTTGGCCCGCTGCTGGCCGCCGCCGGTGTCCTTGGTCGCCATCTCCCTCACCCCGCTCACTTCGACTGCGATACTGGTCAGACCCTACCTACGGGCTGTGACAAGCGCTCCGGTTACGCGCACCTTCCTCGACGACCGGTGCTCCTCCTCATGGTTCCCCCCGGAGGGGGGCTTCACCCTTGGTGACCGCCGGGTCACGAGCCGGACAGCACGCGGACGAGGTCCTCCGCGGTGCGGCAGCGGTCGAGCAGCTCCTTCACGTGGTTGCGGGTGCCCCGCAGCGGCTCCAGCGTGGGCACGCGCTGCAGCGAGTCCCGTCCGGGCAGGTCGAAGATCACCGAGTCCCAGGAGGCGGCCGCGACGTGGTCCGCGTACTGCTCCAGGCAGCGGCCGCGGAAGTACGCCCGGGTGTCCTCCGGGGGCTTGACGGCGGCCCTGGCGACCGCGTCCTCGTCCAGCAGCCGCTCGAAGCGCCCACGGGCCACCAGGCGGTTGTACAGGCCCTTCTCGGCCCGCACGTCGGAGTACTGCAGGTCGACCAGGTGGAGCCGGGGGTTGTCCCAGTCCAGGCCGTCGCGCTGCCGGTACCCCTCCAGGATCTCCTTCTTGGCGATCCAGTCCAGCTCCCGGCTCAGGCTCATCGGGTCGCGCTCCAGGCGGCCGAGGACGTCCTCCCAGCGGTCGAGCACGTCGCGGGTCTGGTCGTCGGCGTCGGCGCCGTAGCGGTCCTCGACGTACTTGTGGGCGAGCTCGCAGTACTCCATCTGGAGCTGCACCGCGGTGAGGGTGCGGCCGTTGCGGAGCGTGACGATCTGCTGGAGCGTGGGGTCGTGCGAGACCTGGTGCAGGGTGCGCACCGGCTGGTCCACGGCGAGGTCCACCGAGATGAAGCCGTCCTCGATCATGGAGAGGACCAGGGCGGTCGTGCCCAGCTTGAGATAGGTGGAGACCTCGGAGAGGTTGGCGTCGCCGATGATGACGTGGAGCCGGCGGTAGCGCTCGGCGTCGGCGTGCGGCTCGTCCCGGGTGTTGATGATGGGCCGTTTGAGGGTCGTCTCCAGGCCGACCTCGACCTCGAAGTAGTCCGCGCGCTGGCTGATCTGGAAGCCGTGCGCCGAGCCGTCCTGGCCGATGCCGACCCGGCCGGCCCCGCAGACCACCTGCCGGGAGACGAAGAACGGGGTGAGGTGGCGGACGATGTCCGTGAACGGCGTCGACCGCCTCATCAGGTAGTTCTCGTGGCAGCCGTAGGAGGCGCCCTTGTTGTCGGTGTTGTTCTTGTAGAGGTGGATCGGCTGGGCGCCGGGCAGCTCCGCGGCGCGCGCCGCGGCGGCGGCCATGACCCGCTCGCCGGCCTTGTCCCAGAGCACGGCGTCGCGCGGGTTGGTGGTCTCCGGGGCGCTGTACTCCGGATGGGCGTGGTCGACGTAGAACCGGGCGCCGTTGGTCAGGATCACGTTCGCCAGGCCGATGTCCTCGTCGGTGAGCTGGCTGGAGTCCGCGACCTCGCGCGCGAGGTCGAAACCCCGGGCGTCCCGGAGCGGGTTCTCCTCCTCGAAGTCCCACCGGGCCCGCCTCGCCCGCTGCATCGCCGCCGCGTAGGCGTTGACGATCTGCGACGAGGTGAGCATGGCGTTGGCGTTGGGGTGTCCGGGGACGGAGATCCCGTACTCGGTCTCGATCCCCATCACGCGCCGTACTGACATGCGGCCCTCCTTGCCCGGCACCGCGCCCCGACCGGGCGCGGCACTGCCCTTCGAGCCTAGAACCACCGGCGGACGTCGGGCGGATCGTCCGCCGCGCGCACCGTCCGGCTGCGGGAGATTGCGGTCTCCCGCAGCCGGACGGTGGAGGCGGTGGTGCGGCGGCCCGTCCGGGCGACCGGTCCTACAGGTACTGACCCGTGTTGGCCACGGTGTCGATGGATCGGCCGGACTCGGCGCCCTGCTTGCCGGTGACGAGCGTGCGGATGAAGACGATCCGCTCGCCCTTCTTGCCGGAGATGCGGGCCCAGTCGTCCGGGTTGGTGGTGTTGGGCAGGTCCTCGTTCTCCTTGAACTCGTCCACGCAGGCGGCGAGCAGGTGGGAGACGCGCAGGCCCTTCTGGCCGTGGTCGAGGAAGTCCTTGATGGCCATCTTCTTCGCCCGGTCCACGATGTTCTGGATCATCGCCCCGGAGTTGAAGTCCTTGAAGTACAGGACCTCCTTGTCACCGTTGGCGTAGGTGACCTCCAGGAAGCGGTTCTCCTCGGTCTCGGAGTACATCCGCTCCACGACCGACTGGATCATGGCGTCCACGGCGGCGTCCGCCGAGGAGCCGTGCTCCTTGAGGTCGTCGGGGTGCAGCGGCAGGGTGGCCTTGAGGTACTTCGAGAAGATGTCCCGGGCCGCCTCGGCGTCCGGACGCTCGATCTTGATCTTGACGTCCAGCCGGCCCGGCCGGAGGATCGCCGGGTCGATCATGTCCTCGCGGTTGGAGGCGCCGATGACGATGACGTTCTCCAGGCCCTCCACGCCGTCGATCTCGGCGAGCAGCTGCGGGACGATGGTGTTCTCCACGTCCGAGCTGACGCCGGAGCCGCGGGTGCGGAAGAGCGACTCCATCTCGTCGAAGAAGACGATGACGGGCGTGCCCTCGCTCGCCTTCTCCCGGGCCCGCTGGAAGACCAGACGGATCTGCCGCTCGGTCTCGCCCACGTACTTGTTGAGCAGCTCCGGACCCTTGATGTTGAGGAAGTAGCTCTTGCCCTGCGGGCGGCCGGTGACCTCGGCGACCTTCTTGGCAAGGGAGTTGGCCACGGCCTTGGCGATGAGCGTCTTGCCGCAGCCGGGCGGGCCGTAGAGCAGGACGCCCTTCGGCGGCCGGAGCTCGTACTCCTGGAAGAGGTCGGCGTGCAGGTACGGCAGCTCCACGGCGTCGCGGATCTGCTCGATCTGGTTGGCCAGGCCGCCGATCTGCCGGTAGTCGATGTCCGGGACCTCCTCGAGGACCAGCTCCTCGACCTCGGACTTCGGGATCACCTCGTACACGTAGCCGGAGCGGGGCTCCAGCAGCAGCGCGTCACCGGACCGCAGGAGGCTGTCGCGCAGCGGCTCGGCGAGCCGGACCACGCGCTCCTCGTCGGTGTGGCCGAGCACCAGGGCGCGCTCGCCGTCCTCCAGGACCTCCTTGAGGGTGACGATCTCGCCGAGGGACTCGAACTCGAGGGCGTCCACGATGTTCATGGCCTCGTTGAGCAGGACCTCCTGGCCGCGCCGGAGCTCGTCGAGGTCGATGTTGGGACTGACGTTGACCCGCAGCTTGCGGCCGCCGGTGAAGATGTCCGCCGTCCCGTCCTCGACGGTGCTGAGGAAGGTGCCGAATCCGGCCGGGGGCTGGGCGAGCCGGTCCACCTCCTCCTTGAGGGCCACGATCTGGTCGCGGGCCTCGCGGAGGGTGGCGGCGAGCCGCTCGTTCTGGGCCGTCACACCGGCCAGGTTGGTCTGCAGCTCGACAATGCGCTCCTCGAGGATCCTCGAGTGGCGCGGCGAGTCGGCGAGCTTTCGGCGCAGCACGGCAATCTCCTGCTCCAGGAACGAGACCTGAGCGGCCTCCTCGGAATCCCGAGCCGGCCTGGCGCTGCTGCGGTTGTAGTCGTCATCGTGGGCTGCCACGGTCCTCACCTCCTCCGGGGGAGCTGGACGCTTCCAGACCCTACCTGTGCCAGGGGGCGTGTAAACCCCTAGATCAGAAAGACGGAAGGGGCGTGTCCGATCTTCACCCTTGCGCGCTTCCCCTCGCCAGGGAGATACCCACCCGGCACCTGCGGAAAGCGACCAGATGTATCGTCGATCAGGTCAATGAGCGATCGCTGCCGCCGCAACCGGACCGATCGTTGTACGAATGGCGGGAATGCCCCGGACGGGGCGACTCAGGACAGAAACGGCAGGCGAGATGTCCCCGACCGACAGGCCTTCGGAAGCAGAGCCCCTCGAGGTGTGGATCGACCAGGATCTCTGCACCGGCGACGGGATCTGCGCGCAGTACGCGCCCGAGGTCTTCGAGCTCGACATCGACGGACTGGCCTACGTGAAGGGCGAGGACGACGAGCTGCGGCAGGAGCCGGGCGCGTCGGTCCCGGTGCCGCTGACGGTGCTTCAGGACGTGGTGGACTCGGCGAAGGAGTGCCCGGGCGACTGCATCCACGTCCGCCGCGCCCGCGACCGCGTGGAGGTGTACGGGCCGGACGCCGAGTAGGACCGCGGGACCGGTCCGCGAGGCCGGTCCGCTTCCCCGCCGGCCGCCCGCGGGCGGCCGGCGGGGGCAGGGTGGTGCGGGCGGTGCGGTGCGGGCGGGGCCGCCCTACTGCGGGTCCGGGACCTGCGCGCGGACCCACGAGGTGCCCGCCCGCGCCCAGCTCAGGATCAGGTGGACGTCCGGGCAGCAGCGCGGCACGTCCAGGGTGGAGTAGCCCTGGACCCGGGCCGTGACGGTGCCGTCCCGGTCCGCCTCCAGCGCCAGCACGTCGAGGTTCTCCTCCGGCCGCACCAGGGTGGCCGCGATCCGCGGGCCCGCGGGCCCTGCCGCGAGGAGGTACACGCCGTCGGGCGGTGTGCCGTTCGCGCCGTCGCAGTGGGCGGCGACCACCGTCTCGGGGCGGCCGTCGCGGTCGAGGTCGGCGGAGGAGGAGCGCGCCGCCTTCACGGGGAACGGGCCGCAGTCCAGCGGCAGCCGGACACGGGCCGGGTCGGGGGCGGCGGCCGGGGCCGCGGAGGGCACCGGATGCGCGGCGGGGCCCACGGGCGCGGTGGGGGCCCCGGAGGGGGCCGGGCGGGCCGTCCGGGCGGCGCCCTCGGCCGGGGCCGTGACGACGGCCGTGGTGATCACCGCGCCGACCGCGGCCGCCGTGGCCGCCCAGTGGAACGGCCCGGAGCGGGCGTGCGCGGGACCGCCGTCCCGTCCGCGTCCCCCGTCCGCACGCGGCTCCGCGTCCGCTGCCTCGGCTGCTGCGTCCACCTGGTGATCCCCTCCACCGGCGCGGGTGTGCCCGGCCGCCGGAACGGTGGGCATGTCATGTGGCCCAGATCCTGCCACACCGTGGCGCGATCGCGTCCCCCGGGGCGGTGCGGCCGTGCGGACCGCCGGGGTGGCTGCCGGAGGCCCCGGGAGGCGGCTGCGGGAGGGGGTCCGGAGGCGGGGCGCGGCCGGGGTGCGGCGAGGGGCGCGGACGGCCCGGGGAGCACGGACGGCGGGGCGGGGCGGGCCGGAGGACCGGTCCGCCCCGCCCCGCCGTCGTGCGGGGGCGGTGCGGGGGCGCGTCAGGCCGCGCCGCCGCCCGCCGCCTCGTAGTCCTCGCCGTAGGCGCCCTTGGAGGGGCGGCGGCGGCGCAGCGGGGGCTCCACGCCGTCGGCGAGCCGGCGGGCGGTGAGCAGGAAGCCGGTGTGGCCGATCATCCGGTGGTCCGGGCGGACCGCCAGGCCCTCCAGGTGCCAGGTGCGGACCATGGTCTCCCAGGCCTGCGGCTCGGTGAACGTCCCGTGCTCGCGCAGCGCCTCGACGGTGCGCGACATCTGGGTGGTGGTCGCCACGTAGCAGCAGACCAGGCCGCCGGGGACCAGCGCCTTGGAGACGGCGTCCAGGCACTCCCAGGGGGCGAGCATGTCCAGGATGACCCGATCGACCTCGGTCTCGGCCAGGTGGTCCTGGAGGTCGCCGACGGTCAGCCTCCACGCGGGGTGCGGACCGCCGAAGTACCGCTCGACGTTCTTGCGGGCGATGTCCGCGAAGTCGGCCCGGCGCTCGTACGAGGAGAGCATGCCCTGGTCGCCGACCGCGCGCAGCAGGTAGGTGGAGAGCGACCCGGACCCGACACCGGCCTCGACGACGCGGGCGCCGGGGAAGATGTCGGCCATCGAGATGATCTGCCCCGCGTCCTTGGGGTAGACCACCGCGGCGCCGCGCGGCATGGAGAGGACGTAGTCGGGGAGCAGGGGCCGCAGCGCGAGGTAGGCGACGTTCCCCGTGGTACGCACGACAGTGCCCTCGGGGGCACCGATCAGCTCGTCGTGGGGGAAGGAACCCTTGTGGGTGTGGAAGTTCTTCCCGGCCTCGAGCGTGAACGTGTAGTGGCGTCCCTTGGGGTCGGTGAGCTGGACCTGGTCCCCGACCTGGAAGGGCCCGCGACGGCGGGCGGCACCGGTCGGTTCGGACATGCGGTTCATTCTAGTGCCAGTCCGGGGGCTCCCCCGACCACGCGGCGGCCGCCCGCCCGACGGAGGCCGGGAGGGGCGGGGCCCCGCCGGGCACCGGCCGGGAGGCGGGACGCGGCGGCCGGCGGGCGGGAGCGGGGACGCGGCCGCAGCCGGGCGGGGACGCGGCGGTCAGCGGCCCGCCATCGCGGCGGCGAGGACCCGCTCCACGTCGGCGAGGGAGAGCACCCCGTGGACCGTGCCGTCCGCCTCGACGACCAGGTACTCGCTGGCGGGCGCCCGCCGCAGCGCCGCCAGCAGCTCCTCGCCGTCGCCGTCGGCGGACAGCCGCATGCCCGGGAGCAGGTCGCGGGCGAGGGCGCCGGTGGCGGTCCAGGGGCGGCGGCGCTCCGGCACGGCGAGGACGGCGGCCTCCCGGACCAGGGCGCGCGGCTCGCCGCGGCCGTCGACCACCACGATGCCGCGGGCCCCCGCCTCGCGGGCCTGCCGCAGGGCCTCGGCGAGCGGGGTGTCCGCGGCGACCTGCACGGCCGGGCGGGTGAGGGCGCGCACCCGCAGCCGCGGCAGCGCCTCCTTGAGGCGGGCGGTGCGCAGGCTCTGCCCGGCGCCGTTCCAGATGACCGCCGCCAGGACGGCGGCGAGGACGGCGTCGGTGAGGGTGTCGGCCCCGGAGGCGGCCGGCGCCGTGCGCCGGGCGGTCAGCAGGGGCAGCCCGACCAGGACGGCCACCGCGAGGCAGCGGCCCGCCCAGGCGGCGGCCGCGGTGCCCGCCAGCGGCCGGCCGGTGGCGCGCCACACGGCGGCGCGGAGCATGCGGCCGCCGTCCAGCGGCAGGCCGGGCAGCAGGTTGAAGGCGGCCACGACGACGTTCGAGGCCATCAGGCCGGCCAGCAGCACCCCGGGCACCGTGTCGGGCCGCACGAGGCGGAGGCCCAGGTAGAAGACGCCGCCCGTCACGAGGGAGAGCAGCGGGCCGGAGAAGGCGAGCCAGAACTCCCGGCCGGGGGTCTCCGCCTCCTTCTCGATCTCGGAGACGCCGCCGAGGAACTGCAGCTGGATGCGGCGCACGGGGAGGCGGTAGCGGAGCGCGACCAGGGTGTGGGCGAGTTCGTGGACGAGGACCGAGGCGTAGAAGGCGACGGCGAAGAAGAGCGCCAGCAGGTAGCGCTCGCGGCCCAGTCCGGGCAGCACCGTCCCGAGCCGGCTGCCGAAGACCCAGGTGATGAGCGCGGCGATGACGAACCAGGTGGGGGTGACGTAGACCGGGACGCCGAAGGGGCGCCCCATGAGGATCCCGCCGCGCGGCCGCTCGGGGTCGTCGGGCCGTCCAGGGCCGGACGGCCCAGGACCGGGCCGCCCGGGGTCACGGGGGGCCGGGCCGGAGGGGTCGGGGCGGTCGGGGCCGGCCGGTCCGGGGCGGGCCCCGTCCGACGTCGACTGCCCCCTGGTCTCGCTCACCGTGGCCCCTTCAGATCGCGTCCGGCGCGGCGTCCGGGGGCGGGCCCGGGACGCACGCGTACGCCCACGCTACGTGATGGCCGGGTGCCGGACGATCGCGGGCGTGCTCCCGTGCGGCGGCCGGTGCGGGTGTGGCACCCCTGGTCTGGTACCCGCTCCGGCGGCGGGTCAGCCGCATCCGGCCCGGGAGACCGGAGGACCGCGGACGGGACGCGGGCGGGACACGGACGGGACGCGGGCGGGGCACGGGCGGGAGGCGGTGGACGGGCGGAGGGGCGCGGGGCCGCCGGTGCCGGGAGGAGCCCGGCGCGGTGTCACCGCCGGGGCATAGGGTCGGGGCATGCACCAGACCGACAGCAGCGGCACGCCCGGGGAGCCCGGCGCACCGCCGACCTCGGCCCGTCCTGCGGTGGGCACCCCCGCCGCGGGGCGCCCGGCCGCCGCGCCCACCGGCCTCTCCCCGTCGCGGGCGGCCGACTTCATGAACTGCCCGCTGCTGTACCGGTTCCGGGTGATCGACCGGCTCCCCGAGCCGCCGAGCCCCGCCGCGACCCGGGGCACGGTGGTCCACGCCGTCCTGGAGCGGCTCTTCGACAGCCCCGCGGGCGAGCGCACCCCCGAGCGGGCCCGGGAGCTGCTGCGCCCCCAGTGGGAGCGGCTGCTGGGCGAGCGCCCCGAGCTGGCGGACCTCTTCCCCGACGACGCGGACGGCTCGGTGCTGGCCGGCTGGCTCGCCGACGCCGAGCGGCTGCTGGACGGGTACTTCCGGCTGGAGGACCCGAACCGGCTGGAGCCCGCCGAGCGGGAGCTGTACGTGGAGACCGCCCTGGAGTCGGGCCTGGTGCTGCGCGGCTACGTCGACCGGGTCGACGTGGCGCCCACCGGCGAGGTCCGGCTGGTCGACTACAAGACCGGCCGGGCTCCCTCGCGGGACTTCGAGGGCAAGGCCATGTTCCAGATGAAGTTCTACGCGCTGGTGCTGTGGCGGCTGCGGGGCGTGGTGCCGAAGCGGCTGCAGCTGGTCTACCTGGGCAGCGGAGACGTGGTGGCGTACGACCCGGAGCCGGAGGACCTGCGGGCCGTGGAGCGCAAGCTGCTGGCCCTGTGGGAGGCGATCGGGAGGGCCGTGGCGACCGGCGAGTGGCTCCCCCGCCCGAGCCGCCTGTGCGACTGGTGCGACCACCGCGCCCTGTGCCCGAGTTTCGGCGGTACGCCGCCGCCCTACCCGCTCGACGTGCTGCCCGAGCCGAGGACGACCGAGGAGTCGTGGTGACGATCCGAGTGCTGCTGGTCGACGACCAGCCGCTGCTGCGCACCGGTTTCCGGATGATCCTGGAGGCCGAGCCCGACCTGGCCGTGGTGGGCGAGGCCGGCGACGGCCAGCAGGCCCTGGACCAGGTGCGGGCACTGCAGCCGGACGTGGTGCTGATGGACATCCGGATGCCCCGGATGGACGGCGTGGAGGCCACCCGGCGGATCGCCGGACCGGGCCGGGACGGGCCGGCGAAGGTGCTGGTGCTCACCACCTTCGACCTGGACGAGTACGTCGTGGAGGCGCTGCGGGCGGGGGCGAGCGGCTTCCTGCTCAAGGACGTGCCGGCGGAGGAGCTGGTGCAGGCGATCCGGGTGGTGGCGGACGGCGCCGCGATGCTGGCGCCCAGCGTGACGCGCCGGCTGCTGGACATGTACGCCACCCGGCTGCCCTCGGGCGACGAGGCGCCGCCCGCTTCGCTGGGCACGCTCACCGAGCGCGAGGTGGAGGTGCTGCGGCTGGTGGCGCGGGGGCTGTCCAACGCGGAGATCGCCGCCGAGCTGTTCGTCAGCGAGACGACGGTGAAGACCCACGTGGGCCACGTGCTGACCAAGCTGGGCCTGCGCGACCGGGTGCAGGCGGCCGTGTACGCCTACGAGAGCGGCCTGGTCCGCCCGGGCGCCCTGTAGGCGCGGCCGTGCGGCCCCCCGCGGGGGGCCGCACGCACGGGGGCCGCACGCACGGGGGCCGCACGCACGGGGGCCGGCCGGAGCGGGTGCTCCGGCCGGCCCCTCGGGTCCGGCCGCGGACCTCGGCGGTCCGCGGTGCGCGGTCAGCCGTCGATGCGGCCGATCTGCCAGAAGCGGAAGATGCCGGTGACGTCCACGGTGGACTCCAGGCCGCTGATGTCGTCCTTGCAGGCGTAGAACGACTTGCTCTGCCAGAGGGGGATCAGCGGGGAGCCGTGGGCGACGATCCGCTGCATCGCGGCGAACTGGTCCAGGGTGGCGCTGCGGTCGGCGACCTTGCGGGTCTGCGGGACCAGGCGGTCGCTGATCTCCGGGCTGTCCCAGCTGTTGCCGAACGCGCCGCCGTGGACCACCAGCGGGACGATGTAGTTGTCCGCGTCGGGGTAGTCGGGCACCCAGGAGACGGTGTAGGCCTGGTAGACGCCGCGCTGCCAGTTCTTGGTGAAGGTGGTCCAGTCGGCCTCCTGCTTCACCTCGACGCTGAACAGGCCGCTGGCCTCCAGCTGCTGCTTGATCTGCTCCGCCTCGACGCGGTTGACCGAGGAGCGGGACCAGGTGAGCGAGAAGTCCACCGGGGCCTTGATGCCGGCGGTGCGCAGGATCCGGCGGGCGGCGGCGACGCTGGGGTCGCCGTACTCGCTGTAGAAGGCCGTGTCGCTGCCGAGGATGCCCGCGGGGACGACCGAGTAGAGGGCCTGCACGGTGCGCTGGTGGGAGTCGCGGGCGATGGCCTTGCGGTCCAGCAGCTGGGCGATGGCGCGGCGCACGGCGGTGCGGCCGACGACCGGGTCCTTGGTGTTGAAGACCATGTAGCGGCTCTCGGCCCCGGTGCCCTCGACGACCTTGACGCCGCCGGTCCCCTTGAGGGACGCATCCTTGTAGGCCAGGGCGTCCTTGGGGTCGAGCCCGCTGTCGGTGAGGTCGATGTCGCCGCTGTCCAGCGCGGACTTCATCTCGGCGGCCTCGTTGAAGTAGCGCAGGTTGAAGGCGCTGTTCTCCAGCTTGGTGATGCTGCCCTTGTAGTCCGGGTTGGCGCTCATGTGCACGGTGCCGGGCACCTTGGCCCCGCCGTCGGCGGCGGACATCTCGTCGATGCCGTCGACCTTGTAGGGGCCGGAGCCGACCATGCGGCTGTTGGGCAGCAGGGAGGCCGCCGGGTAGACCTGGTGGTCGACGATGGAGCCCGCCGCGGTGGCGATCTTGGAGGGGAAGATCGCGTCGGGGGCGTTGAGGTGGAAGACCACCTGGTCGTCGCCCTTGGCCTCGGTCGACGCCAGGGTGCTGAAGAGGGCGTCCGCCGGGCCGGACGGGTCGTGGATCTTCTTCATCCGGGTGAAGGAGAAGACGACGTCCTGGGCCGTGAGCGGGTGGCCGTTGGCGAACTTCAGCCCGCTGCGCAGGGTGCAGGTGTACTCGGTCGCGCTGCCGCCGGCGAAGGAGCAGGACTGGGCCGCGTCGGGCTGCGGCGTGGTGGCGCCCGCCGGGAAGCTCAGCAGCGTCTGGTGGGTGTTGGCGAGCACCATCCAGGAGCCGGCGTCGTAGGCGCCGGCCGGGTCGAAGGTGCTGGTCACCGCGGTGGTGCCCATGGTTATCGCCTTCGAGCCCCCGCCGGCGCCGCCGGGCGTGGAGGAGCCGCACGCGGCGACCGTCGAGGCGACCAGGCCGGCGCAGCCGAGCACCGCCAGTCGTGTGACTGCTGACATCTCTTCTCTTCTTCTCCAGACCGGCGGTCAGGGCGCCGCTCGTTGCCGCGCCCGCCCCCGGGGTGTGGGGACGGGCCGCGCCCGCTGCGGCGTGGTGCGACGCAGCGGCCATGCCGTGCGGCCCGCGGACCGGCCGGCGGGCGCGGGTGGACGCCACGGAGCGGTGTGCGGGCCTGGGGTGGCGGTCCGTCAGGCTGCGGGGAGGGGGGCCGACGGGACCGCCACGGGGTGTCGATCGTGTGTAGCGTGCCACAACGTCCGTGCGCACCGGGAAGCGGCCACCGGTGCGGGGCCGCCGGGGGCGGGCCGACTTGGGGATGATTGTCCGCCTTGTACGGGCCGCCGGGACGGGGGCGGGTAACGAGGGTCACACCGGGGCGGGCACCAGGCGGCGCAGCAGCGCCAGGTCGACGTGCTCCAGGGAGGGCACCACGGTGCGCCCCGGCGCCTCCTCGATGCGGGCCACGGACGGGACCGCGACCAGCGTGCACCCGGCGGCCTCGGCGGACCGCACCCCGGTGGGAGAGTCCTCGACGACGACGCAGCGGGCGGGCTCGGCGCCCAGCCGGGCGGCGGCGACCAGGTACGGGTCGGGGTGGGGCTTGGTGCGGGTGACCTCGTCGCCGGCGACCGAGAAGGCGAACCGGTGGGCCCCCAGGGTGCGCATCACCAGGTCGATGTCGTGCCGGTGGGAGGCGGAGACCAGGGCGGTGGGCACGCCGTGCTCGGCGAGCTCGTCGAGCAGCCGGTCGGCGCCCGGCATCAGCGGCACCCCTCCGGCCAGCAGCTCGGTGAACCGCTGGTTGATCATCATGGAGAGCTCGGCGGCGGTGAGCGGCACGCCGGTGGTGTCGATGAGGTAGTCCACCACCCGGGACATGGGGCCGCCGACGACCTTGGAGCGGTGCGACTCGTCGAGCCGGTGGCCGAGCTCGGCCAGCAGGGTGCTCTCCGCCTGCCACCAGAAGTCCTCGGTGTCCACCAGGGTGCCGTCCATGTCGAGGAGGACGGCCTGGAGCCCGGAGCTGCCGGAGTCGGCTCGGGAGGCGGCGGCGGAGGTGGTGGTCACGGGCGGGGCCCCTCGGGTCGGTTCTGCGGTGCGGATACGGGTGCGGTGCGGTGCGGTTGCGGTGCCGGATCCGGTCCGGGTGCGGACGGCCCCTCCGGCGGTGCCGGAAGGGCCGTCCATGATACGCACGTCCGGGCCGCGCGGGCCGCCCGGGCCGCGGCGCCCCGGCGGCGCCGCGTCGGCACGTCGGGGACGCGGCCCCCGCGCCGGGGCCGGCGGGTCACCGGGCGTTGAAGTACTTCGCCTCCGGGTGGTGGATCACGATGGCGTCGGTGGACTGCTCGGGGTGGAGCTGGAACTCCTCCGACAGCTCGACCCCGATCCGCTCCGGCCGCAGCAGGTCCGCGATCTTGGCCCGGTCCTCCAGGTCGGGGCAGGCGCCGTAGCCGAGCGAGAAGCGGGCGCCGCGGTACTTCAGGGCGAACATGTCGCGGACGTCGTCCGGGTCCTCCCCGGCGAAGCCCAGCTCGGAGCGGACCCGGGCGTGCCAGTACTCCGCCAGCGCCTCGGCGAGCTGCACGGAGAGGCCGTGCAGCTCCAGGTAGTCGCGGTAGGCGTCGGCGGCGAAGAGCTCGTTGGCCGCCTCGGAGATGCGGCCGCCCATGGTGACGACCTGGAAGCCCACCACGTCGCGCTCCCCCGACTCCTCCGGGCGGAAGAAGTCGGCCAGGCAGAGCCGCCGGCCGCGGCGCTGGCGGGGGAAGGTGAACCGGGTCCGCTCGGTGCCGTCCTCGTGGAGGACGACCAGGTCGTCGCCCTTGGAGACGGCCGGGTAGTACCCGTACACCACGGCGGCCTCCAGCAGGCCGTCGGTCTGGAGGCGGTCCAGCCACATCCGCAGCCGGGGACGGCCCTCGGTCTCCACCAGCTCCTCGTAGGTGGGGCCGTCGCCGGACCGGGACGCCTTGAGGCCCCACTGGCCCTTGAAGAGGGCGTCCTCGTCCAGCCAGGACGCGTAGTCGGCGAGCGGGATGCCCTTGACGATGCGGTCGCCCAGGAAGGGCGGGGCGGGGACGGGGTTGTCGACCGCCACGTCGGAGCGGACGGCGCCCCGGTTCTCCTCCGCCTCCTCGGCCCGCGGGCGGGCCGCGACCCGGCGCTGCCGCAGCTCGGGCAGCGCGGCGCCGGGGACCCCGCGCTTGACCGCGATCAGGGCGTCCATCAGCCGCAGGCCCTCGAAGGCGTCGCGGGCGTAGCGGACCTCGCCGTCGTAGACCTCGTGGAGGTCCTGCTCGACGTAGGCGCGGGTGAGGGCGGCCCCGCCGAGGATGACCGGGTAGTCGGCGGCCAGGCCGCGCTGGTTGAGCTCCTCCAGGTTCTCCTTCATGATCACCGTGGACTTGACCAGCAGGCCCGACATGCCGATGACGTCGGCGCCGTGCTCCTGCGCGGCGTCCAGGATCGCCGAGACCGGCTGCTTGATGCCCAGGTTGACGACGTTGTAGCCGTTGTTGGACAGGATGATGTCGACGAGGTTCTTGCCGATGTCGTGGACGTCGCCCTTGACGGTGGCCAGCACGATGGTGCCCTTGCCCTGGCTGCCGCTCCTCTCCATGTGCGGCTCCAGGTGGGCCACCGCGGTCTTCATCACCTCGGCCGACTGGAGCACGAACGGCAGCTGCATCTGGCCGGAGCCGAAGAGCTCGCCGACCGTCTTCATGCCCTCCAGCAGCGTCTCGTTGATGATCTCCAGCGCGGGCCGGGCCGCCAGGGCCTCGTCCAGGTCGGCCTCCAGGCCGGTGCGCTCGCCGTCGACGATGCGGCGCTGCAGGCGCTCCTCCAGCGGCAGCGCGGCCAGCTCCTCGGCCTTGGACGCCCGCACCGACGCCGAGGAGACGCCCTCAAAGAGCCGGAGCAGCCGCTGCAGCGGGTCGTAGCCCTCACGCCGGCGGTCGTACACCAGGTCCAGGGCCACCTCGCGCTGCTCCTCGGGGATCCGCGCCATCGGCAGGATCTTGGAGGCGTGCACGATCGCGGAGTCCAGGCCGGCCTCGACGCACTCGTGCAGGAAGACCGAGTTCAGCACCACGCGCGCGGCCGGGCTCAGGCCGAAGGAGATGTTGGACAGGCCGAGGGTGGTCTGCACGGCCGGGTGGCGGCGCTTGAGCTCGCGGATCGCCTCGATGGTCTCGACGCCGTCCCGGCGGGACTCCTCCTGCCCGGTGCCCAGGGTGAAGGTCAGGCAGTCGACGAGGATCGAGGACTCCTCGATGCCGTACTCGCCGGTGAGCTGGGCGATCAGCCGCTCGGCGACGGCCACCTTGTGCTCCGCGGTGCGGGCCTGGCCCTCCTCGTCGATGGTCAGCGCGATCAGGCCGGCGCCGTGCTCGCGGGCCAGCGAGGCGATGCGGGCGAAGCGGGAGTCCGGACCGTCGCCGTCCTCGTAGTTGACGGAGTTGAGCACCGCGCGGCCGCCCAGCGCCTCCAGGCCGGCCCGCAGCACGTCGACCTCGGTGGAGTCGAGCACGATCGGCAGCGTGGAGGCGGTGGCCAGGCGTCCGGCGATCTCCCGCATGTCGGCGGTGCCGTCGCGGCCGACGTAGTCGACGCAGAGGTCCAGCAGGTGGGAGCCGTCGCGGATCTGCTCGCGGGCGATCTCCACGCAGGCCTGCCAGTCCCCCGCCAGCATGGCCTCGCGGAACTTCTTGGACCCGTTGGCGTTGGTGCGCTCGCCGATGGCCAGGTAGGAGGTGTCCTGCCGGAACGGCACCGCCTGGTACAGCGAGGAGGCGCCCGGCTCCGGGCGCGGGTCGCGGGCGGCCACCTCGCGGCCGCGCACCCGCTCGACGACCTGCCGCAGGTGCTCGGGGGTGGTGCCGCAGCAGCCGCCGACCAGGGAGAGCCCGTACTCGCGGGTGAAGACGTCGTGGGCGTCGGCCAGCTCGGCCGGGGTGAGCGGGTAGTGGGCGCCGTCCCTGCCGAGGACGGGCAGTCCGGCGTTGGGCATGCAGGACAGGCCGACGCGGGCGTTCTTCGCCAGGTGGCGCAGGTGCTCGCTCATCTCGGCGGGGCCGGTGGCGCAGTTCAGGCCGATGAGGTCGACGCCGAGCGGCTCCAGGGCGGTGAGCGCCGCGCCGATCTCCGAGCCCAGCAGCATGGTGCCGGTGGTCTCGACGGTGACCTGGACGAAGACCGGCAGGTCCAGGCCGGCCTCGGCCAGCGCCCGCTTGGCGCCGAGCACCGCGGCCTTGGTCTGCAGCAGGTCCTGGCTGGTCTCCACGAGCAGGGCGTCGGCGCCGCCCGCGACCAGTCCGGCGGCGTTCTCCTGGAAGGCGTCGCGGAGCGCCGCGTACGGGGCGTGGCCGAGGGTCGGCAGCTTGGTGCCCGGGCCGATGGACCCGAGCACCCAGCGGGGCCGGTCCTCGGTGGCGAAGCGGTCGGCGGCCTCGCGGGCGACGGCGGCGCCGGCCCGGGAGAGCTCGAAAATGCGGTCCGCGATGCCGTACTCGCCCAGGGCCCCGAGGTTGGCCCCGAAGGTGTTGGTCTCCACGCAGTCGACGCCGACCTCGAAGTACGCCTCGTGGACGGAGCGGACGATGTCGGGACGGGAGGTGTTGAGGATCTCGTTGCAGCCCTCGTGGCCCTCGAAGTCGTCCAGCGTGGGGTCGTGCGCCTGGAGCATCGTGCCCATCGCCCCGTCGGCCACCACGACGCGGGTGGCGAGGGCCTCGCGCAGGGCGTCGGCCCTGCGCTGGTGGGCTGCGGACGGGACGGCAACGGCCATGGTGATGCTCCCTGGGTGCGACGGCTGTCGGCTATGCGCGCCCCGTCGGTTCGGGACCGCACCCGGCCAGCGTATCCGGCGGCCGCGGAAGCGTCGGCGGCGTTCCGTATCCTGGGCGGCCCCGGCGGCCCGGGTGCGGGCGCGGACCGGGGACGACGGGGAGGGGCGGGGTCTTCGGTGGGGGTACTGCGAACGGGTGCCGCGGCGGTGGCCGGGCTGCCGGGCCGGTCCCGGCGGTGGTGGCGGGGGCTGTCGCGGCCGCGGCGGGCCGCGGTGGCGCTGGCGGTGGTGCTCGCGGTCCTGGCGGCGCCGGTGGCGGCGGCCGCGGCGGCGCTGCGGCTGGAGGGGGCCGGGGAGCCGCGGGCGGACGCCCGCACCCGCGGCCGGGACGCGCTGTGGCTCGGCCACGCCTGGGTGGACGGCCGCAGGGGTCCGGCGGACACGGCCGCCCTCGCCGCGGACCTGCGCACCACGGGCATCCGCGACCTGTACGTCCACGCCGGCCCGCTGGGGCACGACGGCACGCTGGACCCCCGGCTGTACCCGCGGGCGCGCCGGCTGGTCGGCGAGCTGCACCGGGCCGCGCCGGGGCTGCGGGTGCACGCCTGGCTGGGCGACGTGGTGGCGCCCGAGCACCCGGAGGGGCTGCACCTGGACCGGCCCGCGGTGCGGGCGGCCGTCGCCGCCTCCGCCGGGCAGGTCCTGGACGCGGACTTCGCCGGGGTGCACCTGGACCTGGAGCCGGTCCGCTCCGGGGACCCCGGCTTCCTGGACGTCCTGGACCGCACCCGCGCGGTGACGGCCCGCCGCGGCGCGGTGCTCTCGGCGGCGACCCCGCAGATCGACCCGCTGCCCGGCCTGCACCGCGCGGCCGCGGCGCTGGCCGACCACCCCAAGTGGTGGTCGCAGGCATATTTCGGGCAGGTCGCGCGGCGGGTCGACCAGGTGGCGGTGATGTCGTACGACACCGGGACCCCCCTGGAGTCGCTGTACAGCGGGTACGTGGCGCAGCAGACCGCCCTCGCGCTGGAGGCCGTGCCCGGCCGGGTGGACCTGCTCATGGGCCTGCCCGCGTACCGGGAGGAGAAGTTCGGGCACTGGGGGCACGCCGAGACGGTGGCGGCGGCGGTCCGCGGGGTGCGGCTGGGGCTGGGGCGCACCGAGCCCGGTCGGGAGCGGTTCGGCGTGGCGCTGTACGTCGACTTCACCGCGACCCCGCGGGACTGGTCGGACTACCGTGCGGGCTGGGCGGTGCGGCGCCCGGCCGGATGAGGGAGCAGGCCCCGCCTTTGCCCGTAGGCTGGTCACGTACGGTCCGCGGGGCGAGCCGCCGCGCGGGCGTCGGAAGTCGGCAGCCGGTCCGGGCCGGCTCCGGGAGGGCCCCGCGCGGGGACCGGCCGGGGCCGCCGGAGCGGCCGGAGGGAGGCGCTGGGTGATCGAGCTCGAGGACGTGCCCGAGCTGATCGACCCGGTCATGGTGGCCGCGTTCGAGGGCTGGAACGACGCCGGGGACGCCGCCTCCGCGGCGGTGGGGCACCTGGACCAGGTGTGGGGCGGCAAGGTGTTCGCCGCCCTGGACGCCGAGGACTACTACGACTTCCAGGTCAACCGGCCGACGGTGTGGATGGACGGCGCGGTGCGCCGCATCACCTGGCCGACGACCCGGCTGTCGGTGGTCCGGGTGACCGAGCCCCGCCCGCGGGACCTGGTGCTGGTGCGGGGCATCGAGCCGAGCATGCGCTGGCGGTCGTTCTGCAACGAGCTGCTGGGCTTCGCCCACGAGCTGGGCGTGGAGATGGTGGTGGTGCTGGGCGCGCTGCTCGGGGACACCCCCCACACCCGCCCGGTGCCGGTCAGCGGCGTGACCTCCGACCCGGGGCTGGCCCGGAGCCTGGAGCTGGAGGAGAGCCGGTACGAGGGGCCGACGGGCATCGTGGGCGTCCTCCAGGAGGCGTGCGCGCACGCCGGGGTGCCGGCGGTGACGTTCTGGGCGGCGGTGCCGCACTACGTGGCGCAGCCCCCGAACCCCAAGGCGACCCTGGCGCTGCTCAACAAGGTCGAGGACCTGCTGGACCTGCGGATCCCGCTGGGCGAGCTGCCGGAGGACTCCCGCGCCTGGCAGATCGGCGTGGACCAGCTGGCCGCCGAGGACAGCGAGGTGGCCGAGTACGTGCAGCAGCTGGAGGAGGCGCGGGACACCGCGGAGCTGCCGGAGGCGTCCGGCGACGCCATCGCCCGCGAGTTCGAGCGGTACCTGCGGCGGCGGGGCGACCAGGGGCCGGCGGAGCCGGGCGAGGGCGCCGAGGGCGGCCGGGCGGGGTCCTTCCGGCGGGAGGAGTCCCGGGGTCCGGAGCGCAGGGGGCCCGAGCACCGGGGCCAGGAGCAGCGGGCGCCGGAGCGGCCCTCGCCGGCGAGGCCGGCGCCGCCGGACGGTCCGGCGGGCGGGCGGCCGGGCCCGGAGCTGCCGGACGGCGGGCGGGCTCCCGGGGAGCGGGAGGCGGCCCCGGGTACGGACGCGGAGAGCGGCCCCGCCGGCCCCGCGGAGGAGGACGGCGGCGCGTCCGGCCCCGGCGGGCCGGCCGACCGGGACGGCGACGGCCGGTAGCGGCCGTGCGGCGGCCCGGTGGCGGGCGACCGGCGTCGGGCAGCCGCCGGTCGTCCGCCGCCCCCAGTGGACTAGACCAAGCATGATCCTGTCAAGGCCGGGCGTCGCCGCCCGGCCGCCCTCCGCCGGATTCCGGCCGGGGCGCAGCGGGAGGGGCGCCCGGGAAGGGCGTCCGGAAAGCCGTCGGGCCGCCCCGGAGGGCGGCCCGACGGTGCGTCACCAGGACTGACGGCGCGTCACGGACGGTGCGGGGAGGGCCTCTTCGGGGTCAGAGCGCCACGCCGAGCAGCGCGTCGACGGTGCGGGAGACCAGCCCGGGGGCGCCGGTGTCCTCGCCGCCCTCCGCCTCCTGCAGCGCGGCCCAGCGGTCGACCGCGGCCAGCGCCCGCGGGGCGTCCAGGTCCTCGGCGAGCGCCGCGCGGACCTCCGCCAGCAGCCGCTCGGCCGGGGGGCCGTCCGGGCGGGAGACCGCCGCCCGCCAGCGGCCGAGCCGGCGCACGGCCTCGTCCAGCACCGCGTCGGTCCACTCCCAGTCCGAGCGGTAGTGGTGGGCGAGGAGCGCGAGGCGGATCGCCGCGGGGTCGACGCCCGCGGCGCGCAGCCGGGAGACGAAGACCAGGTTCCCGCGGGACTTGGACATCTTCTCGCCGTCCAGCGCCACCATCCCGGCGTGGACGTACGCCCGGGCGTAGGGGTGCTCGCCCGTCACCGCGTCGGCGTGCGCGGCGCCCATCTCGTGGTGCGGGAAGGCCAGGTCGCTGCCGCCGCCCTGGACGTCGAAGGACATGCCCAGGTGGCGCAGGGCGATGGCCACGCACTCGATGTGCCAGCCGGGCCGGCCGCGGCCCAGCTCCGTCTCCCAGGAGGGCTCGCCCGGGCGGGCGGCCATCCACAGCAGCGGGTCCAGGCGGTGCTTCTTGCCGGGGCGGTCCGGGTCGCCGCCGCGCTCGCCGAAGAGCGGCAGCATCTCCTCGGGGGTGAGGCGGGAGACCTCCCCGAAGTGCGGGTCGGACTCGACGGAGAAGTAGACGTCGCCGTCGAGCTCGTAGGCGGCGCCGCTGTCCAGCATCCGCTGCACCAGCGGCACGATCCACGGGATGGACTCCACCGCGCCGACGTAGTGGGCCGGCGGCAGCATCCGCAGGGCGGTCATGTCCTCGCGGAAGAGGGCGGTCTCGCGCTCGGCGAGCTCGGTCCAGTCGACGCCGGTCTCGGCGGCCCGCACCAGCAGCGGGTCGTCGACGTCGGTTACGTTCTGGACGTAGAGCACGTCGTGCCCCGCGTCCCGCCACACCCGCTGGACCAGGTCGAACGCGGTGTAGGTGGCCGCGTGGCCCAGGTGGGTGGCGTCGTAGGGGGTGATGCCGCACACGTAGAGGCGGGCCGTGGGGCCCTCGGGAACGACCTCCCGGGTGCGCCCTGCGGCGGTGTCGTGGATGCGCAGGGGGTTCCCGCGGCCGGGGAGGGCGGGGACGTCTGTGGCGGGCCAGGCATGCATGCCCAAAACTTTAACCGGACCATCTTTTCGGCGGCCAACGGGCTTCGGGTCGTCCCCGGCCCGCCCCCGGCGGACCGGGGGGGCGGCCGGTCCGGGACGGCCCGGCAGGTCAGATCGGCGGCCAGGGCACCGGGGGCCAGTCCCCCGAGGGCCCGGGGTGGCGGCCGGAGTCCAGCAGCGCGGCCGTCCGCCGCCGGGCCGCGGCGATCTCGGCGGCGGTCAGCAGCGGCCGCAGCCGCTCGCCCAGCGCGCCCGCCAGGTCCGCGGCGAGCTTGCGCAGCACCTCCAGCGCCTCCTCCGGCAGCGGCTCCCCGGCCCAGCCCCACAGCAGGGTGCGCAGCTTGCCGGGGACGGCGAAGGTCACGCCGTGGTCGATGCCGTACAGCCGCCCGTCGGCGGCGGGCAGCAGGTGGCCGCCCTTGCGGTCGGCGTTGTTGAGCACCGCGTCCAGGACGGCGAGGCGCCGCAGGCGCGGGTCGTCGGCGTGCACCAGCAGCGCGGTGCGGCCGCCGCCGACGTCGGCGCGGCCGACGGGCAGCCAGCCGGGCTCGGCCTCCTCGGCGTCCTGGAGGGCCAGCAGCCGGGCCTGCGGGTCGGGCTCCACCCACAGCTGGACCATGCCCTCGCCGAACGGGCCGTCGCGCAGCACCGTCGGCGGGACCATCGCCCAGCCGGCGGCCGCGGCGACCTCGTGGGCGGCGACCTCGCGGCCGGCCAGGGTGCCGTCGGGGAAGTCCCACAGCGGCCGCTCGCCGTCCACCGGCTTGTACACGCAGACGGCCTCCAGGCCGTCCAGGGCGACGGTGCAGTACAGCACGGTGTTGGAGGCGTCGCCGAGCTGCCCGTGGACCGTGAGGGCGCCGGAGCGGAGCAGCGCCAGGGCGCGCTCCGGGTCGGCGGCGAGCGCGGCGGAGGCGGCGGGGTCGGCCTCCGGCACCTCCGGCACCTCCGGGGCCGCGTCGGGCTCCCCCGCGGCCCCGTGGCCGGGTCCGGGGGCCGCCTCGCGGGCGTCCGGGGCCCCGGCGGGCGCGGCGGTTCCGGCGGGCCGGGGCGCGTCGGGCCCCGCGGCCGGGGCGGCGTCGCCGGCCGTGCGGGGGGCGGGGTCGGCGGGGTTCAGCGCCGGTACCCGTTCGCGCGCGGGCAGATGTGGCCCTCGGGGTCCAGCGGCAGGCTGCAGAACGGGCACGGCGGGCGCCCGGCGGCGACCAGGTCGAGGGCGCGCTTGGCGAAGACCCGGGCCATCGCGCCGCTGATCCGGACCCGCAGCAGCGGCGGGCCGTTCTCCTCGTCCTCGATCAGCTCGTCGTCGTCCGCGTCCTCGTCGTCCTCGCCCGCCTCCACCAGCGCCTGGGCCTCGACGACCACGCACTCCTCGCTGCCGTCCCAGGCGAGCGCCATGGTGCCGACCCGGAACTCCTCGACCAGCGGCAGGTCCAGCGGGGCCACGTCGACCAGCTCGGAGGGGGCGACCGCCGGCACCGGGGCGGTGCCGCCGCTGCGCCGCAGCACCTCGTCGAGCAGTTCGTCGACGCGCTCGGCCAGGGCCGCGACCTGCGTCTTCTCCAGGAGGACGCTGGTGGTGCGGCCGCCCCCCGTGGCCTGGAGGAAGAAGGTGCGGTCGCCGGGCTCGCCGACCGTGCCGGCGACGAACCGTTCTGGCTGGTCGTAGAAGAACACCTGACGGGGCACGCGCTGCTCCGATACTTCTGCCTCTGCTGACGTCGTGGTCCGCCTCTCACCCTACCCACCTGCGAGGGGGCGGGCGCAGCGGAGGTCCGGGCCCGGCCGGGCGGCGGCCGCCGGAGGCCCGGCGCGGGCCCCGCGGGCCGGCGGTCAGGCGCCGGTGGCGCCGCCGACCACGGCGTCCGACCGCTCCGCGGCGTCCCCGCCGGGGGCCGGCGTCCGCGGGACGAGCGAGGACAGGTCGCCGGTGTCGCCGAGCCGCAGCAGGAAGGGCCGCAGCGGGGTGTAGCGGACCGCGGTGACCGACGCCGGGTCGGCGGAGATCCGCTGGAAGAGGTCCAGGTGCAGGCCGAGCGCGTCGGCCACCACCGCCTTGATGATGTCGCCGTGGGTGCAGGCGAGCCAGACCGCGTCGGGCCCGTGCTCCTCGGCCACCCGCGCGTCCCACTCGCGCACGGCCTCCACCGCCCGTCGGCTCATGGCGGCGAGCGACTCGCCCTCGGGTCCGGGGAAGACCGCGGCGGAGGGGTGGTCCTGCACGGTGCGCCACAGGGGCTCCTTCGCCAGCTCCGCGAGCGGGCGGCCCGTCCAGTCGCCGTACCGGCACTCCCCGACGCGCTCGTCGAGGTCGGCCGTGCCCAGCTCGGGGCGGGCGGCGAGCAGCGGCTGCACGGTCTGGCGGCAGCGGTCCAGGGGGCTGGAGACCACCCGGGCCAGCGGCACCCCGGCGAGGCGGGCGGCCAGGGCCGCGGCCTGGGCCCGGCCCTCGTCGTCGAGGTCGACCCCGGGGCTCCAGCCGGCGAGGACGCCGGAGGAGTTCGCGGTGGAGCGGCCGTGGCGGACGAGCAGCAGGGTCGGCATGCGGCCCAGCCTAAGCCGCCCCTCGGAGGTCCGCGGCACCCCGGGCTGTTTCGCGGGCGCCCGGGGGGCGAGAATCCTCACGTGATCGTGGACTGCGCCATCTACCGCAACGGCAGCCGGACCAAGGGCCCGGAGGACTTCTCCGACGCCGTGGAGGCCGCCCGCAAGGCCGGGGACACCTTCGTCTGGATCGGGCTGCACGAGCCCACGGAGGACGAGTTCGCCCTGGTGACGGACGAGTTCGGCCTGCACCCGCTGGCCGTGGAGGACGCGGTCCGGGCCCACCAGCGGCCCAAGCTGGAGTCGTACGACGACTCGCTGTTCCTGGTGCTGAAGACCGTCGGCTACGACGACGAGCACGACACCGTGCACACCGGTGAGCTGATGATGTTCGTCGGCGACGCCTTCGTGGTGACCGTGCGGCACGGTCCCGGCAGCCCGCTGGCGCAGGTGCGCAAACGCCTGGAGGAGCAGCCCGACGTGATGCGGCACGGCCCGGGCGCGGTGATGTACGCGGTCTGCGACGAGGTAGTCGACACCTACCTCGACATCTCGGCGGAGCTCCAGGTCGACCTGGAGGAGCTGGAGGCGTCGGTCTTCGCCCCGCAGACGTCGCGCTCGGCCCGCGGCAGCGGGTCCGTCGCCGAGCGGATCTACGGCTTCAAGCGGCAGATCGTGGAGTTCCGCCGGGCCACGGCGCCGCTGCAGGACCCGGTGGCGCGCCTCACCGGCGGCGGGGTGCCGTTCGTGCCGGAGGGGACCCGCCCCTTCTTCCGGGACGTGGGCGACCACCTGGCCCGGGCCAACGAGCAGGTCGAGGCGCTGGACCGGCTGCTGTCGGACATCCTGAGCGCCAACCTGGCGCAGGTGAGCGTCCAGCAGAACAACGACATGCGCAAGATCTCGGCCTGGGCGGCGCTGGCCGCCGTCCCCACCATGATCGCCGGGATCTACGGGATGAACTTCACCCATATGCCGGAGCTGCGGCAGGTGTGGGGGTACCCGGCGGTGCTGCTGCTCATGGCAGGTGTCTGCGCGGGCCTGTACCGCGTGTTCAAGCGCAGCGGCTGGCTGTGACCGCGTCCGGGCGGCGGCGCACCGCCGGATATGTGAAGATCGCCGGGTGACTGGGTAGGTAGCTGCCACCAGACGGCGATCCCGGCGGGGGACGGGCGGTGAGGCGGTGCGCATGTTCCGGATCAGCGGTGCCTGGCGTACGACGGACCCGAGGCCGGAGGAGGGGCCGCACGGCGGGCGGGCCGGCAGCGACTGGTCGCCCTACGGGCGCTTCCAGGACGCGGCCCGCTCCTACTTCCTCCACGCGGACGTGGCGCTCGACGCGGTCTCCGGCGTGCTGGGGCGGCGCAGGGTGCGCGGCTTCACCCTGGAGCGGGTGGTGGACCTGACCGAGAACGGGGCCTCGGTGTGGCAGGAGGCCGCCGTCTGCGACGGCAGGCGGCTGATCCTCTGGCACAGCGAGGAGGTGACGGACGGTGAGGCGCCCGGCGGCACCGTGCTGGACTCCTCGGTCCAGGTGCTGCCGCTGGGCGCGGTCGGCCACGTGGGGATGCGGACCATGGTGGGCCGCGACGAGAACGGCGTGCGGACGAACCGCGGCGTCTACCTCGTGGTGGCCACCGGCACGCTGCAGGAGCTGTCGGCGGCGCCGGGCGAGGACGGGGGCGTGGCGACCGCGCGGTTCCGGCCGGAGGCGTTCCGGTTCTCCAAGTCGCTGGACGACGGCGGGCCGGGCCAGATCGCCCGGCTGATCGACTTCGGCCGGCTGCTGGGCCGGCTGGTGCCCGCGGGCCGCCGGTAGGGGGCCTCCCCCGGGCCTCGGGCCGCGCCCCCGCGGGGGCGCGGCCCGGGGTGCAGGGTCCGGGTGCCGGGTCCGGGTGCCGGACCCGGGCCGTCGGGGTGCGGGGCCGTCAGGCGAGGCCGGCCAGCTCCAGGGCCTCCACGGCGGTACGCAGGGTGGAGATCCGCTCGTCCAGGGTGAGGCCGCCCGGGGAGAGGTTGAGCGTGGTGACGCCCGCGTCCGCGTAGGCCTGCATGCGGTCGGCGATGCGCTCCTTGGGGCCGATCAGCGCGGTGGAGTCGATCAGCTCGTGCGGGACGGCCGCGGCGGCGCCGGCGTAGTCCTTGGCGAGGTAGCGCTCCTGGATCTCGTCCGCGGCCTGCTCGTAGCCCATGCGGCGGGCGAGCCGGTTGTAGAAGTTCTGCTCCTTGCTGCCCATGCCGCCGACGTACAGCGCGGTGTAGGGGCGGAAGGCGTCGGCGGCGGCCTTGACGTCGTCGGAGACGGCGACGGGCAGCGTCGGGGCGAGGTCGAAGCCCTCCAGGGTCTTCCCGGCCTTGGCGCGGCCGGCCCGCAGCGGCTCCAGGGAGACCTCCGCCTGCTCGGGGGCGAAGAAGATGCCGAGCCAGCCGTCGGCGATCTCGCCGGTCTGCTCCAGGTTCTTCGGGCCGATGGCGGCGATGTACAGCGGGATGTGCTCGCGGACGGGGTGCACGGTCAGCTTGAGGGGCTTGCCGGGTCCGCCGGGCAGCGGCAGCGTCCAGTTCGCGCCCTCGTGGACGACGCGCTCGCGCAGCATCGCCTTGCGGATGATCTCCACGTACTCGCGGGTGCGGGCCAGCGGCTTGTCGAACTTGACGCCGTACCAGCCCTCGGAGACCTGCGGGCCGGAGACGCCGAGCCCGAGGCGGAAGCGGCCGCCGGAGAGGGTGTCCAGGGTGGCGGCGGTCATCGCGGTCATGGTGGGGGTGCGGGCCGGGATCTGGAAGATCGCCGAGCCGACGTCGATCCGCTCGGTCTTCGCGGCCACGTAGGCGAGCACGGTGGCGGCGTCCGATCCGTACGCCTCCGCCGCCCAGCACACCGCGTAGCCGAGGCGGTCGGCCTCCTGGGCCACCGCGATGTTGTCGGCGTCGTTGCCGAGGCCCCAGTAGCCGAGGTTGATGCCGAGTCGCATGTGCTGCCAGCCTCCGTGGTGCGGCGGGTGCGCGTGCCGGGATGCGGACGCACCGGCGGGCCGGGCGGCCCCGCCGCCTGCGAGCGTAGCCGGGCGCCCCGGACGATGCTACCGACGGGTAGCTGTGGGCTGCGCCACACGGGCGCAAGGCGGACCGGCGGCCCGCGCGGGGCCGCCACGGACACGACCCCACCTGCGGATCTCCACGTCCCGCGGCGGGTCGGCCACTACGCTCGCGCCATGGAACAGCGACACCTCGGCCGGACCGGGCTGCGCGTCTCCCGGATCGGCCTCGGCACCATGACCTGGGGCCGCGACACCGACGAGCACGAGGCCGCCGAGCAGCTCAAGGAATTCCTGGACGCCGGCGGCACCCTGGTCGACACCGCCGACGTGTACGCCGACGGCGGCGCCGAGTACCTGCTCTCCCGGCTCGTCGAGGACCTGGTCCCCCGGTCGGAGCTGGTCATCGCCACCAAGGCGGGCAGCGTGCCGCACGCCGACCGCCGGTTCGACGCCTCCCGGGGCCACCTGCTGGCCGCCCTCGACGCCTCCCTCCAGCGGCTGGGCACCGACTACGTCGACCTGTGGCAGGTGCACGCGTACGACCCCGCCACGCCCACCGAGGAGACCCTGCACGCCCTCGACCTGGCCGTCTCCTCGGGCCGGGCCCGCTACGTCGGCGTCTCCAACTTCAGCGGCTGGCAGCTCGCCAAGGCCGCCACCCTGCAGCGGGCCGTGCCCGGCCGCACCCCCGTGGCCGCCACGCAGATGGAGTACTCGCTGCTGCAGCGCAACATAGAGCGCGAGGTGCTGCCCGCCGCCCTCGACCTCGGGGTCGGGCTGCTGGCCTCGTCGCCGCTGGGCCGGGGCGTGCTCACCGGCAAGTACCGGCACGGGGTGCCGCAGGACTCGCGGGGCGCCTCCCCGTACCTCTCCGGCTTCGTCCAGCCCTACCTCGACGAGCGGGGGCGGCGGATCGTCGACGCGGTCGCGACCGCCGCCGACGGCCTGGCCAGCAGCCCGCTGAAGGTCGCCCTGGCGTGGGTCCGGGACCGCCCCGGGGTGGCCGCGGCGCTGGTCGGCGCCCGCACGTCCGCACAGCTGCGTGCGGCGCTGTCGGTGGAGGCCCTTACGCTTCCCGAGGAGATCAGGGGTGCGCTGGACGACGTCTCGGCGCCGGTCCACCGCTACCCCGACCAGGACTGGAGCGAGCTGTAGCCGCCGGGCGGCCGCGGCTCCTCCGCGGACCGAGCAGCACGACGGGAGCGTGGGCCGTGAGCGACGAGGAGACCTCCGCCCCGGAGGGGCGGCCGGAGCGGGCCGGGCAGCCGGAGCGGGCCGGAGCCCCGGCGGAGGCGCACGGCGCCGGGGCTCCGGAGGCGGCCGCGGCGCGGCCGGACACGGCGAGGCTCGCCGAGGCCATCCGCGCCATGGGGCGCGGCGGGCAGGCCCCGGCCGCCGCCGGGGAGCGGCCGGCCGGGCCCGGCGCCGGCGCGGAGGCCGGGGCCGGCCCGGCGGCCGTGGGCGGTGCCGGGGCGGGCGGGCGCGCGGCGCCCGCCGACGAGCAGCGGGAGGAGGCGCTGCGCGCCGCCTCGGAGGTCCTGGCGGCGGGCGGCGCCCCGGCGGAGCTGGCCGCGGCCGCCGTGGCCGCACTGGGCGACGGCGCCGCCGAGGCGCTCCGTGAGGACCCGTGGACGGTGCTGGCGCTGCCCGGCGTGCGGCCCGAGCAGGCGGACGGGTTCGCCCGCGGCCTGCTCGGACCCGCCGCCGGTCCGGGCGACCCGCGGCGCGCCCAGGCGCTGGCCGTGTGGCTGCTGGAGCGGGCCGCCCTGCACGGGCACACGGCGCTGGAGGTGGCCGAGGTCCGCGCGGAGCTGGAGAAGCTCGGCGTGCCGGACCCGGAGGCCGCGCTGGGCGCGGTCGTCACCGACGGCCGGGTGATGGCCTTCCAGGACGAGGACCTCTCGGCCTCCCCCGGCGGGCGCCCGGCGGCGGACGACGAGGAGGACGAGGGCCCTCCCGTGCGGATGCTCCTCGCCCTCGACCGCCTCGCCCTCGCCGAGGAGAGCCTCGCGGACGGCCTGGTGCGGCTGATGTCCACCTTCGACCCGTACGGGGAGGCCCCGGAGGAGGACGCGGACGCGGCCGGTACGGACACGGCGGACGCGGACACGGCGGACGCGGACACGGCGGACGCGGGCACGGCGGACGCGGGCACGGCCGACGGGCCGGGCGCGGAGGAGGGCGCCGAGGCCGGCGGCCCGGCCGGTCCGCGGCCGGGCCCCCGAGCCTGGGAGGCGGCGGCTGCGGCCGCCCCCTCCCCGTCCGCGGCGGCGCTGGTCCGGGCGGCCGCGGAGTCGGGCCTGGTCCTGCACACCGGCGGTGAGGCGGCCCGCGCCGAACCCGCCGCCCTGGTGGCCGCCGCCCGCGGGCTTGGCCTGCGGGCCTGGGCCGCGGCCTGGACCGCGGAGGGCGCCGCGGCCCTGGGCGCCCTCGCGGACCGGGCCGGCGGCGGCCGGTCCGGTGCGGAGGCCCCCGGCGCCGCGCAGGACGCCGGCAGCGCGGAGGGCGCCGCCGACGCGGCCCCGGTCGGCGCCCCGGACCCCGGGGAGGGTCGGCCCGGCGAGGAGGCCGGGGGCCGGGAGCGGCCCTCCTCCCCCGCGGCGGCCGTCACCCTGGCCGGCCTGCTGTCCGGCACGGAGGGGCCCGGCCGGGAGGCCGACGGCTCGCTGGCGCTGGACCTGCTGGTGGTGTGCGACGCCCCCCTGCTCGACGTGGAGACGGCCGCGACCCTCGCGGAGTCGCTGGCCGACGGGACCAGGCTGGTGCTCAGCGGCGACCCCGGCCAGCTCTGGTCGGCCGGGCCCGGGCGGGTCTTCGCCGACCTGCTGGCCGCGAAGGCGTGCCCGGCGGTGGCCTCCCGGACGCCCGACTTCGGACCGATCGGCGAACTGGTCTCCGGCATCGGCTTCGGCGAGCTCCAGCCGGTCGAGGCACCCGGCCGGGAGGTCGTGATCGTCCCCGCCAAGGACGGCGGGGAGGCGGCCCACCGGGCGGTGCAGCTGGTGGTGGACTCCATCCCCCGCGCGCTCGGCATCCCCGCCGGGGAGGTCGCGGTGCTGACCCCCGGGCACGGCGGCGGCGCGGGCACCCGGGCGCTGAACGCCGCCCTCAAGGCGCGGCTGAACCCGGGCCCCGGCCGGTTCGGCGGGTTCGACCCGGGCGACCGGGTCGTCCACTCACCCGCGCCGGGCAGCTCCGTCCCGGGCACCGTGGTCTCCGCCGACGCCGCGGGCCTCCACCTCGACCTGGACGGGCGGCGCACCACGGTCCCGCGCGAGCGGGTCGCCGAGCTGCGGCACGGGTGGGTGCTCTCCGTCCACCAGGCCGTGGGGCGGCGCTGGCCGGCCGTGGTCGCGGTCCTGCCGGACGACGCCGCGGGGGCGCTCACCCGGCAGCTCGTCTACACGGCCTTCGGCCGTGCGGAGCGCCACCTGTCCGTGGTGCACGCGGCGGGACAGGCGCTGCCGCAGGCCGTGGCGTCGGTGCCGGCCCGGCCCCGCACGACCCGGCTGCGCGGCATCCTGGCCGGGCAGTAGGGGCCGGGCGGCAGGGGCCGGCCGGAGGCGGTCCGGGCCGGAGGCCGGGGCAGGCGGGAGGTGCGGGCTGGCCGGAGGTCCGCCGACGGCGGGCGGGCGGTACGGAGAGGCAGCGCTGACGGCGCCCGGACCGGACTCCGCCCGTTCCCGACCCGGCCGTTCCCGACCCGGCCGCGTCCGACCTGGTCGCACCCGGCCCGGCGGTGTCCGGCACGGATCGGCCGCCCCCGCCCGACGACGCACCGGGGCGGCTCCCCCGCGTACCGCGGAGGGGCCGCCCTGGCCGGCCGGCGTACCCGGTCAGTGCTCCGGGTCGAGCGCCTCCAGCTCGTCGTCGTAGACCTCGCTGACGTCGAAGCGGCAGATCAGCAGCTGCGGGTCCGCGTCGTCGAAGGGCTCCGGCAGCCACTCCCCCGGCTCGGCGGGCTCCGCCGCCGACACCCACAGCGTGGAGTCGCCCTCCTCCAGGCCGAACTCCTCGCAGCGCGAGGCGATCTCGTCGGGCTCGTACTCGCCGAAGAGCACGCCGATGGCGGCGTTCAGGCTCCCCGCGGCGGGCCGTGCGGCGCCGGGCACCGGGGGCGGCGCGGCCAGGCCGCCGTCCGGGCCGCCGTCCAGGCGGACGGCCTGGGCGCGCAGCCGCTCCGGATCGGCGACGACGTAGTCGCGGCGGATCAGCACGCTGATCGCCTCCGGCTCGTCCGGCCCCAGGTAGGCGGCGGCGCTCTCGTCGCCGGGCACCTCGAAGGGCGTCACCTCGTCGTAGGCGTCGTACAGGATCTCGTCATAGGCGTCGGCCGCCGCAGCCAGCGCTTCGTAGGCGGCGAAGACCGCCGGGTCGTTCTCCCCCGAGCGGCGCTCGACCGCCTCCAGGTGGCGGTCGAGTGCCTCCTTGACCGCCTCGGCGGCGGCGCGTACCTCGGCAACGGTGGGCTGCGCTGCATCAGACATGGCTCAGACGCTATCCGTACCGGGTGGTGCGTCGCACCGCCCTTACCCGGTCGGGGTGTGTTTTCGGCAGAAGTGACCGGGCATGCCGGGCATGCGGGCGCCTGTCGCCCCCGGGCGCGGCGTGGGACCATGGAGTCCGGCGACTGTCGGCGGGCGTCAGTAGGCTTGCCGGAGACGACCAGCGGGAGGACAGCTTGATCCCATCGAAGACGGTCCGCCAGCCGGAGTACGAGTACCAGTCGCTGCGGCTCCCGCGGGGGACGACCCGCAACGCCGCACGCCGGCTGCTCACCGAGCACGCCGAGTACGGCCACTGGGAGCTGGACCGGCTGCGGCTGTTCCCGGACGGGAGCCGCAGCGTGGTGCTGAAGCGGAAGATCATCCGCCAGGTCCGCGCCTGGTGAGCCGGTCCCCCTGCCGGAGCGGGGGGCATGGAGCAGGACACGACGACGCGAGCGGGAACCCCGGACCGGGTTCCCGCTCGCGTCGTCGTCGCGGCGGCCGGGGCCGTCGGCCCCGGCCGCCCTGGTCCGGCCTGCGAGCGCTCAGCGGCCGCCGACGCGGCCGCGGCGGTAGAGCACGGCACCGCCCAGGATCATCCCGGCGGCGAGGGTGCCGGCGAGCGCCGTGCCGCCCGCACCGGTGGACGCCAGCGCCTCGTGGGCGTGGTGGCCGACGGTCGTGGAGCCGCCGCTGGGTGCGGCGTGGTGCACGGGGGGCTTGCCCGGGTGGTGGTGCACAGGAGGCTTGCCCGGGTGGTGGTGCACAGGAGGCTTGCCCGGGTGGTGGTGCACAGGAGGCTTGCCCGGGTGGTGGTGCACAGGAGGCTTGCCCGGGTGCCACTCGTGGCGCGGCGGCTGCTCGATGTTGAAGCACGAGTTGCCGGCGGCCGCGTTGCCGAGGCCGACACCGGTGACCGTGTTGCCGCACGCGTTGACCGGGATGTCGACCGGCACCTGGACGGTGTTGCCGCTGAGCACGCCGGGCGAGCCCTGGGCGGTGCCCTCGGCGTCGGCGCCGCCGCCCCGGGTGGTGCCGTGGCCGTCGCGGCCGCCGTGCTCGCCCCGTCCGCCGCCGTGGACGCCGTCGTGGTCACCGCGCCCGGGAGAGACGTTGGCGCAGGTGTTGCCGAGGGCAGGGTTGAGCAGCCCGATGACGTTGATGGTGTTGCCGCAGACGTTCACCGGGACGTCGACCGGGATCTGCACCGTGTTGCCCGACCCGACGCCGGGCGAGCCGACGGCAGCACCGTGCGCGTCGGCGGAGGCAAAGGCGTAGCCGGCCGTCGACGCCAGCACGCTGCCGGTGGCCATGGCCGTGAGGAGACCCCTCTTGGCTGCCTGTCGCATTGGTTCCCCTGACCTCATTCAATTCGTGTAGGTGATGGCGTGTACTCAATCTTTACCCGCCCCCTGGTCAACGAGGGAACGGCAATCAGGTTGGGCCATACACAGTTTTTTCACCCGGCCGGGTGAGGATCGGGCCGAAAGGCCCCACCCGCGGAGCAACGGCCGGAAGGGGGCGCGCCCTCCGGGAGACGGCCGTCTCCCGGTGGGCGCGCCCGGCCTCGCTCAGACGTTGGCGCAGCTGTTGCCGAACGCCGGGTTGAGCAGGCCGATCACGTTGATGGTGTTGCCGCAGACGTTGACGGGCACGTGCACCGGAACCTGGATCACGTTGCCGGACAGCACACCGGGCGAGCCCACCGCGGTGCCCTGGGCGAGGGCGCCGCCGCCCGTGGTGGCACTCGCGGCACCGGCACCGGCCATGACCAGACCGCCGGTGGCGGCGACAACGGCGGCGATCTTCCGGTTGACCTTCATGGGATTTCCTCCTAGTTGTCAGCACAACCCTCTCGGTGGGCTGCATATGAGTGAACGAGACTGCGGCAAACGGGGTACGCCGCGGTGCGGCCGTTCACCCTCGGAGGTGATTCTCCGAATCGGTGAGCGAAAATGCGGAGGCCCGTTCCCCCGGCTCTTCCGAGCCGGGGGAACGGGCCTCCCGCAGGGCCTGCGGCGGCGCCGCCGGTGTCAGGCGTCAGGCGTCAGGCGGACGGGTCAGCAGGCGTCGAGGAACCGGTCCAGCACCCGCACGCCGAACTGCAGGCCCTCGACGGGCACCCGCTCGTCCACGCCGTGGAACATCCCGGCGAAGTCCAGCTCCGGGGGGAGCCGCAGCGGGGCGAACCCGAAGCAGCGGATGCCGAGGTCCTGGAAGGACTTGGCGTCGGTGCCGCCCGAGAGGCAGTACGGCACGGCGCGGGCGATCGGGTCCTCCGCCCGCAGCGCGGACTGCATCGCCTCCACCAGGGCGCCGTCGAAGCTCGTCTCCACCGCCCGGTCGGAGTGGACGGTCTCCCGCCTGACGCGCGGGCCCAGCACCCGGTCCAGGTCGGCCAGGAACTCCTCCTCGAAGCCGGGCAGGAAGCGGCCGTCGACGTGCGCCGTCGCCTGCCCGGGGATGACGTTCACCTTGTAGCCGGCGCCGAGCATGGTCGGCTGGGCGGTGTTGCGCAGGGTGGTGCCGATCATCTTGGCGATGCCGCCGAGGGTCTTCAGCGTCTCGTCCATGTTCTCCGGGTCGAGCTCGACGCCCAGCGCGTCGGACAGCTCGTCCAGGAAGGCCCGCACCGTCTTGGTGACCCGCACCGGGAAGGTGTGCCGGCCGAGCCGGGCCACGGCCTCGCACAGCTCGGTGATGGCGTTGTCGGTGTTGGTCATCGACCCGTGGCCGGCGGTGCCGTCCACGGTCAGCCGCATCCAGTGCATGCCCTTCTCGGCCGTCTCGACCAGGTACAGGCGCAGCTGCTCGTTGACGGTGAAGGAGAAGCCGCCGACCTCGCCGATCCCCTCGGTGACGCCCTCGAAGAGGTCGGGGTGCTTGTCGACCAGGTACCGGGCCCCGTACACGCCGCCGGCCTCCTCGTCGGCGACGAAGGCGAGGACGAGGTCGCGCGGGGGCTTGCGGCCCGTGCGCAGGCGGTCGCGGACGACGGCCAGGGTCATCGCGTCCATGTCCTTCATGTCGACCGCGCCGCGGCCCCAGACGCAGCCGTCGGCGATCTCGCCGGAGAAGGGGTGGTGGGTCCAGTCCTCGGCGTTGGCGGGCACCACGTCGGTGTGGCCGTGGATCAGCAGCCCGGGGCGGGAGCGGTCCTCGCCCTCGATGCGGACCACGGTGCTGGCCCGGCCCGGAGCAGACTCGATGATCTTCGGCTCCAGGCCGAACTCGGCGAGCTGCTCCGCCACGTACTCGGCGGCGGCGCGCTCGCCCGGCCCCGAGTGGTCGCCGTAGTTGCTGGTGTCGATCCGGATCAGGTCGCGGCAGATGCCGGTGACCTCGGACTCCGCGGTCACCGGCTCGGGCTTCGACGCGCTCACGGTCTCTCCTGCTCTCCCGGAAGGGCCGGGGTCCGCCCCGGGGGCCGGGGCTGTGGGTGGAGGCACACTGCCGACCATCCTGCCTCCCGGCGCGCTCCCGCCCAAGGGCGGACCGCGCAGGACCGGCGGATCGTCCCAGGTGGAACCGGTGGGCACGGCCGGGGGCGGACGCCCCGCGGCCCGGCGCGGTTTTGGGTGGGCCTCCTGATCTTTGCTATGGTTACCCGTGTCGCCGCGGGCAACGGAAACGGAACCGCGGACACCCTGTCCGGGTGGCGGAATGGCAGACGCGCTAGCTTGAGGTGCTAGTGCCCTTTATCGGGCGTGGGGGTTCAAGTCCCCCCTCGGACACAGCAGGCGGAGGCCCCGGTCGCGGAAGCGGCCGGGGCCTCCGTCGTCGTGCGCACCGGGGGGTGCCGGACGACGGGCACACGGGCAGGGCCCCCACTGCCGGGCACGGGGGACGGCCGCCCCGCGGACAGGGCGCCGGGCCGGGTCGGTCCGGGACGGCAGCGGATCCGTGCCGGGCGTCCTCCGCATCCGCGGACGGCTCGCGGAGACTCCGGAAGGAGGCGTACGCGGCGGCCAGCAGGTCGCGGAAGGAGACATGGCGCTCGGGCCCCTGCCCCGACCAGGACGAGAGCCAGTACGCGGCCCACTCGCCCCGGTCGTCCACGTGCTCCGGGTCGAGGAGCATGACGGCGGCGTCACCCTCGAGCGAGAGCCGCAGCGACCGGCCGAGGACCTCGGCCTCGGAGGTCCCGTCCTCGTCGGCTTCGCCGCCGGAGCACCCGATCCAGTGGCTCTCGTCCGTATCGGCCAGCCAGGCGAGCCCGTCGGCCCCCGCAAGCCGGTGGATGAACGGCCCGGCCTCGCGCCAGCCGTCCGTGACCAGCAGGAACGCACGGAGGGACGGCGGCAGGCCGCGCCCCAGCCGGGCCTCGGCGGCCGCGACTGCCCCGGGGGTCGCCGGGGCGGACCCGAGCCAGCCGCCCGCCCGGACGTCCTCGTCGAGGGGCCCGTCCCGCTCGGGGTCGTGCCCTGCGATCCACTCCGCGCTCCAGCGCTCCAGGAACGGCCGCCACCCGCCGTGGTCCATCTCCGCGCCCCCTCGTCCGCCCGACGGCACCGTCACGGTGACCGGCCGCCCCCACAGCAGAGCACACCGGTACGACACTCCGCCCCGGACGGTCGCGCGGACCGGCCTGCGGCCGGGTCCGCGGGGCGGGCACGGGCGGCCCGTCTGGTACCGGGGTCCGGTGCGGCGCGGTCCCCACCGGCGTCCCGTCGGGGACGCGCCTGGGGCCGGGGGCGGAGCCGGGGGTGCGGGACGGCCCCGAGGGCCCCGGACGGTGTCCGGGGCCCTCGGAGCCGGGTTCGGCTGCTGGTGCTGCTGCGCCGCTGTCCTGCTGCTGGTGCTGGTGGCTCAGTACCAGTGGTGGGTCTGCCAGAAGGCCCAGGCGGCGTTGGGGCTGCCGTAGCGGGAGTTCATGTAGTCCAGGGCCCAGCGGATCTGGGTGGCGGGGTTGGTGCGCCA
>NZ_JAJLRA010000200.1 GCF_020991365.1 Streptacidiphilus sp. ASG 303
AACAACGACCAGCCACCCGCCCGCCACCAGCCCCAGGCTGGCACGGCACGGGGCCGGCACCTTCCGAGAGTCGGACCTTCCGGCCGTTCCCTCAGGACCCAACAGCGCGCCCGGCACCCGCACCCCCGACCAGGCCCGTTCCACGCACCATGCGGTGCAGTACTGGGACCCGGCGGCAGGCGCCGGTGCCGAATAGTCAACGTTCCA
>NZ_JAJLRA010000020.1 GCF_020991365.1 Streptacidiphilus sp. ASG 303
TGAGGTCGTCGATCCCCGCGGACGCGGAGGTCATGACGGCCTCGGTGCGCAGCGGGTTGATCTCCGAGACCGCGCCGACGAGGGTGGTCTTGCCGACACCGAAGCCGCCCGCGACGACGATCTTCGCCGAGGTCGTCGCCCGGGTCGCCGTGCCGCCGAGGCCCGGATCCGCGGGCCTAGAGCTTGCGAAGTCCACTGAGCACCCTTTCGAGCAGTGTCACGTCGGGCTGTCCGCCGGTCTCGCCCGAGGCGGCGGCCGGCTGGTGGATGGCGACCAGGCCGGCTTCGGCCAGGTCGGCGACGAGGATGCGTGCGACCCCGAGCGGCATCGAGAGCAGTGCCGAGATCTCCGCCACCGACTTGATCTCGCGGCAGAGGTGGACGATGCGCTGGTGCTCGGGGAGCAGCCCGCCCTGGCGGCCGGCGGTGGCGGTGGTGGAGATCAGCGCCTCGATCGCGAGCTGGTACCGCGGCCGCGTGCGGCCGCCGGTCATCGCATAGGGGCGCACCAGCGGCTGCTGCTGTTCGTAGCCGCCTGGCTGCTGGTCACCGTAGCCGTTGCCGTACCCGTTTCCGTACGGACCGGCCGTGCCGGGGGGCGGGGTCATGAATCCTCCTTGCGCTGCAGCGGATCGCAGCCCGTGTCAGCGGGGTGGTTCTCCGGCGGCGCGGCGGGACGGCCGCGCCACCGGCGTGATGAGGGGTCAGTGCAGCAGGCTGCCCTGGAGTTCGGCGCGCAGCGCGGGGGTGAGGACGTCGCCGGCCCGGTCGACGAGGAGTGCCATCTCGTAGCCGACGAGGCCGATGTCGGAGTCGGGGGAGGCGAGCACCGCCAGCGAGGAGCCGTCGGAGACGGCCATCAGGAACAGGAAGCCCCGCTCCATCTCGACCACGGTCTGGTTGACGTCGCCGCCCTCGAAGATCCGGGAGGCCCCGGAGGTCAGGGAGGTGAGGCCGGAGGCCACCGCGGCGAGCTGGTCGGCCCGGTCGCGGGGGAAGCCCTCGGACATGGCGAGCAGCAGACCGTCGGCGGAGACCACCACCGTGTGGGACACCCCGGGGGTGTTGTCCACGAAGTTGGTGATCAACCAGTTCAGGTTGCTCGCCGCCTGGCTCAACTGACTCACTGTCTCAACGCTCCTGGTGGTCGGGCCCGTAGGCGCCGCTGCCGAATACTCCGGACCCGCTGTTCGGGTACCCGGTCTGCCTGCCCTGGTGGGGCTCCGCTGCGCCGGCACGGCGGCCCTGCTGGATGCCGCGGCGCAGGTTGGTGAGCCGGCCGCGCACCTCCTCGGGGGCGCGGGAGACCTGGGGGCCTCCCAGCGGTGCCTGCTCCGCGGTGCCCGCCACGAGGTTGGCGCGGGGGACCCGGCGGGGCAGGCCGGACGGGGTGATCCCGTCCGACGCCGGCTCGCGCACCTGCTCGGCGCGCCGCCAGCGCTCGTCGTTGGCCGAGGTCCGCCACGGGGCCTCGGCGGCACCGTCCGGCGCGGGGCGCTGGGGCGCCTGCTGCGCGGGGCGGTCCGCGGCCGGCCGCGGGGTGTCGGCCGTCCGCTGGCGCGGGGCGGTGGGCGCCTGGCGGGGCCGGGCCCGCCGCGGCTCCTGGTCCTGCTGCGGCGCGGGTGCGGCCGCCGGGGCGCCGCCGTCGACGGGGACGGCGCGCATGCGGTCCGCGGCGCCGGTGCGGAACCAGTTGGACTCCATCGCCTCGAAGATCGGCGATCCGGAGCCCCCGGCCGAACGGCCCGTGGTGTCCGGGCCGAGCGGCGCGGTCAGCGGGTCGGCGTCGCCGCCCGGGGGCAGCGCCATCGGCTGCTGGGGCGCGGCCGGGACGGACGGCCGCGGGCCGCCCTGGTGGGGCGCCGGCGCCGGCGGCTGCGGCGCGGGCGGCTGGGGGGCCGGCGGGACCGGGCCGAGGCCCAGCGGGTCCCGCGGGTCGATCTCGGCCTCGAAGCGGGGCCGGGCGAACTGGGCGGTGGTCTCCAGGGAATCCGCCGGGACGGCCTGCTGCCGGCCGCCGCGCGGCTGCTGCCCGGCGTCCTGGCCGTGGACGGGCCGCTGCTGCGGTCCGCGGGGGCCGTCCTGGGCGAACCGGCCGTCCCGCGGGTCGGGGCCCGGGGCGGTGTGCTGGGTGCGCTCCGCCGGCCAGCCGCCGTCGGCCTGCGGGAACTCCGCCCCCGCCACCGGCTGCTGCGGGCGCCGGTCCGGGCCCTGGGGGCCACGCTGGGCGGGACCCTGCGGACGGCCGCCGCGCTGCGGGCCGGCGGGCGGCAGCGGCGCCTGGGCACCGCGGCCCGGCAGCCCGTTCTGCTGCTGGCCGTTCTGCTGCTGGCCGGCGTACTGCTGGCCGTTCTGCTGGCGGCCGGCCTGGTCATGGCCGCCCGGCGCCTGGGGACCGCCCTGCGGACGGCCGCCGGAGCCGATCTGCGGCCGGGAGCCGCGGCCCAGGGCGCCCGCGGGGGCGTCCGCGCCGGGCACCGCGCGCTGACGCGGGGTGGGGCCCGCGCTCCGCTGCTGCTTGCCGGCCGCGCCGCCGCGGCCGCCGCGGCGGTCCGAGGCGTTGGTGACGTCCACCGGGAGCATGACGAGGGCGGTGGTGCCGCCGGAGTCGCTGGGGCGCAGCTGGATCCGGATGCCGTGCCGCAGGGACAGGCGGCCGACCACGAACAGGCCCATGCGGCGGGAGACGGAGACGTCCACCGTCGGCGGGCTGGCGAGCCGCTCGTTGATGTCGGCGAGGTCGTCGGGGGACAGGCCGATGCCGGTGTCGTGGATCTCGACGAGCACCCGGCCGTCCGGCAGGGCGTGGCCGGTGACCCGCACCCGGGTCTGCGGGCTGGAGAAGGAGGTCGCGTTCTCCAGCAGCTCGGCGAGCAGGTGGACGAGGTCGTTGACCACGCGGCCGGCGACGTCCGCGGACGGCACCGAGGCCAGCTCGATGCGCTCGTACTGCTCCACCTCGGAGGCCGCGGCGCGCAGCACGTCGACGAGCGGGACCGGGCGGGTCCAGCGGCGGCCGGGGTCCTCGCCCGCGAGGACGAGGAGGTTCTCGCCGTTGCGGCGCATGCGGGTCGCCAGGTGGTCCAGCTTGAAGAGGCTGGCCAGCTGGTCCGGGTCGGCCTCGCGGCTCTCCAGCTCGGAGATGAGCGACAGCTGGCGCTGGATCAGGCCCTGGCTGCGGCGCGAGAGGTTGGTGAACATCGCGTTGATGTTGCCGCGCAGCAGTGCCTGCTCGGCCGCGAGGCGGACGGCCTCGCTGTGCACCATGTCGAAGGCGTGCGCCACGTGGCCGATCTCGTCGGTGGAGTCGATGCCCACCTTCTCGACGGTGACGTCGACGTCCTGGGGGTCGGCCTCGGAGAGGGTCTTGACCAGCTCGGGCAGACGGCGCTCGGCGACGTCCTCGGCGGACTCCTGCAGGCGGGTCAGCGAGCGGACCATGGAGCGGGCCACCAGGGCGGCGCCGGCGACGGCGACGAGGAGGACCAGGGCGATCAGCACACCGTTGACGATGGCCTCGGTCTGCGCCTGCGAGCGCAGGTCGGCGGCCTGGCCCTGCATCTCCTCCAGCAGCCGCGTCTCGATGTTGTGCATCGCGCTCATCTTGGAGCTGGCGGTGTTGTACCACTCCAGGTACGTCATCGCCGGCACCTGCTGGATGCCGTTGGTCTGCAGGATCTGGTCCGACAGCCGGTTGGAGCGCTTGATCTCCGCGTTCAGTGACAGCGGCGCGAGCACCGCCTGGGCCTTGGAGGCGCCGTAGATCGCCTGGAAGGTGTTGAGCGAGCTGGTGACGTCGGTCCTCAGCTTGGCGCCGAAGGTCTCGTCGCTCGCGCTCAGGGCGGGCTTGGGCAGGTGGGCGAAGCCCGCGCTGATCAGGGCCCGCTGCATGGACACGTTCTCCTTGGCGATGGAGAACTGCTCCAGCGAACGGGTGCTCTCGATGAGGTCCCGGTTGCTGGAGCTCAGCGCCATGTCCTGGCTGATGGCGATCAGGCTCTTGATCAGGGAGTCGTACCCGGTGATCGTGGACTGCAGGTTGTCCGGGTGCTGGTACGCGGTGTTGCGGATCGTGGTCAGCGCGTTGGCGCCGGACTGGATCTGCGTCAGCAGCGCGTTGGCGCCGGGCAGGTCCAGCCTCTCGAAGTTCGCGGCCGCACCCATGTACGAGCGGTACAGGGTGTCGGTCTCCCGACGGGCGTTCACCACGTCGTCGTCGGTGAGCCTCCGACGGATGAAGGGGCCGGCGCTCGTGTCGCGCTCCGTCTGGAGGGCGTCGGCCACCGCGGTGGCCTTGCTGGCCAGGCTGCTCAGGTTGGCCATCTGGTCCAGGTCGCGCTCGTTCTGCAGCGACGACTGGATCCGCAGGCCGCCCAGCACCAGGGCCGCGATGACGGGGAGCGCCAGCAGCGCGATGAGCCTGGTGCGGATGCGCCAGTTGCGCAGCGCGAAGCGGCGCAGGCCGGTGGCCTTGCGCCGGGCGTTCGCGCGGTCCAGGCGCGCCCGTGTCCGGGCCCTGCGGCTCTGGTCGCCGGCGACCTCGTCGGCAGTGGGGCCGGCGTCGCCCCCGCGGGCGTCCGGTGCTCCCGGGGCGGCCTTCGGGCCTGCCTGCTGGGGGGCTGCGGCGGGCTCGCGCTCCTCCGGGTCACCCGCGGCGCCGCCACCCCTCTTGAAACGTCCCTGCACTAGCGTCGCAACCTCTGGACCAGGCGTCCCCCGCGTTGCCGCGAGGGGACGGTGTCGAGTTCGAATCCGCAATCCCGGATCGTCCGGGCCTGCCCGGGGCCGCCGTTTCGGCCCCTGCGCTGCTCAGCGCTCCGGAGGGCGGTCCTCCGGCGGTCCGTGGAATTCCAGCACAGCGGGGGATCTCCAACAAGGGGCGACGCTGCGTGTTCGACGCGACTACGCTTTGCGCCCCCCTCCTCACCGACTGTGCGCCCCGGCTGCTGGAATACCGCATCTTTCGGACAGGCTGCAGGCGAAGCCTATGCGACCTGCGTGACATGGCTCGGGCTTAATGTCCGAACTGTCGCCAATGCCGGAAAATCGGGCAGTGGCCAAATGTCCGTAATGTCGCTGTGCGTGATGCAATTGTTACCGAAATCACACCGCGCCGTGTAGATTCGCTCACGGTCGCTGTGGGAGTGGATCCCTAGTCTTGCTCGGTGCAGGGACCTGCGGGGCGGATGCGGCTCCGGTTGCAGCGGACGCCTCCCGGAGTACTCCCCCGTTCGGCGGGCCCTGACACCAGATCATCACTGCCGGATCCATGACAAGTAGGTGTCACGCGTGCCCACGAAGACCACGATGAGCTTCCGCCCGACGGCCAACCCGCGCCGGACCACCCTCGCCTCCGCCGAGGGCTTCGAGGTGCTGCCGGCCCAGGCCGCGGGCGGGCGCGAGCCGCGGCCGCTGCCGGAGAGCACCGCCAACCCCCGCCGCACCGTCCTGATGGAGGTGCCCGGCGGCGCCGCCTGAGGGGCCGGCCCCGGCGGGGACGGGCGCAGACCCGGCTCCCCGCGCCCGCTGCTCCGCCCGTCCGCCCTCCGGCACCCGCCCGCGCCCCCCCTCGGCGCCCCTCACGGCTCCCGCCCCGGCCCGACGGCCCCCGCCCGGCCCCGCCCCGACCGTCCCGGCCCCGCCCAGCCCGTCCCGGCCCGCCGCCCGCCCCACTGCCCGCGCCCGCCGTCCTGGCGCCGCGATAGCCTGAGGGCGTTCAGCCGCCGACCCGAGGAGTCCGGACACCCGTGCGCATCGCCCGATTCTCCATCGACGGGAACGTCTCCTTCGGCGTGGTCGAGGGCGACGCCGAGCGGCCGGAGTCGCTCGTCGTCCACGCTCTCGCCGGCCACCCGTTCGGGGCCCCGCAGCCGACCGGCGAGACGCACCGCCTCGCCGACGTCCGCCTCCTCACCCCGATGCTGCCCAGCAAGATCGTCGCCGTCGGGCGCAACTACGCCGCCCACGCCGCCGAGATGGGCAACGAGGTGCCCGAGGTCCCGCTGACCTTCTTCAAGCCCAACACGGCGGTCGTCGGCCCCACCGAGGCCATCGCCTACCCGCCGTTCTCCTCCGACGTCCAGTACGAGGCCGAGCTGGCCGTGGTCATCGGCCGGATGTGCCGCGAGGTGCCCGCCGCGCGGGTCCCCGAGGTGATCCTCGGCTACACCTGCGCCAACGACGTCACCGCCCGCGACGTCCAGCAGCGCGAGGGCCAGTGGGCCCGCGCCAAGGGCTTCGACACTTCCTGCCCGCTCGGCCCCTGGATCGAGACCGACCTCGACCCGGCCGACCTGGCCGTCACCTGCACCGTCAACGGCGAACTCCGGCAGGCCGGGCGCACCTCCCAGATGGTGCGCTCCGTCACCGACCTGATCGTCCACATCTCCGAGGCGATGACGCTGCTCCCCGGCGACGTCGTCCTCACCGGCACCCCGGCCGGCGTGGGACCGCTCCACGTCGGCGACGAGGTCGCCGTCTCCATCGAAGGCATCGGCACTCTCACCAACAGGGTGATCAAGCGTGGCTAATCCCGATCCGGCAGTCCGGGTCCGCTTCTGTCCCTCCCCGACCGGCAACCCGCACGTCGGCCTGGTCCGCACGGCCCTGTTCAACTGGGCCTTCGCCCGGCACCACGGCGGCACCCTGGTCTTCCGGATCGAGGACACCGACGCGGCGCGCGACTCCGAGGAGTCGTACGGGCAGCTCCTGGAGGCCATGCGCTGGCTCGGCTTCGACTGGGACGAGGGCCCCGAGGTCGGCGGCCCGCACGCGCCGTACCGGCAGTCGCAGCGGATGGACGTCTACGCCGACGTCGCCCGCCGCCTGCTGGAGGCCGGCCGCGCCTACCACTGCTTCTGCACCACCGAGGAGCTGGACGCCCGCCGCGACGCCGCCCGCGCCGCCGGCCGCCCCTCCGGCTACGACGGCCACTGCCGCGACCTCACCGCCGAGCAGCAGGCCGCCCACCGCGCCGAGGGCCGCGAGCCGATCGTCCGCTTCCGGATGCCGGACACCACGATCACCTTCCCGGACCTGGTCCGCGGCGAGCTCACCTTCGAGCCCGAGCACGTGCCCGACTACGGCATCGTGCGGGCCAACGGCGCCCCGCTCTACACCCTGGTCAACCCGGTGGACGACGCCCTCATGGGCATCACCCACGTGCTGCGCGGCGAGGACCTGCTCTCCTCCACCCCCCGCCAGATCGCCCTCTACGCCGCTCTCGGCGAGATCGGCATCGGTACCGGCGAGGCCCCGCTCTTCGGCCACCTGCCGTACGTGATGGGCGAGGGCAACAAGAAGCTCTCCAAGCGCGACCCGCAGGCCTCGCTCAACCTCTACCGGGAGCGCGGCTTCCTCCCCGAGGGCCTGCTCAACTACCTGGCGCTGCTCGGCTGGTCGCTCTCCGAGGACCGCGACCTGTTCTCCGTCGAGGAGATGGTCGCCGCCTTCGACATCGACCGGGTCAACGCCAACCCGGCCCGCTTCGACCTCAAGAAGGCCGAGGCGATCAACGCCCACCACCTGCGGCAGCTGCCGGCCGACGAGTTCGTCCGCCGCCTGGTGCCGTACCTGCAGGCCGCCGGGCTGCTCCCCGCCGAGCCCACCGCGGAGCAGCTGGAGCTGCTCGGCCGCGCCGCGCCGCTCACCCAGGAGCGCATGACGGTGCTCGGCGAGGTCGTCGGCATGCTGGGCTTCCTCTTCGTCGACCCGGCCGCCTTCGCCCTCGACCCGGCCGACGCGGAGAAGGTGCTCACCGCCGACGCCCGCCCGGTGCTGGAGGCCAGCGTCAAGGCGCTGGAGGGGCTGGCGGACTTCACGCCCGAGCCGATCCAGGCCGTGCTGCGCGAGGCGCTGGTGGAGGGGCTGGGCATCAAGCCCAAGTTCGCCTTCACCCCGCTGCGGGTGGCCGTCACCGGGCGCCGGGTCTCCCCGCCGCTCTTCGAGTCGATGGAGCTGCTGGGCCGGGAGGAGACGCTGCGCCGCCTGCGCGCCGCGCTGGAGGCCGTGCCCGCCGCCTGAGCAGCGCGGGGGCGCGGCCCGGCGCGGTAGTGTCCGCCGCATGGCCCTCGCAGGTGTCCTCTGGGACGTCGACGACACGCTCTTCGACCACTCCGGCGCCGAGCGCGCCGGCATCCTGCGCCACCTGGAGGCCGAGGGCCTGCCCGCCGACGGGCGGGCCCTCGGCCTCTGGCATGCCGTGGCGGAGGAGGTGCACGCCCGCTTCACCGCGGGCGGGCTCACCTTCCACGAGCACCGCCGCGAGCGCGCCCGCCGCTTCCTCGGCGATCCGGACCTGCCCGACGACCGCGCGGACGCCTGGTTCGCCGGCTACGTGCGCCGCTACGAGGAGTCCTGGGCGGCCTTCCCCGACGTGCTGCCCGCGCTGGACGCCCTCGGCGGGTACCGGCACGGCGTGCTCTCCAATGCCTCCCTGGCCCGCCAGGAGCGCAAGCTGATCCGGCTGGGCATGCGCGACCGCTTCTCCTGCCTGCTCTGCTCCGACCGGCTGGGCACCGCCAAGCCCGACCCGCGGGCCTTCCGCGCCGCCTGCGACGCGCTGGGCCTGCCGCCGCAGCGGGTGGCGTACGTCGGCGACCGGCTGGACCTCGACGCGCTGGGCGCCCGCGACGCCGGACTGCACGGCGTCTGGCTGGACCGCGCCGGTACCGGCGGCGACCCGCCGCCCGGCGTCCACCGCGTCCGCACCCTCGCCGACCTGCCCGGGCTGCTGCGGCGCGTCACGGGGTGACGGGTATGGATTTGGGAGCCGCGCCGGGCATCGGGTAATGTTCTTCCTGCGCCGCCCGGGACGGGCCTGAGGGAAACCGAGGGAACGGTCGGGAGGCGCAAGCCAAGCAGAGCCCCGCAGGGGCCGAGCAATGGGGTATGGGGTAATTGGCAGCCCGACGGATTCTGGCTCCGTTAGTCTAGGTTCGAGTCCTGGTACCCCAGCGTGAGATCCGCTGGCCACCACCCTCCGGTTCCGGGGGGTGCGGCCGCGGGACTCCACCTCAAGAGAGCCCCCGTTGTGTAGCGGCCTAGCACGCTGCCCTCTCAAGGCAGTAGCGCCGGTTCGAATCCGGTCGGGGGTACTCCCTCCTCGTCCATCGGTCGAGAAGGGTTCCACAGTCCCATTCCGGTCCTCCGGAGCGGGATGCCTGGCTCCCGCCCCCGTTGTGTAGCGGCCTAGCACGCTGCCCTCTCAAGGCAGTAGCGCCGGTTCGAATCCGGTCGGGGGTACCAGCCGGGCAGGCCCCCGTTGTGTAGCGGCCTAGCACGCCGCCCTCTCAAGGCGGTAGCGCCGGTTCGAATCCGGTCGGGGGTACTGATGGGGTATGGGGTAATTGGCAGCCCGACGGATTCTGGCTCCGTTAGTCTAGGTTCGAGTCCTGGTACCCCAGCGAGAGAATCGCTGGACATGCGTGTGGCCCCCGGCAGCAGCCGGGGGCCTTCGCTTTTCCCGGACCGTTTCCCGTGCCGCGCCCTCCCGGGCCGGGGCCGGGGCCCGGGTCGGGGCGTCCAGGGGCGCGGGTCCGCGGACGCGGCGCGGCCCCGGGCCCGCCGGGGGCGGACCCGGGGCCGTGGCCTGCGGCGTCAGCCGCGGCGCAGCGCGTCGGTGAGGCGGCCGGCGGCCTCGATGATGGCCTGGGCGTGCAGCCGGCCGGGGTGGCGGGTCAGCCGCTCGATCGGGCCGGAGACGGAGACGGCGGCCACGACCCGGTTGGACGGGCCGCGCACCGGCGCGGAGACCGACGCCACGCCCGGCTCGCGCTCGCCGATGGACTGGGCCCAGCCGCGCCGCCGGACCCCGGAGAGCGCCGTGGCGGTGAAGCGGGCGCCCTGCAGGCCGCGGTGCAGCCGCTCGGGCTCCTCCCAGGCGAGGAGCACCTGGGCGGCGGAGCCAGCCTTCATCGGCAGGGTGCTGCCCACCGGGACGGTGTCCCGCAGTCCGGAGAGCCGCTCGGCGGCGGCCACGCAGATGCGCATGTCGCCCTGGCGCCGGTAGAGCTGGGCGCTCTCGCCGGTCACGTCGCGCAGGTGGGTGAGGACCGGCCCGGCCGTGGCGAGCAGGCGGTCCTCGCCGGCCGCGGCGGCCAGTTCGGCGAGCCGCGGGCCGAGGATGAAACGTCCCTGCATGTCGCGGGTGACCAGGCGGTGGTGCTCGAGCGCGACCGCCAGGCGGTGCGCGGTGGGTCGTGCGAGTCCGGTGGCGGCGACGAGTCCGGCCAGGGTGGCGGGGCCCGACTCCAGAGCGCTCAGCACCAGAGCCGCCTTGTCGAGAACGCCGACGCCGCTAGAGTTGTCCATGCGCTGATATTGCAGTCTCAGATCGCGAGACGCAAGTTCAATCTTCCGGGATCTCCGTCACTCTGGGAGGAGCAGCCCCGGAGGCGCCCGCCACCCGGGCCGCCCCGAGCGCCGGGCGGCCCCGCGGACCGGGGCGGTCCCCGGACGGGCGCTGCCCCGCACGGGCGCCGCTCCCCGGACGCGTACCGCGGAGGCGGCTCCACCACACGAACAGGCCGGCAGAGCGGCCGGTCGGAGGGAAAGCGATGGGACGGACACTCGCGGAGAAGGTCTGGGACGACCACGTCGTCCGGCGCGCCGAGGGCGAGCCCGACCTCCTCTACATCGACCTGCACCTGCTCCACGAGGTAACCAGCCCCCAGGCGTTCGACGGCCTCCGGCTGGCGGGGCGGAAGGTCCGGCGGACCGACCTCACCATCGCCACCGAGGACCACAACACGCCCACCCTCGACATCGACAAGCCCATCGCGGACCCGGTCTCCCGCACCCAGCTGGAGACGCTGCGCCGCAACGCCGAGGAGTTCGGCGTCCGCATCCACTCGCTCGGCGACGTCGAGCAGGGCGTCGTCCACGTGGTGGGTCCGCAGCTGGGCCTGACCCAGCCGGGCATGACGGTGGTCTGCGGCGACAGCCACACCTCCACCCACGGCGCCTTCGGCGCGCTGGCGTTCGGCATCGGCACCAGCCAGGTCGAGCACGTGCTGGCCACCCAGACGCTGCCGCTGGCGCCCTTCCGCACCATGGCCGTCACCGTCGAGGGCGAGCTGCCCGAGGGCGTCACCGCCAAGGACCTCATCCTGGCGGTCATCGCCCGCATCGGCACCGGCGGCGGCCAGGGCTACGTCATCGAGTACCGCGGCTCGGCGGTCCGCTCGCTCTCCATGGAGGCGCGGATGACCGTCTGCAACATGTCGATCGAGGCGGGCGCCCGCGCCGGCATGATCGCGCCCGACGACACCACCTTCGCGTACCTGCAGGGCCGCCCGCACGCCCCGCAGGGCGAGGACTGGGACGCCGCCGTCGCGTACTGGCGCACCCTCGCCACCGACGACGACGCCGTCTTCGACCACGAGGTCTACATCGACGCGGCCGAGCTGACGCCGTTCGTCACCTGGGGCACCAACCCCGGCCAGGGCGCCCCGCTGGGCGCGAGCGTCCCGGACCCGGCCTCCTTCGCCGACCCGTCCGAGCGCACCGCCGCCGAGAACGCCCTCGCGTACATGGGCCTCACCCCCGGCACCCCGCTGCGCGAGGTCCCCGTGGACGCGGTCTTCGTCGGCTCCTGCACCAACGGCCGCATCGAGGACCTGCGCGCCGCCGCGGACATCCTGCGCGGCCGCCGGATCGCCGACGGCCTGCGCATGCTCGTCGTCCCCGGCTCGGTGCGCGTCGCCCTGCAGGCGGTGGAGGAGGGCCTGGACAAGGTCTTCACCGCCGCCGGCGCCGAGTGGCGGCACGCCGGCTGCTCGATGTGCCTGGGCATGAACCCCGACCAGCTGGCGCCGGGGGAGCGCTGCGCCTCCACCTCCAACCGCAACTTCGAGGGCCGGCAGGGCAAGGGCGGCCGCACCCACCTGGTCTCCCCCCAGGTCGCCGCCGCCACCGCCGTCCTGGGCCGCCTCGCCGCGCCCGCGGACCTCACCGACCGCATCTCCGTGGAGGCCTGAGACCGATGGAGAAGTTCACCGCCCACACCGGCCGGGCCGTCCCGCTGCGCCGCAGCAACGTCGACACCGACCAGATCATCCCGGCGCACTGGCTGAAGAAGGTCACCCGCACCGGCTTCGAGGACGGCCTCTTCGAGGCCTGGCGCAAGGACCCGGAGTTCGTCCTCAACCGCCCCGAGCGGCAGGGCGCGAGCGTCCTGGTGGCCGGTCCCGAGTTCGGCACCGGCTCCTCCCGCGAGCACGCCGTCTGGGCGCTGCAGAACTACGGCTTCAGGGCCGTGGTCTCGTCCCGGTTCGCCGACATCTTCCGCGGCAACTCGCTGAAGAACGGCCTGCTGACGGTGATCCTGCCGCAGGAGACCGTGGAGCGGCTGTGGGAGCTGACCGAGGCCGACCCGGCGGCCGAGGTCACCGTCGACCTGGAGGCGCGCGAGGTCCGTGCGGAGGGGATCACGGCCCCCTTCGAGCTGGACGAGAACGCGCGCTGGCGACTGCTCAACGGCCTGGACGACATCAGCCTCACGCTGCGGCACGAGGACGGCATCACCGACTTCGAGGCCGGCCGCCCCTCCTTCAAGCCCCGCACCCTGCCGGTCGCCTGACCGCGCCGGCGCCCGGTCCGGTGCGCACGCCCCACGGCCCGCCCTCCCGCATCCGCGGAGGGCGGGCCGTGGGGCGTCGGGGGCACAATCGAGCCATGGAACGGCGCCGTGAAACCCCGTACGGCCGCGGCGGGGACGGCGGCCCCGGCGAGGACGACCCCCGCGAGACCGCCCTCTACGCCCTGGTGGCCGAGCGGTTGAGGGTCGCCCATGCCCGGGTGCGTGCGCTGAACGTGTCCGACGAGACCAGGGTCGTGCTGGTGCGGCGGCTGCTGGCCGTCACCGAGTCCGCGAAGCGCGATCTCCCCGCCGCGGCAAGGAGGTTGGGGCGCATCGTCGCCGACCTGGAGGCCGGGAGGACGCCTCCGCCGCCGGGCGGCTGAGCGGCAAGTCCGTTGCGGCACCAGGGTGATTCGTCCGTTTGGTTATTGCAAGAACGTATATAGATACTTAACGTGCGAATTGTGCTGGTGGATTCACCGGCGGGCCGGTCTCCGAAGGGGAAGACGTGAACAAGGCACAGCTTGTCGAAGCGGTGGCCGAGCAGCTCGGCGGCCGGAGGGCCGCCGCCGAGGCAGTGGATGCTGTGCTCGACACCGTCGTCCGCGCCGTCGTCGCCGGGGACCGGGTCTCGGTCACCGGCTTCGGCACGTTCGAGAAGGTGGACCGCTCCGCGCGGTTCGCCCGCAACCCGCAGACCGGGGAGAAGGTCCGGGTCAAGAAGACCTCCGTCCCCCGGTTCCGCCCCGGCCAGGGCTTCAAGGACCTGGTCAGCGGCAGCAAGAAGCTGCCCAAGGAGGGCCCGTCGGTGAAGAAGGCGCCCAAGGGCTCCCTCACGCCGGGCAAGACCGGCACCGCCGCCGCCGTGAAGCGCGCCGCCGCCAAGCGCACCGCCGGCGCCGCCGAGGCCGCGGCGAAGCCCGCGAAGAAGGCGGCGGCGAAGACCACCGCCGCGGCGAAGAGGACGGTGACCGCGGCGAAGAAGGCCGCCCCCGCGAAGAAGACCACGACCGCGGCGGCGAAGAAGACGGCCCCCGCGAAGACCGCGGCGCCCAGGACGACGGCCGCCAAGACGACCGCGGCGAAGACGACGGCCGCGAAGACGGCGACGGCGAAGACGACGACGCCGAAGGCCGCCGCGAAGAAGACCGCGGCCAAGAAGTCCACCGGCAAGAAGGCGGCGGCGAAGAAGCCCGCCGGCAAGAAGACCGCGCCGGGCGCCCGCAAGACCGACTCCCGCCGGGCGGTCACCCGCACGGTCGTGGCGCCGGCCGGCTGAGCCGCCGGCGCGTGCACGGGCCGCAGGCGCGGGACCCTGCGGCTCCGCCGCCCTCCGCGGCGTCCTGCCCCCGGGGCGCCGCGGGTCCGTGACGCCCGCCCCGCGCCGGCGTCACCGCCTGTCCGCGCGCTCTCCCGGCCGTCCCCGCGGGGTCGCCGCCGGGTCGCCGCCGGGCCGTCCGGCGGCCCGGCCGGATCAGGCCCCCGGGTCCGGGAAGGTCTGCAGGGTGACGAAGACCACGCGCCGCTCCGCGCCCTCGCCCTCGGTGCGGATCCGCACCCGCTGGCCGGGCCGCAGCAGCCGCAGGCCCCCGGCGTCGAAGGCCGCCGCGTCGAACGGGACCGGCGTCCCGTCGTCGAGCAGCACCGAGCCGGAGCGCGTGTCGGAGGAGAAGGTGAAAGCCGTGGCCTGCATGGCATCAGCGTAGTCGCCGCCCCGGACACCCCTGCCGCCCCGGACACCCCCGCCGCGCCGGGCACCCCTGCCGCCCCGGACACCCCTGCCGCCCCGGGCACCCCCGCCGTCGCCGTGCCCGGCCCCGCCCCGCCCACCGCGCCACCCCGCGCGCCGCGCTACCCCGCGCGCCCGCCCCGCGCGGCCAGCACCCCCGCCACCTCCGCCGTGCGCGGGCCCACGCCCAGGACCAGCGCCTCCGCCAGGTCCGCGCCGGTGTCCACGTCGCGCCGCACCGAGTCCACGTCCGACGGCAGCAGCTCCCGCGCGCCGGACGCCCGGTGCCGCTCCCGCGAGGCGCCCCCGAAGGCCGGCGCGAGCTCCACCCCGGGAGCGGCCGCCAGCAGTGTCGTGCCGACGCCCGGGGTGTCCGGCAGGAACGCCCGCCCCCCGCACGGCACCCGGCACAGCACCCGCGCCAGCTCGCCCGGCCGCAGCGCGGGCAGGTCGGCCGACAGGGCCGCCACCGGACCGTCCGGCGCCTGCAGCCGGGCCCGCCGCGCTCCGTGCGCCAGGGCCGCGTTGAGCCCGAGCGCCGGTTCGTCCGGCACCACCAGCGCCCCCGCCGCCGCCAGTTCCGCCGCGGCCAGCGGGTCGTCGGTCACCACCAGGACCCGCGCCACCGCCGGGCAGGCGAGCGCCGCCGCGGCCGTGTCCAGCGCGAAGGCCAGCGCGAGGTCGGCCCGCAGCGCCCCGGCGCTGGCGCCGAGCCGGCTCTTGGCGACGGCCAGCGGCTTCAGCGGCAGCACCAGGGACCAACCGGCGGGGGGAACGCAGCCGGGCTCGGGGGAGGGGCGTACGGTGTCCTGGTTCATCGGCGCCATTCTGGTACCGCCACGGGCCCGCCCGCTCCGCCGGAGGAGCCGCCGGACGTGCGTTTCGTCACGTGCGAGCGGTCGCGGACTGCTGTTCCTCGACAGCGGCGGGGAGGCGGGACACACTTGTCCGGCCGCCACCACGGGGCCGGTGGAGGTTTCCTCCCGGTCCCCGGCCGGGCAGATCGGGGGAACGGCACAGCGAACAGCGGCCCGCAGGGGGCCGCGCAGGCAGAGGAGGACTCGGGGTGGCCCGCCGCTCTAAAGCCCGGTACGGCTTCTGGTACCGCTCGACGGCTGCGCTCGTGAAGCCGGTGCTCTTCCTCCTCACGAAGCACGAGTGGCGGGGCTGGGAGAACCTTCCCGCCGAGGGCGGCTTCATCACCGCCGTCAACCACATCTCCTACTTCGACCCGCTGAGCTACGCCCACTTCCAGTACGACAGCGGCCGCCCGCCGCGCTTCCTGGCCAAGTCCGGGCTCTTCGCCATCCCCTTCGTCGGCATGATGCTGCGCAACACCGGCCAGATCCCGGTCTTCCGCGAGTCCGCGGACGCGGCGCACGCCTTCCGGGCCGCGGTGGACGCCGTCGAGCGCGGCGAGTGCGTGGCCGTCTACCCCGAGGGCACCCTCACCCGCGACCCCGGCATGTGGCCGATGACCGGCAAGAGCGGCGCCGCCCGCATCGCGCTGATGACCGGCGCCCCCGTGATCCCGGTGGCCCAGTGGGGCGCGCAGGAGATCGTCCCGCCGTACGCCAAGGGCGGCCGCGGCGCCCGCCGGTTCCGGCCGTTCCCCCGGCACCGCATGACGGTGGTGGCCGGTCCGCCGGTGGACCTCTCGCGGTACGCGGGCGAGGACCTCACGGCGGAGGTGCTGCGGGACGCCACCGAGGACATCATGGCGGCGGTCACCGCCCTGCTGGAGGAGATCCGGGGGGAGAAGGCGCCCGCCGAGCGGTTCGACATGAGGCGCAGCGCGCGGCAGCGCCGGGCCGAGCGGGCGGCCCAGGGCGGCCGCGCCGCGGCGCCCCAGGCCGACGCCGCCGCCGACGAGGGCGCCGCTCCGGAGGGCCCCGCTTCCGAGGGCCCCGCTTCCGAGGGCACCGCCCCCGAGGGCACCGCCCCCGAGAGCACCGCCCCCGAGAGCACCGCCCCCGAGAGCACCGCCCCCGAGGGGGCCGCCAAGTGATCCGCTGCGCCGTCTACGGCAACGGCTCCTGGGGCACCGCCTTCGCCATGGTGCTCGCCGACGCCGGCTGCGAGGTGTCCCTGTGGGGCCGCCGCCCGGAGCTGGCCGAGGCCGTCAACCGCGACCGGGTCAACCCCGACTACATGCCCGGGATCGAACTGCCGCCGGGGATCACCGCCACCGCCGACCCGGCGGAGGCCGCCGCCGGCGCCGCCTTCACGGTGCTGGCCGTGCCCTCGCAGACGCTGCGCGGCAACCTCGCGGCCTGGGCGCCGCTGCTGGAGCCCGACACCGTGCTGGTGAGCCTGATGAAGGGCGTGGAGCTCGGCACCGCCAAGCGGATGAGCGAGGTCGTCGCCGAGGTCACGGGCGCCGGACCGGAGCGCATCGCGGTGGTGAGCGGTCCCAACCTCGCCCGCGAGATCGCCGGCCGGCAGCCCGCCGCCAGCGTGGTCGCCTGCGCCGACGAGGAGGTGGCCCGGCGCCTCCAGGCTGCCTGCCACACCGGCTACTTCCGCCCCTACACCAACACCGACGTCGTCGGCTGCGAGCTGGGCGGCGCGGTCAAGAACGTCATCGCCCTCGCCGTCGGCATGGCCGACGGCATGGGCCTGGGCGACAACGCCAAGGGCTCGCTCATCACCCGCGGCCTCGCCGAGACCACCCGCCTCGGCCTGGCCATGGGCGCGGACCCCTACACCTTCGCCGGACTCGCCGGCATGGGCGACCTGGTCGCCACCTGCTCCTCGCCGCTCTCCCGCAACAACACCTTCGGCACCAACCTGGGCCGCGGCATGACGCTGGAGGAGGCCGTGGCCGCCACCCGCCAGACGGCCGAGGGGGTCAAGTCCTGCGAGTCGGTCCTCGACCTGGCGCGCCGCGCCGGCGTCGAGATGCCGATCACCGAGGCGGTGGTGGACGTCGTGCACAACGGCAAGCCCACCCGTCTGGTGCTCAAGGAGCTGATGGCGCGCTCGGCCAAGCCGGAGCGCCACTGACGCGGCCCGGTGCCGCCGCACCCGCCGCCGTCCGCAGCCGTCCGCCGGGCGCGCCCCGCCCGGACGGCGGCCGCGGCGCGTCCGGCCGTACGCCCGCACGACAGCCGCAGGGGCGCACGGTAGTGTCGGCCCCGATATGAGCATCGAACCGCCTCCCTCGAACCACCCGGCCCCCGCGGACCCGGAGGGCCGCGCCGCCGGGCGCAAGCCCCGGGTCGCCCTCGTCTTCGGCGGCCGCAGCTCCGAGCACGCCGTCTCGGTGTCGACCGCCGGCAGCGTCCTGCGCGCCATCGACCGGACGGTCTACGACGTGCTGCCCATCGGCATCACCCACGACGGACGCTGGGCGCTGACCGGCGACGAGTCGTCCCGGATGGCCATCACCGCCGGCCGCCTGCCCAGCGTGGAGGACGTGGCTGAGTCGGCGGAGGGCCAGGTCGCGCTGCCCGTCAGCCCGGCCTCCCGCGAGGTGGTCTGGAACGAGCCCGGCGCCGCGCCCAAGGCGCTCGGCGAGGTCGACGTCGTGCTGCCGCTGCTGCACGGCCCGTGGGGCGAGGACGGCACGCTCCAGGGCCTGCTGGAGCTCTCCGGCGTGCCCTACGTCGGCTCCGGCGTGCTGGCCAGCGCGGTCGGCATGGACAAGGAGTACACGAAGCGGGTGCTGGCCTCCTTCGGCCTCGGCATCGGCCCGTACACGGTGGTCCGCCCCCGCGACTGGGAGACCGAGGAGGGCCGGGCCGCCGCCCGCGCCCGTGTGGCGGAGCTGCGGTTCCCCGTCTTCGTCAAGCCCTGCCGGGCCGGCTCCAGCATCGGCATCACCCGGGTCAAGGACCCCGCCGACCTGGACGGGGCGATCGAGGAGGCCCGCCGCCACGACCCCAAGGTCATCGTGGAGGAGGGCCTGGTCGGCCGCGAGATCGAGTGCGGCGTGCTGGAGTTCGAGGACGGCCCGCGGGCCAGCGTGCCCTCCGAGATCAAGGTCGGCGGCGACTTCGAGTTCTACGACTTCGAGGCCAAGTACATCGACTCCTCCGAGGTGGAGATCCCGGCGCGGCTCGCCGAGGCCGAGACCGCGGAGATCCGCGAGCTTGCGGTGCGCGCCTTCGAGGCGCTCGGCTGCGAGGGCCTCGCCCGGGTCGACTTCTTCCTGCTGGACGACGGCCGGTGGGTGGTCAACGAGATCAACACCATGCCGGGCTTCACCCCCATCTCGGCCTACCCGAAGATGTGGGAGGCCACGGGCGTGCCCTACCCCGAGCTGATCGACCGCCTGCTCCGGGCCGCGCTGCGCCGTTCCACCGGACTGCGCTGAACCGGCCCCGCTGCGGACCCCCGGGGCCCGGCCCGCGCCGCACGGCGCGCGCCGGGCCCCGGTTGCGTACGCCCCTGCGGTGCAGCACGGTGCGGGGCGCGGCACGGCACGGTGCGGGGCGCGGCGCGGCACGGCGCGAGGCACCGGGCGGGGCGCCCTACGGCGTGAAGCGCGAGGGCACGGTCCGCGCCACGGCGTCGGAGAGCGGCGGCAGCACGTCCGTCGCGTTCGGGTACGCCCCTGCGCGGACGGTCACCTGCACGGTGGTCCGCCGCTCGATCGTGGTGAAGCGGTAGTCGCCGCCGCCCAGCTCCTCGACCAGCCAGTCGACCCCGTTGACCTCGGCGGCCTCGTCCGACGGCCGCGGCCGCTCCAGCCGCGGCGGCACCGGCACCCCGCACTCCAGCACGGTGCGGGGACTGCTCGCCCAGGCCGCGGTGTACGGGGATGCGGGCGCCGGGTCGCGGCGCGCCCGGCCCTGCAGGTCGCGGGGGAGCGCGCGGTCCAGCGCGCGGCACAGGGCCGCGCCCCCGGCGTCGGGCCGCGGCGGGTCGACCCGGTCCGCGCCGCCCCTCCACCACAGCAGGCCGGCCGCCAGCAGTGCGCAGAGCACCGCCGTCAGCAGCAGCATGCGGCGGGGGGCGGCCGAGGCCGGGAGGAGCCGCCGGAGCGGGGTCGGAACGGTCACCGACCGATCATAGGAGGGGTCTACAGGTGGACCACCGGGCAGGTCAGGGTCCGGGTGATCCCCTCGACCTGCTGGATGCTGGCCACCACCAGGCGGCCCAGCTCGTCCACGGTCTCGGCCTCGGCCCGTACGATCACGTCGTAGGGGCCGGTGACGTCCTCGGCCTGGATCACCCCGGTGATGTCCGAGATGGTCCCTGCCACGGCGGAGGCCTTGCCGACCTCGGTCTGGATCAGGATGTATGCCTGCACCACGGGGGGACCTCCCGGCGGCTCGGTGTGGAGATCGTCTCGTCGTCCGATGTCACGCTACCGTGCGGCGCGCCCCCGCGGGGAGACCTGCGCGACCGTGCGGGACTACGCTCGCGCTGGGAGCCCGTGCCGCACGGGTCCGCCCGGCGCACGGGCGGTCCGCACCGCGGGCGGCCCCCGCGCGGTCCGGCACACGGCCGGGCACACGATCCGGCGCACGCGTCCGGGGTCCAGGGAAGGACGGCACATGCAGGGCACCGTGGGCGAACTCGGCGAGTTCGGGCTCATCCGGGAGCTGACCGCCCGGCTGCCCCGCAACCGGGCCGTCGACCTCGGGCCGGGCGACGACGCCGCCGTGGTGCGGGCGCCCGACGGCCGCGTGGTCGCCACCACCGACGTCCTCCTGGAGGGGCGCCACTTCCGCCGCGACTGGTCCACCGCGTACGACGTGGGCCGCAAGTCCGCCGCCCAGAACCTCGCCGACGTGGCGGCCATGGGCGCGGTGCCCACCGCCCTGCTGCTCGGCCTGGTCGTGCCCGCCGACCTGCCCGCCACCTGGGCCACCGAGCTGATGGACGGGCTGCGCGACGAGTGCCGGGTGGCGGGGGCCGCGGTGGTCGGCGGGGACGTGGTGCGCGGCGACACCGTCATGCTCGCCATCACCGCCCTGGGCGACCTGCAGGGCCGCGCCCCCGTCACCCGCTCCGGCGCCCGGCCCGGCGACGTGGTCGCGGTCACCGGCTGGCTGGGCTGGTCGGCGGCCGGCTACACGGTGCTCTCCCGCGGCTTCCGCTCGCCGCGCGCCTTCGTGGAGGCCCACCGGCGCCCGGAGCCGCCCTACCACGCCGGTCCGGCCGCGGCCCAGCTCGGCGCCACCGCCATGATCGACGTCAGCGACGGCCTGGTCGCCGACCTCGGCCACGTGGCCGAGGCGAGCGGCGTCGACATCGACCTGCGCGCCGCCGACCTGGACGTGCCGGCGCAGATGGCCGACATCGGGCAGGCGGTGGGGGTGGACCCGCTGGTCTGGGTGCTCTCGGGCGGCGAGGACCACGCCATCGTGGCGACCTTCCCGCCGGACACGCCGCTGCCCGCCCGCTGGCGGGTGGTGGGCGCGGTGTCCGCGGCCCGGCCCGGCCGGACCGGTGCGGTCACCGTCGACGGCGCGCCCTGGGACCGGGCCGGAGGCTGGGACCACTTCTCCGCCTGAGCCGCCCGGGCCGCCTGAGCCGCCCGGGTCGCCCGGCGCTCCCGGCCCGGCGCCTCGGGACCGGCGGGCCCGGACCCGGACCCGCCGTCCCGCACGTCCCGCAGCCCCCGTCGGCGCGTCCGACCCCGCTCGGGCGTCTGTTTCGGGTATCTCTGGGGCGGTATGTCCGAAAACGGGCATTCCCGGACGGAGAGCGGGAGCTCTGGCGACGTATGCGCATCGGTGTCATGACCAGCGGCGGCGACTGCCCCGGCCTCAACGCGGTGATCCGCTCCGTGGTGCACCGCGCCGTCGACGTCCACGGCGACGAGGTCGTCGGCATCGAGGACGGCTACCTGGGGCTGATCGAGCAGCGGGCCAGGCCGATCGGCCACGACGACGTCACCGGGCTCCTCACCCTCGGCGGCACCGTCCTCGGCTCCTCCCGGGTGGAGCACCACCGCATCCGCCAGGCCGTCGCCGAGGCGCCCGCGCTGGCCGCAGGGCTCGGCATCGACGCCCTCATCGCCATCGGCGGCGACGGCACCTTCACCGCCGCCCGGATGTTCTGCGACGCGGGCCTGCCGGTGGTGGGGGTGCCCAAGACCATCGACAACGACGTCAGCGCCACCGACGTCTCCTTCGGCTTCGACACCGCGGTGTCCGTCGCCACCGAGGCCGTCGACCGGCTGAAGACCACCGCCGAGTCCCACCAGCGGGTCATGGTGGTGGAGGTGATGGGCCGGGACGCCGGGTGGATCGCCCTGGAGGCGGGGATGGCGGGCGGCGCGCACGCCATCCTCATCCCGGAGAAGCCGTTCGACATCGAGGCGGTCTGCGTGATGGTCGAGGAGCGGTTCGCCCGCCGCAAGAAGTTCGCGATCGTGGTGGTCGCCGAGGGGGCCCGGCCCGCACCCGGCACGCTGCGCCTCGACCCGGGAACCGTCGACCAGTTCGGCCACCGCCGCCACGGCGGGATCGGCGCCCGCCTGGCCGTGGAGCTGGAGCACTGGGTGGGCAAGGAGGCCAAGCCGGTGATCCTCGGCCACACCCAGCGCGGCGGCACGCCCACCGCCCGGGACCGGGTGCTCGCCACCCGCTTCGGCTGGCACGCGGTGGAGGCCGTCCACAAGGGCGCCTTCGGCTGGTTCACCGCGCTGCGCGGCACCCAGGTCGAGCTCGCGCCGCTCGCCGACGCCATCGCCGAGTCCAACACGGTGCCGCTGTACCGGATCCTGGAGGCCGAGGCGGTGCTGTGACCCCGGCCGGGACCGGGGGCGCCCGTCCTGTCCGTCCCGCCCGCCCCGCCCGTCCCGCCCGTCCTGCCCGCCCCGCGGCGGGCGGTAGGTTGGAGCCATGGCAGACAGTGCACACCCCGCCCCCGGCGCCGCCGTCCCGGCGCCGCCGAGGGTGCTGACCGTCGCCGGCTCCGACTCCGGCGGCGGCGCGGGGATCCAGGCCGACCTCAAGACGATGCTGGCGCTCGGCGTGCACGGCATGAGCGTGGTCACCGCGGTCACCGCCCAGAACTCCCTGGGCGTGCAGGGCTACTGGGAGCTGCCCGCCGAGGCCGTGCGGGCGCAGTTCCGCAGTGTCGTCGACGACATCGGCGTCCAGGCGGTGAAGACCGGCATGCTGGCCTCCGCCGTCCTCGCCGGGACCGTCTCCGACCTGCTCGCCGGCCTCGACGTGCCGGTCGTGGTGGACCCGGTGGGCGTCTCCAAGCACGGCGACGCCCTCCTCGCCGCCGACGCGGTCGCCACCGTGCGGGAGCGGCTGCTGCCCCTCGCCACCGTCGCCACCCCGAACCTGCACGAGGTCGCCCAGCTCACCGGCGTCCGCGTGGAGGACGAGTCCGGCATGCGCAAGGCCGCGGAGGCGGTGCTGGCGCTCGGGCCGCGCTGGGTCCTCGTCAAGGGCGGCCACCTGCCCGGCCGCGCCTCCGACCTGCTCTCCGACGGGTCGCAGGAGCACTGGTTCCACGCCGAGCGGTACGACAACCGGCACACCCACGGCACCGGCTGCACCCTGGCGAGCGCCGTCGCCGCGGAGCTCGCCAAGGGGCAGGACGTGCCCGGGGCGGTCGCGGCCGCCAAGGAGTACGTCACCGGCGCCATCCGGGCCGGCTTCCCCCTCGGCTCCGGCATCGGACCGGTCGACCACGCCTGGCGGCAGCGCCGCTGACGGGCCTTCACCGCCGGGGGGCCGTGGCCTGCGGTGTGCCTGCGGGCCGCGGCGGCCGCGGCCCGCAGGCACCGGGGGCCCCGCCGGGGAGTCCCGGCGGGGCCCGTGTCCGGCCTCAGGGCAGGTTGACGGTGACGGTGTCCCCGTCGCCCGTGTCGGTGGTGACCGTGGCGTTCTTCTTGATGGTGTGCAGCGCCCCGCCGCCCGGCGGGTCGCACGTGGCCTGGAAGGACACCTTGACGTTGCTGTCCGCGAGCGTCAGCGTCAGCGGCCCGTAGGTGCCCTTGACGCCGCCGGTGCTGGTGACGTCGCCGCTGTCGGAGCCGAAGCCGGCGGACGTCACGCGGACCACGGTCGGCACCGACAGGTCCTTGAACTTCGCGCACGACACCGAGCCCTCGAAGTTCACGTCCCTGACCTGCGGGGCGGCGTGCGCGGCCGTCGTGGGGCCGACCACCAGGGCGCCGGCCAGCAGGGGCGCCGCCCCCAGCAGGGCCTTCAGCCGCCGGGAGCGGGAAGAACGGAAGGACATCGCAGCCTCCAGGCAATTCGGGGATGGCGGGTCCGGTGCGTGTACCCGTGCCCCGGCCGGGGTTGAATTCCGTGATGCTGGTCCGTGTCCGATTCCGTGCGGCCCGGCCGAGGAATGTGCCGCAGGCGGGGTGCGGCGTCCCGGACATTTCAGTGACAACGCTAGTGACAGCACCTCTGAGCTGGCAAGAGGGGCTTCCGGATTTTGCATTGCCGCACGGCGTTACTGCATGCGGGAAATCGTTTGAAAATTCCACATGATTCTCCCGTGCCGATGTCCGGCGTTTGTTCGGGGCGGTGTGCTCCCGTGTTCCGGAATGCGCGGCGGAGATGTTCCGTCGCGGTCCTCGGCCGCCGTCCCCGCGCGCCGCCCCGCCGGCCGCGGCCCTGGGCCGACCGGGTGTCGTTGCGCTTCGTCCGGCCCCTGCGCCTTGCCGCGGCGGCCGCCCTGCAGTGGTGTGGGTACCGCGGGATGATCAGCGCGAGAGGAGGTGGCCGGGTGCCGGGCGACCGCGAGACCGCAGCCGAGCACGGTGAGGGCCCGGCGGGTTCCGGAGCCGGGGACGGCCACCGGAGGCTGGAGCCGACGGTGACGCGCACCCGGCCCGTCCGCACCACGGTGGACCTGGACCCCACGCTGCACCGGCGGCTGAAGAGGTGGACCGCGGACGCCGCCGTGAAGCTCGACGTCGTCGACCTCCCGCTCGTCGAGGTCCTCCGCGCCCTGGTGCGCCGCGTGATCGTGGACGAGGACCTCGCCGCCGCCGTCCTGGACGACCTGCGCGCCCGGTGAGCGGGGCCGACGCACGGGCACCCCGCGCGGACGGGGCGGCCCCGGGCCGTGCACCGGAGGTGAACCCGAGGCATGGTCCGCGCGTACTCGGGGAAAGGCTCAGGAACAGGTGCGCGACCGGTCGTCCCTCCACGACCGCGGGGCATGCTCGGGAGGCGGCATGACGGCCGACGGGACAGCACAGCCGAACGGCGCCGCCGGGCGGCGCACACCCCGGTACGGCATGCCGCGCCGGGCCCTCCTGCTGCTGCTCCGGGCCTGCGGTGCGGACGGCAACCCGCTCTGCCGCCGCAACGACCGCCGACGGGCCCGGCTCCTGCTCGCCGCCGCCGCGCTCCTGCTGCTGGCGCCGCTCGCGGCCCTCCTCACCGGACAGGCCGTCCACCGGCACGGCCGCGACGCGGCGGCCGCCCGCTCCGCCCAGCAGCACCGCGTCACCGCCGTGACCCTGGCCGCGGCGGTGCCCGGGCAGGTGCGGGCGGGGCAGCGGCCGGACGTCCTGGTGGACGCCCGCTGGTCCTACCCCCCGGGGCACGTCCGCACCGGGCGGCTCGCGGTGGCGCCCGGCACCGCGGCCGGCGCGAGGGTGCCGCTCCGGGTGGACGCAGCGGGGCGCCCGGTCCGGCCGCCGCGCAGCGCGGCCGACATCGACGCGGACGCCTGGTTCGCGGGCGTCGGCACGTTCGCCGTCCTGGCCGCCCTCACCGTGACCGGCACGGGGCTGGTCCGCAGGGCCCTGGACCGGCACGAGGCCCGGGCCTGGGCCCGGCGCTGGGCCGAGGTGGAGCCGGAGTGGTCCGGCCGCCGCCCGCACGGGATCGACGGCCGCTGACGCGCCCCGCACGGCACCGGCCGACGCGGTGCGCCAGGACCGCCCCCGCGGCGCGGGCCCCCGGCGCGGGACCCCGGACATGCGGAAGGCCGGTCCACCCCGAGGGGTGGACCGGCCTTCCGGCGAACCGGGTGTACCGGCCTGCGCGTCAGCGCGAGACCTTGCCGGCCTTGATGCACGAGGTGCAGACGTTGAGCCGCTTCGGCGTCCGACCGACCACGGCACGCACCGTCTGGATGTTGGGGTTCCAACGACGGCGGGTGCGGCGGTGCGAGTGGGAGATGTTGTTGCCGAAGCCCGGCCCCTTGCCGCAGACGTCGCAGTTGGCAGCCACGGGAGTCACTCCAAAGACTTCAGATCAGATACGTTCCAAAACCCCGGAAGACCGCGGACCGTGGATGACGGGTACAGGGCCAAACCGAGAAGTGCCCGGACCGGCCGGGCAACCGGAGCAGCATACATCTGCCGCTCCCGTAGAACGAAACTACCACGACCCGGGCACCCGTCGGCATCGAGCACCCGGCCGCCCCGGATAGCCTGCCTGCGGCGGGCCGCCGACCGGGGCCCGCGGACACGCGCCCGTGAGGTGAGGAGGCCCGGTGCCGGACACGCTCGACGCCCCCGCCGTGCGCACCTGGTGCCGGCTCGCGCTCGCCGCGCTGGGGCAGGCCCGCGAGGAGATCGACGCCCTCAACGTCTACCCCGTGCCCGACGGCGACACCGGCACCAACCTCTACCTCACGGTCGAGGCCGCCGCCGCGGCCGTCGACCCGCTGTTCGACCCCGTCGCCGGCACCGCCCCCGACCTCGCCGGCGCCATGCGGGCGATGTCCCGCGGCGCCCTGCTCGGCGCCCGCGGCAACTCCGGGGTGATCCTCGCCCAGCTGCTGCGCGGCATGGCCGAGGTGCTCGCCGACGGCGGCGGCGCGGGCGACCACGCCTCCCTGCGCCGCGCGCTGCGCCGCGCCGCCGACGCCGGGTACGAGGCCGTCGCCCGGCCCGTCGAGGGCACCGTGCTGACCGTCGCCGCGGCCGCCGCCCGCGCCGCCCAGGAGTGCCCCGGCGGCCTGGTCGAGGTCGCCGAGGCCGCCCACGACGCCGCACGCCTCGCCCTGGCCGGGACCCCCCGGCAGCTGGACGTCCTGGCCCGCGCCGGTGTGGTCGACGCCGGCGGCCGCGGCCTGGTCGCCGTGCTCGGAGCCCTCGCCGACGCCGTCGCCGACCACACCCCGATGGGCCCGCTGGCCCTGGGCCCCGGCCGCTCCCGGCAGCGCGAGGCCGCCGGGGCGGCCCCCGACTGCACCGGCGGGCCGGAGCCCGCGTCCTCCCGCAGCGACCCGGCGTTCGAGGTGACCTACCTCCTCGACGCCCCCGACGACGCCCTCCCCGCCCTGCGCGCCCGCCTCGGCGGGCTCGGCGACTCCCTGGTCGTCGTCGGCGGCGACGGGCTGTGGAACGTCCACGTCCACGTGGACGACGCCGGCGCCGCCGTCGAGGCCGGCGTGCTGGCCGGCCGGCCCCACCGCATCCGCATCACCCACTTCGGCGACGCCGCCCGCGCCCGCGCGGCCGCCGTGCCCCCCGAGCCCCGGGAGCACCCCGAGCCGTCCCGCCGGGCCGTCGTCAGCGTGGTGCACGGCACCGGCACCGCCCGGCTGTGCACCGAGGCCGGCGCCGCCGTCCTGCACGCCGACCCCGACCGGCCGCCGTCCAGCGCCGAACTGGTCGGCGCCGTCCGCGGCACCGGCGCCCGCGAGGCGGTCCTGCTGCTCAACGACCCCGAGCTGCGCGCGGTCGCCGGCGCCGCCGCCGACCAGCTGCGCGCCGAGGGCATACGGGTGGCCGTCATCCCCACCCGCTCCCCGGTCCAGGGCCTGGCGGCGCTCGCCGTCCACGAGCCCGGCCGCCGGTTCGACGAGGACGTGGTCTCCATGACCTCCGCCGCCGGCGCCACCCGGTACGCCGAACTCGCCGTCGCCGAGGGCGAGTCCTGGACGATGGCGGGCGTCTGCCAGGCCGGCGACGTCCTGGGACTGATCGACGGCGACGTGGCCGTCATAGGCGGCGACCTCGGCGACACCGGGGAGGTCGTGCTCGACCGCATGCTCGCCGCGGGCGGCGAGCTGCTCACCCTGATCCTCGGCGAGGGCGTGCCGCAGCACCTCGCCGACCGGCTGGTCGCCCATGTCCGGCGGCAGCGCCCCGAGGTCGACACGGTGGTCTACGACGGCGGCCACGAGGCCGCACCGCTGCTGGTCGGCCTGGAGTAGCGCCCCGCGTCCGGGCCGCGGCCGCCCGCGGTGCGACCGCCCGGGACGCGGCCGTCCGCGGCGCGACCGCCCGGGCACGACCGTCCGGGACACGACTGTCCGAGGCGTGAGGTGGAATGGAACCGATGTCACCGCTCGACGAACCCCTCCACAAGCTCGTCGGCGATCGCACCGCCAAGGTGCTCGCCGACAGCCTCCGGCTGCGCACCACCGGCGACCTCCTGCACCACGTCCCCCGGCGCTACGCCGAGCGGGGCGAGCTCACCAGCCTCGACGAGCTCGAGGTCGACGAGCACGTCACCGTGGTGGCCCGGGTGGAGAAGGTCACCCTCATCCCCTTCCGGCAGCGCCGCGGCAACCGGCTGGAGGTCGTCGTCACCGACGGCCGGGGCCGGCTGACGCTCACCTTCTTCAACCAGGCGTGGCGGGAGAAGGAGCTGCGCCCCGGCGCCCGCGGCATGTTCGCCGGCAAGGTCGGGGTCTTCCAGCGCACCCGGCAGCTGGCCAACCCGGACTACCAGCTGCTGGACGCCGACGCGGAGTCCGGCGCCGCCGAGCGCTTCGCGGGCCGGCTCATCCCCGTCTACCCGGCCTCCGCCCAGGCGCCCAGCTGGAAGATCGCCCAGTGCGTGGAGGTCGCCCTGGACGGCCTGGCCGCCACCGGCTGGGAGGGCGTCGGCGACCCCCTCCCGCCCGCGCTGCGCGAGGACCGCGAGCTGCTGGCCCTCCCCGACGCGCTGGAGCGCATCCACCGCCCGCGCAGCCAGGCCGACGTGGCGATGGCCCGCTCCCGCCTCAAGTGGGACGAGGCCTTCGTCCTGCAGACCGCGCTGGCCCGCCGCCGCGCCGCCGACTCCGCCCTGCCCGCGGTCGCCCGCACCCCCCGCGACGGCGGCCTGCTCGACGCCTTCGACGCCAAGCTCCCCTTCACCCTCACCGAGGGCCAGCGGAAGGTCTCCGCCGAGATCTTCGCCGACCTCGCCCGCGAGCACCCCATGCACCGCCTCCTCCAGGGCGAGGTCGGCTCCGGGAAGACGATGGTGGGCCTGCGGGCCATGCTCGCCGTGGTCGACACCGGCGGCCAGGCGGCGATGCTGGCGCCCACCGAGGTGCTGGCGCAGCAGCACCACCGCTCCATCACCGCGATGATGGGCGACCTCGCCGAGGGCGGCATGCTCGGCGGCTCCGACATCGGCACCAAGGTGGTGCTGCTGACCGGCTCCATGGGGACCGCCGCCCGCCGCCAGGCCCTGCTGGACCTGGTCACCGGCGAGGCCGGGATCGTGGTCGGCACCCACGCCCTGATCGAGGACAAGGTGCAGTTCCACGACCTGGGCCTGGTGGTCGTCGACGAGCAGCACCGCTTCGGCGTGGAGCAGCGCGACGCCCTGCGCTCCAAGGGGGAGCGGCCGCCGCACCTGCTGGTGATGACGGCCACCCCCATCCCGCGGACCGTCGCCATGACCGTCTTCGGCGACCTCGAGACCTCCGTCCTGGACCAGCTGCCCTCCGGCCGCTCCCCGATCTCCTCCCACGTCGTGCCCGCCCTGGAGAAGCCGCACTTCCTGGCCCGCGCCTGGGAGCGGGTCCGCGAGGAGGTCGGCAAGGGCCACCAGGCGTACGTGGTCTGCCCGCGGATCGGCGACGAGGAGCAGGAGGGCGGCGGGTCCGGGAAGGCCGCGAGGAAGTCCGCGAAGGCCGCCGGGGAGGACCTGGAGGACCTCGACGGCGGCGGCGCGGACGGCGAGGAGCGCCGCCCGCCGCTGGCGGTGCTCGACGTCGCCGAGCAGCTGCGACGCGGCCCGCTGGCCGGGCTGCGGGTGGAGGTCCTGCACGGCAGGATGCAGCCCGACGCCAAGGACGACGTCATGCGCCGCTTCGCCGCCGGTGAGGCGGACGTGCTGGTCGCCACCACCGTGATCGAGGTCGGCGTGAACGTCCCCAACGCCACCGCGATGGTCGTCATGGACGCGGACCGCTTCGGCGTCTCGCAGCTCCACCAGCTGCGCGGCCGCGTCGGCCGCGGCAGCGCACCGGGCCTGTGCCTGCTGGTCAGCGACATGCCCGCGGCCACCGCCGCCCGCAGCCGGCTGGACGCGGTCGCCGCCACCCTGGACGGCTTCGAGCTCTCCCGGATCGACCTGGAGCAGCGCCGCGAGGGGGACGTGCTCGGGCAGGCCCAGTCCGGGGTGCGCTCCTCGCTCAAGGTCCTCTCGGTGCTCCAGGACGAGGACGTCATCGCCGCCGCCCGGGAGGAGGCCGTCCGGCTCGTCGCCGAGGACCCCGGCCTGGAGCGCCACCCGGAGCTGGCGGGGGCCCTGCAGAGCCTCCTCGACGAGGAGCGGGCCGAGTACCTGGAGAAGGGCTGAGTCCTGGGGGAGCGCCGGGTCCCGGCCGGGTCCCGGAGGAGGTCCGGGGCCCGGAGGGCGGCCGGGCGGGGCGGGTGCGGGCGCCGTCCGCACCCGGCCCGTGCGGGGTCCGGCCAGGGCCGGTTGTCAGTGCCCGCTGCGACAATGGAGGTGTTCGGGAAGCACTCCTGCGAGTGCTCCGCCCGCGGACACCTGGGGGCACACCACATGGCATTCCGGCACCTCAACGAACTCCCGCTCGGCGACAAGGTCTTCCGCATCGAGCTCGCCAGCGACGACGACCGCGAAGTCACCCTCACCCTCACCGGCTGGCGGGAGGGCGAGTCCGCCAACCCGCTCGCCTCCGGCCGGCTCCGGCTGCCCGTCGAGGACGTCGCCTCGCTGCGCATCGCGCTCAACCGGGCCCTGCGCGCCCTGGCGATCGTCGCCGACGTCTCCGAGCCCATCCCCGACCGCGACGTCCTGCGCGAGCTCTACCCCGGCCACGGCGCCCCCTGGGTGCCGCAGCACGAGGAGGAGCTGGTCCGGCGCTTCCACGACGGCGAGACCGTCGCCCGCATAGCCGCCCGCTTCGGCCGCACCCCCGACTCCGTCCGCACCAAGCTGCGCGAGCTCGGCCACGACCCGCGCCGCCCCGAGTACTGCCCGCCCGACGGCTGCCTGTCCTGGTCGCGGTACGCCTCGCCCGGCCTGCTCGGCTCCCCCGAGCCGGCCGCCGGGGCCGACGCCTCCTGACCCGTACCGGCCCGATCCCGGAGGCCCGGCCGGCACCGGCCGGGCCTCCACCGGAGTGACCCGGACCGGCCGGGGCGGGGGAGGCCCCGCCCCGGCCGGTCCGGGCGCACCCGCCGGTCCGCCGGTCCTGCCGCCGCCGTATAGCGTGGAGGGAGCACCCCGCCCGTCCGCCCGTGAGGAAGCGCAAGCCCGATGACCCGCGTGATCGCCGGAGCGGCCGGCGGCCGCCGCCTGGCCGTGCCGCCCGGCCAGGGGACCCGCCCCACCTCCGACCGGGCGAGGGAGGCCCTCTTCTCCACCTGGGAGTCGCTGCGCGGCACCCTGCACGGCGCCCGCGTGCTGGACCTGTACGGCGGCTCCGGCGCGGTCGGCCTGGAGGCGCTCTCCCGGGGCGCGGCCCACGCCCTGCTGGTGGAGGCCGACGCCCGGGCCGTGCGCACCATCCGGGAGAACGTCCGCGCCCTCGCCCTGCCCGGCGCCGAGGTGCGGGCCGGCAAGGCCGAGCGGGTGGCCGAGGGCGAGCCCCCGGCCGCCCCCTACGACCTCGTCTTCCTCGACCCCCCGTACGCCGTCACCGACGCCGCGCTGCGGGAGATCCTCCTCACACTCTCCGCCGGGGGGTGGCTCGCCGCCGACGCGCTCGCCACGGTGGAACGCAGCACCAGGGGCGGTGAGTTCGCCTGGCCGGACGGCTTCGAACCGCTCCGCTCCCGCCGCTACGGCGAGGGCACGCTCTGGTACGGTCGCGCCGCCGCTCCGGCCGGTGCCGCCACGCCGGGACAGGGACGTCCGGACCGGCCGGGAACGAACGGCTAGCAGAGTCGGCCCATCCTCACGGCAGAGCCGCCGGGGCCGGAGAGCGAGGATCACGTGTTGCGCCGCGCCGTCTGTCCGGGGTCCTTCGACCCCATCACCAACGGCCATCTCGACATCATCGAGCGGGCCTCCAAGCTGTACGACGTCGTCCACGTCGCCGTGCTGATCAACAAGTCCAAGCAGGGCCTGTTCACGGTCGAGGAGCGCATCCGGATGATCGAGGAGGTGACCGCCCCCTACGGCAACGTGGAGGTGGAGTCCCACCACGGCCTCCTGGTGGACTTCTGCCGCGACCGCGGCATCCCCGCGATCGTCAAGGGCCTGCGGGCGGTCAGCGACTTCGACTACGAGCTGCAGATGGCCCAGATGAACCACGGGCTGTCCGGCGTGGAGACCCTCTTCGTGCCGACCTCGCCCACCTACAGCTTCCTCTCCTCCAGCCTGGTCAAGGAGGTCGCGGCCTACGGCGGCGACGTCGGCCACCTCGTGCCCGAGCCGGTGCTGCAGCGCCTGGTCAAGCGGATGGCGGAGCGCGCGGCCGAGCAGTGAGCCGGGCCGCGGCAGGCGCCGGAGCGACGGCCGGGACGGCGGCCGGGGCCGCGCCCCGGCCGGTGCGGGCGGTTCCTGCCGGTCTGTCACCCCGCCTCCGCCGCACCCGTTCCCCCGCACCCCGGCGGTGGCCGTAGAGTTTCAACCCCCCGCCCCGCCGCACCCCGGCGCACACGGAAAGACGTGAGCCACAGTGGACGTGCAGAACAAGCTCGACGACATCGTCGCGGCCGTCGAGAGCGCCCGTGCCATGCCGATGTCCGCCTCCTGCGTCGTCAACCGGTCCGAGCTGCTCGGCCTGCTGCACGAGCTCCGGGAGGCGCTGCCCTCGGAGATCTCCCGCGCGCAGGCCGTGATGGCCGACCACGAGCAGGTGGTCGCCGAGGCCCGCGCCGAGGCCGAGCGGATCATCCACGAGGCCCACGGCGAGCGGGGCTCGCTGGTCTCCGGCACCGAGGTGGTCCGCCTCTCCCAGACCGAGGCGGACCGCATCCTCACCGAGGCCCGCGCCGAGGCCGCGGAGCTGCGGCGGGAGGCCGACGACTACGTCGACAGCAAGCTCGCCAACTTCGAGGTCGTCCTCACCAAGACCCTCGGCGCGGTCGGCCGCGGCCGGCAGAAGCTGCGCCCGGAGGCCGACGCCTACGGGCAGGACGGTCTCGGCGTGCAGGGCGAGGACGGCGAGGAGTTCACGCCGCAGGCCTCGCCCAGCCCCGAGGTGGACGAGTACGTCGACGTGAAGCTCGCCACCCTGGAGACGGTGCTCAGCCGGACCCTGGAGGCCGTCGGACGCGGCCGCGACAAGCTGCTCGGCAAGCAGCCCATCGACGAGCTCGGCGCCTACCTGGCCGCCGCCGACCAGGCCCAGCAGGACAAGGACCGCGCGGCCGCCGTCGCCGCCGGGTTCGCGGCCGCCGAGGCGGAGGAGGCCGCGGTCCGCGGCACGGGCGGCGGCGAGATCGGCGAGGCGTGGTTCCGCGACCAGGCCGACGGCACCCCGCACGCCGGCACCCCGCACGCCGACCCCCGGCACGGTGACCTCCAGCACACCGGCGGGCACCAGGACGGCGCGCAGCAGGGCTGGGGCGGCCAGGACGGCTGGCAGCAGCAGGACCCGTACGCGGCGGCCGCCCACGGCGGCGACCCCTACGGCGGCGGCTGGGCGCAGGGCGGCTCCGCGGAGGGCTACCCGCAGCAGTCGTGGCAGGGCCACGACCCCTACGGCGGCGGCTACGCCCAGGGCCACGACGGCTCCGGCTACCCGTCCCAGCCCGGCTACGCCCCGCAGGAGACGTACCCGGCGTACGGCTACCCCCAGCAGGTGTCGCAGCACGAGCTGCCCCCCGCGCAGTCCCCCCACCGCCAGGACGGCGCCGGCCTGGACGAGACCAGCTTCTTCGACACCAGCGTCATCGACGTGGCCCGGCTGAGGGAGCTCGGCGGCGGCCGCTGAGGCGCGAAGTTGGGGCTGGCCGGAGCGTCCGGTATCCTGACTGCTCCGGCCTGTTCGCGCCGGGGTTGTCGGCTGCCCGGGCCCCTCCGGGGGTGCGCCGCGGAGCCGCAGTCACATGAGCCGCATTGCGTCGCGCAGGGATGCGCACGCCGTAGGAAGCAGGACGTCCTGGACCGCCTCGACCACCGCGACCCCCTCGTGTTCGACACGCACGAGCTGGGCCGTCGTCCGGGCTCGATGCGCAGGGTGACCCGCACCGTCGAGGCTCCCGAGGACTTCGGCATCGACGTGATCGGCGTCCCCGCGAAGAGCCCGGTCGAGCTGGACCTCCGGCTGGAGTCGGTGGTGGAGGGAGTACTGGTCACCGGTACCGCCGCCGCCCGCATCACCGGGGAGTGCGTACGCTGTCTGGAGCCCGTCGAGGACGACCTCGAGGTGGACTTCCAGGAGCTGTACTCCTACCCGGAGGACGACCGCGCCGTGCGCGGCGCGTCCGCCGGGAGTGCGTCCGACGAGGACGACGAGGAAGAGACTTACCGCCTGGAGGGCGACCTGTTCGACCTCCGGCCGGTGCTGCGTGACGCGGTGGTGCTCGCACTGCCGCTGCAGCCGGTGTGCCAGGACGACTGCCTGGGTCTGTGCTCCGAGTGCGGGGCACGCCTGAGCGACGACCCGGACCACCACCACGATGCCGTCGACCCCCGGTGGGCGGCACTGCAGGGACTCTCCGCCGCCCCCGGCGACGAGGGTGACGGGAACGACGAGGACAGCAACGCCCGTGAGGGCGCTGCCGAGAACCAGGAGAAGTAGCCGTGGCTGTTCCGAAGCGGAAGATGTCGCGCAGCAACACGCGCCACCGCCGTTCGCAGTGGAAGGCTGCGGTCCCGGCCCTGGTGGCGTGCGACCGCTGCCACGAGCCGAAGCTCGCGCACATCGCGTGCCCGAGCTGCGGCACCTACAACCGCCGCCAGGTCCTGTCGGTCTGATCGGCGGGGTGCACGGATCGATGTCGGACGGAACCACGACCTCACGCCAGGCCGCCTCATCCGGGGCCCAGTCCGCGGACAAGGCGGCCGGGCGGCCGACCTCGACCACCAACGACGTCCTGGAAGGGCGGCTCGGGTACACACTCGAGCCCGCCCTTCTGGTACGCGCTCTCACCCACCGCTCGTTCGCGTACGAGAACGGCGGCCTCCCCACCAACGAGCGCCTGGAGTTCCTGGGCGACTCGGTGCTCGGCCTCGTGGTGACCGACACCCTCTACCGGATCCACCCGGACCTCCCCGAGGGCCAGCTCGCCAAGCTGCGCGCCGCGGTGGTCAACTCCCGCGCGCTGGCCGACGTCGGCCGCGGCCTCGACCTCGGCGCCTTCATCCGGCTCGGCCGCGGCGAGGAGGGCACCGGCGGACGCGACAAGTCGTCGATCCTCGCCGACACCCTGGAGGCGCTCATCGGCGCCGTCTACCTCGACCAGGGACTGGACGCCGCCTCCGAGCTGGTGCACCGCCTCTTCGACCCGCTGATCGAGGAGTCCTCCAACCTCGGCGCCGGCCTCGACTGGAAGACCTCGCTGCAGGAGCTCACCGCCACGGTGGGCATCGGCGTGCCCGAGTACCTGGTCACCGAGTCCGGCCCGGACCACGAGAAGACCTTCACCGCCACCGCCCGCGTCGGCGGCGAGGAGTACGGCTCCGGCACCGGCCGCTCCAAGAAGGAGGCCGAGCAGAAGGCCGCCCAGAGCGCCTGGCACGGCATCCGCGAGAAGCACGGCGTCGGAGCAGCGTCCGCCGACGGCACCGCGTCCGCCGACGGCGCCGCACCCGCCGTCTGACCGGGCCGACCCGAGGACCGGACCGCCGCATGCCCGAACTGCCCGAGGTCGAGGTCGTCCGCCGCGGACTGGACCGCTGGGTCAGCGGCCGCACCGTCGCCGAGACCCAGGTCCTCCACCCCCGCGCCGTGCGCCGCCACACCGCGGGCGCGGAGGACTTCGCCGCCCGCCTGGCGGGACGCACCCTCGGCCCCGCCCACCGCCGCGGCAAGTACCTGTGGCTGCCCGTGGAGGACACCGGCGCCTCCCTGCTCGGGCACCTCGGCATGAGCGGCCAGCTGCTGGTCCAGCCGCCCGAGGCCCCCGACGAGACCCACCTGCGGGTCCGCGTGCGGTTCACCGACGGCGGCCGCGAGCTGCGCTTCGTCGACCAGCGCACCTTCGGCGGCCTCACCGTCCACCCGGCCGAGCCCGGCGACCCCGAGGCCACCCCGCTGGCCATCGCGCACATCGCCCGCGACCCGCTGGACCCCCGCTTCGACGACGGCGTCTTCCACACCGCCCTGCGCCGCCGCCGCACCACCGTCAAGCGTGCCCTGCTCGACCAGAGCCTCGTCAGCGGCGTCGGCAACATCTACGCCGACGAGGCCCTGTGGCGGGCCCGCCTCCACTACGAGCGGCCCACCGCCGGCCTCACCCGGCCGCAGACCGCCCTGCTGCTGCAGTCCGTGCGGGACGTCATGACGGCGGCCCTGGCCGCGGGCGGCACCAGCTTCGACAGCCTCTACGTCAACGTCAACGGCGAGAGCGGCTACTTCTCCCGCGACCTCGACGCCTACGGGCGCCGCGACGAGCCGTGCCGCCGCTGCGGCACCCCCATCCGCCGCGAGCCGTGGATGAACCGCTCCAGCTACTTCTGCCCCCGCTGCCAGCCCGCCCCCCGCACCGCCTGACGGTCCGTCACCTCCGTGGCGGGGGCCGGGACGGGGCGGGCCCCTCCGCCCCGGCGCCCGTGGGCGCGCACGTCCGCATCCAGGTCCGCGTCCGCATCCGTGCCCCCGGAAAGCCCTCGCCCCGCCGCGCGCTGCCCCCTAGGATCACGCGCATGCCCACCACCCTCGGCGAAGCCGCGCGCAGGCTCTTCGACGACGCCAACCCGGCGGTCCTCGGCACCGTCAACCCCGACGGCAGCCCCCAGACCTCGGTCGTCTGGGTCGCCCGGGACGGCGACGACCTCCTCGTCTCCACCGCCGCCGGCCGGTGGAAGGAGCGGAACATCCGCAGGGACCCCAGGGTGAGCCTCACCGTCCACGACCGCCACGACGCCCTCCGCTACGTCGAGGTGCGGGGCACGGCCGCCGTCACCGAGGACGTCGGGCGCGCGCTGGCGGTCCGGCTGGCGGAGGAGTACGAGGGGCCGGGCGCCGGCCAGGAGTACCTGGACCTCCCCCCGGAGACCGTCCGCGTCGTCGTCCGCATCACGCCCCACCGCGTCCTCGGCACCGCCGCCCGCTGACCCGCCGACCCGCTGACCCGTCGGCACCGCCCGCACCGCCCGCACCGGTCCGCTCCCCGCGGGCAGGATGCGCGCCGGTCCGCCGCGAGCTGTCGTCGGGCCGATGAGAAACGGTCGCCGTCCCGGTCTCCTTGAACGTCAGGGCCGGATGCGCGTCCGGCTTCGGAGACAGCGATCGGACTGGGCATGGGCAAGGTTGTCGTGATCGAGCACGTCACGCTGGACGGTGTGATGCAGGCCCCGGGGCGCCCCGACGAGGACCGGCGGGGAGGGTTCCGCCACGGCGGATGGGCCACGGAGCGTCAGGACCCCCTGATGCAGCAGGTCATGGGCGAACGCATGTCGTCCGCCTGGGCCCTGCTGCTCGGCCGCACCACCTATGCGGACTTCGCCGACTACTGGCCCAAGCAGGGCGCGAACCCGTTCACCGAGGCCCTCGACCAGGTCCGCAAGTACGTCGTGTCGACCACCGCGACCGAGCCCCTGCCCTGGCAGAACTCCACACTTCTCACAGGTGAGCCCACCGAGGAGGTCGCCGGGCTCAAGAAGCGGCTCGACGAGAAGCTGGTGGTGTTCGGCAGCGGCCTGCTCGTCCGATCCCTGCTGGAGCGCGCTCTCGTCGACGAACTGGTGCTCATGATCCACCCGATCGTCCTCGGGTCCGGCCGCCGCCTGTTCGCGGACACCGGGAACGACCTTGCCGCCCACCGGCTCACCGACAGCCGTGCGACCGGGTCCGGTGTGATCATCGCCGTCTACGGGCGAGCGGACACCTGATCCCCGGAGTCACGCCCGTTGGCGCGGTGTGCCGGCAGCGGCCCGGCGGTTCCGACTCCCGACCGGCCGCCGGGCGGTGTCCGGCCGCAGTCCTCCGCGGCGGGTCGGCCGGCCTGCCGCCGCCGTCGCAGGTTCCTTTCCGCGCCTCGGTCCTCCCGGACGCGGGGGAGGGCGGAAGGCCCCGGGCGGATACCCGCGCCGTCACGACCCGGGCGCACCCCGCGTGTCTGCACGCAGCTGATGCCCGTCCGCGGGACCGGGACCCGGGCCGCGGCCGGCCGCACCTTCCGGTCCGCGGACGCTGCGGACGACGGCCCGGGGACGGCCCCCGGCCTGCTGCGGGTCGCCGGCCTGCGGGTTCTCTCAGAAGCCGAAGTCCTGGGTCCACCAGGGGCCGCCGGCGCCCTCGTGGACGCCTATGCCGAGGCGCTTGTAGTCGCAGTTGAGGATGTTCGCCCGGTGGCCGGGGCTGTTCATCCAGGCGTCCATGACCTCCTCCGGCGTCTGCTGCCCGCGGGCGATGTTCTCGCCGCCGAGGTAGGAGATGCCCGCCGCGGCGGCGCGGTCCCAGGGGCTGCGGCCGTCGGGGTCGGTGTGGTCGAAGAAGCCGCGGGCGGCCATGTCGTCGCTGAAGTCCCGTGCCAGCTTGGCGAGGTGGGGGTCGGTGGCCACCGGGGAGCAGCCGGCCTTCGCCCGCTCCTGGTTGACGAGGGTGAGCACGGCGGAGGCCACGGCGGCCCGGCTGTCCGCGGACCTGCCGGTCGAGGCGGCCGTGGGGGCCGGGGCGGTGCCGGCGTCGGCCGTGGGCGCGGGTGTCGCGGTGGAGCCGGCGGCCGGGGCGTCGGCGGTGGGCGCCGCCACCGGCGACGTGCTGGCGGAGGGCGCGGGGGAGGGGGCCGTGGGGGACGGCACCGGGCTCCGGTCCTGGTCCCGCCCGGCGGGCTCGGACGGACGGGGGGCCGGGAGGGCCGCGCCGGGGGCGGCCGCGCCGCCGGGTGCCCGGGTCGAGGTGGTGCCCGCGGCGCCTGCGGCCGTGCCGTCTCCGGTGCCGGTCCCGGGCTCGGCGACGGCGGTCTGCGCGGCGGGCGGCCCGCCCGCGACGACGGCGGAGCCGGCCAGTGTGGAGGGCATGGGGACCAGGCCGCTGATCACCCCGCCCGCGCCGGCGGCGAGGGCGGTGCAGCAGACCGCGAGGACGGCCCGGGCCGGACCCCCGGCGGGGCCGGGCTCCCGTCCGCGGCGGCGGTGGGACACCGGTCCTGCGGGACGGGTCGCCGCGGGTGCGGCGGCGGGCGCGGCATGGCGCCGGTGGCCCCCCCGGGCCCCTGCAGCGGGCTGCTGCGACTGCGGCTTGGACGTGCGCGCATGTCGGGACATGGCTGTTAGGAACCCTCCCGATCCCCCCGACCGGTGACAAGAACCGTGCTCTCACCCTTTCGGGTGATGGCAGGACTGTACAGGTATGACGGGTGGGGCCGGAGGGAACTCCCGGGGCGCCGCGCCGTAGGGTCGCCGCATGCACGAACACGTCCGGCTGACCGCATGGGTGCGCGGAAAGGTCCAGGAGGTCGGTTTCCGCTGGTGGACCCGGGCCCGGGCGCTGGAGATCGGCCTGGTCGGATACGCGGGCAACCTCTCCGACGGCCGGGTCCAGGTCGTGGCGGAGGGCGCGCGGGAGGAGTGCGAGCGCCTGCTCGTCCTGCTGCGCGGCGCCGGCACGCCGGGCCGGGTGGACGGGGTGACCGAGCTCTGGGGGGTGCCGCGCGCCGGGTACGAGGGGTTCGCGATCCGCTGAGCGCCCCTGGCGCGGCCCGCCGGGCCGCGCCGCCTGCCGGTGGTCCCGCCCCGCCGGTACGCCTGTCCCCGCCGGTACGCCTGTCCTTGCCGGGGCGCCTGCCCCTGCCGGCTCCCCCGTGCGGGGGCGCAGCCGCCCGTGGGGCGGGCGGGGAGGACCGCCCGCGGGCGCCTGCCGACCGTGCGGACGCGGACGGCTGCGTCCGCTGAGCGGCACCTGCCGTCGTCATGTGGTTGCACGGTCGGCCCGTGACGTGGTTGACTCCCCACCGAGCGGTGATCGTCCGGCCACGGGCCGTCGGAACCGCCCCCCTCGGCGTGGGTGTTCCGCCATGCAGGTGGGCGCCGGGCGTTGCGCGCTGTGATCGTGTTGACCCGTACAGCGTTTGGTGAGACGCTGGAAACCCGCTCACCCGTACGTGTTTCCCCCGGCAGAGCTGTCACGGCAGACCTGCGAAGAGCGCGTGGCGGTGCGCACCCTTCCCCCTAGACCAGCACCTCACAAAGGTCGGTCACTCAGCGTGGAGGACCACTCATCATGGCAAAGGCGCTTCTCGGTTACGTCGGCGGTCCCGACCCGCGACTGCTCGCCGAGATGCGACGGCTCCAGCAGCGTGTCCAGGACCTGGAATCCGAGCTGAACCGGATGCAGGCCGAGAACGACGCCCTGGCTGCCGTCGCCGACGAGCAGAGGCTGCTCAGCAGCATCGACGTACCTCAGCGGGAGCCCGCCCTCACCTGATCGAACCCGATCAGGCGGCGGTGCCGCCGGGAATTGCAAGGGACGCCGGCCACCGGCGTCCCTTCGTCATTCCCCCCGTCTCCCCCGCAGCAGCTCCTGCTGCCGTCAAGATGCCCACCGGCGTCCCCCGCGAAACCGCGGGCGCCTCACACCGCCCCGCCGTCCTCCCCCGTTACGCTCCTTGTGCGGTCCAGAGCAAGGAGAACGGCGCGTGCACCTCAAGAGCCTCACCCTGCGCGGCTTCAAGTCCTTCGCCTCCGCGACCACGCTCCGGTTCGAGCCCGGCATCACCTGCGTGGTGGGACCGAACGGCTCCGGCAAGTCCAACGTCGTCGACGCGCTGTCCTGGGTGATGGGCGAGCAGGGCGCCAAGTCGCTGCGCGGCGGCAAGATGGAGGACGTCATCTTCGCCGGCACCGCCGGCCGCCCCCCGCTCGGCCGCGCCGAGGTCTCCCTCACCATCGACAACACCGACGGCGCCCTGCCCATCGACTACTCCGAGGTCACCATCACGCGGACGATGTTCCGCAACGGCGGCTCCGAGTACGCCCTCAACGGCGACACCTGCCGCCTCCTCGACATCCAGGAGCTCCTCTCCGACTCCGGCATCGGCCGCGAGATGCACGTCATCGTCGGCCAGGGCCAGTTGGACTCCGTCCTGCACGCCGACCCCGCCGGGCGCCGCGCCTTCATCGAGGAGGCCGCCGGCGTCCTCAAGCACCGCAAGCGCAAGGAGAAGGCGCTGCGGAAGCTCGACGCGATGCAGACCAACCTCAACCGGGTGCAGGACCTCGTCGCCGAGCTCCGCCGCCAGCTCAAGCCCCTCGGCCGCCAGGCGCAGATCGCCCGCCGCGCGGCCGTCATCCAGGCCGACCTGCGCGACGCCCGCCTGCGGCTGCTGGCCGACGACCTCGTCACCCTGCGCCACGCCGTCGAGGCGGAGATCGCCGACGAGATGGCGCTGCGGCTGCGCCGCTCCACCGTCGAGCAGCAGCTGGCGGGCGCCCGGCAGCGCGAGGCGGTGCTGGAGGCGCAGGTGCAGCAGCTCAGGCCGCGGCTGGAGCAGGCGCAGGAGACGTGGTTCCAGCTCTCCTCGCTCGCCGAGCGGGTGCGCGGCACCGTCGGCCTGGCCGACGCCCGGGTCCGGCACGCCGCGGCCCGGCCCGCCGAGGAGCGGCGCGGCCGCGACCCGGAGGACATGGAGCGGGAGGCCGCCCGCATCCGGGAGGAGGAGGCCGCGCTCGCGGAGGCGCTGGAGGAGGCGCAGGACGCCCTCGCCGAGGCCGTGGAGCGGCGCTCCGCGCTGGAGCGGGCGCTGGCGGAGGAGGACCGGCGGCTCCGCGACGCCGCCCGCGCCCTCGCCGACCGCCGCGAGGGGCTGGCCAGGCTCCAGGGCCGGGTGGCCGCCGCCGCCTCCCGGGCGGCCGGGGCCGAGGCCGAGATCGGCCGCCTCGCGGCCGCCCGCGACGAGGCGGTGCTCCGCGCGGAGGCCGCCGCGGCCGAGGAGGAGCTGCTGCGGGAACAGGTCGAGGGACTGGACGCGGTCGACGAGCAGGCGGAGGCCGACTGGGCGCGGGCGCGCCGCCGCCTCGCGGAGGCCGAGGAGGAGCAGGGGCGGGCCCGGGACGCCGTCACCGCCGCCGAACGGGAGCGCGCCGCCCTCACCGCCCGCCGCGACGCGCTCGCCCTGGGCCTGCGCCGCAAGGACGGCACCGGCGCGCTGCTGGCCGCCGGCGGTGAACTGGCCGGTGTCCTCGGCCCGGCCGCCGCCCTGCTCACCGTCGTCCCGGGGGCCGAGGCCGCCGTCGCCGCCGCGCTGGGCGCCGCCGCCGACGCGGTCGCCGTGGACGCGGTCCCCGCCGCCGCCGACGCGCTGCGGCTGCTCCGCAAGACCGACGCGGGCCGCGCCGCCCTGCTGGTCGCCGGTGCGCCCGACCCCGCCGTGCCGGACCCCGCCGCTCCGGCCGACGCCGCCCTGCCCGAGGGCGCCCGCTGGGCCGCCGACCTGGTGGACGGTCCGGCGCGGCTGCTGCCCGCCGTCCGCGGCCTGCTGCACCGCACCGCCGTGGTCGACACCCTGGAGGACGCCGAGGCGCTCCTCGCCGACCACCCCGGGCTGACCGCCGCCACCCGCGACGGCGACCTGCTGGGCGCGGGCTTCGCCCACGGCGGCTCCGCCGGCGCGCCGACCCTGCTGGAGACGCAGGCCGCCGTGGACGAGGCCGCCGCCGCCCTGGAGGAGCTCTCCGCCCGCACCGCCGGGCTGGCGGCCCGGGCCGAGGAGGCCGCCGCGCGCCGCCGCGCTCTGGCCGCCGAGGTCGAGGAGCTGACCGCGCGCCGCCGCAGCGCGGAGAAGGAGCGCTCCGCCGTGGCGCAGCAGCTCGGCCGCCTCGGCGGCCAGGCCCGCGCCGCCGCCGGTGAGGCGGAGCGCACGGCCGCCGCCGCCGCGAGGGCCGAGGCGGCGCTGGAGCAGGCCGCCGCCGAGCACGCGGAGCTGTCCGAGCGCCTCGCCGCCGCCGAGGAGGCGCCCGCCGAGGACGAGCCCGACACCGCCGGGCGCGACCGGCTGGCCGAGGAGGCGTCCCGCGCCCGGCAGGCCGAGGTGGACGCCCGGCTCGCGGTCCGCACCCACGAGGAGCGGGTGCGGGGGCTGTCCGGCCGCGCCGACGCGCTGGACCGCGGCGCCCGCGCCGAGCGGGAGGCGCGGGCCCGGGCCGCCGCGCAGCGCCGCCGGGCCGCGTACGAGGCGGAGGTCGCCGGGGCCGTCGCGCAGGGCGCCCGGCAGCTGCTGGCCTTCGTCGAGGCGTCCCTGGAGCGGGCGGCGCGGGAGCGCCGCGCCGTCGAGGAGGAGCGTGCCGCCCGGGAGGAGGAGCTGACGGGCGAGCGGGCGCGCGGCCGGGAGCTGAAGGAGGAGCTGGACCGCCTCACCGACTCCGTCCACCGCGACGAGGTGCTGCGGGCCGAGAAGCGGCTGCGCATCGAGCAGCTGGAGGCGCGGGCGCTGGAGGAGTTCGGCATCGAGGCGGCGGCGCTGCTCGGCGAGTACGGGCCGGACCGGCCGGTGCCCGCGCCGCCCCCGGCGGAGGGGGAGGAGCGGGCGGAGGACGACCCGGCGGGTCTGCCCCGCCCCTACGTCCGGGCGGAGCAGGAGAAGCGGCTGCGGGCGGCCGAGCGGGCCCACCAGCAGCTGGGCAAGGTCAACCCGCTGGCGCTGGAGGAGTTCGCGGCGCTGGAGGAGCGCCACCAGTTCCTCAGCGAGCAGCTGGACGACCTGAAGCGGACCCGCCGCGACCTGATGGACATCGTCCGGGACGTCGACGAGCGGGTGGAGCAGCTCTTCACCGCCGCGTACCACGACACGGCGGCGCAGTTCGAGGGCGTCTTCGCCCGGCTCTTCCCCGGCGGCGAGGGCCGGCTGCTCCTCACCGACCCGGAGTCCATGCTCACCACCGGCGTCGAGGTGGAGGCCCGGCCGCCGGGCAAGAAGGTCAAGCGGCTCTCGCTGCTGTCGGGTGGCGAGCGGTCGCTGACGGCGGTGGCGCTGCTGGTCTCGATCTTCAAGGCGCGCCCCAGCCCCTTCTACGTCATGGACGAGGTGGAGGCGGCGCTGGACGAGACCAACCTGCGCCGGCTGATCGGGATCATGGAGGAGCTGCGGGAGTCCTCCCAGCTCATCGTGATCACCCACCAGAAGCTCACCATGGAGTCCGCCGACGCCCTCTACGGCGTCACCATGAAGGGCGACGGCATCTCCCAGGTGATCAGCCAGCGGCTGCGCGAGGAGCACCGCGAGCGCCGCCCGCGCGCCCGCGCCGCGGCCGCGGCGCCCGGCCGGGGCGCACCCGCCGAGGGCGCCCCGGCCGGGGACGGCCCCGGCGTGCCGGCCCCCGCCGACGGCTGACGGCCGGTCAGCCGCGCGGCAGCACCAGGGACTGCACCTCCGGCAGGTGCCGCCAGTCGCTGGAGACGACGCTCGCATGGGCGGCGGCCAGCTGCTGCGTGCGGGCGCGGGCCTGCTCGGCGGCCGGGTCGGTGGCGCTGATGGCGGGGGAGACGTTCTGGGCGTCCGTCATCACCAGCAGGTAGTGGTTGCGGTCGTACCAGCCGGTGTCGGTGCCGGAGGCGTACGCCGAGGCGTCGCCGTCGAAGACGGCGAACCACGGCCGGAGCGAGGCGTCGGAGTACTTCGTGCGGGGGTCGCCCGGGGCCGCGCCGTGCACGGCCGGGAAGACCTGCGCCTCGCCGATCCGGCCCGCAGCGGCCAGGTCGCGCAGGTGGCGGGCGTACTCGACGTCGGTGTGCAGGGTGTCGAAGGGGTTGGACTCCTCCACGGTGCCCGGGATGACGTCGACCAGCACCCGGCCGGCGAGCTGCGCGCGGGCGGGCCAGTTCCCGGCGCGGGCGGCCTCGTCCAGGGTCGCGTACGCGCCGCCGCCGGACCGGGCGAGCAGGTCGGCGGGGCGGAGGACGGCGGGGCCCAGGTGGGCGGCGACCAGGGCGTCCAGCTGGGCGGGGCCCATGCCTCGGTTCGCGGCGAAGCCCTGCTTCAGTTCCAGCTTGACCAGCAGCGGGCCGCTGCCGGGGTGGGCGCCGAGCCAGACGCGGATGTCGTCCAGGCAGCTCTCCAGGTCCTTGTTCGCGCCGCCGGTGTAGAGGCGGTCGGGGGTGGCTGCGGCGACGCAGTTGTTCCTGTTGCCCAGGGGGTTGGAGTGGCTGACCTTCCACTCCTTGGTGACGGTGTCGGTCCAGGCGTCCAGTTCGACCATGCCGGTGCCGGTGTCCAGGGCCTGGGCGAGGAAGCCGAAGGCGGCGGGGTCGTAGGTGTTGTGCAGGCCGACCGTGGTGGCCGAGGCGAGGGGGAGGGCGCCGGTGTCGGCGGCGGAGGCCTGCCGGGCAGGCGCCAGGACGGCGGTCAGCGCCAGCAGCGCGGCGGCGGCGGACGTGCGGCGAAGGGTCAACGTGGCCTCCTCGGCGGGCGCCGCGCGGGCGGCGCGGGGCGGCGGTCCGGGCGGACCGCCGACGGCAGCTCCGACCATCCGAGCGGATTTGAGGTGACATGACAAGCAACTTCGTCAAACCGTTCGCAACGCTCCGCGCACCGTCTGGGCGCCCTCCGTTGTCAGACATACCGTCAGCAGCATTGCCCCGACGGAGGAGCAGGCATGCAACGACGCATCCGGACCCTCGGGCTCCAGGCCGCCGCCGCGGCCGCCGCCCTGCTGACGACCACCGCCCTCGCCCTCGCCCCCGCCGCCCCCGCGGCCGCGACCGCCCCCGCGGCCGCGACCGCCCCCGCGGCGGCGGCCGCGGCCCCGGCGGACCTCTGCGGCGGCGGCTGCAACGACATCCTGCCGCCCGGCGAGAACGGCAACGCCACCCTCGCCGACATCCTCGCCCACCGGATCCTCGGCACCCGCCCCGCCCACACCGACGACCGCCTCGGCCCCTACGCCGCCCTCGCCGACGGCTACCCCGGCCTCACCGACGGCCAGTTGGGCCGCTTCTTCGGCGACGCCTCCTTCGGCGTCCCCGCCGACCAAGTGGCCAGCACCGTCCGCCCCCGCGCCGACGTCGCGATCGTCCGCGACAGGGCGACCGGGGTGCCCCACATCACCGGCACCACCCGGTACGGCACCGAATACGGCGCCGGCTGGGCCGCAGCCCAGGACCGGCTGTGGGTGATGGACCTCTTCCGCCACGTCGGCCGGGGCGAGCTCAGCGGCTTCGCCGGCGGCGCCGCCGCCAACCGCGCCCTGGAGAAGTCCTTCTGGCAGGCCGCCCCCTACACGGAGGCCGAACTCCAGGCCCAGATCGACACCCTCGCCGCCTCCGGCCCCCGCGCCCGGCAGGCCCTCGACGACGCGAACGCCTACCTCGACGGCGTCAACGCCTACATCGACCGGGCCCGCCGCACCCGCACCTTCCCCGGCGAGTACGACCTCACCGGCCACGTCGACCCGATCACCAACGCCGGCTCCATCGACCACTTCCGCCTCGCCGACCTCGTCGCCCTCGCCTCCGTCGTCGGCGCGCTGTTCGGCTCGGGAGGCGGCGGCGAGCTGCAGTCCGCCCTGGTCAGGCAGGCCGCCCAGGCCCGCTACGGCACGGTCGCGGGGGACCGGGTCTGGGCCTCCTTCCGCGAGGCCGACGACCCCGAGGCCGTGCGCACCCTCCACGACGGGCAGCGCTTCCCCTACGCCCTGCCGCCCGCCGACCCGCGCGGCACCGCGATGCCCGACCCCGGCTCCGTCGTCCCCGAACGGCTCGTCCACGACGCCGCCGGCACCGGGGCCTCCACCGCCCCCACCGCAGCGAAGGGCGTCCTGCCCGCCGACCTGCTCACCGCCCGGCACGGCATGTCCAACGCCCTGGTCGTCTCCGGCCGGTACGCCGAGGGCGGCCGCCCGGTCGCCGTCTTCGGGCCGCAGACCGGCTACTTCGCGCCGCAGCTGCTCATGCTGGAGGAGCTCCAGGGGCCCGGCATCAGCGCCCGCGGCGCCGCCTTCGCCGGACTCTCCTTCTACGTCCAGCTCGGCCGCGGGCAGGACTACGCCTGGAGCGCCACCTCCGCCGGACAGGACATCACCGACACCTACGCCGTGCCGCTCTGCAACGCCGACGGCTCCACCGCCACCACCGCATCCGACTCCTACCTGTGGCACGGGACCTGCACGCCCATGGAGCGGCTGGAGCGCCGGGACGCCTGGCGGCCCACCGCGGCCGACCCCACCCCCGCCGGCTCCTACACCCTGGTCATGCGGCGCACCCGGTACGGGCTGGTGACCGCACGCGGCACCGTCGGCGGCCGGCCCGTCGCCTTCACCTCCCTGCGCTCCACCTACCGCCACGAGGCCGACTCCATCGTCGGCTTCCAGATGTTCAACGACCCGGGGGCCGTGCACTCCGCCGCGACCTTCCAGGAGGCCGCCGGGCACGTCGGCTACACCTTCAACTGGTTCTACGCCGACTCCGCCCACACCGCGTACTACAACTCCGGCGCGAACCCGGTGCGCGCCGACGGCGTCGACCCCGGCCTGCCCGTGCTCGCCGAGCCGCGGTACGAGTGGCGCGGCTTCGACCCCGACGCCGGCACCGCCGACCTGGCCCCGCCCGCCGAGCACCCGCAGTCCCGGGACCAGGGCTACTACGTCTCCTGGAACAACCGGCAGGCCGGCGGCTACGCCGCCGCCGGCTTCGGCGACGGGTCCGTCCACCGCGCCGACCTCCTCGACGACCGGGTGGCGGCCCTGGTGCACAGCGGGACGCCGGTGACCCGCAGCGCCCTCGTGCAGGCCATGGAGGACGCCGCCCTCACCGACCTGCGGGGCGAGGACGTGCTGCCCGGCCTGCTGCGGGTCCTGCGCCGCGCGCCCGTCACCGACCCGGCGCTCGACGGCGCCGTGCGGCGGCTGGAGACGTGGCTGGCGCACGGCGCGAAGCGCCGCGAGACCGCGCCCGGCAGCCACCGCTACGCCGACGCCGACGCGGTCCGGACCATGGACGCCTGGTGGCCGCTGCTGGTCCGCGCCGAGTTCGGCGACGGGCTGGGGGAGCCGCTGACGGCCGCGCTCACCGGCGCGCTCCAGGTCGACGAGGCGCCCTCCGGCGCGCCGGCGGCCGGCGGGGACGTCAACGGCTCGATCCCGCACCGGGGCTCCGCCTTCCAGTACGGCTGGTGGTCGTACGTCGACAAGGACCTGCGGACGGTGCTCGGCGAGCCGGTGGCCGGCCCCCTGGCCGAGCCGTACTGCGGCGGCGGCGACCCGGCCCGCTGCCGGCAGGCGCTGCTCGACAGCCTCGCGCAGGCCGCCGCGCTCACCCCGGCCCAGGTCTACCCGGGCGGCGACGGCTGCGCCGCGGGCGACCAGTGGTGCGCGGACACGGTCGTCCAGCGGCCGCTGGGCGGGATCACCGACGCCCGGATCTCCTGGCAGAACCGGCCGACCTACCAGCAGGTCGTCCGGTTCGCCGGGCACCGCTGAGCCGGGACCGGCCCGGACGGCCGCGCCTCCCGGCGTGGCCGGGCCCCACCGGCGCGCCCGCGACCGACCCGCACGGCCGCGACCGGACGGCCGGGACCGCCCCCCGGACGGCCGGGACTGACCCGAACGACGGAGCCGGGATGCCCGCCCCCCGGCGGCGCCTTACGGTGCCGCTGGGGGGCGACCCACGAAAGGTGAATCCCATGGCAGGCAAGTTCGAGATATACACCGACGACTCCGGCTCCCACCGCTTCCGCCTCAAGGCGTCCGACGGCCGGGTGCTCATCGTCGGCGACGCGTACGACAGCCGCGACCAGTGCCTCAAGGGCATCGAGACCATCCGCAAGCTCGCCCCCTACGCCCAGGTCAAGGACGTCGCCGCCGCCGACGCCTGACGCCGCGGGCGGGGCCGCGGGCGACGGCGCCCGCGGCCCCGCCCCGTTCCCGCCTCCGCCCTCCCCCCACCGGGCCTGCCGCCCCCGCTCGTTTCCGCCCCGCCTCCGCCCGGCCCGCACTCCCGCGCCCTCACCGAACCTCCACACGCCGCCCTGAGCGGTCCGGCCCCCCGCACGCGTGAAGAGGGGGACGGCCGCCGGGCGGCCGGTCCCGTCCCGTCCGGACGCCCGTCCCGTCCCGACCGGCCCAGGACCGACCAGGAGGCACCGGTGCGCAACCACGCCGCCGTGACCGACGGCCCGTCGCGGAGCCGGAACCGCGGCCGCGAGCGGGACCGCGGCAGGGGCCCGGGCGGCGGGTCCGCGCCGCCCGGCGCCCCGCCGCCCGACGAGGAGCTGATGCGCTCCCTCTACCGGGAGCACGCCGGACCGCTCCTCGCCTACGTCCTGCGCCTGGTCGCCGGCGACCGGCACCGCGCCGAGGACGTCGTCCAGGAGACCCTGGTGCGCGCCTGGCGCAGCGCCGACCGCCTCGACCCCGCCGCGGGCTCGCTCCGCCCCTGGCTGGTGACGGTGGCGCGCCGTATCGTGATCGACGGCCACCGCAGCCGCCTCGCGCGGCCGCAGGAGGTGGACCCGTCGCCCCTGGAGACCCTGCCCGCGGAGGACGAGCTGGACCGCGCCCTGCGCATGATGACCATCTCCGACGCCCTCGGGGCCCTCACGCCGGCGCACCGGGAGATCCTGATCGAGACGTACTTCAAGAGCCGCACGGTGGACGAGGCCGCCCGCCTGCTCGGCATCCCGCCCGGGACCGCCCGGTCCCGGGTGTACTACGCGCTGCGCTCGCTGCGGCTCGCGCTGGAGGAGCGGGGGGTGACATCGTGACGCAGGCACCGGACCGCCACGCCGACGTGGGCGCCTACGTCCTCGGGGTGCTCGGCGAGCCCGACCGGACGCTCTTCGAGGAGCACCTGCGCGGCTGCGCCCGGTGCGCCGCCGAGGCCTCCGCCCTCGGGGGGCTGGAGCCGGTCCTGGCCGAGTTCGCGGAGCTCGCGGACGTCCGGGCCCTCGACGGCGCCCTCCCCGCCGTCGCGCCCGCCCCTCCCGTGCGGGAGCCCCGCCCCGGACCCGCCGCCCCGCCCCCGCTGCTCGACCGGCCCCTCGCCGACGTCTCCGCGGCCCGCCGCCGCACCCGCACCCGGCGCCTGCTGGCCGTCGCCGCCGCGGCGGTCCTGGTCGTCGGCGGACCGGTCGTCGCGGCCACCGTCGCCTCCGGCCCCCGGACGACCGCCGCCGCGCCCGTGCTCTCCGGCGAGCAGCACACCGCCACCGACACCGCCACGGGCGTCACCGCCACCGTGGCCCTGAGCCCCAAGCGGTGGGGCACCGAGGTGGGCCTGCGGCTCAGCGGGGTGAGGGGCCCCCTGCGGTGCAGCCTGGTCGCGGTCTCCCGCACCGGGGAGCAGCAGGTGGTGCTGAACTGGCAGGTCCCCGGCAGCGGCTACGGCGTCCCCGGCGCGCCCGAACCGCTCCTCGTCCGGGGCGGCGCCGGGATGTACCGGCCGGAGCTGGACCGCCTGGAGGTCCGCACCGGGGAGGGGGGCCGGCTGGTGACCGTGCCGCTCTGACGGCCCCGCCGCCGTCCCGTCCGCGGCCCCGCCGGCCGGCTCCCCGCCGGCCGCTCCGGCCGGTCGGCCCCACCGCTGCGGCTGCGGGCCCCCGAGCACGGATACTGGGGGGGTTATGGAATACGTGATCCTTGCCGTAGCCATCGCCGTGGTCGCCATCGGTGCGATCACCGGCTTCGTCGTCAGCGGCAGACGACGCAGGACACTGCCCCCGTCGTCGCGCGTCCCGATCGGGACGCCGACAGCCGAGCCCCGGGTCGGCGAGGACGCCGAGACCCCGCGGGACACCCCCACCCGCACCATCGACCAGGTGGACCTGCCCACGGGCACGGCGGCCCCGGAGGCCGCCCCCGAGGCGCCGCCCCTGCCCGAGGCCCCCGCCGGGCCCGAGGCGCCCGTCTCCGCCGAGGGCGCCGTCACCGCGCCCCCGCTGGAGGTGCCCGAACCCACCGCCGGGCGCCTGGTGCGGCTGCGCACCCGGCTGTCCCGCTCCCAGAACTCCCTGGGCAAGGGCCTGCTCTCGCTCCTCTCCCGCGAGCACCTCGACGAGGACACCTGGGAGGAGATCGAGGACACCCTGCTCACCGCCGACGTCGGCGTCGCCCCCACGCAGGAGCTGGTGGAGCGCCTGCGCACCCGCGTCAAGGTCCTCGGCACCCGTACGCCGGAGGAGCTGCGCGGCCTGCTCCGCGAGGAGCTCGTCGCCCTGATCGGCACCGACGCGGACCGCTCGCTGCACTCGTCGCGGCACTCGGCCGCCGAGGCGGGCCGCCCGTCCGTGGTGCTGGTCGTCGGCGTCAACGGCGTCGGCAAGACCACCACCACCGGCAAGCTCGCCCGCGTGCTGGTGGCCGACGGCCGCAAGGTCGTCCTCGGCGCCGCCGACACCTTCCGCGCCGCCGCCGCCGACCAGCTCCAGACCTGGGGCGAGCGGGTGGGCGCCCGCACCGTCCGCGGCCCCGAGGGCGGCGACCCGGCGTCGGTCGCCTTCGACGCGGTCCGGGAGGGCGCCGCCGAGGGGGCCGACACCGTCCTGGTGGACACCGCCGGGCGCCTGCACACCAAGACCGGCCTCATGGACGAGCTGGGCAAGGTCAAGCGGGTCGTGGAGAAGCACGGCCCGGTCGACGAGGTGCTCCTCGTGCTCGACGCCACCACCGGCCAGAACGGCCTGGTGCAGGCCCGGGTCTTCGCCGAGGTCGTCGACATCACCGGCATCGTGCTCACCAAGCTGGACGGCACCGCCAAGGGCGGCATCGTCATCGCCGTCCAGCGCGAGCTCGGCGTCCCCGTCAAGCTGATCGGCCTCGGCGAGGGCGCCGACGACCTGGCTCCGTTCGAGCCGGGCGCCTTCGTCGACGCCCTGATCGGGGACTGACCGGGACCTGCCGGGCCTGACGGCCGGCAGGCCGCCGACAGGAGAAGAGGGCCGTCCCCGTATCCGGCACGGGGGCGGCCCTCTGCCGTGCGGCGGGCCCGGAAGGGGGGAAGCCTGCCCGCCGCGCGGGGAAGGGGGGCGCGGGTCAGGAGGCGAGCCAGGCGGCCTCGGCGCCGACCGGCTCCCGGCTGCGGTGGCAGGCGTACGCCAGGGTGCCCAGCAGCAGCCGGGCCTCCGGCGGCCGTCCGGCCGTCCCCGGGCCCGGCGGCCGCAGCCAGTGCGCCGCGCCCAGGCCGGCCAGCACCGTGGGCGGCGCGGCCACGTACGCGCCCTCGCCGTGGCAGACGAGGTCCAGCGCCGCGTCGTCCCACCCCATGCGGTAGAGCAGGTCGGGGAGCTCGCGCGCCGCGCCCGGGGCCACGAGGAACAGCGCCCGCCCGGCGGGCGAGGCGAGGACCGGTCCGAGCCGGATGCCCATGCGCTCCAGCCGCACCAGCGCCCGGCAGCCCGCCTCCAGCGGCACGTCCAGCACGTCGAAGGTGCGGCCGGCCGGCAGCAGGACGGACGCCTGCGGCACCGCCTCCCACACGGCCCGCACCTCGGCGCGCTCCGCCCACGGCCCGACCTCCAGGGCCCGGGTGGCGGCGGACGGGTGCAGGCCGGGCGCGGCGCAGTGCCGCTGTCCGCAGCAGCAGCAGCCGCCGTCCGCGGCGGGGCCGGCGGCGCCGTTCCGCCCGCGGCCCGGGGGCGGGGCGCCGGCGGCCACCCACCAGCCCCATCGCCCGGCGTACTCGGCCGCCGCGTGGAGCGCGGTGGCGCGGGTGCGGCGCCGCGAGCCGAACCTGAGATCGCCGAACAGGATGTCCATGCCTCCCCCAACGGGTATCCGTCGCCGGTGGTTACGCGACGGTGACACAGTGTTGCCGAATCCGTGTGACGCGCGGCGCGGGCGGGCGGCGCGCAGGGCGGTCTTTCACACCGTCGGCCCAGAGCGGTTTCCCCGACGCCGTTGCGGCGGTGCGCACGGATGGTGGATCGTCGGTGGCGGACGGTTCGTTGCTGCGCTGCCGGCCCCGTTCGGGCCGATGGAGTCCAGTCAATCGCGGGACGTCGGGGAAAGGTTCACCCTCAGGGGTGGCGAATGGTGGCGTTTCCCCGGCGCGTCTCCCCTGGACGGCTCAGTGCGCGTTACGTTCGGTCCACGGACCGCGGCGCTGTGTCAGTCCGCGGGTATGCCGGTGGCATAGGACAGCAGATCCTGCGAACCCTGTGCGCCCGGCCTCTGCCCCTGACGGAGCGTCGGCAGCGGACCACCGCCCCCGGCCGATGCCGACGGGCGCGCAGGATCACGAATTCGGCCCGCGACCGTCGGGCACGGCAGCGGGGTAACCCGGGATGGGGGCGTTCCGGTGGGAGAGAAGCAACCGAACGAGCGGTTGGCTTCCTGGTTCGCACGCAGCGGCTGGTCCAAGGGCGAGCTGGCGCGGCAGGTCAACAGACGGGCGCGCCAGACCGGCGCGCACCACGTCAGCACCGACACCTCGCGGGTGCGGCGCTGGCTGGACGGCGAACAGCCCAGGGAGCCCATCCCCAAGATCCTCTCCGAGCTCTTCTCCGAGCGCTTCGGCTCGGTCGTCACCGTCGAGGACCTCGGCCTGCGCGCCGCCGTCCCGGTGACCGGCTCCGGCGAGGTCGACCTGCCGTGGAGCGGCGAGCAGACGGTCCAGCTGATCAGCGAGTACTCGCGCAGCGACCTGATGCTCAACCGCCGCGGCTTCCTCGGCACGTCCCTGGCCCTCACCGCCGGCTCCGCGCTCATCGAGCCCCTGCAGCGCTGGCTCGCGCCGGGCCCGTCCGGCTCGCCGACGCCGATCCTGGCCGCCGCCAACGGCGGGGAGCCGCACACCGGCCGGCTCTCCCCGCCCGAGCTCCAGTTGCTGGAGCAGACCACCGTGATGTTCCGCCAGTGGGACGCGCAGAACGGCGGCGGCCTGCGCCGCAAGGCGGTCGTCGGGCAGCTCCACGAGGTCACCGACCTGCTCCAGGAGACGTACCCGCAGGAGACCACCCAGCGCCTCTTCCGCCTCACCGCGGAGCTCGCGCACCTCGCCGGGTGGATGTCGTACGACGTCGGCATGCACCCCAGCGCGCAGAAGTACTACGTGCTGGCGCTGCACGCCGCCAAGGAGGCCGGCGACCGGCCGTTCGGCGCGCTCATCCTCTCCGACATGAGCCGCCAGATGATCCACCTCAACCGGGGCGAGGACGCCCTGGAGCTCATCCACCTCGCCCAGTACGGCAGCCGCGACACCGCGTCGCCCCGCACGGCGGCGCTGCTCCACGCGATGGAGGCCCGCGCCTACGCCAGCCTGGGCGAGGTCAACAAGTGCCACCGCGCCGTCCGGCTCGCCGAGGACTCCTTCAGCGACGTCCGCACCGGGGAGCGCGAGCCCGACTGGATCTCCTTCTTCTCCGAGGCCGAGCTCAACGCGGAGAACGCGCACTCCTACCGCGACCTCGCCTACCACGCCAGCCGCAGCCCGATGTACGCCTCGCTGGCCGCGCCGGTGATGGAGCGCGCCGTCGACCTCTTCCGGGAGGACCCGACGCACCGCAGGTCCTACGCCTTCAACCTGATCGGGATGTCCAGCGTCCACCTGCTCCAGGGGGAGCCCGAGGAGGCGGCCGCCATGGCCCACCAGGCCGTGGACATCGCGGGCAAGGTGCGCTCGGAGCGGCTGAACACCCGCATCCGCAAGACCACGGACGCCGCGCTGCGCCACTACTCCTCCGTCGCCGACGTCCAGCAGCTGGCCGACCGCATCACCACCGCGCTCCCGGAGTACGCCTCCGCCGTGTGACCCGGCGGGCGACCCCCGTCCGCCCCGCCCCTGCGGCCCGCCGTGCGACCCGTCGCGCGGCGGGCCGTGCCGTGTGCCGCGTCCGACCGCACGGTTCCGGCCATCCGCCGGCCGTCCGCCGGCCGGGCCCCCGCGCCCCGGTCGCGGGGACCGCCCGGGCGCTTCCGGCCCGGCGGCCCCGCGCCCAGCATCCGGGTGGTTTCCGCGGCCGACGCCGCTGTGCCCGCGTGCAGGCGGGGAAGAGTAGACGAGCCCCGGCCCCGGCCGGGCTGCAGTTCACCTCCGTGTAACACCGGAGTGGCGCTCGTCACTCTCGTGAAACAGCCGGACGCACCGGTCGAAACCGGCCTCCGTCACGCTCCTTGGCATCGCCGACGCCCGCGGGCAGCACGGGACGGCCCTCTCGCCCAGGAGGGACGCGCCCGGGGGCGGAGCGGCCATCACACACAAGGAGACGCCGATGCCGAAAGGCTTCGACGCGGGCGACACCGCATTCGTGCTCATAAGCGCAGCTCTGGTCATGCTGATGACGCCCGGCCTCGCCTTCTTCTACGGGGGCATGGTCCGGGTCAAGAGTGTCCTGAACATGCTCATGATGAGCTTCATCAGCCTCGGGATCGTCAGCATCCTGTGGGTGGCCTACGGCTACACCATCGCCTTCGGCGACGACACCGGCGCGGGGCTGCTGGGCAACCTCGACTTCCTTGGCATGAAGGGCATCACCGGGACCACCCTCAGCGGCTCCATCCCGGTCTTCGCCTTCGCCGCCTTCCAGCTGATGTTCGCGATCATCACCCCGGCCCTGATCAGCGGCGCGCTCGCCGACCGCGCCAAGTTCAGCGCCTGGATGCTCTTCACCGCGCTCTGGGTCAGCATCGTCTACTTCCCGGTGGCGCACTGGGTGTGGCAGTCCGGCGGCTGGATCTTCAAGCTCGGGGTGAAGGACTTCGCGGGCGGCACCGCCGTCCACATCAACGCGGGCATGGCGGGCCTCGGCGCCCTGCTCGTCCTCGGCAAGCGGGTCGGCTTCAAGAAGGACCCGATGCGCCCGCACAGCCTGCCGCTGGTCATGCTCGGCTCCGGCCTCCTGTGGTTCGGCTGGTTCGGCTTCAACGCCGGCTCCGCCCTCGCGGCCAACGGCACCGCGGGCGTCGCCTTCTTCAACACCCAGGTCGCCACCGGCGCCGCCATGATCGGCTGGCTCGCCTACGAGCGGGTCAAGCACGGCGCCTTCACCTCCCTGGGCGCCGCCTCCGGCGCCGTCGCCGGCCTGGTCGCGATCACCCCGGCCTGCGCCGCCGTCAACACCTGGGGCGCCATCGGCATCGGCGTCATCGCCGGCGCGGTCTGCGCCTGGGCGGTCGGCCTGAAGTACAGGCTGGGCTACGACGACTCCCTCGACGTGGTCGGCGTGCACGCGGTCGGCGGCATGATCGGCACCCTGCTGATCGGCGTCTTCGACGCCACCGACGGCCTCACCGCGGGCGCCGGCTTCTCCCAGCTCGGCAAGCAGGCGGTCGGCGCCTTCGCGGTCGCCGCCTACTCGCTGACCGTCTCCTGGATCCTCGCCAAGGGCATCGACCTCACCATCGGCTTCCGTGCCACCGAGGACGAGGAGGTCAGCGGCATCGACCAGGCGTTCCACGCGGAGACCGCCTACGACTTCGCCTCCGTCGGCGGCAGCGTCGCCCGCACCGCCCCGCCGGCCGCCGCCGGCACCACCGCCCCCGCCCCGGTCGCGAAGAAGAGCGAGGTCGACGCCTGATGAAGCTCGTCACCGCAGTCATCAAGCCCCACCGTCTGGACGACGTGAAGGAGGCCCTGCAGTCCTTCGGCGTCCACGGCCTCACCGTCACGGAGGCGAGCGGCTACGGCCGGCAGCGCGGCCACACCGAGGTCTACCGCGGCGCCGAGTACACCGTGGACCTGGTGCCCAAGGTCCGCATCGAGGTCCTGGTCGAGGACGACGACGCCGACGGCCTGATCGACGTGGTCGTCAAGGCCGCCCGCACCGGCAAGATCGGCGACGGCAAGGTCTGGGCCGTCCCGGTGGAGACCGCGGTCCGGGTCCGCACGGGGGAGCGGGGACCGGACGCCCTCTGACCCGGACGCCCCCACCCGGCCACCCCCGACCCGGTTCCCCGACCCGGCCGGCCCCTCCGCTCCGAGGACCGGTACGGACCGGGGGCCGGTGCAGGGGGCGCCGCAGGGGTGCACCGCACGGACGAGGACGAACGAAGGGGAGGCGGACTCGCGGCCGGGGACACCGGCCGCGGGTCCGCCGCCCGCGTATCAGGCGACACCGCCGCGACCCGCCCCGGGAGCGGCACGACGGACGGGGACAGCACAGTGACCGCGCCGGAGACAGCACCCCACACCCCCCGCACCCCCGCACCGGACGGGGCGCCCGCCGACCACGGCGCCGCCCGGCAGCGGCTCCTCGCCGACCCGGGACTGGCCGGCGTCCGCCGCCGCGCGGCCCTCGCCCGCCTCACCGACCACTGGCTCACCGGCCTGCTCGCCGACGCCGCCGCGGCCGTGCGCAGCCCCTCGGCGGCCGGCGAGCGGCCCGCCCCGGTCGGCGTCGCCCTGGTCGCCGTCGGCGGCTACGGCCGCGGCGAGCTCTCCCCCCGCAGCGACCTCGACGTCCTGCTGCTGCACGACGGCACCACCTGGGGCGGCGGGATCTCCTCCCTCGCCGAGCAGCTCTGGTACCCCGTGTGGGACAGCGGCGTCGCCCTCGACCACTCGGTGCGCGACCTCGCCGCCGCCCGCGAGGTGGCCGCCGACGACCTCAAGGCCCAGCTGGGCCTGCTCGACGCCCGCCACGTCGCGGGCGACCCCTCGCTCACCGCCGCCCTGCGCTCCGCCGTCCTCGCCGACTGGCGCGCCGGGGCCGCCCGGCGGCTGCCCGAGCTGCAGGAGATGTGCCGGGAGCGGGCCGAGCGCCACGGCGAGCTGTCCTTCCTCCTGGAACCGGACCTCAAGGAGGCCCGCGGCGGCCTGCGCGACCTGGTCGCCCTGGACGCCGTCGCCGCCTCCTGGCTCGCCGACGCCCCCCGCGACGGCCTCGGGGAGGCCGCGCAGCGCCTCGCCGACGTCCGCGACGCCCTGCACCTGGTCACCGGACGCGCCACCGAGCGGCTCAGCCTCCAGGAGCAGGACCAGGTGGCGGCGCGGCTCGGCCTGCTCGACGCCGACACGCTGCTGCGCCAGGTCTACCGGTCCGCCCGCACCGTCGCCTACGCCTCCGACGTCACCTGGCGCGAGGTGGGGCGGGTGCTGCGGTCCCGGTCCCGCCGCGGCCGCCGGACCCCGCGCCTCGCCTTCCCGTTCAGCGGCACGGGCCGCACCTCGGGAGCCGTCGCCCGCGGCGCGGTGGAGCGCCGCCCGCTCGCCGAGGGCGTGGTGGAGCAGGACGGCGAGGCCGTGCTCGCCCAGGCGGCCCGCCCGCTCCAGGACCCGGTCCTGCCGCTGCGCGCCGCCGCGGCGGCGGCCCAGGCCGGCATCGCCGTCGCCCACGCCACGGTGCGCCGCCTGGCGGCCGAGTCCCGTCCGCTGCCGGTGCCGTGGCCCGACGAGGCCCGCGACCGGCTGGTGGCGCTGCTGGGCGCGGGCGCCGCCTGCCTGCCGGTGTGGGAGGCGCTGGAGGCCGAGGGCCTGGTGACCCGGCTGATGCCCGACTGGGAGCGGGTGCGCTGCCGTCCGCAGCGCAACGCGGTGCACCGCTGGACCGTGGACCGCCACCTGGTGGAGACCGCCGTCCGCGCCGCCGCCCTCACCCGCCGGGTGGCCCGGCCCGACCTGCTGCTGGTGGCCGCGCTGCTGCACGACATCGGCAAGGGCTGGCCCGGCGACCACTCGGAGGCGGGCGAGGTCATCGCCCGCGACCTCGCCGTGCGGATGGGCTTCGACGCGGACGACGTGGAGGTGCTGGCCCTGCTGGTCCGCCACCACCTGCTGCTCGTCGACACCGCCACCCGCCGCGACCCCGACGACCCGGCGACCGTGGAGGCCGTCACCAAGGTCGTCGGCAGCCCCCAGAACCTGGAGCTGCTGCACGCCCTCACCGAGGCCGACGCGCTCGCCACCGGCCCGGCCGCGTGGAGCGCGTGGCGGGCCTCCCTGGTGAACGACCTGGTCGGGCGGGCCGCGGCCCTGCTGGCCGGCGGGCCGCCCCCGGCGCCGCCCGCCGCCGAGCCCGGCGCGGAGGAGGAGCGCCTCGCGGTCGAGGCCGGCCGTACCGGCGGTCCTGTGCTCTCCGTACGGGCCCAGCTGCACCGCCCCGAGGAGGAGGCGGGCGGTCCCGCGGGGGAGCCCCTGGGGGTGGAGCTGGCCCTGGCCGTCCCCGACCGGCCGGGCCTGCTCGGCACCGTCGCCGGGGTGCTCGCCCTGCACCGCCTCACCGTGCGGGCGGCCTCCGTCCGGGAGCTCGACCCGGTGGGGGCCGGCCCGGTGCTGCTGCTGTCGTGGACGGTGGCGGCCGAGTACGGCGACCTGCCGGAGGCGGCGCGGCTGCGGGCCGACGTCCGCCGGGCGCTGGACGGCGGCCTGGACGTCGCCCGGCGGCTGGCCGAGCGCGACGCGGCGGCCCCCCGCCGCAGGGGCGCCCCCGCGCCGCCGCCGCGGGTCACGGTCGCGCCGGGCGGCTCGTCGGTGTCGGCCACCGTGATCGAGGTCCGCGCCCAGGACGCGCCGGGCCTGCTGCACCGCATCGGCCGGGCCCTGGAGGACACCGGCGTGCGGGTGCGGACGGCGCGGATCAGCACCCTGGGCGCGAACGCGGTGGACGCCTTCTACGTCACCGACGCCGAGGGCCGCCCCCTGGACGGCGCCCGCGCCGCCGGGGTCGCCGCCGCCGTGCAGCGCGCCCTGGCCTGACCCGGACACGGCTGCGCCCCCGCCCGGTGGCTCCGGACGGGGGCGCGGTCGCGCGGGGGCGGGGTCAGCCCAGGATCGCGGACGAGCCGAAGCTGCTGGTGCCCATCTGGACCTTGGCGCCGAAGGAGCCGTCGCCCTTGCCCGGGTACAGGTACAGCGATCCGGTGGTGAAGCGGATCAGCAGGTCGGCGTGGCCGTCGCCGTTCACGTCGCCCACCGCGGCCAGCGCGTTGGCCGAGGCGAAGCCGCTGCTGCTCAGGGTCCTGCGGGCGCCGAACTTGCCGCCGCCCGCGCCCGGCCACAGGTAGAGCGCGCCGGCGGAGGTGCGGCCCACCAGGTCGGGCTTCCCGTCGCCGGTGACGTCGCCGTGGCCGACCAGCTGGCTCAGGCCCTGCAGGCCGGAGCCGACCTGGAAGCGGCCGCCGAAGGAGCCCGTCCCCTTGCCCGGGTACACCCAGACCACGCCGGCACTGTCCACGCTCAGCAGGTCGGGGTTGCCGTCACCGGTCAGGTCGCCGGGCGCCACGATCTGCCGGACCGTGGACCAGCCGGAGGCGAGCTTCGCGTTCGTCCAGCTGCCGCTGCCCGTCCGGTGACGCCAGTAGAGCGCGCCGTCGCTCGACCGACGCATGACGAGGTCGGAGAGGCCGTCCCGGTCGAGGTCGGTCTGCACGGCCTTGTCGTAGTACTGCCAGCCGGTGCCCGCCGACGACCGGGACGTCATGGCCGCGCCGAGGTAGGCGTAGGTCTGGCCGGTCGTCGAGGAGGTGCGGACCAGCAGGTCGGCCCTGCCGTCGCCGCTCCAGTCCGGGTCGGCGCCCACGGCCGGGACCTTGACCGCGGCGGTGGCGGAGGTGCTCACCGTCCTGTTGAGGTGCACGGCCCGGACCGCGACGCTGTGCGTGCCGGGCGTGAGGGTGAGGGCGGCGGAGCGGGCCGTGTCGGTGACGGTGGCCGCGGTCTTCCCGTCCACCAGGATTTCGAAGTGGTCCATGAGGCCGGAGGCCCAGCTCTCCGACCAGGAGACGGTGGCCTTGCCGGAGGTGTACCAGGTGGTGCCGGACGGCACGGCCCCGCTCATCCCCGTGACGACGGGCGCGGGCGCCGGACCGGTGGCGAAGCCGCGGAGCGAGCCGAGCTGGCTGTACAGGGCGTCGCCGGGGCACTGGGTGTTGAAGCCGTCCCGGTGCGCGGAGATCGCCTTGAAGGTGTAGGTCTGCCCGCTGGTGAACGAGGTGCCGAAGTAGTTCTTCTGGGTGGCCGCCGTCTTCAGCTGCACGCTGTCGCCCGGCTTCACGCCGTACATGGCGAGCTTCCAGTCGGCGAGCGTGGCGACGGCGCCGAGCACGGTGTCGGAGACCTTGGTGCTCGTGTAGGTGCCGAGCACCGCGACGCCCATCGTGTCGACGTTCCAGCCGTAGGTGTGGGCGCCGAAGACGGGCAGCCGCCCGCCGTCGTCCGCGCCGTCCCAGCGGCCCTCGAAGACGGTGCCGCACTTGTCGACCAGGTAGTTGTAGCCCAGGTCCCGCCAGCCGTTGGACGTGACGTGGTACGCGTAGTCGGCCTGGACCAGCGCGGCGGAGCCGTTCGGGTTCAGGGGGTCGGTGCTGCAGGTGTAGTCGTTGGCGTCCGTCGTGTGGTGGACGAACACGGTCCGCACGCCGCCCGAGGAGTAGCAGGGCAGCGTCTGGTCGCGCAGCGTCTCGTCTGCGCCCCACTGGGCGCGGCTGACGACGGGGGGCTGGCGGACCGGGGAGGCGACGGGCGTCGGCATCGTCGCCGTCGTCCCCTCCGAGGTGCAGTCGGAGAGGGCGGGACCGGTGCTCGTCGAGCCGGTGGGGGTGCTGCTCGCCGAGCCGCTCGCGGTGTCGGTGGGGGCGCCGGTGCCGGTGGCTGCGGCGCTGTCCGTCGCCGTGGCGGCGCCGGTCGCTGCCGCGGTGTCCGTGGCCGCGGCGGTGTCGGTGGCCGCGGCGGTGTCCGTGGCGGCGGCCGCCGTGTCCGTGGCGGCCGCGGTGTCGGTGGCTGCGGCGGTGTCCGTGGCGGTCGGGTCGGCCGCGAGCACCGCGCCCGCGGGCTCCGCGTCCCGCAGCACGGCCCCCCGGGCCTGCGCCGCGGGGGAGGAGCCCGAGCCGAGGCTGCCCGAGGCTATGGAGTCCAGCCGCAGGCCCGCCGGGAAGCGCCCTGCGCCGCCGGCGGTGACCCGCAGTTCGACGCCGTCGGACGGACCGGTCCACAGCGGCTCGGTGGCGCCGCGGGCCCCGCGGGCGTCGCCGCTGCCCGGGTCGGGCGCGGTGTCGGTGGTCCCCAGCTTCCTCCAGGCGGACCAGGTGCCTGTGCCCAGCGCCCGGGTGCGGACCTCGACGGTGCCCGCGGAGCGGACCTTCGGGTCGTCCCAGCTGACGCCGAGCATGTTGAACGGTTCGGTGGTGCGCCGGGTGAGGCCCCGGACCGGGGCGCCGCCCGCGGACCGGGCCAGCGCGGCCAGCGCGGTGCGGTGGATCTTCGGCGCGACCGGGTGGTGGACGCCCTTCGCGGCCTGCGGGGGCCGCGCGTCGGTGCCGGCGAAGGCCACGGCGGTGACGCCCGCCCCTCCCAGCAGGACGGAGCCCAGCCCCAGCCAGACCCTCCCCTTCATCCCCAGCGGTCTGTGCGCGTGTGTGGTGCGCGATGTCATGCCCGTCCTCGTGTCGGTCTGTGCGACGTACGGCGGTGCTCACTCATCGTGCGGCGGCACGACGGATGACAGATGACGGCGGAGCCTATCGGTCCGTGTACGGAGCGGCGCAAGCGGGTTCCCGCGGCGGACCTCCCGGGGCGCAGTGGGTCCGGCCGGGACGGCGGCCGGATACCCTGGGGGCGACGACCGTACCCGTACCGACGCCACGAGGGACCCGCGACCGACGTGTTCGACACCCTTTCCGACCGCCTCGCAGCGACGTTCAAGAACCTCCGGGGCAAGGGCCGCCTGACCGAGGCGGACATCGACGCCACGGCCCGTGAGATCCGCATCGCCCTGCTCGAGGCGGATGTGGCCCTCCCGGTGGTCCGGGCCTTCATCAAGCAGGTCAAGGACCGGGCGCTGGGCGCCGAGGTCTCCCAGGCGCTCAACCCGGCGCAGCAGATCGTCAAGATCGTCAACGAGGAGCTCATCGCGATCCTCGGCGGCGAGACCCGGCGGGTGCGCTTCGCCAAGCAGCCCCCGACCGTGATCATGCTCGCGGGCCTCCAGGGCGCGGGCAAGACCACCCTGGCGGGCAAGCTCGGCCACTGGCTCAAGCAGCAGAAGCACACCCCGCTGCTGGTGGCCTGCGACCTCCAGCGCCCCAACGCGGTCAACCAGCTCAAGGTCGTCGGCGAGCGCGCGGGCGTGCACGTCTTCGCGCCGGAGCCCGGCAACGGCGTCGGCGACCCGGTGCAGGTGGCCCGCGACTCCGTCGCGTACGCGCGCGGCAAGCAGTACGACGTCGTCATCGTCGACACCGCCGGCCGCCTCGGCATCGACGCCGAGCTGATGCAGCAGGCCGCGGACATCCGCGAGGCCGTCCAGCCCGACGAGGTCCTCTTCGTCGTGGACGCGATGATCGGCCAGGACGCGGTCACCACCGCTCAGGCGTTCCTCGACGGCGTCGACTTCACCGGCGTGGTGCTCTCCAAGCTCGACGGCGACGCCCGCGGCGGCGCGGCCCTGTCGGTGGCCCACGTGACCGGCCGTCAGATCATGTTCGCCTCCAACGGCGAGAAGGTCGACGACTTCGACGCCTTCCACCCCGACCGGATGGCCTCCCGCATCCTCGGCATGGGCGACGTGCTCACCCTGATCGAGCAGGCGGAGCGGACGTTCTCGCAGGCCGAGGCCGAGAAGATGGCCTCCAAGCTGCGCGGCGGCGGCAAGGAGTTCACCCTCGACGACTTCCTCGGCCAGCTCGAGCAGGTCCGCAAGATGGGCTCCATCTCCAAGCTCCTGGGGATGCTGCCGGGCATGGGCCAGATCCGCGAGCAGATCAACAACATCGACGACCGCGACGTCGACCGCGTCGGCGCCATCATCAAGTCGATGACGCCCGCCGAGCGCACCGACCCGAAGATCATCAACGGTTCCCGGCGCGCCCGTATCGCCAAGGGCTCCGGCGTGAGCGTCACCGAGGTCAACAACCTCGTCGAGCGGTTCTTCGAGGCCCGCAAGATGATGGCCCGCATGGCCGGCGGCCAGGGCATCCCCGGCATGCCCGGGATGCCCGGCATGGGCGGCGGTCCCAAGCGCCAGGCCAAGAAGCAGGGCAAGGGCAAGGGCAAGCAGCGCTCCGGCAACCCGCTCAAGCGCGCCGCCGAGGAGAAGGCCGCCGCCGAGCGGCGCGCCGCGGGCGGCGCCGCCGCCCAGCCCGGCGGGGCCTTCGGCCTCGGCGCCGGCCAGGGCCCGGCCGACTTCGAGCTGCCCAAGGAGTTCAGGGACCTGCTGCCCCCGCAGTGACGGCCCCGCGGCGGCCCGGACGGCCCGCCGCACCCCGCCGACGGCCCGCCGCACCCGTGAACCGGGTGCGGCGGGCCGCCGGCGTGTCCGATGATGGACCCGTGCGAGTGACCATCCGAGCCCCCCGGCCCTCCGACGCCGAGGCCTACGCCGCAGCCGTCCTGCGCTCCGCCGAGCACATCGGCCCCTGGAACCCGGTCGAGGCGGACCTCCCCGCCCTGCTCCAGCGGCAGGGCCCCGCGCTGCGGACCTTCCTGATCGTCGACACCGCCGACGGCGGCCTGGCCGGCAAGTGCAACGTCGCCAACATCGCCCTCGGCCGCTTCTGCAACGCCTCGCTGGGCTACGACTCCTACCTGCCCTACGCCGGCACCGGCCGGATGACCGAGGGCCTGCGGCTGGTGGTCGACCGCTGCTTCACCCCCGAGCGCGCCGGCGGCCTCGGCCTCCACCGCCTGGAGATCAACGTCCAGCCCGACAACGAGCGGTCCGCCGCCATGGCCAAGCGCCTCGGCTTCCGCCTGGAGGGCTACTCGCCCCGGATGCTGTACATCAACGGCGACTGGCGCGACCACGAGCGCTACGCCCTCACCGCCGAGGAGTGGCCGGGCCTGTCCGCCTGACGGGCCCCGGCGCCGCCCCGGCGTCCGCCGCCCGGAGCGCGTCCCGCCGTCCGGGCGCCCGCCGCCCGTCCGCCGTCCGTTCCGCCGCGCCGCCGCCCCGGCCCCCGGCCGCACGGCGCGGCCGGGGACGGCGCCGTCAGAGCGCCTGGGCGACCACGTACCGGAAGACGTTGGCCATCCGCACCGCCCCGCCGTCCCGCAGGTACGGGTGGAGCGCCTCCGTGAGCTCCTTGACCACCAGGGCCTCGCCCGAGTACTCCGCGGCCGTGTCGTAGACGCCCGTGGACAGCAGGCCCCGCACCGCGCTCTCCAGGTCAGGGTAGGCGAACGGGCACGACACCCGGCCGCTGCCGTCGGGCCGCAGTCCGGCGCCCACCACCAGCGACTCCAACTTCCCCGGGGCGCTTAGCCCGAACGGGTCGTACCGCCGCCCCCCGCGCCCCGCGGACGGGGGAGGGGCGAGCCGCCGTGCCACGTCCAGCACGCCGGCGCTCTCGCAGCGCTCGGGCGGCCCCCACGTCGCCAGGACCACGTGCCCGCCCCGCAGGGTGAGCCGGGCGGCGCTGCGCACCAGCTCCTGCGGATCGGCCGCGCAGTACAGGTTCTCGAACGCCGTGACCAGGGAGTGCGTGGTGGGCGGGGGGCCCTCCGGGGCCGCGTCGCGGTGCACGTCGGCGAGCACCCTCAGCCGCCGGTCCCGCGCCAGGGAGCGCAGTTCGCCCTCGGGCTCCAGGCCCGCGACCTCGGCCCCCCTGGCGGCGGCCAGCAGCAGCGCCAGCCCCGAGCGGCAGCCCAGGCCGAGCACGCTGGTCGCCGGGCCGACCTCCAGCCGGTGGTACACGGCCTCGTACAGGGGCACCAGCATGCGCTCCTGGATCTCCGCCCAGTCGCGCGCCCGCTGCTGCGCCCGCGTGAGCTCCGGGGCCGTGCTCCTCACCTGAGCTGACGCCATCCTGCGGCCTCCCATCCGGTCCTTCTGCCGCGGCGCACACCGCGGCACCCGTGGACCCCCGTCGTGCTCCCGAGACCCCCCGCGTGCAGACCCCCCGCATACAGACAACCCCCGTCGCGGCCCGGCGTCCAGAGGAGTGGGGGAGGCGCGCGGGCGCGGCGGTGGTGCGCCCCCGCCCGTGCATCGATTCACGGTCGGGCGCGCGGGCCCCGTACCATTCGCCCCATGGCAAAGGCTCCCGTGCTCACCCCCCAGGCGGACGACTTCCCGCGCTGGTACCAGGACCTGATCAACAAGGCCGAACTGGCCGACAACGGCCCGGTGCGCGGCACCATGGTCATCCGACCGTACGGCTACGGCCTGTGGGAGCGGATGCAGCAGGAGATGGACGCGCGCATCAAGCGCGCGGGGGCCCAGAACGCGTACTTCCCGATGTTCATCCCGCAGTCGTACCTGACCCGCGAGGCCGAGCACGTCGAGGGCTTCGCCCCCGAGTTGGCCGTGGTCACCCACGGCGGCGGCAAGGACCTGGAGGAGCCGGTCGTCGTCCGGCCCACCTCCGAGACCATCATCAACGAGTACTTCTCCAAGTGGGTGCAGAGCTACCGCGACCTGCCCCTGCTCATCAACCAGTGGGCCAACGTGGTCCGCTGGGAGCTGCGGCCCCGCGTCTTCCTGCGCACCACCGAGTTCCTCTGGCAGGAGGGCCACACCGCCCACGCCACCTACGAGGACGCGCGCGCCTACGCGTCGATGATCCACACGGACGTCTACGGCGACTTCATGGTCAACGTCCTCGGCATCGACGTGGTCCTGGGCCGCAAGACCGCCCGCGAGCGCTTCGCCGGCGCCATCAACACCCTCACCCTCGAGGGTATGATGGGCGACGGCAAGGCCCTGCAGATGGGCACCAGCCACGAGCTGGGCCAGAACTTCGCCAAGGCCTTCGGCACCCAGTACCTCTCCGGCGAGGGCCACCAGGAGCACGTCTGGCAGACCTCCTGGGGCACCTCGACCCGCATGGTCGGCGGCCTGATCATGTCCCACGGCGACGACAACGGCCTGCGGGTCCCGCCGCGCCTGGCGTCGGTCCAGGCCGTCGTCCTCGCCATCAAGGGCGACGACGCGGTGGTCGCGAAGGTCCGGGAGATCGGCGCCGCCCTGGAGGCCGCCGGTGTCCGCGTCGTCGTCGACGACCGCACGGACGTCCCGTTCGGCCGCCGCGCGGTGGACTGGGAGCTCAAGGGCGTCCCGGTCCGCATCGAGGTCGGCCCGCGCGACCTGGAGGCCGGCACCGCGATGCTGGCCCGCCGCATCCCCGGCGGCAAGGAGCCGGTCGCGGTCGACGCGCTGGCGCAGCTGGTGCCGTCGGTGCTGGAGGAGGACCAGGCGCTGCTGCTGCGCCAGTCGCGGGAGCGCCGCGAGGCCCGTACCGTCGACGTGACGTCGGTCGACGAGGCGGTCGAGGCCGCCGCCACCGGCTGGGGCCGCATCTCCTGGGCCGACCTCGGCCCGGAGGGCGAGGCCAAGCTCGCGGAGCAGGGCGTCAGCGTCCGCTGCCTGGTGGCCGCCGACGGCTCGGTGCCCGAGGCCGACGACCAGCCCGGCAACATCGCGATCGTCGCCCGCGCCTACTGACCGGACGGATATCGTGTACGGCCCGCGGTCCCTCCGTGAGGGGCCGCGGGCCCATCCCTTCACCCTCCGTGTGCGTCCGGCGGGGCGCACAGGACAGGAGTTCGACGTTGTATCAGGTGCTCGGCAGGCGCCTACGCCCAGGTCGGGGCGTACCCGCCGGTAGGCGGGAAGTGCGATCGCCGCTCCGCGGACGGAACATCCGACCCCTCTCCCTCGTTGGCATAGCGTGAGCACGACACAGCCCCTCGTCCTCGCGGCCGAACTTGCCGCCGCCTGGAGCGACATCCAGCGCCACCACCCGGACCTGCCCGACCTCGCGGCCCCCGAGTCGCTGATCGGCGAGTCCTCCTCCGCCTGCGGTACAGAGCTCAGCTTCGAGCGGCTGCTGCACGAGGCGGCGCACGGACTGGCGGCCGCCCGCGGCATCCGCGACACCTCGCGGGCCGGGCGCTACCACAACCGGCGCTTCCTCGCCATCGCCGACGAGCTGGGCCTGGCCCATCCGGTGGAACCCCACCCCAGCAGCGGCTTCTCGCTGGTGACCATGCTCCCGGAGACCCGCTCCCGGTACGCGGACACCATCGAGCGCCTCGACCTCGCCCTCGGCGCGCACTCCGAGGCCGTCAGCGGCGAGGGCCGCGGGCGTGCCTTCCGCGGCCCGGCCACCCGGCACGGCTCCTCCGGCGGCGGCGTCCGGGTCAAGGCCGTCTGCGGCTGCGGGCGGAACGTCCGGGTGGTGCCCTCGGTGCTCGCCCAGGCGTCCATCGTGTGCGGCGCCTGCCAGCAGCCGTTCCGGATCGCGGACCCGGCCCAGGAGTCCTGAGCCGGATGTTCCCGGGGCCCCGGCCCCCGGGAACATCCGGACGTGCGGGCGCCGCGGATGCGCGTTCCGCGCCGGCGCGGGGGCTCCGGGTGCCCGGCGGCACCGCGGCGGACCGGACCGCGGCGCCGCCATGACGCATGGCCCGGGCCGCCGGGTCCCCGTCCGGTCCGGAGGGCGGCCCGCGCTGTGGCACAATGGGCAGCTGAGTACTCGGCAGCCGAGCAGGACCCCTCTCTCCTCCGGCTGGCGTGTCAGTCGGGCAGCCGGCGTCCACAACCCCACGTGGCGCGCGCGGCCGCTCACCCACGTCAAGACCAGGAGACCCCACTCCAGTGGCAGTCAAGATCAAGCTGAAGCGTCTGGGCAAGATCCGTGCCCCGCACTACCGCATCGTCGTCGCCGACTCGCGCACCAAGCGCGACGGCCGCGCCATCGAGGAGATCGGCGTCTACCAGCCGACCTACGACCCCTCGAAGATCGAGGTCGACTCGGAGCGCGCCCAGTACTGGCTGAGCGTCGGCGCGCAGCCGACCGAGCCCGTGCTCGCCATCCTCAAGCTCACCGGCGACTGGCAGAAGTTCAAGGGCGAGCCGGCTCCGGCCCCCCTGAAGGTCGCCGAGCCCAAGGTCGAGGACTACAGCCACCTCTTCGCCAAGGCCGTCCAGGGCTTCGAGGACAGCACCACCGGTGCCGCCATCACCCCGAAGGCCAAGAAGTCGGACAAGAAGGACGAGGCCGCCGAGGCCGAGACCGCGTCCAGCGAGGCCTGAGGATGCTCGAGGAAGCCCTCGAGCACCTGGTGAAGGGCATCGTCGAGAACCCCGAGGACGTCCAGGTGCGCTCGCGCAACCTGCGCCGGGGCGCCACCCTCGAGGTCCGGGTGCACCCCGAGGACCTCGGCAAGGTCATCGGCCGCGGCGGCCGCACCGCGCGTGCGCTCCGCACCGTGGTCGGTGCACTGGGCGGCCGGAACGTCCGCGTCGACCTCGTCGACGTCGACGACATGCGCTGAGCCGCACGGCCTCTCCGCAGGGCCGGCCGGGACGCACCTCGTCCCGGCCGGCCCTGCGGCGTTCGCCCCTCCCTGCGCCGGGAGCCCCGCAGCAGGGCCGCCCGGCGGCCGCCCCGTAGACCCACCAGCGTGCGGACCCGCGCACGCAGACCCACCAGGAGCGCGATCACCGTGCAGCTCGTCGTCGGCAGGATCGGCCGTGCCCACGGCATCAAGGGGGACGTCACCGTCGAGGTGCGCACCGACGAGCCGGAGCTCCGGCTCGCGCCCGGAGCCGTCCTGCTCACCGACCCGCCCTCGGCCGGCCCGCTCACCGTCGAGTCCGGCCGCGTGCACAGCGGACGGCTGCTGCTGCGCTTCGAGGGCGTCGGGGACCGCAACGCCGCCGAGGCGCTGCGCAACACCCTCCTCATCGCCGAGGTCGACCCGGCCGAGCTCCCCGAGGACCCCGACGAGTACTACGACCACCAGCTCGTCGGCCTCGACGTCGTCCTCCGCGACGGCACCCCGGTCGGCGAGGTCACCGAGGTCGTCCACCTGCCCTACCAGGACCTGCTGAACGTCCGGACCGCCGAGGGCCGCGAGGTGCTGGTCCCCTTCGTGGAGCGGATCGTCCCGGAGATCGACCTGGAGGAGCAGCGGGCCGTCATCGACCCGCCGCCCGGCCTGATCGACCCCGACCGGGCCGAGGTCGCCGGCAGCCGCGAGGGCGGCCGGGACGCCGACGGCGGGACGGGTGGCGGCACCGGTACGGACGGGGCCGGCGGCGGCGCCGACGGCACCACCGGGCGGGAGTGACCGGCGCCCATGCGCATCGACGTCGTCACCATCTTCCCCGAGTACCTCGAACCGCTGAACGTGTCGCTGGTCGGCAAGGCCCGCGCCCGCGGGCAGCTCGACGTCCACCTGCACCACCTGCGGGACTGGACCACCGACGTGCACCGCACCGTCGACGACACCCCCTACGGCGGCGGCCCCGGCATGGTCATGAAGCCGGAGCCGTGGGGGGCCGCGCTCGACTCGGTCGTCGAGCAGGGTGCGAAGCAGGTCGGCGAGGGGGCCGTGCCCACCCTGGTGGTGCCCACCCCCAGCGGCCGCCCCTTCACCCAGGCGCTCGCCCAGGACCTGGCCGCCGAGCCGTGGCTCGCCTTCGCCCCCGCCCGCTACGAGGGCATCGACCGCCGCGTCATCGACGAGGCCGCCGACCGGATGCCGGTCGTCGAGGCGTCCATCGGCGACTACGTGCTGGCCGGCGGCGAGGTCGCGGTCCTCGTCATGGTCGAGGCCGTGGCCAGGCTGCTGCCCGGCGTCCTCGGCAACGCCGAGTCGCACCGCGACGACTCCTTCGCCGCCGGCGCCATGGCCGACCTGCTGGAGGGCCCCGTCTACACCAAGCCCGCCGAGTGGCGCGGCCGGACCGTCCCCGAGGTGCTGCTGAGCGGCAACCACGGCCTGATCGCCCGCTGGCGCCGCGAGCAGGCCTTCCGCCGGACCCTGCGCATGCGCCCGGACCTCGTGGGCCGCTGGGACAAGGCCGCCTTCGACAAGCACGACCGCCGGGCGCTCGACGCCCTCGGCGTGGCCTGGGACGACGCGGCCGGCCGATTTCGGCCCGGACCGGACGGTGTGGAACAATAGGCCGCTGCTGCGTGCCGTTGCCCCTGCCACGGGGGGAACACCGTCCACCGGGACCCGGTCCCGGCGAGCAGCACCCTCCCGATCCTTCCGAATTCCGTGGGTGACCCGTGGCGCCCATGATGGAGAGTCCCGATGAGCAACCTGCTCGACGTCATCGACTCCGCGTCGCTGCGCGACGACGTCCCCGCCTTCCGCCCCGGTGACACCCTCAAGGTGCACGTCCGGGTCATCGAGGGCAACCGCTCCCGTGTCCAGGTCTTCCAGGGCGTCGTCATCCGCCGCCAGGGCGCGGGCGTCCGCGAGACCTTCACCGTCCGCAAGGTCTCCTTCGGCGTCGGCGTCGAGCGCACCTTCCCGGTCCACACCCCGATCGTCGAGAAGATCGAGGTCGTGACCCGCGGTGCCGTCCGCCGCGCCAAGCTGTACTACCTGCGCGACCTGCGCGGCAAGGCCGCCAAGATCAAGGAGAAGCGCGACCGCTGAGCCGGACCGCGCACGCCCCGGCTTCGCCCGGGAGTGGGGACCACCCGTTCGAGGCCGGATAGGCTTCGCCCGATGAGCACCCACGAACCCCTCGCGGACCGCGACGGCACGCCCTCCCCCGACCGGGGCGACGGGCGGCCGCCGCGGTCCGCGGCCGTTCCCGGGGCCTCCGACGGGGACCGGACCGCGACCCGCGCCCGACGCGGCCAGGGCCGGCCGAACCGCTGGAACCGGTGGATGGCGGTCCTGGTCTGCCTGCTGCTGCTGGGCCTGGTCAACGCCTCCGTGGCCCAGCCCTACGCCATCCCCTCCCACTCGATGGAGGGCACCCTGCAGGTGGGCGACCGGGTCCTCGTCGACAAGCTCGCCTACGACTTCGGCGGACGCGTCCGCCGCGGCGACGTCGTCGTCTTCGACGGCCGCGGCTCCTTCCTCCAGGACGACGCCGCCCCCGGCGGCCTCGGTGCCGCCCTGCGCCAGCTCGGCTCCTACCTCGGCCTCACCTCCCCGTCCGAGACCGACTACGTCAAGCGCGTCGTCGGAGTGGGCGGCGACCGCGTCGTCTGCTGCGACCGGCAGGGCCGGATCACCGTCGACGGCGTGCCGCTGGACGAGTCCGGGTACCTGTTCCCGGGCGACACCGCCTCCTCGGTGCCCTTCGACGTCGAGGTCCCGGCCGGGAAGCTCTGGGTGATGGGCGACCACCGCAGCGACTCCCGGGACTCCCGGGACCACCTCGGCGAACCGGGCGGCGGATTCGTCCCCGAGGACAAGGTGATCGGTCGGGCCGACTGGGTCGTATATCCCTTCGGGCACTGGCGGCACCTCCGGCGCCCCGGGGCGTACGACGCGGTGGACGCGGCAGGGAGGAGCGGTCGGCATGGGGACCAGGGGTAGGCCGCGGGTCGCCGACCCGCCGCCCGGCGGGGGGTCCGCGCCCGACCGGACGGCCGCCGCCGCCGTCGGCTCCGGCTCCGGGGCCGACGGTCCCGGGCGCGACGGCAGGCGCCGCCGCAGCTCCGGCCTCAGCCGGGCCGAGCGCCGCCGCATCGCCCGCCGGGCGGCCCGCCGCCGCAAGCGCTCCTTCCTGCGGGAGCTCCCGGTGGTCGCGGGCGTCGCCCTCGTGATCGCCCTGCTGCTGAAGACGTTCCTGCTCCAGGTCTTCGTGATCCCGTCCGGATCCATGGAGGACACGATCAAGATCGGCGACCGGGTGCTGGTGGACAAGCTCACCCCCTGGTTCGGCAAGGAGTACCGGCGCGGCGACGTGGTGGTCTTCCGCGACCCCGGCAACTGGCTGCCGCCCGACGAGCGCAGGGCCTCCGAGGACGGGCCGGTGGTCCGCGGCGTGAAGCAGGCGTTCACGGCCGTCGGCCTGCTGCCCTCCGACAACGAGGGCGACCTGATCAAGCGGGTCATCGGCGTCGGCGGCGACACCGTGGCCTGCTGCGACCGCAGCGGCAGGCTCACCGTCAACGGCACGGCCGTGGACGAGCCGTACGTGGCGCCGGGCAACCCGGCCTCCCGCATCACCTTCAAGGTGGCCGTCCCCCACGGCAGGCTCTGGGTGATGGGCGACCACCGCGACCTGTCGGCCGACTCGCGCTTCCACATGACCGACTTCGGCAACGGCACCATCCCGCTCTCGAACGTCATCGGCCGCGCCGTCGTGGTGGCCTGGCCCGTCCCGCGCTTCCACCGGCTGCCCGAACCCGCCTCGCTCTCCGCCCTCCCCCCGCCGCCCGGCAGCGTGATCGGTGCGGCGGGACCGCTCCCGGCCGCCGTCCCGGACCCCGGCGGCCGCGCCGGCGGGTCCGCGCAGCCGGACGCCGCGAGGCCGGATCCCGGGGAACCCCCGCTCGTTATGGGTGTGGCGGGGGCGCTGCCCTTCGCCGTCCGCCGGTGGCGCAGGGGCGCCACCCCGCCCGGCTGAACGGCGGTCCCCGCCGTGCGTGGCTGACGGCGGGCCACCTCTGCGGGTGGTAGAGAGGGTGGGGTGCGCGGTGCGTGGTCGTGCCGGGTGCCTTGGAGGTTGCCGGTGTGCGGTGTGCCGTGCAGGACCGGGAGCAGGCGGTGCCGCGGGGCGGTGCCGTATTCGGCGTGGGCGCGGGTGCGCCTGCAGTGCAGGGAGGAGATGTCGTGGGGGATCCGGTGACCGGCGCCCGTTCGGGGGCCGGTGGGCCCGAGGACCCCGGCAGCCGTACCGCGGGCTCCGTGGACGACCCGGGCGGACCGCCGAGCACGGAGGACGGTACGACCATGTCCGAGCATCCGCAGCCGGACCGCGCGCCGGAGCCGGAGAAGCCGGAGCGGGCGCGGCCCGGGACGAAGCAGCGGTCCTTCTGGAAGGAGCTGCCGATCCTGGTCGGCATCGCGCTGGTGCTGGCGCTGGTGATCAAGACCTTCTTCGTGCAGGCGTTCTCGATCCCGTCGGAGTCCATGCAGAACACCCTGCAGAAGGGCGACCGGGTGCTGGTGGACAAGCTGACGCCCTGGTTCGGCGCCCAGCCGGAGCGCGGCGAGGTCGTCGTCTTCAAGGACCCCGGCAACTGGCTCGGCGACGAGCCCGTGGAGACCTCCGGCGGTCTCGCCGGCGGCCTTCAGAAGGTCCTCGGGTGGGTCGGTCTGATGCCGTCGGCGGACGAGAAGGACCTGATCAAGCGGGTCATCGGGGTCGGCGGCGACACCGTCGAGTGCCACGGCAGCGGGCCGGTGAAGGTCAACGGCAAGGCGCTGGACGAGCCGTACGTCTTCCCCGGCGCCCCTGCCTGCGACCCGGACAAGCAGTTCACCGTGAAGGTCCCGGACGGGCGGATCTGGGTGATGGGCGACCACCGCAACGACTCGTCGGACTCGCGCTTCCACATGGACGAGCCCGGGGGCGGCACGGTGCCGGTGAAGAACGTCGTCGGCCGGGCCTTCGTCGTCGCGTGGCCGCTCGCCCGCTGGGCGACGCTGCCGGTCCCCGGCACCTTCCACCAGCCCGGCCTGTCCGCCGCGGGCTCCCTCGTCCCGCCCGCCGCCGGGCTCGCCGGTGCGGTGCCGCTGACCCTGCTCCTGCGCCGCCGACGGGCCGCCGTGCCCGGGAGCGCCCCGGAGGGGGCCGGTCCGGAGGCGTAGCCGCGAGGCTCCCCGGCAGAACGGCAGAACGGCAGAACGGCAGAACGGCTTAACGGCACGGCGGCGCGGGCCGCGGTGCCGCCCGGACACCCCCGGGCGGTACCGCGGCCCGTTCCGTGCCCGGGGCCGGCCCGGCGGGCATCCGCTCCGTCCTGCCGTTCCGGGTCACCGCGCCACCGCCCCCCGGCGCCTCCTCGGAACCGGTTCCCCCGTCCCGCCCACGCCGCGGTCAAAATCTCGGTCAACCCCTCCGGCCCGGCGCCGTGAGGCCGGATCCAGCGGGACCTCCGCTCGTTGGGTGTGGCGGGGCCCCGCCGTCCGCCGCGGGCGGAGCAGCGCCCGTCCCTGCGGCCGGACGGCGGCCGCGCACGCGCGCGGGCCGGGCGGACGGTTCCCGCGGGTGGTAGAGAGGGTGGGGTGCGCGGTGCGTGGTCGTGCCGGGTGCCTTGGAGGTTGCCGGTGTGCGGTGTGCCGTGCAGGACCGGGAGCAGGCGGTGCCGCGGGGCGGTGCCGTATTCGGCGTGGGCGCGGGTGCGCCTGCAGTGCAGGGAGGAGATGTCGTGGGGGATCCGGTGACCGGCGCCCGTTCGGGGGCCGGTGGGCCCGAGGACCCCGGCAGCCGTACCGCGGGCTCCGCGGACGACCCGGGAGCCGGCGGACTCGCGGTCGAGCGGACCTCCGGTGCCGCAGCGGGAGCCGCCGCCGGGACGGACACCGCCGACCACGGAGGGCCGGACGGCCGGTCCGGTCCGGGGGAGGCCGGGCGTCCCGGGAAGGGCGCCCGGAAGCCGGGGCAGCAGCGGTCCTTCTGGAAGGAGCTGCCGATCCTGGTCGGCATCGCGCTGGTGCTGGCGCTGGTGATCAAGACCTTCTTCGTGCAGGCGTTCTCGATCCCGTCGGGGTCCATGCAGAACACCCTGCAGAAGGGCGACCGGGTGCTGGTGGACAAGCTGACGCCGTGGTTCGGCGCGGGGCCCGAGCGCGGCGAGGCCGTCGTCTTCCACGACCCGGGCGGCTGGCTGCCCGAGGAGCCCGTGCAGCGCGGCAGCGGCGCGGTGCGGGGGCTGCAGACGTTCCTCGGGTGGGTCGGTCTGATGCCGTCGGCGGACGAGAAGGACCTGATCAAGCGGGTCATCGGGGTCGGCGGCGACACCGTGGAGTGCCACGGCAGCGGGCCGGTGGAGGTCAACGGCAAGGCGCTGGACGAGCCGTACGTCTTCCCCGGGGCCACGCCGTGCGACCCGGACAAGCCGTTCACGGTGAAGGTCCCGGACGGGCGGATCTGGGTGATGGGCGACCACCGCAACGACTCGTGGGACTCGCGCTTCCACATGGACGAGCCCGGGGGCGGCACGGTGCCGGTGAAGAACGTCGTCGGCCGGGCCTTCGTCGTCGCGTGGCCGCTCGCCCGCTGGGCGACGCTGCCGGTCCCCGGCACCTTCCACCAGCCCGGCCTGTCCGCCTCCGCGGCCTACGGCCCGCCGGCCCTCGCCGCGGCCGGCGCCCTGCCGCTGACCCTGCTGGTCCGCCGCAGCCGCCGCACGCGGGCCGCGGCCTGACACCGTCCCGGGTGACCGTCCGTGACCGGAATGCTCCGCCCCGGCCCTTGCGCGGGCCGCGGTACCGGCGAGTAGTCTGCTCGGACGTGCCGCGGCCCGCCCGTCCGTGCGCCCGCCGGCCCCGGTACGGCTGTCGAGGCGGCCGCCCCGGGCGTCCGTGGGAGGACGCCGGACCCCGGGGCCCGGCCGAGCTGGGACGGTGCCCATGAGCAGGACCGCCGGTGAGACCGCGGGCGAGGCCCCCGGGACGGCCGGGCCGCAGCCCGCGACGACCCCCGGGACGGCCGGTCCGCAGCCCGGGACGGCCGGTCCGCAGCCCGCGCCCGCCCCGGCAGGGGCGCCCGGCCGCCGGCTGTCCGCCGTGCTGCAGGGCGTCGTCATCGCGCTCGGGCTGGTGCTCATGGTCGGCGGCTTCGGCGTGGTCGCCGTCGGCTACCGCCCCTACAGCGTGCCCACCGACTCCATGGAGCCCACGGTCCGTCCGGGCGACACCGTGCTGGCCCGCACGAGCGACGGCAAGGACATCGGCCGCGGTGACGTCGTGGTCTTCCGCGACTCCGGCTGGGGCGGCGCCCTGATGGTCAAGCGCGTGGTGGCCGTCGGCGGCGACACCATCGTCTGCTGCGACGCCCGGCAGCGGATCGCCGTCGACGGCACCGCGATCGACGAGCCGTACCTCGCGCACGGCTACAACGCCGGCAAGTTCTCCGTGAGGATCCCGCAGGGGCGCCTCTTCCTCATGGGCGACAACCGGCTGGGATCGCTCGACTCCCGCGTCCACCTCGACCAGGCGTCGGGCACGGTGCCCGCGAGCGACGTGGTCGGGCGGGTCGAGGGCACCGCCTGGCCGATGGCGCGGATGGGCGGCATCGACCGCACGGCCGCCTTCGACGCGGTCCGCGGGCCGGGCGCGGCCTCCGCCCACGGCCCGCTGGTCCCGGCCGCCCTCGTCTCGGCGGCCGGCGCCCTGCTCGTCCTGGTGACCGCGGCGGTCGGCCCGGCCGCGGAGCTGCTCCGCAGACTGCGCCGCCGGGCCCGGTAGGGCAGGTGGCGGCCCCGCCGCGGCCTCCGCGGACCCGCCGGTGGTCCACAATGGGAGGACGCACGACAACTAAGGGGACGTGGGGATGAGTGCCGAGGACCTCGAGAAGTACGAGACCGAGATGGAGCTCAAGCTCTACCGGGAGTACCGCGACGTCGTCGGCCTCTTCAAATTCGTCATCGAGACCGAGCGCCGCTTCTACCTCACCAACGACTACGAGCTGCAGGTCCACTCCGTGCAGGGCGAGGTCTTCTTCGAGGTCTCGATGGCCGACGCCTGGGTCTGGGACATGTACCGGCCGGCCCGGTTCGTCCGCAAGGTGAGGGTCCTGACCTTCAAGGACGTCAACGTCGAGGAGCTCGCCAAGACCGATCTGGAGCTGCCCTCCGACGAGGCCGGCTTCGGCCGCTGAGCCCCCGGGCCGGCCCCGGCCCGACCCCGTCGCGTCAACCCGGTCCCGCCGGATTCACCCCTGAGGGTGGGCGCCGTTCTCCACACCCCCGGGTTCTCCACAGGAATCCGCCCCCTCGCCCGCGTCCGCCCCGCCTCCGGCACGCTCCGTGCCGGAGGTGACCGCCGTGACCCATCCACGCACCGCCCTCGGCCGCTACGGCGAGGAGGTGGCCGCCCGCCGTCTGGCGGAGGCAGGCCTGACCGTCCTGGAGCGCAACTGGCGCTGCCGGGAGGGGGAGCTCGACATCGTCGCCCTGGAGGGCGACACCCTCGCCGTCTGCGAGGTCAAGACCCGCCGCGAGAACGGCTTCCAGCAGCCCGCGGAGGCCCTCACCGAGGCCAAGGCCGAGCGGCTGCGCAGGCTCGCCGCCCGCTGGCTCGACGAGCGGTGGCCGGTCCACCTCTCCCGCCTCGCCGCGGCACCGCCCGGACCGCCCCGCCCCGCCGCCCCGCCGCCCGGCGGCGTCCGCATCGACCTCATCGCCGTCACCGGCCGCCGCCGCGGCGCCGCCCTGGTCGAGCACCTGCGCGGGGTGGTGTGACGTGGCCTTCGCCCGCACCTGCTCGGTCGCGCTGCTCGGCGTCGACGGCGTGGTGGTCGAGGTCCAGGCCGACCTCGAACCCGGGGTCGCCGCCTTCACCCTGGTCGGCCTCCCCGACAAGGCCCTCACCGAGGCCCGCGACCGGGTGCGCGCCGCCGTCGCCAACAGCGGCGAGAGCTGGCCGCAGCGCAAGCTCACCGTCGGCCTCAGCCCCGCCTCCGTGCCCAAGAGCGGCAGCGGCTTCGACCTCGCGGTGGCGTGCGCCGTCCTCGCCGCGGCGGAGCGGCTCGACCCCGACCGCATCGCCGACCTGCTCATCGTGGGCGAGCTCGGCCTCGACGGCCGCGTCCGGCCGGTGCGGGGCGTGCTGCCCGCCGTCCTCGCCGCCGCCGACGCGGGGTACCGCGAGGTCGTCGTCCCCGAGCAGACCGCCTCCGAGGCGGCCCTCGTCCCCGGGGTCTCGGTCCTCGGGGTGCGCAGCCTGCGCCAGCTGGTCGCCGTCCTCACCGGCGAGGCCGTCCCCGACGAGCCGCCCGACCGGGACGCCCCCGGGCGCCCCGACCCCCTCCTGGCGGGGCTCGCCCTCCCAGGCACCGGCGTCCGCGGCCTCGCCGGGACACCCGCCCACCGCCGCGACATGGCGGACGTCGCAGGCCAGTACGAGGCCCGCCGCGCCCTGGAGATCGCCGCCGCCGGCGGCCACCACCTCTACCTCAAGGGGCCGCCGGGCGCGGGCAAGACCATGCTCGCCGAACGGCTCCCCGGGCTGCTGCCGCCGCTGCGGCCCGAGGAGGCGCTGGAGGTCACCGCCGTGCACTCGGTCGCCGGGCTCCTCCCGCCCGGGCGCCCGCTGATCGACACCGCCCCCTACTGCGCGCCCCACCACTCCACCACCATGCCCGCCGTCATCGGCGGCGGCAGCGGGCTGCCCCGGCCGGGTGCGGTCTCCCTCGCCCACCGGGGCGTGCTGTTCCTGGACGAGGCCCCCGAGTTCCCCGTCCGCGTGCTGGACGCCCTGCGGCAGCCGCTGGAGTCCGGCGAGGTCGTCGTGGCCCGCGCGGCCGGGTCGCTGCGGCTGCCCGCCCGCTTCCTGCTGCTCCTCGCCGCCAACCCCTGCCCCTGCGGCCGCTGGTCGCGACGGGGGGAGGGCTGCCAGTGCACCCCGGCCATGGTCGGCCGGTACCAGTCGCGCCTCTCCGGACCGCTGCTGGACCGGGTGGACCTCCAGGTCGAGGTCGAACCGGTCACCCGGGCCCAGCTCCTGGAGCGCGACACCGCGGCCGAGTCCACCGCCGCCGTCGCCGCCCGGGTCGCGGAGGCCCGGCTGCGCGCCGCGGCGCGCTTCGACGGCACCCCCTGGCGCGGCAACGCGGAGGTGCCCGGCCACGAGCTGCGCACCCGGTGGCGGACGACGCCGGGCGCGCTGGACGACGCCGAGCGCGAGATGCAGCGCGGCCTGCTCACCGCCCGCGGCCTGGACCGGGTGCTCCGGGTCGCCTGGACCGTCGCCGACCTCGCCGACCTCGCCGGCCACGGCCGGCCCGACCGCGCCGACGTGCGCACCGCACTGGTGCTCCGGACCGGCGTCCAGCGCGGCGCACCCCTCGGCGGCCCGTTCCGGTGACCGGCGGCGGGCGGTGGGAGGCGTCGGCCGCCACCTGTGCGTACGGGTTCCGCGGCCCGCCCGCGGATCCCGGTCCCAGCGGACCCGGCCCTCCCGACGAGCCGGGCCGCCCCCTCCAGGGAAGGAGTGAAACGGTGACCTCGTCCGACCAGGGCCCTTCCGACCAGGGCCCTTCCGACCAGGGCCCTTCCGACCAGGGCCCTTCCGAGCAGCGTCTTTTCGACCAGCGCCCCTCCGGCCGGCGCCCCTCCGAGCAGGGCTTGTTCGGCCCGCTCCCGTGCGGGTACGCCCCGCCCGGGCGGACCGCCGCCGGCGCCGACGCCCCCCGGCACGCCGACGCCCCCCAGCACGCCGACGCCCCCCGGCACGCCGCCGGTCCCGGGCACCCCGCCGGCCCTGGCCCGGCCGTGCCGTCCGGTGCCGCGGACGACGGCGAGCGGCTGGCCAGAGCCGCCATCACCCGCCTCGCGGAGCCCGGGGACCCCGCAGTGGGGCAGTGGATCGACGACCTCGGCGCGGCCGGGCTGCTCCGCCTCCTCCGGACGGGCGGCACACCTCCCGGCGCCGCCCCCGCCCGCATGGCCCGCTACCGGGCGCGCGCGGCCGGGATCGACCCGGCAGCGGACCTGGAGCGGATCCGTGCGGGAGGTGGCCGCTTCGTCGTCCCCGGCGACGCCGAGTGGCCGACCCAGCTGGACGACCTCGGCGCCGCCCGTCCGGTCGGCCTCTGGACGGCGGGCGCCGCCTCCCTCCGGCTGCTGGCCCTGCGGTCCGTCGCCGTCGTGGGCGCCCGCTCCTGCACCGCCTACGGCGCCCACGTCGCCGGGGAGCTCGCGGCGGGCCTGGCCGAACGCGGCTGGGTGGTGGTCTCGGGCGCCGCCTACGGCATCGACGCGGCGGCCCACCGGGGCGCCCTGGCGGCGGGAGGCCCCACCGTCTCCGTCCTCGCCTGCGGGGTCGACGTCGCCTACCCCCGGGGGCACGCCGAGCTGATCCGCCGCATCTCCCGACAGGGGCTCCTGGTCAGCGAACTGCCTCCGGGGGAACACCCCAACCGCTTCCGCTTCGTGCTGCGCAACCGGGTGATCGCCGCCCTCACCCGGGGCACCGTGGTCGTCGAGGCCGCCCTGCGGAGCGGAGCGCTGAGCACCGCCCGGCGCGCCCGGGACCTCAACCGGCTCACCTGCGGCGTCCCCGGCCCGGTGACGTCGGAGCTGTCGTCGGGCGTGCACGCCCTGCTGCGCAGCGGGGCCGCGGCGCTGGTCACCGACGCGGCCGAGGTGGCGGAGCTGGTCGGGGGCATCGGCGCCGACCTGGCCGACCCCCGGTGCGGGCCGGTGCTGCCGCACGACCTGCTGCCGCCGCAGGCGCGCCTGGTCTTCGACGCCCTGCCGGCCCGCGTCGACGGCGCGCCGGTCGAGGCCGTCGTCCGCGCCACGGGCCTGCCGCCGGACGACGTGCTGCAGCGGCTCTACGAGCTGGCGTCCCTGGGTTTCGCGGAGCGGTCGGGAGCACGCTGGCGGGCGCGCACGACCCGCGGGGACGACACGGCCGGGTGACACGGGATCCCCCGATCGGTATCGAACGCAACACCGTACGGCGTCCGGGCGGGGGTAATCCTCACGGTGCCGCCGCACCCGCGCCACAGGCCCCGTTCCACCCGTCCCACCTGCGGATACCCCGCCACCGGATCGGAGGACGCATCGGACTCGGTAGCTCTCGGCACTGGTCCGATCACGCTACGCTCACCACGACTTCCATACCGGCACACGACTCGGCAGAACGGCGCACAGGGACGCATGCCCACACACATTCCCCGGCGGAGAGCCACCGGCGGCGACAGGACCCTCACGGCCCCGGCCGCGGGGACGGGGCCCGCCTCCGAGATCCACTCGGCGGCCGGGACCGCTGCCGGCATGCGCCGCCCCGGGACCGCACGCAGCGGGCAGGGGGTCTCCGCGCCGACGCCGGCACCGGCGCCGACACCGGCATCCGCGGCCGCCGACGGGGGCGCCGGCGCCGGGCAGGCGGAACCGCCCAGACCGCCGGTGGCCCGGCGCGGGGGGAGCGAGAAGAGCGGTGAGCGTCCGGCCCTGGAGCAGCTGTGGCGCTCCTACAAGTCGACCGGTGACGGCCGGCTGCGCGAGCAGCTGATCCTGCACTACTCGCCGCTGGTGAAGTACGTGGCCGGGCGCGTGGGGGTGGGGCTCCCGGCCAACGTCGAGCAGGCGGACTTCGTCTCCTCCGGTGTCTTCGGGCTCATCGACGCCATCGAGAAGTTCGACCTGGACCGCGCGATCAAGTTCGAGACCTACGCGATCAGCCGGATCCGCGGGGCCATCATCGACGAGCTGCGGGCGCTGGACTGGATCCCCCGGTCGGTCCGCCAGAAGGCGCGGGCAGTGGAGCGCGCCTACGCCACGCTGGAGACCCGGCTGCGCCGCACGCCCCACGAGCCCGAGGTCGCGGCGGAGATGGGCATCCCCGTGGAGGACCTGCACGCCATCTTCAGCCAGCTCTCCCTGGCCAACGTCGCCGCACTGGACGAGCTCCTGCACCCGGTGGGCGGGGGCGGCGACGGGCTGAGCCTGCTGGACACCCTCGTGGACACCGCCGCCGACGACCCGGAGGAGGTCGCCGAGGGCCGTGAGCTGCGCCGTCTGCTGGCCGGGGCGGTCAACACCCTCCCCGAGCGGGAGAAGACGGTGGTCACGCTCTACTACTACGAGGGGCTCACCCTCGCCGAGATCGGACAGGTCCTCGGCGTCACCGAGAGCCGGGTCAGCCAGATCCACACGAAGGCCGTCCTGCAGCTGCGCGCCAAGCTCTCCGACGCGCGGTGACCCGCCCCGAGCCCCGGGGGACCCGGGGGGCCTGGCCGGGGTGACCCCGAGCCCGGGTCCGGATGACCGCGGGCTCCCGATGCCGCCGGGCGGAGATCCGGCTGTCCGGGGAGCCCGCAGATCCGGGAGCCGGAGGCCGCCGTCCCCCACGTCCGAACGGTCGGAGGGTGCCTGAGGCCCGGACGGCCGCCCGGCCCGTGCTGCGGGAAGCGCCGCAAGCCGCGCGCCCCGCACCACCCGGCGCTCCGCCCTCCGCCCCCGGGACGCTCGTCCAGGACCGCACGGGTGCACCCGCCCTCCGCAGTCCGGCGTCCCCGGGCGGCTCGCCACCACCGGCTCCCTCGAACCCCGTACCGCGGCCGCGGCCGCGGTGCACCGTCTCCGGTGCGGCCCGCGGACCGGTGGCGGCCGGCTCGGACGGGAGCAGCCGCACCGTGCCCAGTCCCAGCAGCGCCAGCGGGTCCAGGTAGCGCCGTCCCCGCAGCAGCCCCCAGTGCAGGCACGCCGCCGTGCAGTGGCCGTCCCCCACCTGCGGCGGTCCTCCCGACTCCAGCGGTCCTCCCGGTCTCGGCGGTCCTCCTGCCCGCGGCGGCCCTACCGGTTCGGGCCGCGGGTCCCCGGCCCGGGGACCTCCCGACCACCGGTCCGCCGCCGGACGGGCGGCCTCGAGCCGCCCGACGACCTCCCCCGCCTCGACCCGGGCGCCCACCGGCAGGACGGGCTCCACCGGGAGGTACGTCGTCCGCAGGGGCGGTTCGCCGGTGCCCGGGTGGACCACGGTGACCGCGCTCCGTCCGCCGACCCGTCCCGCGAAGGCGACCGTCCCCGCAGCGGCCGCCCGCACCTCCGAGCCCTCCGGCGCCGCCAGGTCGGCCCCGCGGTGCCCCGCCGCCCAGGGCAGCGGGGGCGGACGGAAGCCGCGCAGCACCCTGACCGGGCCCGCAACCGGCCAGGCCCGTGCGGCGTCCGCCGGGAAGCCGCCGGCCGCCGGGGAGGCAGCCCGCCCGCGACCGGCCGCCGCCCCGGCCGCGGCGTGCGGGAGCGCCGAGCAGAGGGCCAGGACCGCCAGCACGCCCAGGAGCGCCAGCAGTGCGCGGTCCGGCGCGGGAGGCCGCGGCGGCCCGCCGCAGCCGGCGAGGGCGCTCCGGCGCGGCAGGACTCCGCGTCCCGCTGCGGTCCCGCGCCGGGGCGCCGCGGTGCCGAGGGGCGGTACGGCCCTGCGGGGCGGGCCCGCACCCCGGCAGGCACCGTCACCGGGACGCACCCCCGCACCGTGGTGCGGGCGGGCGTGGTGGTGCGGGCGGGCATCGGGCCGCGGCGGGCCGCCGTTGCGGGGGAGCGGACTGCGGGGTGCGACGGTGTGCCGGACAGCGGTCATGGCGGCACGCTGCCCGCACCGGCGCGGTTCCGCCACCGCCCGCCCCGGACCTGTGGACAGGCCCCGGCCTGTGGAGAACCCCGTCCCCGCACGGATGACCCGCGCCCGCCCCCGTACGCGCCCGTCCCCGTACGCGCCCGCCCCCGTACGCGCCCGTCCCCGTACGCGCCCGTCGCTGTACGGACCGTCCCCCCCGCGGCCCCCCGGAGCCCCCACCCCGCCCCGCCTTCCGGGCCGTACACGGCTCCGGCCGTCGCCCGCCCGCCCGGCCCGCCGCGCCCGGTTCCCCGCCCGTGGCTGCCTGCGGCCGCCCGCACACCCGGCCACCGCGCCGCGCTGAGTCGCCCGGGGTGCCGCGGGTCCCGTACACTTCTGTCGCGACCCGGCGTGCCGGGTCGACTTCGCACGCCCCGCCACCGATGCGCCAGCACGCGGCTCGCAGTCCGCGTCAGCACGGTGCGAGTGCCGCTCGGTCCGATGAGCCGGGGTGCGGCATACGCCGCACCCGGTCCCCACGGCACGGCACGGCCGGGGCGTCAGGCGCGGCGGCCGTCCCGGCCGCCGCGGACAACCGAGCCCGACCCCGGCCGCCACGGCGCGCCGGGGGAGCGATCCGAGGAGTACGGCACATGGCCGTCGTCACGATGCGGGAGCTGCTGGAGAGCGGCGTCCACTTCGGTCACCAGACCCGCCGTTGGAACCCGAAGATGAAGCGCTTCATCTTCACCGAGCGCAACGGCATCTACATCATCGACCTCCTGCAGTCGCTGAACTACATCGACCGCGCCTACGAGTTCGTCAAGGAGACGGTCGCCCACGGCGGCAGCGTCCTCTTCGTCGGCACGAAGAAGCAGGCCCAGGAGGCCATCGCCGAGCAGGCCACCCGCGTGGGCATGCCCTACGTCAACCAGCGCTGGCTGGGCGGCATGCTGACCAACTTCTCGACCGTCTACAAGCGCCTGCAGCGCCTGAAGGAGCTCGAGGAGATCGACTTCACCGACGTCGCGGGCTCCGGCCTCACCAAGAAGGAGCTGCTCGTCCTGCAGCGCGAGCACGAGAAGCTCGAGCGCACCCTGGGCGGCATCCGCGACATGCAGCGCGTCCCGAGCGCGGTGTGGATCGTGGACACCAAGAAGGAGCACATCGCGGTCGGTGAGGCCCGGAAGCTCAACATCCCGGTCGTCGCCATCCTCGACACCAACTGCGACCCCGACGAGGTCGACTACAAGATCCCGGGCAACGACGACGCCATCCGCTCCGTCACCCTGCTGACCCGCGTGATCGCCGACGCCGTGGCCGAGGGCCTCATGGCCCGCTCCGGTGCCGCCGGCGGCGCCAAGGCCGAGCCGGGCGCCGACCAGCCGCTGGCCGACTGGGAGCGCGAGCTCCTCGAGGGCGAGAAGAAGGCCGACGAGGCCCCCGCCGCCGAGGCTGCCACCGAGGCCCCCGCCGAGGCCGCGACCGAGGAGGCCGCCCCCGCCGAGGCCGCCACCGAGGCCCCCGCCGAGGAGAAGCCGGCCGCCGAGGGCGAGCAGGCCTGACGTTCCGCGGTCGAGGGGTACGGCGGTCGCCGCAGCACGCTGCGGCCCGCCTGCCCCTCGCACCCGTGCCGGGGCCGGCGGCGACCCCGCCGGCGCCCGGCGCCACCCCAGCAGACACGCGAGACGCGAGAAGAGATTCACAACCATGGCGAACTTCACCGCCGCGGACGTCAAGAAGCTCCGTGAGCTCACCGGCGCCGGCATGATGGACTGCAAGAAGGCGCTGGACGAGGCCGAGGGCAACGTCGAGAAGGCCGTCGAGCTCCTCCGCATCAAGGGCCAGAAGGGCGTGGCCAAGCGCGAGGGCCGCGACGCCTCCAACGGCGCCGTCGTCTCCCTCCTCGAGGGCGGCAACGCCGGCGTGCTGGTCGAGCTGAACTGCGAGACCGACTTCGTCGCCAAGGGCGACAAGTTCGTCGAGGTCGCGAACACCATCGCCGCCCACCTCGCCAAGGCCGCCCCGGCCGACGTCGAGGCCGCCCTCGCCAGCGAGATCGAGTCCGGCAAGACCGTCCAGCAGTTCGTGGACGAGGCCAACGCGACCCTCGGCGAGAAGATCGTCTTCCGCCGTTTCGCGCAGTTCGACGGTGACGGCTACGTCGCCGCCTACATGCACCGCACCTCCCCGGACCTGCCCCCGCAGGTCGGCGTCCTCGTCGAGCTCGACAAGGAGAACGCCGAGGTCGCCAAGGACGTCGCGCAGCACATCGCCGCCTTCGCGCCGAAGTTCCTCTCCCGCGAGGACATCCCGGCCGAGGTGCTGGAGAGCGAGCGCCGCGTCGCCGAGGCCACCGCCCGCGAGGAGGGCAAGCCCGAGGCCGCCCTGCCGAAGATCATCGAGGGCCGCGTCACCGGTTTCGTCAAGGAGAACGCCGTGCTGGAGCAGGCGTTCGCCAAGGACAACAAGAAGACCGTCCAGAAGGTCCTGGACGAGGCCGGCGTCACCCTCAAGCGCTTCGCCCGCTTCCGCGTCGGTGCCTGAGGTCGTTCCGGCGGCCTGCCCCTAGGGTAGAGAGCGGAACACGTCGAACAGCCCCTCCGCGTGTCCGGAGGGGCCGGTTCGGCACCATAGAACGACGAGGAGGCCATTGCCGTGCAGGTGTGCATACCTGTCCCCGCGGCGGTGGCCTCCTCATCTGTACGTGCTCGAGGAGGAGTCGCACCATGCAGATGACCGGACAGGAGACGACCGGGGACGGCGTACGCCGCCGCGTGCTGCTCAAGCTGTCCGGCGAGGCGCTCGCCGGGGGAGGCGGCCTCGGCGTCGACCCCGACGTGGTGCACGCCATCGCCCGTGAGATCGCGGCCGTGGTCCGCGCCGGCACCCAGGTCGCCGTCGTGGTCGGCGGCGGCAACTTCTTCCGCGGCGCGGAGCTCCAGGTCCGCGGCATGGACCGGGCCCGCTCGGACTACATGGGCATGCTCGGCACGGTGATGAACTGCCTCGCCCTGCAGGACTTCCTGATCAAGGAGGGCGTGGAGACGCGGGTGCAGACCGCCATCACCATGGGCCAGGTCGCCGAGCCCTACCTCCCGCTGCGCGCCGTGCGCCACCTGGAGAAGGGCCGCGTGGTGATCTTCGGTGCCGGTATGGGCATGCCCTACTTCTCCACCGACACCACCGCTGCCCAGCGGGCCCTGGAGATCCACGCCGAGGCCCTGCTCATGGGCAAGAACGGCGTGGACGGGGTGTACGACTCCGACCCCAAGGCCAACCCGGACGCGGTCAAGTTCGACGCGCTGGAGTACTCCGAGGTGATCGCCCGCGACCTCAAGGTCGCCGACGCGACCGCGATCACCCTCTGCAGGGACAACGACCTGCCGATCCTGGTCTTCGAACTCCTCACCGAGGGCAACATCGCCCGCGCGGTGCGGGGTGAGAAGATCGGCACGCTGATCAGCCGCGGGGCGGACAGGGCCTGACCGCCCCGGGCGGCACGGCGCAAGACGACGTTACGGACCCCTGGCCCCGCCATCCGGGCGCGGGAGGGGGCGAGCAGGGAACCGGACAGGAGCAGACTGTGATCGAAGAGACCCTCCTCGAGGCCGAGGAGAAGATGGAGAAGGCGGTCCAGGTCGCCAAGGACGACTTCGCCGCCATCCGCACCGGCCGTGCGCACCCGGCGATGTTCGCCAAGATCACCGCCGACTACTACGGCGCCCCGACGCCGATCAACCAGCTCGCCTCCTTCTCGGTGCCCGAGCCCCGGATGGCCGTCGTCACCCCGTTCGACAAGAGCGCGCTGCGGGCCATCGAGACCGCCATCCGCGACTCCGACCTCGGCGTCAACCCGACCAACGACGGCTCCCTCATCCGCGTGGTGTTCCCGCAGCTGACCGAGGAGCGCCGCCGGGAGTACATCAAGGTCGCCCGCCACAAGGGCGAGGACGCCAAGATCTCCATCCGCAGCGTCCGCCGCAAGGCCAAGGAGGCCCTGGACAAGCTGGTCAAGGACGGCGAGGTCGGCGAGGACGAGGTCCGCCGCGCCGAGAAGGAGCTCGAGGACGTCACCGGCCGCTACGTCGGCCAGGTGGACGAGCTGCTCAAGCACAAGGAAGCCGAGCTGCTCGAGGTCTGATGAACCACGCCACGACTCCTCCCGGCGGGGCGGCCCCCGGCTCCGGGACCTCCCCGCAGGGCCCCGACGGGCCCGACCAGCCCGGCCGCCCCGCCGCAGGGGTCGCGGCGTACGCACCGTGGGCCGGCCCGCAGCCGCCGGCCCCCTCCGCCCTGCCCAACGACCTCGCCGAGCACCGTCCCGGGCAGGAGAACGCCGTGGCGCCGACCGACCACCACCCGTCCAGCGACGACCCCTCGGACGGGAACCCGCCCGGTGCCGCGGCGCAGCCCGCCAAGCCCCGCGGCGGACGGAACCTGCCCGCCGCGATAGGGGTCGGCGTCGGCCTGGGCGCCGTCATCGTCGCCTCGCTCTTCTTCGTCAAGGCGCTCTTCCTCGTCGTGGTGATGGCGGCGGTCGGCATCGGCGTCCGGGAGCTCACCAGCCGCCTGGCGGAGCGCAAGGACATCCGCACGCCGCAGGCCGGACTGGCCGTGGCGGGCGTCGCGATGCTCGCTGCCGCCTACGCCCTCGGCACGGAGGGCTCGGCGGCGGTGCTGGCGCTGACCGCGCTGGGGGTGCTGGTCTGGCGCATGAAGGAGCCGCCGCCGGACTACCTGCGGGACGTCACCGCCGGCATCTTCACCGCCTTCTACGTGCCCTTCCTCGCGACCTTCGTCGCCCTGATGCTGGACGCCGACGACGGCCCGTGGCGGGTGCTCCTCTTCCTGATGGTCACCGTCTGCAGCGACACCGGCGCCTACGCGGTGGGCTTCCGGTTCGGCAGGACCAAGCTGGCGCCGCGGATCAGCCCCGGCAAGACCCGCGAGGGGCTGGCGGGCGGCATCGCCCTGTCCATGCTGGCCGGGGCGCTCGGCATGCAGTTCCTCATCGAGGGAGGCGCATGGTGGCAGGGGCTCGTCCTGGGCGCCTGCGCGGCGGTCACGGCGACCCTCGGCGACCTCGTCGAGTCGATGATCAAGCGCGACCTCGGCATCAAGGACATGGGCACCCTCCTCCCGGGCCACGGCGGCATCATGGACCGCCTGGACTCCCTGCTGCCCACCGCGCCGGTCACCTGGCTCCTCTTCACCGCCTTCGTCGGGGCCTGACCCCGCCGCCCGGCACCCCGCACCCCGCACCGCGCTGCTCCACGGCGGCCCCGGCCCTCCCGGCCGGGGCCGCCGCCGCGTCCGGGGCCCGACTCCCGGGGCAGTCCGGAGACGGTGCCACGGGCGGCGGCAGCGGTCCGACGGCGGCAGCGGACCGCCGGCGGTGACCGCATCCCCACCACGCCCACCTGGGCCGGTCGAGTTGATCTGCGACACTGGACGGACCATGCCTGCACCCGGAGAACTCACCTTCGTCGCGCCGCGCGGCGCCAAGCCGCCCCGCCACCTCGCCGACCTCAGCCCCGCCGAACGCAAGGAGGCCGTGGCCGAGCTGGGCGAGAAGCCGTTCCGCGCGAACCAGCTGTCCCGCCACTACTTCGGCCGGCTCTCCGCCGACCCCGCCGAGTGGACCGACATCCCCGCCGCGTCGCGCGAGAAGCTGGCCGGGGCGCTGCTGCCGGACCTGATGTCCGTGGTGCGGCACGTCTCGTGCGACGACGACACCACCCGCAAGACCCTGTGGAAGCTCTTCGACGGCACCCTGGTCGAGTCGGTGCTGATGCGCTACCCGGACCGGGTCACCATGTGCATCAGCTCGCAGGCCGGCTGCGGCATGAACTGCCCGTTCTGCGCCACCGGCCAGGCCGGCCTCACCCGCAACCTCTCCACGGCCGAGATCGTGGAGCAGATCGCCGCGGGCATGCGCGCGCTCCAGGCGGGGGAGATCCCCGGCGGCCCGGCGCGGCTGAGCAACGTGGTCTTCATGGGCATGGGCGAGCCGCTGGCCAACTACAACCGGGTGGTCGCGGCGATCCGCCGGCTCACCGACCCCTCGCCCGACGGCCTGGGCCTGTCGCAGCGCGGCATCACCGTCTCCACGGTGGGCCTGGTCCCGGCCATGAACCGGCTGGCCGACGAGGGCATGAGCGTCCGTCTCGCGCTCTCCCTGCACGCGCCCGACGACGAGCTGCGCGACACCCTCGTCCCGGTGAACACCCGGTGGAAGGTGGCCGAGGTGCTGGACGCCGCGTGGCACTACGCGGACCGCTCCAACCGGCGGGTCTCCGTCGAGTACGCACTGATCAAGGACATCAACGACCAGGCGTGGCGGGCCGACCTGCTCGGCCGCAAGCTGAAGAACCGCCGGGTCCACGTGAACCTGATCCCGCTCAACCCCACGCCCGGCTCCAAGTGGACCGCCTCGCGCCCCGAGGACGAGCGGGAGTTCGTCCGCCGCCTGGAGGCGCACGGCGTGCCCGTGACCGTCCGCGACACCCGCGGCCAGGAGATCGACGGCGCCTGCGGCCAGCTCGCCGCGGCGGGCTGACCCCGGAGCCCGGTCCCGTCCCGTACGCAGACGTCCGGCCCGGCCCGCACCGACCGGTGCGGGCCGGGCCGGACCCGTCTCAGCGCAGGGCCGCCGCCGTCAGCGCGGCGGCCCCGACGGCGGCGAGCAGCAGCACGGACCCGGCCGCGCCGGCCCGTACCAGTGCGGCGCGCCGTACCAGCCCGGTGCCCGCGCCCATCCGCCGCACGAGGTCCAGCCGGGGGACCCGGGCGGAACGGGCGCCGACGAGCCGTACCCCGGCCACCGCGACGGCGCACAGTCCCACCAGGGCGGCGTCCGCCACGGGCAGCACGCCGCCCGGTCCGTGCCCGGCCGCCCAGCGCTGCGCGGCGGCCACGGCGGCCCCTGCCAGGACGGCGGGCAGCCCCAGCGGGACGCCGAGCCGCACGGCCTCGGCCTGCAGCCCGCGGCCCGCCAGCAGGCGCACGGCGTACGGGCGGCCCGCGACGAGCAGCCGCCCCGCCGCCGCCAGCAGCAGCGGAGCGGTGAGGACGAGGCCCAGCAGGGCCAGGACCCCGCCGGCCGCCCCGGCCGTGGTGGCGGCCCCCAGCCCGGCGGGGAGGTGGAGGCGGCCGCCGCCCCCGTGCCGCCCGTAGAGCTCCAGTGCGGTGCCGACCGCGACGGCGGCGGGTGCGGCCGCGGCGCGCAGCGGCCCGAGGGGCTGCACCCCGCTCTCGGGCCGCTGCCCGGGCAGGGTGTCGCGGAGGGGCCCGGCCGCGACGGCGGCGGCCGCGGCGACCAGGGGGACGACCAGCAGCAGGGTGAGCGGCGCCGCGGCGGGCAGCCGCGCGCCCATGCCCACCTCGGGGGCCAGCTCGGCCCCGGCGATGTCGTTGCGCAGGACCAGGAAGCCGACCAGCGCCAGCAGACTGCCCGCGGCGCAGGCGAGCGCGGTCTCGCCCGCGACGAGGAGGCGGATCCGCAGGGGGCCCGCCCCGGCGGCCGCCAGGCCGGCGATGCGCCCGGGTCGCCGGTCCGGGAGGGCGCGGGCGCACGAGGCGGCGAGCCAGCCGGTCGCGGCGAGGGCGGGCAGGCACCAGCCGAGGCGGGCGGCCGAGACCGCGACGGCGGTTCCGGGCGGGTCGACCAGGGCGCGGCCGAGCGCCCGCAGCAGCAGGGCCGCGGTGGCGGCGGCTGCCGCCGCGGTGAGGATCCAGCGACCGAGGTCGAGGACCCGGTAGCCCCGGGCCAGGCGGAGGTAGAACACCGGTGGGCGGCTTCCTTCCGGGTCCGGACGCCCCGACGGGCGGCCGTGCGAACGCTGCGTCAGGCAGGAGTGGCGGTTCGGGCGTTGGGGTCGGGCGTTGGGGTTGTGTGGTGGGTCGGGCGGAACTGCGGGCGGTACGGGTGCGGCGGGTCAGGCGGGTGCGGCCGCCGCCGCGGCTGCGGCCTCCGCGAGGGGGGCCGCCGGCTCGGAGAGGGCCCCGTCCAGCAGGGCCACGGACCGGTCGGCGTGCCGGGCCTGCCCGGGGTCGTTCAGGGCCAGCACCAGGGTGAGCCCGTGGGAGCGGGCGGCGGTGCCGAGCACGCGCAGCACCTGCTCCCCGGCGTCGCGGTGCAGCGGTGCGGTGGGGTCGTCGGCGAGGACGAGGCGGGGCAGCGGCGCGAGGGCGCGGGCGACCGCGACCCGCTGCCGCTGCTCCTGGGTCAGTTCGGCGGGCCGCAGGCGGGCGCAGCCGGCGACGTCGAGCCGCTCCAGCCACTCGGCCGCCGCGGTGTACGCGGCGCGGCGCCCGGCACCGGCCAGGAGCAGCGGCAGGGCGGCGTTCTCCCGGACGGTCAGCTCCGGGACGAGCTGCGGCTCGGAGCCGACCCAGCCGACGTGCTCGCGGCGGAGCCGCTCCCGTTCGGTCCGGGGGAGGGAGTGGAGCGGCCGTCCGGCGAACCAGACCTCGCCGTCGTCCACGGGCAGCAGTCCGCCGAGGCATCCGAGGAGGGTCGTCTTGCCGGACCCGCGGGGGCCGGTGACCGCCAGCACCTCCCCCTGCCGCACGGTGAGGGAGACGCCGCGCAGCGCCGCCGTCCCGTCCAGGGACTTCAGCACGCCGGACGCCCGGACCAGGTCGGCCTCCGCGGGCGGTCCGGCCTCCGCGGACGCGCCGGCGACGCCGGCTTCCCCGGGCGCGCCCTCCGAGGGTGCCCCGGCCTCTCCGCGGGCCCCGGCCTCCGCCGGTCCCGCCGGCGCCTCGGCCTCCGCGGCTGCGTCCGCGTCCTCGGCGGGTGCGCCAGCCCCGTCGGCCGGTGCGTCCGCCCCGCCGACCGCTGCGTCCGCGTCCTCGGCGGGTGCGCCGGCCCCGTCCCCGGGCGCGTCGCCCCTGCCGGGCCGGGACGCCCCGCGCTTCGTGCCCTTCGGGCGCCTCCCGCGCCTCCCGCTCCCCGCGGGCGTGCCGTCGCCCGCGGGGGTGGCGGCACCCTCGGGCGGGCCGCCGTCCGCGGGTGCGTCGCTGTCCCCGGGCACGTCGCTCTCCGGCGGGGCCGCTGTCAAGAGAACCTCCGGCTCTAGGTGTGGGATGCCAGGTTAGAGGGCCCAGGACACGGGAAGGTCGCGGCACACGATCCCCATGGCATCCAATCGGATATATCAGACCGTCGAATGCCCCTGCCCGCATCCCGGTGCGCCCGGATGCAGCAGGGGGCGCCGGGAGGCCGCGGGCCGGCCGCGGGTCCGCCGGGAGGTGCCCCGGACGCACCGGGGGCGGTCCCCGGCGTACCGGGAACCGCCCCTGGCGGAGGGTGGGACAGAGAGTCCGCGTGCGATCGTCAGATCTTGGTCCACGCCTCGGTGAGGGTGGCCCGCAGGATCTGCTCGATCTCGTCGAAGGTCGACTGGTCGGAGATCAGCGGCGGGGCCAGCTGGATCACCGGGTCGCCGCGGTCGTCGGCGCGGCAGTACAGGCCGTTCTCGAAGAGCTTCTTGGAGACGTGCCCGTACAGGACGCGCTCGACCTCGTCGTCGTTGAAGGTCTCCTTGGTGGCCTTGTCCTTCACCAGCTCGATGCCGTAGAAGTACCCGTTGCCGCGCACGTCGCCGACGATCGGCAGGTCGTGCAGCCGCTGCAGGGTCGACAGGAACTTGTGCTCGTTGTCGAGCACGTGCTGGTTGAGGCCCTCGCGCTCGAAGATGTCGAGGTTGGCCAGCGCCACCGCCGCGGAGACCGGGTGGCCGCCGAAGGTGTAGCCGTGCAGGAAGGTGTTGTCGCCCTTGTAGAACGGCTCGGCGAGGCGGTCGGAGATGATCGTCGCGCCGATCGGGGAGTAGCCCGAGGTCATGCCCTTGGCGCAGGTGATCATGTCCGGCTGGTAGCCGAACTTGTCGGCGCCGAACATGGTGCCCAGGCGGCCGAAGGCGCAGATGACCTCGTCCGAGACGAGCAGCACGTCGTGGCGGTCGCAGATCTCGCGCACCCGCTGGAAGTACCCGGGCGGCGGCGGGAAGCAGCCGCCGGCGTTCTGCACCGGCTCCAGGAAGACGGCGGCGACGGTGTCCGGGCCCTCGAAGAGGATCTGCTGCTCGATCTGGTCGGCGGCCCAGCGGCCGAAGGCCTCCGGGTCGTCGCCGTAGAACGGCGCGCGGTAGATGTTGGTGTTCGGCGCCTTGTGGGTGCCCGGCACCAGCGGCTCGAACGGGGCCTTCAGGCCCGGCAGGCCGGTGATGGACAGGGCGCCCTGCGGGGTGCCGTGGTAGGCGACGGCACGCGAGATGACCTTGTACTTGGTCGGCTTGCCGGTCAGCTTGAAGTACTGCTTGGCCAGCTTCCAGGCGGTCTCGACCGCCTCGCCGCCGCCGGTGGAGAAGAAGACCTTGTTGAGGTCGCCGGGCGCGTAGTGGGCGAGGCGCTCGGCCAGCTCGATCGCCTTGGGGTGGGCGTAGCTCCACACCGGGAAGAAGGCGAGCTCGGCGGCCTGCTTGGCGGCGACCTCGGCCAGCTCGCGGCGGCCGTGGCCGGCCTGCACGACGAAGAGGCCGGCGAGGCCGTCGAGGTACTTGCGGCCCTCGGAGTCGTAGACGTAGGTGCCCTCGCCCCTGACGATGGTGGGGACGGGGGCGTTCTCGTACGACGACATCCGGGTGAAGTGCATCCACAGATGGTCGTAGGCGGACTTCGAGAGGTCCTTCTGGTCCGGGTTCGCGGTCATCTGGTGCCCCAGGTGTAGGTCTGTTTCCGGAGCTTCAGGTAGACGAAGCTCTCGGTGCTCCGCACGCCGGGTAGGGCGCGGATGCGCTTGTTGATCAGGTCGAGGAGGTGCTCGTCGTCCTCGCAGACCAGCTCGGCCAGCAGGTCGAACGAGCCTGCGGTGGCGACGACGTAGTCCACCTCGTCCAGTGCGGCCAGTGCGTCGGCGACGGGGTCGATGTCCCCCTCGACGTTGATGCCGACCATCGCCTGCCGCGCGAACCCGACCGTGAGGGGGTCGGTGACGGCGACGATCTGCATCACGCCCTGGTCGAGCAGCTTCTGCACGCGCTGCCGCACGGCCGCCTCCGACAGGCCGACGGCCTTGCCGATGGCGGCGTACGGGCGGCGGCCGTCCTCCTGCAACTGCTCGATGATCGCCTTCGATACGGAGTCGAGGGGAACGCTGCCGTTCCGGTCGCGGTTGGCCACGGCCACCACTCTGCCCGATCGACCGCCTGTTCGCAAGGGAATCCGTCGCCGATCTTCGATTCGGGCACTGATTCCATCGTTCTTGCCGTTCGGGTATGTCGATACCGTCGGCCCCGCCGCTAGGGTGGGTCGCGTGTGCGGCGGCCGTGTGCGCGAGCGGCGGTACCGTCCGTCCGCAATCCGTACATACTTCAGTGCACCGTGCACCGCCCGGTGCGGCCACCCGGCGGCCCGGGCACGACTCGAGGAGAGGTCCGTGAGCGATCTTCGCGCGCTGCGCAACTACATCAACGGCGAGTTCGTCGACGCGGCGGACGGCCGCACCCTCGACGTGGTCGACCCCGCCACCGGCGAGGTCTACGCGACCTCCCCGCTCTCCGGCCAGGCCGACGTCGACGCCGCCATGGCCGCCGCCGCCGAGGCCTTCCCGGCCTGGCGCGACAGCACCCCGGCCGCCCGCCAGCTCGCCCTGCTGAGGATCGCCGACGCGGTCGAGGCGCGGGCCGAGGAGCTGATCGACGCCGAGTGCCGCAACACCGGCAAGCCCCGCGAGCTGACCCGCTCCGAGGAGATCCCGCCGATGGTGGACCAGATCCGGTTCTTCGCCGGCGCCGCCCGCCTGCTGGAGGGCAAGTCCGCGGGCGAGTACATGGAGGGCCTGACCTCCTTCGTCCGCCGCGAGCCGGTCGGCGTCTGCGCCCAGGTGGCGCCGTGGAACTACCCGATGATGATGGCGGTCTGGAAGTTCGCCCCCGCCATCGCGGCCGGCAACACCGTCGTCCTCAAGCCGTCCGACACCACCCCGGCCTCCACCGTGCTGCTGGCCGAGATCATGGGGGAGATCCTCCCCAAGGGCGTCTTCAACGTCATCTGCGGCGACCGCGACACCGGCCGCCTGATGGTCGAGCACCCGACCCCCGCCATGGCCTCCATCACCGGCTCGGTCCGCGCCGGCATGCAGGTCGCCGGCAGCGCCGCCAAGGACCTCAAGCGGGTCCACCTGGAGCTCGGCGGCAAGGCCCCCGTCGTGGTCTTCGAGGACGCCGACATCCCCGCCGCCGTCGAGGGCATCTCCGTCGCCGGCTTCTTCAACGCCGGCCAGGACTGCACCGCCGCCACCCGCGTGCTCGTGCACGAGGACGTCCACGACGAGTTCGTCGCCGCCCTCGCCAAGGCCGCCGCCGAGACGAAGACCGGCGGCGTCGACGAGGAGGACGTCCTCTACGGCCCGCTCAACAACGCCAACCAGCTCGCGCAGGTCTCCGGCTTCATCGAGCGCCTCCCCGCCCACGCCAAGGTCGAGGCCGGCGGCAGGCGCGTCGGCGACCGCGGCTACTTCTACGCCCCCACCGTCGTCTCCGGTCTGCAGCAGGACGACGAGATCATCCAGAACGAGGTCTTCGGCCCGGTCATCACCGTGCAGAAGTTCTCCGACGAGGAGCAGGCCGTCGCCTACGCCAACGGCGTCGACTACGCGCTCGCCTCCTCGGTGTGGACCAAGGACCACGCCCGCGCCATGCGGATGTCCAAGGCCCTCGACTTCGGCTGCGTGTGGATCAACACCCACATCCCGCTGGTCGCCGAGATGCCGCACGGCGGCTTCAAGAAGTCCGGCTACGGCAAGGACCTCTCCTCCTACGGCTTCGAGGACTACACCCGCATCAAGCACGTCATGACGGCGATCTGACCCGCGCCCCGACGCCGGACGGCCCCGGGAGGCAGCTGCCTCCCGGGGCCGTTCCCGTTCCCATTCCCGTTCCCGTTCCCGTTCCCGTTCCCGTTCCCGTTCCCGGTCGCGGGCGCGGGCGCGGGCGCCCGCGCCTCAGCCCACGTCCCACAGGAACCGGTGGGTGTGGATGCCGAAGTACGGGAACGTCTCGACGCCGGTCACGCCCTCGATCGGCCGCACCACGTCGTTCACCAGGTCCAGCAGGTCGCCCGGCTGCCCGCACACCACCTCGGCGAACAGGGCGTAGGGACCGGCCGTCAGGACCATGTAGACGACCTCCTCGCGCTGCGCCAGCGCGTCCGCGACCGCCCGCGGGTCGCCGTCCACGGCGATGCCGAGCAGCGCCATCGACTGGCGGCCCATCGCCATCGGGTCGGTGACCCCGACGACCTGCACCACCTTGGAGTCCAGCAGCCGCTGCAGCCGCTGGCGGGCCGCGGAGGCCGACAGGCCCACCTTCGGCCCGAGGTCGGCGTAGGCGATCCGGCCGTCGGCCTGCAACTCCTTGAGGATCGCCCGGTCGATGTCGTCCACGTGTCCCCGTCCCCGTTCGTCTCGGTGGTCCTGCGCGGCTCCCCGCCGCGGCACCGGCGCCCGCCTGCCGGGCGCCGGTGTGCTGCCGAACTGTACCCACGGCCCTCCGGCCGGGTCAGCCCGCCAGCTCCTCCAGGGCCGCGTGGAAGACCTCGGTGTGGGTGTCCACGTCGGCCTCGGTGGTGTCCGGGCACATCAGCGCCATGTTGTGGAACGGCGTCATGAGGATGGACCGGTTGGACAGGTAGACGTGGAGGAAGTCCTCCAGCTCCGCGTCGGCGCAGGCCGCCGACTCCGTGCCGGTCCGCGGCGCCGGGGAGGCGAAGCGGTACTCGGTGCGGGCGCCGAGCCGGCTGACCGACCAGGGCAGCCCGTACGCCTCGATGCCCTTGCGCACGCCGGCCTCGAACCGCTCCGACAGCGCGCACATGCGGGCGAACGCGTCGTCGGTCAGCACGTGCTCCAGGGTGGCGCGCATCGCCGCCACCGACAGCGCGTTGCCCGCGAGGGTGCCGCCGACGCCGCCCATGTCCACCAGGTCCAGGTCGTCGCGGCCCAGCAGCCGGTCGGCCAGCTCCGCCGACAGGCCGTACGCGCCCGCCGGGATGCCGCCGCCGATGGCCTTGCCCACGGTCAGCACGTCCGGCTCCAGCCCCCAGGCCGCGGTGCAGCCGCCGGGGCCGGCCGACAGGGTGTGCGTCTCGTCGTTGATCAGCAGCGTGCCGTACCGGCGGGTGAGCTCCCGCACGCCCTCCAGGTAGCCGGGCTCGGGCAGCACGATGCCGATGTTGGTGAGCGCCGGCTCCATGAGGACCGCCGCGACGTCGCCGTGGGCCAGCTCCCGCTCCAGGCCCTCCAGGTCGTTGAACTCCGCGACCCGGCTGGTGAGCGTCACGTCGCAGGGCGCGCCGACGTTGCCGGGGCGGGAGGCGCCGCGGCCGTCCTCGCCGACGACGATCAGCGACTCGTCGACGCTGCCGTGGTAGCTGTAGCTGTTCACCAGGATCTTCGAGCGCCCGGTGACGGCGCGGGCCAGCCGGATCGCCCAGCGGTTGGCGTCGGTGGCGGTCAGCGAGAAGGACCAGCGCTCCAGGCCGAAGCGGCGGCTGAGCTCCGCGCCCACCCACTCCGCGTCCTCGGTGGGCAGCATCGCTGTCGCGCCGCCCTGCGCGCGGTAGCGGCGCTCGACCGCGTCGGCGACCGGTGCGGGGGAGTGGCCCGCCATGGCGCCGGTGTCGCCCAGGCAGAAGTCGACGTACTCGTGGCCGTCGATGTCGCGGACCCGCGCGCCGCGGGCCCCTTCCAGGTAGAGCGGGAAGGCGGTGGCGCTCTTGTTCATCCACGTCATCGGCACCCGGCCGAAGAGGTGCTCGGCGCGCTGGTACGCGGCCTGCGAGCGGGGGTTGCGGCGGGCGCTCTCGGCGGTCTCCCGGGCGAGCAGGGTCTGCAGGTGTGCACGGTCCATGGGCGGCACGGTACGCCCGAAAGAGTTGCGCGGACAAGACAGGGCGATCGATTCGGTTGCCACGACGCATGTTTCGATCGTTCTGGAGGTGTCGGGCCGTCGGGTCGTCGGATCGTCGGCCCCCGAACCGCCGGACCCCGCCGTGCCCCCGGACCCCTGCGCCCCCGGGCCCCCGGGCCGCCGTGCCCGGGTCAGCGGCGCACCGCGTCGAGCGCCAGCAGCGCCACGTGCAGCGACAGGCACGACTCCACCTGGTCGAGGTCCACACCCAGCACCCGCTCCACCCGGTGCAGCCGGTCGTAGAACGACGGCCGCGACAGGTGCGCCGCGTCCGCCGCCGCCGACTTGTTGCGGCCCTGCTCCAGGTAGGTCCGCAGCATCGCCGTCAGCTGCGTGCCGTGCTCCGCGTCGTACGCCAGCAGCGGCCCCAGCTCCCGCTCCACGTACGTCTGCAGCCGGGCGTCGTCCCGCAGCAGGTGCAGCAGGCCGCGCAGCCGCACGTCCGGCAGCCGGTAGTACGACGCGGCGCGCCCCCCGGGCAGCGGGGCGTCGTGCAGGGCGGCGTCCGCCACCTGCGTCGCCTCGACGAGGGTGCGCCGGGCGTCCCGCACCGACCCCACCGACGACCCCACCGCGACCACCGGCGCCCCCTCCGGCGCCGCGCCCCCCGACCCCGCCCGGCCGGGCCGGCCCCCCTCGCCCAGCAGCCGCTCCAGCGCCGCCGCGAACCCGTCCAGGGAGGCGTGCTCGTCGTCGTGCGGCCCCAGCGCCACCAGCAGCCCCACCCCGTCGTCGTCCAGCGGTCCCACCAGCGCCGACATCCGCCGCTCGCGCACCGCCGCCGCCGCGGTCTCGGTCAGGTCCCGCAGCCGGGCCTGCGCCTCCAGCGCGGCCGCGGCCGGCCGGCCCCGCTGCCGCAGCACCACGCCCACCAGCCGCCGCCCCTCCAGCGGCACCCCGAGCGCCTGGGCGCGCAGCGCCACCTCGGAGACGGTCAGCGCGTGGGTGAGGATGCCCGACAGCAGCGTGCGGTGCGTCTGCCGCTCCAGGCTCTCGCGGTCCCGCACCAGCAGCCGGCCCAGCGCCAGCGTCGCCGCGCCCCGCTCCAGCAGCACGGTGTGCCGGTGCGGCAGCTCCTCGGGCAGCGGGCCGGGCTCGCCGACCAGGACCAGTCGTCCCCAGTCGTGCCCGCGCGCCCCCACGGCGGTGACCAGCCAGCCGGTCCGCGGGTCGTACCCGGTGCGGCCCTCCGGGCGGACCCCGCGCGAGCGCCGCTCCCAGTCCTCCAGCAGCGCCTCCGCGTCCCGGCCCGCCGCGTCGTACGCCAGCACCTGGTGGGCGAGGTTCTCCAGCACCGCCGGAGCGCCCGCCATCCGCGCCACCTGCCGCACCACCTCCGCCGGTTCGGCGCCCTCCACCGCCAGCTCGTTGAAGGTCTGGTGGACCGCCTCCGAGCTGCGCAGCTCCTCCAGCTGCGCGTTGACCACCAGGGCGTGCACCGCCTCGGTCACCGCCACGAACCGCAGCTCCCGGCGGAGCGCCACCAGCGGCAGGCCGTACTGCTCGGCGGCCTGCACCAGCGCCCGGGGCAGCGTGTCGAAGTACCGGCGGCCGAACTCCACCACCAGGCCCGCCGCGCCGACCTCCGACAGCTCGCGGACGTACCGGGCCAGGCCCTCGCGGTCCTCGGGCAGCGCGATGCCGGTCGTCAGCACCAGCTCGCCGCCCTGGAGCATGCCCGCGATGTCCGGCAGCTCGCTGACGTGCACCCAGCGCACCGGGCGCTGCAGCCGGTCCGCCCCGGCGACGACCTGGGGCATGCCCCGGCGCACGGCGTCCAGGTCGAGCACGCGGGCGACGGTGGGGAACACGGCTGCCTCCTGTCGACGGCGGGCGCCGCCGGGGTCCAAGGTGTCAGCAGCATCATGCAACGCGGCGGCCCTCCCCCCGCCCGCCGGACGCCTTGCACTCTGTAAGGCCTCCGCCGCCCGGGCTGCCGCCCTGTCCCTTGCCGCCGTGCGCCGCGCCGGGCAGGGTCGGCGGGGTCGGACGTGGCGGGAGTCACGACCGGGCGCCCGATTCCGTCGCGTAACCAAAAGGCAACAACGGAATCCCTTGTCGGTGGCGACGGTGTCTTGCGATGATCGCGCAATCCCCGCCACCGGCCGGCGCACGGTTCCGGTGCCGGCAGGCGGCGAGGAGGCCGCGCCCACCGGACCCGCGCGGCCGGACCCGCGCCCCGGGCCGGACCCGGGCCGGAACCGGGACCGGCCCGAGGCCGGGACGCGCCCGCAGCCCGCCCGGGCCGACCGGTCCCCGCCCCCCGGGGACGCGACCACCCGGCAGCCCACCCGGCGCAGCCCAGCGCATGGAGGAACCATGGACCCGACGACCGCGGACCCCCGCTTCGAGGACGGAGCCCAGTTCATCGCCGGCCGCCTCACCGAAGGCACCGGCGACCGCCCCTTCGACGTGGTCAACCCGGCCGACGGCAGCACGGTCCGCCAGGTCCGCCTCGCGTCCACCCGCGACGTCGACGAGGCCGTCGCCGCCGCCCGCGCCGCGTTCCCCGACTGGTCTCGGGCCACCCCCGGCGCCCGCGCCGAGGCACTCACCCGCCTCGCCGCCGTCCTCGCCGACCGCTCGGACGACCTCGCCCGCACCGAGACCGCCCAGACCGGCAAGCCGATCAAGCTCTCCACCGAGTTCGACGTCCCCGGCACCGTCGACAACACCGGCTTCTTCGCCGGGGCCGCCCGCAACCTGGAGGGGAAGGCCGCCGGCGAGTACTCCGGCGACCACACCTCCTACGTGCGGCGCGAGGCGATCGGCGTCGTCGGCTCCATCGCCCCCTGGAACTACCCGCTCCAGATGGCCGCCTGGAAGATCCTCCCGGCGGTCGCGGCCGGCAACACGGTCGTCCTCAAGCCCGCCGAGCTCACCCCCCTCACCGCGCTGATGTTCGCGCAGGCCTGCACCGAGGCGGGCCTGCCCGACGGCGTCGTCAACGTCGTCACCGGCGACGGCCGCACCGCCGGCGAGCACCTGGTCTCCCACCCCGACGTCGCGATGGTCTCCTTCACCGGCTCCACCGCCGTCGGGCGCCGTGTCGCCGAGCTCGCCACCCGCACCGTCAAGCGCACCCACCTCGAACTCGGCGGCAAGGCCCCCTTCCTCGTCCTCGACGACGCCGACCTGGAGGCCGCCGTCCACGGCGCGGTCGCCGCCTCCCTCATCAACACCGGCCAGGACTGCACCGCGGCCACCCGCGCCTACGTCCAGCGGCCGCTGTACGACGCCTTCGTCGAGGGCGTCGCCGAGCTCTACGGCCGGGTCCGCCTCGGCGACCCGATGAACCCGCACACCGACCTCGGCCCCCTCGTCTCCTTCGCCCAGCGCGACCGCGTCGCCGCCTTCGTCGAGCGCGCCCGCGGGTACGGCGCCGTCATCGCCGCAGGCGGCGAGGCGCCCGCCAAGGGCCACGACGGCACCGACCTCACCCTCGGCGCCTACTACCGCCCCACCCTCGTCACCGGTGTCCCCCAGGACGCCGAGATCGTGCAGAGCGAGGTCTTCGGCCCCGTCCTCGCGGTCCTCCCCTTCGACTCCGACGACGAGGGCCTGCGCCTCGCGAACGACACCCCCTACGGCCTCGCCGCCTCCGTCTGGACCCGCGACGTGCACCGCTCCCTGCGCGCCACCCGCGAGATCGCGGCCGGCTGCGTCTGGGTCAACGACCACATCCCGATCATCAGCGAGATGCCGCACGGCGGCTACAAGGCCTCCGGCTACGGCAAGGACATGTCGCAGTACTCGCTCGACGAGTACACCCAGGTCAAGCACGTCATGTACGACACGACCGCCGCCGCCCGCAAGGACTGGCACCGCACCGTCTTCGGCGACAGATGACCGAGCCGGCCGGCCGCCCCGCACGCCCCCGTACCGGGGCGGCCGGCCCCCTTCCGCTCCTCACCCCCACAGGAGGGCTGCACCCCATGGATCCGTTCGACGGACTGCCGGACCCCGTGCTCAAGGCCTGGCGGCGCAGTGCGACATCCGGTCGCGCGGCCCTCACCCGCCGGTCGCTGCTGCGCACCGCCGGGCTGGGCGCCGTCGCGACCGCCGCCCTCACCGGCTGCGGCATCCCGGCCGCCTCCCAGGCCTCGTCCGGCACCGCCGCCACCGAGGACCACTCCGCCGAGGAGAAGGTGCTCAACTTCTCCAACTGGCCCCTCTACATCGACGTCGACGACAAGGACAAGAACCGCCGTCCCACCCTCGACGCCTTCACGAAGGCCACCGGCATCAAGGTCGCCTACACCGAGGACATCGAGGACAACGACGACTTCTTCGGCAAGATCCAGGCCCAGCTCCGCGCGGGCCAGGACACCGGCCGCGACCTGATGGTCCTCACCGACTGGATGGCCGCCCGCGTCATCCGCCTGGGCTGGGCCGAGACCCTCGACGCCTCGAAGCTCCCGCACGCCTACGCCAACCTGTCCGCGCAGTACCGCAACCCCGACTGGGACCCCGGCCGCACCCACTCGTACCCCTGGGCCGGCATCGCGACGCTCATCGCCTACAACAAGAAGGCCACCGGCGGGAAGGCCGTGACCAGCGTCGACCAGCTCCTCACCGACCCCGCGCTCAAGGGCCGCGTCACCCTCCTCACCGAGATGCGCGACACCATGGGCCTCACCCTGCTCGACATGGGCAAGGACCCCGGGAACTTCACCGACGACGACTTCTCCGCCGCCGTCGCCAAGGTGCAGAAGGCCGTCGACAGCCACCAGGTCCGCGCCTTCACCGGCAACGAGTACGCCAAGGACCTCGCCAGCGGCAACATCCACGCCTGCATCGCGTGGGCCGGCGACCTCGTCCAGCTCAAGGCCGACAACCCGGACATCGAGTACGTCATCCCGGAGGCCGGCTACCTCGCCTCCACCGACAACATGCTCATCCCGCGCCGCGCCCGCCACAAGGCCAACGCCGAGCGGCTCATCGACTGGTACTACCGGCCCGACGTCGCCGCCGAGCTCGCCGACTACGTCAACTACTTCACGCCCGTCGACGGCGTGGCCGAGGCCCTGCAGAGGATCGACCCCGAGGCGGCGAAGAACCCGCTGATCATCGCCGACAAGGCGATGGCACGGAGGAGCCACGCCTTCCGCGCGCTCAGCGAGGCCGAGGAGAAGAAGTACCAGGGCGCGTTCGCCAAGCTCATCGGCGCCTGACGGCCACCGGCACACGAGGGACAGCGAGAGAACTGATGACAGAGCAGCACACCGCCGAGCAGGCCGGCGACGGACGGACGCCGGACGTCCCCGCTTCGGAGACGCCCGCGACGGAGGCCCCCGCGAAGGCCGCCCCCGCGACGGAGGCGCCCGTGAAGGACGGCGCCGCCGAGGCCCCTGCCACCGAGGCCGCCCCCACCGAGGCCGCCCCCGCCGAGGCCACCGCCGCCGAGGCCCCCGCGAAGGCCGCCCCCGCGCCCGGCGCACCGGCCGGGACCGCACCGGAGGCCGCCGGGCAGGACGTCCACCTCACCGGCATCTCCAAGACCTTCGGCGACTTCACCGCCGTCCGCCCCCTGGACCTCACCATCCCGGCCGGTTCCTTCTTCGCCCTGCTGGGCGCCTCCGGCTGCGGCAAGACCACCACCCTGCGGATGATCGCCGGCCTGGAGGACCCCACCACCGGTGCCATCGTCATCGGCGGCCGCGACGTCACCGCCCTGCCGCCCTACAAGCGGCCGGTCAACACCGTCTTCCAGAACTACGCCCTCTTCCCCCACCTCGACATCTTCGAGAACGTCGCCTTCGGCCTGCGGCGCCGCGGCAGGAAGGACGTGAAGAAGCAGGTCGACGAGATGCTGGAGCTCGTCGAGCTGGGCCCGCTGGCCCGCCGCAAGCCCCACCAGCTCTCCGGCGGCCAGCAGCAGCGCGTCGCCGTCGCACGCGCCCTGATCAACCACCCCCAGGTCCTGCTCCTGGACGAGCCGCTCGGCGCCCTCGACCTCAAGCTGCGCCGCCAGATGCAGCTGGAGCTCAAGCGCATCCAGACCGAGGTCGGCATCACCTTCGTCCACGTCACCCACGACCAGGAGGAGGCCATGACCATGGCCGACACCATCGCGGTGATGAACGCGGGCCGCATCGAGCAGCTGGGCGCCCCCGCCGACCTGTACGAGAACCCGGCCACCACCTTCGTGGCCAACTTCCTCGGCCAGTCCAACCTCCTCGCCGCCGCCGTCATCGGCCGCCAGGGCGGCGACCTGCTGCTCGACGTCTCCGGCACCCGGCTGACCCTCCCCGCCGGGCGCGCCGCGGGCGACCGCGACCGCCTGCTCGTCGGTGTCCGCCCCGAGAAGCTCACCCTCACCCACGCCGACGACGCCGCGACCGTCGCCGAGGGCCGCAACCGCATCACCGGCACGGTCCTGGACGCGAGCTTCATCGGCGTCTCCACCCAGTACGTGGTGCGCGCCGCCTGGGGCCAGGAGATCGCGGTCTTCGAGCAGAACATGGAGCGCGACACCCGCATCGCCCCCGGCGCCGAGGTCGTCCTGCACTGGAACCCCGCCCACGCCTTCGCCGTCGACGCCGACCAGGACGTCCACGCCGGCCAGGAGGAGGCCGTATGACCTCCCACGCCACCGCCGTCCTCCCCGGCGCGGGCGCGCCGCCGGAGGCCGGCGGCCAGGGGCCCGTCCCCGCGGCCGTCGGCAGGGCGGCCCGCCGCCGGCGCCGCATCCCCTACCTGCTGCTGCTCCCGGGCCTCGCCTGGCTGCTGGTCTTCTTCGCGCTGCCCACCGTCTACCAGGCCTCCACCTCCGTGCAGACCGGCTCCCTGGAGACGGGCTTCCGGGTCACCTGGCACGTCGCCACCTACTGGGACGCCCTGCGTGAGTACGGGAGCCTCTACGGCTGGTCCTTCGTGTGGGCCGCCATCGCCACCGCCCTGTGCCTGGCCCTCGGCTACCCGCTGGCGTACACCATCGCCTTCAAGGCCGGCCGCTGGCGCAACGTCGTCCTGGTGCTGGTCATCGCACCGTTCTTCACCAGCTTCCTCATCCGCACGCTGGCCTGGCAGACCATCCTCGCCGACGGCGGCTGGGTGGTCCGCACCCTCAACGCGGTCCACCTGCTCGACGTCACCGACGCCCTGCACTGGACCCGCGACCACCGGCTGATGCAGACCCCCTTCGCGGTGGTCTGCGGCCTGACCTACAACTTCCTGCCGTTCATGGTGCTGCCGCTCTACACCTCGCTGGAGCGGATCGACCCCCGCCTCCACGAGGCCGCCGGCGACCTGTACGCCCGGCCCTTCACCACCTTCCGCAAGGTGACGTTCCCGATCTCGCTCCCCGGCGTGGTCGCGGGCACCCTGCTCACCTTCATCCCGGCCTCCGGCGACTACATCAACGCCCAGCTGCTCGGCGGCGTGCAGGACAAGATGATCGGCAACGTCATCCAGAACCAGTTCCTCACCCAGGTGAACTACCCGCTGGCCGCGGCGCTCTCCTTCATTCTCATGGCCTTCATCCTGGTCATGATCAGCCTCTACATCCGCAAGGCCGGGACGGAGGACCTCGTCTGATGGCCGCCCCCCTCCGGTGGCTCCGCCGCCACCTCGTCGTCATCGCCGCAGCCCTCGTCCTGGCCTACATGATCATCCCCAACCTGGTGGTGATCGTGTACTCCTTCAACAAGCCCACCGGGCGCTTCAACTACACCCTCAGCCACTTCTCCACCGACGCCTGGCAGCACCCCTGCGACGTCGCCGGCATGTGCGACGCCCTCGGGCTCAGCCTCCAGATCGGCGTCTACGCCACCGTCGGCGCCACCGTCCTCGGCACGATGATCGCCTTCGCCCTGGCCCGCTACCGCTTCCGCGGCCGGCCCTTCGTCAACGCGCTCATCTTCATGCCGATGGCCATGCCCGAGATCGTCATGGCCGCCTCCCTCGGCACGCTCTTCCTCAACACGCGGGTCGAGTTCGGCTTCTGGACGATCCTCATCGCCCACATCATGTTCTGCCTCAGCTTCGTGGTGACCGCCGTGAAGGCCCGCGTGGCCTCCATGGACCCGCGCCTGGAGCAGGCCGCCCAGGACCTCTACGCCACCCCGACGCAGACCTTCCTGCGCATCACCCTGCCGCTGGCCGCCCCCGGCATCGCCGCCGGAGCGCTGCTCAGCTTCGCCCTCTCCTTCGACGACTTCGTGATCACCCAGTTCAACTCGGGCTCCACGGTCACCTTCCCGATGTTCGTCTGGGGTTCGGCGCAGCGCGGCACGCCCGTCCAGGTCAACGTCATCGGCACCGCCATGTTCCTCACCGCCGTCGTCCTCACCGCCGGCGGCCAGTGGATCGCCAACCGGCGCCGCGCCCGCGCCTGACCGGAGCGGGGCCGGCCGCTCCCGGCCGGCCCCGCTCCCGCACGTCCCGACCCGCCAGAGAGCAGTTGATAATGCATGGATCCCGCCTCCTCGCTTAAGGACGCCCGGCCCACCCCCTTCTGGCTGGAGGACCCCGGCCGCCCCGAGCCGCTGGCGGCCCTCGTCGGCGACACCCACTGCGACCTGCTGGTCGTCGGCGGCGGCTACGCCGGGCTCTGGACCGCACTGGTCGCCAAGGAGCGGGACCCCTCCCTCGACGTCGTCCTCGTCGAGGGCCACGAGACGGGCTGGGCCGCCTCCGGCAGGAACGGCGGCTTCTGCGCCGCAAGCCTCACCCACGGCTTCGGCAACGGGCTCCAGCGCTGGCCCGGCGAGCTCACGCAGCTCGAGAAGCTCGGCGCCGCCAACCTCCAGGCGATCGAGGACACCCTCGGCCGGTACGGCATCGACTGCGACTGGGAGCGCACCGGCGAACTCGACGTCGCCACCGAGCCCTACCAGCTGGACTGGCTCCACGAGGTCGCCGAGCAGGTCGCCCCCTACGGCGTCGGCCTCACCGTGCTCGACGCCGCCCAGGTCCGCGCCGAGGTCGACTCGCCCACCTTCCTCGGCGGCGTCTGGGACAAGGACGGGGTCGCCATGGTCCACCCGGCCAAGCTCGCCTGGGGCCTGCGGCAGGCCTGCCTCGGCCAGGGCGTCCGGATCTTCGAGCACACCCGCGCCACCGCCCTGGAGGAGAACGGCAGCGGCATGGCCGTGCGCACCTCCTACGGACGCGTCTTCGCCCGCCGGGTCGCCCTCGCCACCAACGCCTTCCCCTCCCTCCTCCGCCGCGTCCGCCCCTACGTCGTCCCCGTCTACGACTACGCCCTGATGACCGAGCCGCTCGACGACGCGCGGCTCGCCTCGATCGGCTGGCGCAACCGGCAGGGGCTGGGGGACTCCGCCAACCAGTTCCACTACTTCCGGCTCTCCGGCGACAACCGGATCCTGTGGGGCGGCTACGACGCCGTCTACCACTACCGCGGCCGGGTGCGCAGCGAGCACGACCAGCGCCCCGAGACCTTCCGCAGGCTCGCCGGCCACTTCTTCCGCACCTTCCCCCAGCTCGAAGGCGTCCGGTTCACCCACGCCTGGGGCGGCGCCATCGACACCTGCACCCGCTTCGCCGCGTTCTACGGCACCGCCCACCGCGGCCGCGTCGCGTACGCCACCGGCTACACCGGCCTGGGCGTCGGGGCCACCCGCTTCGGCGCCGAGACCGTCCTCGACCTGCTCGCCGGGGAGCGCACCGAGCGCACCGAGCTGCGGATGGTGCGGGAGAGGCCGCTGCCCTTCCCGCCCGAGCCCTTCCGCTGGGCCGGGATCGAGCTCACCAAGTGGTCGCTCGACCGCGCCGACCGGCACGCCGGGCGCCGCAACCTCTGGCTCAAGGCGATGGACCGGCTCGGGTTCGGCTTCGACAGCTGAGCCGTTCCGCGCCGTCCTCCCGGCCCGTTCAGCGCCGCGCCGCGCCGCGCCGCGCCGCGCCGCGCCGCGCCGCGCCGCGCCGCCCCGCCCCGCCCGGGCGGGACGGCGTGTGCCGTCCGCCCCCGCCCGTTCCGTCCTGTCCCGCCCGTCTCCGCCCGCCCCGCCTGTCTCGGCCTGTCCCGCCCGTCGCCTTCCGCGCGGGAGACTGACCCCATGACAGCAGGGGACGCATCCGGACACCCGGACACCGCCGAGCAGCCGTACGCCACCGCGCAGCCGGAGGCGGCGCCGCCCGGAGAGGCCCTCACGCCGGACCAGGCACGGCTGCTGGAAGCAGCCCTCCCCGTCTGCGCGCTCCACCGCCTCGCACTCGCCGGCCCCAGGGCCCTCCGTGCCCAGGGCCTGCGCCCCGCCGTCCTGCGCCCGGCGGAACTCGACCTGGCCACCGGCGAGTCCACGCCCCTCGGCACGATCACCGCGGACCTCGCCCGCGCCTGGCACGACGCGGGGTACGTCGTGCGCCCGCAGCACCCGGACACCGCCCTGTTCGCCGGCCTGGTGGTCACGCCGCCGGTCCCGGGCGACGCCGGCCCCCCGCTCGCGGTGTCCGGCGGCGACGTCGCGGGCCCGCCCGCCGTCACCGTGTCCGTCGCCAAGAGACCGCTGGCCCACCCGCCGGTCCCGGTCGAGGTGGAGCCCGGTCTCACCGTCCCGGTCGTCTCCCGGGACGACGCGGCCTGCCTCGTCCTCACCGCGGCGGCCGAGCGCACCCTGCCCGACGACCTCCTCGCGGTGCACGCCCTGACCGCCTGGGTCGGCGACGCCGCGATGCCCGCCATGGCCCGGGCCTTCGACGACGACTTCCACCCCGCGGCCCTGGCCGAACGCCTCGGCCGGCTCGCCGCCCTCGACGACGAGGTCTACCTCGCTCTCGGTGCCGGCCCCGAGGAGGTCGACGCCGCCAAGCGCTGGGCGCTCGCCTGGGTGCAGGACACCACCCTTGACCTCCTGGAGGGCCGGGAGGACCCCGACTCCTACTACGACCACCCCGACACACCCGGCGCCGGAGCACCGGAGGGGGCGGACGGGGCTGCGGACTCCTACGGCCTGTAAGGCGCACGGCCGATTCGCCGCCACGCTGCTCGTTGAGCGCCGCCGCCGTCCGCCGGACACTGGACACAGCGAGGCACCCGACTCCGGAGGCAGACGACCTTGAGCAAGCACATCACCCACTGGATCGGGGGCGCCCCGGTCGCGACCGCCGGCACCGCACCGCGCCGCGGCGACATCTTCGACCCGGCGACCGGCAAGGTCTCCGGACAGGTGGACTTCGCCGGGATCGCCGAGGTCGACCAGGCCGTCTCCGCGGCCGTCGAGGCCTTCGCCACCTGGCGGCACACCTCGGTCGCCCGGCGCGCCCAGGTGCTCTTCGCCTTCCGCGAGCTGCTCAACACCCGCAAGGACGAACTCGCCGCGATCATCGTCTCCGAGCACGGCAAGGTCCACTCCGACGCCCTCGGCGAGATCGCCCGCGGCCTAGAGGTCGTCGAGTACGCCTGCGGCATCCCGCAGCTCCTCAAGGGCGGCTTCACCGAGCAGGCGTCGACGGGCGTCGACGTCTACTCGATCCGCCAGCCGCTCGGCGTCGTCTCGGTCATCTCGCCGTTCAACTTCCCCGCCATGGTGCCGATGTGGTTCTTCCCCATCGCGATCGCCGCCGGCAACACCGTGGTCGTCAAGCCCTCGGAGAAGGACCCCTCCGCCGCCAACTTCCTCGCGGAGCTGTGGAAGGAGGCCGGGCTCCCCGACGGCGTCTTCAACGTCGTCCACGGCGACAAGACCGCCGTCGACCGCCTCCTGGAGCACCCCGACGTCAAGTCCGTCAGCTTCGTCGGCTCCACCCCCATCGCCCGCTACGTCTACGAGACCGGCACCCGCTACGGCAAGCGCGTCCAGGCCCTCGGCGGCGCGAAGAACCACATGCTGGTCCTCCCCGACGCCGACCTGGACCTCGCCGCCGACGCCGCCGTCAACGCCGGCTTCGGCGCGGCCGGCGAGCGCTGCATGGCCGTGTCCGTCCTGGTGGCCGTCGACCCGATCGGCGACGAGCTGGTCGAGAAGATCAAGCAGCGGATGGCCACCCTCAAGGTCGGCCCCGGCTGCAACGGCGACTCCGACATGGGCCCCCTGGTCACCGGGCAGCACCGCGACAAGGTCGCCTCGTACCTGGAGTCCGGCCTCGCGGACGGTGCGGAGCTCGCCGTCGACGGCCGTACCCACCCGGTCGCCGAGGCCGACGCCCACGGCGGCTCCACCGCCGACGGCTTCTGGCTCGGCCCGACCCTCTTCGACCACGTCAAGCCCGGCATGTCCGTCTACAGCGACGAGATCTTCGGCCCGGTGCTGTCGGTGGTGCGGGTGACCTCCTACGAGGAGGGCCTGGAGCTCATCAACGCCAACCCCTACGGCAACGGCACCGCGATCTTCACCAACGACGGCGGCGCCGCCCGGAAGTTCCAGAACGAGGTCGAGGTCGGCATGATCGGCATCAACGTTCCGATCCCGGTTCCCGTCGCCTACTACTCCTTCGGCGGCTGGAAGGCGTCCCTCTTCGGCGACACCCACGCCTACGGCGCCGACGGCGTCCACTTCTTCACCCGGGGCAAGGCCGTCACCCAGCGGTGGCTCGACCCGTCCCACGGCGGGATCAACCTCGGCTTCCCCACCAACAGCTGAGCTGGTCCCGGTCCCGGTCCCGGTTCCCCGTCCGACTCCGGCCCGGCAGGCCGCCGCACGCGCCCTCGCGCATGCGGCGGCCTGCCGGTTTGCATGCGGGGGCCCGATGCCCGTAGAGTTCCACGGTCGCTCGGCAGGGAGCACCGGACACGCGTCTGCGCGGACGGTCCCGGAGCGGCCATCTCCCCGATCCACCCCCTCCACGTGCGCGAGTGCGGCGACGGCGTGTGCCGTCCGCTCCGGACTCGCGTCGGTATCCGTATTCGCGTGCGAATGCGGTACGTGCGGCGGGTGCGGAAAAGGGAAATGCGGCGGGTTTGGACCTCCGGTCCGGATTCGCTAGAGTCTGATCTCGCCGACGGGGCCCGAAAAGGCCAGGTCGGCAGGCTTTCCGGAGTCGGAGGGCGCGGAACGGCGAGGCAGGGATCTGCTAGAGTCGGAAAGCGCCGGAAGGCGAAGGAAAGAACGCAGGAACCCCGCCGGCGGGGGTCAGCGAAGCGGAGAGAACACTCCGCGGGTCTGATAAGCTGGAGACACGGAAGAACGAAGCGCCCGGAGGGGCCCGCAGGGGCCGCGAAGGAAGCGTCCGTTCCTTGAGA